>NZ_MQUS01000028.1 GCF_001953885.1 Streptomyces sp. IMTB 2501 | reverse complement strand
CGGCCGTGAACGCGGCGACCGTGTCGCCGGTGACGCCCAGCCAGACGCCGAACGTGCCGAGCGCGAGCAGGATGACCACAGGGACGAAGACTGCGGAGATCCGGTCGGCGAGCCGCTGGGCCGCCGCCTTGCCGTTCTGCGCGTCCTCCACCAGCTTGGCCATACGGGCGAGCTGGGTGTCCGCGCCGACCCGGGTGGCTTCTACGACCAGCCGTCCGCCGGCGTTCAGGGTGGCCCCGGTGACGGAGTCCCCGGCGCTCACCTCGACCGGGACGGACTCGCCGGTCAGCATGGAGGCGTCCACGGCGGAGGAGCCCTTGACCACCGTGCCGTCGGTGGCGATCTTCTCGCCGGGACGGACCAGGAAGCGGTCGCCGGCCTTCAACTCCGCGACGGGTATGCGCTCTTCGCGGTCCACGCGCAGCACGGTGACCTCCTTGGCGCCCAGCTCCAGCAGCGCCTTGAGCGCCGCGCCCGCCCTGCGCTTGGAGCGGGCCTCGAAGTACCGGCCGGCCAGGATGAACGCGGTCACACCGGCCGCGGCCTCCAGGTAGATGTTCCCGGCGCCGTCGCTGCGGGTGATGGTCAGCTCGAAGGGGTGCCGCATGCCGGGCATGCCGGCCGTGCCGAAGAACAGCGCCCACAGCGACCACAGGAACGCGGCCGACGTACCGACCGAGATCAGTGTGTCCATGGTCGCGGCGCCGTGCCGGGCGTTGGTCCAGGCGGCCTTGTGGAAGGGCCAGGCGGCGTACGTCACCACGGGCGCCGCCAGGGTCAGCGACAGCCACTGCCAGTACTCGAACTGCAGCGCCGGGACCATCGCCATCGCGACCACCGGCACCGCGAGCACGACGGCGGTGATCATCCGCTCCCGCAGCGGCCTCAGTTCGTCGTCCTCCTGCGCCTCGGCGGCGCCGCCGGGCTCCGGCCCGGTGCGGGCCGGGGGCTCCGGCTCGCGTGCGGTGTAGCCGGTGGCCTCGACGGTGGCGATCAGGTCGGCCACGGCCATGCCCTCGCGAAAGCTGACCTTGGCCCTCTCGGTGGCGTAGTTGACGGTGGCCTCGACGCCGTCCATGCGGTTGAGCTTCTTCTCGATGCGGGCGGCGCAGGAGGCGCAGGTCATGCCGCCGATGGCGAGTTCGACCTCGGCGGCACCGGACGTGGTGGTGGTCATTCTCCGCTCCTCCTCTGCTCTCGCCGGCTCATGGAAGCGGCGGGTGTAGACGGTGGTTGGTGGGTGTGGGTGCTGAATGTGGATGGGGGGGTGGCCGGGAGGGCGGGGCCCCGCCCGGCGGCGGACGGCCGGTCAGGCGTCGACGCGGCCTGCGTAGTCGTAGCCGGCCTCGTCCACGGTCTCGGCGAGCAGCGCGTCGAAGGCCTCGTCGGGGGCGGCGGCGGTGGTCACGGTGACGAGCCCTGTGCCGATCTCGACGTCCACGGCGATGACGTCGTCCAGCGCGCCCACGGCCCGGGTGACGACGCCCTGACAGTGGGCGCTGCCGACACCGCCCACCTGGTAGACGGTCTTGGTCTGGTCGGCGGTGCGGCAGGTCCCCTCGGGCGTGCGGCAGCCGGACATCGGTTCCTCCTTGCGACGGGCCTCTACGGCGTTCTGGATACCCGGTGGGGGTACCCCGAACGGCCTCCATGTATACCCCCCACCGGTATCTGACGCAAGACGTTCCATCACTTGACTCAATACCCCCAAGGGGTATGGTGAAGTGCATGGAACCACCTCTGGACGCCCAAGAGCCGAGGGATTTCCCGCATCCCCGTAAGGTGGACCCGTGATGCCCACGCAGCCCGCCTCCGGCACGGCCGGGGTCCGTATCCACCCGGCGGTGCGGCCCTGGATGCTGGTCGTGGTCCTGCTCGGGCTGTTCCTGATGCACGGCGGTCCGGCCGCGGCCGAGGACGGCTGCCACGGGGTGATGCAGGGCACCGCCGCGATGGGCGCGAAGGGCTCACCGCCCGCCAGGACACCCGCTACGACGCACGGCGCTTCGCCCGCCGCGACGACCGCCACCACACCCGCCGCAATGGCCGCGCACCCCGCCGGTCACCCCGAGGCGGCCGGCGGCAAGGCCGTCGTACGTGCGGACGGGACGACGGGCATGCGGGGTTCGCTGTGTCTGGCCACCACGCCCCGCTCCGAGATCCCGCCGCCCCCGATCGCGGCCACCGTCTTCGTGCTGCCGGCCGCTGTCCTGCTGCCGTGGGCCCGGTCGGCCTCCGACGGCACCCGCCGCCGCGGTCCGCCCGCCGGCGGCCGCCCTCTCCTCCTCCAGGTGTGCGTCACGCGGACGTGACGGGACCCGCGGGCTCCGGCTCAGTGCCGGGGTTCCCTCGCAGGTCTCCCGATCACCCGCGCCGTCGTACGGCGCCCACCTGGAAAGACACACCGAAATGTCGCAGCGTTTCCGCACGTCCCGCCGCGCCCTCACGGCGGCCGCCGCCACCGCGGCGCTCACTCTGACCCTGGCCGCCTGCGGCGGGGGCTCGGGCTCCGGCACCGACAAGCACGCCGGCCACGGCAGCACACCGTCCTCCTCGGCCCCGGCCGACGACATGGCGTCGATGCCGGGCATGGACGCAGCGTCCACCGGCAACGGCCTGGCCGCCGCGAAGGACGGCTACCGGATGACCTCCACCGCCGCCACCCTCCCCGCCGGCCAGGCGACCGGGTACCGCTTCACCGTCACGGGCCCGGACGGCAGGCCGGTCACCGACTTCGCCGTCGACCAGACCAAGCGGATGCACTTCTACGCCGTCCGCTCCGACCTCACCGGCTTCCAGCACGTGCACCCCACCATGGCCGCGAACGGCACCTGGACCGCGCCGCTGGCCGCGCTGCAGCCGGGCACCTGGCGGCTGTACGCCTCCTTCACCCCGGACAGCGGTTCCGGCAAGGGCAAGGACATGGTCCTCAGCCGCACCGTGAAGGTGCCCGGTATGGCGATGCCCACCCCCCTGCCCAAGGTGTCCGGCACCACCACGGTCGACGGCTACACCGTGGCCGTACAGGGTGAGCCGATGGCCGGTATGGCCCACCAGCTGACCGCCACCGTCAGCAGGGACGGCAAGCCGGTCACCGACCTCCAGCCCTACCTGGACACCTACGCCCATCTGACCGCGTTCCACCAGGGCGACCTCGCCTTCGCGCACCTCCACCCGGAGTCGAAGGCCGACGGCGACCACGGCGGGCCGACGCTGACCTTCCACGCCGAGTTCGCCCAGTCCGGGAACTGGCGGCTGTTCCTCCAGTTCCAGACCGGTGGCAGGCTCCACACCGCCGCCCTGACCCTGCACGTCGGCTGAACGCGCCGAACGCCTTGGCCGCGACGGCGGCCAAGGCGTTCAGGTCGGCTGTGACGGGACTCAGTGCCCGCTGATCGCGAGTTCGTAGTCGCCGATCAGATCGCCCAGCAGGGTTCCGGCGGTCAGGTCGCTGGTGACGTGACCGGCCATGTAGAGGCGGGAGTAGAGGACCTCGGCCCGCATCCACTCGTAGTCCTGGGCCCGGTGCGGGGAGAGGGCGCTGAGGAAGGTGACGGCCGCGGCCGAGCGGGCCGCGTGCCGGGAGGGGAAGGAGTACGGGCCCTTGGCACCGGGCTTGATGTGCTTGTCCGGGCGCAGGGTCGGGTCCAGGACGTACGGGGCCGGCTGCTTGTCCTTGGCGGCCAGCTGGTCGCAGATCGTCTTGGCCATCTTCAGGGCCGCCTTGAGGTCGGCCTTCTCCGCGTTGCCCTTCGCGGCGGGGACGAGTTCGCTCCGGTCGTGGAGGAAGAGCTTCCAGACGTTGCTCTTGCCGTTGAGCTCCAGCCAGGTGGCCGCCTTCTTCCCGGCGGCCGTACGGGTCTTGGCGAGCGCCTGGACCTGGTGGAGTTCGGCGGTGCGCTGCGTCGCGGCGGGCGGTGCGGGGATCTGCCGGGCGGCCCAGGCGGCGAACGCCTTGTCGTCACGGGCGGTGCCGTGCGCCTTCTTCCACTGGGCGAACAGGGCGTCGGCCTTCGCCCGCTGGTCGGCGGCCAGCTTGCCGATCGGGGCGATCTCGGCGTCGCTGAAGAGAGCCGGGGGCGGGCTCTGCTTGATGCGGTCGGTCGCCGAGAGTTTCAGGCCGGGGACGCCGACGGCGGCCAGCTGCGGTCGCAGCACCCCGAAGGAGGCGGCGGCCACGGCGATGAGCGCGATGACGGCGTACGGCCATTTGATGCCGCGCAGGACGTTCATGCAGCGGGGGTCCTTTCGAGGAGCGGTGCGGGGTGTGACTCGGTGGGGACAGCGGGGAGAGCGGTGAAGTGCGCGCGGGCCAGACGGCGTACGTCGTTGTCGGGCAGGCCGGGAGTGAGCAGGGACTGGCCGACGATGTACTTGCTGAGGGAGACGGGCCGGGCGCCCAGGCTCAGCAGGAGGCGGTCGGCGGGGGCGGGCCGGGCGCCGCCCTTGGTCTCCACGAGGACGTGCCCCGGGTCGAGGCCTGCGCCGCGGTCCCGGTGATGGCAGGTGAGGCGGCCGTCGAGGGTGACGCGTGTGCCGTGGTCGAGGTCGGCGAGGGCCGCACGGACATAGCGGATCTCCGCGGCGGGGGACAGCGCCGCGGTGGTGACGGGGATGTCCGCCCCGCGCAGCACCTCGTCGACGAACTCGGCGGCGGAGCCGTCCAGTTGGCCGTAACCGTCCGCCGGGATCCCGAGGGCGTGTTTGACGGTGGCGCCGCGGCCGTCCTTCGTCTTCACCTCCGCCCGGCACAGCCCGTCCTCCGCGTACAGCCGGGTGCGGACCTTCCAGCGTCGGCGACGGCCCTGGACATGGGCCCGCCAGGCTTCGAGTCCCTCGGTGTCGAAGTAGGTGCTGAGATAGCTCGTCGTACGACGCCCGGCCAGGTCGAGGACATGATGGCTGTCGGCGAGCCGGTCCACGAGGAGGCGGGCGCGGTCGAGCGGGACCAGGTACTTGCGGTCGGTGCGGTGCTGGAGCGCGGCCGCCGCGTCGACCTCGGCGAGCGTGGCCCCGCGCAGCGCGGACAGGCCGAGGCCGGCCGCGAAGGAAGGGGCGGCCGTCATACGACGGCCACCGGCTCGCGCGGCTCCGTGTCCTGGGCGACGGGCTCGCCCGGTGCGGCGGGGTAGCAGGCGGAGACCCGGGTGGTCTCGCGGACGTAGTCGACCTCGTCGACCTCGACCGCGAGCGGCGCCCGGCCGAAGCGGAAGGCGACGTCCTGGGCGATCAGGGAGGGGTCGTCGTAGACGCGGTCCAGGGTCAGCTTCACCGTGCGGGTCGGCGGCTCGTAGGCGCGCGGGTCGTCCACCAGCAGGAACGCCACCAGCACCACCGCGCCCGACATGATGACGAGCCAGTTGTCGCGGTGCGGCAGTCCGGTGCACAGCGCGATGACCAGGGTCACGAAGGTGTAGGCGACGTCGCGCAGGGTGAAGGCCGCGCTGCGCAGCCGGACCAGGGAGAGGATGCCGAAGAGCCCGAAGCCGACCCCGGCGGGGAACTTGCCCGCGCTTATCGTGCTCATCGCCGCGAACAGACCGACGTTCAGCGCGACCAGGACCAGCGGCATCGCCGGGGCGCTGGGGCGGCGCCGGTAGAGCCAGCCGACCAGGATCAGCAGGGCGACGATGTCGAGGCCGCCGCGGGTGACGAGGTCGGTGGGGGCGATGTGCTGGGTGATGCCCTTGGCGGCGAGCATCAGTGCGTGCATGACTGTCCCTTCCGTCCCGGCACGTCGGACGGCGGACCGGTCGCGGCCCGCGGTGCGCCGCGACGTGAAGGACGGTAGGGATGTCACATGAAGAGACCATGAAGCCTTCCCTGCGCCCGGGACCCGCGCGGCAGGCCGTTAGCCTGCCGCCATGCACTACCTGGTCGTCGACGACGAGAGCCGCCTCACCGACCTCGTCGTCCGCTACCTCACCGAGTCCGGGCACACCGCGCAGGGCCGTTACGACGGCCCGTCCGGCCTGTCCGCCGCCCGTGACCCCCGTCTGGACGGGATCGTCCTGGACGTGATGATGCCGGGCATGGACGGCCTTGAGGTGTGCCGGACCCTGCGCGACGAGGGCATCGACGTGCCGGTGATCCTGCTCACCGCGCGCGGCGCGATCAGCGAACGGGTCGCGGGGCTGGACGCCGGCGCCGACGACTACGTGGTCAAGCCGTTCGCCCTGGAGGAGTTGCTGGCCCGGCTGCGGGCGATATCCCGGCGCCGCCCCGACTGCTCCGGCCGCCTCCAGGTCGGCGATCTCGTCCTCGACCCCGGGCAGCAGCGCGCCTGGCGGGCGGACACCGAACTCGATCTGTCCCGACGGGAGTTCGCGGTACTGCGGGTGCTGATGGACCACGCCGGCCAGGTGGTGACCCGGCTGCAGCTGCTCGACGAGGTCTGGGACGGCGAGACCGACCTGCGCAGCAACGCCATCGACGTCCATGTCTCCAAGGTGCGCGCGAAGGTCGACCGCGCCTTCGACCGTACGACGATCACGACCCTGCGCGGACGCGGCTACCGACTGGAGACCACCCCATGACCCTGCCCGGCGGGCTCAGGGCCTGGTTCGGGCGGTTGCCCGTCGTCAGCCGTCTCGTACTGGCCGTCGCCGTCACCATGTCCCTCGTGCTGACCGCAACGGCCGCACTGGTCTACTGGCGCGTCCAGACCGCCCTCGACCGGCAGCTCCAAGACGACCTCGCCGCCTACCGGCACAGCCTCGTCCGGGCCCTGCGCACCGGTGCCGCGCTGCCGCCGGGCCCCAGCGGCAGCCTCTACCGGATCCTGGACACCCACGGCCGGACCCTCGCCTCCAGTGCCGCCGTAGGCCACCGGGCCCTGCTCACTCGGGCCGAGCTGGACTCGGCCGTCCGCGGGCACCTGGTGTGCCTCGACGTCGGCTCCCTGCTGCCGATCACTCCGGACACGCTGCGCCTCCAGGCCGAACGCGTCAGGGCGGGAGGAGCGACCCGCGTCCTCGTCGCCGCCGTCCGGCGCGGGCACCGCGACGAGGCGCTGCGCGAACTCCTCGCCCAGCTCGCCCTCGCCTCCGGGCTGACCCTGATCGCCGCCTCGTACGTCGGCTACCGCACGGCCCGCGCCGCGCTGCGCCCCGTCGAGCGCTACCGCACCGCGGCGGCCACCCTCGCCGACGGCGCGCAGAACCTGCGCCTGGACGTGCCCGCCGACCGCGACGACGAGATCACCCGCCTCGGCCACACCCTCAACCGCATGCTGGACCGCCTGGAAGCCTCGGCCGTCCGCGAGCGCCGGTTCGTCGCGGACGCCAGCCACGAACTGCGCACCCCGCTCTCCCTGCTGCGGGCCGAGGTCGACGTGGCGCTGCACCGTCCCCGCTCGGCCGAGGAGCTCAACCAGACCCTGCGCTCGGTCGACGCCGAGGTCCAGCGCCTGATCGACCTCTCCAACGCCCTGCTGGACCTGGAGGAACTCGGCAGTACCGACCACCTCACCCGGGCACCCGTACGACTGCCCGACCTGATCGAGACCGCCGTGGCCCCGCATCTGCGCGGCGCCGAACGCTCCGGCCGCGCCATGACCACCGAGACGGCGGACACGACCGTCGAGGTCGACACCCGCTGGCTGGTACCGGCCATCGGTAATCTCGTCGGCAACGCCCTGCGCCACGGAGACGGTGCCGTCAACGTCACGGCCACCGTCCACGGAGGCCGGCTGCGGCTGCGTGTCACCGACGAGGGACCGGGCTTCCCGCCCGAGTTCCTGCCCCGCGCGTTCGACCGCTTCGCCCGTGCCGAGGCCAGCCGCACCAGCGAGGGGTCCGGCCTGGGGCTGGCCTTCGTACGGGCGGTGGCCACGGCTCATGGGGGCAGCGCGTGTGCGGGGAACGCCGGGGGCGGGGCGGCGGTCACTGTCGATGTGCCCTGTTGAGGGTTCAGCCCCGGCGAACGAACGCCACCAGCGCCCCCACCCCGACGAGAATCCCCAGCGCACCGAAGCCGTAATTCAGCGTGGCGGCCGAGGCGACCGCAGCCACCAGCAACGGCCCGCCCGCGTCGCCGAGTTCGCGCCCCAGCTCCGCCGCCCCCATGGTCTGCCCCAGCCGCTCCTGAGGGGTCGACGAGGCCAGCGCCGCGAAACCGAGCGGGGTGATCAGACCGGTCCCCGCGCCGATCAGGCCGGCGCCGACCAGGATCCCGGTCAGGCCCGGCAGCATCGCGCAGCCCAGACCCACGGCGGTGAGCGACAGCCCCGCGGCCAGTCCGGAGCGGGTCGTCAGGCGCCCTTCGTCGAGGGCCCGCCCGGCGCGCGGCTGTACGACGGCCGCGCACGCGGCGAGCAGCGACACCGCGGCCCCCGTGGCCACCGTGCCCAGCCCGGCGGCACGGCCGGAGACCGGCAGGAAACCGACGCCGACCGACAGGGCCGCCGTCGCCGCGGCCAGCGCCGACGTCGGGGCGAGGAAGGCCGGGTCGGCGAGCCGCCGGGCGAGGTCCAGCACGGTCTGCCGGGCCTTGGGCAACGGGGGTACGGCGGGTACGGCGAGCGCGGCCCATACGGCGACCGCCGCGCCCAGCACGGTCAGCACGGCGAACAGCAGCCGCAGGCCCCCGGCCCACACCAGCACGCCGCCGAGCAGCGGGCCGAGGGTGTAGCCGACGGACTTGTGGAAGCCGTAACTGCCGAAGGCACGACCGTGTTTGGCGGCCGGGTTGAGGCGGGCCACGAGCGCGGAGGCGGAGGGCGAGAAGGCGGAGGCCGCGGCGCCCTGGCCGAGCCGGGCCGCCCACAGCCAGCCGGGGCTGTCCGCGAGCACGTACAGCGCGGAGGCCACCGCGAAGGCGACGAGGCCGCCGAGCAGCACCGGGCGGGCGCCGATGCGGTCGGCGAGGGTGCCGAAGACCGGTTTGAGGACCACCTCGGCGCCGTCGTACAGGGCGAGCAGTCCGCCCAGCACCAGCAGTGAGGTGACAGCGTCCGGGGAGTGGCCGCCGAGGTTCGCGGCGATGCCGTGCGCCCCGAAGGCCGTGGTGAACCCGGCCGCGTACAGCGGCCACATCCGCCGGGCCGGAGCCGCCTGCGCGGTCACTGCTCCACCTCCGGAGTGCGGTGCAGCGCGGCGAAGACCCGCTCGGCGTAGTCATCGCAGGCCGCCGCGCACTCCTTGAGGCGCCTGCCCGCGTCGGCCGCCTCCGGCGCACCGAAGACGTCGCGGGCCGTCAGATCACGGTGCCAGCGCCGCAGCCGCTCCAGCGACTGCTCCTCTTCCTCCAGTTCGGCCAGGGTGAGCTTGCCGATGCGGATCTCCTTGGCCAGCTCGGCCTCGAACTTGCCGCAGTCGGCCAGGAATTCGGTCCAGTCCTCGGAGCGAGCCGCGGTGAACAGCGCCTCGAAGCGGGCGGCGTCCCCGGGACCGCGCCCGGCGGCCTGCAGGGTGACGGCCTGCCCGCCCGCCTGCTCGGTCAGGGTGAGCGCCCGGCCGACACCGTCCGCGAACACGGGCACGTCCGGTACGGCCCACACGCCCTGGCCCAGGGACAGCGCACCGATCCGGCGCAGTTCCCGCCAGACCGCGACACGGTGCCGGGACGGCTCCGCCGGCACCTTGAGCACGAGAACGAGCCAGTGGCCCGCCGCTTCCCTGTCCTTGTTCGTCACATCCGTGAATGTAGCAGGCGTTACATCCACCCGAGTATGGGCCCGGGCGGGCCGGTCGGCGAGGGAAGGATGGCCGACCCGCCCGGGGGTCGCGGGGTTACGGCCCGGAAGCCGCCCGGGATCAGAGGCCCACGTCGCGGCTGCGGATGTCCTCCAGGGACTCGCGGCGGACCAGCAGACGGGCGAGGCCGTCGCGTACGGCGACCACGGGCGGGCGGCCGACCAGGTTGTAGTCCGAGGCCATGGACAGGTGGTAGGCGCCGGCCACCGGGACGGCGAGCAGATCGCCGGGACGGGTGTCGGCGGGGAGTTCCGCGTCGGCGGCCAGGACGTCCCCCGCCTCGCAGTGCCGGCCCACCACCGTGACCCGGGCGCGCTCCGCCGCACTGCGCCGGCCGATCAGGCGCGGCGCGTACCGGACGCCGTACAGGGCCGGGCGCGGGTTGTCGCTCATGCCGCCGTCGACGGCCACGAAGACATGGTCGCCGGTGTGCTTCACGGACAGGACGCGGTACACGGCGATCCCGGCGGGGCCCGCGATCGCCCGGCCCGGCTCGATGATCAGGCGGGGCACGGGGAGCCCGGCCGTGGCGCAGGCGTCGGCGAGTTCCGCGCGGATCCTGCGGGCCAGCGCCGTCAGGTCCAGGGCCCCCTCGCCGGGCCGGTAGGCGATGCCGTGGCCGCCGCCGAGGTCGAGCTCGGGCAGCACCAGTCCGTGCTGCTCGTACAGCCGGCTCATCAGCCCGACCATGCGGCGGACAGCGACGAGGTACGGCTTGACGCTGGTGATCTGCGAGCCCAAGTGGCAGTGCAGTCCGGTGAGTTCGAGTTGCGGCTGGTCGAGGATCCGGGTGATGGCGTGCTGGGCGTAGCCGTCGGAGATGCTGAGGCCGAACTTCTGGTCGTCGGTGCCGGTGCGGATCTTCTCGTGGCCGCCCGCGCTGATCCCGGGCACCACCCGGACCATGACCTTCTGGTGGCCGTCGGGCCCGACGGCGGCGGCCAGCCGGGCGATCTCGGCGGGGCTGTCGATGACGATGCGTCCGACGCCGAGGCGCAGCGCGGTGTCCAGGTCGCGCGGGGACTTGGCGTTGCCGTGCAGCACGATCCGCCCGGCCGGAAAGCCGGTGCTGACGGCGAGTTCCAGCTCACCGGCGGAGCACACGTCCAGCCCCAGCCCCTCCTCGTCCATCCAGTGGGCCATGGCCCGGCACAGGAACGCCTTGGCGGCGTACAGGACTTCGGTGTCGGGGAAGGCGTCCAGGTAGGTGCGGCAGCGGTCGCGGACCTCGGCCTCGTCCAGGACGTAGACAGGGGTGCCGAAGCGGTCGGCGATCTCGGCGAGCGGTACGCCGCCCACGGTCAGGTCGCCGTGCGGAGGTTCGGTGGTCGACGCGGGCCATACCGACAGCTCGGCGGTCCCGGTGAGAGCGGTGGGGTCGTGAACCGTGGTCATCTTGCTGCCCCTCTCAGGCGATCCGCAGCGCGGGAATCTCGGACGGGACCGGCGTGACCGGCGCGGGGGCCGGGGCGGTGAACTGCGGGTCCACCGTGAGGGCGGTGACGCCGAGCGGGGCGGTCAGCGCGCGCAGAGCGGGCTCGGCGAGGCGGATCCACGCCTGGCCGGCGCCGAGCGTGGTGATCAGCCGGCGCTCGGAGGTGAAGCCGACGGCTGTACGGTCGCCGAGCGGCGTGCGGAAGAGCCGGGCCGCACACCCGGAGCGCCCCGGCCGGACCGGGACGTACAGGGGTCCGGCCGGGAACGGATCAGAGGGCTCGGGGTCTTCGCCGTAGCGGAGTTCTGCCATGGGGTGCCTCCCGAAAGGCAGCGCGGGTGGGTCTGGGGCCCCGGACGCGGGGAGGCGGACCGGGGCTCGGTCCCGACGGTATGCCCGGTGTCCGGGGGTGCCGGGCGGCCCCTGACATGACGCTGACGCCGACCCGGACGACCTTGACGGCACGCTGACGCCGCCGGTGGAAGTGGCCGGCAGGGGCCGTCAGAAGGGTGTCAGGAACGGGCGTTCGGGCTGTTCGGGAACGGCGCGGCGCGGTCTCATGGAAGGGATTTCCAGGAGGAGCCGATGTCCGAGTACCGCCCGCCCACGGCCGCCCGGGTCGTGGTGGGAGTGAGCGGCTCGCTGGGCGGTGCGACCGCCCTGGGCCGGGCCGCCGTGGAAGCCAGGCGCCGGGGAGCGGAGCTGTGGCCGGTGCTGGCGTGGGAGCCGCCGGAGGGGGATCTCGCCGCGCGCAGGTTCCCGGCGACGACCGCCCTGGCCCCGGAGTGGGAGCGGCTGGCGCGCGAACGGCTCGTCGAGGCACTGTGCGCGGTGTTCGGCGGCACGGACACCGGGCTGCCCGGACAGGCACTGGTCGTCCGGGGCGCGCCCGGACCGGCGCTGGTACGGACCGCGTCCCGCGAGGACGACATCCTCGTCGTCGGCGCGGGTCGGCGGGGCCACCTGCACCGGGCGCTGTGGCCGTCGGCCAGCCGCTACTGCCTGGCCCACGCGACGTGTCCGGTCCTCGCGGTGCCGCCGTCGCCGCTGCAGGCGGAGCTGGAGTCGGTCCACCGACGCAACGCGTGGCGGCTGCGGCTGAACTCGGGCCGCCTGGAACGGGAGTTGCACCAGATCCTGCCGGAGGCCTGAGGCCGGCGGAGCGGATCACTCACCGGCACTGACCGCGACTCCCCAAAGGGCGCGGGGCTGTGTCTGATGGGCGGCTACCGCCGCGTGGGCGCGACCAGCCCACGACTACCCGCGGTCGCCCGACACAAGGAGCCCCCCGAGCTGTTCGCGGTCCGGCGCGGTCGGTACCGAGAGCACCATGGTGAGCCCCCCACCCGGCGTGTCCTCGGAGAGCAACGTGCCGCCGAGCGCCTCGACGAAACCGCGGGCCACCGCGAGGCCGAGGCCGACCCCCACCCCCCGCGGAGCGTCCCCGTAGCGCTGGAAGGGTTCGAAGATGCGGTCCTTGGCCTCGTCCGGGACGCCCGGACCGCGGTCCACGACCCGCACCTCGACCCGGTCGGCGAGGGCGCTCGCCGACACCAGGACCGGCTCACCCGGCGGGCTGTACTTGACGGCGTTCTCCACGACGTTGGCCACGGCCCGCTCCAGCAGTCCCCGGTCGACGTACACCATCGGCAACGTCTCGGGGATGTCCAGCTCCACGCTGTCCTCGGGCACCCCGCCGAGTGCCATCGGCACGACCTCGTCCAGGTCGGTCTCGCGGATGATCGGGGTGACCGTGCCGGTCTGCAGGCGGGACATGTCGAGCAGGTTGCCGACGAGGTGGTCGAGCCGGTCGGCGCCCTCCTCGATGGCCTCCAGCAGATCCGCCTGGTCCCGCTCCGACCACTCGACGTCGTCCGAACGCAGCGACGTGACCGCGGCCTTGATACCGGCGAGCGGCGTACGCAGATCGTGGCTGACGGCGGCCAGCAGGGCGGTACGGATGCGGTTGCCCTCGGCGAGTTCCCCGGCCCGGTCGGCCTCGCGCTGCAGCCGCTGGCGGTCCAGGACGACGGCGGCCTGCGCGGCGAACGCGGCCAGCACCCGCCGGTCGGCGGCGGGCAGCACCCGCCCGCGCAGGGACAGGGCCATGTGGTCGCCGACCGGTACGTCGACGTCCGCGTCCTCCGGGATCCGCGCGGGCTCGGGTCCCACGCTGCCGGCGCAGGTCCAGGGAGCGGTCTCGCCGGTCCGCTCCAGCAGGGCCACCGACTCCATGCCGAAGGTCTCCCGGACCCGCTCCAGCAGCGCCTCCAGGGTCGTCTCGCCACGCAGGACGTTCCCGGCGAGGAAGGAGAGGATCTCCGACTCGGCGCGCAGCCGCGCCGCCTGGTGGGTACGGCGGGCGGCGAGGTCCACCACCGAGGCCACGGACACCGCGACCCCGACGAAGATCGCGATGGCGACGATGTTCTTCGGGTCGGCGATGGTCAGGGTGTGGATGGGCGGGGTGAAGTACCAGTTGAGCAGCAGGGACCCCACGACTGCGGAGGCGAGCGCCGGGAAGAGCCCGCCGAGCAGGGCCGCCGCCACCGTCAGGGTGAGGAACAGCAGCATGTCGTTGGCGAGGCCGACGTCCGGGGCGGCGCCGGTGAGGAGCCAGGTCAGCAGGGCCGGGCCGAGCACGCCCACGGCCCAGCCCCAGATGACCCGGGAGCGGCCGAGGCGGGCGCCGCGCGCCACTGGCAGCCCGCGTCCCTTGCCCGCCTCATCATGCGTGATGAGGTGCACGTCGAGATCGGGACCGGACTCCACGGCGACGGTGGCGCCGACGCCGGGCCCGAAGACGTACTGCCAGCTCCGGCGGCGCGAGACACCCAGCACGATCTGAGTGGCGTTCACGCCCCGGGCGAAGTCGAGCAGGGCGGCCGGTATGTCGTCGCCGACCACATGGTGGAAGGTGCCGCCCAGGTCCTCGACCAGCGCGCGCTGGACGGCGAGTTCCTTCGGCGAGGCCGAGGTCAGGCCGTCGCTGCGGGAGATGTAGACGGCGAGCACCTCGCCGCCGGCGCCCTTCTCGGCGAGCCGCGAGGCACGCCGTATCAGGGTGCGGCCCTCGGGGCCGCCGGTCAGGCCGACCACGATCCGCTCGCGCGAGCCCCAGATGGTCGACACCCGGTGCTCACGGCGGTACTCGTTCAGGTACTCGTCGGCCCGGTCGGCCACCCACAGCAGCGCCAACTCCCGTAGCGCCGTGAGGTTTCCGGGCCGGAAGTAATTGGACAGGGCCGCGTCGACCTTGTCCGGTTTGTAGATGTTGCCGTGTGCCATGCGGCGGCGCAGCGCCTCCGGGGACATGTCGACCAGCTCGATCTGGCCGGCGCGCCGTACGACCTCGTCCGGGACGGTCTCGCGCTGCCGCACCCCGGTGATCGACTCGACCACGTCCCCCAGCGACTCCAGGTGCTGGATGTTGACCGTCGAGATCACATCGATGCCGGCCGCCAGCAGTTCCTCGACGTCCTGCCAGCGCTTGGCGTTGCGGGAGCCGGGGACGTTGGTGTGGGCGAGTTCGTCCACCAGGGCGACGGCCGGGGCACGCCGCAGCACGGCGTCCACGTCCATCTCGGTGAAGACGCTGCCCCGGTACTCCAGTTCCTTGCGCGGCACCTGTTCCAGGCCGTGCAGCATCACCTCGGTGCGGGGCCGGCGATGGTGTTCGACGAAGGCCACGACGCAGTCGGTGCCCCGCTCGATACGTCGGTGTGCCTCCGACAGCATCGCGTACGTCTTGCCGACGCCGGGTGCCGCGCCGAGGTAGATCCGGAGCTTGCCGCGTGCCATGTCGTTCCTAGGGGGTCATTCCTCGAAGCGGTAGCCCATGCCGGGCTCGGTGATCAGATAGCGGGGTTGGGAGGGGTCCGTCTCCAGTTTGCGGCGGAGCTGTGCCATGTAAACCCGCAGGTAGTTGGTCTTGTTGCTCTGTGAGACGCCCCACACCTCCTGAAGCAGCTGTTTCTGGGTGATCAGCCGGCCGGGGTGGGTGACCAGTATCTCCAGCAGGTGCCATTCGGTCGGGGTCAGCCGTACGTCCCGCCCGGCCCGTACGGCCTTCTTGGCGAGCAGGTCGAGGCTGAAGTCCGCCGTCTCGACCAGCGTCATCTCGGGGACGAGCGGGGTGTCCTCGGTACGGCGGACAGCGGCCCGCAGCCGGGCCAGGAGTTCGTCCATGCTGAACGGCTTCGTGATGTAGTCGTCCGCGCCAGCGTCGAGGGCGGCCACCTTCTCGTCGGAGGCCTGCCGGGCGGACAGGACCAGCACCGGCACCCGGCTCCAGCCGCGCAGACCCTTGATGACGTCGACGCCGTCCATGTCGGGCAGGCCGAGGTCCAGCAGCACCACATCGGGCTGACGTGCGGCGGCGAGCCGGAGGGCCGTGGCACCGTCGGGGGCGGCGTCCACGCCGTAGTGACGCGCCTGCAAGTTGATGACGAGGGCCCGTACGAGCTGCGGGTCGTCCTCCACCACGAGCACCCTGGTCATGGGTGTGTGTCTCTCCTGTCATGCCTGCGGGAGCCGGCGCCCCGAGTACCCCGAGGTGCCGGCTCCCGTTGCGAATCGCGTAAGGCCGTCACCTCTTGGCCACGAGGTCCTTGAGCGCGATGTTGAGTTTGAGGACGTTCACCTGCGGTTCACCGATGAAGCCGAGGGTGCGTCCCTGGGTGTTGTCCTTGACGAGCTTCTCCACCGCGGCGACGGACAGCCCGTTCTTCGCGGCGACCCGGTGGACCTGGAGTTCGGCGTACTCCGGGGAGATAGCCGGGTCCAGGCCGGAGCCGGAGGAGGTCACCGCGTCGGCGGGCACGTCCGAGGCCTTGACCGTGTAGCCGGGCACCGAGTTGTCCTTGACGACTGCGGCATTTGCGGCGAGCACCTGGGCGCAGAGCGTCTTGTCCGCGGGCTGGTCGGGGCACTTGCCCTTCACCGCGCCGCTGTCCGCGGAGAGGTTGGTGGCGCCGGACACGATCAGCTTGTACTGCGTGTTGACGCTGTTCGCGCCGAGGCCGTTGGCCGGGCGGCCCTGGAACCACTTGAGGTCGGGATCCGGGGTCTGCTGGCCCTTCTTCAGCGGCAGGTTGTACGACTGCCCGATCAGGGACGAGCCGACGACCTTGCCGTCCGCCTTGATCTCGGAGCCGTTCGCCTTGTTGCTGAACAGTGCCTGGGCGATGCCGGTGACGACCAGCGGGTAGATGACGCCGGTCACCAAGGTCAGCACGAGGAGGGCCCGGAGGCCCGCCCCGAGCAGCCGGGCGGTGTTCGTTACGGAGTTGTTCATGGCGCGATCAGCCGATTCCAGGGATGAGGGAGATGAGCAGGTCGATGATCTTGATGCCGATGAAGGGCGCGATCAGGCCGCCGATGCCGTAGATCCCAAGGTTGCGGCGGAGCATCTTGTCCGCGCTCATCGGCCGGTACCGCACACCCTTCAGGGACAGCGGCACCAGCGCGATGATGATCAGCGCGTTGAAGATGACGGCCGAAAGGATCGCGGAGTTGGGCGAGGACAGGTGCATGATGTTCAGCTTGTCCAGGCCCGGGTAGACCGCCGCGAACAGCGCCGGGATGATCGCGAAGTACTTCGCGACGTCGTTGGCGATGGAGAACGTGGTCAGCGCACCGCGCGTGATCAGCAACTGCTTGCCGATCTCGACGATCTCGATGAGCTTGGTCGGGTTCGAGTCGAGGTCGACCATGTTGCCGGCCTCCTTCGCGGCCGACGTACCGGTGTTCATCGCCACGCCGACGTCCGCCTGCGCGAGCGCCGGGGCGTCGTTGGTGCCGTCACCGGTCATCGCGACCAGCTTGCCGCCCGCCTGCTCCCGCTTGATGAGGGCCATCTTGTCCTCGGGAGTGGCTTCGGCAAGGAAGTCGTCGACGCCCGCCTCCTCGGCGATCGCCTTCGCGGTCAGCGGGTTGTCACCCGTGATCATGACCGTCTTGATGCCCATGCGCCGCAGTTCCACGAACCGCTCCCGCATGCCCTCCTTGACGACGTCCTTGAGGTAGATGACGCCCAGCACGCGGGCGCCCTTGTCGTCGTGGACGGCGACCAGCAGCGGGGTGCCGCCCGCCTCGGAGATCCGGTTGGCGATCGTGTCGGCGTCGTCGGCGACGGTGCCGCCCTCCTCCTTCACCCAGGCGATGACCGAAGCCGTGGCACCCTTGCGGATCTTGCGGCCGTCGACGTCCACACCCGACATACGGGTCTGGGCGGTGAACTCGATCCACTCAGCGCCAGCCAGCTCGCCCTGGTGGCGTTCGCGCAACCCATACTTCTCCTTCGCCAGGACGACGATGGAGCGGCCCTCGGGCGTCTCGTCGGCCAGCGAGGACAGCTGGGCCGCGTCGGCCACCTCGGCCTCGGTGGTGCCCTTGACCGGGACGAACTCGGATGCCTGCCGGTTGCCGAGCGTGATCGTGCCGGTCTTGTCCAGCAGCAGCGTGGAGACGTCACCGGCGGCCTCGACCGCGCGGCCCGACATGGCCAGGACGTTGCGCTGGACCAGGCGGTCCATGCCCGCGATGCCGATCGCGGAGAGCAGGGCGCCGATGGTGGTCGGGATCAGACAGACCAGCAGAGCCACCAGCACGATCATGGTCAGGTGCGTGCCGGCGTAGGTGGCGAACGGCGGCAGGGTGGCGACCGCCAGCAGGAAGACGATGGTCAGCGAGGCGAGCAGGATGTTCAGCGCGATCTCGTTGGGCGTCTTCTGCCGGGCGGCGCCCTCGACCAGGTTGATCATCCGGTCGATGAAGGTCTCGCCGGGCTTCGTCGTGATCTTGATGACGATCCGGTCGGAGAGGACCTTCGTACCGCCCGTGACGGCGCACCGGTCGCCGCCGGACTCACGGATGACCGGGGCGGACTCACCGGTGATCGCCGACTCGTCCACCGAGGCGACACCCTCGACGACGTCACCGTCACCGGGGATCACGTCACCGGCCTCGCAGACCACCAGGTCGCCGATCTTCAGCTCGGTGCCGGGCACCTGCTCCTCGGACGTGCCGTCCGCGAGGAGCCGGCGGGCGACCGAGTCGGTCTTGGCCTTGCGCAGGGTGTCGGCCTGCGCCTTGCCGCGGCCCTCGGCGACGGCCTCCGCCAGGTTGGCGAAGAGCACGGTCAGCCACAGCCAGGCGCTGATGGTCCAGCCGAACCAGTCGCTCGCGTGCTGGAAGGAGAAGACGGTGGTCAGGACGGAGCCGATCCACACCACGAACATCACGGGCGACTTGATCATCACCCGCGGGTCGAGCTTGCGGAACGCGTCCGGCAGTGACTTGACCAGCGCCTTGGGGTCGAAGAGGCCCGCTCCGACACGGCCCTCGGCGGGCTTGTGCCCGGTGGGGACGTCGCTGTGCGGCGCCCGGGTGGGAGTGGCGGTGGACATGGAGCCCTCTGACTTCTCTGAGTTCTCTGTGCTGGTGGTCATCACGCCAGCCCTTCCGCGAGCGGGCCCAGCGCGAGGGCCGGGAAGTACGTGAGACCGGTGATGATCAGGATCGCGCCGACCAGCAGGCCGGTGAACAGCGGCTTCTCGGTGCGCAGGGTGCCCGCGGTGACCGGGACCGGCGTCTGCTCGGCGAGCGAGCCGGCCAGCGCCAGGACGAACACCATCGGCAGGAAGCGGCCGAGCAGCATCGCGAGCCCGGTCATGGTGTTGAACCAGTCGGTGTTCGCGTTCAGGCCGGCGAAGGCCGAGCCGTTGTTGTTCGACGCGGAGGTGAAGGCGTACAGCACCTCGGAGAACCCGTGCGCGCCGGAGTTGAGCATCGAGTGCGGCGGGGTCGGCAGAGCCATCGAGGCCGCCGTGAAGACCAGCACCAGGGCGGGGGTGATGAGGATGTAGCAGGCGGCGAGCTTCATCTCGCGGCCGCCGATCTTCTTGCCCAGGTACTCGGGGGTACGGCCGACCATCAGACCGGCGATGAACACCGCGATGACCGCCATGATCAGCATGCCGTACAGGCCGGAGCCGGTGCCGCCGGGCGCGATCTCGCCCAGCATCATGCTCAGCATGGTGATGCCGCCGCCGAGGCCGGTGAAGGAGGAGTGGAAGGAGTCCACCGCACCGGTCGACGTCAGTGTGGTCGCCACCGCGAAGATCGAGGAGCCACCGGTGCCGAAGCGGACCTCCTTGCCCTCCATCGCACCGCCCGCGGCCTGCAGCGCCGGACCGTGGTGGGCGAACTCGGACCACATCATCAGGACCGTGAAGCTCAGCCAGATGGTGACCATCGTGGCGAGGATCGCGTAACCCTGCTTCACATTGCCGACCATCACACCGAAGGTGCGGGTCAGCGAGAACGGGATCACCAGGATCAGGAAGATCTCGAAGAGGTTGGTGAAGGGCGTCGGGTTCTCGAAGGGGTGAGCGGAGTTGGCGTTGAAGTAGCCGCCGCCGTTCGTACCGAACTCCTTGATGGCCTCCTGCGAGGCGACCGCACCGCCGTTCCACTGCTGTGAGCCGCCCATGAACTGGCCGACCTCGTGGATGCCGGAGAAGTTCTGGATGGCACCGCAGGCGACGAGGATCACCGCGGCGATCGCCGCGCCCGGCACCAGGATGCGCAGCGTGCCGCGCACCAGGTCGGCCCAGAAGTTGCCCAGCTCACCGGTGCGCGAACGGGCGAAGCCCCGCACCAGCGCCACGGCGACGGCGATACCAACGGCTGCGGAGACGAAGTTCTGCACGGCCAGACCGGCGGTCTGCACGACGTGACCCATGGTCTGCTCGCCGGAGTACGACTGCCAGTTCGTGTTCGTCACGAACGAGACGGCCGTGTTGAACGACTGCGCCGGGTTGACCGAGGAGAAGCCCATCGACCCGGGCAGCACGCCCTGCAGCCGCTGGAGCAGGTAGAGGAAGAGGACGCTGACGGCCGAGAAGGCGAGGACACCGCGCAGGTACGCGGGCCAGGTCATCTCGGAGTCGGGGTTGGCACCGATGGCCTTGTAGATCCACTTCTCGACGCGCAGGTGCTTGCGCGATTCGTAGACCTTGGCCATGTAGTTGCCGGCGGGGACGTAGACGAGCGCGAGCGCGCCTATGAGGGCGAGCAGCTGGAGCACGCCTGCGAGTTCGGGACCCATTTCTTGTCTCAGAACCTCTCCGGGTAGATCAGGGCGAGGACGAGATAGCCCAGCAGGGCGACGGCCACGACCAGGCCGACAATGTTCTCGGCGGTCACAGCTTCGTCACCCCCTTGGCGACGAGGGCCACCAGCGCGAAACCCGCGAGCACGGCGACGACGAAGGCCAGATCGGCCATCGCGAACTCCTGGAGTGAGGTTCGGTTGAAACGGACGCTTAGAGGAAATCGCCTGTCTGGCGGGATCCGGTCGTCCGTTGACGCCTCTCATACGGCCGCGCTTACGCCTTTGACGGCTCTCTTACGACCCTTGACCCGTACCGACGGGTAACGAGCCATGACGGTAGGTGGCCCCGGTCACAGCCGGAAGCGCAGTCGGCAGATCACCGCGTCCGTCTCCCGGCGCACGGCGTGCGCGACGACCGCGCCCCGCTGGTTCTGCAGCAGCCTCCCCCACGCTCGGCTTCGCTCACGCGGGGGCACCCCCAGCCACAGCCGCTCCGGCTCGGCCTCCGGGATCAGCACCGTGACCTGGGTACCGGGCTCGGCGGCGGCCACCTCACGGACGTAGGCGGCGATGGGCCGTCCCAGCGTGCGCCTCCGGCAAGACCGCCGCGCCACCGGTCACAGCCGGAAGCGCAGTCGGCAGATCACCGCGTCCGTCTCCCGGCGCACCGCGTGCGCGACGACCGCGCCCCGCTGGTTCTGCAGCAGGCGCTGCCACAGCCGCTCCGGCTCGGCCTCCGGGATCAGCACCGTGACCTGGGTACCGGGCTCGGCGGCGGCCACCTCACGGACGTACGCGGCGATGGGGCGCCCGAGCGTGCGGCGCTGGCAGGACAGCCGTACCAGCGGCACCCCAGGGTTCCAGTCCGCCCAGGCGCGCTCCAGGGCGTGCAGCTGGGCCCGGTCCTCGGGGTCCGGGTAGCACACGGTCACCGCGCGGACCTCGTCGCCGAGGGAGGTGGCCGCGGAGAGGGCCTCGGAGGTCAGCCGGGACAGGGTCGACACCGGGACGACCACCAGCGAGCGCTCGCGGTGCGGGACCTCCGGGATACGGCCGAGCCCGAGCCGCTCGCCGATCCGGGCGTAGGCGCGGTGCACGATCTCGAAGGCGGCCACCAGCAGCGGCAGGGCGATGACGATCAGCCAGGCGCCCTCCTCGAACTTGCTCGCCGTGACGACGACGGCGGCGATGCCGGTGAGGACCGCGCCGAACCCGTTGAGCAGCGTTTTCCCCCGCCAGCCGGGGCCCTTTTCGAGCCGCCAGTGCCGGACCATGCCCACCTGGGCGATCGTGAAGCCGACGAAGACACCGATCGCGAACATCGGCACCAGGGTGTTGGTGTCGCCGCCGGAGAAGACCAGCAGCGCGGCCGAGACGACGGCGAGCGCGAGGACGCCGTGCCGGTGCACCTGACGGTCGGCCTTCAGCGCGAAGACGTGCGGCGCGTAGTTGTCGCGGGCGAGCAGCTTCAGGAGCACCGGCAGCCCGCCGAAGGAGGTGTTCGCGGACAGCGCCAGCAGGATCATCGTCGCGAACTGGATGACGTAGAAGGCCCAGTTGTGGCCGAGCGCGGCGTCCGCGAGCTGGGCGAGGACCGTGACGCCCTCGACCGGCTGGAGGTGGAAGCGGCCGATCAGCACCGACAGGCCGATCAGCATCAGGCCGAGCACGGCGCCGAGGGCGACCTCGGCGCGCTGGGCCCGCCGCACCCGCGGCACCCGGAAGGAGGGGACGGCGTTGGCGATGGCCTCCACGCCGGTCAGCGCGGCACACCCGGAAGCGAAAGCTTTCAGCAGCAGGAGCGCGCCCACGGAGGAGGCGTTGTCCGCGAGGACCGAGGCGTGCCCGGCGGCGGTCACGGTGCTCACCGGGTGGGAGCGGAACAGGCCGACGGCGATGAGGACGAAGATCGAGCCGACGAACACCACGGTCGGCACGATGAACGCCTTCGCCGACTCCACGATGCCGCGCAGGTTGACGGCCGTGATCAGCGCGAGCACCGCCAGGCACAGCCACAGCCGGTCGCCGTAGAGGGAGGGGAAGGCGGAGGTCAGGGCCGCCACGCCCGCGGTCACCGCGACCGCGACATTGAGCACGTAGTCCAGCACCAGCGAGGCGGCGGCCACCAGGCTCGTGCGGGCGCCGAGATGGGTCTTCGCCACGGCGTACGACCCGCCGCCGTCCGGGAAGGCCGCGATCACCTGCCGGTAGGAGGCCACCAGCACCGCCAGCAGGGCGGCGATGGCCAGCGTGACCGGCATCGTGAAGCCGAGGCCGTGGGCACCCGCGGCGGCGAGGACGAGGACGATCGCCTCGGGGCCGTAGGCCACCGACGCCATCGCGTCCAGCGACAGGGCCGCGAGCCCCGTGACGGCGGTCAGCCGGTGACGTTCGCCGGTATCAGGCGGCTCCTCGCCGGCGGGGACGGCATCCGGCTGCTCGGTGGTCAGGATGGACATGGGCACGTGCTCCTTCTTGTGCGCGGGTGCACCCCAGGTTCCGTCTGTTTTCGACCGAGTCCGACCGATCCTTGCGGCATCTTCGCGCCCAACCGGCCGACCTTGATGAGATCTTGACGGGCTGCGCCCGGACTTCTCAGTCCCTCCGGTTCGCCGGATGCGGCTGCACCCCCGTCATCAGGATGTCCGGCCCGCGCCGGGTAAGACGTCCCTGGCGGCACCGGCGGCACCGACGGCGGCGGCCCGTAAGGTCCGCTCGTCCGAGCCTGCGGGACGAGGTTCCGCGCGGAGGTGGAGAGTTGACGTCACACCGCCGAGGAACGGCGCATGGCGCGGAGCCGTTCCGCCTCAGGGCCCCTCCCGCGTCAGGATCGCGTCACGGAAACCACCGCGCCCGCCCTCACCTCCGTGCCGGTCCCGCCGTGTCCAGCGCCGCGCCCGTCTGGTCGGCCAGGGTCACCGCCACCAGGCGGGCCTGGAGCGGGGGCACGGGGCCCGGGCCGGGGGTGAGCATGAAGCGGCCGAGGTAGTGGCCGTTGCCGTAGGTACGCAGCTCGATCTCGCCCTCGGGCCAGCCGTCGGTGTCGGGATTCCAGGTGCGGCGGCCGGCCGTCACACCGCCGTCCTTCTCCAGACGCGGCGGGCGGCCCATGAGCGTGCCGTACTCGAAGCGGCAGGCGCGCAGGCCGAGCAGGCTCGTCAGCTCGGTGCGGACGTGGTCGACCACGGTGTCGGCCGAGTTGGCGGACTGCGCGAGGGCGGCCGTGCGGTGGATGCGCGCCAGATGGGCCGCGTCCGTCACCGTCGTGACCTCAAGCCGCTTGGCCCGGGCCGCGAGTTGGGAGACGATCACACCCACGACCAGCAGCAGCACCGCCGTCTCGATGTCGGCGGACGCGGTGATGTCGAAGGTCTCGTACGGCCGGGTGAGGAAGAAGTCGAACCAGGCCGCCGCCGACAGGGCCGCGACCACACCCGCGGTACGGCTGCCGAGCACGGCCACCGCGACGACCACGACGACGAGGACGAGGGCGGCGTTCGTGTGGGACACGCTCGTACGGAACGGGACGAGGGCCAGGGCCGCCAGGAACGGGCCCACCAGCCCGGACGGCAGGGCCAGCCGGTCGCGCAGCGGCCAGGGCCGGGGCGCGCGGGATTCCGTACGGTGCAGCTTCCAGGTACCGGTCACAGCGCTCATCAGGGGCCTCCTACGCTCTGCTCGGACGGTTCGGTACCCACCGGCCGGACCGCGAACGGCAGCGACACCACCATCGTGAGGCCGCCGCCCGGGGTGTCCTCGGGGCTGAGGGTGCCGTCCATCGCCTCGGTCAGGCCGCGCGCGAGGGCGAGGCCGAGGCCGAGTCCCGTGGTGTTGTCGGTGTCGCCGAGCCGCTGGAACGGCTCGAAGAGGCGATCGCGGCCGTCGGCGGGGAGTCCGGGTCCGCGGTCCACCACCCGCAGCTCCACCCGCCCGGCCAGCACACTGGCGGTGACCAGCACCTTCTTGCCGGGCGGGGTATGCCGGGCGGCGTTGCCGACCAGGTTGGCGATCACCCGCTCCAGCAGCGGCGGATCGGCCAGCACCGCGGGGATGCCCTCCATGTCCGTCACCCGCACGTCCGGCACGTCGGCCAGCGCCAGGGGCAGCACCTCCTCCAGGGTGGTCGCCCGCAGGTTCAGGGTGAGGGCGCCGGCCTCCAGCCGGCTGAGGTCGAGGAGGTTCTCCACCAGGCGGTTGAGCTTGCCCATGGACTCGTCGGCGGTGGCGAGCAGCTCCTCGCGGTCCTCGTCGCTGAAGGCGACGTCGCGGCTGCGCAGCGAGGTGACGGCGGCCCAGCCGGCGGCCAGCGGCGTGCGCAGGTCGTGGCCGACGGCCCGCAGCAGGGCGGTGCGCAGCCGGTCGGCGGCCTTCACGGGCTCCACCTCGGCGGCCGCCTCGGCCAGCCGGGCCCGCTCCACCGCCGAGCCGACGTGCGCGGCGAACGCGGCCAGGACGCGCCGCTCGGAGGAGGAGAGGGTACGGCCGCGCAGCACGAGCCAGGCCCCGGGGCCGGCCGGGACGGTTGTGGCTCCGGCGGCATGGGAACCGGCCGCGTGAGGCACACCCGCACAGGACCCAGCCGCATCGGCCCCTACCACATGAGCCNNCCACATGAGCCCCACCCGCACGGGACCCAACCGCGTCAGACCCACCCACATGGGACCCACCCGCATCGGACCCAGCCGCATCGGACCCCACCACGCGAGACCCACCCGCACGGGCCCCATCCACATGGGACCCAGCCGCATCGGCCCCCACCACATGAGACCCGACCACGTGAGACCCGGCCGCATCGGTCCCGGTCGCGTCGGGCGGTTCGTCCACCAGGTCCGCCGACTCCATGCCGAAGGTCTCGCGGGTGCGCTGCAGCAGCGCGGGGATGGTCGCCTCGCCGCGCACGATGCTGCCGGCCAGGGACGACATGGTCTCCGCCTCGGCCGTGGCCCGCGCGGAGCGGCGTGACAGCCGTAGCGAGCGGTCGACGACCGCGGCGACGGTGGCCGCGACGACCGCGAACACCGTCAGCCCCACCAGGGCGTTGGGATCGTTCAGCGTGAACGCGCCGATGGGCGGGATGAACCAGTAGTTGAGCAGCAGGGACGCCGTCACCGACGCGATCACCGCGGAGGCGACCCCGCCTATGCAGGCCACGCCCACCACGGCCAGCAGGAACAGCAGGGCCTCGCTGGTCAGGTTCAGCGTGCCGCGCAGCTGGGCGAGGACGGCGGTGAGCAGCACGGGCAGCACCAGTCCGGCCACCGGTCCGGCGATCAGCCGGGCCGTCGACAGGGTACGGCGACGGGACGGCAGCAGGGTGCCCAGGCCGGCCCGCTCATGGGTGACCCGGTGCACGTCGATGTCGCCGGACAGCTCGGTGACCGTCTCGCCGGTGCCGGGCCCGGTCAAGAACCGCGCCAGCCGCCCCCGCCGGCTGGTCCCCAGCACCAGCTGGGTGGCGTTCTCGGCGCGCGCGAACTCCACCAGGGCGGTGGCCACGTCGTCGCCGACGACCGAGTGGTAGCTGCCGCCGAGGTCCTCCACGAGCCGGCGCTGCCGGGCCAGCGAGGCGTGCGAGACGCCGGCGGCGAGGCCGTCGCTGCGGGCCACGTGCACGGCGAGCAGATCGCCACCGGCGGACCGGTCGGCGATGCGGGCGGCCCGGCGTACCAGCGTGTCGCCCTCCGGTCCGCCGGTCAGGGCCACGACGACCCGCTCCCGGGTCTCCCACACCCGGCCAATGCCGTGCTCGGAGCGGTACTGCTGCAGGGCCTCGTCGACCCGGTCGGCCGTCCACAGCAGCGCCAGCTGGCGCAGGGCCTGAAGATTGCCCGGCCGGAAGTAGTTGGCGAGGGCGGCGTCGATCTTCTCGGGGGCGTAGATGTTCCCGTGCGCCATGCGCCGGCGCAGCCCCTCGGGGGGCATGTCGACCAGCTCGATCTGCCAGGCCCGGCGTACCACCTCGTCGGGCACGGTCTCGTGCTGCGGCACCCCCGTGATCTTCTCGACGACGTCGTTGAGAGACTCCAGGTGCTGGATGTTCAGCGCGGTGATCACGTCGATACCTGCGTCGAGCAGGGCCTCGATGTCCTGCCAGCGCTTGGCGTTGCGGCCGCCGCCGGGCACGTTGCTGTGCGCGATCTCGTCGACGATCGCCACCTGCGGCCGGCGGGCCAGGACCGCGGCCAGGTCCATCTCCTCGAAGGCACCGCCGCGGTACGAGCAGGACGCGCGGCTGACGGACTCCAGGCCGTCGAGCATCGCCTCCGTGTGCGGGCGGCCGTGGCACTCCGCGAACCCCACCACCACGTCCGCCCCGCGGGCGGCACGGCGCCTCCCCTCGTCGAGCATCCGGTAGGTCTTGCCGACCCCCGGGGCCGCACCCAGGTAGACCTTCAGTCGTCCGGACCGTACGTCACTCATCGCCGCCGACGCGCTCCGCTCACCTGTCCAACTCCCCTTCACAGCAGGGTTTCTCCTTTCAAGGAAGCCGATTCGCACAGCGGGCGGCGCACTTGTTAGCGGTTCCTTGGCGTCGGTCCTGGGGACCTTGACACTGTCTTGACGTGACCTGGGCCGATAGGGTGAGGACAGGTGTGCCGGGAAGTCTGGTCGGCCGGGAAGCCGTGGTGGCTCCCCGTGGTAGCCCCAGGGGGACGGCATGCGCAGCGTCGGTACGGTTCTCGCCCTCGTGGTCCTCGCCACGGTGGTCGCCACCTTCGCGCGCCGCTGGCGCATCCCCGCCCCCTCCCTGCTCGTGGTCGCCGGTCTCGCCGTGGCCCTGCTGCCGGGCACCCCGCAGATCCAGATCAGCCCCCAGATCATCGGCCTGGTCGTCCTCCCGCCCCTGCTGTACGCGAGCGC
Organism: Streptomyces sp. IMTB 2501; assembly: GCF_001953885.1. Taxonomy (GTDB): domain Bacteria; phylum Actinomycetota; class Actinomycetes; order Streptomycetales; family Streptomycetaceae; genus Streptomyces. The sequence goes on along the minus strand of NZ_MQUS01000028.1, from coordinate 103,885 downwards.
CGAGGACATGCCCTGGCGGGAGCTGCGCGCCGTGTGGAAACCGGTCGGGATCCTCGCCATAGGGCTGGTCCTCGCCTCCGCGGCCGCGGTCGCCGCGGTGGCCGCCGCGGTCACCCCCCTGTCCTGGCAGATGGCGTTCGTCCTGGGCGCGGTACTGGCCAGCACCGACCCCGTAGCCGTGACCGCACTCGGCCGCCGCCTCGCCCTGCCCCCACGGGTCCAGGTCCTGGTCCAGGCCGAGAGCCTGTTCAACGACGCGACCTCCCTGGTCCTGGTCAAGGTGGCGGCGGGCATCGCCATCGCCTCGGCCGCCGCGAACTGGGGAGCGGCGAGCGGCGAGTTCTTCGTGCTCGCGGGCGGCGGCACGGTGATCGGGACGGCCGTGGCAGCGGTGATCACCCTGATCCGCCGCCGCACCGAGGACCCCGTCCTGGAAACGGTGATCGCCCTGGTCACCCCCTACGCCGCCTACCTCCTGGCGGAGGCCGCACACACCTCAGGCGTGACCTCGTGCGTGGTCGCAGGGGTCGTCCTGGGCGGCCGGGGCGACCGCCTCACCAACGCCCGCATAAGACTCCAACTGCACGCGGTGTACGGCACGGTCGTCTTCCTCCTGGAGAGCGTGGTCTTCAGCCTGATAGGCCTGGCACTCCCCGGGGAGGTACGGGCTCTGGCGGACGGCGACCATTTCTGGCCCCTGTACGCCCTGGCCGTCGCCGCCACCCTCGTCGCCGTGCGACTGCTCTGGCTGGCCCCCCTGTCGGCGGTGGTCCAGCGCAAGGGCGGCATCGGCAGGCTGAACTGGCGCATCCCGATGGTACTGACCTGGGCGGGCACGCGTGGTGTGATGCCGCTGGCCGCCGCGCTGTCCATCCCGGAGGTCGCGAAGAACGGCAGCCCCCTCACCGACCGCCCTCTGGTCCTGGTCCTGACCACATCGGTCGTAGTGGTCACCCTGGTCGTCCAGGGCTTCACCCTCGCCCCCGTCGTCCGCGCCTCCGGCATCGCCCTGGAGCCCGCGCACACCGCCCGCGAGGAGGCCGAGGCCCGCTCCCACCTCGCCCACGCCGGCCTCGCCCGCCTGGAGGAACTGGCGGAACTGGAGGTCGTCCCCGACGTCGTCCTGGACCGGCTCCGCCGGGGCCTGACCGCCCGCCTCGACGACGCCCGCGACCGCCTCGCCGAGAACGGCACCGACGGCGCGGGCAGGGAGTCCGCCGACCGCGTCTACCGCCAGCTCCGCCGCGATCTGATAACCGTCGAGACGAGTGAGCTGCAGCGCCTCTACGACGCCCACGCGATCAGCGACACGACGCGACGGCGACTGCAGCGGGCACTGGACCTGGAGGAGGCCCGGCTGTCCGACGCGTGAGGCCGGTTCTTCAGTACGGGTGTGCTGCGGTTGATCGCGCCTGTGCGGCGGAGCCGCACACCGCAACAGCCCCGCGCCCTTTTGAGGCGCTTTACCTCACCGGAACTCCGCCAGCCTCGGGCGCACTCCCAAAACCGTCAGGGCCATCGCCGCCAGCAGGGCACCGCCCGCCCACGGCAGCAAGTCGTTCACCGTCGCTCGGCCCGCCGACACGTTGGACGCGTAGTGGGACTGGTTGATGCCGGTCACCTTGTCCAGTGCGGCCATCCAAGCCTCGAAGTGGGCGTTGGACGTGCCCGGTTCCCAGCCCATGCAGAACTCGGCCGCCTCGCGTTCCTTGCCGGCGGCCAGCAGGGCGCGGATCTTGCGGTCGTCCTGCTGGTAGACGGCGTACGACTCGACCGTCTTCTCGGCCGCGGCCCGCTCGCCGGGGAAGGTGATGTTGTCCAGCTCGCGGCGGAACTCGCCGGTGAAGCGCAGGTCGTGGTGGTCGGCCTGGTATGCGTGCCACGTCGTGGACAGTTCCGCGTTGTACGTCGACAGGGTCGCGCCCTTGAGGCCGTACAGCTGCTGGGACTTGGCCAGGAACGATTCCTCGTACGGTGCGCGGCGCTCAGGGTCGAGGAGATAGCGGCTCTCGTCCGCGTTGGCGTCGTAGGCGATGGCGCGGGCGCGGGAGAGGGCGACGACGGAGTCGAAGGCGTCGTGGCGGGCCACGCGCAGGTGGGTGGCCGAGGCGGACAGCAATTGGGTGCCGAGGATCACCGCGAGCAGGGTGGAGAGCGTGGCCGCCAGTACGCCGGGGTTGAGGATGCGGTGGAAGCGGCGGGCCAGGTACCACTGCAGGAGGCCGAGTACGGCCAGCAGCAGGACGCCGAGTACGAGGAGTGCGGCGAGCTGTGCGGAGAGGGTGGATCGGGTTGAGGTGTACTCCGCCTCGAAGGCCGTGTCGTTCGAGGAGACCAACGTGCTCGCGGCGGGCAGGAGTTGGGTGCGCAGGAGGTCCGTTGCGCTGCGGTAGTCGGCCAGGGCGGCCGGTTTGCCACCCTGGTGGCCGTCGTTCTCCAGGGCCCGGCCGATCAACTCCTGGTACTCGGCGAAGTCGTCGGTCAGCGACTCCACGGTCTTCTCGTCGGCCGGGCTGCCCTGCGCGGCGACGGCGAGGGTGCGCAGGTCGTGGCCTATCGCGCGGCGGGCGTCGCCGTAGAAGCCGACGGCTTTGGTGTACGGCGTCTGCAGCCGGCCCTTTCCCGCATCGCCGTTCGACAACAGGATGTTGGCGGCCTGGGCGTCCATGTCGTTGAGGGCGAGGTCGAGGTCGGCGGCACTGATCGTGCGCGGTGCGTCCCGGCCGCTCACCCGGTCCCAGGTCCCGTTCAGCGCGAGCCCCGCCACGAGCAGCAGCGCGGCCACGGAGGCGGTGAGCAGGAGCGTGGCCGCGCGCAGAAGGCGCAGCCGCGCGGGCACGGTGGCCCGGTAGCGGCGGCGCAGAGCGGCCCGCGCGGCCATGCCCCGTCGCGCCGGGCGCAGCCCCGGACCCGGTCCGGCCGTCCGCGAATACCCTCGTCTCCGCGGTCCGGGGCTGCCCCCGGGCGGGGCGACCTCCCGTGGCGGTGTCTCCCCCTCGGTCCGAGGACCCCGCGCTGTTCCGGCCGTGAGAGTCACGGTCCCTCCAACGTCACGCCACGGACGGTCGCCCGTCCCCCGTTGCCGATCAGTCTGCGTCGGGTTTCGGCCACGTACGGTCCTCCTTGACGGGTCCCTGATGGCTCCTCAGCCCGGTTTGACGGGACTTTGACGGCGAGGGCGCCCGCGCCGTATGGGTGCCGCAAATTCCTCGCCGACCTGGGCGGTTGGCCCGGCGGGCCGGGCTAGATTCCCTGTCGGCCGCCGCCGGGGCCGAGGAGGTCCAGGGCACCGCACGACCAACGGAGCCACCCGGCTCTGCGGTGGCGCGCAGGCGGCTCTCGACCACATCCCACCGTCCCCGTCCCGCCTCACGGCACGAAGGTGTCCATGCTTCCCGCCGCCCCCCAGCAGGCCCCACCGTCCCGCCACCCCGAACACGCGCCCCGGCCCGGTCCGGGAGGCACAGGCCGGCGCCGCGCCGCCGGTGGGCTGTTCGAACCCGTCCAGCTCGTCCGTGAGTTCCCCGAGGCCGTACGCAAACTGCACCCGCGCGTCCTGGTGAAGAACCCGGTGCTGTTCGTCGTCTCCGTCGGCGCGGTCCTCACCACCCTCTCCGCGCTGCTCCATCCGGCGGTCTTCACCTGCGTCATCAGCCTGTGGCTGTGGCTGACGGTCGTCTTCGCCAACCTGGCCGAGGCGGTCGCCGAGGGCCGCGGCAAGGCGCAGGCCGAGTCGCTGCGCAGGGCCCGTACGGACACGGTGGCACTGCGGCTCGAACACTGGAGCTACGGCACGAACCCCGCCACCGCCCGCACCGAGGCCGTCGCCGCCACCGACCTGAAGCCGCTGGACGTGGTCCTGGTGGAGGCGGGCGAGATGATCCCCGCGGACGGCGATGTCATCGACGGGGTCGCCGCCGTGGACGAGTCCGCGGTCACCGGTGAGTCGGCGCCCGTGATCCGGGAGGCGGGCGGAGACCGCAGCGGTGTCACGGGCGGTACGACGGTGCTGTCCGACCGGATCGTCGTCCGGGTCAGCGCCCGCCCCGGGCACAGCTTCCTGGACCGGATGATCGCGCTGGTCGAGGGCGCCTCCCGGCAGAAGACCCCGAACGAGATAGCCCTGAACATCCTGCTGGCCTCCCTCACGATCATCTTCATCCTGGTCGTGGTGGCTCTGCAGCCGATGGGCGAGTACGCGGGCGCCGGCCAGTCCACGGCCGTGCTGGTCGCCCTCCTCGTCACCCTCATCCCGACCACCATCGGCGCCCTGCTCTCCGCGATCGGCATCGCCGGCATGGACCGCCTGGTGCAGCGCAACGTCGTCGCGATGTCCGGCCGCGCGGTGGAGGCGGCGGGCGATGTGAACACCCTGCTGCTCGACAAGACCGGCACCATCACGCTCGGCAACCGGGAGGCCGCCGCCTTCGTCCCACTGCCCGGCATCGACGAACGGCAGCTCGCCGACGCGGCCCAGCTGTCGTCGCTGGCCGACGAGACGCCCGAGGGCCGCTCCGTCGTCGTCCTCGCCAAGGACCGGTACGGCCTGCGGGCCCCCGCCCAGGGCGAGTTGGCGAACGCCCGCTGGGTGCCGTTCAGCGCGCAGACCCGCATGAGCGGCGTCGACCTGCGCTGGAACAACGGAGCCGTCTGCGCCATCCGCAAGGGCGCCGCCCAGCAGGTCATCGACTGGGTGCAGATGTACGGCGGCCAGGTCCCGCCCGAGGCACGCAGGTACGCCGACGCCGTGGCCGCCGCCGGAGGGACCCCGCTGCTGGTCGCGGTGCACGACTGGGACGGGCCGCGCGCCCTCGGCGTGATCCAGCTGAAGGACGTCGTCAAGGACGGCATCCGCGAGCGCTTCGCCGAACTGCGCCGCATGGGCATCCGCACGGTGATGATCACCGGCGACAACCCGCTGACCGCGAAGGCGATCGCCGAGGAGGCGGGTGTCGACGACTTCCTCGCCGAGGCCACCCCCGAGGACAAACTCGCCCTGATCAAGCGGGAACAGGAGGGCGGCAAGCTGGTCGCGATGACCGGCGACGGCACCAACGACGCGCCCGCACTCGCCCAGGCCGACGTCGGCGTGGCCATGAACACCGGTACGTCGGCCGCCAAGGAGGCCGGCAACATGGTCGACCTCGACTCCAACCCGACCAAGCTCATCGAGATCGTCGAGATCGGCAAGCAACTCCTCATCACCCGGGGCGCGTTGACCACGTTCTCCATCACGAACGACGTGGCCAAGTACTTCGCCATCATCCCGGCGATGTTCGCGGGCGCGTACCCGGGCCTGGAGTCGTTGAACGTGATGGGCCTGCACAGCCCGACCTCGGCCATCACCTCCGCGATCATCTTCAACGCCCTGATCATCGTCGCCCTGATCCCGCTGGCCCTGCGCGGCGTGCGCTACACCCCCGCCTCGGCGCACGACCTGCTGCGCCGCAACCTCCTCGTCTACGGCCTCGGCGGACTCGTCCTGCCCTTCGTGGGCATCAAGCTGATCGACCTGCTGATCTCGGAGGTGCCCGGCCTTGGCTGAGCCGCGCCCTCCTCTCTGGCTCGCCCGTCAAGGTCCCGTATGCGCACGTCAGGGCCCCGTCAGAGACCGGGATTTCGTCTTGCCCGGCGAATGCGGGACGGCTTCCATGGACGATGTGAACAGCGCCTGGCTCCTGCTCGACCGGCCGCCGAGTCCCGTTCGGCCGTCGCGTCGTGAGCCGCGCTGACCGGAAGCGCCCGCGCCACACGCCGATATCGCGTCCCGCCGACGCCGTATCGCGTGGACGCCGCGTCCCGCCGACGCCGCTTTCCGTGACCCGAGGGGCGCCGTGATCGGCTCCGGCGCCCCTCGACCCACCTTCCTCAGCGCACGCCCACCGCCCTCACCGGGCCGTGTCGGCGTGCCCACGACCCCGGATGGAACCATGTCCGACTCCACACTTTCCTCCCGTACCGTCCTGGTCACCGGCGCCACCTCCGGCATCGGCTACGAGACCGCACGGCAGCTCGCCGAGCGCGGCGCCACGGTGCTGCTGCACGGCCGTACCGCGGAGGAGACGCGGGCGGCAGCAGACCGCCTGATCGCCACGATGGGCATCCCCGAGCCCCAACTGGCGCTCTACTCGGCCGACTTCACTCACCTGGAGGAGGTCGAGCGGTTCGCCGACGCGGTGGTCGCCGAGCACCCGCACCTGGACGTCCTCGTCAACAACGCCGGCATGGCCGCGCCCGAGCGGCACACCGTGACCGCCGACGGCAACGAGATCGCCTTCCAGGTCAACTTCCTCGCGCACTACCTGCTGACCTGCCTGCTGGAGCCGGCGCTCACCAGTTACCCGGGCGGCCGCGTCGTCAACGTCTCCTCCTCCCTGCACCGCACGGCCTCCATCAGCTGGGCCGACCCGAACCGCGCCCGTCGCTACTCGCGCCTCGCCGCCTACGCCCAGTCGCAGCTCGCGCTCACGGTGTTCGCGGCCGACCCGCGCGTCACCGCGGTCTCCGTGCACCCGGGCATCTGCGACACGGCCCTGCTCCCCCTCTACGCCCACGAGGGCCTCTCTCCCGTCGAGGGTGCCGGGCACGTGGTGCGGCTGTGCGACCCGGCGGTCGAGATCGTCAACGGCGCCTACTACGACCGCGAGGAGCGGGTCGACCCGGCCCCGGCGGCGACCGAGGACCGTACGGTCCGGCGCCTGAACAAGCTGGCGGACCTGCTGGTCGGCCGCACCGCTTGAAGAACCTTCCCGCACCCAGGAGTTGACGTACATGTCCAAGCGCGCCCGCAAGAAGAGGGACCGCCGCAAGAAGAAGGCCAACCACGGCACCAAGGCCGGCCAGCGCTGACCGAGCCACAGCCGGGGCGGGCGACAGGGAGCGGAGGGCCCCCGGTCGCCCGCCCGACCCGTTCCCCGTACCCCGTCTCACCATTCGGGAGGCATGGATGATCGAGATCTCGCCGCCGGACGCAACGGCGCTCGCGCGCTGGTTCCCCACGGGCGCGCCCGGCCCCGCCACGATCGGCGAGCACGCCCTGGCCACCGGCGTGGGCCGCTGGTGGGCCGACCGCCCGGTCCAGCCGCGCGCGCTGGCCGTGTCCTGTGCCGGCCACGTAGTGCTGCGCGGCAGCCCGGACGACCTCACACCCGGTCTGCTGGCCCCGCTGGCCGGCAACCGCTTCGAGGCCCCGGCCCGACTCCTGCCCGCGCTCGGCGCCGCCTTCGACCGGCTGACTCCCTGGGAGCGCATGGTCTGGACACTCCAAGCCGCGCCGCAGCCCGCCGCCGTCCCGCACGGGGTGACCGTACGACACCTGGAACCGGCGGACACCGACGCCGTGCACGCCCTCGGCCCGGACGCGTCCTGGCTCTCGGCGAGCTGGGGCGGCCCGCTCGGTCTCGCCACCTCGGGCCACGCGTGGACCGCCGCGGACCGCGCCGGTCGCATCCTGGCCGTGGCCTGCACCTACTTCCGCGGTACCGGCTACGAGGACGTGGCCGTCTACACCGTCCCCGACCGCCGCCGCCACCGCCTGGCCCTGGCCTGTGTCACCGCCCTGTGCGCGGACATCGCGGCCCGCGGTCACACGCCCAGCTGGAACTGCTCGGTCCTCAACCGGCCCAGCCGCCTCCTGGCCTGGCACGCCGGCTTCCGCCTGGTCCGCGAGTACGTCCACTATGCGGCGGGCAGCCCGGTGTCACACGGCCGCCTGAGCGCCTGACGCCTCCTGGCCGGTGGCCCAAAGCTTTGGAGCGCCAGGTCACGGCATGCCGGCCAGGCTCTGCGCGGCGTCGAGGACCAGGTGCCACGGGTACTGCTTCGGCCTACCTTGGCCCGGCTGGTTCGGGACGAAGCCGCTCTCGCCGTACAGGACGCGCACGCTGGCATCTCCCCGACGGATCATGCCGGAACCCCGCCGGCTGATCCGGCGACCGGCCCGGCTCGTCCGCTCCCCCCGCATCGGACGAGCCGAGCCTTTACGTGCCCGCGTCAGAAGAAACGCCCTAGTCTTCCGGACGTGACCACCGAGCTGACCCTGCTGTCCCGTGTCGCCTGTCGTGGACGGGAGATCACCGCGCCGCGGCTGCGCGGATTGCTGGCGTTGCTCGCGGAGGATCTGCGGGGCGGCTGCAGTACGGGGCGGCTCGTGGAGGGGCTGTGGGCGGAGGAGTTGCCGGAGCGGCCGGGCAAGGCGGTGCAGATTCTTGTGTCGCGGCTCCGGGCTCAGCTGGGGGCCGAGCTGGTCGTGAGTACGCCGACCGGCTATCGGCTGGCGCTGGACGAGACGCAGGTGGACAGTTCCGCGCTGCTGCTGCACGAGGCGGCGAGCGCCGAGCGGGCGCGGGCCGGGGATCATGCGGGCGCGCTGGCCGAGGCCGAGGCCGGGCTGGCGTTGTGGGACGGGAGTGTGGGCGCCGGGGCCGGGGAGGACCTGCACGATCCCGTCGTGGCGCTGCGTGCCGGGCGGGTGCGGGCGCAGCGGGCACTGGTCCGGGCCCGGGCGCTCGCGCTCGCCCGGCTGGGGCGGCGGGAGGAGGCCATGGCTCCCCTGGCCGAGCTGGCCGAGGAGCTGCCGCGGGACGAGGAGGTGCTGGCGGAGCTGCTGCGCTGCGAGGCCGCCGGGGCGGGGCGGGCCGCGGCGCTCAGCCGGTACGACACCTATCGGCGGCGGGTAAGGGATGAGCTGGGGGCCGATCCCGGCCCCGAACTCAAGGCCGTTCACCAGGAGTTGCTCAGCGCGGGCGCGGCCCCGGTCCGGCACGGGGTGCCGCATGAGCCGAATCCGCTGCTGGGGCGGGACGCCGACCTCGCCGCCGTGGCCGGGCTGCTGCGGGAGGCCCGGGTGGTCACCGTCGTCGGCCCTGGTGGGCTGGGCAAGACCCGGCTCTCGCACGCGGTGAGCCGGGCCGCCGAGCAGCCCGTGGTGCACTTCGTCACCCTGGCCGGTGTCACCGCCGACGACGACGTGGCCGGGGAGGTCGCCTCGGCGGTCGGTGCCGGGGAGGGCCGGCAGTTCGCCGGGGCCGGGGATGCCGTGAGCGGCATCGTCGGCTCGCTCGGCGGCGGGCCGGTCCTGCTGGTGCTGGACAACTGTGAGCACGTCATCGCGGGTGCGGCCGCTCTCGTCCAGGCCCTGGTGTCGCGGTCCAGGCAGCTGCGGGTACTGGCCACCAGCCGGGCCCCGCTGGGGCTGACCTCGGAGTCCTTGTACGCGCTGCCGGAGCTGTCCCAGGCGACCTCGGTGGAACTCTTCGTACAGCGGGCCCGGGCCGCCCGGCCCGGCGTGGAGCTGCCCGCGGGCCCGGTCGCCGAGATCTGCCGGCATCTGGACGGGCTGCCGCTCGCCGTGGAGCTGGCCGCGGCCCGGGTCCGGGTGCTCTCCGTGGCCGACATCTCCCGTCGGCTGCGGGACCGGTTCGCGCTGCTGCGCGGCGGTTCCCGTGACGCGCCCGAGCGGCATCGCACACTGCGGGCCGTCGTCGACTGGAGCTGGAATCTGCTGGAACCCGACGGCCGGGCCGCCCTGCGCGCCCTGTCCGTGTTCCCCGGCGGCTTCACCGAGGACGCGGCCGAGTATGTGCTCGGCGACACCGGGGACACGCTGGAGCTGCTGGAGCAGCTGGCCGGCCAGTCGCTGATCAAGGTGGGCGACAGCCCGTCCGGGGTGCGCTTCCACATGCTGGAGACGCTGCGGGAGTTCGGCGCCGCCAAGCGTGCCGAGGCCGGCGCGGAGGAGGCGGTCACCGACCGGTTCCTCGCCTGGGCGCGGGACTTCGGCCGCGCCCATCACGACGTGATGTTCAGCAGCGACCCCGTACCCGCCTGGCTGCGCATCCGGGCCGAGCAGGACAACCTCGTCCTGGCGCTGCGCCATGCCCTGGTCCGCGCCGACGGGCCGAGCACGGCCGCCCTCACCGCCGTACTGGCCTCCCTGTGGGCCACCGACTCCCACTACCTCCGGCTCGCGGCTCTCACCGCCGAGACCGGCGGGCCGCTGTCCCGGTTCCGCCCCGGACCCGACAGTCCCGAGGACGTGGAGTCGGCCCGCAGCGCGGCGGCCGTGTGCACGGCGAGCCTCTTCATGGGCCACGGCCCGCACGCCGTACGGCAGTTGGTCACACTGCGCCGGCTGCCGCCCGCACCGCCGGACACCCTGCTGCGGGCGCTGTCGGTCGTGCTGTGCGCCGTCCCGGACATCCATCCGCCGCGCTTCGACCGGCTGGGAGAGCTGTGCGAGTCCGACGAGCCGCTGCTGGCGGGCGTCGCGGCCTGCGTGGCGAGCTATGTGTGGGAGTCGCAGCACGAGACGGAGCGCGCGCTGGCGTACGCCCGCCGGATGCTCGACGCGCTGGCACCGCTCGGCAATCCGGCCACCCTGCTGCTCAGCCACGGGCGGATCAGCGAGCTGTGCCTGCAGTCCGACCGGGGCGCGGAGGCGTACGGCCATCTGCGGGCGGCGCTGGACGCGCTCGGCGAGTTCAACCGGTTCAGCGACTGGTCGGACTCGGTCGGGGTGCACTGGGGGCTGGTGCTCGCCTGTCTGCAGCGCGGCGACGTCGAGGAGGCCGAGTACTGGCTGCGGCTCGCGGAGCTGGACCAGCCGCCGGAGTCCGCCCGGGTCTTCAGCCCCGATCTGCCGGCCCGGGCGGAGATCGCGATGGCCCGGGGGCTGACCGAGGTCGGACTCGGGCTGTGGCGCCGGGCGGCCGCGCGGATACGGGAGGACAGCCTGCTGTATCCCGGTGACCCGTTCGTGGAGCCGTGGTCGCTGGAGGTGCGGTCGGCCGCGCTGGCGGCGCACGCGCAGGCCGGCCGGCTGGAGCCGGTGGCCGACCTCGCCGAGGAACTGCGGGAGCGGCTGCTCGGGATGCTGTCCGGGGCCGTGGCGCAGGGCGCTCCGGCCGCCGGGGCTCCGGTGGAACTACCGGTGTACGGCACGGTGTTGCTGGCGCTCGGCTTCGCCGGGCTGGCCCGGGGCGAGGCGGGGGCGGTACGGCTGGTGGCGCTCACGGAGCGGATGCCGGCGGTACGGGAGTTCCCCACCCTGTCCCTGACCCGCTCCCGGGAAGCGGCCGAACACGCCGACAGGGCGGCGTACGCCGACGCGAGGTCGAGGTACGCCGCCCTGGGGCGGGAGGAGTTGCGGGCGGAGGCGCTGCGCGAGCTGACCGGCGGGTGATCCGCCCGGTCTCCCGCCTCACCGCTTGGGCTCGCGGTTGAACCGCGCCTTGGACCACAGGTAGCCCAGCACCGTCAGCCCCAGGCACCAGCCGACGGCCAGCACCGCGTTCTTCGTGCCGATCCCGCTGCCGAGCAGCAGTCCGCGCAGGGTCTCGATGCAGGGCGAGAAAGGCTGGTACTCGGCGAACCAGCGGAACCCGCCCGGCATGGAGTTCACCGGCACGAACGCGCTGGACAGGAGCGGCAGCATCGTCAGCGGCATCCCGAGGTTGCTGGCCCCCTCGGGGTTGGGGCTCACCAGGCCGATGCCGACCGCGATCCAGGTCAGCGCGAGGCTGACCAGAGCCATCAGCCCGGCCGCCGCGAGCCACTCCACCGGTGTCGCGTCGGGCCGGAAGCCGATGGCCAGTGCGATGCCCAGGATCAGCACCAGAGCCAGCATCGTCTGGATCACGCTGCCGATCACATGGCCGATCAGGACGGAGGCGCGGGAGATCGCCATGGTGCGGAACCGGGCGATGATGCCCTCGGTCATGTCGGTGCACACGGACACCGCGGTGCCGAGCGAGATCATGCCCACGGTCATGAGAAGGATGCCGGGGACGAGGTAGGCGATGTAGTCGGCACGGTCCGCGTGACCGCCGTTGAGGCCGGCGCTCATCGCGTTGCCGAAGACGTAGACGAACAGCAGCAGGAGCATGACCGGGGTGAGCAGGACGTTCAGGGTGAGGGAGGGGTAGCGGCGGGCGTGCAGGAGGGTACGCCGCAGCATGGTGACGTTGTCGCGGAACGCGTGGCCGGCGGTGCTCATCGAGTGGTCTCCTTCGCAACGGAGTCGGCGGACGGGGCGGGGGACTGGGCGGGTACGGGGCTTCCGGTCAGGGCGAAGAACACGTCGTCCAGGTCCGGGGTGTGCACGGACAGCTCGTCGGCCTCGATGCCGGCGGCGTCGAGCCAGTCGAGGACGGCGCGCAGCTCGCGCTGGCTGCCGTCGCTGGGGATCTGCAGGGCGAGCGACTCGTCGTCGCGCGTGGTCTCGCGGAGCGCGGTCGCCGCCCGCTCGTACGCCACCGGGTCGGAGAACCGCAGCCGTACGTGACCGCCGGGAACGAGCCGCTTCAGCTCGTCGGCGCTGCCCTCGGCGACGAGTTTGCCGCCGTTGAGCACCGCGATCCGGTCGGCGAGCTGGTCGGCCTCTTCCAGGTACTGGGTGGTGAGGAAGACGGTCGTACCGCCCGCGACCAGCTCACGGATGATCTGCCACATGGTGTGGCGGGAACGCGGGTCGAGGCCGGTGGTGGGCTCGTCGAGGAAGATGATCCGCGGGTTGCCGACCAGGGTCATGGCGATGTCGAGGCGGCGCTTCATACCGCCGGAGTAGGTGGAGGCGGGCTTCTTCGCGGCCTCGACCAGGTCGAAGCGCTCCAGCAGCTCGACGGTGACCCGCCGCCCCTCACCCTTGGAGAGGTGGTGCAGGTCCGCCATCAGCAGCATGTTCTCCTCACCGGTGATCAGCCCGTCCACCGCGGAGAACTGGCCGGTGACCCCGATGGCCGCCCGGACCGCCTGGGCCTCGGCGGTGAGATGGTGCCCGGCGACCCGCGCCTCGCCGGCGTCGGCGGAGATCAGCGTGGACAGGATGTTGACCGCCGTGGTCTTGCCCGCGCCGTTGGGCCCGAGCAGCGAGAAGATCGTGCCGGTGGGCACCTGGATGTCGATGCCGTCGAGGACGGTCTTGTCCCCGTAGGCCTTGCGCAGCCCGGTGGCCGCGATGGCGAGTGCGTGCTCTGTCGTCGTCATGCCCCAGAGCGTGCGGCCCGGGCGGTTCAGAGCGGCCTCAACCGGGTTTCAGCCGGGCGGAGAGAGCTTCAGCGCGCTGAAACCCGCAGGTGGGCGGTGGGCGGCGGCCCGGCCTTTAGGCTTCCTCTTGTAGGAAAGTCGCTTCGGAAAGAGGTCCCGTTGAGCTTCTGGTCGATCTACCAGCACGGCTTCGCGCGCGTCGCCGCGTGTACGGGCCACACCGTCATCGCCGACCCGCACGCCAACGCCGAGGCGGTCCTGCGCCATGCGCGCCGGTGCGCCGAGGAGGGTGTGGCCGTCGCCGTGTTCCCGGAGCTGTGCCTGACCGGGTACGCGATCGACGATCTGCTGCTGCAGGACGCGCTGCTCGACGACGTCGTAACGGCGCTCGCCGGCATCGTGGCCGAGTCGGCGGACCTGCTGCCGGTGCTGGTCGTCGGCGCCCCGCTGCGCCACCGCGACCGGATCTTCAACTGCGCGGTCATCGTGCACCGCGGCCGGATCCTCGGCGTCGTACCGAAGTCGTACCCCCCGAACTACCGGGAGTTCTACGAGCGCCGGCAGATCGCCGCGGGCGACGACGAGCGTGGCGGAACGATCCGGCTCGCCGGCGCCGACGTACCGTTCGGCGTGGACCTGCTCTTCGCGGCGGCGGACGTCCCCGGGCTCGTGCTGCACGCCGAGGTCTGCGAGGACATGTGGGTCCCGGTGCCGCCGAGCGCGGAGGCGGCGCTGGCCGGCGCGACCGTCCTCGTCAACCTCTCGGGCAGCCCGATCACGGTCGGCCGGGCCGAGGACCGCAAGCTGCTGTGCCGCTCGGCGTCCGCGCGCTGCCTGGCCGCGTACGTCTACGCGGCGGCCGGTCTCGGCGAGTCGACCACCGACCTGTCCTGGGACGGCCAGACCCTGATCTACGAGAACGGGGTGCTGCTGGACGAGAGCGAGCGGTTCCCGCTCGGCGAGCAGTACGCGGTGGCCGACATCGACCTGGACCTGCTGCGGCAGGAGCGGCAGCGGATGGGCACGTTCGGCGAGAACCGCCGTACCCACGCCGCCCGTACCGGTGACTTCCGCACGGTGTCCTTCGAACTCGCCCCGCCGGCCGCCGCCGGCCTGGGCCTGCGCCGGCGCGTGGAACGCTTCCCGTTCGTGCCCTCCGACGCCGAACGACTCGCCCTCGACTGCTACGAGGCGTACAACATCCAGGTCGCCGGCCTGCAGCAGCGGCTCGCGGCGATCGGCGGCCCCAAGGTCGTCATCGGCGTCTCCGGCGGACTCGACTCCACGCACGCGCTGATCGTCGCCGCCCGCGCGATGGACCGCGCCGGCCGCCCGCGCAGCGACATCCTGGCCTTCACCCTGCCCGGCTTCGCCACCAGCGACCACACCAAGGACAACGCACACCGGCTGATGCGCGCCCTCGGCGTCACCGCGGCCGAGCTGGACATCACGCCGACCGCGCGGCTGATGCTGAAGGAGATCGGTCACCCCTTCGCCGCCGGCGAGCCGGTGTACGACGTCACCTTCGAGAACGTCCAGGCGGGCCTGCGCACCGACTATCTTTTCCGGCTGGCCAACCAGCGCGGCGGCATCGTGCTCGGCACCGGCGACCTCTCCGAGCTGGCGCTCGGCTGGTCCACGTACGGCGTCGGCGACCAGATGAGCCACTACAACGTCAACTCCGGCGTGCCGAAGACGCTGATCCAGCACCTCATCCGGTGGGTCATCAGCAGCGAGCAGTTCGACGAGGAGACCGGCAAGATCCTGGCCGCCATCCTGGACACCGAGATCAGCCCCGAACTCGTGCCCGGCGAGGAGATGCAGTCCACCGAGTCGAAGATCGGCCCGTACGCGCTGCACGACTTCACCCTCTACTACGTCCTGCGCCACGGCTTCCGCCCCTCCAAGATCGCCTTCCTGGCCTGGCACGCCTGGCACGACCGCGAGTCCGGCGCCTGGCCCCCCGGCTTCCCCGAGGCCGATCGCGGCGCCTACGACCTCGCGGAGATCCGCCGCTGGCTGGAGGTCTTCATCCGCCGCTTCTTCGCCTTCTCCCAGTTCAAGCGCTCAGCCATGCCGAACGGCCCCAAGGTCTCGGCGGGCGGTTCCCTCTCCCCCCGCGGCGACTGGCGAGCCCCGTCGGACGGCAACGCGCACGCCTGGCTGCGCGATCTGGAGCGGTTCGACCTGACGGAGGCGGAGGCCTAGGTTCCGGGTAGGTTTCAGGTGGGCTCGCCGCAGTTCCCCAGGGGCGCGGGGAACTGCGCGACCAGCCCACCACGCGCCCGCAGCCGCGAGACCACAACGCGCCCCGAGCCCCAGGGCGATCGGTTCAGGCCAGCGCACGCAACACGCATGCGAGGTCGTCCGGCGCGGCAGCCAACCGTACCGGGCGGCCCGCGTCGTCCAGCTCGGCGATGTGCCAGCTGTGCGGCACGAGGTCGCCCTCCTCGCCCCGGGCCCGCCGTACCGACCGCAGGGCGAGCCGCTCGACGGGGATCGGCTTCGCCGCGAACCGGCCCGGCCCGGGATGGGGCGTCACGGCGGGCCCGTCGGGGCCGAGAACGACATGCGTGCCGAACTGGTGCGGGTTGTACTCGGTGTGCTCCAGGAAGCGCGCGGACAGGAACACGTCCTCCCCCTCCGGGAGCCGCGCGGCGGACCGCACGGGCGTCTCGTCGGGCATCCGGATCCGGGTCGCGCGCCAGGCCCAGCCGAACAGGCCGAGGCTGACCACCCCGCCGACGGCCCACCAGGCGATCGCCTCCGTGGAGCCGAACAGGGACGTGGGGTGCCGGTAGCACAGCGGCAGCAGCCATACGGCGGTGACCACGAGCGGGGCCAGGAAGGGCAGCGGCGACGGCAGGACCTCGTCCGCCGGCCGCCGGCGCCCGCGCGCCAGAAGCAGCAGCTGCGCTCCCGGATACCCGGCGCTCAGCGCCAGTCCGGCGGCGACGACGGCCATGCTGCCGCCGGTGGTCACATGCTCGTGCCAGACGTAGTGCCGGCCGGAGACCGTCATCACCTGCCCCCGCCAGAGGGTCAGTTCGACCCGGTCACCGGCCTCGAAGGCCTCGGCGGCCTCGTACGTCACCGTCAGCTGCCGCAGCGGCCGACCGTGGGTGAAGTACAGATGGCTGAGCTTCTTGGGCTGGTGCGGCTCGGTCCGCTCGATCACCGCCGGGACGGTGCGCAGACAGTCGTCGCCGCGCTCCCCGGCCGCACAGGGCACGGCCGCGCGCCACGCCCGCTCCGCCGCGGTGGTACCGGCCACGGCCAGGGCGGCGCCGCACGCGAAGGCCAGCAACAGCACACAGACGGCCAGCGGCTTGGCCCGGCCGCCCCGCGCGGCCCCGTCCCGGGTGTTCATGGACGCATTTTCGCGCCGCCCGGATACGGCCCTCATGTGCCGGGTCCGGCAATCTGGCCGGGGTCCTGCCTGCCGTGTCCCGACGTCCGGCGCGCGCCTCTCAGTTGTTCCAGGTCTCGTCGTACGGGTCGTGCGGCACCGGGACCGGTTGCGCCGAGGTCACCTGCAGATACGGGATGGGGCCGTTGTTGACCGGGTCGTGCGCGAGGCGCGGGGTGTAGGTGCCGGTCACCTCCAGCCAGGCGTCCGGGCGCAGGACCGGGGGCAGGTCACCGGCCAGGCCGATCTTGACCGGCTGGGCGTCCGCGGCACAGCAGTTGAGCGCCATGCGCACCAGGTACGGCGCGCCCGTGTGGTCCAGGGCGAGGAAGCCGGTGATGCGGACCGGGCGGCCGTGCAGGGAGCGGCCGTGGTCGTAGGCCGCGCGGGAGGCGTAGTCGATCACGGAGAGCGGGGCCGGGTCGGCCGCGGGCAACTTACCGTAGACGTACGGCTTCTGCAGGGCCGTACCGGAGCGCAGCGCGCTGTAGGAGCCGAGGGCGGGCGGGGCGATGAGGATGAGGGCGAGGAGGGGGAGCAGCAGGAGCCAGGAGATCCGCGGTTCGGGATGGTCGTGTGTGTGGGCCTGGGATCCATGAGGTCCCTCGGATCCATGAGAGTCCTCGGTTCCCTGCGGTCCCTGGGACCGGTTTCGGCGGCGCTCGTACCAGACCGTCGCCAGCGCCGCCGCGATCAGGACCGCGCCCGAGGCCAGCAGCAGCGGCTGCAGGCCCGCCTTGACGTAGCGCAGATAGAGGTCGGTGCTGCCCGCGTGCAGCAGGGCGGCGCCGAGCAGGAACATGACGGCGGCCTGGGCCTGGCGGTTCACAGCAGCACCGCCGAGGTCAGTACGGCGCCCGCGACGGCCATCGCGAAGGTGGCGGGCGCGAAGCGGAGGGCGAAGGTACGGCCGAAGGTGCCGGCCTGCATCGCGAACAGCTTGAGGTCGATCATCGGGCCCACCACCAGGAACACCAGCTTGGCCGTCAGGGAGAACTGGGTGAGGGAGGCCGCGACGAACGCGTCCGCCTCCGAGCAGATGGACAGCAGCACGGCCAGGACGGCAAGCGCGAGCACGGAGAAGACGGGGTTTCCGGCCGCCGTGCGCAGCCAGTCAGCCGGGGTGGCCGCCTTCAGCGTGGCCGCGGCCATCGCGCCGAGCACCAGAAAGCCGCCGGCGTGCATGGTGTCGTGCCGTACCGAGTTCCAGAACGCCTCCCCCTTCGTGGCGCCCTCGTGCGCGCCGTGGGCCGGCGGGCGCAGCCAGTCGGTACGGCCCAGCCGCTGCCACAGCCAGCCCATCGCGCACGCCACCAGCAGGCTCGCCAGGAACCTGCCCAGCACCATCTCCGGGTCGCGCGGGAAGGCGACGGCGGTGGCGGTCAGCACGATCGGGTTGATCGCGGGGGCGGAGAGGAGGAAGGCGAGGGCGGCGGCCGGGGTGACTCCCCTGCGGACCAGGGCGCCCGCCACCGGCACCGACGCGCACTCGCACCCGGGCAGGATCGCGCCGGCGACCCCGGCGACCGGCACGGCCAGGGCGGGGCGGCGCGGCAGGGCACGGGCGAAGAAGGACGGGGGCACGAACACCGCGATCGCCGCCGACAGCAGCACGCCGAGCACCAGGAACGGCAGCGCCTGCACGGTCACCGCGACGAACACCGTCATCCAGCTCTGCATCAGCGGGGTGCCGAGGAGCCCGCGGATCGGGGACTGGGCGATCACCGCCAGCAGCAGAATCAGCGTCAGCACCAGCGGGGAGCTGAGCCGGCGGCCCTCCTCGCCGGACGGCGCGTCGGCCGGGCCGGCCTGCGCGCCGGGCGGTGCGTCTTCGGTGATGGCCACGTGCGGTTACCTCCGGCTGGCTGTCCTGGTGCGCGCCCTCCCCGTCAGTACGCGGGGCGGCGCACGGGTGTTCACGGCACGACTGGAACCACCCGTGTCCTTGGGGCAGTCTTTTCCCTCGTGGCGAGCGTTCCGTATCAAGGGGGGCCGGGTGCCCCGCCGGCGCACATGGTGGTGTGCGGTGACGACGGGCTCGCGCACCGGCTGACCGCCGAGTTGCGCGGAGTCTACGGCGAGCAGGTCACCCTCGTGGTACCGCCGAACGAGCGCACCGCGAGACCTCCCGTGGTCGGCCGGGCCCGGCTGGCCTCCGCGGCGCTGCTCGACCGTGTGGTGAACGCCGCGGTCGGCCGCGGCGGCAACGGATCCGGGTCCGGGTCCGGCTCGGCCGCGACCGTCACGAGCACCGGCAGCGGTGGCAACGGCGGTGATGCCGCACGGGTGTTGGAGGCGGTCGAGATCACCGAGGCCGTGCTCGCCGAGGCCGGGGTGGAGCGGGCCACCGCGCTCGCCCTCGTCTTCGACGACGACGAGACCAACATCCGGGCCGCGCTGACCGCCCGCCGGCTCAACCCTCGGCTGCGGCTCGTCCTCCGGCTCTACAACCGGCGGTTGGGCCAGCACATCGAGGAACTCCTCGACCAGGCCGCCGCGTTGGCCGCCGGCGACGGCGAGGGCGGCAGCGAAGCGTCCACCACCGTGCTGTCCGACGCCGACACCGCCGCGCCCGCGCTGGCCGCCACCGCCGTCGCCGGCACCAGCAAGGTCGTCCAGACCGAGGGGCTGCTGCTGCGGGCCGTTGAACGACCGGCGGCCGGCACCGGGTTGAGCACGCTCGCCCTGCTCTCCCCCACCGGTGCGGACGCCGAAGGCGGCGGGGAGCAGGAGCCGCGGCTGCTGCCGGACGACGACGAGGTACGGCAGGCCGCCGGGCGGCCGGCCGTGGTGCTGGAGCAGGTGTCGTCGGCGGGCGGCGGGGAGCTGCCCGTGCCCGGCCGGAGCGGAGTTCCGCCGCTCGCCTCGCTGTTCTCGCGGCGGCTGCGGTGGTCGCTGGCGGGCATGGTGGCCTGCGTGGTCGCCCTCGCGGTGGCGCTGTGGGTGGCCACTCCCGGGATCCATCCGTTGCGGGCCTTCTACTACACCCTTCTCGACCTGTTCGCGATCGACAACCCCGCCATCGGGGAGCCACTGAGCCGGCAAATTCTCCAACTCCTCTCCGGACTCGTCGGGTTGCTGCTGCTTCCGGTGCTGCTGGCGGCCGTGCTGGAGGCGCTGGGCACCTTCCGCACCGCCTCCGCCCTGCGGAAACCCCCGCGCGGCCTCGGCGGGCATGTGGTGCTGCTCGGGCTCGGGAAGATCGGCACCCGGGTGCTGACCCGGCTGCGCGAGCTGAACATCCCCGTCGTGTGCGTCGAGTCCGACCCGGAGGCGCGCGGCCTCGCGACCGCGCGGCGGCTGCGGGTGCCGGTGGTGCTCGGCGATGTCACCCAGGAAGGGGTGCTGGAGTCCGCCAAGATCCACCGGGCGTATGCGCTGCTCGCGGTGACCAGCGCGGACACCACGAATCTGGAGGCCGTGCTGTACGCGCGGTCGGTACGGCCCGATCTTCGGGTGGTGCTGCGGCTGTACGACGACGACTTCGCCACCGCCGTGTACCGGACACTGCGCGCGGCGTATCCGCATGCGCTGACCCGGAGCCGGAGCGTCACGCATCTGGCCGCGCCCGCGTTCGCCGGGGCGATGCTGGGGCGGCAGGTGCTCGGCGCCATCGCGGTGGAGCGGAGGGTGCTGCTGTTCGCCGCGGTCGACGTGGCCGGGCACCCCCAGCTGGAGGGCCGGACGGTACGGGACGCTTTCCGGGCCGGTTCCTGGAGGGCACTGGCCCTGGAGGGCCGCACGGACACGGCCCCCGACCACGTACTGGAGAAGGGGGACCGGGTGGTGGTCGCCGCCACCCGCACAGGCCTCGCGGAGCTGCGCTGACCCCCAGGGGGCGGGGCCCCCTGGCGCCCCGTTTCCCACTCTCCCTACGCGCCCAAGTGCCGTGCCGCGAAGTCCATTTCCAGTCTCAGCTGCTTGATGCGCTCGTCCACCACCAGGGAGCCGTGGCCGGCGTCGTAGCGGTAGACCTCGTGGGTCGCCGCTCTCGTTTCCAGGCGCTTGACGTAGTTGTCGATCTGGCGGATCGGGCAGCGGGGGTCGTTGACGCCCGCAGAGATGTAGACCGGGGCCTTGACGTCATCGACGTAGGTCAGCGGGGACGAGGCCTCGAAGCGCTCGGGGACCTCTTCCGGGGTGCCGCCCAGCAGGGTGCGGTCCATGGCCTTCAGGGCCTCCATCTCGTCGTGGTACGCGGTGACGTAGTCCGCGACGGGAACGACCGCGATGCCCACCGTCCACGCGTCGGGCTGGGTGCCGACGCCGAGCAGGGTGAGATAGCCGCCCCAGGAGCCGCCGGTGAGGATCAGGCGGGTGGGATCGGCGAGGCCGGAGGAGACCGCCCAGTCGCGGACCGCCGCCACGTCCTCCAGCTCGATCAGGCCGACCCGGTGCTTCAGGGCGTCGGTCCAGGCGCGGCCGTAGCCGGTGGAGCCGCGGTAGTTGACGCGGATCACCGCATAGCCCTGGTCGACCCAGGCGGCCGGGCCCGCGGCGAAGGAGTCGCTGTCATGCCACGTCGGGCCACCGTGCAGGTCGAAGACCGTCGGCAGCGGGCCGCTCGCGCCGGCCGGCTTCTGGATCAGGGCGTGGATGCGGCCGCCGGGACCCTCCACCCACGCGTCCTCCACCGGCACCGACGGCGGGCAGTCCATGCCCGGCGGGTCCAGGACGACGCCGCCCCTCGTCGAGCGCACCACCGGCGGCTCGGCGGCCGACGACCACAGATACTCCACGCTGCCGTCGGGGCGGGCCGTGGCGCCGGAGACCGTGCCGGGCGGGGTGGGGATTCGGGTCAGCTCGCGGGTCGCCAGGTCGTAACGGAACAGCTCGCTGCGGGCCTCGAAGCCGTGGGCGATGAGCAGGGCCGAGCCGTCCGGATACCACTCGGCGCTGACGTCACCGGGCAGCTCCAGGGCGAGGTCGGTCTCCTCGCCGGTGACCACGTCCCACACCAGGGGCTCCCAGCGGCCCCGGCGCTGATGCCCGATGAGCAGCCGGGTGTCGCCGTCGACCGGGGCGAAGCCGAGCACCTCCAGGCCCAGCTCCTCCGCGCCGCCCTTGGTGTCGTCCAGCTCGGCGACCCGCGTGCCGTCCGGGCGGAGCACGCGCAGCGCCGCGTGCATGGCGTCGCCGTGCTCGGTGTGCTCGATCGCGATCAGGGAGCCGTCGTGCGAGAGGTCGCCGACGCCCGCCGACTCGCGGTGCCGGTAGATCTCGACCGGGTCCGCGTCCTCGCGCGCGAGGTGGAGTGTCGTGCCCTCCTCGTCCGTGGAGCGGCCGACGACCGCCGTGCGGCCGTCGCGGGCCAGGGCGAGCCCGGCCGGGTAGGACGGATCGAGGCCCGGGACGGCCGGCTCGGCCGCCCCGCCCCCGAAGGGCTGGCGACGCCAGATGCCGAACTCGTCCCCGTCCTTGTCGTCGAACCACCAGATCCAGGCGCCGTCCGGGGAGAGCACACCGTCCGTCGTGCCGTTCGGCCGGTCCGTCGCCTGGCGCTGCTCGCCCGTCGCACGGTCCCAGGCATACAGCTCGTACGTCCCCGTCGCGTTCGACACGAACAGGGAGCGGTTCGGCGCGTCCTCCGCCCAGTCGGGCAGCGACACCCGCGGCGCCCGGAAGCGCTTCTCCCAGTCCGGCATACCGGCCGTGCCCTGCACGCCCGGCCTCTTGCTCTCACTCATCGCCCCAGTCATGCGCCCATACTGCCTGGCCCGGCCGACAATTGGGTGGCGCATGTGCGCAGCCTGTGGATAACTTCCCGATCGTGAGCACAGAGACGTCGCCCGTGTCCGGCCCCTCGAACTGGCGCGAGGACAATCGGGCCATGTGGGACGAACGCGTGCCCGTGCATGTCGCCGGTGAGTTCTACGACCTCGACGGCTTCCGGGCCCGCCGGGACGTCCTGCGGGACTTCGAGACGGCCGAGGTCGGCGACGTCACCGGCAGGACGCTGCTGCACCTGCAGTGCCACATCGGGACCGACACCCTCTCCTGGGCCCACCGGGGCGCCGCCCGCGTCGTGGGCCTGGACTTCTCCGCCCCGGCGGTCGAGGCCGCCCGTGCCCTCGCGGCCCAACTCGGCCACGGCCCCGAGCGCGCCGCCTTCGTCACGAGTGACGTCTACGACGCGGCGAAGGCCGTGCCCGAGGCGTCGTACGACATCGTCTACACCGGGCTCGGCGCGCTGTGCTGGCTGCCCGACATCCGCCGCTGGGCGGAAACGGCCGCCTCACTCGTCGCGCCCGGCGGCTTCCTCTACCTCGCCGAGTTCCACCCGCTCACCGAGGCCCTGGACGACGCGACGGGTTCGCGGATCGTGCAGGACTACTTCCGCCGCGAAGCCCAGGTGTGGGACGAGCCCGGCACCTACGCCGACCCGGACGCCCCCACCGTCCACAACCGCAGCGTGTCGTGGCAGCACACCCTCGGCGACGTCGTCTCCGCGCTCGCCGCGACCGGGCTGCGCATCGAGTTCCTGCACGAGCACGACGTGTCGCTCTTCCCGCGCTTCGAGAACTTCGTGGTCCAGGGCGGCTACCACCGCTTCCCGGCGGGCCACCCGCGCATCCCGTTGGTCTACTCGCTGAAGGCGACGAAGGGCTGAGTGCCAAGCGGTGCCCCGCGAGCGGGGCGCGGGCAGCGGCGCCGTACCGTGGAAGGCGTGTACCGCTTTCTGCTGACACCCCGCTGGTGGGGCATCAACGTCTTCGTGCTGCTCGCCATCCCGTTCTGCGTCTTCATGGGGTCGTGGCAGCTGAGCCGGTTCGAGGGGCGGGTACACGACAGTCGCGCCGCGACCGAGCAGGCCGCGTCGGACCAGCACGAGACGGCGCGGCCGCTGGACTCGATGCTGCCCGTCGACAAGGCCACCTCGGGCCGCCGGGCCGCCGCGAGCGGGCACTACGGCAAGCAGCTGCTGGTGCCCGGCCGGCAGCTGGACGACAAGAACGGCTTCTACGTCCTCACCCTGCTGCGCACCGACTCCGGCAAGGCGCTGCCCGTGGTGCGGGGCTGGCTGCCGGGCAGGGCCGACGCGGCGAAGGCGCCCGCGCCGCCGAGCGGCGAGGTCACCGTCACCGGCGCGCTGCAGGCGTCCGAGACGCCCGGGAACAACGGGGTCAGCGCGCAGGGCGGGCTGCCGGCCGGGCAGACGGCGGCGATCAGCTCGGCCTCGCTGGTGAACCTGGTGCCGGACCGGCTGTACGACGCGTGGATCACCCTCGACAAGGCCGACTCCGGGATGAAAGCCGTGCCCGCGAGCGCGCCGGAAGGCACCGGGCTGGATCTGAAGGCGTTCCAGAACCTCGGCTACACCGGGGAGTGGTTCGTCTTCGCCGGGTTCGTGGTGTTCATGTGGTTCCGGTTGCTGCGACGCGAGGTGGAGGCGGCGCGGGACACCGCGCTGGGGCTGGCTCCGGAGGAGACACCGCAGCCGGTGACCAGCGGCTGACGCCGTGGGTGCGGACCGGGCGCGGGGTCGCTCACCGGCGCGCAGGTGCCGCGAGGCAACGGCGCTTCTACGACCCCGCCAGCACCCCGGTGTAATAAACCGTCCCCGCGCACTGCCCCGGCACAGTCGCCGACGCCGCCGGTGAGCCCCCCTGCGCGGTGTGGGTGACCTGCACGCTGCCCTGCGCCGTGCCGTCCTCGGACATCAGCTGGGTGGTCGTACCCCCCGAACCCGCGCTGTCGGCCGAACCGCCGGTGGCACTGGGCGTGGGATCCGGTGACGCACCCCCCGTGGCCGAGCCGCCGGTGGCGCTGCCGCCGCCGGCGGCTGGGCAGGTCGCCGAGGGCACGAAGGCGAACTTCTCCTCGTAGGCCGAGCCCGGCTGCAGGACCAGCCCGGTGACCTCCTGCGTGGGGTCGGGCAGCCCGGTCGCCGCGTCCCCTGCCGTATGCCGCGCGGCGCTGATCCTGGTCTTGTCGGCCGCGCCCACCGCGGTCGGCGTGACGGTGCCCGCGCCGGCGACGGTACACGCGCCGGTGGAGACGTTGACGACGCGGAACGTGCCGTAGACCACGCCCGCGGAGTCGGGGGCCACGGCGGTGCCGGTCGCGGAGCCCAGCTGGGCCGGCGTGCACCGCGGGACCCCGCCCGCGGAGAGGGTGGAGGACGGGTTGGCGCCGCCGGTGGAGCCGGTGCTGCCGCCGCCGGGCCTGCCCTTCCCGCCGGGCTTGCCGGGGTGCTTGCCGGGCCTGACGCTCGTACTGCCGGTGCCCTTTTCGGCGCCCGTGTCGCCGCCCTTGTCCTGGCTCTGCCCGGTGCCGCCCTGGGCCTGCGAGGACTGGCCGGCCATGGCGGTGTCGGGGTCGGTGCCGCCGGAGTGGGAGACGTGCACGAGGGCCGGGATCGCGGTGCCGATGAACAGGGCCGTGGCGGCCATGCCGACGGCGGCCTGCCGCTTGCGTGCCCGCCGCGCGGGAACGGCCCGGCGCAGCCGGTCCAGCGTGCCCGTACGCGGCTCGATGTCGTCGACCGCGGAGTGCAGCATCCGGCGCAGGGCCAGCTCATCGTCCCCGAACCCACCGAGGTCGGCCCCACCCGAACCGGAGCCACCCCCCTCCGGGCCGTCGCCACGCCCCCCAGGCCGCCGCTCAAGCCCCTCGGCACCCGGCTCGGGCCCCTCGGGGACCTTCTTGTCGGGGCCGTGGTTCACAGTTCTGTTCCCAGCGTGCGGTTGCGTGTTGTCGTGCTCGTCCCGGTTCGTCGGTTCGTGCCAGGCGAAGGGCTCATGACGTTCGTGGGAGTGGCGTTCATCGGAATCGCCCCCTTCGGCTCGCTCACTCATGCCGGCGCCTCCATGGCCACGCGCAACGCGGCGATGCCCCGCGAGCCGTAGGCCTTCACCGAACCCAGCGAGATCCCGAGGGTCTCGGCGACCTGGGCCTCGGTCATGTCGGCGAAGTAGCGCAGCACCAGGACCTCGCGCTGGCGGCGCTGCAGGCCCTTCATCGCCTTGATGAGGTCGCGCCGCTCCAGCTGGTCGTAGGCGCCCTCCTCCGCGCTCGCCATGTCCGGCATCGGCTTGGAGAGCAGTTTCAGGCCGAGGATGCGCCGGCGCAGCGTGGAGCGGGAGAGGTTGACGACCGTCTGGCGGAGGTAGGCGAGGGTCTTCTCGGGGTCACGGACGCGCTTGCGGGCGGAGTGGACGCGGATGAAGGCCTCCTGGACGACGTCCTCGCAGGAGGCGGTGTCGTCGAGGAGCAGCGCGGCGAGACCCAGCAGCGAGCGGTAGTGCGCCCGGTAGGTCTCGGTGAGGTGGTCGACGGTCGTACCGGCGGCGGCGGTCGCCGCGGCCTCGTCGGAGCCGTCACGCTGACCTGGTATGCGGGCGGGCCGCGCTGCGGGCATGGGCGCGATCACCGGCATGCCGCCGGGCGTGCGGGGCCGGAGCGCACGGGGCGGCCGAAGGGCCGCCGCACCGCGGGCCGCGCTGAGTTCGAGTACCTCTGCCACGCCAGTTGGACACGCCTCCCCCCACCAGGGTTGTACGTGCCGGGTGTCACATGTGCGACATCCGGCCGTGCCTCAAGTGCCGTCATGCGTCCCGCTCTTCCCTTATGTCCTGTTTGAACGGGCGTCCCCACGCCCGATCATGGCGTCCCCACGCCAGGATCCTCACGCCCACAGCCCCGCAGGAGTGACCGCAAAGACGCTCCCCGCCCTGCAAGCGGTTGCGCGGGGCGGGGAGGAGATTCCTGGGGTGATCTTCCGTTGCCGTACAGGCCTGGTTCAAGTGGTCCGGACCATGCTTCTCAACACATTTCTTACGGAGATCCTACAAACGGCACTCAGGAGAACTCCGCCGCCACCAGCTCCGCGATCTGCGCGGTGTTCAGCGCCGCCCCCTTGCGGAGGTTGTCCCCGCACACGAAGAGTTCCAGCGCGGTCGGGTCGTCCAGGGCCCGCCGGAGCCGTCCCACCCAGGTCGGGTCGGTGCCCACGACGTCCGCGGGGGTGGGGAACTCACCGGCGGCCGGGTCGTCGCACAGCACCACTCCGGGCGCGGTCGCGAGGATCTCCCGGGCCCGGTCGACCGTCACCTCGCCCTGGAAGCGGGCATGGACGGTGAGGGAGTGGGTGGTGATCACGGGGACGCGTACGCAGGTCACGGCGACCGGCAGCTGCGGCAGCCCGAGGATCTTGCGGGCCTCGTCGCGGACCTTCATCTCCTCCGAGGACCAGCCGTCCTCCCGCAGCGACCCGGCCCACGGTACGACGTTCAGCGCGACCGGCTCCGGGAACGGCCCGGTGTCCTCGCCGACGGCCCGCCGTACGTCTCCGGGCTTGGTGCCCAGCTCGGTCCCGGCCACCAGGGACAGCTGGGCCCGCAGGGTGTCCACGCCGGCCCGGCCGGCCCCGCTCACCGCCTGGTACGACGACACCACCAGCTCGCGCAGCCCGAACTCGGCGTGCAGCGCGCCCAGGGCGACGATCATCGTCAGGGTCGTGCAGTTGGGGTTGGCGATGATCCCGCGCGGGCGGGTCCGCACGGCGTGCGGGTTGACCTCGGGCACCACGAGCGGCACCTCGGGGTGCAGCCGGAAGGCGGCGGAGTTGTCCACGACGACCACTCCGCGTGCGGCGGCGATCGGCGCCCACTGCTCGGCGACCTCGTCCGGGACGTCGAACATCGCGATGTCGACCCCGTCGAAGGCCTCTTCGCTCAGGGCCACCACCTCGATCTCCTCCCCGCGCACGGCCAGCTTGCGGCCGGCCGAGCGCGGGGAGGCGATCAGGCGGATCTCGCCCCAGATGTCCGCGTGCTGGGACAGGATCTGGAGCATGACCGCACCGACGGCTCCGGTCGCTCCCACGACCGCGAGCGTCGGCCTGCCGGTCATCGTCGTACGCCTCCGTGCGTCGTGGAGACGGTCATCGGCCGGTGCCGCCGTAGACGACGGCCTCGTCGGTGTCGGAGTCCAGGCCGAAGGCGGTGTGCACGGCACGGACGGCCTCCGGCACGTCGTCCTTGCGGGTGACGACCGAGATACGGATCTCGGAGGTCGAGATCAGTTCGATGTTCACGCCCGCGTCGGACAGCGCCTCGAAGAAGGAGGCCGTGACACCCGGGTTGGTCTTCATGCCCGCGCCGACCAGCGAGATCTTGCCGATCTGGTCGTCGTACCGAAGGGAATCGAATCCGATGCCCAGCCGGTTCCTCTCCAGCGCGTCGATGGCCTTGCGGCCCTCGGTCTTCGGCAGCGTGAAGGAGATGTCCGTCAGGCCGGTGGAGGCGGCGGACACGTTCTGCACGACCATGTCGATGTTGATCGCGGCATCGGCGATCGTCCGGAAGATCGCGGCAGCCTCACCCGGCTTGTCCGGCACGCCGACGACCGTGATCTTGGCCTCGGAGGTGTCGTGCGCGACACCGGAGATGATGGCCTGCTCCACCTTCTTGTCCCCAATCGGCTCACTGCTGACCCACGTGCCCTGCAGCCCGCTGAAACTGGACCGGACGTGGATCGGGATGTTGTAGCGGCGGGCGTACTCCACACAGCGGTGGAGCAGCACCTTGGAACCGGAGGCCGCGAGCTCCAGCATGTCCTCGAAGGAGATCCAGTCGATCTTCTTCGCCTTCTTCACCACACGCGGGTCGGCGGTGAACACGCCGTCGACGTCGGTGTAGATCTCGCAGACCTCGGCGTCGAGCGCGGCGGCGAGCGCCACGGCCGTCGTGTCGGAACCGCCACGGCCCAGCGTGGTGATGTCCTTCTTGTCGGCGCTGACGCCCTGGAAACCGGCGACGATCGCGATGTTGCCCTTGTCGAGCGAGTCCCGGATCCGGCCGGGCGTGACGTCGATGATCCGGGCTTTGTTGTGGACCGAGTCGGTGATGACGCCTGCCTGGCTGCCGGTGAAGGACTGGGCCTCGTGGCCCAGGTTTTTGATCGCCATCGCCAGCAGGGCCATGGAGATCCGCTCTCCGGCGGTCAGCAGCATGTCGAATTCACGCCCGGCAGGCATCGGAGAAACCTGCTCGGCGAGATCGATCAGCTCGTCCGTCGTGTCGCCCATCGCGGAAACGACGACGACAACCTGGTTGCCGTTCTTCTTCGCTTCCACGATCCGCTTGGCGACGCGCTTGATGCCTTCGGCATCGGCTACGGAGGAGCCTCCGTACTTCTGCACGACAAGGCCCACGTGCGCTCCTCGCTCGGTTCGTTTGTGTCGGCTCAGTCTAACGAGCGCCCGAATTCCACCACCCTGCTCCCGCATGGTGAGACGTCGGACGTCCGCGTTCCGCATCTGCCCAGCCTCCGCCGTACCACGCGGAAAAGTGCCCCGCGTCACACTCGTAACAGCGTTAGGTTTCAACCACTGTTTCCACGTTTCCACCGCCGGGTGGTGCGGCATGACGGCACAGGGGGCGGCATGGCGGAGATCCCGCTCGCGGCGATCGTGCTGCTCGGCGCGAGCGTGCAGTGGCTGACCGGCATGGGCTTCGCGCTGGTCGCCGTGCCGGCGCTGGTGCTGCTGCTCGGGCCCGCCGACGGGGTGGTGCTCGCCAACTGTGCCGCCGGCGCCATCAGCGTCGTGGGCCTGGCGGGCGGCTGGCGGCGCGTCCGCCCGGCGGCGATGGTGCCGTTGTGTCTGGCGGCCGCCTGCACGGTCCCGGCAGGCGCCTGGATGACCCGCCAACTCCCGCGTCCTGTCCTGCTGTTGGTGATGGGGGCCCTGGTGACGGTGGCCGTGCTGCTCGTGCTGCGCGGCGCCCGTGTCCCGGCCCTGCGGGGCGGCGCGGGAGCGGTGACGGCGGGCGCGCTGGGCGGCTTCATGAACGCGGCGGCGGGCGTGGGCGGCCCGCCCGTCTCCCTCTACGCTCTCAACGCGGGCTGGACGGTACGGGAGTTCGTCCCCAACGCCCAGTTCTACGGCGTCGCCGTCAACGCGTTCTCCCTGGCCGCCAACGGCACGCCCCGTCTGACCGGGCCCCAATGGGCCGTCACCGGCGCGGCGATGACGATCGGCGCCCTGACCGGCCACACGATCGCCGCCCGCATCCCCGAGCGCCGCGCCCGCCACCTGGTCCTCACCCTGGCCCTGGCGGGCGGCGCCACGGCGATGACGAAGGGCCTGTGGGGGATGTGGCCCGGACACTAGGGTGCAAGCCGTGCGCGTACTTCTGCTGGAGGACGGCGACATGGGCGCGGACGACTACGCGGACACGAAGCCTGAAGTCACCGTAGATGTGGACGAGTTGGACCTGTCCGGCTTCACTTCCCCGGACGGATCCCCAGCGGTCCGCCGATCTCCTCCGCCATGACGCGGCCCGCCTCGAACTCCAGGGTCTCGTCGCCCATGGTGGCCTGGTCGGTGTCGAGGCCGTCGAGCTCTTCCAGGGGCTGGTTGAGACGGACGTGGATGAGGACCGACTGCAGGGCGCGCAGCACGGCGGAAGCCGTCGGGCCCCAGTTGGAGAAGTAGGAGAACTGCCACCACCACAGGGCCTCCGTGGTGCGGCCGGCGCGGTAGTGGGCCATGCCGTGGCGCAGGTCGGTGATGACGTCGGCCAGGTCGTCGGAGATACGGGCCGGGACGGGCGCCTTGCGCGGCTCGTAGGGGTCGAAGACCTCGGAGTAGACGTCGACCGGCTCAAGGAGGCGGGCCAGGTTCTCCCGCAGTTCGTCGACGTCCGGCTCCGGGCCCAGGTCGGGCTCGTAGCGCTCCTCGGGGACGATGTCCTCGTGCGCGCCGAGGCGGCCGCCGGCCAGCAGCAGCTGGGAGACCTCCAGGAGGAGGAAGGGCACGGTCGAGCCCGGCTCGTCGCCTCTCGATACCTCCGCGACGGCCACCAGGAAGCTCTCGACCTGGTCCGCGATCTGAACCACGAAATCGTCCGGGTTCTGAGCGGTCGCGTGCAGTGTGGCGTCAGACATCTAGGAGTCGTCTCCCCTCGAAGGCGCGGCCGAGTGTGACCTCGTCCGCGTATTCCAGGTCGCCACCCACCGGGAGGCCGCTGGCCAGGCGGGTGACCTTCAGGCCCATGGGCTTGATCATGCGAGCGAGGTACGTCGCCGTCGCCTCGCCCTCCAGATTCGGGTCCGTGGCCAGGATCAGTTCCGTGACCGTCCCGTCGGCCAACCGCGCGAGAAGTTCTCGTATACGCAGGTCGTCGGGACCGACACCCTCGATCGGGCTGATGGCGCCGCCCAGGACGTGGTAGCGCCCGCGGAACTCGCGGGTGCGCTCGATGGCGACGACGTCCTTCGGCTCCTCCACCACGCAGATGACCGAGGGGTCCCGGCGCGGGTCACGGCAGATGCCGCACAGCTCCTCCTGCGCCACGTTGCCGCACGTCGCGCAGAAGCGGACCTTCGCCTTGACCTCCATCAGCGCCTGCGCGAGCCGCTTCACGTCCGTCGGCTCGGCCTGCAGGATGTGGAAGGCGATCCGCTGCGCGCTCTTGGGACCGACGCCGGGCAACCGCCCCAGCTCGTCGATGAGGTCCTGGACCACGCCTTCGTACACCGGACTGCCCTTCCTGGAGACCTTTCGGTTCGTACCGTAGTTGGCCCGGCCTCAGAACGGCAGACCGGGGATGCCTGTGCCGCCGCCGAGGCCCTGGGCCAGCGGGCCGAGCTTCTGCTGCTGGAGCGTCTGCGCGTTCTCGTTCGCCGCCTGTACGGCCGCCACGATCAGGTCGGCGAGGGTCTCGACCGTCTCCTCGACGGATGCAGCCTCCGGGTCCACGGCCTTCGGGTCGATCTTCAGCGCCCGCAGCTCACCGGCGCCGGTCACGGTGGCCCTGACCAGACCGCCGCCCGCCTGCCCGTCGACCTCCGTGTTCGCCAGTTCCTCCTGCGCCCGCTGGAGATCCTGCTGCATCTTCTGGGCCTGCTGGAGCAACTGCTGCATGTTGGGCTGGCCACCACCGGGGATCACGATCAGCTCCTCTACGTTCTTCTCCTTGAGCATGAGCCTACGTGGTCCAGGCCCCCGTCGCCCCGCCACTCTTTCGAGTGAGAAGTGCACGACGCCTATACCTGATCAAGACCCTCTTCCGGGCGGAAAAGCCGGGAAAGCTCCTTCTTCGCCACCCATTGGGCGGTAGGAAGGGTGCCGCACGTCGGAAGGGTGTGTCACGCTGCGTGACCGGTCGTGATCAGTGATCAGTAGGGAGTGCCGGGTGGGTCAGCCGGAGATGCAGCCCGAGGGTCCGCCACAGGACGGGCGGGGCGAGGATGCGGCCGGGCTGCGGCCGGGCGATCTGACCGGGCGGGCCTTTCCGCTCGGGGACTGGGGGGAGCCCGCCGAGCGGCTCGACGAGCTGTACCGGTGGGTGGAGCGCGGGGCGCTGGACACGGCGTCCTGGTATCTGCGGGACCGGGTGTGGAAGCGGCGCGGCGCGCGGGCACTGCGGTCGGCCGCGGCGGCGGGTGCGGTGGCCGGTGCCGCGCTGCCACTGCTGGACCTGGCGGGCGCGGCGCGCGGGGTGGCGCCGTGGGGCTGTCTGGCGCTGCTGCTGGCGGTGGCCTGTGCCGGCATCGACCGGTTCTTCGGCGTGACGTCGGGCTGGATGCGGGACGTGGCCACGGCCCAGGCGGTGCAGCGCCGCCTTCAGGCCTTGCAGTTCGACTGGGCCTCCGAGAGCATCCGGGAGGTCCTGGGCCCGGCGGAGGGCACGGCGAGCGAGGCGTCCGAGCGGTGCCTCGGGGTGCTGCGGCGCTTCTCGGAGGACATCACGGAACTGGTGCGCACGGAGACCACCGACTGGATGGTCGAGTTCCGCACCGGGGCGGCTCCGCTGGGGATCCAGGCGGCGGTGTCGTATGTGCCACGACAGGAAGCCGCGGGCTCCGGCGGCCGTTTCCCCCTGCCCCCGGCGAACGGCACCCGTCCGAACATGCCCCGCCAGCGCCCGCCGGAGCCCCGTTAGGCTCACTGCCTGGTGTACGTCAGGCTCTCCCCGCCGCTCGCCTTCGCCCGCTTCAGACTGCCGCTCGGCAGCAGCGTGACCTCGGTGGCCTCGCCCGGGGTGCAGGAGGTGGCGGGTTCGCCGCTGGTGACGGTGGACGGACCGATCTCCAACGTGCCGTCCGCGCCCGGCTGTCGAGTGAGCCTGGCCTCGAAGACACAGTGGTACATGCCGCCGTCGTTCGTCGGCCCGTCCGCGATCAGCGTCAGCACGCTGTCGCCCACCTTGCCCTGCCGGATGGTGAGTTGGCGGGTGTTGATCCCCGCGTCGGAGTCGATCGTCGCCTTCCAGGTGCCCAGATAGCCGCCGGGGACATCCCCGTCCGTGGGCGCGGAGGCCGAGGCGGAGTCGGACGGCGTGGACGCGGTGGGATCAGGGGTTGTGGTAGGCGCGGGACCGACCTTCCCGCCTCCCTGGGCGTGGCCACCGCCCCCGTTGTTCATCAACGCGTACACCGAGCCGCCCGCACCCAGCGCCACCACCAGCGCGACCACGACGAGCAGCGCGGTGGACCGTCCACTGCGCCGCTCCGCCTCCGGCGCCCCGCCATAGGAGGGGTACGGCTGCTGCCCCCCGGCCTGCTGCGGATAGCCGTAGGCACCGCCACCCGACTGGGGATGCTGCTGGGCGTACCCGTACCCGAACCCGGGAGCGACCGGCGGAGCCTGCCCCGAAACGACGGTCGGCAGATGCTCCACGCCCCCGACCGGCGCATCAGAGACGGCAGCATGCTCGGGCACCCCCTCACGGCCGGCCTCCGAGGCGCCACCATCCGCACCCGACGACGGCGGTACGGCTGGTACGGCCGGGAACCCGGACCCGGCCGGAGGCCGGGTGCCCTCCGGCGCACCGGCACCGGACGGCGCCCCGCCCCCGGAAGCGTCCTCCCCCTCCGGATCCTCAACCTCCAGCAACTGCACAGCATGCCGCCCGAGTTGAGCGACCAACGCCCCCGGCAGCCAGGGATCCCGGGACCGCCCCCCGGACACGGTGTCCTCCGCCCCGGTCCGCTCCAGCAACGCATCCAGCGAAGGCCGGGCCCCCGGATCCTTGCGCAGGCAATCCCGGACCAGGTCCGCGATCCCCTCCGGCACCCCCGCCAGATCCGGCTCCTCCTGAGCGATCCGGAACATCAACGCGTGCGCACCGCTGTCGGCGGTCCCGAAGGGCATCGCCCCCGTAGCCGCGTAGGCGAGCATGGACCCCAGGCAGAACACATCGCAGGCCGGCGTGATCCGGTCCCCCCGCACCTGCTCGGGCGCCATGAACCCCGGCGATCCGACCAGCGACCCGGTCCGGGTCAGTCCCTCCCCGCCCGGCGACGTCGTCTCCAGCGCCCGCGCGATCCCGAAGTCGATCACGCGCGGCCCGTCGATGGTCACGAGCACGTTCGACGGCTTCAGATCCCGGTGCACGATCCCCGCAGCATGGATGTCCTTCAGCGCATGCGCGAGCCCCGCCGCGAGGATCCGTACCGACCGCTCGGGCAGCGCCCCGTGATCGTGGCCGACGACCTGCTGCAGACTCGGCCCGGCGACGTATCCCGTGGCCACCCACGGCACCGGCGCCTCGGTGTCGGCGTCGAGCACGGGCGCGGTCCAGTACCCGCCGACCCGCCGCGCGGCCTGCACCTCCTGCCGGAAGCGCGCCCGGAACTCCTCCTGTGCGGCGAGTTCCTCGCGGACCAGTTTCACGGCGACGGTACGACCCCGCTCCGAGCGGGCCAGATACACCTGCCCCATGCCGCCCGCGCCCAGCCGTGCCAGCAGCCGGTAGCCGCCGATGTGCGGCGGATCCCCCGCCCCCAGCTTCTCCATGGCCCGCCCCGCCTTCCCCCCGTACCCCGGACACCCCGCACGCGCCCCGCAGCCACGCATACGTGTACGACGGACCGAGAATAATCCGGCCCCTCGGGGGAGTCGCGCGGCCCGGCGCCTACGGTTCAGTAACAGGCCACTCAGCCGCTCGGGACCTCGTACCCGGCGCGGGCGAGGCAGGCGGTCGTGTGCCCCGCTCCCGGTCGCCGAGGCTGTCGTAGCCACACACGCGTGGACAACCTGTCGCGGAATCCCCCCGTCCACAGAACAAGACGCCGATAGGCCTTCCGCATCGCGGACATTTACGCTCGCCGCATGACCCCTCAGCCCAACCCCGATGCCGGCGCCGCAGTGAAGGCCGCGGACCGTGCGCACGTCTTCCACTCCTGGTCCGCGCAGGACCTGATCGACCCGCTCGCCGTCGCCGGCGCCGAGGGGTCGTACTTCTGGGACTACGACGGCAAGCGGTACCTGGACTTCACCAGCGGGCTCGTCTACACGAACATCGGCTACCAGCACCCGAAGGTCGTCGCGGCCATTCAGGAGCAGGCGGCCACGATGACGACCTTCGCGCCCGCCTTCGCGATCGAGGCGCGCTCGGAGGCGGCCCGGCTGATCGCCGAGCGGACCCCCGGCGACCTGGACAAGATCTTCTTCACCAACGCCGGCGCGGACGCCGTCGAGCACGCGGTGCGGATGGCCCGGCTGCACACGGGCCGCCCGAAGGTGCTCTCGGCCTACCGCTCGTACCACGGCGGCACCCAGCAGGCGATCAACCTCACCGGCGACCCGCGTCGCTGGGCGAGCGACACCGCCACGAACGGCGTCGTCCGCTTCTGGACGCCGTTCCTCTACCGCTCCCGCTTCTACGCGCAGACGGAAGAGCAGGAGACCGCGCGGGCGCTGGAGCACCTGGAGACGACGATCGCCTTCGAGGGGCCGGGCACGGTCGCGGCGATCATCCTGGAGACCGTCCCCGGTACGGCCGGGATCATGGTCCCGCCGCCCGGCTATCTGGCCGGTGTCCGGGAGATCTGCGACAAGTACGGCATCGTCTTCATCCTGGACGAGGTCATGGCCGGCTTCGGGCGCACCGGCGAGTGGTTCGCCGCCGATCTCTTCGGTGTCGTACCCGACCTGCTGACCTTCGCCAAGGGCGTGAACTCGGGTTACGTCCCGCTCGGCGGCGTCGCGATCTCCGAGAAGATCGCCGAGACCTTCGGCAAGCGGCCCTACCCGGGCGGTCTGACCTACTCCGGGCACCCGCTGGCCTGTGCCGCCGCCGTCGCCACGATCAACGTGATGGCGGAGGAGGGCGTGGTCGAGAACGCCGCGCGGCTCGGCGAGAGCGTCGTCGGCCCGGCCCTGGCCGAGCTGGCCGAGCGGCACCCGAGCGTCGGCGAGGTGCGCGGTGTCGGCATGTTCTGGGCGCTGGACCTGGTGAGGAACCGCGAGACCCGCGAACCGCTGGTGCCCTACAACGCCACGGGCGAGGCGAACGCCCCCATGGCCGCGTTCGCGGCCACCGCCAAGCAGCACGGCGTGTGGCCCTTCGTGAACATGAACCGGACGCATGTCGTCCCGCCGTGCACGGTCACGGAGGCCGAACTGAAGGAGGGCTTCGCCGCCCTGGACGCGGCACTGACCGTGGCCGACGAGTACACGGCGTAGTTCACGGCGCAGTTCACGGTGCGGTACAGGGCGTAACCGAACAGCGGCTGACGTCGGGCAGGCTCGAACGCGTAAGGTGACGTGCTCGTAAGAGGTAGGCGAGTACGTCATCTACGCGCGAGGAGACTCCGACGATGCCCGGCACCGGTGCCGTGACGCGCAGCACCCTGCGCCAGCAGATCGCGGACGCGCTCCGTGACGAGGTGCTGGCGGGGCGGCTGCGGCCGGGACGGGCGTTCACGGTCAAGGAGATCGCCGAGCAGTACGGCGTCTCCGCCACGCCCGTGCGCGAGGCGCTGGTCGACCTGTCCGCACAGGGCATCCTGGAAGCCGACCAGCACCGCGGATTCCGCGTGCCGGAGTACACCCTCACCGACTACCGGAACATGATCGAGGCCCGCAGCCTGGTCACCGACGGCATGTTCCAGGCCCTCAGCACCGGCCACCCCGCCTTCCACACCCCGCCGGAGGACCCGCGCACGACCGCGGCCCTGGCCACCGTGCGCCGCCGCGGCGAGGAGGCCCAGCGGGCGGCGGCGGCCGGCGACCTCACCATCCTCATCGGCTACGACCTCCGCTTCTGGCGCGAGCTGAGCGCCCTGTTCGGCAATCCCTACCTCGGCGACTTCCTCGACCGGCTGCGCGTGCAGTCCTGGGTGTGCGCGGTGCAGCATCTGCTCCGCCTGCCCGACCTGCGCGGGCGCCTGTGGGCCGGGCACACGGACCTGGTCGACGCGCTGGCCCGCCGCGAGTCCGACACCGCCCGCTCGATCGTCGCCGCCTCCAACGCCCACTCGCTGGCGCTGCTGGAACACCTGGCCGGTAGCTGACGGGGCGAGGGGGTATGGGACCTGCACATCACCGATTACCCTGCCCTGACCACCTTCTCTGTGTGAGGAGCCCTCTTTGGCCTGTGACCTGTGGCTGGTGCCGCTCGTGGACGTGTTGTGCCACACCCCGGACAACCCGTTCGCCGAAGAACTCGCTCAGTACAACAACGCGCTGACGGCGGCCGGGCTGCCCCCGGTGCCGGTGTACCAGTACATGCCGGGCCTGTCCGGCGAGGTCGCGCCCGTGGCCGGCTTCGACTACGACGCCCTCCACTTCCTGCGCCGCGCGTATCTCCTCCAGGTGTGCGGGCTGGCGGTGACCCCGGTGGACGAACTGGGCGGTGACTACGAGCAGTTGCTGGAGATGTTCGAGTCCACGGCCCAGCAGTCCCACCTGGTCTGGCACTACGACCACGCGGGCGCGTACGTCCCGGTCGACTTCCCGCAGCCGCTGTCCAACGAGGAGCTGCTGGCGGGCGGCGGTCCGCTGGGCTCCTCGCAGACGCTGCTGCGCGAACTGGAGTACGTCGCCCCGACCATCGGCATCGACCCGGCCAACCCCCCGGCGGCCCCGGCTCCGCCCATGGCTCCCACGGAACTGGAGGAACCGGCGATCCCGGCGCCGTACGACCCGAGCCCGTTCGCCCGCGAACGGCACGTATGGCTGGGGCTGCACGCGGCGGCGACCCGTTCCCTGGCCCAGGGCTCGATGATCGTCTTCAGCTGAGAAGGCCGCTCGCCGGACTGGTGTGATTTCACCCACCTGTTCTTGTCGTGGGGGAAATGCACACCTACGTT
Organism: Streptomyces sp. IMTB 2501; assembly: GCF_001953885.1. Taxonomy (GTDB): domain Bacteria; phylum Actinomycetota; class Actinomycetes; order Streptomycetales; family Streptomycetaceae; genus Streptomyces. The sequence goes on along the minus strand of NZ_MQUS01000028.1, from coordinate 66,444 downwards.
CGGTGGCATGTCCCCCGACGACTCCGCCTTCGACTTCACCGTCGACCTCAGCGCACACGAGATGCTCCGGCGCACCCACGTCATGGCCGCCCTGGGCCCCGGCTGGGACCCCGCGGCGGCACTCCGTGGCGAGGAGGAGGCTCGGGCGCTGCTCTACTCCGGCCTGGACGCGGAGCAGCAGCGGATCTACGACGAGCTGGTGGCGGCCGGTGTGCTCCCCGCGGGACCGGGCGATGCTGCCGCTTGATCCGCAGGCCGACACAGGACGGCGCGCCTGGGGCGTGGACTGCCCCGACTGCGACGACCGGCGCGGGTGGCGCTACCTGCTGTCCAACACCGGCAGCCTGCTGCACCTGCAGTGTCCGGCGTGCCACCATGTCTGGTCGCACGAGACACACTTCGGCGCCACCCGCCGGACGCCCTGACGGTCAGAAGACCGGCGTGCCGTTCTGCGTGAGCTTCCAGTTGGTGACCGCGAAGTCCGCCGGGTTCAGCGTCTTCTTCGCCGTGACGTAGTCGATCATCAGCTGGCGGATCTCGTTGGTCGAGCTGTAGGCGTTCGGCGCCGAGGCGATGTGCGGGTAGCCGGAGCCGCCGTTCGCGCGGTAGTTGTTCACCGCCACGACGAAGACCTGGTCGTCGGCGACCGCCTTGCCGTTGTAGCTGAGGTTCTTGATCCTCGACCCCTCCGGCTGGGCGATGTCGATCTCGAAGTCGACGCCCGCCGCCGTGTCGTACATGTAGTCCCAGAAGCTGTTGGCGTTGGTGAGGGTCGCCGTGTCGACCTTCGTGCCGGCCGGCACCTGGTGGTAGTACTTCGCCGCGTACTCCAGGTAGTCCTTGAGCTGGGCGCCCGTGAGCTTCTTGCCGTACAGGGTGTTGTCGTAGATGTAGAGGCCGGCGATGTCCTTGATGGTGACGTTGCCCTGGGGGATGTCCGCCGTGCGGGAGAAGGGCGCCGCCATCGAGATCAGCGGGAGCGCCGCGTCGGCCGTGGACAGGCCCGCCTTCACGTTCTCCATCTGCACCTTGTGGATGAAGTCCATGATCGGCACGTCCTTCCAGCAGGACTCCGCCGCCGAGAGGTCCGCCGTGCAGGTGCCGACCGCCGTGTTCACGTACTTCACGACCAGCTCGTGGTCGGCCTGCAGGAGCTGCTTGATCTCCGGGTCCTCGTCCACCGAGTTGGGGTTGAGGGTCTGCGCCTTCTTGCTCGTCACCTTCCACTGCCCGTGGTGCAGTTCGAGCTCGAAGTCGAAGACGCTGAGGCGGTAGCCCCAGCAGTACGGCTCGGAGAGGAGGACCTCTTCGCCGGTCTCCGCGTTCTTCACCGTGTAGGACGGGACCTCGACGTGCGTGTGGCCCACCAGGATCGCGTCGATGCCCGGCACCTGCTCGGCGACCAGGTTCGACGCGTTCTCCACGTACGGGAGTTCATCGCCGTAGGAGGACGAGCCGTCCAGGCCCGAGTGGTCGGTCAGGAAGACGACGTCGCAGCCGAGGGCACGCAGGCGCGGGACGTACTTCTTCGCCTGCTCCACCAGGCCCGGGAACACCATCTTCCCGCTGACGTTGTCCTTGTCCCACAGCGCGATACCGGGGTTGGTGAGGCCGAGGATGCCGACCTTGATGTCGGGCGCGCCGGGGACCCGGATCCGCTTGACGGTGTACGGGTGGAAGGCGGGGCGCAGGGTCTTCGCGTCCAGGGCGTTCGCGCCGAGCAGCGGGAAGTGGCACTGGCTCTCGAACTTGCGCAGCACCTCGATGCCGTAGTTGAACTCGTGGTTGCCGAGGGCGGCGGCGTCGTAGCGCATGTGGTTCATGGCCACGGCCATCGGGTGCCTGGGACCCTTCTTGCCGCCGGTGCCGGTGATCGGGTCGATGCGCGCGAAGTAGTAGGCGAGCGAGGTGCCCTGGATGATGTCGCCGGCGTCGACGAGCAGGACGCGGTGCTCGCCCTTCGCCTCGCGCTGCTGCTTGATGAGGGTGGCCACACGCGCCACGCCCACCGAGTTGCCGGCCTTGTCGGTGTAGGCGGCGTCCTTGTAGTAGTCCCAGTCGAAGACGTGGCTGTGCAGGTCGGTCGTACCGAGGATGGAGAACGACCAGGTGCGGGGGTGACAGTCCCGCTGCTGCTCGGCCGCCTGCGCGGGGGCCGCCGCGGCGGTTCCCGCGGCGGCGACGGCCGCACCGGTGACGGCCGTCTTCTTCACGAACTCCCGGCGGTTCATGGGACTGAGGGGCATTCGAGGCTCCTGTTTCGGCTGGAGATTGGCGACGAGCAGCGGCGGTGCTGTGCGGAGGCTACCCGCGTAGATGCTGCTAGCGCCCACGATTGCCGGAAACCAGGAAAAGGTCATGTCCGGGTCAAGTATGGGTCAGTGCGCGTCCCGTGCGAACTCTGGGGAAACGGCCGGTATCAGAGTTGGCCGATAAGCCTGATCTCCGGCGGCCACAGCACCCTGCTCGCCATCAGCAGGGCGGGGCCGAGATGCACGGGGCACACACGGAGCGGAGGCAGCTGATACCGGGCGACCTCGAAAAGCGCAGGGTCGGAGCAGTCCGTACCGTCGGCGTCGCCGCCTTCACCGCCGTACGGTCCCCGGCACAGCACCTGCCGGCGGAGGCTCATATTCCGATTGTCGCGCACCAGGCGCCCACCACGGCGAAACGCCCGCCGATCACGCCCGAAGGCGGACCGGCGGGCGCTCCCGCACGCTGTCCGGACAGACCGTGCCTACAGGAACGAGTTGATCTCGATCGTCTCGTCCCGGCCCGGGCCCACGCCGATCGCGGAGATCGGGGCGCCGGACATCTCCTCCAGCGCCTTGACGTAGTTCTGGGCGTTCTTCGGCAGGTCGGCGAAGGACTTCGCCTTGGTGATGTCCTCGGACCAGCCGGGCAGGGTCTCGTAGACCGGCTTCGCGTGGTGGAAGTCGGTCTGGGAGTACGGCAGTTCCTCGACGCGCCTGCCGTCGATCTCGTACGCCACACAGACCGGGATCTCCTCCCAGCCGGTCAGTACGTCCAGCTTGGTGAGGAAGAAGTCGGTCAGGCCGTTCACGCGGGTCGCGTAGCGGGCGATCACCGCGTCGAACCAGCCGCAGCGCCGGTCACGGCCGGTGGTCACACCCCGCTCACCGCCGATGCGGCGCAGCGCCTCGCCGTCCTCGTCGAACAGCTCCGTCGGGAACGGGCCGGCGCCGACGCGGGTGGTGTAGGCCTTGAGGATGCCGATGACCCGGCTGATCTTCGTCGGGCCCACACCGGCACCGGTGCAGGCACCGCCGGCGGTCGGGTTCGAGGAGGTCACGAAGGGGTACGTGCCGTGGTCGATGTCGAGCAGGGTGCCCTGACCGCCCTCGAACAGGACGACCTTGTCGTCCTCCAGCGCCTGGTTCAGGACCAGCACGGTGTCGGCGACGTACGGCTCGATCTGGTCGGCGTAGCCCAGCAGCTCCTCGACCACCTGGTCCACGGCGATCGCGCGCCGGTTGTACAGCTTGGTGAGGATCTGGTTCTTGACGTCGAGGGCCGCCTCGACCTTCTGGGTCAGGATCGACTCGTCGTACAGGTCCTGGACCCGGATACCGACGCGGTTGATCTTGTCGGCGTAGGTGGGACCGATACCGCGCCCGGTCGTGCCGATCTTCCTCTTCCCGAGGAAGCGTTCCGTCACCTTGTCGACGGTCACGTTGTACGGCGTGATGATGTGCGCGTTACCGCTGATCAGGAGCTTGGACGTGTCGACGCCACGCTCGTTCAGACCGCTCAGCTCGGAGAGCAGGACCGACGGGTCGACGACGACGCCGTTGCCGATGACCGGGACACAAGTAGGCGAGAGGATTCCGGAAGGGAGCAGGTGGAGTGCGTACTTCTGGTCGCCGACGACGACCGTGTGGCCGGCGTTGTTGCCGCCCTGGTATCGCACTACATAGTCCACCGAGCCACCGAGCAGGTCGGTCGCCTTTCCCTTGCCTTCGTCACCCCACTGAGCACCGAGCAGCACAAGTGCGGGCACGCGCGTACACCCCTTCCGGGCGGGGCATGTCCAAGGTCGGGGGCGTGGGCGTAAGGTTCACCGCCGCGTGCCACAGCGACCGCCGTTGGTCGCACAACCGTCGGACCGGATGCCCCGGAATAGACGAAGCCCCTGGCGCAATAGCGCAAGGGGCTCTTGCACAAAGATGCTACCCGAGGAAGCGAGGCAGGACCGAGGTGGCGACTTTCGCGATGTCCGAACAGCTGCTGGTGATCATCGATCCGGCGGCACGGCAGACGGACGGGGAGTCCGTACGGATCGCGAAAGACGTGCTCAGCGCGGGTGCGGCAGCCAAGGTGTGCCTGCCGGAGGGGCCGGAGGAATTCGCCCGCGCACTGGGCCGACGGGGGTCCAGGAGGCCGGTGGTGGTCGGTGACGACCAGGCACTGGTGCGAGCCGTGACCCTGCTGCACCGGACGCGGGAGCTGGCCGGATGTGCGCTGTCGGTGGTCCCGGTGGGGGACACCGCCCTCGCCGAGTCGCTGGGTGTGCCGGGCGGCGCGGTGGCGGCGGCGCGGGCCGTGCTGGACGGGGCCGAGCGGCGCCTGGATCTGCTGGTCGACGACTGTGACGGGGTGGTCCTCGGCGGGCTGGGCATTCCGCCGGAGCCGGTGCGGGCGGCAGCCGCCGAACCGGTGGCCGTGGCCGCGGGCCGGCCCTGGTACCGCTCGCTGGTCCGCACCCTCGCCCCGGGCCGGCCCCGGCTGCCCGCCGTACCGGCGCCGGGACCCTCCCGGCTGCGGGTCGAGGTCGACGGGGAGACGGTCGTGGACCTGGGCCAGCCGGTGCAGGCGGTGTCGGTGACACCGGGCACCGGCGGGCTGGCGCGGGTGGAGGTACGGCCGCTGTCGGTGGGGGCGGAGGCGACTCCGTACCAGGCGTCCGGGCAGACGGTGACGGTGGCCGGCGCGGACTTCCGGTACCGGGCGGACGCGACGGTGGCGGGGCCGGTGCGACGGCGGACGTGGCGGGTGGCGGAGGGGGCCTGGGGGCTCACTCTGCCCACTGCTTCCTGACCCCCACGGCACCTCTAAAGGTCTGGTGACAAATATTTAACCGCGCCGACCCCTTCCCGTGCCCCCGTGTCGTCCACCATCCTGCTCCAGCAGGACGCACCGGAGACCCATCACGACTCATGGACCGGACACGGAGGGGGCCACCCTATGGCAGTGGACGAGGGCGTCGCCCCGGCGACGGGCAGTACGGACGGAGAAGCGGTTCATCGGCTGAAGCCCAACGCCGTGGGCCTGCTCGGCGTGGTCTTCATGGCGGTGGCCACCGCCGCGCCGATCACCGCGATGACCGGCAATGTGCCCTTCATGGTGTCGTCCGGAAACGGGATCGGGGCGCCCGCCAGCTATCTCGTGGCAATGGTCGTCCTGGCAATCTTTTCCGTGGGTTTCACATCGATGGCGAAGCACATCACGTCCACGGGCGCGTTCTACGGATTCATCTCGTACGGCCTCGGCCGCACCGCCGGACTCGCCTCCGGGCTGCTGGCGACCTTCGCGTACGTCGTCTTCGAACCGGCGCTGATCGGCATCTTCTCCACCTTCGCCACGACCACCCTGAAGGACCAGACGGGCGTGCACGTGCCCTGGTGGGCCTTCGCGATCCTGATGCTCGCGATCAACGCGACCGGCACCTGGTTCGGCATCAGCGTCGCCGAGAAACTCCTGGTGCTGCTGCTGGCGACCGAGGTGACCGTGCTCGCGGCCATGGCGGTGTCCGTCGCCTTCCACGGCGGCGGCCCGCACGGGTTCTCCTTCGCGCCGGTCGACCCGGTCAACGCCTTCAAGGGCACGTCCGCCGGCCTCGGGCTCTTCTTCGCCTTCTGGTCCTGGGTCGGCTTCGAGTCGACCGCGATGTACGGCGAGGAGTCCCGCGACCCGAAGCGGATCATCCCCAAGGCCACGATGATCAGTGTCCTGGGTGTGGGCGTCTTCTACGTCTTCGTCTCCTGGATGGCCATCATCGGCAACGGCGAGGCCGAGGCCGTGAAGGCGGCCTCCTCCGCGAACCCGCTCGCGATGTTCTTCAACCCCACCGAGCGCTATGTCGGCCACTGGGCCGTCGACGTCATGCAGTGGCTGATGATCACCGGCTCGCTGGCCTGCGGCATGGCCTTCCACAACTGCGCCGCCCGCTATCTGTACGCCCTCGGGCGGGAGGGTGTCCTGCCCTCGCTGAAGAACACGATCGGCCGCACCCACGCGCGGCACGGCTCCCCGCACATCGCCGGGCTGGTGCAGACGGTCGTGAGCGCCGTACTGATCGCCGCGTTCTGGATCGCGGGCAAGGACCCGTACAACGCGCTCTACGTCCTGCTGGCCATCCTCGGCACGATGGCGATCCTGGTGGTCCAGGCGGTGTGCTCGTTCGCGGTGCTCGTGTACTTCCGCTCTCACCACCCCGAGAGCCGCCACTGGTTCCGTACGTTCGCCGCTCCGCTCGTCGGGGGCATCGCGATGCTGGGCGTGGTCGTGCTGCTGGTGTCCAACATGAGCGCTGCGGCGGGGCCGGAGTCCGGGTCGCTCCTGCTCAAGGCGACGCCCTGGCTGGTGGCGCTGGTCGCGGCGACCGGGGTGGGCTACGCCCTGTATCTCAAGCGGTGGGCGCCCGAGCGGTATGCGCTGCTGGGGCGGACGGTACTGGAGGAGACGAAGGAGCGGTGACACTCCGCCGGGGGTGCCGCCATGTGTCGCCGGTCGGCTGCGGCTTCCCGCGCGACGGCGGCCGCATGCCGGACAGAGCCCCGCGCCCCCAGGGCCTGTCCGGCGGATCAGGTCGCAGGACATCGCCGGCGCCTCATCGGCGCTGGTGAGCGGGGGGGCTGGTGCGTCCGGCTGCAAGGCGGAGGAGGGCGTCGACACGATGGGGGTCCCCCCGCGGTGGGGGTCCCTCCCGCTCGAACGAAGTCGAGAGTGGGGGAGAAGCCGAGCGTGGAGGAGCCGGCAACCGACGACAACGCCACAGACGGGCGTGTCGGCCCCCGCGGCTGCGACAGGATCGCCGGACGGGCCCTAGGGCCGGTTGTACTTCTGCTCCCGATAGGTGCGCCAGCGTTCCATCATCTCGGCCACGTCCTTCTCGATGAACTCGAAGAAGTCCAGGGTCTCGGCCAGTCTGCGCCCGGCCGGTGTGCCGGCGCCCAGGCCGGCCACACCCTCCCGCAAGGCCTCCTCCCAGCGCTTGATGATGGCCTCGCGGTTGGTGAGGGCCTCGTACCACTGGTCGCTGTGTACGCGGTACCGCTCGCGGCGCGAACCGGGCTCCCGCTCCCGCGACACCATGTGGACCTGCGCGAGGTAGCGCACGGCGCCGGAGACGGCCGCGGGACTGATCTGCAGTTGTTCGCTCAGCTCGGCCGAGGTCAGGGCGCCGGTGTCGGAGGCGAGGAGGGCGGCGAAGACCCGGGAGGGCATGCGCGCCATCCCCGCCTCGACGAGCTGAGCCGCGAAGTGCTCCACGAACCGTGAGACCGACTCCGGGTCCCTGCCTGTCCTCGACTCCGTCATGCCGTTCACCCTATCCGAGATTCATGCGCTTCCTTAACTTCACAAATTTCTGAAAGAAGCGTACGTTCGGAGCCATGACGAAGGCAATCACGGTCGCCGGGCTCCACAAGTCCTTCGGCCGTACGCATGCGCTGGACGGCCTCGACCTGGACGTCGAGGCGGGTGAGGTGCACGGCTTCCTCGGCCCCAACGGCGCCGGCAAGTCGACCACGATCAGGGTGCTGCTCGGACTGCTGCGCGCCGACTCGGGTGCCGCGCAGGTGCTGGGCCAGGACCCGTGGCGGGACGCGGTGGAGGCGCATCGCAGGATCGCCTATGTGCCCGGCGACGTGACCCTGTGGCGCAACCTGTCCGGCGGCGAGGTCATCGACCTCTACGGCCGGCTGCGCGGAGGGCTCGACGCCCGGCGCCGGGCCGAGCTGATCGAGCGGTTCGAGCTGGACCCGACCAAGAAGGGCCGCACCTACTCCAAGGGCAACCGGCAGAAGGTCGCGCTGGTCGCCGCCTTCGCCTCGGGCGTGGACCTGCTGATCCTGGACGAGCCGACCTCGGGCCTGGACCCGCTGATGGAGGAGGTCTTCCAGACCTGCGTGGAGGAGGAACGGGACCGGGGCCGTACGATCCTGCTCTCCTCGCACATCCTGAGCGAGGTCGAGGAGCTCTGCGACCGGGTCAGCATCATCCGCAAGGGGCGGACGGTGGAGAGCGGATCGCTGGCCGACCTGCGGCATCTGACGCGGACGAGCGTGAGCGCCGAACTCGTCGGCCCGCCCAACGGATTGGCCCACCTGCCGGGCGTGCACGACCTCGATGTGCAGGGCCACCGGGTCCGGCTGCAGGTGGACACAGACCAACTGGACGCAGTACTGCGCTCGTTGAGTGCCTCCGGGGTTCGCTCGCTGACCTCGACACCGCCGACACTGGAGGAGCTGTTCCTACGGCACTACGCGGACGAGGTGGCCGTATGACCTCCCAACTGGCGGGCACGGGAACGCTGCTGAGGTTCGCACTGCGCCGCGACCGGCTGCTGATCCCGGTGTGGGTCGCGGTGAACGCGCTGATGGTCCTCTCCATGCCGAACACCCTGAAGACCCTCTACGGCACCCCTGCCCAACGCGCCGATCTGCTGCACCAGATGGCCACCAACACCTCGCTGCGCGCCATGGTCGGCCCGGTCTTCGACGACTCCCTCGGCGCACTGACCGCGTGGCGGGTCGGGGTGTACGCGGCCGCGCTCGCCGCGGTGACCAGCCTGCTCGTCGTCGTCCGGCACACCCGGGACGAGGAGGAGAGCGGCCGACAGGAACTGATCTCCTCCGGGATGGTGGGACGCCGGGCCCCGCTGACGGCCTCCCTGCTGACGGCGGCGGTCGCGAACGCGGCCCTGGGCGTCGTGACAATCGCCGGACTGGCGGGGCAGGGCGCGGCCGGCGCACTGGCCTTCGGGCTCGGAGTGGCGGGCGCGGGCATGGTCTTCGCCACGCTGGCGGCGATCGTCGCCCAGCTGACGGAGAGCGCCCGACTGGCCCGGGGGCTCACGGCGGCGGGCCTCGGCACGGCCTTCGTCCTGCGCACGGCGGGCGACTCGGCGACGAACGACGGCTCGTCGGTCCTGACCTGGCTGTCCCCGCTGGGCTGGCTGGAGAACCTGCGCGCCTTCGCCGCCGAACGCTGGTGGGTCCTGCTGCTGTTCGCGGCGGCTGTTCTCGTCCAGGCCGCCGTGGCCTACGAGTTGGCCGGCCGACGGGACATCGGTATGAGCTTCCTGCCGACCCGGCCGGGACCTGCGGCCGGGCGCCTCGGCACGGCGGGTGCGCTGGCCTGGCGGCTGCAGCGCGGCAGCGTGCTCGGCTGGTCGATCGGCTTCTTCCTCGCCGGAGTCGTCTACGGCGGGATGACGGACGGCGCGGCCAGGCTCGTCGGCGACAATGCCAAGGCGCGGGAGATCTTCCAGCGGATGGGCGGCCAGTCGGGCCTGACGGACGCCTTCCTGGCCGCGATGGTCGGCGTGCTCGGCCTGGTCGCCGCGCTCTACGTCGTCTCGTCCGTGCTCCGGCTGAGCGGCGAGGAGACCTCGGGCCGCGCCGAGCCGGTCCTGGCCGCCGCTGTGGGCCGGCTGCGCTGGGTGTCCGGCCATCTGCTGATCTCCTTCGGCGGCTCGGCCCTGATCATGCTGCTCGCCGGGCTGGGCTTCGCCGTCGGCTACGGCAAGCAGATCGGGCCGGTCATCGGCGCCTGCCTGCTCCAGGTCGCCGCCGTCTGGGTCATCGGCGGAATCGCCGTCCTGCTCTTCGGCGTCCTGCCGCAGGGGGCCATGGCAGCCTGGGGTGTGGCCGGCGCGGTCCTCCTGATCGGCTGGATCGGCCCCGCCCTGAACGCTCCCCGGCCGGTCCTGGACCTCTCCCCCTTCGCCCACCTGCCCAAGCTGCCGGGCGGGGGCATGGAGTGGGGGCCGGTGTCACTCCTGCTGGCGCTGGCCGCCGTGCTGGTGGCGACGGGGCTCGCGGGCGTACGCCGGAGGGACTTGGCCTCCTGAGGCGGCGGGTGATCACCCGACCTCGACGCTCAGCCCCCGCAGCCCCCGGATCACGAAGTTCGGCTTGCGCTCCGGCTCCGCCGCCAGGGCCAGGGTGGGGGCCTGCTGGAGGAGGGCCGTCATCGAGGCGGCCAGTTCGATACGGGCCAGGGGTGCGCCGATGCAGTAGTGGATGCCCGCGCTGAAGGAGATGTGCGGGTTGTCGGTGCGGGTCAGGTCGAGGCGGTCGGGGTCGGTGAAGACGGCCGGGTCGTGATTGGCGGAACCGAAGAGCATGGCGATCTCCGCACCCCTCGGGATCGTCGTGCCGTCGATCTCGATGTCTTCCAGCACCCAGCGTTCGAAGAGCTGGAGCGGGGTGTCGTAGCGCATCAGCTCCTCGATCGCGGAGGGGATCAGGGAGTGGTCGGCGCGGAGGGCGGCCAGCTGGGCGGGGTTGCTGAACAGCGCCCACCAGCCGTTGACCGTGGCGTTGACCGTGGCCTCATGCCCCGCGTTGAGCAGCAGCACCGCCGTGGAGATCATCTCCTGCTCGGTCAGCCGGTCGTCGTCCTCGTCGTGCGCCGCGATCAGCCCGGAGATCAGGTCCTCCCCCGGCTCCTTGCGCCGCGCGGCGATCAGCTCACGCAGGAACTCCGAGAACTCCACCGAGGCCCGCACCGCCTTCGCGGCCGTCTCCTCGGACGGGTTCAGCTCGTACATCCCGCAGATGTCCGCCGACCAGGGGCGCAGCTGCCCCCGGTCCTCCTCCGGAATGCCCAGCATCTCGGCGATCACCGCCACCGGCAGCGGCTCCGCCACATCGGTGAGGAGATCGCCGCCGCCGTCGCGGACGAGCGCCGCCACCAAGTCGCTCGCCAGGTCCTGGACATACGGCTGCAACCGCTCCACCGTGCGCGGTGTGAACGCCTTCGAGACCAGGCGCCGGATCCGGGTGTGGTCCGGCGGCTCCAGGTCGAGCATCCCGTGGTCGTTGAGCGTGTGGAACGGCTCATGCTCCGGCAAAGGCGCGCTCCGGCCGAACTCCTCGTGCGAGAACCGGTGCTGATACGTCCGCCCCAGCCGCCGGTCACGCAACAGCGCCGAGACGTCCGCGTGGCGCGGGATCAGCCACTGGTCTGTCGCCTCGTACCGGATCACCCTGCCCCGAGCCCGCAGCTCGGCATAGGCCGGGTACGGGTCGGCGAGGAACGCCGGGTCCCAGGGGTCGAAGCTCGGGTCGGTGGAGCCAGCCATGCCGGGACGCTAACCCGCCGGACCAGCACCTGGCCAGGGTCTGGGGGCCTGGACAGCCCTGATGTGCTCAGCCTCGGCCCGCGTGGCGGCCCCTCGGGTGCGCGCCCCGCCGTCAGCCCGGTGTCACCAGGCGGGCCTCGTAGGCGAACACCGCTGCCTGGGTGCGGTCTCTGAGGCCCAGCTTCACCAGGATGCGGCTCACATGGGTCTTGATCGTCGACTCCGCCACCACCAGCCGCTCGGCGATCTCCGCGTTCGACAGGCCCTGCGCGATCAGGACCAGCACCTCCGTCTCCCGTTCCGTCAGCTCGCCGTAGGACGCCTGGGCCGACGGCATCAGCCGCGGAGGCTCCGCCAGGCGGGAGAACTCCGTGATCAGACGTCTGGTGACCGAGGGGGCCAGGAGGGCCTCGCCCGACGCCACCACCCGGACGCCGTCCGCCAGCTGGCGCGCCGAGGCGTCCTTCAGCAGAAAGCCGGAGGCTCCCGCCCGCAGCGCCTGGTACACGTACTCGTCCAGGTCGAACGTCGTCAGGACCAGTACCTTCGCCCCGTCGTCCGCGGCGACTATCTCGCGGGTCGCCTCGATGCCGTTCAGCTCCGGCATCCGGATGTCCATCAGAACGACGTCCGGGGCGAGTTCACGGACCCGTTCCACCGCCTCCCTTCCGTTGACGGCCTCGCCGACGACCTCGATGTCCGGCATCGCGTTCAGCAGGACCGAGAAGCCCTCGCGGACCATCATCTGGTCGTCGGCTATCAGTACGCGGATGGTCATGCGTCCTCTTCGATCACCGTGGCGGTCGCTACGGGAAGGAATACCGTCAGCTCGTAACCGCCGTCCTCCGTCGGGCCCGTCGTCATCTCGCCGTCCAGCATCGAGACGCGTTCCCGCATGCCCGTGATGCCGTGTCCGGCACCCGGCGAGGGCTTTATCAGGTGGGGGGCGGGGGGCGGGGTGTTGACTATGCGCAGGCCCAGCCCGCCCAGAACATAGCCGATCTCCACGCGGGCGCTCGCTCCCGGCGCATGTCGCAGAGTGTTGCTGAGAGCCTCCTGGACTATGCGGTACGCCGACAGCTCCACACCCTGCGGCAGTTCGCGCACCGCTCCGGTCACCGCCTTCTCCACCGTGAGGCCCGCCTCGCGCACATTGGCGAGCAGTCCGTCCAGGTCGGCCAGGGTCGGCTGCGGGGCGTCCGGCGCCGCGTAGCCCTCCGCGCGCACGACGCCGAGGACCCGGCGCAGCTCGTTCAGGGCCGCCACCGCGTTCTCCCGGATGGTGGCGAACGCCTTCTCCAGCTCCTCCGGCGGGTTCTCCACCCGGTAGGGCGCGGCCTCCGCCTGGATGGCGACCACCGACATGTGGTGGGCGACCACGTCGTGCAGCTCCCGCGCGATGGTCGTGCGCTCCTCCAGCAGGGTGCGGCGGGAGCGCTCGTGCTCGGTGACCGTCTGCTGGGCGGTCACCTCCTGCGCGGCCTCCCGGCGTATGTGCCAGACCGCGACGATCAGCAGGCTCAGCGCGGACAGGAACAGCATCGGGGTGACATTGGTGTCGTACCGGTGCCCGCCGATGGCGTTGCCGAAGACGAAGCCGTAGACCGCGGTCATCACCCACATCGAGGCCGCGACACGCGGGCGGGTGCGCAGGGCGACGACCGTGAGCACCACCAGGTGGGCCAGGAAGCTGCCCGGCAGCCACGGCCAGTCGGACCAGCCGCCCCGGCCGAGCACGGCGGCAACCGTGCTCGCGCCCAGCGAGATCCAGAACGCCCCCACCGGACGGACCAGCGTCAGCAGCACCGGCGCCAGCGCCAGCAACCCGCACAGCAGGACGAAAGGACCGGAATCGAAGGAGCCCGACAGGGCGAGCATCATCGACATCACGCCCAGGGCGGCCACCACCGCGTGCGGTGTCCAGCCCGCGTACCACCGCGGACGGCCGGACAGGCGGCGGGTCAGCGCGCCGTCGACGCCCGTGCGGGGCAGCGGGCGGTAGGCGAAGGCGTCCTGGAACAGGTCCTGCCGCAGGCCCCGCAGGGCGTCCGCGGCGAGCCGGAACTCCGGGCTGCGCGGCCGGCCGGCCGGGCCCGGCGTCGTCGTCTGCGTGTGCGTCGTCTCGGTCACGTACAAAACGGTAGGCGGAGGCCGGGGGCGCGGTCGTCACCTTGGAGGGGGGTCCTCGGGGGTCCCTCTCAGGTACTACGGGTCGCCCCGCAAGGGCGCGAGAGGGGCGAAGGGGGCGACGGAGGAGTCAGCGGCCGCCGGGGCGGACCAGGCCGGACTCGTAGGCGAAGACCGCCGCCTGGGTACGGTCCCTGAGCCCCAGCTTCACCAGGATGCGGCCCACGTGCGTCTTCACGGTCTGCTCGGCCACCACCAGTTGCTCGGCGATCTCCGCGTTCGACAGGCCCTGCGCGATCAGCGCGAGCACCTCCGTCTCCCGTTCGGTCAGGTCGCCGACGCGCTGCTTGAGCGGGGCCCGGCGGCTGCCGTCCAGACGGGAGAACTCGGCGATGAGACGGCGGGTGATGCCGGGCGCGAGCAGGGCGTCGCCCGCGGCCACGACCCGTACCGCCTCGGCCAGCTGGTCCGCGGAGGCGTCCTTGAGCAGAAAGCCGGAGGCCCCGGCCCGCAGCGCCTCGTACACGTACTCGTCCAGGTCGAACGTGGTCAGCACCAGCACCTTCACCGCGGGATGCTCCACGGTGATCCGCCGGGTCGCCTCGATACCGCCGAGTTCGGGCATCCGGATGTCCATCAGCACCACGTCCGGCGCCAGCTCGGCGGTCCGGGCGATCGCGTCCAGACCGTCCACCGCCTGCCCGATCACCTCGATGTCGGGCTGGGTGTTGAGCAGCACGGTGAAGCCCTGCCGGACCATCTGCTGGTCGTCGGCGATCAGTACGCGGATGGTGCCGGCGCCGCTCGTCATGGGTCTGTTCTCCTGTCGGGGCTCGGGCTCGGGGCTCGGGGCTGTACGGGTCGGATACCAAAGGGGCGGCCAGGGCCGGGGTCAGGGCAGCGCGGGAGGTGCGGGGCCGGTCGGTCCGGGCTCGGCCGGTTCGGGGGCGCCCCCGCGGGGGAGGAACGCCGTCACCAGGAAACCGCCGTGCCGGGTCGGTTTCGCCTCGACCTGCCCGCCCAGCATCGCCGCGCGCTCCCGCATGCCCAGCAGGCCGTGACCACTGCCCCGGAACGGTGGCACCGGACGGCTGGGGCGGGAGTTGCTGACACTCAGGTATATCCCGTTGGGCAGGTGGGCGATGTCCACGCGGACCTTCGCCCCCGGCGCGTGCCGCAGGACGTTGCTCAGGGCCTCCTGGACGATCCGGTACGCGGACAGTTCCACCCCCGGCGAGTAGCCGCGCGCATCCCCCTCCTCGGCCTTCACCACGTCCAGGCCGGCCGCCCTGGTGTTCTCCAGCAGGGCGTCCAGACGGGCGAGGTTCGGCTGCGGGGCGTCGGGGGCCGGGCCGGTGCCGGGCGCGGGCAGCCGAGTGGAGTCCTCGACGGCCTCCGGTTCGTCCGGGCTCTCGGAACGCAGCACGCCGAGCACGCGACGCAGCTCGGTCAGGGCCTCCAGGGCGTTGTTGCGGATGCCCGCGAGGTTCTCCTTCAGCTCCTCCGAGGGGTTCTCCACCAGGTGGGGCGCCACCTGGGCCTGGATGGAGATCACCGACATGTGGTGGGCGACCACGTCGTGCAGCTCCCGGGCGATACGGCTGCGCTCCTCCAGGAGGGTGCGACGGGCCCGCTCCTCCGCGGTGATCGTCGTCTGCTGGACCAGTTCGGTACGGGCCTCGCTCCGGCTGCGCAGGGTGGCGCCGATGACGGCGGCGACGGCGAACAGGGCGAGGGCGACGGGGCCCGTCGCGGAGTACTTCTGCGCTCCGATGCCGCCTTCGACGACGTAGGTCGTCAAGGCGGTCACGGCGAAAGCCGCGAGGGTGCTGCGGGGGCGGACACGCAGGGCGAGGAGCAGGAACACGGCCATGTGGGCGAGCAGAATGGGCGCGGGCCAGGGCCAGTTGGGGCTCGGCAGCACGAGCGAGGCCAGGTTCTGGCGGGCCAGCAGCGCGGTGGCGGTGGCGGCCGCCAGGGACAGGGCCCAGGCGGGGACCGGGCGCCGGACAGCCAGGACGACGGCTCCGGCCTGCAGGAACGTGCTCAGGAAGGCCACGGCGTAGGTGAAGCCGTAGCTGTTGGACAGTTCCTCGGCGCCGGCCAGGGCGATGCCGAGGGCCAGCCAGCTGATGAGCAGATAGGTGAGGAGACGCAGCCAGCGGTACTTCGAGAAGGGGGGTGACTGGGGCGAGGGGGTCTCACCCAGCCAGGCACCGAGGCGAGCGGCACGGGAAGGGGTGACCGGGGCGGTCTCGGTCTCGGTCTCGGTCTCGGTTTCGGTCTCGGACGGGAGCCGGGAAGCGGGTGAGGTCGCGCGGCCGGCGTCGCCGGGACGGCCGGTCAGGTTCT
Source organism: Streptomyces sp. IMTB 2501 (assembly GCF_001953885.1). Classification (GTDB taxonomy): domain Bacteria; phylum Actinomycetota; class Actinomycetes; order Streptomycetales; family Streptomycetaceae; genus Streptomyces. The sequence continues at coordinate 50,633 of NZ_MQUS01000028.1, read as the reverse complement.
CGGGATCCACGGACATCACGGACGTAACTCTAGGCATGGCGCGAGGACCTCGTCGGGGGCACATGACGCCGGACCACGTGCGATGCGCGGTTCCGGGGGCGGGCGGGGCCCTGCTCGTGGTGGCGGAACGCCGTCCAGCACAACGCGAGGGCCAACGCGAAGACGGGGAGCCAGGCGAGGCGGGACCCCACCCAGGCGACGGAGTCCGGCGGGGTGTGCAGGCCGGGCAGCCGGCCGGCCAGCAGGCCGGTCGCCGTGGTCGCCATCATGGCCGTCTGGTGCCACAGGAAGATGGTCATCGCGGAGAGATTGACGAAGGCCGTCGCCGCCCAGGCCAGGGGTCGGGCCATCGCGCGGCGCAGGCGGTCGCGGAGCAGGAGGGCGAGGCCGCACTGGGCCAGGCCGAAGGTGACGGCCGCCAGGGTCGGCGGGTTGAGGTTGGAGATCGCCGCGCCGGGGACGCCGACCATGGACGCCGGGTAGTCCGCGCAGGTGACCAGCAGGGCCGTGGCCGCCGTACCGCCGAGCAGCAGGGCCCAGGCCGAGCGGCGGCTGCGCAGCTCGCCCCGGGCCCAGGCGGCGCCCAGGGTGTACGGGACCAGCCAGCCCGCCGCCACGTTCACCCAGCCGAGCCAGGACGGGCCGAGGTGCAGGCCGAAGCGGAGGACGTCCACGTGCAGGACGACGGCGAGCGGCCAGAGCGGGTTCAGGCGCGCGACCAGGGGCGTGGCTGCCGTCAGCGCGGCGAAGACCAGCAGGAACCACAGCGGGGACAGCGCCAGCTTGAGCAGCGTGTGGATCGTGGACAGGGGTGCGCCGGTGAGAAGGAGGGCCACGGCCGCCACCGACCACAGACCGAGCAGCGCGGCCACCGGGCGGAGGAGGCGGGTCAGACGGGCGCGCAGCCAGGAGGCGTATGTGTCGCCTCTGCTGCGGGCCGAGGCCAGGCTTCGCGTCGCCACCTGGCCGCCCACCAGGAAGAACACGGCCAGCGTCTGGAACAGCCAGGACACCGGCGCCAGCCAGGGCAGGTGCTGCAGCGGGCTCACCGTGTGCAGTCCGCCGTCCTGTGCGACCAGCGCCGTCACCAGCCAGTGCCCGAGGACCACCCCGAGGATCGCGAGGGCGCGGAGGGCGTCGATCGCGCGGTCCCGGGACGCGGGGGTGGCGGCGTCGACCTGGTCGGCGGCTCGGCGGAGGGCGTGGACGGCGGTGGCAGGGGTGAGGGGAGCGTGGGTACGGCGCGGGGCAGTGGGGGTGAAGGTGGCGGGCGCGGTGTCGTGCGGAGGGGTACGGCGGGTGCCGGCTGTCTGCTCAGGCACGGGTCACCTCCGAGGTCTCGCCGAGGGTGATCCGGGCCAGGTTGGCGAGGGAGGCCGAGCCCGGGGTGAAGTAGCCGCTGTGGTCGGCGTCAGCCGCGTCGAAGACCTGGGCGCCGAAGGCGCGGGAGACCGGGTCGGTGCCGAAGCCGATGGTGGTGCCGAAGAGGTCGGCGCTGGTGTGCGGGACGTGCCGGATCCAGTCGCCGCTGCCACGGGCTGCCCAGATGCGGGCGTGCGTGTGCAGGGCCGCGGCCGAGTCCGCGCCGGTGCCGGGGCTGCCGACGAGGGCGATGTCGTCGGCGTCCAGGCCGGGGGCGGCGCGGCCGCAGACCACCGTGCCGTACGAGTGGCAGAGCAGGGATATGTGTGCCTGCGGCGGGGTCGCGGCGCGCAGGTGGCGTATGAAGGCGCGCAGGTGGGGGGCGGCTTCGTCGGCTCGGGCGGTCGTCGTGACCGTGGTGCTGACCGTGGCCGGTGCTTCGTAGCCGAGCCAGGCTATGACGGCCACCGTGGTGCCGTGGGGTGCGCGGTGGGTGAGGTCCGCGTACAGGGCCGTGGCCGCCGTGTGGAAGCGGGAGTAGGTGTCCAGGGAGGTGTCCGAGCCGGGGACCAGGACCGCGATGTGGTCGGCGTGGGCGAGGTCGCCGAGGACCTCCGTGGCCCGGCCGGTGCCTCGGCCGTCGAAGGTCAGGAGGTTTCGGGACGGGGCGGCGAGGGCCTGGTCGGCGGCGGCGCGGTGGGAGTCGCCGTGAGTGGCGGCCATGTGGGCGGCCTGGGTGGCGTTGGCTCGGCTGGTCTCGTAGGCGGCGTGGAGAGTGGTGGCTGTGAGTGAGGGGAGCGTTGCGGGGGCGGGGGCGGGGATCTGGGGGCGGGCTGCGCCGGAGAGGGGGGCGGCGATGGCTGCCGTGAGGAAGGCGGCGAGTAGGGTGCGGCGCCATCTTTGGGTGCGGGTGGCCCGAGGCGCCTTCGACGGGATCCGGTTTCCCGCCCGCACCAGCCGTGACAGTTTCGTCGTCGGATGCGGGTGGCCCCCGCGGGGCAACCTCGCCGCCGGCGACTGCGGGTCCGTGGAGGAGGAATCCGTGCTCGTCAGCTGCTGTCGGTTGCCGGAGGCGGGGGCTGTGAGTGCCGGCTGCCGGCGCTCGGGGGTGAGGGGGTTTGTGTCCGCTGGTGAGTGGCGGGGGGTGGAGGAGGGCGTGGGAGGGTGGCCCATGGGCGGGGTCCTTTCAGATGGCCCGGCCGTCGGGCTTCTCTGAGAAGGAAAATTAGGGATCCGGGCCTGTCGTCGGCGTCCCGCCAGGGAGCTGTCCTACGAGGTAGCTCTCAGGTACTACGGGTATCACCCGGGGCGAGCAGTACGGGTCGGACCACCCGCTTCACCACGCCAGTTGGGCGATCTCCTCCGCCACCACCGCGCACGCGTCCGCCGCCGGGTCGATCAGCGGGAAGTGGCCCACGTCCTCCAGGAGCGTCAGGCCCACCACCTCGCCCGCCTTCGCCGCCGCGTCCGCGTACGACTCGGCCACCGTATGCGGTACCACCAGGTCCGTGCGCCCCTGGACGAGTGTCGTCGCGATGCCCGTCGGGAGGAGGAGGACGGGGTCGGCGTAGGGGCGGCGCTCGGCGAACGTGTCGTGGCCGCCGAGGAGTTGGAGGCTCGCGTTGCCGCAGACGTCCAGCTTCTCCGCCACCTCGAAGTCCGCGATCGGGGCGAGGGCGACGACACCGCGCAGCGGGGCCGGGCGGCCGGTGCGCCAAGGGGAGTCCGCGGGCAGGACGTGGCGGGCCACGGCCCACAGGGCGAGGTGGCCGCCGGCGGAGTGGCCGGTGAGCACGGTACGGCGCGGGTCGGCCTGCGGGAGCGCCTCGCGGATCAGCGCGGGCAGCGCGTCCAGGGCGGCCGCGACGTCGTCGAAGGTGTCTGGCCAGCAGCCGGCCGGAGGCGTGGCTTCGGCGGCCGGAGGGGTGGCTTCCGCGCCCGTGCGCTGATCGGCCTTGTCCTGGTCGCCCGTGTCCTGGTCGCCCTTGTCCTGGTCGGGGATCAAGGGGGCGCCGCCGCGTCGGTACTCGACGTTGGCCACCGCGAAGCCCCTGCGGGCCAGATAGTCCGCGAACGGTGTGATGTGGCGGCGGTCGTAGCGGGCCCGCCAGGCGCCTCCGTGCAGGACGACCACCAGGGGAACGAGGGAGTCCGGGGCGGTTCGGGGAGCGTAGAAGTCGATCACCTGGTCGGGGTGGTCGCCGTACATGGAGGTCACGTCGGGGTCGACCGGGGGGTGCGAGAAGGCCGACTCCTCTTCGGCGGCAGCGCGGGCAGCTGCGGCGTCGTCCGGCATGCTCCAACCTCTCAGCGATGGAACGTGTTTGGCGTGTGGCGGACCAGGTGAGGAATTTTCGTTCGCCGTTGGCGGGACGGTATCAGGCCAGTCATGTGCGGGGGCATGGGGATGTGACGCAGGGTTAGGGATAAACGGTTCTCCACGAGGGGGCCGGGGACCGGGCGGGAAGGTCCGGCCCCCGGCCCCTCCCCTACGCCAGTTCCTCGCTCAGGATCCTGGCCGCTCGTTCCGTGTCGGCGAAGGTCACGTACAGCGGGGTGAAGCCGAAGCGGAGAACGTCGGGGTGGCGGAAGTCGCCCACGACGCCTCGGCTGATCAGGCGTCGCATCACCTCGCCGGCGTCCGGGCAGCGCAGGGCGATCTGGCTGCCGCGCTCCGCATGGCGCTCGGGCGTCACCGACTCGACGCGGCCCGGCTCGGTGTACGCCCGCACGCAGCGCAGGAAGAAGTCCGTCAGGGCGAGGGACTTGGTGCGGACGGCGGAGATCGAGACGTCGTCCCAGATCTCCAGCGCCGCCTCCAGGGCCAGCATGGAGAGGATGTCCGGGGTGCCTACGCGGCCGCGCAGGGCGCCCGGTGCGGGGGTGTAGGACGGGCTCATGCCGAAGGGGTCGGTGTGGGAGTTCCAGCCGGGGAGGGGCGAGTCGAAGCGGGGTTGCAGGTCCCTGCGGACGTACAGGTACGCCGGTGAACCCGGGCCGCCGTTCAGGTACTTGTAGGTGCAGCCGACCGCCAGGTCGACCCCGTGCCGGTCCAGGCCCACCTCCAGCGCGCCCGCGCTGTGGCACAGGTCCCAGACGGACAGGGCTCCGGCCTCGTGGATCGAGGCCGTCAGGGACGGCAGGTCGTGCAGGCGGCCGGTGCGGTAGTCGACGTGGTTCAGCAGTACGGCCGCCGTACGGTCGCTCAGGGCGGCCGGCACCTCCGCCGGTGTCACCGCGCGCAGGGTGCGGCCGGTCATACGGGCCGCCGACTCGGCGATGTAGCCGTCCGTGGGGAAGGTCGTCGCATCGACCAGGATCTCGGTCCGAGTCTCGTGCGACATCCGTACCGCCGCCACAAGTGCCTTGAAAACGTTGACACTTGTGGAGTCACTCACGACGATCTGTCCGGCCGCCGCGCCGACCAGCGGGGCGATCCGGTCACCGATCCGCTCGGGCGCGGTCCACCAGCCGCTCTCGTCCCAGGAGCGGATGCGCAGTTCGCCCCACTGGCGGCGGACCACATCGGCCACGCGGTCGGGGACGTGGGCGGGCAGCGCGCCGAGCGAGTTGCCGTCCAGGTAGACAACGTCGTCGAGGACGAAGCGGTTCCTGAGCGGGGCCAGGTCGTCCGCGGCGTCCAGCTTCTCTGCCCGCAGCGTCAGTTCAGACATGGGACCTCGCCGTCCACAGCTCCGGGAACACGTTCTTGCGGGCGCGCTTCTCCAGCCAGGCCACGCCGGCCGAGCCGCCCGTGCCGGGCTTGGCGCCCATCGCGCGGCGGGTGGCGACCAGGTGGTCGTTGCGCCAGCGCCAGACCAGTTCGGCCACGTCGGTCAAAGCCTCGCCCAGGCGGGCGAGTTCGGTGTCCTGGTCGGCGGAGTAGATCGCGGTCCAGGCGGACTCGACGGCGGCGTCGGCGTCGTGGCGCCGGGAAACGTCCCGGTTCAGGACGGACTCGGGGATCGCGTGGCCGCGGCGTGCGAGGAGGTGGACGACCTCGTCGTACAGGCTCGGCTCGTGCAGCGCCTTCTCCAGTTCCGCGTGGACGCGCGGGGCGCCGCGGTGCGGGACGAGCATGGACGCGGACTTCTCACCGAGCAGGAACTCCATCCGGCGGTACATCGCCGACTGGAAGCCGGAGCCCTCGCCGAGGGCGGAGCGGTAGGAGTTGAACTGGGCGGGAGTGAGCTGGCCGAGCGGCTTCCAGGAGGCGTTCAGAGCCTCCAGCTCCCGTACGGAGCGCTTGAGCGCGGCGACGGCGGTCGGGACGTCGTCCGAGCGGAGGGCGTTCGCGGCGGTCTCCCACTCGTGCACGATCACCGTGAACCACAGTTCCATGACCTGGGTGGTGACCAGGAAGACCATCTCTCCGGGGTCGTCGGAGAGGGTGTGCTGGAGGTGGGTGAGCACGTCCGCTCTGACGTAGTCCTCGTACGGCGTCGTACCCGCGAAGTCGAGGTTCGGGTCGAGGGTGCCGTCGGGGTTCTGTGCGAGATGCGGGGCCTCGGGCTCAGCGGCCTGGAGAGGGGGGTGAGCCTGTTGGGACATCGCTGTCTCCTGTTGTTACTCCGGGTAGCGGTCCGCCCCTGCCGATTCCGGCACGGGGGCCCCGGTCCCCAAGCGGAATCCTCCGCAATCCCACCGGATACGGCAAGGCCCGTCTGCTGCCAGACGGGCCACATCGGGGGAACTCCCCGTAGGGGTCAGCCCAGGGTCTGGGCGGCCGTGGGCGAGGAGTCTTTCAGGAACTGCGCGCAGCGCTCGTACTCCTCCTGCTCGCCGATCGCCTGCGCGGCGCGGGCGAGGGCGTGCAGGGCACGCAGGAAGCCGCGGTTCGGCTCGTGCTCCCAGGGGACCGGGCCGTGGCCCTTCCAACCGTTGCGGCGCAGGGCGTCGAGGCCGCGGTGGTAGCCCGTACGGGCGTAGGCGTACGACTCCACGACCGCGCCGCGCTCGAACGCGTCGTCGGCCAGCTGGGCCCAGGCGAGGGAGGAGGTGGGGTACTTGGCGGCGACGTCCGCGGGGGCGGTGCCGGTCGCGAGGAGTTCGCGGGGCTCCGGGTCGTGGGGGAGGTGGGTCGGGGGCGGGCCGCCGAGGAGGTTTTCGTGAATCGTCATGGAGTCCAGTCTGGCTCACGTGGCGCTGCGCTGTGCTGCTGCCGTGTGCAGGCGGGCTGTGCTGGTGGGTGCGCTGTCAGGCCGACGGCGCTGCAAGCCCCTGGGGGCGCGGGGCGGGACCCGGGCCCCTATCGGCCTCGCCCCTCCAACGGCGGAGCCGTGACGCTTCCATGCGTGCGGCATTCCGGGCGGCGGCACCCCGGAGCCGGACGCCGGACCAGGGCGAAAGCCAGGGCCGAGGCCAGCACCAGCACACCCGCGCAGATGGGCATCGCCCTGTCGAACGCCGAGTTGAAGGCCGACGGGGAGCGGTACGCCTCCGGGCCCATCCCCGCGAGCAGCGGTAGCGCCGCGACCGCGATCAGGCCCGCCGCCCGGGCCGCCGCGTTGTTGATGCCGCTGGCCAGGCCCGCCCGGGTGGTGTCCACCGAGGCCAGGACCGTGGCGGTCAGGGGAGCGACGAGCGTGACCATGCCGGCGCCCATGACCAGGACGGCCGGCAGGACGTCCGTCAGGTAGCCGGCGTGCGGGCCCACCCGGAGCATCAGGAGCATCGCCGCCGCGCAGAGGAGCGGGCCGGCGGTGAGGGGCAGGCGGGGGCCCGTGCGGTCGGCCAGGGCGCCGGAGCGGGCCGAGAACAGCAGCATCAGGGCCGTCGTCGGCAGCAACGCCGTACCGGCGGCCAGGGGCGAGTAGCCCGACACCACCTGCAGTTGCAGCGCGGTGAGGAAGAAGTAGCCGCCGAACGCCGCGTACACGCACAGGGTGACCAGGTTGACCGCCGTGAACTGGCGCGAGGCGAAGATGTCCGGCGGGAGCATCGGGTCCGTGCGGTGCCGTTCGACGTACACGAAGGCCACCGCCGCCGCCAGACCCGCGACCGCGCTCAACGCCACCACCAGTGAACCGGCCCTCGCCTCGATCAGCGCGTACGTCAGCAGGGCCAGGGCCAGCGCGCCCAGCGCCGCGCCGAGGGCGTCGAACCGGGCGTGCTCACCCCCTCCCCCCGGCTCTCGACCGCGTTCGAGCGGGGAGGTGCCCTGAGCCGACTCGGGCACGTGCCGCAGTGCCACCGGTACGCACAGCAGCGCCAGCGGGACGTTCAGCAGGAACACCCAGCGCCAGCCGGGTCCGGCCACCAGCCAGCCGCCCAGGAACGGGCCGACCGCCGCGCCGATCCCCCCGAAGCCGGACCAGAGGCCGACGGCCCGGCTGCGGTCGTCGGGGTGGAACGTGGCCTGGATGATCGCCAGCGACCCCGGAGTCAGCAGCGCGCCGCCGATGCCCTGCAACGCCCGCGCGGCGATGAGGATCCCCGGACTCGGCGCCACACCGCACAGCAGGGACGCCGCCGCGAACCACACCACACCCAGCACGAAGATCTTCCGGCGCCCGTAGTGGTCCCCCAGCGAACCGCCCAGCAGGATCAGACCGGCCAGCGTGACCATGTACGCGTTGACCGTCCACTGCAGCGCGGTGAGGCTCGCGCCCAGGTCGCGGCCGATGCGTGGCAGCGCCACGTTGACGACGGTCGAGTCCAGCAGGGCCATGCTGGAGCCGAGGACCGTGGTGAGCAGGATCCACTTGCCCTGGCGCGAGGCCAGCCGGACATCGGGCATGCCCCAGGTATACAGCCGCACGAGGGAAACGGCGCGGGCCCGGCGACTTGGACAGTCACCGGGCCCGCCACAGAGGTCGTACGACGCCTTACTTGATCTTGTTGCCCGCCGAGCGCAGGTTCTGCGTGGCCTCGACGACGCGCGCGGCCATGGACGCCTCGGCCAGCTTGCCCCAGGTACGCGGGTCGTAGGCCTTCTTGTTGCCGACCTCGCCGTCGACCTTCAGGACGCCGTCGTAGTTCTGGAACATGTGGGCGGCGACCGGGCGGGTGAAGGCGTACTGGGTGTCCGTGTCCAGGTTCATCTTCACGACGCCGTTCTCCAGCGCGGTGAGGATCTCCTGCTCGGAGGAGCCGGAGCCGCCGTGGAAGACGAAGTCGAAGGGACCAGGAGAAGCAGCCTTGCCGAACTTCGCGGCGACGCCGTCGTTCAGCTCCTTCAGCAGGTCGGGGCGGAGCACGACGTTGCCCGGCTTGTACACGCCGTGCACGTTGCCGAAGGAGGCGGCCAGCAGGTAGCGGCCCTTCTCGCCGAGGCCCAGGGCCTCGGCGGTGCGGATCGCGTCCTCGACCGTCGTGTACAGGGAGTCGTTGATCTCGTGCGAGACGCCGTCCTCCTCGCCGCCGGTCGGGGTGATCTCCACCTCAAGGATGATGCGGGCGGCGCGGGTGCGCTCCAGCAGCTCCTGGGCGATGGCGAGGTTGTCGGCGAGGGTCTCGGCGGAGCCGTCCCACATGTGGGACTGGAACAGCGGGTTCTTGCCGGCCTTCACGCGCTCCTCGGAGACCGCGATCAGCGGACGGACGTACCCGTCGAGCTTGTCCTTCGGGCAGTGGTCGGTGTGCAGCGCGATGTTGACCGGGTACTTCTCGGCGATGATGTGCGCGTACTCGGCGAGCGCGACCGCGCCGGTCACCATGTCCTTGCTGTACTGGCCGCCCAGGAACTCGGCACCGCCGGTCGAGATCTGGACGATGCCGTCGCTCTCCGCCTCCGCGAAGCCGCGCAGCGCCGCGTTCAGGGTCTGGCTCGAGGTGACGTTGATGGCCGGGTAGGCGAACTTGCCTGCCTTCGCCCGGTCGAGCATCTCGTTGTAGACCTCGGGGGTTGCGATGGGCATCTGTCCGCTCCTTGTGTTGCGGGTGAGAGGTTCTGCGTTACGGCCCTGACCTAGACCTGGGGGGTGACGTCATCGTCGTGCCCATCTTTCCAGACATGGCGGCCCGGTCGACGCACCGGTCAAGTCCAGGTCACACCGCGCGGTCAGTCCAGACCCAGTTCATCCTTCGAGAAGGCGAAACGGTACGAAACCCCCGCGCCGGCCTCGATCTTCTCGGCGGCGCCGGTGGCCCGGTCCACGATGGTCGCGACGGCGACGACCTCGGCACCGGCCTCGCGCACGGCCTCCACGGCGGTGAGCGGGGAGCCGCCGGTGGTGGAGGTGTCCTCGACGACCAGGACCCGGCGGCCCTTGATCTCGGGGCCCTCGACCCGCCGCTGCATGCCGTGCGCCTTCGCCGCCTTGCGGACGACGAACGCGTCCAGCTTCTTCCCGCGCGCTGCGGCGGCGTGCAGCATGGCGGCCGCGACCGGGTCGGCACCCATGGTCAGGCCGCCCACCGCGTCGAACTCCAGGTCCGCGGTCAGGTCCAGGAGCACCTGGCCGACGAGCGGGGCGGCCTCGCCGTCGAGGGTGATGCGGCGCAGGTCGACGTAGTAGTCGGCCTCAAGACCCGAGGAAAGGGTCACCTTGCCGTGCACCACGGCCTTGTCCTTGATCTGCTGCAGCAGCGCGCCGCGTACGTCCGTCATGCCGACCAGCCTAGGGCCTCTCCGGCGGACCACCCGTGGCCGCGGGGTCTGGCACGCGCATCTGCGGCGTTGTCGTCACTCGTCGACGCTCCCCCACGCTCGAACGCACTCGCGCGGGGGACCCCCATCGTCGGCTCCCTCCTCCGCCTTGCAGCCGCACGCACCAGACCCCGCTCAGGATGATCACGAGGCGCCGTTCGTCGGAGTCGGCGTGGTCGGCCGGACAGGCCCTAGAGGCGCCGCCAGCTCCAGGTCGTCGTCGCCTCCAGCGGCTCCAGCGGGGTGACCAGGCGCGGAGCGGTGTTCAGGCCGTTGGGCGGGCCGGTCTGCGGCTCGACGCACACGGCTTCTTCCTGCTCGTCGTAGACGACCACCCACTCCTCGCGGCTGGTCACCTTCAGCTCCAGCTGCCCCGGCCAGGTGAGGGTGACGTCGACGCCGTCGGGCATGCCGAAGCAGTCGTCCCAGGGGCCGGGCCTCGGGTCGACGCGGTTGCCGGTCGGCAGATGGTCGGCGCCGCGCTCCTCCTGCCAGGCGGGCTTGAAGTCCAGTGCCACGTCCTCGCCGGCCGCACCGTCCTCGCCCGCGAGGGTTCGGTTGAACCAGGGGTGCCAGCCGATCTGCGCCGGGAACGAGTCGTCCCGCGCCTCCACCGACATGGTCAGCGTCAGGCTGTCCTCGGTGAGCGTGACGACCTGGGTGACACGGCCGGGGTGCGGCCAGGGCTCGACCAGGTCGTACGTGATCACCGCTTCGTTCTCCGCGACGCGCGCGACGCGCCAGGCGCCGTCACGGGCGGTGCCGTGGATGGCGTGCGGCGGGGCGTTGAGCGGCATCTGGCGGAGGGCTCCGCCGTCGAGGAAGCGGCCGTCCCGGATTCGGCCGCACCAGGGCACCATCGGGAAGCAGCCGTAGCGGTGCCCTTGCCTCAGCAGTTCCAGGGAGTCGACCTTGAGGCCGCTGATACGGCCACCGTCGGCAGGGCTGACGTGTACCTCTGCGTTGCCTGCTGTCAGCGTGATGTCTTCGTTACTCACGGGATGACAGTACTGGGGGGATCGGCCGGGAATTCAACGTCTCTTGCGCAGGGCCCTTCCTACGACGATCGCCGATGCCACCACCAGCGCCGCCGCCGGTGCCGCCCAGCGCAACGCCGATGTCGCCGTGACCGTCTGGGGGGCCGGGACCGGGGCGTAGCGGCCGCGGGGTGGGGCGTGGTCGACCTCCTCCGCGCTGCGGCCGATCATCGTCCGGCGTGCGTGTGCGGCCTCGGCCGGGGGCTCGCCGGTGTCGGCGAAGTCGTCCGCGAGGCGGTCGGCCGCCGGGTCCAGCGAGGGCGGAGGGACCTCGGTGTCGAAGACGGAGGTGTGCTCGTCCGCACCCGCACCCGCACCCGCACCCGCGTCCTCGGGCCCCGGCTCGGACTCCGGCTCGCGCTCGGGCGCCTTCTCCTCCGGGGCCGTCGCCAGGCTCTCCACGAAGCGGTTCAGCAGGCGGGTCAGTGCCGTGGCCACCGTGTCCGGCGGCAGCTCGGCGATGCGGCCGTCCGCGTCCGCCGTGCCCTCGATCGTGACCGTCGTACCGCCCTCGGTCTCCGCGAGGCGCAGGGTGAGGGCGAGCTTCGCGGTGCCGGTGCCGCGGGCCTCGGCGGCGTCGCCCTCGACGGCGTACGTGCCGTCCTCGCGGGCGACCACCCGGGCTCTGCCCCGGTAGGTGACGGAGTGTCCGCCGACGCGCAGTTTCAGGCGTCCGGCGATGGGTTCGGCACCGGCGTCCTGCTGCAGACCGGGGACCGCCCGGGCGACGCGCGCGGGGTCGGCCAGGGCGTCCTTGAGCTGCTCGACCGGGACCGGGACGAAGACCTGGTGCTCCATGTCGGCTGAGCCTACCCAGGTGTGACCGGAAAGTACCCCCACCTGACCGGCCCGTCAGTACCGGCTCAGTAGCGGGGATGGACCAGCGTGGACGCCGGCAGCCCCCCGACCCGGGTCCGCTGCGCCGCCCGCGCGTCCGCCGTCAGCCCGGCCTGTGTCAGTGAGCGCGGGTGCCAGGGACCCAGCCGCAGGGACGGCGCGGTGGCCCCCGGCTCCGCCAGCAGGAACCCCCAGTCGTGCGGGGGTCCGGAGGTGCCCGCCGAGCGGTCGGGGCCAGCCGGGAAGCCGGAGTCATGACCGAGGACCCGGTAGGGGGAGGCGGCGAAGCCCGCCGCGCGCAGGGTCGCGGCGACCGTCCAGAAGACGCGGGGACGGGTGGCGACGGACCCGGCGTGCACGACGAGCCGGCCGCCGGGGGCGAGGACGCGGCGGGCCAGCCCGTAGAACTCCTGGGAGTACAGCTTGGTGCTGGCGGTGATGCAGGGGTCGGGGAGGTCGGCGATCACGACGTCGTACGACCGCCCCCGCGCCTGACGCAGCCAGCCGAGCGCGTCGGCCGTGGTGGTGTGGACGCGCCGATCGTCGTAGGCGTGGGCGTTGGCGGCGGCGAGGCCGGGGTCGTGGCGGGCCAGGCGGAGCAGGCCGGAGTCGAGTTCGACGATGTCCAGGCGGCGCACCCCGGGCCGCCGCAGCACCTCGCGGGCGGCCAGGCCGTCGCCGCCGCCGAGGATCAGCACGCGCGCGTGCGCTCCGCCGGACAGCGCGGGGTGGACGAGAGCCTCGTGGTAGCGGCGTTCGTCGCGGCCGCCGACCCGGAGCCGGCCGTCCAGGAAGAGGTCGAGGGGCGTGCCGTCGGTGCCGCCGCTGAGGACGACCTCCTGGACGTCGGTCTGTTCGGCGACCCGGACGTCCTTGCCGTAGACGGCGTGCCGGGCGGCGCGTTCGAAGTCGTCGGCCAGAGCGGCGGCGGAGCCGAGGACGCCCAGGACGACGAGGCCGCCGAGCAGCAGGGTCCAGCGGGCCCGGCAGGTCAGGTCGCGGCGGAAGAGGCCGAGCACCAGGGCGCCGCCCGCGACGACGTTGACCGTGCCGGTGAGCAGTGCGCCCGTCAACTGGCCGAGAAAGGGCAGGAGCAGGAAGGGAAAGGCGAGGCCGCCGACCAGCGCGCCCACGTAGTCGGCGGCGAACAGGTCGGCCACCGCGCCGCCCGCGTCCTGGTGGCGGATGCGCTGGATCAGCTCCATCAGCAGCGGGACTTCGGCGCCGATGAGCAGGCCGATGGCGAGGGAGAAGGCGACCAGCAGACAGCGCGGGCCCTCGGCCCACAGCCCGCCCCAGCCGCCGGTCCAGGCGAAGACGGCGTAGAGCGCCATCGCGCTGCACCCGCCGACCAGGGCGAGGACGGTCTCGATCGCGCCGAAGCCGACGGCCGCGTGCCAGCGCAGCCGCTTGGCGCCGAGAGAGCCGATGCCCATCGCGAACACCATCACGGACAGCACGACGGAGGCCTGGGTGACCGAGTCACCGATCAAGTACGAGGCGAACGCGACGAGTTCGAGCTCGTACACGAGCCCGCAGGCCGCGCAGACGAAGACACACACGAGGACCAGAAACCGCCCGGTGCCGGGCCGGACGGGCAGCCGGGCGGGGCCCGTCCAGGAGGCCGGGGCGCCCGGGGGCGCGGGGGCGTGCGGTTCGATCACGCTGCGACGTTACGTCACATGCTCGGTACGCTTCGTCACCCACACGTGTGTATCTGGGGGCAGTTGACGTCGTAGGGGTTTATGTTCGTGTGGGGTGTTCAGTTTTGCGTCCGCGTGGAGTGGTGGGTCTTGTTCCGTGCGGGGTGCTCGGGCCGGCTGTCCGGCTCCGCCCTCGGCACGCGCGCCCCGACCCGGGTGCGGGTGGCCACCAACTGGCCGTCCTGCGGGTAGGCGTGCCAGGTGCGCCAGTGCACCTGGCCCTCGTGGTACTGGGCCAGCATCGCGGTGAAGGCGTGCGGGCTGCCGGGGAAGACGCCCGCGAGGCCGTGCGGGTGGTCGGAGACAAGGGCGAGCAACTCCTGGGCGCGGCCCGCGAACGAGCCGGGTGTGAGCACCTCGACGCGTGCGGCGAACTCGTACTCCCAGTCGCCGACCCGCTTGGCGACGCCGAGCGGCAGCGGGGTGCTGGAGCCCGGAATGCATGCGACCGTCTCCGAACAGCTGCCGTGCTTCTCCTCCAGCAGCACCTGGTGGGAGGCGCCGAGCAGTCTCAACTGGAGCTTCGCTCCGGTGAGTTCCAGGTCGAGGGTGGCCAGGGCGGGCAGCGGCTCGCGTCCCAGAGCCCAGGCCAGGTCGGCAGCGCGCGTATCGGTATAGGAGGTGTTCAGGGTCGTGAGCATGGATCGGCTCCGCATAACACGCGATGAGGGGGGAGATCGGCCATGTCAGCCCAGCCGGCTCGGCCGGGTGGGGAGTCTCATTGACGTCCGAGGGGCTGCGTTGGCGATTGAGAGGGAATCATGAACAGAGGCGCCCCCACAGCGTTTTTACCCATCTTCGTGGGGTTTCCATCCCTCAGAGGGCTCCACTGCTCAACTGTTCAACCATGGCGTACGCCTGGCGCGGGAAAAGCACGGCGAGCGCCCGCCGGCTGCCTTCGCCCGGCGGGCGCTCGTGTGCGACCCGGATGTGGTTCCCCCGGAAGCTCAGCTGCCCCGTGTCAGCTGCCTCCCCCGCATCCGCCTCCGCCACCGCACGACGAACCCCCGCCGCAGGAGGAGTGCCCTCCGCAGGAGTGGCCTCCGCCGCAGGAGTGCCCTCCGTGGTGGCCGCCGTGATGCCCGCCCGACGAGCCGGAGTCGGCGGTGCCCGCCCACCAGCTGCCGCCGCCGTCGTACGACGAAGACGACGTGGACGACGCGGACGAAGAGCGGGACGACCGGGAGCGGCCGCGGCCGCTCTTGCCGAGCGACACCCGCGCCCGGCGCTTCCTGGACTCGCTCCTCAGCGCCCCTACGGTCACGAACGCGGCCACGGCCACGATGAAGATGATGCCGATTCCCATGGCGTCACCCTCCTTCCGTTCCCCCGAAGCGGCCCCTCGTGGACCGCCGTGACCCGCAGATGCCCGGCCCCCCGGAGGCGCAAAGCAGAGTTGAGGAACTCCAGAGCTTGGGCGGAGGATGGCCGGCATGACCTCCAGCGCACGCCCTCACCTCAATCGCCGGCTCGCCGAGTTCGGGACGACGATCTTCGCGGAGATGTCCGCGCTCGCCGTGGCGACCGGCTCGATCAACCTCGGCCAGGGCTTCCCGGACACCGACGGCCCCGAGGAGGTCAGGGAGGCGGCGGTGCGGGCGCTGCGCGAGGGCCGCGGCAACCAGTACCCGCCGGGCCCGGGCATCCCGGAGCTGCGCGCCGCGATCGCCGCGCACCAGCTGCGCCGCTACGGGCTGTCGTACGACCCCGACACCGAGGTGCTGGTCACGGCGGGCGCGACGGAGGCGATCGCGGCCTCGCTGCTGGCGCTGGTGGAGCCGGGTGACGAGGTGGTGGCCCTGGAGCCGTACTACGACTCCTACGCGGCGAGCATCGCGCTGGCGGGCGGGCGCCGGGTCCCGGTGACCCTGCGCCCCCACGACGGGAGTTTCCGCCTCGACCTGGACGAGCTGCGCGCGGCCGTCACCGACCGCACCAGGCTGCTGCTGGTCAACACCCCGCACAACCCGACCGGTACGGTCCTCACCCGCGCGGAGCTGGCCGCGATCGCCGAGCTGGCGGTGGAGCGGGACCTGCTGGTGGTCACGGACGAGGTCTACGAGCACCTGGTCTTCGACAACGCGGAGCATCTGCCGCTCGCCTCCTTCCCCGGTATGCGCGAGCGCACGGTGACGATCGGCTCGGCCGGAAAGACGTTCTCCTTCACCGGCTGGAAGGTCGGCTGGGTCACGGCCGTGCCGGAGCTGGTCAGCGCGGTCCGCTCGGTGAAGCAGTTCCTGACGTACGTCTCCTCCGGCCCCTTCCAGTACGCGGTCGCCGAGGCGCTCGCCCTGCCCGACTCCTACTTCGAGGAGTTCCGCCGCTCCATGCTGGCCCGCCGGGACATCCTCGCCGAGGGCCTCACGGCGGCCGGCTTCCAGGTCTTCCGGCCGGCCGGCACGTACTTCATCACCACCGACATCCGCCCCCTCGGCGAAAAGGACGGCTTCGCCTTCTGCCGCGCCCTGCCGGAGCGAGCGGGCGTGGTGGCCATCCCGAACGCCGTCTTCTACGACGACCGGGAGGCCGGGGCACCGTTCGTGAGGTTCGCGTTCTGCAAGCGCGAGGAGGTCCTCAGGGAGGCGGCAGAGAGGCTGCGGGCGCTGTAGAAGCGCCGCGAGGGGAACGCCCCCGAGGGGCGCGCGGCCGTATCGACATGCGGCTCCGCCGCGTGGGAGCGACCAGCCACGACGCACCCGCAGACGGGCGACGACGGACAGCACAGCGGCGCGTCACCGCACGGTCGCAGCACATCGTCACGCAAGGTGCTCAGGTGTGACCCACGCCAGCACCGCACTAGCCCAGCCCGTAGCCGCGCCGAAGCCGGCGCAGCGTACCGTGCGGGCGAGCTGGGTCGCCGTGGGCCTCTTCCTCGGCGCCCGGCTCACCGGGACCGCCGTGCTCGCCCTCGTCGCGCACAACGTCGGCAAGCATCCTCTGACGCTGCTCGCCCGGTCCTGGGACTCGGTCTGGTACCTGGGCATCGCCACGCACGGCTACGGCCATGACCTGCCCTCGCACGACCCCGGCCCGCACAGCGACCTGGCGTTCTTCCCGCTGTACCCGGCGCTGGTCCGTGCGATGACCACGCTGACCCCGTTCGGCGGCGGCGCGATCGGGCTGCTGTTCTCGTGGACCGCGGCCGCCGTGGCCGCCGCCGGGATCCACGCGGTCGGCTCCTGGCTGCACGGGCGGGCCACCGGTATCGCGCTGGTGCTGCTGTGGGCGCTGCTGCCGCACTCGGTGGTGCTGTCGATGGCGTACACCGAGCCGGTGCTGACCGCGTTCGCGGCCTGGTCGCTGTACGCGGTGCTGGCCGGGAAATGGCTGTGGGCGGGCGTTCTCGCGGCGCTCGCGGGGCTGTCCCGGCCGAACGGGTTCGCGGTCGCCGCCGCGGTGCTGGCCGCGGCCGGAGCCGAGGTGTGGCGGGCGCGCGGAAAAGTTTCCCACAGGCTGTGGACAGGCGCGGCGCTCGCCCCGCTGGGCTGGACGGCGTATGTGCTGTGGGTGGGCCGGCGCAAGGGCGATGTGCTGGGCGGCTACTTCGAGGTGCAGCGGCTTTGGGGGTCGAAGTTCGACTTCGGGCGGGGTTCGCTGCAGTACACGCGCGCGATGCTGCTGGAGGGCAGCCAGTTCGTGGTCCCGATGGCGCTCGCCGTCGTGGCGGTGGGGACGCTGCTGTACGTGGTGCTGCTGCTGGACCGCGCTCCGCTGCCGCTGCTCGTGTACGGCGGGATGCTGCTGCTGATCGCGCTCGGCGGCTCGGGGTTCTTCGAGTCCAAGCCGCGGTTCCTGCTGCCGGCGTTTCCGCTGCTGCTGCCGCTCGCCCAGGGCCTGGTCCGGACGGCAAGAACCCGGCCCTGGCACGCGACCGTGCTGGTCGCGGCCCTGGCCGGGCTCAGCTATCTCTACGGCGCGTACCTGGTGGTGTACGCGCAGGCACCGCTGTAGGCGGTGGCGGGGCTCACCCCCGTGCGGGGCCTATTCGGCGTCGCCCTCGGATCCGGCTTCGCCGTCGCCCTCGGGCTTGTCCGCCTCGTTGACGGCCTCCTCCAGGCCGAGCTGCTCGACGAGCCACTTGTCGAACTCGATCGCGGCCCGCACCCAGCTGACCGTGGAGGAGACGAAGTGGTTGATGTCGACGCCCGTGCCGATCAGCATCTGGGCCTCGCCGATGAGGCGGACCGTGCCGTCGTCATGGGTGTGGGTGTACACCTTGGGCCACAGGGTGCGGCGGTTCCAGTCGTCGACGGACTCCAGCAGCTGCGGCTTCTCGTCGATCTTGTGGGGGCGGTCGTAGAAGGTCCGCACCGAGAAGACCGCCTGCTCGTCCTCCCCTCGGAACATGAAGTAGGTGCGGAACTGCTCCCACGGAGCCGCGAGGTCGCCCTCCTCGTCGACGACGTACTTCAGCTCCATCTGGTCGAGGAGCTGCTTCACAAGGTCCTGATCCGGGAGGACGGGGCCGGCCGGTCCCTGGGGCTCTGGCTCGGGCTGGCCCCCGAAGTTCGGAATCGAGGACGGGTCGATGCTCACCGTGTTTTTCCCTTCATGCGGATTCCGCCATCCTCCCCCATCCGGGGAGGGGGGTGGCAAGCCCCGGCGGTCCCGTGTCAGCCCAGGGCTGACTTTGTTCCAGCCGCCGGGGACCCTCCGCCTACGGGTACCCCTCGCTAGAGCGTCTTCCCGGTCGACGGGCCCACCAGAAGTCCCTCGCCGAAACGGTCGACGCGGACCGTGTCGCCGTCCTTGACCTCGCCGGAGAGGATCTCCTTGGCGAGGCGGTCGCCGATGGCGGTCTGGACGAGGCGGCGCAGCGGGCGGGCGCCGTAGGCCGGGTCGTTCCCCTCCTCGGCGAGCCAGGCCAGCGCCTCGGGGGTGACCTCCAGGGTGAGCCGGCGCTCGGCGAGCCGCCTGCCCAGGCGGTCGATCTGGAGCTGCGCGATCCGCTCCAGCTCGGGCTGGGTCAGCGCCGAGAAGACGACCAGGTCGTCGAGCCGGTTGAGGAACTCCGGCTTGAAGGAGGCCCGTACGACCTCCAGGACCTGCTCCTTCTTCTCGTGCTCGCTGGTCGTCGGCTCGACCAGGTACTGGCTGCCCAGGTTGGAGGTGAGCACCAGGATGGTGTTGCGGAAGTCGACCGTGCGGCCCTGACCGTCCGTCAGGCGGCCGTCGTCCAGCACCTGGAGCAGGATGTCGAAGACCTCCGGGTGGGCCTTCTCCACCTCGTCCAGCAGAACGACGGTGTACGGGCGGCGGCGCACCGCCTCCGTCAGCTGGCCGCCCTCCTCGTACCCGACGTACCCGGGGGGCGCGCCGACCAGGCGGGCCACGCTGTGCTTCTCGCTGTACTCGGACATGTCGATGCGGACCATGGCCCGCTCGTCGTCGAAGAGGAAGTCGGCGAGCGCCTTGGCGAGTTCGGTCTTGCCGACACCGGTCGGGCCGAGGAAGAGGAAGGAGCCGGTGGGGCGGTCGGGGTCGGCGATGCCCGCGCGGGAGCGCCGTACGGCGTCGCTCACGGCCCGTACGGCCTCGGTCTGGCCGATGAGCCGCCGGCCCAGCTCGTCCTCCATGCGCAGCAATTTCTGTGTCTCGCCCTCCAGGAGACGGCCGGCCGGGATGCCGGTCCAGGCGGCGACGACGTCGGCGATGTCGTCCGAGCCGACCTCGTCCTTGACCATCGTGTCCTTGGCCGCCTCCTCCTCGGCCTCGGAGGCGGCCTCCAGCTCCTTCTCCAGCTGCGGGATCTCGCCGTAGAGCAGCTTGGCGGCGGTGTCGAAGTCGCCGTCGCGCTGGGCGCGTTCGGCCTGGCCGCGCAGGTCGTCCAGGCGCTCCTTCAGCTCGCCGACCCGGTTGAGGGACTGCTTCTCCTTCTCCCAGCGGGCGGTCAGGCCCCGCAGCTCCTCCTCCTTGTCCGCGAGGTCGCGGCGCAGCTTCTCCAGCCGGGCGAGCGAGGCGGGGTCGGTCTCCTTGCCGATCGCCAGCTCCTCCATCTTCAACCGGTCGACGGCGCGCTGGAGTTCGTCGATCTCGACGGGGGACGAGTCGATCTCCATGCGGAGGCGGGAGGCGGCCTCGTCGACCAGGTCGATGGCCTTGTCGGGCAGGAAGCGGGAGGTGATGTAGCGGTCGGAGAGGGTCGCGGCGGCCACCAGCGCGCTGTCGGCGATCTGCACCTTGTGGTGGGCCTCGTACCGGCCCTTGAGACCGCGCAGGATCGCGACGGTGTCCTCGACGGTCGGCTCGGCGACCAGCACCTGCTGGAAGCGGCGCTCCAGTGCGGGGTCCTTCTCGATCCGCTCCCGGTACTCGTCCAGCGTGGTCGCGCCGACCATACGCAGCTCACCGCGGGCCAGCATGGGCTTGAGCATGTTGCCCGCGTCCATCGCGGAGTCGCCGCCGGCGCCGGCCCCGACGACGGTGTGCAGCTCGTCGATGAAGGTGATGATCTGCCCGTCCGAGCCCTTGATCTCGGCGAGGACGGCCTTGAGCCGCTCCTCGAACTCACCGCGGTACTTGGCACCGGCGACCATGGCACCGAGGTCGAGCGCGACGAGCCGCTTGTCCTTCAGCGACTCGGGCACGTCCCCCTTGACGATCCGCTGCGCGAGCCCTTCCACCACGGCGGTCTTGCCGACGCCGGGCTCACCGATGAGCACGGGGTTGTTCTTGGTCCTCCGGCTCAGCACCTGCACGACCCGCCGGATCTCCTGGTCCCGCCCGATGACCGGATCCAGCCGGCCCTCGCGGGCGGCGGCGGTGAAGTCGGTGCCGAACTTCTCCAGGGCCTTGTACTGGCCCTCGGGATCGGCGGTGGTCACGCGGCGTCCTCCCCTGGCCTTCTTGAAGGCCTCCAGCA
Source organism: Streptomyces sp. IMTB 2501 (assembly GCF_001953885.1). Classification (GTDB taxonomy): domain Bacteria; phylum Actinomycetota; class Actinomycetes; order Streptomycetales; family Streptomycetaceae; genus Streptomyces. The sequence goes on along the minus strand of NZ_MQUS01000028.1, from coordinate 30,242 downwards.
GCTTCTTCGCGTCGGCGCCCTGGCCTGCCAGCAGCTCACCGGCGGTTCCGCCCTTGGCGGCGATGCCGATCAGCAGATACTCGGTCGACAGGTAGTCGTCACCGAGGTCCTTGGCGCGCTCGCCGGCGTCGGCGAGCACGGCGAGAAGCTCACGGCTCGGCTGCGGGGGCGCAACCGTGGATCCGGTCACGCTGGGCAGCGCGGCCAGCAGCTTTTCCGCACCGGCGCGCACGGCCGCCTGGTCGGCGTCGACGGCCGCGAGCAGATCGATGATGTTCTCGTTGTCCTGCCCCTGGAGCAGGGCCAGGAGCAGGTGAGCAGGGGTGAGGTCCGCGTGCCCCTCGGTCACGGCCCGGTTGCTCGCCGTGTTGATCGCGTCCCGGCTCCTGTTGGTCAGCTCGGCGTCCACGTCGTCCGTTCTCCTCCTCGGCCACACTCTCCACTGCTGACTTAAGCAGCGTACACAAAGTTGAGTCTATTCCGCTCAAGGTAGGCGGGAAGCCGTGCGGGGGCTAGGTTGCGGGGCATGGCGATCCACTCTGAGCAGTACCTGGAGTTCTGGCGAGAACGCCACCTGTGCACCCTGACGACGCTCCGTCCCGACGGCAGCCCGCATGTGGTGCCGGTGGGGGTGACGTACGACCCGGAGGCCGGACTGGCCAGAGTGATCACCGCGGGGACCAGCGCGAAGGTGCGGCATGTGCGCGCGGCCGGGCCCGAGGGCGCCCGGGTGGCGGTGTGCCAGGTGGCCGGCCGGCGCTGGGCGACGCTGGAAGGGCGCGCACGGGTGAGGACGGAACCGGAACGGGTCGCCGAGGCGGTGCGGCGCTATGCCGAGCGCTACGAACGGGCACCGAGGCCGAATCCGGCGCGCGTGGTGATCGAGATCGCGGTGGAACGAGCGCTGGGGAACGGCTGAGATGACCGAAAAATTTCAGCCACCATGGCAGCACATCCATACCCATACATATCCCCGCAAACTGCAGCGGCGTCACCGTGTTCAGGTCACGGTGACGCCGCTGCGGGGGGAAGCACCTGAGCGATCTTTTACGACGGGGGAATCGCGTCAGGCACTGCGGGGGGTGGCCGAGATGGTCCTCACGTCCTGGTCCGCCGGCTCGGCAAGCCGGTGGTCCCGCTGGTCAAGATTCACAAAGATCATTCCGTACCGGACGGCACACCGCACCGGCTGGGGCGCGCCCCGCGGCTTGCGCAGGCACCGGTACGCCTGCACGTCCTCGTCCTCGTTCCGCGTCACGACGACCGGCTCACCGAACACGGTCACCATCAGCGAGTCACCACTGTGGGGGATGGCGGTGACCAGGTCGATGAAGTGCCAGCCGGAGCGGTATGCCGTGGCCATTTCGCGGCGGAAGGAACGATCGTCGGGTGGAGTGGTCATGACTGCACGATCCAGCTGCTGTCACTCGGGCTCGGGGCGACCCACGAACTGTCACCCGGGACATCGGATGCCGCGATCACCCAACTGCTGTCACCCGAACCGGCGGCAGCCACGCGCCAACTGCTGTCCTGCGCGACATCACTCTTCGTCCCCGCGTGGCCGGTCAGCGCCCCGAAGGCCAGTGCGGCGGAGAAGGCGGCGACAAGCGCCGAGCGAAGCATTCTCTTATGCATAGTCGGCTTCGTCCTCATTTGAAGGTCACCTCTCCCCCGTCCGAATACGACGATGGCCCATTCCGGCACGTCATGGCCACACAATCGATGCATCATGTTCCTGCACGTTCAGGACCCTGGGGGGTGGAGATTTGGCGATAAATGAGACTAAGCGGACACATCCCCACGGGCTGACCGACCTGTGCGAGGACGGGCGCCGCCTTTATGGGAACGCTCTCCGGACGGGACGACTGGCCCGTGCGGATGTGGAACCCGCGCCGTGTTTGATGGAGTTCGCCCTCCTGCATCCCGACCCCGACGACCCGAACTGGCTGCGCCCGGTACCCCCCTCGATCGCCCTGGCCCAGCGGCTCAACCCGATCGAGCACGAGATCAACCAGCGCAGGCGGCAGTCAATCGAACTGGCCGATGCTTTCGAGCCGTTCATGAGCATCAGCGCCCAGCCGACGTCGTCCACGCACTCGATCACCGTGCTGGAAGGCCTCGACCGGATCAACGCGGCACTGGATCTGGCCACGACCCAGTGCCAGACCGAGATGCTCACCGTGCAGCCGAGCCGCCGGCGGCTCGAACAGACCCTCACCAAGGCGCTGGAGCGCGACCGCCCGCTGATCGAACGCGGCTGCCGCATAAGGACGCTGTACCAGCACCCGGCCCGCTACAGCCCGGAGACGCTGGCGTACGTGGCCCAGTTCACCGACGGCAAGGTGGAGTACCGCACCATCGACGAACTCGTCGAACGGCTGATCATCTGCGACGAGACCGTGGCCTTCATCCCGACGCGCGACGACGGGGAGATCGCCCTGGAACTCCGGCACCCGGGGCTCGTCCGCTATCTGATCAAGGTCTTCGAGTTCATGTGGGCCCGCGCGGTCCCACTGAGCGCCGGCGCCCCCTACGAGACCGCCCCCGACGGCATCACGGAGATCCAGCACTCCATCGCCAAGCTCCTGGTCGAGGGGCACGTCGACGAGGCCATCGCCCGGCGGCTGGGCATGAACGTACGCACCTGCCGGGCCCACATCGCCAAGCTCGCCACCGCGCTGGGCAGCGGCAGCCGGGCCCAACTCGGCTTCCTCATCGCGCAGTCGGGGATGCTGGAGCAGGACCTCTGACACCCGGCGAAACGGGACCGGAACTGTACGGCCGCGCCCTGCGCGACGGGAGGGTGAGCGCGTGACGCATCGGGAGCACGGTGTGGAGGAGCTGTGCACCGCCGGCCAGGAGGTGTACGAACGCGCCCTGCGCGACGGACGGATCCCCGTCACCGACGCCGCCGACGTGCCCTGTCTGACCGACTTCGGCCTGCTCCACCCCGCCCTCGACGACCTCGGACTGCTCGAACCGGTGGCGCCGGCCGCGGCCCTGCACCGGCTGCTGCGCACCTCCGCGGCCCGCGTCGCCGAGGAACGTCGACGCGAGGACCGGCTGGTGGCGCGGTTCGAGCCGCTCATGCGGATCGACGTACGGCAGCGGACACCCGGCGCCGGCGCCGGTGGCGGCACCTCGATGCTGCGCCTGCTGAGCGGCACCGAGCAGATCAACCGGGCCATCACCGACGCGATGGTCGACGCCACCCAGGAGTCCCTCACCATTCAGCCGCACTCCGGCCTCATCGGCGCCCGCGGCGAGGCGGCCCGCGACACCGCCTTCCCGCGCGACCGGGCCCTGCTGGACCGCGGCGGGCGGATCCGCATCCTCTACCAGCACACCGTGCGCCATGTGCCGCTCGTGTACGGGCCGTTGGAGCACTTCCGGCACGGCGACACCGAGGCCCGCAGCCTCGACGAGGTGCCGGACCGGCTCATCGTCATCGACCGCAAGGTCGCCTTCGTCCCCGCGAACGAGGACGGCAGCCTCGCCCTGGAGGTCCGCCACCCGGCCCTGATCAAGTACTTCGTCACGACCTTCGACCGGCTCTGGCGGCTGGCCACGCCGATGTTCCCGAAGGCGGTGCAGCCGCCGTCGGTGGACGGCGTCACGCCCCGCCAGCGCGCCATCGCGGCCCTGCTGGTCGAGGGCCACACGGACGCCGTCATCGCCGACCGCCTCGGTATGAACGTCCGCACCGCCCGGCTGCACATCGCCAAGCTCGCGGCCACCCTCGGCAGCGACAGCCGGGCCCAGCTGGGCTATCTCATCGCACGCTCGGGGATTCTTGATCAGGAGCCGTGAACGCGCCGGCCGGCAGGGCGCGGCCGCGGTGGCCGTCCAGGCCGACCTGGGCGATCCGCACGCCCAGTTGGGTGCGGCTGGCGGCGCCGAGGGTCTCCGACAGGCGGGCGATGTGCGCACGGCAGGTGCGCACGCTGATGCCGAGCCGTTCGGCGATGACCGCGTCCTGGTGGCCCTCGGCGAGCAGCGCGGCGATGGACTGCTCGCGGTGCGAGATGCCCTCGATGCCGGTGTCGGGGAGGGGGGCCGTCAGGGGGATCGCGAGGCGCCACAGTCGCTCGAAGACCGTCACCAGGTACTCCACGAGGGCCGGATGGCGCAGTTCCAGGGCCATCGTGCGGTCGGCGTTGGCGGGGATGAAGGCCACCGTACGGTCGAACAGGATCAGGCGGTCGATCACCTCGTCCAGCGTCCTGGCCTCGACCGTGTCGCCCATCAGCTCCAGGTAGTTGAGCAGCCCCTGCCCGTGCCGGGCCACGTGCGTGTACAGGTCGCGCATACGCACGCCCCGGCCGCGCAGGGCCAGCGCCCGGTGCAGCCCCTCGGTCAGCTCGGCCTCCCGGCGGATGCCACCGGGCTGCACGGTGAGGACCTCGGTGGTGCACGCCTCGGTCGCCTCGTCCATCGCGGCCTGGATCCGGGAGAGCCCGTCCAGCACCCGGATCGCGCTGCCCTCGGCCGGTGCGGCCAGAGCACCCAGCTGGCGGCCGAGACCGGCGTACCACTCGAAGGCGGCCACCGCCGAGCCCACCCGGCGCTGGCTCTCGCTGACCTCGTCGTAGACCCCGCGCAGCAGCCTGGTCATGACCTCCTGCGGGGAGGTCGGCACCAGCCAGTCCATGTCGTCCGGGTCCGGGTGCAGCAGGGCCAGCTCCAGCAGGCAGGGCACCGCCTCGGCATCAGTGCGGGGCACACGCCCGCGGCGTACGGCCCGTGAGTACACCCGATCCCCGGCCGCGCACAGTCGGTCGGCGCCGTGTGGATGCTGCTCCGCCCCGCGCCCGGCCATCGTGCATTTCACCCCCGGTGTGCTGCCACTTCCGCAGCGCAACTATGCGCGGCGCCGACCGGGTCCGCAACACGGCTCACTCCAACAGGGCTGTCGCAAAACACCGTTATGTGCGGGTATCGACCATGCTCCACCCCTCGCATTGCAACAAGCTGAAGGTGGTGGGCCGGATCACGCCACGGCATCGTTGATCCCGCTTCCCCAGGTGTCCGGGGACACCCGGAGTGGCCCCGGCCTGGCACCCCCCGCCGCGTCGGGGCCGCCGCATCGCGTCCACGGGGGTGACGCGATGCGGGAAGCCCGGCCGAGGCGGCAGGGCGGTGCGCGAAGGGCCTACTTCAGGCCGATCGCCGCGCAGGCCGTCCTGTACTTGGCGGTGCAGATGTCGCCCACGGTGTAGATGCCGTCCGCGACGACCGTGGACCTGATGTTGCTCTTGGTCAGGGCGACCGGCTGGATCAGCTTGGCCGGGATGCCCTTCTGGCTGGGGCTGTCGACCTTGTCCTGGGTGAGCGCGTCGAACTGGATGTCCTTGCCCTGGACCTTTGCGACCGCCATCTGCGCGGCGGCCTCGGCCTCGTCCGGGTAGGCCTTGTAGACGCTCATGTACTGCTCACCGGCCACGATCCGCTGGACCGCGTCGAGTTCCGCGTCCTGGCCGGTGACCGGGGGCAGGTTCGTGACGCCGACGGCCTTCAGGGCCTTGATGACGCCGCCGGCCATACCGTCGTTGGCGGCGTAGACGCCGGCGATGTTGTTCTTGCCGATCGCGTCGATGGCCTTGGCCATCTCGGTCTCGGCGAGCTCCGGCTTCCAGTCCGTGGTGTCGTACGTCGCCGCGATCGTCACCTTGCCGTTCAGCTCCGAGAGCGCGCCCTCCTTGAACTGCTTGGCGTTCGGGTCGGTGGGCGAGCCGTTCACCATGACGACCTTGCTGGAGCTGTCGGCGCTTGAGCCGAGGCCCTGCAGCAGGGTGCGGCCCTGCACCTCGCCGACCAGCTCGTTGTCGAAGGAGACGTAGGCGTCGATCGGGCCCTCGGCGAGACGGTCGTAGGCGATGACCGGAATGCCCGCGTCCTTGGCCTTCTTCACCTCGGGGGCGATGGCGTGCGAGTCGACGGCGTCGAGCAGGATGACGTCGACCTTGTCGTCGATCATCTTCTGCAGCTGGGTGGCCTGCTGGGAGGCGTCCGCGTTCGCGTTCGCGTACTCGACGCCGCCCTTCTTGCCGGTGAGTTCGGCGACCTTGCTCTTGATGATGGGGTAGTCGAACTTGTCGTAACGGGTGTTGGCCTTCTCCGGCAGCAGCAGGCCCACGGTGAGGTCGTTGCCCTTGCTCGGGCTCGCGTCCGCGCCGTTCCCCGTCGCGTTCAGCACGCCACAGCCGGCGAGCGAGAGGGTCATCGTGGACGCGGCCACGGACAGGGCGATACGACGCATTCGAGGGCTCACTTCAGGTGCGTTCCGGACTCGGGGGCTGCTATACGACCCAGGTGTCTGAAAAGACAACGCGGATGCCACACCCGGCGTCAAGGTGAACTACTTAACGAGATGGCAACATCACGCTCCGCGCAGCGCGTGAAGGCCCAGGAAAATCACGTGAATCCACAGCCAAACGCCCTTTACGGACCCTTCACCGACCCACACCGGCCTCGTACACCCGACCGAACGTTCTCGGTCACAGCGCCCTCGGGTCATACTTGCGCGGGGACGGACGCGACTGGTCCGGTACTCGCGCCGCTCGGACTCGCCCGCCGGCTCGCTCAGGTCGTCCAGGAACCGGGTGTCGCAGACGCCACCGCCGTGGACACGGACGGGCAGGGCACGCCGGCGGCATAGGTTGGCGGCCGCGTCCAGGGACCCGATCAGGGGCAGCGGGAGACAGCCGCCGCCGCGGACCCCGAGTGCGGCTGGAACGGCCAGGGCAGCAGCATGGCCGCCTCCGTCACCTGGCCGCCACGGCGACGGCGACGACGCCCTGCTGACGACCATCCGCACGGCCGTGCACAGGCTGCGCGTCCACCTGCCCCGCCCGGCGCCCTCGGACGAACCCACCCGGCCACGGCACGGGGACGGCCGCCCCGGAGCCGCACCGCCGTCCGCCCGCGGCGCCCAGCATCCGCGCCGCCGTGGAGCGGGCGGTGGAGGCGTTCCCCGGCCCGTTCTCCGCCGCCGACGTGCGGCGCACGCTGCCGCCGGGTGTCTGCGGCGACCCGGCCAAGACGATCAGCAACGTGCTGTCCGCCCTGGTCAAGGCGGGCCGCCTGCAACGGCTTTCGCGCGGCACCTACGCACGGGCCGGGCACGGGGACCCCGCCGGCCCCACCGCACCGAGGATCCGATGACCGAACCGACACCGATCCCCTTCGCCCCGGTCACCGCGCCGCCCCACGGCGGCACCATCCGCCTCCTGGTCCATCCGGACGGCTCGACGGAGCAGCTGGACCGACCGGCGGTTCCACGGGCACAGGAAAGGGCCGGGAGGATCGTTCCTCCCGGCCCTCGCCGTGTTCGTTCTGCCGGTGTTCAGTCCTGCTGTCGCTTCGGTCGCCACACCACCAGTGCGCTGGTCTGCTGGACCTCCTGGTACGGGACCAGGTCGCGGCGGTAGGAGGCGTGGACGGCGGCCTCACGCTGCTGCATCGCGGCCGCCGCGCCGTCCAGGGCCGCCTCCAGCTCCGCGACGCGGGACTGCAGGGCGGCGACCTGGTTCTCCAGTTCGATGATGCGCTTGATACCGGCCAGGTTGATGCCCTCGTCCTGCGACAACTGCTGGACGGTGCGCAGCAGTTCGATGTCGCGGGCCGAGTAGCGGCGGCCCCGGCCCGCGGTGCGGTCCGGGGAGACCAGGCCCAGGCGGTCGTACTGGCGCAACGTCTGCGGGTGCAGGCCGGAGAGCTGGGCCGCCACCGAGATGACGTAGACCGGGGTCTCCTCGGTCAGTTCATACGGATTACGTCGACGGCCGTCCATCTCTCAGTCTCCCTTCGCGGCCTCGAACAGGTCCGCCCGCGGATCCTCGCCCGCGGTCGCCTCGCGATACGCCTCAAGTGCGTCACGAGCCTTCCCCGACAGGTCCTTGGGAACACGCACCTCTACGGTGACCAGCAGATCGCCGCGGGTGCCGTCCTTGCGGACCGCGCCCTTGCCCCGGGCGCGCATCGTACGGCCGTTGGGAGTGCCCGGGGGCAGCTTCAGGGTGACGGACGGGCCGCCGAGGGTCGGCACCCGCACCTCGCCGCCGAGGGCCGCCTCGGCGAAGGTCACCGGGACGGTCACCGTGAGGTTGTCGCCCTTGCGCCCGAACACCGGGTGCTCGCCGACGTGCACGACCACATACAGGTCGCCCGCCGGGCCGCCCCGCTCGCCGGGCGCGCCCTTGCCGCGCAGCCGGATCCGCTGCCCGTCGGTGACGCCCGCCGGGATGCGGACCTGCATCGTGCGCGAGGACTTCGCACGGCCGCTGCCCTTGCACTCCGGGCAGGCGTGCTCGGCGATCAGGCCGCGCCCCTTGCAGTCGGGGCAGGGGTCGGTGAGCGAGAAGCCGCCGCCCGAGCCCCGCGCCACCTGGCCGGTGCCGACGCAGGTCGGGCACACGCGCGGCGTGCCGTTCTTGTCGCCGGTGCCCGAGCAGGCCTTGCAGGGCGCCTGGGAGGACATCCTGAGCGGCACCGTGGCGCCCTCGATGGCCTCCGTGAAGCTCAGCGTGACCTCGGACTCGATGTCCTGGCCGCGCCTCGGCTGGGTCCGCGTGCCGGTGGCGCCGCCACGGTTGAACAGTCCCCCGAAGACATCGCCGATTCCGCCGCCGAAGCCTCCGCCCTGGGTGTTTCCGGTGCCTCCGAAGAGGTCGCCCAGGTCGAAGTTGAAGGAGCCGCCGGCGCCCGGCCCGGGGCGGAAGCCGCCGTTGCCGAACAGGGCGCGCGCGTCGTCGTACTCCTTGCGCTTCTTGGGGTCGCCGAGTATGTCGTTCGCCTCGGAGATCTCCTTGAAGCGCTCCTCGGCCTTGGCGTTGCCCTTGTTGGCGTCCGGGTGGAACTCGCGGGCGAGCTTCCGGTACGCCTTCTTGATCTCGGCCTCGGTGGCGTCCTTGGGGACGCCGAGGACCTTGTAGTAGTCCTTCTCGATGAAGTCCTTGGTGCTCATCCTCGACGTCCCTCCTTCCCCTCAGTGTCGTCGTCAGCCCTCGTCCGGGCCACCGTTCTCCCTGTCGTCGGCGGCGCCGGCCTGCTTCGCCTCGGTGGTCTCCTCGGCGCCCTCGGCCTTGACGGTCTGCGCGCCGGGCTGCGGCTCGGCGACGGCCACCCGCGCGGGGCGGATGGTGCGCTCGCCGATGCGATACCCGGGCTGCAGGATGGCCACGCAGGTCGTCTCGGTGACGTCCGGCGCGTAGCTGTGCATCAGGGCCTCGTGGATGGTCGGGTCGAAGGGCTCGCCCTCCTTGCCGAACTGCTGCAGACCCATCTTCGCCGCGACGGTCTCCAGCGACTCGGCCACCGACTTGAAGCCGCCGACCAGTTCGCCGTGTTCCCGTGCGCGGCCGATGTCGTCGAGCACCGGCAGCAGTTCGGTCAGGAGGTTCGCGATGGCGATCTCCTTGACCGCGATCCGGTCGCGCTCGACGCGGCGGCGGTAGTTCTGGTACTCGGCCTGGAGGCGCTGGAGGTCCAGCGTGCGCTCGTTCAGCGCCGTACGCACCTGGTCCAGCTGGGCCACCAGACCCGCGCTTTCGTTTCCGTCCCCGGCCGGGGCCGCCCCCTCTTCGGGGGCGGCCTTCGGCTCGGCGTCGTCGGGGGTCGCGCCGGAGGGGACGTCGGGCTTCTCCTCGAAGCCCGGGGTCTCCTCCGTCACGCGGCACCGTCCTTGCGCTCGTCGTCGACGATCTCGGCGTCGACGACGTCGTCGTCGGCCTTGGCGCCACCGGCGGTGGCACCCTCCGGGCCGCCGGCCTGCGCGGCCTGGGCGTCGGCGTACATGGCCTGGCCCAGCTTCTGCGAGACGGCCGCGACCTTCTCGGTGGCGGTGCGGATCTCGGCGGTGTCCTCGCCCTTGAGCTTCTCCTTCAGCTCGGCGACGGACTCCTCGACCTCGGTCTTGATCTCGCCGGGGACCTTGTCCTCGTTGTCCTTGAGGAACTTCTCGGTCTGGTAGACGAGCTGCTCGCCCTGGTTGCGGGTCTCGGCGGCCTCGCGGCGGCGGTGGTCCTCCTCCGCGTACTGCTCGGCCTCCTGGCGCATCCGGTCGACCTCGTCCTTCGGGAGCGAGGAACCGCCGGTGACGGTCATCTTCTGCTCCTTGCCCGTGCCCAGGTCCTTGGCGGTCACGTGCATGATGCCGTTGGCGTCGATGTCGAAGGACACCTCGATCTGCGGGACACCGCGCGGGGCCGGCGGCAGACCGGTCAGCTCGAACATGCCGAGCTTCTTGTTGTACGCCGCGATCTCGCGCTCGCCCTGGTAGACCTGGATCTGCACGGACGGCTGGTTGTCCTCGGCCGTCGTGAAGATCTCGGAGCGCTTGGTCGGGATCGTGGTGTTGCGCTCGATCAGCTTGGTCATGATGCCGCCCTTGGTCTCGATACCGAGGGACAGCGGGGTGACGTCGAGCAGCAGGACGTCCTTGACCTCGCCCTTGAGGACACCGGCCTGGAGCGAGGCGCCGATGGCGACGACCTCGTCCGGGTTCACGCCCTTGTTGGCCTCCTTGCCGCCGGTCAGCTCCTTGACGAGCTCGGCGACGGCGGGCATACGGGTGGAGCCACCGACGAGGACGACGTGGTCGATCTCGTTGATGGAGATGCCGGCGTCCTTGATGACGTTGTGGAACGGCGTCTTGCAGCGCTCCAGCAGGTCGGCCGTCAGCTGCTGGAACTGAGCCCGGGTGAGCTTCTCGTCCAGGTGCAGCGGGCCCTCGGCGGACGCCGTGATGTACGGCAGGTTGATCGTGGTCTCGGTGGACGAGGACAGCTCGATCTTGGCCTTCTCGGCGGCCTCACGGAGGCGCTGCAGGGCCATCTTGTCCTTGGAGAGGTCCACGCCGTGGCCGGACTGGAACTGCTTGACCAGGTAGTCGACGACGCGCTGGTCCCAGTCGTCACCACCGAGGTGGTTGTCACCGTTGGTGGCCTTCACCTCGACGACGCCGTCGCCGATCTCCAGCAGGGACACGTCGAAGGTGCCGCCACCGAGGTCGAAGACGAGGATCGTCTGGTCGTCCTTGTCGAGGCCGTACGCCAGCGCGGCGGCGGTCGGCTCGTTGACGATGCGCAGGACGTTCAGGCCGGCGATCTCGCCGGCCTCCTTCGTCGCCTGACGCTCGGAGTCGTTGAAGTAGGCCGGGACGGTGATGACCGCGTCGGTCACCTTCTCGCCCAGGTAGGCCTCGGCGTCCCGCTTCAGCTTCTGCAGGATGAACGCGGAGATCTGCTGCGGGTTGAAGTCCTTGCCGTCGAGCTGGATCTTCCAGTCGGTGCCCATGTGGCGCTTCACCGAGCGGATGGTCCGGTCCACGTTCGTGACCGCCTGGCGCTTGGCGACCTCGCCGACGAGCACCTCGCCGTTCTTGGCGAAGGCGACGACGGACGGCGTGGTCCTGGCGCCCTCGGCGTTGGTGATGACGGTGGGCTCGCCGCCCTCCAGAACGCTGACGACGGAGTTAGTCGTGCCCAGGTCGATGCCGACCGCACGTGCCATGGTTGATTCCTCCAGCTGACTTGAGTGGAACGGACTCAAGCATGCATGACTCTCCCCGCCGGGTCAACAGACCTGAGTCGGGCGGGCTCAAGTCTTATCCGTTCCTTACACGCAACTGGCTGCTGACCTGCGTCGATACCGTCTGCTGGGACGACTGGACAGGAATCCCAAGGAGTACGACCACCACCAGCAGCGCCCCTCCGGCCACCCAGAGCACGGCCCCCTCGCCCGTCCATCCGGTGTGCACGAGCACCCCCACGAGCACCGCCGAGAAGGAGCCCGCACCCAGCAGAACGACCGAGCCCGGCGGGGTGAGCCCGAGCCGCCGCAGCCGGTGCGCGAGATGGTCGGGGCCGCGCCGCAGCAGCGGACGCCGGGCCAGCCCCCGGGCCAGGACCACGAGGAGGGCGTCGGCGAGGGCCACCGCACCGAGGCAGAACATCACCGCCGCACTCGATGCGAGGTCGTACCCCGCACGCGTGAAGACCAGGGAGGACGACAGCAGGAACCCGGTGAACAGCGAGCCGCAGTTGCCGAGCCCGATCCGCGCGGGATGCCAGTTGTGCATCAGGAAGCCGGTGAGGGCGGCGGCGAACACGCTCAGCAGGACGGCGAGCCCGTCCATGATCTCGGCGGCGGCGCAGGCCCCCGCCCCGAAGGCGGTGACGACCCCGACGGTGCCGGCCAGCCCGTCCGCGTGGTCGAGCCCCTTGAAGGCCAGCGAGGCCGCGACGATCCACCCCACGGCCAGCATCCCGCCCAGCACCCCCGTCTCGCCGTACGGCACCACGCAGAGCGCCGCCACGGCCGTACCGGCGACGAGCACGCGCGGGCGGAGCCGCCAGACGTCGGCGACCAGGCCCAGCGCGGCGACCGAAGCGGCCGCGACGACCAGTTCACAGACGCCCTCCCCGAGCGGGGCGACCCCGGTCCACTGCCCGACCCCGGCGACGAGACAGGTGACGAGCACCACGGCGAGCCCGCCGAGCAGCGGCAGCCGCCGGTGCAGACGCCGGTCGACGATGCCCGCCCGCAGCGCGGGCACCCTGAGCAGCGCCGCGAGGAGGGCGGCGAGAAGGAGGGCTGCGGTGGCGGCGGCGATCCCGTAGAGCACAGCCCTAAGGTAGGGGCGAATGTAGCAATTCGGTACGAATAACACGATCCGATGACCCGTGGGATGATGCGCATCACCCCGCGCTCGGCTGCATCCCGGCGGAAGATGGGGGTAGTCTCAGACGGACTGAATAAGTTACCGCTTAGTAATGTCGCTCGGTTAATTCGAGGCCGCCCCAGGAGCCCCAATGCAACTCGCCGCGATCATCGTGTCGCTGGTCCTGATCGTGGTCGGCGTGGCACTGTTCGGCCGCGCCCTCCTGCAGATCTTCAACTTCATGCGGCTCGGCCAGCCGGTACCGGCCGGGACGCGGACCAACGACCCCGCACAGCGCACCGTCACCGTGGTCAGGGAGTTCCTCGGCCACACCCGGATGAACCGCTGGGGCATCGTCGGTGTGGCGCACTGGTTCGTGGCGGTGGGCTTCTTCTCGCTGCTGCTGACGATCGTCAACGCGATCGGGCAGCTGTTCCAGGCGGACTGGATCCTGCCGATCATCGGTGACTGGGCACCGTACAACGTCTTCGTCGAGTTCCTCGGCACCATGACGACGCTCGGCATCCTGACCCTCATCGTCATCCGGCAGCTGAGCAAGCCGAACAAGCCGGGCCGCAAGTCCCGCTTCGCCGGCTCCAACTTCGGCCAGGCGTACTTCGTCGAGGCCGTCATCCTCATCGTCGGCATCTGCATCTTCATGCTGCACGCCCTGGAGGGCGCCCAGCACCACGTGAACGGCTACGAGGCCTCGTTCTTCATCTCGTACCCGGTCGTCGCGTGGCTGAAGGGCATGAGCGTCTCCACGCTCCAGAACCTCACCTACTTCTTCGCCGGGCTGAAGATCGCGACCTCCTTCATCTGGATGATCACGGTCGCCCTGAAGACCGACATGGGTGTGGCCTGGCACCGCTTCCTCGCGTTCCCGAACATCTGGTTCAAGCGCAACGCCACCGGTGAGACCTCCCTCGGCGCGCTGCTGCCGATGACCTCCGGCGGCAAGCCGATCGACTTCACCGACCCCGGCGAGGACGACGTCTTCGGTGTCTCCCAGGTCGAGCAGTTCTCCTGGAAGGGCCTGCTGGACTTCTCCACCTGCACCGAGTGCGGCCGCTGCCAGTCGCAGTGCCCCGCCTGGAACACCGGCAAGCCGCTCTCCCCGAAGCTCCTGATCATGTCCCTGCGGGACAACGCCCACGCCAAGGCGCCGTACCTGCTGGCCGGCGGCGGCAAGACCGTGGAGGGCGAGGAGAAGGCCTCTGCCGAGGCTCTCAAGGACGTTCCCGCGTCGGCTCTCGCCGAGGCCGAGCGCCCGCTGATCGGCACCGCCGAGGAGAACGGCGTCATCGACCCGGACGTCCTGTGGTCCTGCACCACCTGCGGCGCCTGCGTCGAGCAGTGCCCCGTCGACATCGAGCACATCGACCACATCGTCGACATGCGCCGCTACCAGGTCATGATCGAGTCGGCGTTCCCGTCCGAGGCGGGCACGATGCTCAAGAACCTGGAGAAGAAGGGCAACCCCTGGGGCCTGGCGAAGAAGCAGCGCCTGGAGTGGACCAAGGAGGTCGACTTCGAGATCCCGGTCGTCGGCAAGGACATCGAGGACCTCTCCGAAGTCGAGTACCTGTACTGGGTCGGCTGCGCCGGCGCCCTGGAGGACCGCGCCAAGAAGACCACCAAGGCCTTCGCCGAACTGCTGCACATCGCGGGCGTGAAGTTCGCGATCATGGGCGGCGACGAGAAGTGCACCGGTGACTCCGCCCGCCGCCTCGGCAACGAGCCCCTGTTCCAGGAGCTCGGCATGGAGAACGTCGCCGCACTGAACATGGCGTTCGGCGAGTCCCTCAACGAGGACGGCGAGGTGGACGAGTCGACCAAGAAGCCGAAGTCCGCGAAGAAGATCGTCGCCACCTGCCCGCACTGCCTCAACACGATCGGCAACGAGTACCCGCAGCTCGGCGGCGACTACGAGGTCATCCACCACACCCAGCTGCTGCAGCACCTGGTCGACGAGGGCAAGCTCGTCCCCGTCACCCCGGTCGAGGGCATCATCACCTACCACGACCCCTGCTACCTGGGCCGCCACAACAAGATCTACACGCCCCCGCGCGAGATCATCGGCAAGGTCCCGGGCCTCAGGAACGAGGAGATGCACCGCCACAAGGAGCGCGGCTTCTGCTGCGGCGCCGGCGGCGCCCGGATGTGGATGGAGGAACGGATCGGCAAGCGCATCAACAACGAGCGCGTCGACGAGGCCCTCTCCCTCAACCCGGACATCGTCTCCACCGCCTGCCCGTTCTGCCTGGTCATGCTCACGGACTCCGTGAACGGCAAGAAGAACGACGGCAAGGCCAAGGAGTCCATCCAGGTCGTGGACGTCGCCCAGCTGCTCCTCGACTCGGTGAAGACCCCGCTCGACCCGGCGGGCGAGACCGAGGCCGAGAACGAGCCGGAGCCCGAGCCGGTGAAGTGACAACGGCTCCCTGACGTACGGCGCCCCCTGCTTCGCACAGGCAGGGGGCGCCGTCGTACGAGCGGGCTCAGTCCAGCCACTGCGGCCGCCGGGCAGGGTGTCCGGCGCGTAGTCGGGCTCGGGTTCTTCGCGGCGAAGCGCCCCGCCGAAGAATCCGGACCGCCCTCGCAGGGCCGTCCGGCGACGGGGCGCCGTACGCGTGCTTCCGGATGGCCTCAGGCGTGGGGAACCAGGTTCTGTTCGGTGCCCAGGGTGTTCTTGCCGGTGTCGGCGTACATCGTCGTCTCGCCGTCGGACCAGCGGACGACCAGGTCGTCGGTACGGTGATCGGCCGTGAAGTTGCCGGTGGTCATCACCGCGTTGTGGGTCCCCAGCCCGTTGGGGTTCTGGATGCGCGCCTCGGCGCCGAGGGCGGAGGCGCTGGTGCCGACGTAGTTGTCGAGCTCGCCGTCCGACCACCGCACCATCAGGTCCCACTTCTGGTTGCCGGAGAACTCGCCGGCGGTCAGCAACGTGGCGCGGGTCCATGTGGAGTTGGCGGCCTTGAGCCTGTGCTCCTGCCCGAAGCTTCCGGCGCCCACGTTGGTGTAGAGGGTGAGTTCGCCGTCGGACCNNGCCGGTGCCGTCGAAGTCGCCGGCGGCCATCAGCTTGGCGTGCTCCCACGTCGTGCCACTGCCCATCGAGTAGGGCAGGGACGGCTGGAGGTAGGGGCCGCGATCGGCGTGCAGGCCCTGCTGGGCGTCGTCGTAGTCCTGGAAGAACCGGTCGCCGTGCAGGGGGCTGTAGGTGATCCGGTTGTACAGCGGATCCCCGGGGTCCACATCGGGGCCGCCCCGCAGGAAGCCGCCCACATTGCCGATGATCTCGCCGGTGTCGCCCGAGGGGTCGAGCTTGGAGAACCACGGTCCGCCGGAGACCCCGCCCCACATGCCGGCGCAGTCGATCTGCATCTGGTTGTAGGCCGGCAGCGGAGTCGTCCATACGTTCGCGCAGCGGAACGCGCGGTCCTGCGCGTTGTGCGCCACCATCGGGTAGCCGACGACGGTCACCTGGTTGACGAACCCCGGTGTACGGGCGAGGGTGTTGGCGCCCACGACGTCCTGGACGTTCCGGCCGCCGTTGTCCTTCAGGCTCGCGAAGGCGAAGTCCAGATCGGAGTTGGCGCTCCGGTCCGCGGCGTACTGCGAGTCACGGAACCACTCCTTGACCGGCCACACGCCGAACTGCTGCGCGCTCGCCGTCTTGGCGGAGTCGTACATGGGGACGAACGCCGCGTTGCCACCGACGCAGTGCCCCGCGGTGAGAATGAGGTTGTGCCCTCCGCTCTGCACCACGCTCGCCGTGCAGGAGTGGGCCTTCATGCCCTTGTCCGTGTGGAAGAGGATGCCGACGGACTTGATGCCCTCGAAGTGGTCACCGTCGACAGCGGCCACGCCCGAGCGCGTCTTGCGCGGTGCCGTCCAGCCCTGCGGCCGGGCGGCCCGGCCCGAGGGGTCGGTGGCGGAGGCCATGCGCTCGGGCGTCCAGAACCGGATGGCGTCCTGAACTGTCCAGTTGGCGTTGGCGGTGCCCTTGCCGGTACCGGTATCGGTACCGGTGTCCTTGCCCTTGTCCTTGCTGGACGGCGACGGCGTGGTGGACGTCGAGAGCCGCGGCGCGGAGGCGGTCTTGCCGGTGGGTGCCGGCTTGGCTGCCGCGGATCCGCCGGGCGTCGCGGCCGGGGCCGGTGTGGCGGCCTGTGCCGTTGCCGCGTGGCCCAGCAGCAGTGCGCTGCACAGTGTGGCGGCGGCGGTGAAACGTATTCGTCTGGTGAGCAAGTGCATTGACTCCGGATCAGGCATGTCGAGCGGGCTGGTCGGGCCGGCTTGCGGACATGCGCGAGAAGAAGGGCCGTCACGCAGCGCGAGGCGCGACTGCGTCATATCGACCAGAGCTGTCAGTCGTGCGAGACCCGGCCTGGGACTGGAGCGGGGCTGAAGCGGGACCGAGGACGGTCAGGCCCCAGGCGGCAACTGGGCGTGCCCGGACGGCGATTACCCACCCTGAGCGGGTGCGGCCACCTCGAACGAGCCGGTCCACATCACAGCGCACCCCCCGATGCGTTCCCCCGTGCCGCCGAGAGGCGGCATCAACTCGACCGTGGTCAACGGTCATTGCCCCCATGATCGCACGGTTCGTCAGGATGTGTACATCTGGTAAAGGATGCACACCCCATCCCCACAATCCGCTCCGGCGCCCTACCGCGACCGAGGCGAGCCCAGGTGGATGGTGATCCCGCACACCTGCGCGGGCACGGGTCGGCCATGCACGTCGCGCATCTCCACGAAGGCGCCGTAGTCGCCGCTCGCGGGGTGCGGTACCCGCACATCGATACGGGGGTTGTTGTCGGCCGGAATGAAGCAGCTCCCGTGGGGAGAGGCGGAGGTCTCGTAGAAGAGCGGGAATTCGACCCCGTGGCCGTGGTTCAGCACCAGCCGGATCGGCTTGGTGGTCTTCGGCACCGACGAGACCGACGCCCCCTTGCCCACATACACGTTGAGATCCGGGTTGCCGTCGAAGGCGCAGGCTGTGGTGCCGGGATTGGTGGCACTCAGCATGGCCGCCGGTGCTTTGTCCGACGTGCCGGCGAGGCGGGTCAGCCTCCAGCGCAGCTGCTCGCTTCGGCAGGCGGTCGCTCGTGAGGCGCCTGCCGACGGGGACGCCGGCGTCTGTGACGGTTTGGTGGTCGTCGGTGGCGCGGACGTCCGTGACGGTCCGGTTGTCGGCTTTGCGGCAACGTGGTCACTGCCCCCACCACAGCCCGCAACAGCCAGAACCACCGTCAGACTGATCGCCGAGACCGCTGCAGTCCGCCGTGTCATGCGAACATCCCCCTGGTGAGGCCACCCTGCGGAGGCCGGGCGCCTCCGCTCCTGCCTCCCGGACAGGGAGATGCAGGCGCCCCCGAGCAGGTTCCCTACGCGTTCTTGGGCTCGGCCTGCTGGACGACCTCGAAGGACCACAAGGTCGAACCCGTGGCTGCGGGCTTCGGCTTCTCGCCGCTCTCACCGCCCTGGTGCGCCGCCTTCATGGGGCCCTCAAGCCAAGCCTGGAAGGACTCCTCGTCGCGCCACCGCGTGTAGACGAGGTAGTTGTCGGTGCCGTCGACGGGGCGGAGAAGTTCGAACCACTCGAAGCCGTCGGAGCTCTCCACGGCGTGGGCCCGGTGCGCGAACCGCTTCTCCAGCGTCTCCCGCTGCTCGGCCGGGACGGTCAGTACGTTGATCTTGACTACGCTCATGGCCCCATCCTGCCGCAAGGGTGATCAGGAGAGCGTGAGTGACGTGGTGGAGTGACGTGGCGGTGGGCCGCGGAGCTCTCCACCGCGTGGGCGCGCGAAGCGGCACCTCGGGGCTCGGGAACCCCGGCCGCGGACAGAACGGTCGGCTCCCAGGGCGGCACGGCGGCCCCAAACCCGGGGAGCCCCCTGAGGAACCCCGAACCCTGTCCCTGACAGTCCCTTAGGGGATGTCACAGGTCGGCCGCAAAGCCGGGCCCGCACGCCCGGGGCCCGCACGTCACTCTCCGGGACCAGGTACGTTCGATGACGTGGCTGGATTCAGGATCGGACGCGGGGGCCGGGACAACCGCACCCCCCAAGGACAGCAGGCGCCGCAGGGACCGTCGTACGGCCGGCGCGGACCGCAGCAGGGACAGCCCGCGGGACCGTCGTACGGGCAGCCCACGGGGCCCTCGCGCGGCTACCCGCAGGCGCCGCAGCGGCCGTACCCGCAGCAGTCGTACCCGCACCGGGGGCAGCAGCCGTCGTACCCGGAGCAGGGACAGCCGTACGGCCGGCCCGGGCAGTCGTACGGTCATCCGGGCCCGGCCGACGACGGACCGGAGTACTTCGGCGACGACGGCGGCTACCCGGCCGGCGCCCCGGGGCAGGACCCGTACGCGGCCAACAACCCGGGCCACACCCAGGCGTTCTCGGTCGACGAGGCCGCCGGCTACACCCAGGGCTCGACCTACCAGGCCGGTTCGACCGCGGCGCCCGCGGCTCCACTGGGCCCGCCGCTGCACTGGAAGGAACTGCTGAAGGGGATCATCTTCTCCCCGAACCAGACCTTCCTGCGCATGCGGGACTACACGATGTGGGCCCCGGCGCTCATCACCACCTTCCTCTACGGCCTGCTCGCCGTCTTCGGCTTCGACGGCGCCCGCAAGGACGCGATCGGCGCGACGCTCTCCAACGCGGTGCCGATCGTCCTGATCACGGCGGTCGTGATGGTGTTCGGCCTGTTCATCCTGGGCGTGGTCACGCACACCCTGGCCCGCCAGCTCGGCGGCGACGGCGCCTGGCAGCCGACGGTCGGCCTGTCCATGCTCATCACATCCCTGACGGACGCGCCGCGCCTGGTCGTCGCCATGTTCTTCGGCGGCGACGCGAGCTTCGTCCAGCTCCTCGGCTGGGCCACCTGGATCGGCGCGGGCGCCCTGCTGGCCCTGATGGTCTCCCGCTCCCACGACCTGCCCTGGCCGAAGGCGCTGGGCGCGTCCGCGATCCAGCTGATCGCGCTGCTGTCGATAGTGAAGCTGGGCACGTTCTAGTACGCGGACCGGTCCTCGTGACCGGCACACGAGAGGGCCCCGGCGAGGAAGCCGGGGCCCTTTTCCGTACCCGGAACAGGAACGACCAAGGTCAGGATCAGGGTCGGGATCAGGCGTCGAGAACCTGCCCGGCCCGCTTCACGACGGGCGGCTTGACGCTCGAAGCTGATTGAACTGAATGAGGATAGTAGGCTCTTTCCCCATCGTCGCAGCATGGCGCAGCTAGGGGAGGGCCCGACAGTGGCGCGCAAGGTGGGGATCTACACCCGCATCTCGCGGGACGACGAGGGCGAGGCGTTAGGCGTCGCCCGGCAGCAAGCGGACTGCGAGCGTCTCGCCGATCTCCGTTCCTGGCAGGCCGTGAAGGTCTACGAGGACAACGACGTGTCCGCGTTCAAGCGCAACGTGGTGCGCGACGAGTTCGAGCTGATGCTGAAGGATCTCCGCGCCGGGCTCATCGACGGGATCGTGGCGTACGACCTCGACCGTCTCGCCCGCCAGCCGCGCGACCTTGAGCGACTGATCGAGATCTTCGACGAGCGGCCACGACTGGAGTTCGCGACGGTCACCAATGACGTGAACCTGGGGACGCCGGACGGCCGCACCATGGCCCGGATCATGGTGGCGTTCGCCAACAAGTCTTCCCATGACGCCTCACGCCGGATCAGGCGCAAGCACCTGGAGTTGGCCCAGCAGGGAAAGGACAGCGGCGGTCCGGCGCCGTACGGTTGGCGCAGGGACGATCGGAGCAAGGTCGACCCCGAGGCCGCGAAGGCGATCCGGGCAGCACAGCGGGAAGTGCTGGCCGGAGTCCGCATCGGAACAATTCGAACGCGGTGGCAGG
The DNA here is from genome assembly GCF_001953885.1 of Streptomyces sp. IMTB 2501. Classification (GTDB taxonomy): domain Bacteria; phylum Actinomycetota; class Actinomycetes; order Streptomycetales; family Streptomycetaceae; genus Streptomyces. Next base: position 9,709 of record NZ_MQUS01000028.1, on the reverse strand, counting down.
AACAGGGGCTGGGGAACCCGCGCGAGGGCACCAAGCGCATGGCCCACCACCACGTCGAGCACATCCTCACCAACCCCCGGTTGGTCGGCTACCGGACGTATCACGGCGAGATTCTGTACGGCGACGACGGACAGCCCGTCATGGGTGACTGGGAGCCGATCAACACCGTCGAGGAGTGGGAGGCGGTGTGCGCAACGATTGCCGAGCGCAAGCAGCAGCGGCCCGGACAGTCACTCGCCCGCAAGTACCTCCTCTCCGGCATCGCGCGATGCGGACTGTGCAAGACCAAGATCCGGGGACAGCTCAACCGCAAGTGGCAGCCCGGCTCCAAGGCATCGAAGTACAGCTACCAGTGCTCAGTGGTCAACGGCGGGTGCGGCAAGGTCGGGCGCGTGGGTCAGCCCGTGGACAAACACATCGTCCGGTTGGTGCTTGAGGAGAAGCGTGAGAAGGCCGCAGGTTCCGATGCGCCCGAGGATCAGCGGTGGCCACGAGAGCAGGAGTTGGAGGAGGTGAACGCCGACATCCGCCAACTCCTTACAGCGGAGAACACGAAGCAGATCAGCGTTTCGATGCTCTTGCAGTTGCTGCCTGCCAAGGAGCGACTCCGAGACGAACTGAAGCTTGAGCGGTCCCGGTTCTACAAGGAACAGAAGCAGAGGGAGGCGAAGGGCCGCACCGAGGACCTGACGGAAGAGGAGTTCTTCGATCTCCCCATCGAGCGCCAACAGGAGATCATCCTTCACAGCCTGTCGGCGGTGATCATCCACCCGGCAGGTAGGGGAAAGCGGATCTTCGATCCTGATCTGATCGAGCCTGTCTGGCGGGAGTGACGTCGGACCACAGAAACGCCGAGAGGCCCCGGAGCGCCCGGGGCCTGTTGCCATGTGATCCTTCGGTGCAGCCGCCGAGCGCGTTCTACCCACGCCCTGTCCCGTGCCGGAGCCCGCGCAAGATGCTTCTTGATCCATTCTACTTCTACGAGATGGACGCCTACCGACTCCTCGGATACGACGAGCGCGCCGCAGCCCACGCCCGATCGATGATCCGTATCAGCACCGGCCCGGATGGCACTGAGATCTCACCCATGCGCGCCGCAGAAGCCCGCCTCACACTCGGAGTGGCCGCCGCCCGCATGGGCGAGATCGAAGAGGCCATCGGCATGGGCATCAAGGCCCTGGAAGCCGACCGCAAGTCCCTCCCGTCCCTGCTTTTAGTCGCTGACGAACTGGACAACGAACTCAGGTCCCGATACCCCCGCGAAGCCGCCTCACGCGACTTCCACGAGCAGGTCATGACGATCAAGCGAGGAACCGCCAGGCCGGAGCTGCCATTCTGAGCGGCGTCATGTAGCTAGGTAGGACTCCGCTTCAATATCAACAGGATCCAGTCTTCTCATGGCTGGCCGGAGGAATCGAGGCGTGACTTTTCCCGAGTTGCATCGCATGCAACTGAGCGCCATGCTTAAAGCGTCACTTGGCGCTCAGCGTCTGGCCATCCGCTAGTCGCCCAAACGGATCCGCAAGCGACCACGCGCTATCTCCTTAGATGCAGCGCTATTGCCCTGGAGATGATTCCCTATGGGCGCTCCAGTTGACCCTTCACGCGAGTATGTGGAGTTGGCCCACGAAACGGCCATGAGATATTTCTCCGAACAAGATGCAACGATCGGAAATCTGAGAAATAGAGCTAGTGGACTATCCGTCATATCCGCGTTCGTTGTGACATTCGCGTCAACTGTAGGACTACTTGGAGGGAAGTCCGCACCGGCGTTCCCTAGGGCGGTATCCATCGCGCTTTGGGCTGTAATTGCGCTACAAGTGGGCCTCGTCATGGCCATCCTGTGGCCCGTGAAGGTGTGGCATGGGCCAGACTTGGAGGACATGCTCAACGCTGACCGCTGGAATGCTGGCAGACGTGTCATCGATGAGCGCTCTGTGCGAGCACTCTATGGCCGACTGACCGCGAATGGCCGCAAGATAACAAGGTTTAATCTCCTATACGAGGCGGCCATTGCTTGCCTAATCGCTGAAGTCTCCATCATCCTGGGAACGGTTGTCGCGAAGGGGTAATGATGTGCACTGGCGGTGACGTACTCACAGGGGGATGGAACGCCGAGATTCATGTCGTCACATCGGATCCCAACGAGCTTATTCAGGTTGAAAAAGATCTGCAAAATGCAATCTGGGAGGCGGGAGTTCGGGACGTCAAGGTGGAAGGCATCACTGACAACCCCGATCAGGGGCGCCGATGGAGTGCGGGGGTTGAAGGCGCAGGAAAAGATATCGTCAGCGCCATTCAAGCCCTGCGAAATTCTATAGAACGCGGCACCATCTCAGTTCACGCCACCTGGGAATTCAGCCCTAGCGATAAGTAGCGCGACGGTAGGCAGTCGGACACCGCCATTCATTGTGGAGTTCAGTAAACGTTACGATCGGATGCGTGCCGGGGCCCCAATTGTGAGAAGTCTGCACCGCGTTGCAACGGCAGGACACAATCTCACGAGCTTAGACGTTTGCATCTGCCCGACGCCTCCACACACAAGGCGGCAACGGGGCGCCGAGGCCAGATCGGGCCAGTGCCAGACGAGCGTCAGAGAGCATCTTTCGACGGCGTGATCGGCGTGCCAGACTTACGGCATGGAGGCAACACAGACCACGGGAAGTTGATCCAGTCGTCGGTCCGCTTCCAGACGTACTCGCACTTCACGAGGGAGTGGGACTTCTCATAGATCACCGCGGAGCGCACCTCGGCGACGGTGTCCAGGCAGAAGTCGCGCACGAGCTTGAGCGTCTTGCCGGTGTCGGCGACGTCATCGGTGATCAGCACCTTCTTGTCGGAGAAGTCGATCACGTTGGGGACGGGCGCGAGCATGACCGGCATTTCCAGGGTGGTCCCCACCCCGGTGTAGAACTCGACGTTCACCAGATGGATGTTCTTGCAGTCGAGGGCGTACGCGAGCCCACCCGCGACGAACACGCCGCCCCGGGCGATGCTGAGCACGATGTCGGGTTCGTACCCGTCGTCGGCGACGGTCTGCGCCAGCTCGCGGATGGCGGCGCCGAACGCCTCGTAGGTCAGGTTCTCCCGCACGCCCTGCGTGTCACTCATGCCGCTGTCGTCCTCATACCTGGGTCCGATGGAAATTGACGAAGGACCGCGAGGCGGTCGGCCCGCGCTGCCCCTGGTAGCGGGAGCCGTAGCGCTCACTGCCGTAGGGGAACTCGGCGGGCGAGGTCAGCCGGAACATGCACAGCTGGCCGATCTTCATCCCCGGCCAGAGCTTGATCGGGAGCGTGGCGAGATTGGACAGCTCAAGGGTGACGTGCCCGCTGAAGCCGGGGTCGATGAACCCGGCGGTGGAGTGGGTGACCAGCCCGAGCCGCCCGAGCGAGGACTTCCCTTCGAGCCGCGAGGCGAGATCATCGGGAAGCGAGATCACCTCGTACGTGGAGGCGAGCACGAACTCCCCGGGATGCAGAATGAACGGCTCGTCCCCGTCCGGCTCGACCAGCCGGGTCAGATCGGGCTGCTCGACCGAGGGGTCGATGTGCGGGTACCGGTGGTTCTCGAACACCCGGAAGTACCGGTCCAGTCGTACGTCGATGCTCGACGGCTGCACCATGGTTTCGTCATAGGGATCGATCCGTACCCGCCCGGCGTCGATCTCGGCCCGGATGTCCTTGTCTGAGAGAAGCACGTAGCGAGGATACGCAAGGCGCGCGGAGCCGTGACAATCGTGACGGCTCCGCGCGCCTGCGTTACCGCTGCCTGCCGGTGTTACGGCTGCTTGCCTGCGCAAGCCTGCTTGCTTCTGTTACCGGTGTCACCGCTGCGGCCTGTCTGTGTCCGCCACGGCCTCCGCCCGCTAGCGCTTCTCCAGGGCGACCGGCACCACACTGCGGAGCCGGGCACACCGGGGACACCTCATGAGCCGGCCGGGGCCGAGCCGATCGGCCTGCTGCATCGGGAACGAAGCGGTGCTGAAGACGTGCCCGTCCGCGCAGCGGACGACGGTGCGTTCCATCAAGTCCCTTAAGTCCCTTCCCCAAGAGCCTCGTCGGGCCTACCCACGCCCTGACGACAAAAGCCACATTACGGGATTAAAGAGAGGGCCTTCCAGGCGGCACTCCGGCCTCACCCGACCCCTCCGCCAGGCCTCCACGGTACGCCCCAACTCGCCCCGCCCGCAGCCGGATCCCGCCCCTGAAACAGACTCAGCCCCCGAGGGTCCGGGCACCAGGGGTCTGCGATGATGTACAGTGAGCAAGGTCCGGACAAGGACTCCGCGAGGATCATGTCCGTACTTACGCGGGTGTAGTTTAATGGTAGAACATCAGCTTCCCAAGCTGAGAGCGCGAGTTCGATTCTCGTCACCCGCTCCAGAGAGAAACCCCAGGTCGGTGGCCTGGGGTTTGTTTGTTGTCTAGTCCAATTCGGGGGTGGCGTGCCCTCTTCGTGCCCTAAGCCGAGACCAGGCGGCAGCCACAAGGGCTACCGAACGCCACTTTCGCGCGCGGGTCCGCGCGCGGCGAGGACGAGCCAGGATGCAGTGCGTCAGACGCACGCCAACCTCGCGCGTCTGATCCTCGCCCTCCAGCTGGAACAACGGGGACTGGTCCGGGTCTAGCGTGTCCTGACGGGTGAGAACTCCGAGGTTGCCCTCACCGACGACGGTGTCCTTGAAGCCAGACGCCTCAGAGCACTCCTGTGATGCCCTGATGCACTGGCTCTTTCGGGCGGGGCGCGGGCGTGGTCTCGTCCGCCGTGCACCCACTGAGCCGCGACAACCTGAGCCGGCAGCAGAGGGCAAGGAAGTCTGGCTGCTGTTCGACAACGAACGGGGACGATTCCCGCTCTACGCTGGTGAATCCGTGTGGATCGAGTACGCCGAGACCTCCATGACTCAGGTGATCGAGGTGCGGCCCAGCCAGCGCATGCGAGACCTCGGCGTCGTCCATCGAGCGCATCGGCCAGGTACACCCCTTCGCCAAGGGCATGGGTATCGCCGCCCCGCAGATCGGCATCGCCCGCGCAGCGGCCGTCGTCCTGCCGCCCGACGACGCCTCCGCCGTCGCCCTCCTCATCCGCCACGAAATCGACCACCTCGACGGCCTGCCAAACGGAGTCGAGTCCATTCCCGTGGAGGAATACCGTCAGCACGGCTCCGGCCTCACAGTGGCGCGGCCCCGCCTCCTCCCTTCCATGGAGAGCCTGCCGAATGTGAAGGGAGCCCCGTTACACCCCCGCGAAGGGGTCGTTGACGAATCATGAGTGATCCATACGACTCTCCTATTGCCGTCACTGGGCGCGACGACTCGAACGAGGCCGTTGTGACAGCCGTGCGACAGCTCTCCCGGAGCACCGTCTGGACGGTGCAGGGCAAGGTGCCGTTCGACTTCGCCGCCCATCACCCCCAGGGCATCACCCGCGGTCACGATCACCGGCTCTACGTGTCGACCGCCGAGATCATCGAAGCGACAAGGCCGTACGACAAGCCCGTGGACGGCTACGACCGCACGCCCGGTCGTGGCGTCGGGCATGTGTTCGTCACGAGCGCCGAGGGCGCGGCGCTGGGTCACGTCACCGTGGGCGAGGACACGGTCTACCACCCCGGCGGCATCGACTTCGACGGTGATTCCCTCTGGGTGCCGACCGCTGAGTACCGGCCCGACTCCCGCTCCATCGTCTACCGCGTGGATCCCGGCACTCTGGCCGTCACCGAGGCGTTCCGCTTCGACGACCACATCGGGGGCATCGTCCGCGACCGCGAGACCGGCCTGCTGCACGCCGTGACGTGGGGATCCAGGCGGCTGCTCACTTTCACCGCCGAAGGGCGGCTCGTCCATCGGGTCGACAACAAGAGCCACTTCGTCGACTACCAGACCTGCGTCACGGCCGGCGGCGGTCACATGGTGTGCACCGGTATCGCGGAGTACCCGCTCGCGGGCACTGGCGTCTTCAGTCTCGGCGGTATCGCTGTCGTGGACGTCAAGTCGGGCCGGATCGAGCACGAGGCTCCGGTGACGACCCTGTCTCCGGCCGGCCGTGTCGTCACTTACAACGCGGTCCATCTGGAGATCGACGGCAGCACCCTACGGATGTTCGCCGCACCCGACGACGGCGAAGCGGCGGGCGACTCTCATCTGCTCACGCTGGAGACACCGCTTGCATGACCTTTCGGGCCGTGCTGGTCACGCCCGTACGGCCAGGAAGTAGCGCCCGCGGTAGATCAGTTCACCGTCCAGCTCCATGCTCAGGCTCTCGGGGGTGAAGCGACGCCGGAAGATCGGGTAGGTGGCCCCGTCGACGGTCCGCAGCTCCGTCTGCTCCTCGTGCAGGTCGCCGTCACTGCGCAGGTCGATCACGATCAGCTCGCGGGCCGTACGCCGCGCTTCGGCGAGGAAGACGGCCCGCTCAGGCGGTCTGAGCAGCCCGTAGAAGTTGCCCGTGACGATGCGGTCCAGGCCACCGGTAGCAAACGGCAGCGGCGGAAACAGGCCCTGCACTCTCCGGGCCTGCGGCACCCGGGCGTGCGTCAGCTGAAGCATCTCCGCACTCTGGTCCAGGGCGACGACGTCGCCGCGCAGGAACTGGGTCCACACGCCCGTCCCGCAGGCGACATCCACCACCCGCCCCTCCGGCAGGGTGTTGAGCAGCTTCCCGATCTCGGCCGTCTCCCGGTCCAGTCCGGCGTTCACCATCTCGTCCCCGCGATAGCTGGTCTCGTCGTAGACCGGGGCACGATGCCGGTAGTACTGCTCCCGCACTAAGTCACGCATGGCCCGAGAGCTACCCCCGAGTGAACACAGCACAAACCGCCGGCCGTTACCCGGCATCGGATCAGCCGCCTGGAACAAGATCAGTCGAGACCTGTCCCGGCTCGCCGACCGCCGGAGCTGTCTGGCCTACGGTCGGCCGGGCTCGGATCGCAAACCCGTTCATGTGATCACTCGATGCGGTAATTCGGGCAAAGCGGAGTGATCACACGGTCATCCTGTGATCGGCAGCGCAGCGAGCCGGCGTGTGCCGCATCTGACCGACAACGCAGGGGGATCGGTATGACATCCACTCCGAAAAGCGGCCGGGGTCTGGACGAGCAGGCGGTCCTGCTCGTCGCGGGTCTGGCGGACCTGGCAGTGAGCACCATCGGCTCGGCCGCCGGAACCATGCAGCAACTGCTGCGCCGGTCTGACGGGCCCGAACTCGCACGGGATGCGCAGCGGGACCTGATGGCCCGCGGCCGTATCGCCCTGGATCGCATCGCATCTGCTCCCCCGGCCCACCTGGAGGTGCTGGCCCAGCACGCTGTGGCCCGGCAGGCGGCGTCCGCCAGCGATGTCTGACCGCTGGGATCCGGCCGGATTCAAAGACCGTATCGACGCCCTTCTGGACGACTTCCTGACAGGCGAAGCCGAACAGCTTCTCGCGATCGACGACGCTCTGCAGCCGGTCGCCGAGCAGTTGCAGGTGGCCGCGCGGCACGGCAAGCGCCTGAGGGCGGCATTCTGCTACTGGGGGTGGCGTGCGGCCGGCCAGCCCGACAGCGACGCCCTGATGCGTGCGGCTGCCTCCATGGAGCTCGTCCATGCCGCGGCGATCGTCCACGACGACATCATCGACGACAGCCCACTGCGTCATCACCTGCCCACCGTTCACGTCTCCCTGCAGGCCGCCCTCACCGGGCGTCCACAGGCGCGCGCTGCCGCCCGCTCGCTGGCCATGCTGGTCGGGGATCACCTGATGGCGCTGGCGGGGCAGTTGTTCGCCGCCAGTGGCCTTCCCGGCGCCTACCTGGCCAGGGCCAGGCCGATGTGGGCGGAACTCGCGCGGGAACTGATCGCGGGCGAATGCCTGGAGATCCTGAGCACGGGCGCCCACCCGGACCCGGACGTGTCCCTGAAGGTCGTCCGCTACAAGACGGCCAAGTACACCGTCGAGCAGCCCCTGCTCATCGGTGCCCTGCTCGCGGGCGCCTCCCCGGAGCTGCGGGCCGCCCTGTCCGCGTACGGGCTTCCGCTGGGGGAGGCATTCCAGCTGCGCGACGATCTGCTGGGCCTCTTCGGCGAACCGGAGCGCACGGGCAAGGCCAGCCTGGACGACATCCGCGGCCACCGGCCCACCGCGCTGCTGGCCATGACCTGGCAGGCCGCCCTTCCCGCACAGCGTGAGCGTCTGGCCGGCGTGCTGGGGCGCCGTGACCTCGACGAGAAGCACCTGCGGGACGTACGCGAGCTGATGGTCGCGGTCAAGGCCCCGGAACAAGTGGAAAACATGATCGCCTCCCGAGTGCGGGAAGCCGTCGGCCGCCTGGGCGGGCTCGACACGTCTCAGCAAGCGCGGAGGGCGCTGACCGCTCTGGCCCACTCCGCCACCGACCGCCGCAACTGACCCCGCTCCGCGCAACGGCCCCCGCACACCCCGTGCAGCCTGTCGAGGAGGACTGCTCACATGACCTACACCGAAGCCTCGATGAACGCCCTGCGCCAGTCCGGCGACGAACTAGCCGACGCCGTCGTGGCCACACTGTTCGAGCGGGGGGAGGTCGGCAAGTTCAACACCCTGATGCGCTACGTCTCCACCGCCGGCTCACCCCTGCCCGATGGACTGCCCGAGGTCGCCCGCGAGTACCTCCAGACCACCAGCGTGCCCCCGTCCTGGGTGGACTGGGGCGAGATGGAGAAGGCCCGGCTGTTCTTCATCGACAACAACGTGCACATCTCCACCGCTCTGTCCTTCGCCTCCATGCCCGCCTGCTACGTCGTGCCGCACGTCGCGAAGCTGCTGTCCGCCACGCACGGGCTGAACTACCCGTCCAAGCGGATGGCGGAGACAGGCCAGTTCACCGTCTACCTGATGCAGCCCGGTGCCTTCGAAGCAGGCAGCCGCTTCATCCCCGCCGCGCAGAAGGTCCGTCTCCTGCATGCCTCCATCCGCCACCACCTCAAGCGCGAGAACCGCTGGGACACCGAGGCCATGGGGACGCCGATCTGCCAGGAGGACATGATCGGCGGGCAGATGTTCTTCTCCCTCCTCGTCCTGGACAGCCTGCACCGGCTCGGGATCCACATGTCCACCGAAGGCGCCGAAGCGTACTTCTACGCATGGCGCGTGGTCGGCGCCATCCTCGGGGTCGACCAGGGCGCCGTGCCCAAAACCCTGGACGAGGCCCGGCAGTTCCTCGACCTGTACATGATCCGCCACATGGGCCCTTCGGAAGAGGGCGCCCATCTGACACGACAGCTGATCGACCTCTACGAGGAGGTCGTCCCCGGCACCTTCTTCGACCCCATCGTCTCCGCCCTCCTCCGCTATCTCGTCGGCGACACCTGCGCCGACTGGCTCCGGGTCCCCCGCACCGGCTGGGACAGCGTGGTCAAGATCCTGCCCAGCCTGCTCGGCGTGCTGGAGACCATCGAGGACAGCTCACCGCTGGGCGCCTGGGCTCTGGACCGCCTCGGCCACCTCACCACCGTCTTCGAGCTGTCCTCCCTCACCCGCGGCCGCGTCATGCACTACGCCATCCCCGAACAGCTGAAGAAGGACTTCGGCATCAGCGGCAACGTGCCCCCCACCCATCGCTGGACTCCTCCCGCACCCACCGTCGCGCCCTGACGGTGCCGCTGCAGAAGGCGAGCATGACGGCGCCTACGAGCCGCGCGCCCCTAGGGCGTGTTTCAGAAGTGGATCAAGGTCGTGCGATGATCAC
>NZ_MQUS01000026.1 GCF_001953885.1 Streptomyces sp. IMTB 2501 | reverse complement strand
AAGATCGCCAGCTGCGTGGCGAGCATCAGCCCGATCCGCCCGCCGACGGCACGCCAGCTCTGCCGTGCCAGTCGCGGCCACAGCCACACCGTGGCGACGAACAGAACGGCGGCGACGATGATCGCCAGCAATAGCACCTTGTTGCTCGTGAGACCCATGGGCTGCTTCCTGCCTGCGCTTTCCGCCCGGCACAGCCCACGCGTAGTTGCGAGGGCTTGCCCGGGGCTTTCCTTGACCTTTGACCCGACTTTCGGCGGGGAGTGAACCTCTCTCCCCGAGACACCGTCCTAGAGGGCGCAATGTCGCCGGATGCCCGCTAGGGCCCGGGTTCAAGGTCTCTCGCAGAACTACGGGATGCGATGTCTGTCAGGATAGATGGGGAAATGTCGGGCGGGGTTCCGAGCCGATCCAGCCGGGCGCGGCGCATACTGCGCGGCCCGCGCCCCGAGGCCGTTCCCGTCCTCGTCGGCAGAGCGGTCGCCCTCGTGGGCGTTCTGGACATTGCCGCGGGTGTGTTCCCACGCTTCCGCCACAGCCGTATGCACGCGATCGCCGAGGTGCTGCCGGGCTCGTTCGGGCCCTTCGCCGCGGCGCTCTCGCTCAGTGCCGGTGTGCTGTTGTTGCTGCTCGCGCACGGGCTCAAGCGGCGCAAGCGCCGGGCCTGGCGGGCGGCGGTCGCGCTGCTGCCCGCGGGTGCGGCGGCACAGTTCGCGTATCGGCACTCTATCGTCGGCGTGCTGATCGCGGTCGCGCTGCTCGTCCCGCTGCTGCTCCATCGTGACCAGTTCGCGGCCCTGCCGGACCCGCGCAGCAGGTGGCGCGCTCTTACCAACTTCGTACTCATGAGTGCCGGATCCCTCGTCCTCGGACTCGTCATCGTCAGCGTGCACCCGCACCGGACGATCGGTGACCCGAGCCTGGCCGACCGGCTGACACACGTCGTCTACGGCCTGTTCGGCTTCGAGGGCCCGGTCGACTACCAGGGCAACACGTCCTGGACCGTCGCCTTCTCGCTCGGCGCCCTCGGCTGGATCACCGCCGTCACCACCATCTACCTGGCGTTCCGCCCCGAGCACCCGGCGGCGCGCCTCACCGAGGAGGACGAGTCCCGGCTGCGGGCCCTGCTGGAGAAGCACGGCGGCCGCGACTCTCTCGGCCACTTCGCGCTGCGCCGCGACAAGGCGGTCGTCTTCTCGCCCAGCGGCAAGGCCGCGGTCACCTACCGGGTCATCTCCGGCGTGATGCTCGCCAGCGGCGACCCGATCGGTGATGTCGAGGCCTGGCCGGGCGCCATCGAGCGCTTCATGGACGAGGCCAAGGCCCACTCCTGGACCCCGGCCGTGGTGGGCTGCTCGGAGACGGGCGGCGAGGTGTGGACCCGCGAGACCGGCCTGGACGCCCTGGAACTGGGCGACGAGGCGGTGGTGGACGTCGCGGATTTCTCGCTCGCCGGACGCGCGATGCGCAACGTGCGACAGATGGTCAAGCGCATCGAGCGGGCCGGCTACGAAACCCGAGTACGGCGCATCCGTGACCTCGGTGAGGCCGAGTTGGAGCGGATCCGCCGGGCCGCGGAGGACTGGCGCGGCACCGACACCGAGCGCGGCTTCTCCATGGCCCTCGGCCGCGTCGGCGACCCCGCCGACGGCGACTGCCTGATCGCCACCGCCCACAAGCAGGACGACGAGCCCGGCGAGTACGGCGACCTGAAGGCGGTCCTGCACTTCGTGCCCTGGGGCAGGGACGGCGTCTCACTGGACCTGATGCGCCGCGACCGCAGCGCCGACCCCGGCATGAACGAACTGCTGATCGTCGCCGCCCTGCAGGCCGCGCCGAAGTTCGGCATCGCCCGGATCTCGCTGAACTTCGCGATGTTCCGCTCCGCCCTCGCGCGCGGGGAGAAGATCGGCGCCGGTCCGGTGCTGCGTGCCTGGCGCGGGCTGCTGGTGTTCCTCTCGCGCTGGTTCCAGATCGAGTCGCTGTACAAGTTCAACGCCAAGTTCCAGCCGCGCTGGGAACCCCGGTTCATGGTCTACCGCGCCACGACCGACCTGCCCCGCATCGGCTTCGCCACCATGCAGGCGGAGGGCTTCGTCGACCTCGCGCTCCCGCTCCCGCGCTTCCTGCGTCGGCGCAGGGCGAGCGTCGAGCGCCCCTGCGCGCACTCCGTGGCGGAACGGGATGTGCGCGCGGCCTGAGCGCCGTACGGCAACCCTGAGCACCATGTGAGCGAGCGGTGCGACCGAGGACCGGCCCGGGCGGGCGTCCCACCCCCTCCAGCACGGGGTCTCCGCCCGGGCCGTCGCGCATTCCCGGGGCCCCGCTGGGCCTACGCTGAACGTATGAACAACCACAGCGGGCGCGGCCGGGTCGCCGGCCTTCCGGCATGGGACCGGTGCGCGGTCATGGGTGTGGTCAATGTGACCCCCGACTCCTTCTCCGACGGCGGCCGCTGGTTCGACACGACCGCCGCCGTGAAGCGCGCCCTGGACCTCGTGTCCGAGGGCGCCGACCTGGTCGACGTCGGCGGCGAGTCCACCCGCCCCGGGGCCACCCGCGTCGACGAGGACGAGGAACTCCGCCGGGTCGTCCCGGTCGTCCGCGGCCTCGCCTCCGAAGGCGTCGTCGTCTCCGTCGACACCATGCGCGCCTCCGTCGCCGAACAGTCCCTCGCGGCCGGTGCCGCCCTCGTCAACGACGTCAGCGGCGGCCTCGCCGACCCCGCGATGATCCCGGCGGTCGCCGCCGCGGGCGCCCCGTTCGTCGTCATGCACTGGCGCGGCTTCCTCCAGGGCGACAACGTCCAAGGCGTCTACGAGGACGTCGTCGCCGAAGTCGTGGACGAACTGCACGCGCGTGTGGAGGCCGTTCTTGCGGGCGGTATCGCCCCCGACCGCATCGTCGTCGACCCCGGCCTCGGCTTCTCCAAGGACGCCGAGCACGACCTCACCCTCCTCGCCCACCTCGACCGTCTGCGCGCCCTTGGCCACCCCCTGCTCGTGGCCGCCTCCCGCAAGCGGTTCCTCGGCCGCGTCCTCGCCGGCCCGGACGGGGCGCCCCCGCCGGCCCGGGAGCGCGACGCCGCCACGGCCGCCGTCTCCGCACTCGCGGCGCACTCCGGCGCATGGGCAGTGCGCGTGCACGAGGTCCGCGCCACCGCGGACGCGGTACGAGTCGCGCGCGCCGTGGAGGAGGCGCGTACAACAGGTTCTGCGCCGGGCACGGCAGGTGAGCGCGGGGCGCGTGATGCAGAGCACACACCGGGCACCGCGAGCGAGCGCGAGGCGCGCGGCGGCGGGCGTGTGTCTGGCGCCGACGGTGCGCACGGGGCGGAAGGACCCCGGTGAGCGCCCCTCATACCGACGTCGAACAGGTGGAGGCCGCCAACACCGCCTTCTACGAGGCGATGGAACGCGGTGACTTCGAGGAGCTGTCCTCGCTCTGGCTCACCCCCGCCGACCTGGGCGTCGACGAGGAGTACCACGACCCGGCGGACACCGGCGTGATCTCCTGCGTCCACCCCGGCTGGCCGGTGCTCACCGGCCGCGGCGAGGTCCTCAGGTCGTATGCCCTGATCATGGCCAACACCGACTACATCCAGTTCTTCCTCACCGATGTGCACGTCTCCGTGACCGGCGACACCGCGCTCGTGACCTGCACCGAGAACATCCTCAGCGGCGGCCCCGCCCCGAAGGACGGCGCGGAACTGGGACCGCTGGTCGGGCAGCTCGTCGTCGCCACGAACGTGTTCCGGCGCACGCCCTCCGGCTGGAAGCTCTGGTCGCACCACGCCTCCCCCGTCCTGGCGGAGAGTGACGACGAGGACGGCGAGAGCGGCGTCGACGGCGTGAATCCGGACGACGAGCCCCTCGCCTGAGCCGGTACACCCCGCACAGGGAGCAAGAAGTGGTTGGAATCACCTACCCCTGGGTATGAGCCGCTACCAGCCCATGACACGGCCGGGTTTTCCCGGGGAAACACGAGATGAACCCTCGTGATCCCAGCCCGGGCCCGCGCCCCGCAGCCCGGCTTTGTCAGTGCCCGCAGGTAGATTCGTCTGAAGCCGGTGTGCCGCCCGCACGCGGTACGGGCCGGTCATTCCCGACGATTGCAGGAGTGATTCGCGTGGATCGTGTCGCGCTGCGCGGCCTCAAGGCCCGCGGGCACCACGGTGTGTTCCCCAAGGAGCGCGAGGAGGGCCAGACCTTCATCGTCGACCTCGTCCTGGGGTTGGACACCCGGCCGGCCGCGGCCGACGACGACCTGGCGAAGACCGTGCACTACGGCGTCGTGGCCGAGGAGGTCGCGGCCGTGGTCGCGGGCGAGCCGGTGGACCTCATCGAGACTCTCGCCGAGCGGATCGCCCAGACCTGCCTGAAGCACGAAGGGGTCCAGGAGGTCGAGGTCTGTGTCCACAAGCCCGACGCGCCGATCACCGTCCCCTTCGATGATGTGACCGTCACCATCACCCGGAGCCGAGTATGACCCGACCTTTCCTTCAGGGTCACAGCGACCCGACCGTCCAGCCGGTGCCCGCCTCGGTCGTCGAGCAGGTCGACGCCGCCGACACGACCCTGCAGAACCCCAAATGGGCCGTGATCTCCATCGGCTCGAACCTCGGCAACCGCCTGGAGACCCTCCAGGGCGCCGTCGACGCGCTCGAGGACACCCCCGGTGTCCGTGTGAAGGCCGTCTCCCCGGTGTACGAGACAGAGCCGTGGGGCGTCGAGCCCGGCAGCCAGCCGTCGTACTTCAACGCGGTCGTGCTCCTGAAGACCACCCTGCCCCCCGCCTCCCTGCTGGAGCGGGCGCACGCCGTCGAGGAGGCCTTCAAGCGGGTCCGCGACGAGCACTGGGGCCCGCGCACCCTGGACGTCGACATCGTCGCCTACGCGGACGTCACCTCCGACGACCCGAAGCTCACCCTGCCCCACCCGCGCGCCCACCAACGCGCCTTCGTGCTCGCGCCCTGGCACGACGTGGACCCGCAGGCCCAGCTGCCCGGCCGCGGCCCCGTGGCCGAACTGCTGTCGGTCATCACCCGCACGGGTGTCGAACCCCGCGAGGACCTGGAACTCCGACTGCCCGAGTAGTCGTTAAGGTCAAGACGACAAGGTCGACACGACCGCAGTCCGGACCGGTCCGGGGGAGCTGAAGGGACACCGTGAGAGAGCTGCGCATCAGGGTGCTGGCGGGCGTGTTCGTCGTGGCCGGCATCCTGTCCTGGGCGGGCGCCCGCCTCTGGAACTCGATCGGGACCCTCCCCAGCGTCCCCCTGGCCGCACCCATCGTGCTCGCCCTGATCGCGGTGGTCCTGCTCTCGACGGCGCTCTCGCTGCGCGCCCGTTTCAAGGCCCAGCGCGAGCGCCGCCCCGGCGCGAAGGGCGTCGACCCCCTGATGGCCGCCCGCGCGGTCGTCTTCGGCCAGGCCAGCGCCCTGGTCGCCGCCCTCGTCGCCGGCATGTACGGCGGCACGGGTGTCTTCCTGCTGGAGCTGCTCGACATCCCGACCCGCCGCGACCAGGCCCTCTACGCCGGTTTCTCGGTCCTGGCAGGCATCGGCGTGATAGCGGCGGCGATCTTCCTGGAGCGGGTGTGCAGGCTCCCGGAGGACGACGACCAGAACCCCCCGGGGGCAGAGCCGGTGGCATGACCGCCGGCACCGGGCGAAGGCCTCGGCGGCGTGAGCGCCAAAGCGTCAGCGCGCCATGATGAGGCTCATCGCCTCATTCCGTGTGGCCACGTTCCGCAGCTGACCCCGGACAGCCGACGTTATGGTCTTCGCGCCCGGCTTGCGGATTCCGCGCATGGACATGCACATGTGCTCGCACTCGATGACCACGATCACGCCTCGCGGCTCCAGGATCGTCATCAGGGAGTCGGCGATCTGCGTCGTGAGACGTTCCTGCACCTGGGGGCGGCGCGCGAAGACGTCCACGAGCCGGGCCAGCTTGGACAGGCCGGTGATCTTCCCGGACGTCGACGGGATGTATCCGACGTGCGCCACTCCCCGGAACGGCACCAGATGATGCTCGCAGGTGCTGTACACCTCGATGTCCTTCACCAGGACCATCTCGTCGTGCCCCAGGTCGAATGTCGTCGTCAGGACGTCCTCGGGCTTCTGCCACAGGCCCGCGAAGATCTCCTTGTACGCCCGTGCCACCCGAGCCGGGGTCTCCCGCAGGCCTTCGCGCTCCGGGTCCTCGCCGACCGCGATCAGCAGCTCGCGTACGGCGTTCTCGGCGCGCTTCTCGTCGAACTCGCCGATGCGGCCCTCGCCGTCCAGCGTCACGGGGTCGGTCATCTGGTTCCTCGTTCCTGAGCCTTCACACGTGGCGGCAGCCACATGTTCATGTTGCGGACATGAGAACGCCGCGCCCCCAGGCTAAAACCTGGCGGACGCGGCGTTCATTCCGGGCCGGTTGGCCGAAAGCCGTCAGCTCTCCGGGCGGTCCTCCGGTGTCTGGTCCGTCACCGGGGCCGACTCCGCTGCGGTGGACTTGACCGTACTGATCGCGGCCGTCGCGCCGTTCGCACCGTTGGTCAGTGCCAGCTCCTTCGGGGAGAGCACCGGCGGGCGGGTGGACGGGGTGCGGCGCGAGGAGCCGGTCCAGGCGGGCCGCGGCGGGCGCTTGACGATCGGGGCGAAGACCTCGGCGATCTCCTCCTTGCCCAGGGTCTCCTTCTCCAGCAGATGAAGGACGAGCTGGTCGAGCACGTCACGGTTCTCGACCAGGATCTCCCAGGCCTCGTTGTGCGCGGTCTCGATGAGCTTCTTGACCTCTTCGTCGACCAGCGCGGCGACCTCTTCCGAGTAGTCGCGCTGGTGAGCCATCTCACGGCCGAGGAACGGCTCGCTGTTGTCGCCACCGAACTTGATGGCGCCCAGGCGCTCGGTCATGCCGTACTGCGTGACCATCGCGCGGGCCAGGTTGGTGGCCTTCTCGATGTCGTTCGCGGCGCCGGTGGTCGGGTCGTGGAAGACCAGTTCCTCGGCGGCGCGGCCGCCCAGCATGTAGGCCAGCTGGTCGAGCATCTCGTTGCGCGTGGTCGAGTACTTGTCCTCGTCCGGCAGGACCATCGTGTAGCCGAGGGCGCGGCCGCGGGACAGGATCGTGATCTTGTGGACCGGGTCGGAGTTCGGCGAGGCCGCCGCGACCAGGGCGTGACCGCCCTCGTGGTACGCGGTGATCTTCTTCTCCTTGTCCGACATGATCCGGGTCCGCTTCTGCGGGCCCGCGACCACACGGTCGATCGCCTCGTCCAGCGCCTTGTTGTCGATCAGCTTCTGGTCGCCTCGGGCGGTGAGCAGCGCGGCCTCGTTCAGCACGTTCGCGAGGTCGGCACCGGTCATGCCCGGGGTGCGGCGGGCGACGGCGGACAGGTCGACGTCGGG
Source organism: Streptomyces sp. IMTB 2501 (assembly GCF_001953885.1). Lineage (GTDB taxonomy): Bacteria > Actinomycetota > Actinomycetes > Streptomycetales > Streptomycetaceae > Streptomyces. The sequence goes on along the minus strand of NZ_MQUS01000026.1, from coordinate 124,571 downwards.
CGCGACCGGCTTGCCCTTCTGGTGAACCTTGAGGATCTCCAGACGGCCCTGCAGGTCCGGCGGGTCGACCGCGATCTGCCGGTCGAAGCGGCCCGGGCGCAGCAGCGCCGGGTCGAGGATGTCGGGCCGGTTGGTGGCGGCGATCAGGATGACGCCGCCCTTGACGTCGAAGCCGTCCATCTCGACGAGCAGCTGGTTCAGGGTCTGCTCGCGCTCGTCGTGGCCACCGCCGAGGCCGGCGCCACGGTGGCGGCCGACCGCGTCGATCTCGTCGACGAAGACGATCGCCGGGGCGTTCGCCTTGGCCTGCTCGAACAGGTCACGGACTCGGGAGGCACCGACACCGACGAACATCTCGACGAAGTCGGAACCGGAGATCGAGTAGAAGGGGACGCCCGCCTCGCCGGCGACGGCGCGCGCGAGCAGGGTCTTGCCGGTACCCGGGCGGCCGTAGAGCAGCACGCCCTTGGGGATCTTGGCGCCGACGGCCTGGAACTTGGCCGGCTCCTGCAGGAACTCCTTGATCTCGTGGAGCTCCTCGACGGCCTCGTCGCAGCCGGCGACGTCGGAGAAGGTCGTCTTCGGGGTGTCCTTGGTGATGAGCTTGGCCTTGGACTTGCCGAAGTTCATGACCCGGGAGCCGCCGCCCTGCATCTGATTCATCAGGAACAGGAAGACGACCACGATCAGGACGAAGGGCAGCAGGGAGAGCAGGACGCCGACGAACGGGTTCTGCTTGGACGGCGACACCGTGTAGCCGTCCGGGATCTGCTTGCTCTCGTACTTGGTCTGAAGATTGGTGGCGAGCTGAGTGCCCTGCTGGTCACCGATGTAGCTCGCCTGGATCTTCGAGCTGCCGTCGACCTTCTGGCCGTCCTTGAGGGTGACCTTGATGGTCTGCTCGTCGCCTGTGGTCAGCTTCGCCGACTGGACCCTGTTGTCATTGATCGCCGCGACGACCTGGCCGGTGTCCACCGTCTTGTAGCCGCCGGACGAGCCGACGACCTGCATCAACACGACCACGGCAAGGACGGCCAGCACGATCCACATGACCGGCCCACGGAAGTATCGCTTCACGTCCATCCATACGGAGCGGTGCCGCCCCGTCCCTCCTGCCATAGTGAGTTTGATAAGACAGTTCTTCTGACGGTACCCCAGCATGGATGCCCGAAGCCGCACGAAGTCGTCTTCGACGGCGGGGAAACCCGTCTCTGCATGCTTCAACGGCACGGAACCCGCCGGGGTTCCCGATCGTCCTACAAGGCTTGAGCCGAGTGGCTCAGCCGCCGTAGACGTGAGGCGCGAGCGTACCGACGAACGGCAGGTTGCGGTACTTCTCGGCGTAATCGAGGCCATAGCCGACGACGAACTCGTTCGGGATGTCGAAGCCGACCCACTCGACGTCGATGGCGACCTTGGCCGCATCGGGCTTGCGCAGCAGCGTGCACACCTTCAGGGAGGCGGGCTCGCGGGAGCCGAGGTTGTTGATCAGCCAGGACAGGGTCAGGCCGGAGTCGATGATGTCCTCGACGATCAGGACGTGCTTGCCCTTGATGTCGGTGTCGAGGTCCTTGAGGATCCGCACGACACCGGAGGACTGGGTGCCCGCGCCGTAGGAGGACACGGCCATCCAGTCCATGGTGAGAGGGGTGGACAGCGCCCGCGCGAGGTCCGCCATGACCATCACGGCGCCCTTGAGGACGCCGACGATGAGCAGGTCCTTGCCCTCGTACTCCGCGTCGATCTTCGCGGCCAGCTCGGCCAGCTTCGCGTCGATCTCTTCCTTGCTGATGAGCACCTGCTGGAGGTCGGCACCCATGTCTTTCGCGTCCACCCGCATCACTTTCGGTCGTCCCGCACTTACGGCCGCAGTCACGGCCACCGGCTGCCCTGGCCGGCCGCCGGAGGGTCGCTCCGCGGGGCCGGGATTCAGCCTTGCCGAATCACCAGTCTGCCACCCTGGCGCTGGGCGACGACTTTGCCCGGGAGATTGATGGCTCCCTGGCCGCGCCAGCCGGTGATCAGACGGTCGACTTCCTCGATGTGGCGGGCGAACAGCGAACCGGCCGGGGCACCGGCCTCGATGGCCGCGCGGCGCAGGATCCGGCGGCGTACGGCGGGCGGCAGGGCGTAGAGCTTGGCGCACTCCAGCAGGCCCGTGGCGTCGCGTACGGAGGCCTCGGCCTGGCTGGCCCAGGTGTCGAGGGCGTCGGCGTCGTCGCGGGAGAGCTGGGCGGTGCGGGCGAGCGCCTCCACGACTCCTTTGCCGAGGGCCTTCTCCAGCGCGGGCAGGCCCTCGTGCCGGAGCCGGGAGCGGGTGTAGGCCGGGTCGGTGTTGTGCGGGTCGTCCCAGACCGGCAGGGACTGGGCCATGCAGGCCTTGCGGGCGGTCTGCCGGTCGAGCGCCAGGAAGGGCCGCCGGTAACGGCCGCCGGCCCCCGAGACCGCGGCCATCCCGGACAGGGAGCGGATGCCGGAGCCGCGGGCGAGGCCGAGCAGGACGGTTTCGGCCTGGTCGTCGCGGGTGTGGCCGAGGAGGATCGCCGTGGCCCCGTGGCGTTCGGCGACGGCGTCGAGGGCGGCGTAGCGGGCGTCGCGGGCGGCTGCTTCGGGTCCGCCGTCGCGGCCGACGGTGACGGTGACGGACTCGACCGGGTCGAGACCGAGTTCTTGCAGGCGCAGCGCGACCTCGTCGGCGCGGAGGCCGGAGCCGGGCTGGAGGCCGTGGTCGATGGTGACGCCCCCGGCGCGGAGGCCGAGGCGTGGCGCCTCGAAGGCGAGGGCGGAGGCGAGGGCCATGGAGTCGGCGCCGCCGGAGCACGCGACGAGCACGAGCGGGGAGGGGGACCGCTCGGCTGTCAGGAGCGTGCGCTCGCCGGAGGCCTGCCGGCCGAGCCCGCCGGAGGTGTGGTCGTCGTTGAGGATGTCGTGGAGGACGCGGCGGACCGCCAGGCGTATCGCCGCGACCGCAGGATGGGGACCCATGTCCGGTTCCCTTCATGAAGTTTTCTGGGGGGTGAGCCCGAGTAGGTCACTCAGAGTGTGTAGATGGTGACAGAACCGGGCGGTTCCCCGAGCATTGCACGCCTACGCATGGCCCACGGTCCCTCGGACGGGTGATTGGAGGGGCATTCGCCTGCCGCAGGCCGGATTCCATTCACGACGTGTCCATGCCGTTCACGACTCTGCCTTGCGGTGCACCCGCGCGACCCAGTCCGCCGGTTTGGCGATCTCCGCCTTGGTGGGAAGGGTGTTGGGCGAGGTCCACACACGGTTGAAGCCGTCGGTGCCCACCTGCTCGACAACGGCTCGTACAAACCTCTCGCCGTCCCGGTACTGCCTCAGTTTGGCATCCAGACCCAGCAGCTTGCGCAGGGCGAGATCGAGGCGGGAGGCGCCCTTGGCGCGACGCTGCTGGAACTTCTCGCGGATCTCCGAGACGGTCGGTACGACGCTGGGGCCGACGCCGTCCATGACGTAGTCGGCGTGCCCCTCCAGCAGGGACATCACGGCGGTGAGGCGGCTGAGGATCTCGCGCTGGGCCGGGGTCTGCACCAGTTCCACGAAGGAGCGGCCGCCGTCGTCCTCCTCGCCCTCGGGGCGGCCTCCGGCAAGGGACTGGGCGGCTTCCCTGATGCGCTCCAGGAAGGTCATCGGGTCGACGTCTGTCTCCGCCAAGAACGACTGGATTTCGCCCTCCAGATGGTCGCGCAGCCAGGGCACGGCCGTGAACTGGGTGCGGTGGGTCTCCTCGTGCAGGCACACCCACAGCCGGAAGTCGTGCGGCTCGACGTCGAGTTCGCGCTCGACGTGGACGATGTTGGGGGCGACGAGGAGGAGGCGGCCGCCGCCGTTCTCACCGGAGGGGAGGTCACGGGTGGCGGGGGCGAAGGTCTCGTACTGGCCGAGGACGCGGGAGGACAGGAACGACAGCAGCATGCCGAGTTCCACGCCGGTGACCTTGCCGCCGACGGTGCCGAGGACGGCGCTGCCGGGGCTGTCGGCGCGGCGTTCCTGCATCTTCTCCAGGAGCGGTTTGAGGATCTCGCGGAAACCGGCGACGTTGGCGCGGACCCAGCCGGGGCGGTCGACCACGAGGACGGGGGTGTCGTGGATCTCCTCGGTGCCCATACGAGTGAAGCCCCGGACGTGTTCCTCCGAGGCCTTCGCGTGCCGGCGCAGCTCCGCGACGACGGCGCGGGCCTCGTCGCGGCTGACGTCGGGGCCCGGTCGCACGAGCCGCGTCGCGGTCGCCACCGCGAGGTTCCAGTCGACCATCCCGGGAGATGTGGTGCCACCGAAGCCAGTCATGCTGTCAACCGTACGTGAGCGTTCCCACTTCGGGCAGGCCGTGTGAGGTCGGGGGTGGCCGGGGGTGTTGCCGGGGCACCCGATGCCGGTGGCTACTTGCAGCCGCAGCTCGCCAGTGCCGTCGCCGTTCTGTCCAGGGCGGACTCGGCCTCCGCGGGGTTTGCCGTGCCGGAGGCCATGAAGGCGAAGGCCAGCAGGCGGCCGTCGCTGTCCACGACCGTGCCGGCGAGGGTGTTCACCCCGGTCAGGGTGCCGGTCTTGGCGCGTACGACGCCTGCGGCGCTGTCGGTGTAGCGGTCGGCCAGGGTGCCGGTGAAGCCGGCCACGGGCAGGCCGGTGAGGACGGGGCGCAGGCCGGGGCGGTCGGGGTCGCCGGCCGTGACCAGGAGGCCGGTGAGGAGGTCGGCGGTGAGCCGGTCGTCGCGGTCGAGGCCGCTGCCGTCGTGGAAGGCGGCGCCGGACATCGGCAGACCGAGCTTGGTCAGCCGCGCGGAGATCGCCTCGGCGCCGCCGTCGAAGCTGCCGGGCCGGCCGCTCGTGAGGGCCGTCTGGCGGGCCAGGTTCTCGGCGATGTCGTTGTCGCTGTTGGTCAGCATGCGCTCGACCAGGGCGGACAGCGGGGGCGAGGAGACTGTGGCGAGGGTCTCCGCGCGCGTGCTGGCCTTGGAGGGGCCGGGGGGTGTGGTGGTGATGCCGGCATCCTTCAGGAAGCCCGCGAACTTGCCGGCCGCGTCCTTCGCAGGGTCACTCACGCGGGTCGCCGGACCGCTGGTGGAGTCGTCGGTGCGGCCCTCGTCGACGGTCAGGGCGCTGACCGGGGCCAGGTTGTCGTTGACGCCGATGGGGTGCAGGGCGGGGCCGGAGTACAGGGTCGTGTCGTAGGAGAGCGTGACCTTGCGGATGCCGTGCTTCCGGAGTGCTTTCGCGCTGCTCGCCGCCAGCGTGCGCAGGCTGGCCCACCCTCCCCCGGCGTTCTGGTGGGCGGTGAGAGTGGGGTCGCCGCCACCGACCAGGACGAGTTCGCCGGTGTCGGGTTCGAGGGCGGCGCGGGTGGTGAGGCGGTGGTCGGGACCCAGGGCGGACAGAGCGGCGACCGCGGTGGCGATCTTGGTGGTGGAGGCCGGGGTGAGGGCCTTGTTGTCGTCGGCGCCGTACACGCGCGCGCCGGTGGCCACGTCGACGACGGCGGCCGTGTGCGTGTCGCCCAGCGCGGGGGCGTTCAGAAGGGGCCCCAGGACGTCGGAGAGGGCCTTGGGGCCCGGGGCGGCCTGCTGGGTGCCGATGGCGCTCCTCGTGGCGTCCAGGCCCGCCAGGACGGGCGCGGCACTCGGCGCGGGCCGGGGCGCCCCCGCCGTCGTACCGGATCCGCCGTGATCTGCGCCACCTGACCGCTGCAGGGCGACCGCCCGGTCCCGCTCGGCCGTACGCTGGCCGTCGGCGTCCCAGGGGCCGGCCACGGTCACCACGCCGGCGGCGAGTGCGAGGCCGGCGGTGGCGGCGCCCGCGGTGTACTGCCAGGTCCTGACGGACCGGGCACGCGGCAGGTGCGGGGGCCGGTGTCCAAGGGCCCGTGCCAACCGCGCAAGGCGCGGCTTCGCGGCCGTCGCGGCCCGCGCCAGACGCGGTCGTACGGCGTTCGCGATCCGCTCCAGCTGCGGTCCCGCGTCCCGCCAAGGCCTCAGCTCTGGCACGACCACCAGCCCCTTTCGCGATCACACACGTGCGTGAGGGACACTTAACCACCAGAACTATGTGCTGATCATGGAGGAGCCACCGGTGGAGTTCGACGTCACGATCGAGATCCCGAAGGGTTCGCGCAACAAGTACGAGGTGGATCACGAGACCGGTCGGATCCGCCTGGACCGTCGCCTCTTCACCTCGACCGCCTACCCGACCGACTACGGCTTCGTCGAGAACACCCTCGGCGAGGACGGCGACCCGCTGGACGCGCTGGTCATCCTGGACGAGCCGACCTTCCCGGGCTGCCTCATCAAGTGCCGTGCGATCGGCATGTTCCGGATGACGGACGAGGCGGGCGGCGACGACAAGCTGCTGTGCGTTCCGGCCACCGACCCGCGGGTGGAGCACCTGCGCGACATCCACCACGTGTCGGAGTTCGACCGCCTGGAGATCCAGCACTTCTTCGAGGTGTACAAGGACCTGGAGCCCGGCAAGTCGGTCGAGGGTGCCAACTGGGTGGGCCGTACGGACGCCGAGGCGGAGATCGAGCGGTCGTACAAGCGCTTCGAGGAGACGGGCGGCCACTGACGCCCCTACGGCGCCTTTTGAGGCGTCTTCTGCGGAAAGGGCCGTACGCGCGTGCGTGCGGCCCTTTCCGCATCCACGCACGCGTGCGGACTCGTCCGGACGTCTGTGCGCATACTGAGGCCAGCGGAAGGTGTCGTTCAGGGAGCGGTGCGAGGTGACGGAGGCGGAGGACCGCAAGCCCCGGTCGGACGAGGCGCGGTACGACCCGGAGATCACGTCAGAGTTCGCCATTCCCGCGGGCCTCGACGTGCCGAGGACGGTCGGCGAGGCGGAGACGACCTCCGAGTTCACGGTCCCGAAGGGGCTGCACACGCCGGAGCCGCCGAGTGCCGAGCCGGAGGGCTCGGCATTCAGCCTGCCGAGCACCTACAGCGCCGAGGACTCCCTGGTCGCGTTCACTCCGGCCACCGGAGTGCCGCTGGTCAGCCTGATCAAGGACGCGCCCTGGCAGGACCGGATGCGCACGATGCTGCGCATGCCGGTGGCCGAGCGGCCCGCGCCGGAGCAGGTGCAGCGCGAGGAGGAGGGCGGCCCGGCCGTCCCGCGCGTCCTCGACCTGACCCTGCGTATCGGGGAGCTGCTGCTGGCCGGCGGTGAGGGCGCGGAGGACGTGGAGGCCGCGATGTTCGCGGTGTGCCGCTCCTACGGCCTGGACCGCTGCGAGCCGAACGTCACCTTCACCCTGCTGTCGATCTCGCACCAGCCGTCGCTGGTGGAGGACCCGGTCACGGCGTCGCGGACGGTACGGCGGCGGGGCACCGACTACACCCGGCTCGCGGCCGTGTTCCGGCTGGTGGACGATCTGACCGACCCGGAGACCCATGTCTCCCTGGAGGAGGCCTACCGGCGGCTGGCGGAGATCCGCCGCAACCGGCACCCCTACCCCGGGTGGGCGCTGACCCTGGCCGGTGGTCTGCTGGCCGGCGCGGCCTCCGTGCTGGTCGGCGGTGATCTGATCGTGTTCGTCGCGGCGGCCGTCGGCGCGATGCTCGGCGACCGGCTGGCCTGGCTGTGCGCGGGGCGCGGGCTGCCGGAGTTCTACCAGTTCACGGTCGCCGCGATGCCGCCCGCGGCGATCGGGGTGGCGTTCGCGCTGGCGCACGTCGACGTGAAGGCGGCCGCCGTCGTCACCGGTGGACTGTTCGCCCTGCTGCCCGGGCGGGCTCTGGTGGCGGGCGTACAGGACGGTCTGACCGGCTTCTACATCACCGCGGCGGCCCGGCTGCTGGAGGTCCTGTACTTCTTCGTCGGCATCGTCGCCGGCGTGCTGGTCGTCCTGTACTTCGGCGTGAAAATCGGCGGCAAGCTGAACCCGGACGCGGCGCTCATCATCAACGAACGGCCGCTGATCCAGATCGCGGCCTCCATGCTGCTGTCGCTGACCTTCGCGGTACTGCTCCAGCAGGAGCGGTCGACCGTGCTGTGGGTGACCCTCAACGGGGGCGTCGCGTGGACGGTGTACGGCGCGATGCACTACGTCGCCGACATCTCGCCGGTGGCGTCCACGGCCGTTGCGGCCGGGCTGGTGGGTCTGTTCGGGCAGCTGCTGTCGCGGTACCGGTTCGCGTCGGCGCTGCCCTATACGACGGCGGCGATCGGGCCGCTGCTGCCCGGCTCCGCCACGTATTTCGGGCTGCTGAGCATGGCGCAGAACGAGGTGGACAAGGGGCTGGTGTCGCTGGCCAACGCGGCGTCGCTGGCGATGGCCATCGCGATCGGGGTCAATCTGGGGTCGGAGATCTTCCGGCTGTTCCTTCGGGTTGGTTCCGCCGGGAAGCGGCGGGCTGCCAAGCGGACCAGGGGTTTTTAAGCGCCGACCAGCTCTGGGCCCATTCGCCGCCGGCGACTGCCCGCGCCCCTGTCAGTGCTGGCGGTAGTCGTAGTCGTAGGGGTACTGCTGCTGCGGGTACCGCTGCTGCTCGTACTGCTGCTGCGGGTACTGCTGCTGGTCGTAGTACCCGTTGTTGTCGTAGCCCTGGTTCCAGTACTGGTCATGCTGCTGGGACTGCTGGGGCTGCTGGTACGGCTGCTGCTCGTACGGGTAGCCGTACTGCTGCTCCGGCTCGATGCGGCGCAGCTGGGTGGTCGCGGGGTCCATGGCCGGCTGCTGCTGGGGCTGCCGGCTCGCCGGCTCGGGCCGCGGGGCCTTCTTCTCCTTGCTGCGGGCGCGGAGGAACTCGATGGCGATGGGGACCACGGAGACGAGGACGATCAGGATCAGGATCGCCTCGATGTTGTTCTTGACGAAGCCGATGTTGCCCAGCCAGGAGCCGAGCAGGGTGACGCCCGCGCCCCACAGGACGCCACCGATGACGTTGAAGATCAGGAACGAGCGGTACTTCATGCCGCTGACGCCCGCGACGATCGGCGTGAACGTGCGCACGACCGGCACGAAGCGGGCCAGGACCAGGGACTTCGGGCCGTACTTCTCGAAGAACTCGTGCGCCTTGGTGACGTTCTCCTGCTTGAACAGGCGGGAGTCCGGGCGGTTGAACAGGGACGGGCCGACCTTCGTGCCGAACATGTAGCCCGCCTGGTCGCCGAGGATCGCGGCGAGGCAGATCAGGGCTATCGCGCCCCACAGGGGGAACTTCAGCTGGTGCGAGGTGATCAGCAGGCCGCAGGTGAACAGCAGCGAGTCACCGGGCAGAAAGAACCCGATGAGCAGGCCGGACTCGGCGAAGACGACGAGCAGCAGGCCCCAGATGCCGAAATTGTCGAGCAGCGTGTTGGGATCGAGCCAGCTCGGGCCGAGGGCGAGTGTCATCACGGGTCCGGGCTCCTGAGGGGGTGAAGGCGGCTACGGCGTCCATGTGAAGGCCGCACAAAGCTATCAACGTGATGTGACCGCCCCAGGTTCCACCGGTGTCTCCAGGATGCACTGTGGGATGACTGAGAGAAAGCTGTGATTCATGGGACTCGATGACTACGGCGGCGGCCAGGAGCCGCAGCCGGACGTGCTGGTCGTGACCACGAACGACGTGCCCGGGTACCGGGTGGAGCAGGTGATCGGCGAGGTCTTCGGACTCACCGTGCGCTCCCGGCACCTCGGCAGCCAGATCGGCGCCGGGCTGAAGTCGATGATCGGCGGCGAGCTGAAGGGCCTCACCAAGACGCTCGTACAGACCCGCAACCAGGCCATGGAGCGTCTGGTGGAGCAGGCACGCGCGCGTGGCGCCAACGGAGTGCTGGCGTTCCGGTTCGACGTGACCGAGGCCGCCGACGTGGGCACCGAGGTGTGCGCGTACGGCACGGCGGTGGTCCTGGCCCGGGGGTGAGCCCCGGGCCAGGAGTCAGGACGCGGTGTGCCGGTCGGCGTTGGCGAGGATGGCGGCGCGCAGGTGTTCCGCGAGCCCAGGGCGCATGGAGTCGTAGAACGCCTTGAAGCGCTCGTCGGAGACGTACATCTCCGCGAAGCACCGGTGCAGCTCGTACGGGACCTCGAAGTAGTACCTGCTGATGTGCCGGCGGTGTTCCTCCGCCATGTCCATGGCCGCCTCGCCGGCCGGCTGCTCGCCGGCGGCAACCAGAGCGGCGTACCGCTCGCCCCAGTCGTCGACCTCGGCCTGGATGCGCTTCCAGTCCTCCTTGGTGTAAGTGGCGGCGCGGCGCTGTGACTCGGCGTACGCCTCCGTGTTGCCCCAGCGCTGCTCCGCCTCCTCGCGGTACTGTTCGGGGTCCTTGTCCCCGAAGACCTCGAAACGCTCCTCCGGCGTGAGGTTGATGCCCATCTTGCGTGCCTCCATGGCGTGCTCCACGGCCGCGGCCATCTTCTGGAGCTTCTCGATCCGGGCGGTCAGCAGTTCGTGCTGGCGGCGCAGGTGTGCGCGCGGGTCCGCGTCCGGGTCGTCGAGCAGGGCCGCGACCTCGTCGAGCGGGAAGCCGAGCTCCCGGTAGAACAGGATCTGCTGGAGCCGGTCGAGGTCGGCGTCGGTATAGCGCCGGTGGCCGGCGTGCGTGCGCTCGCCGGGCACGAGGAGGCCGATCTCGTCGTAGTGGTGCAGGGTGCGCACCGTGACCCCGGCGAACCCCGCGACCTCTCCCACGGAGAAGACCTGTCCCACGGAGTAGCTCACTTTTCCGCTCCTTCGGTCGGTACGCCCTCCACGCTGAGGCCTCACGTCACGTGAGGTGCAAGCCGGTTCCCCTTCATGATGTTCGGGATGTTGTGCGGATTTTGTCCGCTTATGGTGAGCCCGTGGGCCAGGAAACCGACGCGTCGCAGGCGCCCCCGTCCGCCCCTACGGCTCCGGCGCGGGCCCTGCTGCCGTTCATCCTGCCCGCCGTGGCCATCGGTGTCGTCGCGAGCCTGGTCTTCGTCGGGGTGAGCGGGGCGGCGGAGCGGCTCCAGCAGGTGCTGTGGGGGCCGCTGCCGGACGCGCTCGGGGTGGGCCGCTACTCGGTGCCGTGGATGTTCGCGGCGCTGATCGCCACGGGGCCGGCGGTCGGCCTGGTGGTGTGGAAGGCGCCCGGGCACGCCGGGCCGGAGCCGGCGACCGTCGGCCTGAACGCCCCGGCGATGGCGCCGGTCGTGCTGCCGGGCCTGGTGCTGGCGACCGGGCTGATGCCGGCCGGAGGCCCGAGCCTCGGCCCGGAGAACCCGATCATCGCCGTGAACGTGAGCCTCGCGGCCTGGCTCGGCACGCGTCTGCTGCCCCGGACGCCGGACGCCCTGTGGCCGGTGCTGGCCGAGGCGGCGACGATCGGAGCGCTGTTCGGCACGCCGGTGGCGGCGGCGCTGGTGATCTCCGAGGCGCTGGCCGGGCGGCCGGTGCGCGGGCAGCTGTGGGACATCGTGTTCGCGCCGTTGGTCGCCGGCGCGTGCGGGGCCATGACGACCACCCTGGTAGCCCACCCGACGTTCGGCCTGGGGCTGCCGCCCATGGGCCACCCGCACGCGAAAAATCTCCTGGCGGCCCTCGTGATCGCCTCGGCGGCCGCACTGCTCGGCATGGGCGCCGTGTACGCCTTCCCGCATGTCCACGCGGCCTTCCGGCGGCTGCGGCACCCGATGCTGATGATTCCCGGCCGGCGGGGTCGTGCTGGGCGCTCTGGGGGCGCTGGGCGGCCCTGTGACGCTGTTCAAGGGGCTGTCGGAGGTCGGGGAGCTGGCTCGCCGCCCGGAGGGCTGGTCGGCGGGGCGGTTCGCCGCGATGGCGGTGGTGAAGCCGGCCGCGCTGCTCGTCGCCGCGTCATGGGGTTTCCGCGGCGGCCGTATCTTCCCGGCGGTCTTCATCGGCACCGCCCTGGGCCTGTGCGCCCACGCGCTCGTTCCCGCCGTCCATCCGGTGGTCGGCGTGGCGACGGGTGTCCTGGGCATGCTCCTGGCGATCACCCGGCAGGCCTGGGTGAGCCTGTTCACGGCCGCCGTGCTGGTCGCCTCGCCGAGCGTCCTCGCCCTGCTGTGCGTCGCGTCGCTGCCGGCCCGGCTGCTGGTGACGGGGCGCGCGCAGATGCAGTTGCGCGAGAACGGCACCCCGGTCCGCTGACAAACGGTTCGCTGACAACCTTCCCTGGAGGCACGTTCATGGCCCTGCACAAAGGTTCCGAGAAGCACGAAGCGCGGACGCTGTCGGTCAACCCGTTCTACGGGGAGGCCAATCCGGTCGGCGGCATGACCGAGGCCCCGCCGACACACCGCCTCCCGGACGCGCCGCTGCCCCCGTCCACGGCGTATCAGCTGGTGCACGACGAGCTGATGCTGGACGGCAACTCCCGGCTGAATCTGGCCACGTTCGTCACCACCTGGATGGAGCCGCAGGCCGGGGTGCTGATGGCGGAGTGCCGGGACAAGAACATGATCGACAAGGACGAGTACCCGCGCACGGCCGAGCTGGAGCGGCGCTGTGTGGCGATGCTCGCCGACCTGTGGAACGCGCCGGACCCGTCGGTGGTGGTGGGCTGTTCGACGACCGGGTCGAGCGAGGCGTGCATGCTCGCCGGGATGGCGCTCAAGCGGCGCTGGGCCAGGCGCAACGCCGACCGCTATCCGGGCGCCCGGCCGAACCTCGTCATGGGCGTCAACGTCCAGGTGTGCTGGGAGAAGTTCTGCAACTTCTGGGAGGTGGAGGCCCGGCAGGTGCCCATGGAAGGCGACCGTTTCCGTCTCGACCCGCAGGCCGCGGCCGAGCTGTGCGACGAGAACACCATCGGGGTCGTCGGCGTCCTCGGTTCGACGTTCGACGGCTCCTACGAGCCGATCGCCGACCTGTGTGCGGCCCTGGACGCCCTCCAGCAGCGCACGGGGCTCGACATCCCGGTGCATGTGGACGGCGCGTCCGGCGGCATGGTGGCGCCCTTCCTGGACCCGGACCTGATGTGGGACTTCCGGCTGCCGCGCGTGGCCTCGATCAACACCTCGGGCCACAAGTACGGCCTCGTCTACCCGGGCGTCGGCTGGGCGCTGTGGCGGGACAAGGAGGCGCTGCCCGAGGAACTGGTCTTCCGGGTCAACTACTTGGGCGGCGACATGCCGACCTTCGCGCTCAACTTCTCCCGCCCCGGCGCCCAGGTGGTCGCGCAGTACTACACGTTTCTGCGGCTGGGCCGGGACGGCTACCGCGCGGTGCAGCAGTCGACGCGGGACGTGGCGACCGGGCTCGCCGAGCGGATCGCGGCGCTCGGCGACTTCCGGCTGCTGACCCGAGGCGACGAGCTGCCGGTCTTCGCCTTCACCACCGCCCCGGACGTGACCGCGTACGACGTCTTCGACGTCTCCCGGCGGCTGCGCGAGGGCGGTTGGCTGGTGCCCGCGTACACCTTCCCGGCGAACCGGGAGGACCTGTCCGTGCTGCGGGTGGTGTGCCGCAACGGCTTCTCCCACGACCTGGCCGACCTGTTCCTGGCCGACCTGACCCGCCTCCTGCCCGAGCTGCGCCGGCAGCCGCACCCACTGACCCGGGACAAGGACGCGGCCACCAGCTTCCATCACTAGTCCCCCGGATGCCGCTCCCCCGTCGCGTAGGGGTTCTCCTCGTCCTCGGCGAGGACGCCGACGAACGGTTCGCCCTCGGTGGCGAAGGTGTAGGCGCCGCTCTCGATGCGGTCGATGAGGCCGTGGGTCCACTCGGCCTCGGAGTCGGCCGTGTGGACCCACATGTTCATGATCTCGCCGATGTGACCGAGCTGCCCCGGCCCCTCCTCGGGCACATAGTGCTCGGTGACCGAGGAGCGCCACGCCTCGATCCGGCGTGTGCGCTCCTTCAGCAGCGCCACCGCCTCGGCCCTCGGCAGGTCGACCATGAAACCGATGGCCGCCGTCTTCATGTCGCCCCGCTGGTCGTAGGTGACCAGCGCGTCGCGCAGCAGGGTGAAGTACTCCTCGGTGCCCTTCTCGGTCAGCTCGTACTCGGTGCGCGGCGGCCCGCCCGCCGTGGACGGCGCGATCTCGTGCGCGTGCAGCAGCCCTTGCCTGGCCATCTGTTTCAGGGCGTGGTAGATCGAGCCCGGCTTGGCGTTGGACCACTCGTGCGCGCCCCAGTACTCCAGGTCGTTGCGCACCTGGTAGCCGTGGGCCCGCCCGTGCTGGCGGACCGCGCCCAGCACGAGAAGACGGATCGCTGACATGCGGTCCAGGTTATGGCCGCGGGGCTCACCTCCGTACGGCCGCCCGCCCCGCGATCACCCCCAGGAGGCGCCCTGTTCCTGGGCCACCAGCTCGAAGGCGGTCTTGCCGTCCAGGGACTCGCGGATGATGTCCGCGTGGCCGGCGTGCCGGGCCGTCTCGCGGATCAGGTGCAGACACAGCCAGCGCAGCGAGACCCGGCCCTCCGGCGGGAACCACGGGTCCGGCGGCAGCGGGAAGGTGTCGTCCAGGCTCGGCGCGGAGCGGATGAACTTCTCCGTCTCGGCGGCGACCTGCTCCCAGTACGCCAGCTGCGAGGCGACCGTCTCCTCGCCGACCAGCTGGAAGCTCTCGTGCCAGTTCGACTCGTTGCGCCGGACCGGCGGCTGCTCCTGCTTGGCGCGGGCGATCCAGATGTCCTCGATCTCGGCGACATGCTTGAGCAGACCGCCGAGCGACAACTCGCTGGCGCTGGGGCAAGAACGGGCCTGCTCCTCGGTCAGTCCGAGCAGGGCCCGGCGGATGCCGCCTCGCTGCTCCTCGATGAACGCCAGCAGCGCTCCTCGCTCGTCGCCGTTCGCCTCCGCAGGCACGTGCATGACCATGACGGCCACCCTTTCATCGGTTCACCGGGGCTTTCGCCCTGACACCGATGACGTTACGGACCATTGCGGTCAGGTACTGTCCGCAATGGTCCGCCTCGGCGAGAATTCGTCAGAACGGGAAGCCGCTGCGCCCGTGCTGCACCGAGATCCACTTGATGGTCGTGAAGGCCTCCAGCGTCGTCTCGCCGTTCAGGCGGCCGAGGCCGGAGTGCTTCTCGCCGCCGAACGGCACGATCGGCTCGTCATGCACCGTGCCGTCGTTCACGTGGAACATGCCGGTGTCGATCTGCTTGGCGAAGGCGACACCCCGCTCGATGTCGCCCGTGTGGACAGCGCCGCTGAGGCCGTACGGGGTGTCGTTGACGATGCGGAGCGCCTCCTCCTCGCCGTCGAACGGGATGAGGAAGACGACCGGGCCGAAGACCTCCTGCTGGAGCAGCGCGGAGTCGGCGGGGACGTGGCTGAGCACGCTGGGCTCGACCAGGTTGCCGTTGGTGGCGCCCCGCACGAGGGCAGTGGCGCCCTCGGCGAGCGCCTGCTCGACGGTGCCGGAAATGGCGCCCGCCTGCTGGGAGTTGATCACCGGGCCGATGACGGTCTGCGGGTCGCGCGGGTCGCCGACCTTCAGGGTGCGGACCTTGGCGACGAACTTCTCGGTGAACTCCTCGGCGACCGAGGCGTCCACGAGGACCCGGTTGGCGGCCATGCAGACCTGGCCCTGGTGGACGAACCGGCTGAAGACCGCCGCGTCCACGGCGTAGTCGATGTCGGCGTCGTCCAGGACCACCAGCGCGCTGTTGCCGCCCAGTTCGAGCACCGAGCGCTTGAAGTTCGCCGCGCACACGGTGGCCACGTGCCGGCCGACCTTGTCGGAGCCGGTGAAGGAGATGACCTTCGGGACGGGGTGTTCGATGAACGCGTCGCCGATCTCGGCGATGTCGGTGACGACGACGTTGAGCAGGCCGCCGGGCAGCCCGGCCTCCTCGAAGATCCTGGCGATCAGGGTGCCGCCGGCGATCGGGGTGTTCTGGTGCGGCTTGAGGACCACGCCGTTGCCGAGCGCGAGTGCCGGGGCCACCGACTTCAGCGACAGCAGGAAGGGGAAGTTGAAGGGGCTGATCACGCCCACGACGCCGACCGGCACCCGGTAGACGCGGTTCTCCTTGCCGTCGGCCGGGGAGGGCAGGATCCTGCCCTCGGGACGCAGTGCCAGGTGGATCGACTCGCGCAGGAACTCCTTGGCGAGGTGCAGCTCGAAACCGGCCTTCACGCGCGTGCCGCCCAGTTCCGCGATGATCAGGTCGGCTATCTCCTGCTCGCGGTCCTCTATGAGCCTCAGCGCCCGCTCCAGGACCGCGCGGCGGGCGTACGGGTTGGTCGCGGCCCACTGCTTCTGGGCGCGGGCGGCTGCCCGGTAGGCCTGGTCCACCTCGTCGACCGTGGCCACTGTGATCGAGGCCAGCTTCTCGTCGTCGTACGGGTTGAAGTCGATGACGTCCCAGGAGCCGGTGCCCGGACGCCACTCGCCGTCGATGTACTGCTGGGCCAGGTCGGTGAAGTAGGACGACATGTGATCCCTCAATCGCTAGCGGACACCAGATCTACGCCATGCCTGATCGCACGTCATCGTACTTGCGTTTAAAGCGAGTTGAAGGCGTCCGCTCAAGACAGACTGAAGACCGGCTCAGGACCCGCTCAGGACCGGCTCAGGGCAGATATCCAGACGGTGCGAGACAGATCTCAAGGCGGAAAGTGACCGCTCAGGACAGTTGCAGGAGCCCGCGGAGCAGATCCCGGCTCTCGTCGGGGCCCGGGCTGTCCTGCTGCAGTTCCTTCAGCGCCTGCTCGTACTGGGCGACGTCCTCGCGCTTGTCCAGATAGAGGGCGCTGGTCAGCTGCTCCAGGTAGACGACGTCGGACAGGTCGGCGTCCGGGAAGCTGAGGACGGTGAAGGCGCCGCTCTCACCGGAGTGCCCGCCGAAACCGAACGGCATGATCTGCAGTCGTACGTTGGGCCGCTGGGAGACGTCGATGAGGTGCTGGAGCTGGCCGCGCATCACCTCGCGGTCGCCGTAGGGGCGGCGCAGGGCGGCCTCGTCGAGGACGAAGTGGAACTCGGGGGCACTGTTCGCGAACAGGTGCTTCTGCCGTTCCAGACGCAGCGCGACCCGGCGCTCGACGTCTGCCTGGCTCGCGCCCGTCATGCCGCGCCGGACCACCGCGCGGGCGTACTCCTCGGTCTGGAGCAGGCCGTGGACGAACTGCACCTCGTAGACCCGGATGAGGGACGCGGCGCCCTCCAGGCCCACATAAGTGGGGAACCAGCTGGGCAGGACGTCGGTGTAACTGTGCCACCAGCCGGCCACGTTGGCCTCCCGGGCGAGGGAGAGCAGCGACTCGCGCTCCATCTCGTCCGTGATGCCGTACAGCGTCAGCAGGTCCTCGACATCCCTGGTCTTGAAGCTCACCCGGCCCAGCTCCATCCGGCTGATCTTCGACTCGGAGGCGCGGATCGAGTACCCCGCCGCCTCACGCGTAATCCCCCGCGCTTCACGCAGTCGCCTGAGTTGCGAGCCGAGCAGCATCCGCCGCACCACCGATCCGGGCTCTCCCGCGCTCACGTTCGCCAGCCTCCCCAACCGTCTTCAGGGCCCGCAGTCTGCCACTAAAACACTTCGAGCAGTACTCGCCCGGTTACGGAAACGGAAAGAGGTGAGCCGTTTCTGCCTGTGTGTGGTCGGGAAGAGGTCAGTACCTCTGGCGACAATCGCCGAGAAGATGGCGGAAAAAATGGCCAACAAGCGGTACGGGCAGGGCCAATTCGGTCGCGTGCACGTGCATCTGCCCTTGCATCTGCTTCCCGCATCCGAAACCATGGTGCCGCGCCACCGCTGCATCGCAACGACCGCGTCTTCCCGGGAGTGCCTCGCATGGGGACGAATGGATCGACCATGCTCAAGCCGTTACGGCAGGGCCTTCCGCCGCTGGATCCCGCGGCCGTGTCCGATGCCGCCTCCTGCGCCCTGCCCGCCCGCTACGAGGCGGTGCGCGAGGCCCGGCACTTCACCCGTGACACCCTCGACAAGTGGGACGTCGGCGACCGCTTCGACGACATATGCCTGGTCGTCTCGGAACTCGTCACCAACGCCCTGCGCCACGCGGTGCCGGCCGACACGGGATGCCCCGAGGCCGCAGCGTCCGTACGGCTGCACCTGATGCGCTGGACCGAGCGGCTGGTGTGCGCGGTGCGCGACCCGAGCCACGAGACACCGGTGCCGCGGGACTCGGACGACTTCTCCGCCGAGTCCGGACGCGGGCTGTTCCTGGTCGACTCCTTCGCCGACAGCTGGGGCTGGCATCCGCTCGCGGGCACCCTCGACGGCAAGGTCGTCTGGGCGCTGTTCCGGCTCCGTCCGGTCGGCTGACACGGCGAAGCACCCACGGACGCCCGGTTTCTACGCGCGTCACAGCGCCTCTTCCCGCGCGTCCGACATCGTTGCCACCGGGGCGGGCGGCCCGCCCCCACCCGGGCGTCAGCTCACTATCAGATGGTCGAACTCGCCGTCCTTGATGCCGAGCAGCATGGCCTCGATCTCCGCGCGCGTGTAGACGAGCGCCGGGCCGTCCGGAAAACGCGAGTTGCGTACGGCGACCTCGCCGCCCGGCAGCCGCGCGAACTCCACGCAGGAACCCTGCGAGTTGCTGTGCCTGCTCTTCTGCCAGGCCACTCCGGCCAACTGCGCGGCAGCCATGCCGTTGTACACGTCGTACCCCCCGTACACGCCGTCAACGTCGCGGTCCACAGGTCGCTCCCCGGTGGTGCACTGGCTGGTGTGGCCATAGATGCTGTGGTCAACTGACCCGGATCATAACCCCGTTCACGTGCGGATGCATGAGCAAATGCACGTGCACAGGGGGTGTTCCCTCGGTTACAGGTTTGACGTCCGCTTTACCGAAGTGGCCCCTGCGACCTGTACCGACGGCTCTCCACCCAAGCCGAAGGCCCGTTACCGAAGCTGTTCCAGCGTTTGCCCCAGTGCGGGCAGGACATGCCCCCGCCACCCCCCGTCCATGATCTTGCGCGCCATCAGCTGAGCCGGGTCGTCCGGATCGAACCCCTCGTGCACTAGAAAGAGACGCGTGCCGCGCCCTTCATGTTCCAGGGTCCAGGTGATGGTCCAGTCCGCCGGGTTGGCCGGATCGGCGTCGGCCCAGCGGACGGACAGCATCCGCTCGATGTCGTAGGCAAGGACCCGCACCTCCACGACTCCGGAGAAGCGGGCGTTGGGACGCGGGACGGAGGTCATCCGGTACCGGTGGCCGACCTCCAGCCGGAAGTCCTCGGCGCCGGGCATCTGCCACCGCACGAGCAGTTCGGGGTCGGTCAGGGCGCGCCAGACCTTGGCGGGCGGATGCGGGAAGAACTGGTCGACGCGAATGGTCGTCAGGTCGTCATCGGGTTCGGTGCTCATCGCTCGTCATCGTCGGGCAGGCGGTCGAGGAGATCACCGAGACCCTTCAGCTGGTCGCGCCAGAACCGCTCGTACGGGTGGAGCCAGTCCTGCACCTCGGCGAGCGGGGCCGCCCGCAGGCGGTAGATGCGCTGCCGTCCGGAGCGCTGCTCGGAGACGAGGCCGGCCTCCCGGAGCACCTTGAGGTGTTCCGAGAGGCTGGGGCGGCGCATGTCGAAGTGGTCGGCCAGGGCCTGGACGGGCAGCGGTCCGCGCTCGCGCAGCAGCCGCAGCACCTCGCGGCGGGTGGCGTTGGCGAGCGCGGCGAAGACGCGGTCCTCGGCGGCGGTACCCGTCCCGTTCATGGAGCGGTCAGAAGCCTTCCTTCTCCGTCAGCAGCATCAGACCGTTGCCGTCGGGGTCCGTGAAGGAGGCCATGCGCCCCCAGGGGAGGTCGTCCGGTCCCTGTACGGGAGTCCCGGCCGCGGCGAGCCGCGCACAGTCGGCGTCGACATCGGTCGTCACCAACATGATCCCCCGTGCCGAGCCGGGCTCGAAATCCCCCATGCCCGGCCCCGAAAGAGTGAAGACGGTCTGCGCACCCTTCGGCGCCACCTGGAGCCACCGGCCCGGCGGCATCTGCAGATCGGCGGTGACCTCGAAGCCGAGGACGTCCCGGTAGAAGCACAGGGCACGGTCCTGGTCGGCGACGGGGAGGGTGACGAAGGAGGCGTGAGTGATGTTCATGGATACGACAATAGGTAGGCGTTTCCCTACCAGTCAAGCGTAGGGAAACACCTACCTATGTGCCGTGATCAGTGACTGGAGTACGGCAGCAGTGCCATCTCGCGCGCGTTCCTGACGGCGCGTGCCAGCAGTCGCTGCTGCTGGGCCGTGACCCGGGTGACCCGGCGGCTGCGGATCTTGCCGCGGTCGGAGACGAACTTTCGCAGCAGCTCGGTGTCCTTGTAGTCGATGTAGGTGATCCCGGCCTGGTCCAGGGGGTTGGGGCGGTTGCGGGCGGGCTTGCGGTCGCTCTTGCGGGACATCAGATCTCCAGCAGGGTGTCGAAGGCGGACGGCAGCCGCTTCCAGGCGTCGCGCCCGGCGGCGTACTCGGCGTCGGTGAGCAGGCAGGACTCCAGGAGGTGCGCCAGTCCGTCGCGGTCGAGGCCGGGCGAGGTGAACACGAGGTGGTTGCAGCAGTCGCCGTGTTCGGGGTGCCAGTCCAGCGCGGCGGCGGCCCGGCGCACCGGTGGGACCATCTCCCAGGCCGCGTCGGGCAGAGCGGCCAGCCACGGCCCCGCGCTCTCCACGCACAGCGCCCCGCCGGCCGCGTCCCAGTGCAGCAGCGTGTCCGGCTTGTCGGCGAGCCAGAACCGGCCCCGGCTACGGGCCGCGGCGCAGGTCAGGTCCTCCAGCGCCGCGTACAGCCGCTCCGGGTGGAAGGGCCGGCGGCGGTGCCAGACCAAGGTCGACACGCCGTGGTTGTCGGCCTCGGCGGGCAGCCGGGCACAGGCCGGGTGCTGAGCCGCCGCGGCGGCCTCCACGTCGAAACCGGCGAGAGCCGCCTGGGCCAGCGGGCGGGGCGTGGGGGCGGGTGCGGGCGACTCCGGCGCGGGCCATTCGGGCGCGGGCGCCTCCGGCGCACGTGCAGGTGCGGGATCCGGTGCGGGTGCGGACTCTGACGCGGGGACGCGGTCCGGTGTGGACGCGGGGTCCGGTGCGGGTGCCGGCCGCTGCTGATGTGGCGCCCGGGGGTGCGCCGTCCGTGGGTGTGGTGCCCGCCAGGCCACCGTGGCCGATCGGAACCTGGCGGGCCGTCGGGTGGAGCTGCGCCAGCAGCTCGCGGTCCTCGTCGTCCGCCTCCGGGGAGTCGGCCAGGGCGAGGACGGGGGCGTACTCCAACTGTCGGGCGAAGGTGTCGGCGATCGTGCGCTGGTCGGTGGCCGCCGCCGCGAGGCCGGCCTCGGCGAGGTCGTCGCCGTTGCCGAGGTACGGCAGCACCAGCGCCGGGTCCACGGCGGTGATCACGGAGGTGACGGTCAGCCCGCCGGACGCGACCACCTCGGCCATCGCCTTGGGCTCGACCGAGTCCCACAACTCGACGATCGCGAGCCGTGTCGTGCCGTCGGCGGCGAGCCTGCGCAGCTCGGGCACCAGGTCCTCGCGCAGCGCACAGCACGCGCAGTCGTTGACCAGGGGCGCCTCACCCGCGGACAGGATGCCGCCGCGGTCGCGGACCGTACGAACGACCGTACCGGCGGTGGCCGTCGCCAGGTCGTGGTGGAGTACGACGCTGCCGGGTACGTCGGCAAGCAAGCGGTCGACGGCCGCCTTGCGGGCCTCGGCGTGCAGCCCGCCCACGACGGCCACGGCGAGACTCATGCCCCGCCCCCCTTGCCGTACCGGCGCTCGAAGCGCTCCACGCGCCCGGCGGTGTCCAGCACGCGCGCGGTGCCGGTGTAGAAGGGGTGGCTGACGTTCGAGATCTCGACGTCGACCACCGGGTAGGTGTTGCCGTCCTCCCACTCGATCGTCTTGTCACCCGGCACAGCCGCAAGCGTCGAGCGGGTGAGGAAGGCGTGGTTCGCGGCACGGTCACGGAACACGACAGGCCCGTACTCCGGGTGGATTCCCTTGCGCATGGCGGTGATTCAGCGCTCCTCTCGGAAGTCGACATGCCGACCGACGACCGGGTCGTACTTGCGCAGCGTCATACGGTCCGGGTCGCTACGGCGGTTCTTGCGGGTCACGTAGGTGTAGCCGGTCCCGGCCGTGGACCGGAGCCTGACGACCGGGCGGAGTTCGTTGCGTGCCATGCTGCTACCTTACTGAAAATGACATCCATTACGCACTACGTCTGAGGAGAGTTACGTCACCATGTCCGCGCACTGCATGCTCACCGGGGCCCAGCCGGGCTTCGGGAACCGCGTCTCGCACTCCCACCGGCGCACATCCCGCCGTTTCGACCCGAACATCCAGAGCAAGCGGTACTGGCTGCCCAGCGAGAGCCGGTACGTCCGGCTGCGGCTGAGCGCGAAGGGCATCAAGACCGTGGACGCGATCGGCGTGGAGGCCGCCGTGGCCCGCATCCGTGCCCGAGGGGTGCGGGTCTGATGGCGAAGAAAAGCAAGATCACGAAGAATGACCGGCGCAGGGAGATCGTCGCCCGGTACGCCGCCCGGCGGGCCGAGCTGAAGGAGATCATCCGGCGGCCCTCGTCCTCGGCGGCCGAACGGCTCGCCGCCCAGCGCGAGTTGCGCGGGCAGCCGCGGGACGCGAGCGTTACGCGCGTGCGCAACCGCGACCAGGTCGACGGTCGCCCACGCGGCTATCTGCGCGCCTTCGGCCTGTCCCGGGTAAGCCTGCGCGAACAGGCTCACAACGGATTCCTGCCTGGAGTCCGCAGGTCCTCGTGGTGACCAGCTGGTAGCTTGCTGCGGGCCGTCCGGCGGAGGGCGGCCGGCCGCTACGAGCTTGGGAGCTTTCCGGTGACTTCTGCGATTGCAAGGGTGCGGACCGCGACCGTGGCCGCGGGACTGGTGGGGGCACTCGCCGCGCTGACCGCGTGCAGCGGGGGCATCAGCAGCAAGGCCGCCTCCTCCCCGACACCGAGTGCGACCGTCAAGTCCGCCGCCCCCTCCCCCTCGGGCTCGCGAGCCGTGGCCGGGGCTTCGGCCAAGCTCCAGGGCAGCTGGATCGCCACGAGCGGCGGCAAGATCGTGGCGCTGGTGATCACCGGGAAGAAGGCCGGGCTGTTCGTGACCGGGCGCAAGGCGTGGTGCCAGGGTGTCGCGGGCAAGGACTCGGGCATGCAGATGATCCATCTGACCTGCCCCGACGGCAACAAGGACCGGGCCACCGGAATGGTGGAATCGGTGGACGGCAAGGGCATGACGGTGAACTGGTCGGGCAAGATCGGCCAGGAGACGTACACCAAGGCGGAGGGCGGCAAGCTGCCGTCGACGCTGCCCACGAAGCCGAAGCACTGACCCCGTGAGCCACTTGAGGCAGACCACCTGAAGCGGTGATTCCGCAGGGGTGGGCACGCAGGTGCCCGGTGCAGACGCCATGATGCTGGGGCACCGTCACGACCTCGATGGGACATGCTCATGCGCGCCATTCCGCTCACCGTCACGGCCCTCGCCGCCGCCCTGCTGCTCACCGCCTGCGGTGGCGGCGGGAGCAAGAGCGGCGACAAGAACAACTCGGGCTGCCAGATCGGTGGGGTCTCCGTGCAGATCGGGTCGGCGAGCGTGGCGCCGAAGGCCGGTGACACGGGTGAGATTCCCGTCAGCATCACCAACCAGAGCAAGCCCTGCACCCTGGACCACTTCGCGGGCGTCTCCCTGAACGCCGGTAAGGCCAAGACCGACGTGCCGGCGCTCAAGGGCGCGAAGGCCCAGCAGCTGAAGCTCGCCAAGGGCGACTCGGCGTCCTTCACCATCAGCTATGTGCGCGGAGCGGCGGGCGGCAAGAGCAGCATGGACGTGAAGACCGTGGACATCACCCTCCCCGGCACCACCGCCTCGCGCAGCTTCCCCTGGTCCTACGGCCCCATCGCCACCCAGCCCGGCGGCACCGGCCCGAACGCGTCCGTGTCGGCCTTCCAGCAGGTCGGCGACTGAACGGCCGCTGCTGCCTGCGGCAGGTCACTCCGGCTTGGGGCGGGCCTGGGGCGGGCCTGGGGCGGTCACTTCAGGGCCGGGGCCGCTCCGGGCTGGGGCACTCGCTCTCGGCTGGGCGCCGCTCCGGTCTGAGCCGCTCGCTGCACGCTGGGGGCTCATGCCGGCCTCGGGTGCTCACTCCAGCCCTTGGTGCCCGCTCTCGGCCCATGCGCTCACCGCGGGCCCGGGCGGTCACTCCCGGTTGATGAGATCACCACAGGCTGAGGCAGTCACTCAAGCTTGGGCGATCACCCCGGGCTGAAGCCTCACTCCAGCCTGGGGCGGTCACCCCGGGCTGAAGCCTCACTCCAGCCTGGGGCGGTCACCCCGGGCTGAGGCCTCACTCCAGCCTGGGGCGATCACCCCGGGCTGAGGCCTCACTCCAGCCTGGGGCGGGCTCTTACCTGGGCCCGGTCCGCCGCGCGGGCGCCCTCTGTCCACCCGGCCGCGTCACTCACCCCGCGCAGCCGGGTCGTGGTGGTCTCGGGGAACATCTGCTCCAGCCGGCCGGTGACGGCTATCTCCCTGGTGGCCAGGACGGGCAGCAGATTCTGGGTGACCTGGGTCTCGGCGGCGGCCGCGAGCCGGTCGCCGACCCGGTGGGCGTAGGCGGCCAGGAACGACTGCCGGAAGGTCTTGGTCCGCTTCCGGCCGCCCGCTCTCTGCGCGGCCTCCGCCTTGGTCATCGCATGCGTGGCCTGCACCAGCAGCGACGTGTAGAGCAGCTCGACCGCCTCCAGGTCCGCCTCGAAACCGACGACCGTGGAGAAACCCAGCGGTTCGTTCCACACCGCGCGGCAGTGGTTCGTCCCGGCCACGGCGTCGAGCAGGACCGCCTTGGCCTGTTCGTACGGCGGCTCGACACCGATCCGGCAGGCGCCGGGCGCGTCCGGCGCGGGTGCCTCGGCCGCGAGCAGCGCCTCGTCGACACTGTGCCGCGCCATCAGCTCCTGCGCCTTGGCGCTGAGCGCCTCCGCCTCCTCCGGATATCCGGTGGCCTCGGCCTTGGCGAGCAGCGCGCGGATCCGGGCGAGCATGCGGGAGGCGGCAGGGCCGGGGAAGCGGCGGGGCTCGTCCTGCAGAGGCTCCAGCGTGGGCAGACGCAGCAGCAGGCGGTACAGCTCCAGCGCGCTGGTGGCCTGCGCGAAACGGTCGGCCTCGCGGGCGGGGCCCTCGGGCAGATCCGCCAGCTGGGCGGCCCAGCGGCGCCCGCGCGGGCGGTCCCGACCGGACTGCGCGCGGATCAGCGCGGCGGCCAGGCGCACATGCACGTCCTCCAGCTCGCGCCGCACCAGTCGTACGACATCCGCGGGCTGCCAGCCGCGCCGCCAGGCCGCCGCGACGAACTCCTCGCCCCGCTGCGCGAGTTCGGCGTCCGCGGCCGGGTCGGCGGCGAGCAGAGAGGCACCGGTGTCGAGGCCGGTGTCGGTGTCGTCGTAGAGAGCGGCTCGAAAGGCCCGCTCGACAGTGCTGGCATTGCTGGCAGTGCTGGTCACATCGTCGATCGTGCCACGCCCCACCGACAGCGGGCCGCCCTTTGTCCACAGGGTGTGGACAAAGGGCTGGCGGGCCGCCGGGGGGTGATGCACGGGTGCCGATGATCAACACCAAGGTAGTCGTGGATGGCGTCGGGGGCCGGGAGCCGGGGGCGGGTGATGGCAGGGCGACAGCGAGGAGGGCGGCTGCCCGCTGACCGCCCCGGACTGTCCGGCGCAGGGAGGCCAGGGCCGCGAGGGCCACAGCCGGGAGGCCGGCTGCCAGTAGGGAGAGAGCCGAGACGGCAGCCGCCGGGAACCCCACCGGCCACCCGGCACGGGGTGCCGATGGGGCCGGTCAGCGCGGCCGGCAGGCGCGTCCGGGAGAGCCGTGTCTCAAGATCGGTCGGAGCGCCGGGGAGCGAATTCGTCAAGGCGATGCCTCAAGGTCCGCCGGAACTGTCAGGCGCAGGGCGCCGGTTCACCGTTTGCCAGGTGCAGGGCGTGGTCGAGGGCCCTGTCGGCCGGGCAGGAGACGTCTGGGTGTACGCCGGTGCCCTCCCAGTTGGTGCCCGAGATGGGGTTGATCGCGCGGCCGACCGGGATCGAGGCCTCCAGGTGCGGGTGCACCGCCCAGCCGTCCCGCGGATGCGCTCCGCCGCGCGTGGTCTCGCCCACGACGACCGCGCGCCCCAACTGCTGGAGGTTGTAGGTGAGTTCCTCACCGCCGGAGAACGTACGGCCGCTGGTGAGGACGTACACCGGCTTGGCGCCCCCGAAGCGGGCACCCGGGACGTGCGGGAGGGTCCAGTACTGCTCGTACCGGTCGCCCGCGCGCCAGTACTGGGTGTTCAGGTGGGTCCGCTCGTCCAGGAGGTGGCTGCACACGAACGCCACCGTGTCCGGATCGCCGCCGACCGTGTCCCTGAGGTCCAGGATCAGCGTGTCCGCGCGCGCGACCAGCGTGAGCGCGGCCGACAGGGGCTCCGCCGCCCAGGCCAACCGGAAGAGCATCGGGGCGAGTTCGAGCAATGTGACCCCGCCCCTGAGAAGCTCCACGCGCGGGACCCCGCCCAGCGACGCGGCGAACTCACGGCGGAGCGAGGTGAGATCGACCTGGTCCCCGTCCTCCAGCAGGCGCTCGGCGTGGAACTTCAGGCGCAGATGCAGATCGCCGTTCTCCGACTGCAGGTCGGCGGTGACCCGGGCACCGAGTTCCGCCGGATCGGCGGTGTCGTACGCCCCCTCCTCCAGGCGGCCGCGCAGCAGGGCGGCGAGCCGGTCCGCCACCTCGGGGAAGACGTAGTTGGCGGCGAGGAGCCGGGCGGTCTCCTCGATGACGGCGGATACGTCGGCGACGGGGGCGGGCGACGCTGCGGGCGTTGCCTTAGAGGTCATGGAGGTCATGGCAGAGGAGTACAGCACCGGACTTGCGAAAGCGTCAAGGAAATTAGACGCTTAGACCATGACCGGACCGGAACCGCCCGACCGCGGCACCGACGACGGCGTGCTGGACATCTCCACGCCCGAGCAGTTCGCCGCACTCGCCCATCCGCTGCGCCAGCGCTTGCTGTTCGCGCTGACCCACGAGGCCGCCACGATCAGCCAGCTGGCGGTGCGCCTCGGAGTGGCCAAGGGGAGCGTGGCGCACCATCTCAAGACGCTGGACACGGCCGGACTCGTGCACATCACCGAGACCCGCAAGGTCCGGGGCGGCACCGAGCACTACTACCGGCGCACCGGACGGCGGCTGCGGGTCGCCGAACCGCGTGCGGCCGACCGGGCGGCCCTGCTGAACGCCGTCGCCCAGGAGGTCGACCGCTCCCCCGAGGACCATCTGCTGAGTCTGCGTCACCTGCGCCTGTCCCCGGAACGGGCGCGGCGGCTGCGCGAGACGCTGGCCGAGCTGGTGGACGGGACGGAGGAGGACGACACGGACCAGCCGGTGCACGGCGTACTGGTGGTGATGTACGAGCAGGAGCGGCCCTGAGGCGACCGCGCCTCAGGCGCTGATGCCGCACCTCGGCCCCTGAAGCACGTCTCAGACCCTGGAATTGCGCCCCACGCGTGCGTGGCGGCGCCAAGCATGACGGCATGGTGGACACGTCTCTCTACGCCGCGTTCCTGATCGCCGCGTTCGCGCTCTGCGTCACCCCGGGCCCCGACATGATGTTCATCGTGGCGGTGGGCGGCCGGGGTGGCCCCCTGACCGGGCTGACGGCGGCCGTGGGGGTCGCCTGCGCGATGTTCGTGCACACGGTCGCCGCGGCCCTCGGGCTGTCGGCGCTGTTCCTGAACCTGCCGACGCTCTATCACGCGCTGCGCTGGACAGGTGCGGCCTATCTGCTGTTCCTCGCGGTACGGGCGTTCCGCGGTGCCGACGGCCCCCTGGAGGCGGAGGCCACGCCGCGGCAGGGCCGTCAGCGTGCCTTCTGGCGGGGAGCCGTCACCAATCTCCTCAACCCCAAGGTGATTCTGTTCAACGTCTCCTTCCTGCCGCAGTTCGTGAACCCGGATCTGGGGCATGTCCGCGAACAGTTCCTCCTGCTGGGGGTCACGATCACCGCGATGGGCGTACTGGTGGACGGCTCGGTGGGGCTCCTGTCCGGAAAACTCGCCTCACTGCTGCGGCGCAGCCGACGAGTGGCCCGGGGGCTGGACTACTTCAGCGGGACGGTGTTCACAGGCCTCGCGGTGCGACTTGCGGTCACACCCAAGTGAGGCAGACCGGATAGGAAAACTGGACTGTCAACTGTCGGTTGACGCCTCTGGGAGTGCAACCTACGGTTGACACATGGCGACCAACCCGAACATCACGGCATCCGTACGCCTCGACGACCTCATCGAGGCCATCAAGAAAGTCCATCCCGAGCCCCTCGACCAGCTCCAGGACGCGGTGATCGCCGCCGATCACCTCGGTGACGTGGCCGACCACCTGATCGGCCACTTCGTCGACCAGGCCCGCCGCTCCGGCGCCTCCTGGACCGAGATCGGCCGGAGCATGGGAGTGACGCGGCAGGCCGCGCAGAAGCGGTTCGTGCCGAAGGAGTCCACCGACCTCGATCCCAACCAGACCTTCAGCCGCTACACCCCCCGCGCGCGGAACGTGGTCATGGCCGCGCACAACGAGGCGGTGGCGGCCCGCAACCCCGAGGGCCGCCCCGAGCACCTGGTTCTCGGACTGCTGGCCGAGCCGGAGGGCCTGGCGGCGAAGGCGATCACCGCGCAGGGTGTCCTCCTGGACTCCGTACGACAGGCCGCGACCGCCGCGCTCCCGCCCGCCTCGGACGACGCCCCGGACCTCATCCCCTACGGCCCCGACGCCAAGAAGGCCCTGGAACTCACCTTCCGCGAGGCCCTCCGGCTCGGCCACAACTACATCGGCACCGAGCACATCCTGCTCGCGCTCCTGGAGCAGGAGAACGGCGAAGGCGTCCTCAACGGCCTCGGCATCACCAAGGCCGGGACCGAGGAGCACATCGCCAGGACGCTGTCGCTGCTGACGGAGCAGCGCCTGCCGGGGGTCGGCGAGGCAGCGGCCGATCCGGCCTCCCCGGAAGACTGAAACCGCAGGTCAGACCGATTGTCAGAGCCGCCTGCCACACTCGCAGTCATGACCGACCGGTGGGCGCTCGCACCGGCCGAGGACGGAGGCGTGGACGTCGCCCCCCTCGGCCCTGACGGGCTGCCCGCCGGGCCGGTGCGGCGGGAGAGCGATCTCGCCGGGGCGGTGCGGAGCCGCCCGGAGGTGACGCGCTGGGTGTGGCGGTCCACCCCCGAGGTCTACCCGCGTCTGCTCGCCACGGGGGTGCGAGTGGAGCGGTGCTACGACATCGAGGACGCCGAGACCCTCCTGCTGGGCCACGAGGGCCGGCACGGCGAGCCACGCTCGGCCGCCGCCGCCCTGGCCCGCCTCCGCGGCGGCCCGGTACCGCCCGACCCGCCCCAGCGCTCCGCCGAACCGGGCGCCCAGTCCCCGCTGTTCGAGGCCACCGGCACCCGCCTGCCGCTGACCGACCTCCTCGCGGTCTACGCCGAACAGCTGCGACGGCACGAGCGGACCGCCCACCCCGACCGGATGCGGCTGCTGACGGCCGCCGAGTCGGCCGGCATGCTGGTGGCCGCCGAGATGAACCACGCGGGCCTGCCGTGGAGCGCCGAGGTCCACCGCCGCCTGCTGCACGACCTGCTGGGCGAGCGGTACGCGGGCAGGGGCGAGCCGCGTCGCCTCGCAGAGTTGGCCGACGAGGTGTCGGCCGCCTTCGGCCGCCGGGTCCGCTCCGATCTGCCCGCCGATGTGGTCAAGGCCTTCGCCCAGGCCGGGATCAAGGTGCGCTCGACCCGCCGCTGGGAGATCCAGTCCCTCGACCACCCGGCCGTCGAACCGCTCCTGGAGTACAAGAAGCTGTACCGCATCTGGGTGGCGCACGGCTGGTCCTGGCTGCAGGACTGGGTGCGCGACGGCCGCTTCCGCCCCGAGTTCCTCGCCGGCGGCACGGTCACCGGACGCTGGGTCACCAACGGCGGGGGCGGACTGCAGATCCCGAAGGTCATCCGCCGGGCCGTGGTCGCCGATCCCGGCTGGCGGCTGGTGGTGGCCGACGCCGACCAGATGGAACCGCGCGTGCTCGCCGCGATCTCCCGCGACCCCGGCCTGATGGAGGTGGCCGGCCGCGAGAGCGACCTCTACCAGTCCGTCTCCGACCGCGCCTTCTCCGGCGACCGCGACCAGGCCAAGCTCGCCGTGCTCGGCGCGGTCTACGGCCAGACCTCCGGCGACGGCCTGAAGAACCTGGCCGCACTCCGCCGCCGCTTCCCGAAGGCCGTCGCGTACGTCGACGAGGCCGCCCGTGCGGGCGAGGAGGGCCGGCTGGTGCGCACCTGGCTGGGCCGGACCTGTCCGCCGGCTGCCGGGTCCGGCGAGGACACGGCGGAGGAGGCGGGCATCCCGGTCGGCGAGGACGACACCGACCCGCAGGCCGGCGGCCAGGCCGCCTGGGTTCCGGGTTACGCCTCCACCAACTCCCGGGCGCGCGGCCGCTTCGCGCGGAACTTCGTCGTCCAGGGCAGCGCCGCCGACTGGGCACTGCTGATGCTCGCCGGGCTCCGCCGGGCCTGCGCCGGCCTCAAGGCCGAGCTGGTCTTCTTCCAGCACGACGAGGTGATCGTGCACTGTCCCGCCGAGGAGGCCGACACGGTCGTCCAGGCCATCCGCGCCTCCGCCGACCTCGCCGGACGGCTGACCTTCGGCGAGACACCGGTGCGCTTCCCGTTCACGACGGCGGTGGTGGAGTGCTATGCCGACGCCAAGTGAGCGCCGCCAGTGCGCACTTCGGTCACTCCACGAGAGCTGTTCACAGGCGCTTGGGTCACCGCGCCAGCAGTTCTCGCAGCTCCGTCACGATCGTCTGCTCGTCCGTGCCGTCCAGGGCGGCGAGTGCCGCGCGCCAGGCGTCGTACGCCTTTGCCCGCTGCCCTCGCGCGTGCAGCAGCAGCCCATGCTGGTGCCGTGCGAGGCCGCCCATGTAGCGGTCGGCACGGGCGTCGGCCCGGCTGAGCAGCTCGGCGCACTCGCGGCCCGCCCGCTGGGTCTCCCCCAGCTGCCGCAGCGCGCGGACCAGGCCGAGCCGGGTCTGGGACTCGCCGTGCCAGTCACCGTGACCGCCCAGGATGCGCAGGCTCTTCTCGAAGTGCCCTGCGGCGGCGGCCGGTTCGCCCAGGGTGAGATGGGCGTAGCCGATGTTGCAGTGCGCCGAGTGCTGCACGATGACCGCGCCGATCGCGTCCCCGATCGCCAGCGAGCGCCGGTGCTGCTCGATGGCGGCACGCGGATCGGTGTGCTCGTAGAGGTTGCCGAGGTGGCTGTGGGTGACGGCCTCTCCGTAGGGGTCGTTCAACTGCCGCGAGTACGCGAGGCTCTGCCGCAGCGCCTCCCCGGACTCCGTGAACCGACCGAGGCCCTCCAGCAGCAGACCGCGGTTGTTCAGACAGCGCCGGATCCTGGAGACGACACCGAGCCGCCGCCAGATCTCCAGGGACCGGTCGGTGAGGGCGAGGGCGTCCTTCTGCCGGCCGGTCATGAAGTGCAGGCCCGCAAGGTCGCCCAGCGCGTACGCCTCGGCCGCCGCGTCCCCGAGCCGCCGCGCCGCCCCGAGCGCGGCCCGCCCCAGCACCTCCATCTCGGCGACCCGTCCACCGCGCTGGACGTAGGGGAAGAGCAGCCGTGCGAGCACCGAGAGATGAGCGGCGCGGAGCCGGTCGGACGTGTCCGCGTTCCGCGCCACCAGGGCGACGACGTTCTCCAACTCCACCTCGCCCCAGGCGAAAGCCTCCTCGGTGGACTCGAAGGACAACAGCTCGGCCACGTCCACCGCGTGCTCCGCCGGCTGCGCGGAGGTCGCCCGCCGCCGGTCCTCCTGATCGAGTCCCGGTTCCGCCACCGCCTCCAGCACCCGCTCGGCCACGGCGCCGTACCAGCGGAGAGCGGCCAGGTCGGAGTCAGAGACGGAGGCGGAAGCCGGTGTCGGTTCCTCGTGGGAGTCGGTCCGGTGGACGGCGTCCGGCTGTGTGCCGGGGCGTGCGGCGGCGCCCGGCGCTCCCGCGCCCGCGTCCTTCCTCGTGCCCATGTCCCTCCCCATGTCCCTCCCCGTGTCCGTCAGTTCGCGGGCGAAGTCGCGGACCAGGTCGTGCGGGGCGTAGCGGCCGTAGGCCGTCTCCTCCAGCAGGGCGACGTCGACCAGGCGGTCGAGGGCGGCCTCGGCGCGGCGCTCGTCGGTGCCGGTGAGGCGGGCGATCAGCGGGGCGCCGTAGGTCGGCAGGTCCAGCGCACCGATGCGGCGCAGTGCCAGGGCCGCGTCCCGGTCCGCCTCGCGCTCGGCCGCGGCGAGCGCGTCATGGGCGACGGCCAGGGAACGCCGGACGCTCAGGTCGTCGTACTCCAGGTGCCGCAGCCGCCCGCCCGTCTCGGCGAGTTGGCCCGCGAGCACATCGGGGGTGAGGGCGCGGCGGGCGGCGAGCCTGGCGGCGACGACACGCAGCGCCAGCGGGAGCCGGCCGGTCAGTTCGACCAGCGCGTGCCCGGCGTCCAGCCCCTCGCGTCCGCTCACCGTGCGCAGCAGTGCCGCGCTGTCCTCGCCGGTCAGCGGGGTGAGCGGGAAGCGCCGGGCGCCGTCGAGGGCGGTGAGCGGCGAGCGGCTGGTGACGATCACCGCGCAGCCGGGCCCGGCCGGCAGCAGGGGCCGTACCTGGGCGGCGTTCGCCGCGTCGTCCAGCACCAGCAGGATGCGGGCCGGGGCGAGCAGTGAGCGGAGCAACGCGGCTGCCGCGTCCGGGTGTTCGGGGATGCTGCGGGGCTCGGCGCCCAGGTCCCGCAGCAGCGCGGCGAGTGCCTGGGCCGAGCTGAGGGGGGTCATGCCAGGGGTGGCGCCGTGCAGGTTGACGTAGAGCTGACCGTCGGTGAATCGATCCCGCAGCTCATGCGCGACATGCAGGGCGAGCGCGCTCTTGCCGACGCCCGCCATGCCGCTGATCACAGCGATGGCCGGAGCGGGGGCGGGCGGCTCGGTGAGCGCGTGCCGCAGTGCACGACGGACGTCGGCGCGGCCGGTGAAATGGGCGGGTGGTGCCGGGAGTTGGGCCGGACGCGGGGTCAGCCGGGCGTCCGGCTCCGGCTCGGCGTCCCTGTGCGGGGCCGCCGGTTCCCCCTTCTCCTCCGGGGTTCCGTCCACCCGCCCTGCGCCCTGCGGGACTTGGCGGGCATGGCCCTTCACGGCCCGCCGGAGGCCGACGCGCTCCTCGCCCGCCCGCCGCTGCTCCTCGCCACTCCCCCGCAGCACCTCGACATGCGCCTCGCGTACCGCGGGGCCGGGTTCGATGCCGAGTTCCTCGATCAGGCGGGCACGCAGATCACGGTGGACGGCGAGAGCCTCGGCCTGCCGGCCGGTGCGGTGCAGGGCGAGCATCAGCTGACGGTGGTACGCCTCGCGCAGCGGATACTCGGCGACCAGCGCCGCGAGCTCCGGGACGAGCGCGGCCAGCCGTGCGCCGCCCAGGGCGAGTTCGGCGTCGTAGCGCCACTCCAGCAGGAGCCGCCGAGCCTCCTCCAGGCGCTGCACCAGGGCATAGCCGCCGAGGTCGGCGGGAAGCCCGCTGAGCGGGGCGCCGCGCCAGAGCGCGAGCCCGGCGGTGCAGGCCCGTACGACACCCGACCAGTCCCGCCGGGCATGCGCGGCCCGCGCCTCGGCGACCCGGGCGTCGAAGACGTGCATGTCCAACTCGCCGTGATCGACGCGCAGTACGTACCCCGGTGGTACGGCTCTGAGCCGGTCGGGGTCGTCCAGGAGCCGGCGCAGCCTGGTGACGTGGTTGTGCAGGGACGCCTGCGCGGAGACGGGCGGCGCCCCGCCCCACAGGGCGTCCTTCAGCGACTCCACCGACACGACCCGGCCCGGCTCCAGCAGCAGCGCGGCGAGCAGCACACGCACCTTGGGACTGCCGATGGCACGGACGCCGTCGTCGAGGGTGTCGGACGAGATCTCGAACGGCGGCCGGTCGTACAGGACGGGCGGCCCCAGCAGTCCGAACCGCAGCTCGCACCGCCGCATCACGCCGTACCACTGCCTTTCCGCACGATCGGGGCCGACCGTGCTCCGCGACGAGCGCGCGCCCGCCGTTCCCTGGCGGGAATCCACCCTGTCCACAACGGTTTCCCGCCACCTTCTGCCGGCCGGCCCGGCCCCGGATCGGCCTGTCCGGCGGCCTGTTACGGACACCGTCGGCAAGTTCCGGCCAACGGATCCGCGACCTGCCGACGAACCGTTGGCCACATGTTAGCGATCCGTTGGCGCATCCTGATGTGATCATTTCCATCGGATCTGGCCCTACGGTGCGCGCGTTGTCGCGTAACTCGGGGGAGTGTCGCCGCAGGCTGGATCCGGGGACGCAAGGGGCCCCGGTCGGCGGAGGTGAACGCCCGGGGCCCCGTCCCGTTCTCTGCTCCGCGCCCCGTTCGCGCCGGCCCACGCTCTGTTCGCGCCGGCCCCGGCTGCGTCTACACCGGGGCGCACTCTCAGATCACAGGCGGGCGCCCCAGCCGAGTGAGCCGCCACACCGTCCGCCAGCGCATGGGCCGGCGCCCGCCCGCCGGTTCCCGCAGCCCTTCCACGAACCCGTCGAACCAGGCCTTCAGCCCCGCCAAAGAACGGGTGCGGGCGAGGGTGAGCAGCGTCCACACTCCGAGGTGCACGGGAATCAGCGGCAAGGGCAGCCGGCGCCGGACGAGCCAGACGCGGTTACGGGCGTTGACGCGGTAGTAGATGGCGTGCCGGGCCGGTGAGGTCCTGGGGTGCTGGAGCAGCAGCTCGGGGGCGTAGAGGATCTTCCAGCCGGCGTCGGCGGCACGCCAGGCGAGGTCGGTCTCCTCGTGCGCGAAGAAGAACTCGGCGGGCCAGTCCCCGGTCTCGGCCAGCATCGCCATGCGCAGGGCGTGCCCGCCGCCGAGGAAGCCGGTGACGTACCCGCGGCGCATCGGGTCCGACTTGCCCACGCGGGGCACATGCCGCTGTTGTGTCTCGCCGTGCTCGTCGGCGATGCGGAAGCCGACGATGCCGAGCCGCGGGTCGGCGGCGTACAGGTCCCGTACGCGCCGCAGCACATCGGCGTCGACGAGCAGCCCGTCGTCGTCCAGTTCCACGACGGCATCGACGTCGCCGAACTCCCGCAGCCGGGCCAGGGCGACGTTCCGGCCGCCCGGGCAGCCGAGGTTGTCCTCCACGTCGATGGTGGTGACCTCGCCGGGCAGGGAGAGCCGGCGGGCGAACTCGGGCAGGCGGCAGCCGTTGCCGACGATTACGATGCGGGCGGGGGCGAGATCCTGCTTGGCCACGGACTCCAGCAGGGCGTCGACCTCGGAGGGCCGGTTGCCCATGGTCACCACGGCGACGGCGATCCTCGGCTCCACCACGTCCCTCACCCCATCCGGCCGACAGCGGCACCACGCCCCGACCGCGCGGTGCCCGCCGTTCACCAAGATGTTGCCTCAGATCCGCGGGTTCACCCGATGCCGATTCACTTTGCGACCCCTTTGCTCCGCTTTTGTCCGCACATTCCCTCGAGAGGCGGCACAGCGGCCGGGCTCCCGCACCTGCGGTCCATCTCGGACCACTCCCCTCTCGGCCCGGCCAGGTTCGCGGTCAGGAAGCGGGCGGCTCCGGCGACCAGCGGTACGGGTACCGGGCCGACGGAGGCCACCGCCGCCGCGGCGATCAGTCCGCCGGGCGGAACACCGGCCCCGGCCACCGAGTCGCCCAGCGCATTGACCCGACCCAGCAACCGGTGTGGCACGCGTTCGAACAGGACGGGTCCCAGCACTGGTGACGAGGAACCCGGTGCACAACACCACCCGGCGCCGCAGCCGGTGGGCAACGACAGCGGCCACGAAGCTCCCACCGACCGCTGCGACTCCGATGACACCGCCCAGCACACCGATGGCAGCCGCTCTGCTGCCGGCACTCTTCGGCCCCCACGGGGATCAGAACGCGAGCAACAGAAAAACCCCGGGCCAGAAGCGGTCCGGCCCGGGGTTCAGTGGAGCCGCCTTCGGGATTCGGACCCGAGACGTACGCAAATCCGCGAATCTACCCCTCGACGAACGTGACGGTCTCGTCGAGCGGCGCCCTGCCCGTACGGGCGTAACCCACCGTGACGTCCTCGAACCCAATCGACATGCCACAGAAGAGGATGAGGTCGTGCGGAGGCGACAGGATCTCCGCGACAGTCTTGCGATACACCGACCACGCCATCTGCGGGCAACTGTGCAGCCCTTCGGCGCGCAGCAGCAGCATGACGGTCTGCAGATACATGCCGACATCGGACCATTGAGGGCGGCCCATGTCGCGGTCGATGTAGCAGAACAGGGCGGCGGGCGCCCCGAAACAGTCCCAGTTCGCGGCAGCGGCCCTCTGGCGCGCCTCCCAGTCGTCGCGCCCAATGCCAAGTGCGCTGTAGCGCTCATGGCCAAAAGCGGATCGGCGCTCTTGGTACGGAGACTTCAGTGCGGGCGGGTACATCTCGTACTCCCGCTCGTCCCAGGGGTCGGCTGCGGCCACGCGCTCGCCGGCGCGCCGCTTGAGCTCGGCCAGCGGCCCACCGGTCACCACGTAGGCGCGCCACGGCTGGAGGTTCGATCCGGACGGCGCCCAAGCCGCGGCGGACAGCACCCGCTCCAGCACCTGCCTCGGGACGGGCCGGTCGGTGAACCCGCGCACCGCCCGTCGGCTCGTGACCGCCTCATAGACATTCAAGATCATCTACCTCCCTCGTCTGCTCCATGCGTCTACTCATCGCATCTACTCATCGACAATCCGGGACTGCGAAATGGGACAGGCCCCGGAAACCTAATAAGTGACAGCCGAGCGAGTCCCTCGCCCCCCACCGGACCGGGGATCGGAGGACCGCGCCGACTCCCCGTCCGACTCGAACCGCCGCACTCGGCGGGCACAACGAAAAGACTGCCGGGCCAGGCCAGGACAGGCAGGAGGCAGGGATGTCAGGAGAGCCAGTCGGTGTAGCGAGTGGGGGCGAGGTGGGCGTTCTTGTCGGTGAGGACGTCGCCCTTGACGACGGCGAACATCCCGGCGGTGGGGTCGATGACGACGGTGCGGTTGTCGCCCTTGCGGGACAGGGTGATCCGGCCCAGCTCGTCCAGGGTGAAGACCTCGGGGCCGGCGATGTTGCGGATGCCGTTCAGCGGACCACCGGCGGCGACCTCCGCCACCGCTGCGGCCACGTCCTGGGAAGCGATGGGCTGGATGGGTGTGGCGGGCAGCCGGACGGCGTCGGCATCAGCGGTCCACGACAGGACTGCATCCATGAACTCCATGAACTGCGTAGCCCGGACGATCGAGTAGGGGATCGGCCCGGCCGCGAGGATCTTCTCCTGGAGCGCCTTGGCACGGTAGTAGTCCAGCTCCGGCACCTGGTCCACGCCGACGATCGAGAGGATGACGAAGTGGCCGACGCCGCCCTTTTGGGCCGCGGTCAGAAGGTTGTCCATCGAGGTCTGGAAGAAGGCCAGGGAGGCTTCGTCGAAGGTCGGGGAGTTCGTCAGGTTGACGACGACGTCGGCTCCCGCCACCGCCTGGTCCAGTCCCTGGCCGCTGATGATGTCGACTCCGGTGGACTTCGAGTGCGGTACCGCCTCGTGTCCGGCGGCGTTCAGGTTCTTGACGACCTGCGACCCGATCAGTCCGGTACCGCCGATGACTGCGATCTTCATGACATGCCTTTCGTGGGGATTATGCGCGCAATATTGCATATGCACCGCTATGTGGTCGCGGCATGAAACGGCTCGTCGATCGAACAAGGAGAGACGGCGTCAGAGACTGCCGACGAACGTGACCGTCTCGCCGAGCGGCGCCCGGCCTATGCGGGCGTCACCCGCTGTGACGTCTTCGAATCCGATCGACATCCCACAGAAGAGGACAAGTCCGTCCGGGGGTGACAGGACTTCCGCGACGGTCTTGTGATACTTCGCCCAGGCCATCTGCGCGCAGCTGTGCAGCCCTTCGGCGCGCAGCAGCAGCATGACGGTCTGCAGATACATGCCGACATCGGCCCATTGGGGCGATCCCATGTCCTTGTCGATGTAGCAGAACAGGGCGGCGGGTGCGCCGAAGCAGTCCCAGTTCGCGGCGGCCGCCCGCTGGCGCGCCTCCAGGTCCTCACGCGCGATGCCGAGCGCACCGTAGCGCTGCTCGCCGAAGGCGGATCGGCGCTCGCGGTACGGAGACTTCAGTTCGGGCGGATACATCTCATACTCCGGCGCATCCCAGGGGTCGCCCGAGGCCAGGCGCTCGCCGGCGCGCTTCTTGAGTTCGGCCAGCGGCGCGCCGGTCAGCACGTAGGTGCGCCACGGCTGGATGTTCGATCCGGACGGCGCCCAGGCCGCGCCGGACAGCACACGCTCCAGCGTTTCCCTCGGCACCGGCCGATCGGTGAACGCGCGCACCGCTCGTCGGCTCGCGACCGCCTCATAGGTGTCCATGACCGCTCGCCTCCATCTACCCAACGGGTCTATCTTCGTTACACTCAAGATGGTATCACTCAATACCGTATCGAGTGCAACTATCTCGATGTACGAATCCCCGCCCCTCGGCCCCCGCCTCGGGCACTGCACCTTGGAGAAAGTCCATGACCACGCTGCTGCACATCGACTCATCCGTGTTTTACGGCGAAGCGTCCTCGTCCCGATCGGTCACGGCCGCCTTCCGCAAGACCTGGGACGAGCAGCACCCGGAGGGCACGGTGATCTACCGCGACCTCGCCGCCGACCCCGTCCCGCACATCACCGCCGACGCCTGGTCCGCCGGTTATGCCGCCCCGTCCGAGCGCACCCCGGAGCAGTCCGCCGCGTTCGCCGCGCGCGTGAAGCTCATCGAGGAGCTGGAGCAGGCGGACGCCGTCCTGATCGGCGCCCCCATGTACAACTTCTCGATTCCCTCGACCCTCAAGGCATGGCTGGACAGCGTGCTCCTGCTCGGCCGCACCGCGGGCGAGGCCCCCTCCGCCCAGGGCACCCCCGTTGTCGTCGTCGCCAGCCGCGGCGGCTCCTACGCGCCGGGCACCCCGCGCGAAGGCTACGAGTTCGTACAGAACTACCTGGAGGCCGTCCTCAAGGGCACCCTCGGCCTGGACCTCGACTTCATCGTCCCGGAACTGACCATGGCCCCCCGCAACGCGGCCATGGCAGACCTGGTCCCCCTCTACGAGGCGTCCCGCAGGCACGCCTTCGAGGACGCGACCACCAAGGCCAAGGAACTCGCCGAGCGCCTCACCGCGTAACCCCCGGGCCTGGACGCCGTGTGACGCCCCACCCCAGGAGGTCACACGGCGTCCACGGCGCGTGCGCCCTCTCCGACGGTGCACGTGGCGCCCTGTACCTGGGGGCTGGTGGCCCGGCCGTGAGGGCGGCCGGTGTTCGGCCTGTCGGCAGGGCGCGCATCGAGACGACGACGGTGCTCTGCGAGGGTGAAGAGCACACCGCCGGCCAGGTCTGCGGCGCGGCAGTCTCACGGGCGACTCGGCCCCGTCGGCGACGAAGCCCTGACCAGCCGCCAGTCGCCAGGCCTGCGCGTGGCAACGTTGGCCACAGCTCTCAAGGCGGGGTTCGCCGCGGAAGCCGCATGAG
Organism: Streptomyces sp. IMTB 2501; assembly: GCF_001953885.1. GTDB lineage: Bacteria > Actinomycetota > Actinomycetes > Streptomycetales > Streptomycetaceae > Streptomyces. The sequence continues at coordinate 85,043 of NZ_MQUS01000026.1, read as the reverse complement.
CCCAAGCCCGCTGACGCGGCCGGCAACCGGTGCGCCCGCGCGCTTACGCCTCGTCGTCTGCCGGATGGGCAAGCCGGGTCAGCAGATCCTTCAGCTGCTCGGGCTCGCCGGGCCCAAGTTCGGCAACCAGACGCTCAGCCAGCGGCTCCGCCGCCACATGGACCGCATCGAAGAGCTCCAGCCCCTGAGGGGTGATCTCCACTGCCCGCACCCGCCGGTCCCCCGGAACAGCCTTGCGTACGGCCAGACCCTTCCGCTCCAGGTCGTCCACGACCCGCATGATTCCCACCTTGTCCGACCCCGTCGCCGCCGCCAAATCCCGCTGCACCGTGGGCCCGTGATTGACAAGCTCGATCAGCACCGCGAAATGCCGCAACTCGATGCCGAGCGGCCGAAGCGCCTCCCCCATCACCGCGGCCGCGCGCCAGTGCGCCCGGCGCAGCAGCAAGCCGAGAGCGAAAGGCGACGTATCCCCGGGGCGGTCGGTCGCATGCGAGGCAGTGGTGCGGTGAGGAACATCAGCGGCCATAAAGCCAGACTCTACTTCATTCGATACAGTATCGCCTGAAACTAAATGGGCTGCGTCCGCTGCGGCTCCGTTGGCAAGAAGCCGAAGGAGCAGGGCCGGACCCGCTCCGCTCACGTCATGCCCTGAGCCACGCAAAAGGCCAGGTCACGGGCTATGTGACCTGGCCTTTTCTGGAGCCGCCTTCGGGATTCGAACCCGAGACCTACGCATTACGAGGGCCCGCAAGATCATGACGGGTGGTGCTCGGTGATCACGCTCGGTCCCGTTCTTCCTGGTCAGAGACTTGCTGCCCGCCCGTGCATGACGTCACGTCCAATGGGTGCTTCCCCGTCCGCTCACGCATCGCTCACGCAACCCGGCCGCGCTCGCCTTCAGGACCCGGGCCCGAACGGAGGCCAGTCACCCAACCTGTCGTACATGGGCTTTCCGCAGCCCCGGCACGGCTCTCCGGCCTCAAATTCCTCCCAGGTCAGGCGCATCCCTTCCCGGGCCCACTTCTCTCGTCTCTCGTTGTCCCGTCGGTCTTCCTCCTCAGCCGCGAGGGCTTTTTGCCGGGCTCGTGTCAGCCGAGGACAACAGGTTCGCCGGTCAGTGCGACGCCTGCTTTGCGCAGTTCGTCGATGGCTTTGTCGGTGGTGTCGGCGGCGACGCCGGCGGTGTAGTCGAGCAGGACGCGTACGGCGAAGCCGGCCTTCGCACCGTCCAGGGCGGTGGCCTTCACGCAGTGGTCGGTGGCGATGCCGACAACATCGAGGTCGCTGACGCCGCGCGCATGAAGCCAGTCGGCCAGGGATGTGCCGTCTTCGGCCGAGCCCTCGAAGCCGCTCTTCGAGGCGGAGTACGCGCCTTTGTAGAAGACCTCGCCGAGGGCTTCGGAGGCGGCGGTCGGCGCGAAGTTGGGGTGGAATGCGCCGCCATCGCTGTCGACCATGCAGTGCACAGGGAAGGAGTCCTGGAAGTCCGGATGGTCGGAGAAGTGGCCGCCGGGATCGATGTGGTGGTCGCGGGTGGCGACGATGTGCGCGTAATCATCGCCGGCTGAGCGTCGGACCAGATCGGCGATGGCGCGGGCCCGGTCGGCGCCGCCTTTCACCGGGATGCTGCCGCCCTCGCAGAAGTCCTTCTGCACATCGACGACGATCAGTGCTCGGCGCATAGCGCAATCCTTTCTACACGGGGACCCGTGCCTGGAGGTATGCCACTTCGGCCGTGGTCGGGTGCGTCACCGCCGGGCCGTTCACCCGACAGGCCCCGAGCCCGCCACACGTCCCATCCGTGCCGGACGAGGCTGGGGTGCGGCCGCTGTGACAACGCAGCTTTGTTGGCAAAGAGCGGCGCAGGTTGTCGCTGGGGCGAAGGATGTGTCGCTGCGTGGTTGGCGAAGGGACTGTCCGATGCGGCTGGAGATTGCACTCGTCGGTGGTTGTGACCAGCAAAGTGAAGGGTCCACCTGCGCGCCTGGCGCCGTGGTTGTACAGATCTGCCTTGCATTTTTAGTTGACTGCGAAGAGAGGGGCCGTCGGCGCAGGTGACGGCGAGGACCGTTACGCTCCTCGCCCCGTGTTCGGCATCTGTGTCCTCGGCCAAGGAACCAGCGCCCTCGCGACGGCCAGCGGCTCGCAGAGGCCGTCGGCTGAGGGATTAGAGCCTGTGCCGAGTTCAGATCACAGGTTTGGCTGTTCTGCTGTTGGTGTCGCGAGTGGTGCTTGAACGCGGATGCGAAGGATCGATCCGCCGACCCCGTTCGAGTGGTGACGCGTTTTGTGCATACGGCTGTGGGCAGGGTGTGTGCGCTCACCTCGGCTTAGGAGGACAATCATGTTGCATCAGGTCATCCTCTCTCTTGGCGACAACAGTGCCGGCGGTGGCCTCCTCGGCGCCGGTGGCCTCCTTGGCGGCCTCCTCGGCACCGTCAACGGCCTCACCAACAGTCTCGGACTCGGCGGCCTCCTCTCGGACCGGAGGCTGAAGGTGGATGTGACGCCGGTGGTCTGGGACGCGTGATCCCCCGGCTGCTGCGGGCCATGGCCCGCAAGGCCGGGAAAGCAGCGCCTCCCACGGCTGCTACTTTCCCGGCCGGACGCGCCTCAACGGCCGGCCCGGCAACGGTGAGCGGGAGTGAGCCGGTGAACGGGTACCGCCTGCTCGAACACGTGCTGGCCCTGCCGGTGAGTACCTGGCGCTACCACTGGGATCCACCGCACGTGCGCCACCTGGGGCCCATGGCCCAGGACTGGTGGGCCGCCTTCGGAGTCGGCGAGAACGACAGGACCATCTGCTGCACGGACACCAACGGCGTGGCCATCGTCGCGATCCAAGCCCTCCACCGGCTGCTGACCCAGACCCAGCAGGAAGTCTCCGAACTCCGCCAGGAAATCAAACGCCTCAGCGAACAGCCCGAACAGTCCCCGCCGCATGGCGCAGACGGGAGCAACTCCGTGGGCTTGCCGCACCACGCAGAGAACGACCAAGGACCCGCGTAGTTCACAACCCAGGCGTGCCCACTGGCGCATCACCGGCTGCTTCGGCCGCGTCTCCAAGTCCCCTCCCGCAGCCACTCATCGAGGGTCTTCGATCCGAACTCAGCAACTCTCTAGCCGTGCTTGGCGATCGTGGCCCTGGCCGTCTCGATGTACTTCAGCGTCGCATCATCCTGCGACATGCCGCCCAGTTCCTTCCAGGCGTTCCACTTCGCCTTCGCGGTGAGGTCGAACACCCCGGGTGCATCGGTGCCGTTGTCACCGACGGTCGCCTGTTTGAAGTAGGAATAGAGCTTCAGAAGGGTGTCGTTGTCCGGCTTCGATGTCAGCTTCTTCACGTCTTCGGCCAGCTGCACGAACTCAGCGTTGTCCAGTCCTACTGACATTCCTGTCCTTCCGTGGCGGACTGCTCGGGTGCCGGATGCTCCCGGCTGTCTGCTCGGTCAACGACTACTGCCGGTGGCACGTGACGCTTGCCCCCGGACCAGTGTGACGCCGCTGAGAGGCGGTACCGCCAGCCCGAGCAACCGAGCCTCTCTCCGTCGAGGCTGAGCAGGCGTATGCAAGGTCACCCTGCACTGCGCAACCTCTCATGCAAAGTAGAGCTGCAAAGTGCAGGGTTCACCTGCACAGGACAGGGACGGCAGTTACACCGGGTACTGCACCGATGGTCCGGCGGGGCCCGCCGACGACGGCACCTCTCACGGGCATCTGACCCCGTGCCGGGACAACAGCGGGCGGCGCATCTCATGCGTCGGCAAGCTGTCCCGTCAGCTTTCTGCCCAACCCTGCAGACCTACAGCGACGGCCGGATCGACCGGTGGATCGAGGTGGGCGCGCCCAGGGGGACAGCCACGGCCACGGCAACGAAACGTCGGTGCTGAAGCTGAAGGCCGCTGCCCCGGGCGCCAAGCCAGTCAGCCCTTCACCCAGCAAGTGCTCATGGCCCTCGGGCCGCGGCTGGGGGCGGAAGCGTGGGAAAACCGAACCGCAGCACCGTCTACGGAAGTCCGTTCGCTAGCAGGCCGTGCCTACGGACACGGTGGCTGCCCGGGTCTCCTTGTACGGGCGCGAGTGCCCGGGCTTGGGGCAGGACTCGGATCGTTTCGCTCTGGTGGGTCGGCCGCCGCTCTGTCCCATCAGTTCCCACCACTGGGAGGTGGCGTCAGGACCAGCGGGCGCAGGGCGGCAGTCTGCGCGTTGGTCGAGGCCGGATCGCGGTCGATGACCAGTTCGCCCCCATCGATCGGCCCCCGTGCACGACGATGAGGAAGTGCCTGTCCCGTCGAGTCGAGCGCAGCTGCCACAGCCAGGAGGAGCTGTAGTTGGGGCTCAGGGTGACGCACTCGTTGATTGCGGGGTTGTCACTGCGGCTCACGTGGGCGAAGCCGGCCAGGCACTGGATGACGTACTCACATTCGGAGTCTCCTGGTTTTCCACCGCCCAGGTCTGTTCGGGCAGGCCGAGCAGGCCGTAGATGAGCGCCTCCGGATCTTCTGGGCCGGAGGGCTGGCCGAGGGCCCGCATCGACAGGTAGTCCGAGGTCTGGATGTGGCGAAACCCGTAGTTTTTTGCAGGCACCACCGGCATATCGGAATCCATGGCAGCCCTTTCCCGCACGGCCTTGAGGGCCGCGCCCTGGTGATCGGCGATGATGCCCGTGGCCTACCCCGGCCAGGTCGGCGGGCAATACCGAAAGGCGTCGCCAGTTCGGGTGGTCAACGCCATCCGGCGCCGCCCTGAAGAGTGCGGAAACAGCCCGGATACGGGCAACCTCTTAAGTGCTGAGTCATACAGCACCCCGTGTGGGTGACCTTCTCTCAGCCTGCTTTCCGGAGCCGGGCTGGGAGCGCGGGGCGTGCATGCGTGGGGAAGAAACCATCCTGCCCCTCGACGCGACCTGTCCGGAATTCCGGTTTGTACATGCATTCCCATTTCTGCGCCCTCCGGGCGGCGGGAGGATTCGGTCTTGCGGTTCGCCTCCGAGCGGGCGAAAACGATCCGATCTCGGGACAAGGGGCCGCGGTATGAAGGTGGACCAGGAGCGCCTGGAGCGGCTGCGAGGGGCGGTCCGGTGAACGGTGAAGGGATGACGATGAGCACTGCTCAGGCGGCAGCCACAGGTGGCGAGGACTCCGCCCCTCCAATCAGGACGGTCGCGGGGACCGGGGTGGCGGGGTTCAAGGGGGACAACGAGCAAGCCGTTACGGCTCAGTTGAACGGCCCGTGCGGGATCGCGGTGGACAGCACCGGCACCCTCTACTTCTCCGACGGCAACAACCACCGGGTCCGGAAGATCACGGCGGACGGGAAGATCAGCACGGTCGCCGGCACGGGCACCCCGGGCTCCAGCGGTGACGGCAGCCTCGCCACCGCCGCCCAGTTAAGGGACCCGCGCGAGGTGGCGGTGGACAGCGCAGGCGCCGTCTACATCGCCGACACCGGTAACCATCGGATCCGGAAGATCACGGCCGATGGGAAGATCAGCACGGTCGCCGGCACGGGCACCCCAGGCTCCAGCGGTGACGGCGTCTCCGCCACCGCCGCCCAGTTGAACAGCCCGTTCGGGCTAGTGGTGGACAGCACCGGCACCCTCTACTTCTCCGAGTACAACAACCACCGGGTCCGGAAGATCACGGCGGACGGGAAGATCAGCACGGTCGCCGGCACGGGCACCCGGGGCTCCAGCGGTGACGGCGGCCCGGCCGTTTCGGCCCAGCTGAACTGCCCGCGCGAGGTGGCGGTGGACAGCAGGGGCGTCCTCTACATCTCCGACTACAACAACCACCGGATCCGGAAGATCACGGCGGACGGGAAGATCAGCACGGTCGCCGGCACGAACGCCCCGGGCTCCAGCGGTGACGGTAGCCTCGCCACCGCCGCCCAACTGAACGGCCCGTCCGGGGTGGCGGTGGACAGCACCGGCGTCCTCTACATCTCCGACTACAACAACCACCGGATCCGGAAGATCACGGCGGACGGGAAGATCAGCACGGTCGCCGGCACGAACGCCCCAGGCTCCAGCGGTGACGGCGGCCCAGCCGCTTCGGCCCAGCTGAACGGCCCGGTGGGGCTCGCTGTGGACTGCGTCGACACCCTCTACATCGCCGAGTGGGTCAACAACCGGGTTCGGAAGGTCGCGTCGGCGAAGATGGCTGGGCTACCCGAGTCGGGCACGGTGGTCTCCTGGGCCAACGTCCGGAGCAGGCTGCGGATGGGGGTCCTGCGTGAGTCCACCAAGGACGGGGCCGAGATCCACCAGTTGCTCGCCGTCCCCAGGGACCATCAGCGGTGGCGGCTGGTCGCGGCGGGTCAGGACAACGGCGACGTCCTGTACAGGATCGAGAACGTGCGCAGCGGCAAGGTCCTGGAGGTCGGCGGAGCGCAGGAGGCGCCCGGGGCGGTGGTCGCGCAGCGCGCCTACGAGGGTGGCGACGCACACCACCAGCAGTGGAAGCTGATCCCGGTGGGCTCCGTGACCGACACTCCGCGGGTGTACGAGATCGCGAACCGGAACAGCGGTCTGCTGCTGCGGGTCGACACCAACGCCCGTACGGCGATCAAGCAGGACGGGGCGGAGGGCGACCACCGGGACCGGCAGTGGCAGTTGCTCCCCGTGTAACGCACGCAACGCCCGAGGGGGTCAGGGGCGGCCTCGCCCCTGACCCCCTCGGGAGCCGGGCACTGCTACTGGGAAGCGGACGGGTCCTCGGCGGTCGGCTTGGCGGCCTTGGGGGCCTCCGGGGCCTTGGGCGGCTTGGTGAAATCGCTCTTCTTCGGCCTGCTCTCCAGGTCCTCGTCCTTCTGGAGGCCACTGTGCCCCGTGATCGTCGTACTCGACTTCTGCATGCCGCCGGCTGCCGCGTTCGACACCGAGCCGGGATCCTGGGCGTACTGGGCCTGCGCACCGGCCGACGCCTGGGTGGTCTGGATGAAGGAGCCGAGGAAGCCCAGGATGGCCCGCGCTTCGGGCGACTCCTCCCGCACGACCTTCGCGCGGTGGTTGGCCCCGTGGATCCCACTGGTGAACAGGCTCGTGGTCGTGTCGTCGTAGGTGCTGTCGTCGGCGTCCTCGAAGTCGACGCCGGCACCCGGCCGCGGCTTCGTGCCGTCGGTGGTTACGGAGAAGAGCCCCGCACCCTTGTTCGCGAAGTTGAAGATGTTGTCGAATACCATGGTCGTCACCCCTGGTCGTCGTCGTGGCGGCGCCGCCCGCCCGGTCAAGGCTGCTTGTACAGCGCTCGGTCGCTGTCGGTCAGGCTCTCGCTGTCGAACATCGTGTGGTGAACCTCCAGGGCGGAGACCACCTCGGCCAGCCCCTTCATGCGGAAGCCGCCGCCTGCCAGGTCGATGTCGCCGATGGGGCGGGCGACCAACTGGTCGAGGCCCGGGTAGTTCCCGGGCTGCGGGGGAGACAGGACTGCCACCGGCACGTCGTACTTCACCGCGATCAAGCCGGAGAAGGTCACCGGGATCTCGTAGGTGTACTGCTTGTGCGTACGTCGCTGCGTGACGATCGTCTCCACACGGGAGTTCGGCGGGACGTCACCGGAAATCTGCGATTTCGAGGCCCAGCTGGTGGACAGGGAGCCACCGACGGAGGCCGCGATGCCCAGTGCCAACTGGGCATTGAGCGTGGCGCTGCCGGTCGCACTGCCCGTGGTCGTGAACCCCACCGAGTTCGTCATGCCGACCGACGCCGTGTTCGCCGCCGAGTTCGTCGCGCCTGTATCGGTGGCGTTGGCGTTGTCCGTCCCCGTGTTTTCCGGGCTGGCCTTTTGGGTCACGGTCGTGGTGTTCTTGGTCGTCATGTCGTTCCGCAGCTGTGTCTGGAGCTGGGACTGGAGGTCCAGACGCAGCTGGTTCTGCAGTTGCAGCTGAAGCTGCGCGCTGACGCTGCCACCGAAGGTGAGCTTGGCGTCCCCGTGGAGCGACCAGGTGACCCCGTTCGACACGGTGAAATCGACCGAGTCGGTGAACGTCATCTTGGTCTGGCTGCGATTGACGTAGGCGCGCGAGGAGAACGTGTCGGGCGGCGGCTGGGTGATGTTGCGCCGCTCCTCGATCAGCGGCTCCCCGAGGTTCATGTAGGCGAGCCAGCCCAGATGGAATGCGGTCCCGGGGCGATCGCCGAAGCTCGACGGGAAATCGCCGAAGCGCGACTTGTTCACGGAGAACCCGACGGGCTTGTGCTGCACACCGTAGTCGTCCACGTAGACCAGGTTGGGGTGGTCCAGGATGGACTGCCAGGTCTGCTCGATGTTGAGTTCCCGCAGGTTCTTCTTCGTCAGCGGCTGACGCTTGGCCCGGTCCAGGTTGTACGCGTTGGAAGACATGCACCGTCCTCGACTAATTTGGCCGAATTGCGCTCGGTGAAATGTAAACAAGAATCTGCGCGCGTTTCCGAAAGGCGAAGCTAGCACGTGCTCCACCGCCCGGAAAGACGTCTACACGCTATGCGCTCAATCGAGTGATAAAGACTCGACGACTCTCCCAACTCGCCTAGTGTAAAGCTAACTTGGTGCCTGTCGATCGCTCGATCGTCACTTTCAGAATCGCCCCTACCTGCGGATTTCATGGCCTCGGCCATTGCCGTGGGTGAGGTATTCACTCAGTCACCCAATCGTTTTCGATGCCGTCTCCATCGAATGCGGTTGAGTTTGCGGCAATGCCGCGCGACGAGCCACTGCATTGAGTATCCGACGCGTTGTTCTCCACATTCAGGACAGGTGAGGTTTCGCGATGTACACCCAAGAGCGCACGACGATGGCGAATTTGGTGGTCGGCGGCCCGGTGGCGGTGAACAGCTATGACAACGCGATCGTGGCAGCGCTGGTCGAGAATCGGCCGGTCATGCTCGTTCACGCCTTCAACGGCGGCTACCTGCGGCCGGCCGAGCTGAAGGAGGAGAGCCACGACAAGGGGGTCAAGCTGGCCACTGCGCTCGACCCGGCCACCAAGGACGCGCAGGGCCACCTCTGGTACATCACCCCCGCCGGCTTCTTCGGGCAGCGACCGCTGTACCTCATCGAGAGCGCCGCCGGCCAGGTGTCGCCCAAACCCGCCGCTGCGGGCGACGCCGACGCCGGGCGCGGCGACGACGGCGCGCCCAAGCCGAAGCGCAGGCGCATCACCGTCCACCAGGACGCCCCCAAGAGCACGGCCGACACCGTCCAGGTCGGCCTCCCCGACAAGGTGGGCGACAAGTGGCGCGGGAAGAACGGCGCGATCGAGGACACCCAGCTCTGGGTCGTCACGGTGACGCCATGGGGCGGGATCACTTTCGTGCCGATCACCCACCCCGACACCATCCTCGGGTTCAAGGACCACGCGGTGACGGCCGACAGCGAGGTGCGTGTCACCTACAACTGGGGCGGGGACTTCACCGGGACGGTCATCAACACGTTCTACCCGCGGCTGCCCAGCGAATGGAACGTCCCCTACCACCACGTCTTCACGTGATCCGCAGCCGCCGCGCCACACCCGTCCCGAGCCCACGCCCCAACCGCCTGGAAGAGGCACCACGATGCCCGTGCCCACGAAAGAACTGAAGCTGGAGATCGTCAACGCCGCCACGGGGAAAACCCTCGGCACCAAAGCCGCGCCGAGCGCGGACGGGGCGCTCGTCGTCCGCGACTTCCCCCACGGCGGCCCGAACCCGGAGCAGTGGCAGCTCACCCCCGTGCAGGCCGCGCAAGGCGGGCAAGCACAAGACGACCAGGCATATGTGATCCGCAACGCGGTCAACGGCAAGGTGCTCGACAACCCCGCCGCCGCGGACCGCGGCGTCCGCCAGTGGGACGCCACCACTGGCAAGAAGAGCCAGCAGTGGCACGTCGTCCCCGTCGAGGGCGAAGCGGGCCTCTACTTCATCGAGGGCACGACCGACGGCGCCGTTCTCGACCTCGCCGACCCCGGCCCGGACGACACCCGGATCGTCCTGCGCGAGTACGACGACAGCGCGGAGAGCCAGCGCTGGCGGTTCGTCCCGGCCGAGCCCGAACGCACCAGCGACCCCGTGCTGCGCTGGGCCCCACTGGACCACTGGAACAGCCGCCGGTCCTGGCCGCTGGCCCTCTCGACCGCGCTGCGCCCGGCACCCGGTGCAACACCCTCCTTCAGCGACATGCTGCTGGTCCTCCCGCAGTTCGGCAGCGACCAGGACGCCGGCGGGTGGAAGAGCGACGGGGCCAACCGCTCTCCCAGCGGACAACCGGGCTGGTGGGCCGGGCGCGATGCGCGGTTCCTCGCCGACACCACGGGAGCAGGACGCGCGGACATCGTAGGACTCAAACCCACGAAGGGGGCTGTGACCTCGTCCAGCAGAGGCGACGGCACATTCGACGACAACGAGCGCGTCCTGCACCAACCCCCGCCTTCCCGAAACCCCGCGGACCTGTGGACCATCGTGGACACGACAGGCAACGGCAAGCCCGACGTCGTCGTGCTTTCCACTGCCGGTCTCCGGGTGTCCCGGCAAGACGAGGACGGGACGTTCGCGCCCGCGGGCGGCGAGCCGGTCCTCAAGGCGTTCGGCCACGGCCAGCAGGCAGGCGGGTGGCTTACCGACAAGCACCCCCGCTTCCTCACCGACACCACCGGCGACGGCAGGCTCGACATCGTCGGCTGCCACGACGACGGCGTCTGGGTCTCACTCCAGGACGAGGAAGGAGAGTTCGCACCGATCACCGACGAACCGGTCCTCCGGGCGTTCGGCCACGACGAGAAGGCCGGCGGGTGGCTGGCCGACAAGCACCCTCGCTTCCTCGCCGACACCACCGGCGACGGCAGGCTCGACATCGTCGGCTGCCACGACGACGGCGTCTGGGTGTCCCTCCAGGACGAGGACGGCACGTTCGCCGAGCCCCTGTACGTCCTCGACGAGTTCGGGACCGACCAGGGGTGGAGCACGGTCGAGGAGCACCCTCGGTTCCTGGTCCAGACCACCGGTGACGGAGCAGTGGACATCGTCGGGTTCGGCCCACAAGACGTGGTCGTCTCACGCGGGCGCGGCGACGGCACGTTCGAACTCCCGAAGCTCGTCCTGAACGACTTCGGGCTCGCCCAGGGGTGGACGAGCAAGAAGCACCTCCGGTTCCTCGCCGACGTCACCGGCGACGGCAATCCGGACATCGTCGGCTTCGGCGACGAGGGGGTCTGGGTGTCGCACAACCGCGGCGACGGCCAGTTCGAGCAGGCCCAGCTGGTGTGCCGCGGATTCGGGTACAACGAGGACGCTGGCGCCTGGCGGGTCGACCGCCACCCCCGCTTCCTCGCCGACATCACCGGTGACGGACGCGTCGACATCGTCGGCTTCGGCGGCCCGGGCGTGTACGTGGCCCGAAACCTCTTCCGCCGCTTCAGAACCCGATAACCCCCCGGAGGGCCTCCACAGCCCCATCACGGCGCCACGCCATCGGCGTGCCGGAACCGGTCCCCCGACCCGGCATGCGGCCTGGCACACCTTCGCCTGCGAGGCCGCACATTCAGCAACCGCAGTAGTGGGCAGGGATTGTGGGCGCCGAGCAGTGCGGCGGCAGCTCCCTTTGCCGGGGCCCTCCAGGGCAGGTTAGGGCGCTTCTCTCGGATCATCGGGCACGAGCTGCACGTCGTGGCCCCAGCTGGCCGTCCGATCGTTGACACCCAGGACAGATTCGTTGTCGCGCCAGCGTCACCTTGCGCGCCGCTGCAAGAATGCCTGACGTCCTGTCATTGATCCTGCACAGACGGTGAGGTCTTCATGTCCAAGGTCAGGCTGCACACCAACTACGGCGAAATCGTCCTGGAGCTCAACGAAGAGAAGGCCCCGAAGACGGTCGAGAACTTCGTCCAGTACGTCAAGGACGGCCACTACAACGGAACACTCTTCCACCGGGTCATCAACGGGTTCATGATCCAGGGCGGCGGGTTCGAGCCCGGCATGAAGGAGAAGACCACCCGTGGTGCCATCGTGAACGAGGCGGACAACGGGCTGAAGAACGACACGTACACGGTGACGATGGCACGCACGAACGACCCTCACTCGGCCCGGGCCCAGTTCTTCATCAACACCAACGACAACGACTTCCTCAACCACAGCGCCAAGACCGGGACGGGCTGGGGCTATGCGGTCTTCGGCAAGGTGATCGAAGGCCAAGATGTCGTCGACAAGATCAAGCAGGTCAGGACGGGTAACGCGGGCTCCCATCAGGACGTCCCGGCGGAGGATGTCGTCATCGAACTCGCCGAGATTCTCGAATAGGGGCGACGCTCGTACTGCGTGTGGCGCCTCCCCCAGTCCTGGACGGTTGCCTGGCGGTCGACCGATCGTTGCTACAGCCGTGCGATCGAGCCTCTATCGCCGGACGGGGCGGGCAGTGGCGGGAGCATCGGCAGGTGATCGACGCCACTGCATGGAAGTTCCGAACCGGCTCGCAGTGGGTGCACCTTCCGGCCGAGTACGGCTCGTGGAAGGGCGTCTACACCCGGCTGCGCAACTGGGCGATCAACGGCACATGGCACAGGGTCTTCACGGCGCTGCTCGCCCAGGCCGATGCCGAAGGAGACCTTGGACTGGGTAGTCGCGGTGGACTCCACCATCGTGCGCGCTCACCAGAACGCGGCCGGAGCCCGCAGCAAGCGGGCCCCGGCCGGCGAGCCCGTCCACCATGCCCTCGGACGATCCCGCGGTGGCCTGACGACCAAAATCCATCTGACTGCCGACGGCGGCTGCCGCCCGCTCTGCTTCCACTGATCTCTTCTTTCCGAGGTGAGGCCGAAGTGGTCTCTACTTCCACCCGTCCAACGACACCTGAGGTCCATCGGCGAGATACCGATGGAGGGCGCTCGCTGTGGTGTCCACAAACTCCTGTGGGATGGCCTCGGCATCGACCCAGCAGACCTGAGCGTGCTTGCGCGGTTCGCGGTTCTCCAGTTCGCCGTTCCACTCGTGCGCGGCGAAGACCACGGTGAGGAAGCCGTTGGGTGCTTCAACACCCCAGGCGCCGTGGATGATGTGGGCGACCTTCAGAGCCTCTCGCTTCACGGTCAAGCCGGTCTCCTCGTGCAGCTCCCGCACCGCTGCCTCGGTGATGGGCTCGCCGGGCTCGCTCTTGCCGACAGGCAGGTCCCACATGCCCTGGGCGAACTTGGCGTTCTGGCTGCGCTGGAGGAGGACGACGCGGTTGGTGGCCTTGTCGTGGACGATGACGGCGGCGACCAGCAGGGTCATGGATTCGAGGGCGGGCGGGAGGGCTTTGGGCTGGTCGTCGGTGTTCGGCTGAGCCACGGTCGGTGTCCCTTCGTCGGCCGGTTGGTGGGCAGCTTGGACCAGGCGAGAACCGTAGGAGGCAAGGCACCCAACGGGGAGGTCGGTCCCTCGTCCTCATGGCGTTGGTCGTCCAGCCCAACGACCCGATACGCTCAAAACACCAGGGATGGTGGGGCGACCGTTCGTGCGCGCTCGTAGAGGTCCCGTGCGGTCGCGTTCTTCAGGTGGGGGCGGAGGAGGCCGAACATGGTTTTGATCCGGTCGTCGGCGCGGCCGGACTGGACCATGGGGTAGTCGTCGAGCGCCTGGTGCCAGGTGGTGCAGGCAGCCTCCAGGTGACCGATTTCCAGTTGTCGCTCGGCCAGGGTGGCGCGGTGCCGGACGCGGGCGCGGCGATAGACGCTGTAGCGTACTTTGTCCGACTCGTGCATGGCCGCGATGGCACCGGGAACGTCCCCGAGTTCATAACGAACCTGGCTGATGTGGTAGTTGAGCGCTGCCGGGTCGTACGAGCCGAACGCCTTGCCGCGGGACTCGGCGCGATCCATGGCGGCCTCGGCCTCACGGATGTACCGCAGCGCTCCTGATCGATCGCCGGTCTGCGCGGCCGCGTGCGCTTGCTGGCCGGCGAGGAAAGCCCGCATGCGGGGCCCGGCCTTCGGGGAGGCTGCGGCAGCCGCGTCGGCCAGTTCCATCGCTTTCGGCCCGTGGCAAAGATCCACCGCCTGAACGCTCATGCCGCGCAACGTGGTGCAGTAGGTCAGGTGGTCCTCGGACGCGCCCGCCAACTCCAGTGCCTTGACGTAGTAGCGCTGGGCAAGGCCATGCAGCCCCTCGTCCACGGCCATGTAGCCGGTCACGTACAGCAGGTCCGAAGCCGCGGACAGCATCGCTTTCCGCACGTCCTCAGGCGCCTCGGCGCGCAGGTACGAAGCGACGGTGTTCACCATGAAGGTGGCGGCCATGGGGCGCGCGTGGCGCCCGCCGAACTGGTCGTCCAGTTCCGAGACGCGCTCGGTCATGGCGATGACCATGTCCACTTCGTTCATGCCGATCCGGCTCGCGTGGCCGGACTGGACCGCTTGGGCCCGCCCGATGACGTCGGGCCAGCCGGGGATGGTGAGGGCTACGGAGAACAGGCCTGCCCCCAGGACGCTGCGGCGTGATGGGTCCATGTCCTGCCTCCCGAGGTCGATCAGCCCTTCCACGGTATCTGCGGCCGTGGGGGAGTGATCGCAGGGAACGGGCAGGCCGGCTTCGGCATGGGTGACGGGGCGTCCGAGGCGGCGTGAGAGGGCTTCGAGGATGCACGCCCGCACGGCTGCACGGGGGACTGTGCCGCCCAGCCAGTGGCTCACCGCCGACTCGTCGTAGCGCAGGGGTGTGCCGGTCTCCGTGCCGACGCGGTTCACCGTCCGCGCGAACTGTCGGTGAGTCCAATGGCTTTCGGCGAGCAGGCGCCCGAGCGCCACGTTCGGTTCACGCTTGGTCATGCCTTCAACTCCCCGTGCCCATGCGAACTTTCAAGGCTTTCAAGTGCTGGCGCTGCTGCAACGGTACCGCTGAGCGTGGTCACGCGGTTGCGTAGAGGCAGCAGGGAACGGCGGAACCTCGCCGCCAGCCGTCGTCTGAGGGACTGAGTGATGAGAAGCGAAGCGCGGGCCCGACTGGCCCGGTTGACCAAGGAGCGGGGCACGGGCGGAACGCTGAGGATCGACACCTACGAGGGTGCGGACCTGCCGCCGGGTTCGAATCGGTTCTCTCCGTGTCGCTGCCCGAAGCATCGTCGTACCGAGTCCCAGGACAGCGCATCTGAGCTGAGCGCCGCAGTGCGCGAGGCCAACGAACGCAGCCGTGGCGAGCGACTGTGAGGCGGTTAGCCGCAGTCATCGGCCGCTACGCCGGGCCGCTGCTGATCATCACCATCTCTGCATCGATCGGCTTCGTCCTGGGCGTTGCTGCCGCCGCCCATTCCACCTGACTCCTCCTTCGTCACACATGCAGGCTCCCCACCCTGTGACGAGGGAGGGCCCACCGCCGGAAAGCCGTGGGCGCCCCGTCCGGCCGCCTTCTTCGCAAGGGTCCGGCAGCCGGACGGGTCCAACTCCGCAGCATCAGCAGCGGAGTCCGTTTCAACCGTAAGGGAGAAAGCGATGAACGTGGACGACCTGTTCACCGGCGACCTGATCACCGGCATCCCGGCCATCGAGGCCGCGCTGCTCGACAAGATGCCCGGCGGTGGCGACAACAACGGCGACCACTGCTCCAAGTGATCCAGGGCTGACGCCAGGCGGGGCGGGGCCGTACGCGGCCCCGCCCCGCCACACGACATCGGAAAGGGACGACATGCTGTCGATGCGTCTGCGCCTGTGCGACCTTCACCATCCCGAGTGGAAAGCGCAGGGCCGCCGTTGGGTCAACGGTGAGAGCTGGATCGAGCCGGCGAACGTGTCCACGTTGGTCATGGAGATCAACGACGACCAGGCGCCGCGCGTGCGGGTACGCGTGAGGGAATGCAAGCGGGACGACGCCGACTTCATCTTGGTCGTCATGGAACCCGGAGAAGCCCGCTTGTCGGCAGGTGTCTTCGGCACCGCTCCGCTCTTCCTGGTGGGGAACGCCGGCGAGCTGCACGCCTCATGGGACCTGACCACGCTGCAACCGCATCTGCGGGCCGACCGTCTGGTGCCACGCGTCGTCGCCCGAACGCTGACCAGGCAGCACCGCTACACGTCCGAGACCCTGTTCGAAGGGGTCCACCGCCTCACCGAGCGGGCATCGGCCACCTTCACTGCCGCAGGACTCGGCATCCGCTACCCGGAGCCCGCAGAGCACGTACTTGAGCCCCGTACGCTGCGGCCCGGCATTGATCCACTCACCGCTCTGGACGACTTGCTGACCGGCGTGATCCGCGATGCCCCAACAGTGACGGGCTGTGTGGGCGTCGAGCTGTCCGGCGGCGCGGACTCCGGGAACGTCGCCCTGGCGATCAAGACGGCGCGATTCCCCGAGGTGCACAGCTTCGGCCTGCTGGTGGGAGGCAGCACGGGCATGCGACAGCGGGAGCGGCGGCTGGCGTTAGTGGAGCACTGCAGCTTTCGGGACACCCCCATCCCCGCCATGCAACACCCGCCCTTCTGCCCCGGAGGCGTACGTGCTTTGCGCAAGCCACATGATCCGGCGGGTGCCTTCTACCAGGAAGCCTTCGATGTCGTACGTGAGCATGCGGCCGCCCGACGCTGCGAGGTGATCTTCACCGGCAGTGGCGGAGACGAGATCAACGCCCACCACTCCAGGACGGACGCCGAACTGCCTGAGCCGGAACCCGTTCCGTGGCTCGGCCCGAAGGCTGTCCAAGCGCTCACGGAGGTGAACGATCACCTGGCGCCCATTCCCGTTCTGCCCGTGCCGACCCTGATGGCGTTCGGGATGCACAATCCCGGATTTCTTCGGGCCGGAGTCTGGCCGGTGAGCCCGCTCGTGCACCCGCGCATCGTTCGGTTCATGGAGCAGCTGCCGCACCAGTACAAGCGCGGCAAAGCGTTGTTCCGCGAGCGGATCAGGAGGACGGGCCTGCCCGAGCCGGTGGCGGCGCCGGCCGAGCCGGAGAACTTCCTGGCCGTCTTGGAGAAGGGACTGCGCGTCTACGGTCTGCCCGTGCTGGATGACATGCTGAAGGAGTCTGTCCTGGTGGACCTTGGCTACGTTGACGGCGAGGCACTCGCTCAGGTCCGTAAGGACGCAGATGCCGCACCGGCCGTCCCTGACCTGCTGTGCGATGTCCTCGCCCTGGAGGTCGGATTGCGGAGCCTCATGTGACCAGCCACAACACGGAAGCGGACCACGTGGAAGCCACGAACCTCCTCTATCGGGTTCCCGCGCTGTACGACGTGGTCCAGTCCGACAGCAGTGCCGCGGGAATGTGCCAGACCCTGATCGAGCTGCACCGGCCGGACGCCGAGACCCTGGTCGACTTCGGATGTGGCACCGGCCGGGACCTGGAGATCCTCGCCAAGCGGTTCGAGTGCGTCGGCGTGGACCTCCAGCCCGGCATGGTCGACTACGCCCGCCGAACCCGGCCCGAGCTGGATATCCGCGTCGGGGACATGCGGACCGTCCGGCTCCGCAGGCGCATGGACGTGGTGACCTGCATGGGCAACAGCCTGGCCTACGTCCACGGCAACAAGGAGATCAGCCAGGTCTTCGCCACCTTCGCAGCTCACGCCCACCCCGGCACGCTGCTTGTGCTGTGCTCCCCTGTCGCCCCTATCACCCGGCCGGAGCCGATCAGCGCCACGGTCGACACCCCGAGGGGACCGGCGACCGTGACGATCCGGCACGAGTGGGACCTGCGAACGCAGATCAACACCATGCACCGGCACTGGATACTCCCCTCAGGCGACGAGGCCCAGGACGACATCCGCAGGCGCGTACTCTTCCCGCGCGAGCTTGAGCGTTACGCAGAGGGTGCCGGCTTCGAGGTCCTGGACATGACCGACGGCTCCGGAACAGGACTCACCGGACCGACCGCGTACACGGTGGCCCGGTACATCCGACGGTGAGGCGACGGCACCGGTCGTGGTTGCATGCACTGCGACCGACGGAGTCCGCACCTGCTCATCCACACGGCCGTAGAAGCAGGTACTACCGGCGTCGTTGGTGCTGCTGTTCAGTAGGCGACGTGGTGCCCGCTGGGAACTGACCGTGCCAGGTCTGCTGGTTGGGAACCGAACCCGCGATGGTCGAGCGGCGGCGGGCGGCTTCGGCACGGCGATTGGGCGCTGGGTTCCGGCCGGTGTGCTGGATGCGGGTGATCAGCACGCGGGCGGGTTGTCGGGCGGTGGTCAGCTCGCGTTGGGCGGCGGCCTCCTTGAGGAGCTGGTGGGGTTGGTGGCCTCGGGCTTCGGCGTCGGCGAGGACAGTGGCGAGCGCGGGCCAGGCCGGGTCGGCGAGGATCCGTTCGGCGTGGTCGGGGACGGCTGCCCGTACGTCGTTCGCGAGAACGCGGCTGGATTGGTCCCTGGGCGGTCGGCCTGCGAGTTCAGTGAGCGTCGGGGCGAGGGCGCGGTCCGTGGCCATCTGAAGGTGCCGGACGGCCTGGCGGGCGGCGTCGGCCTGGTGGGCGTGGTCCTTCGCTTCGTGCCAGCGCCCAGCGACGATGGCGGCCCAGACGAGGGCTGCGAGCAGGGCGGCGAGTGCGCTGCCGTCGGGGCCGGTGGCGGTGTGGACGATGTCGCGTGCTGCGCTGCGCATGGCGTGGGCGGCGCGGTCTTCGGCGCGGATCTGGGAGCGCTGGGCTCGGGCGAACGCCTTGGATGCGGCTTGGAGTTCTGTGCGCAGGTTGGCGGGTGCCTTCTGGGCGGTGGCTTCGAGTAGTTCGCCGAGGGCTGCGATGTGGGCTTGGGCGTGGGTGTCGTCGGCGAGGTCGGTGTGGAGGGTGTCGAGCGCGTCGGTGGCCTGGTGCCATGGGGTGCTGGGGCGGTTGCGGCGGGCGGTGGGGTGCTCTTCGGGCTGGCCGGATTCGAGGCGGGCCTTGATCTTGGGCAGGGAGAGGTCGGGAGCGATCTTGCCTCCGGAGTGGAAGATCTGCTCGCCGTTCTCGTTGAGGTCGCCGGGGCGGCCGACGGCATAGCCCAGGAGGTCGCCTGACGGGCCGCGCCGGGCGTTGACCTCGATGCCGTCGGCTTCCAGGTAGGCGATGAATTCCTCGGCATTGGTCACGTGGGGGATGGCGGCGCGGATGCGGTCCTGGAGCCACTCGGGACTGGTCTGGTCCCAGCCGAGGCGTTCGGCCTTGTGCATCTCGGCCTGGGTGGGCCGGCGGGCACCGGTGCGGTCGCCCTTCTTCAGCCGGCGCAGCCCGTAGTCCTTCTCGATCTCGCGGCAGGCGTCACCGACGCGGAGCCCGCTGTCGTGGAGTTTGGGGCGGCGGCCGTCCTCGCGGACTGTGGTGGCAAGGATGTGGATGTGGTCGCCGGCGTGGCGTACGGCGACCCAGCGGCAGGCCAGATCGTCACCGGCGGGGGCGATGCCGGCCGCCTCGACGATGCGCTGGGCTATCTCGCCCCACTCGGCATCGGAGAGGTAGCGGTCCTCGGGAGCCGCGCGGACGGGGCAGTGCCAGACATGATCGGTGACCTTCTTGCCGAACTCGCTGTTGCGCAGCCGGACGGGTTCGTCGAGATAGCGGGCGAGTTCGGTGAGGGTGGCATTTTCGTCGCGGGCGGGGTCGGGCATACCGAGCATCGCAAATCCCGCCACGATGTGCGGATCGAGGTGTTCGTCGTGGCGGCCGGGTCCGTAGAGGTAGGCGAGCAGGCCGCGGGTGTTGGACCCTGACGGTTTGATGGCGGCGATCACGCGGCTGTCTCCGTCTCCGGATCGACGGGCTGGCGCAATGCCTCGGCGATCAGCTCCAGCAGGTCGTGGAGCTCGGTCAGGCGCTGGCGGAGGTCGGGCGGGGTCTGGTCGCTGTTGAGAGCGCGGGCTATCTGGTTGACGTTGACGCCGATCCGGTTGAGCTGGCGCAGGACCTGGGCGCGGAAGATGTGAATACGGCGGCGATCCTCGGACAGGGGCAGGTTGGCGGTAAACCGTCCGGTGACGAAGGCGAGGACGATGTCGGCGGCGAAGCCGGAGTCACCTTTATAGCCATGCTCGATGGCTGCCTGCTGAAGCTGGGTGTGTTCGTTGCCGGTGAAGCGCAAGGGACCAACGCGGACCACGCGCTTGGTGCCGGTGAAGCGACGGATGGTGGGCTGCACGCTCTGCACGACGGGCTCGGCGGCGGAGGTCTCGGCGGTGCGGGCGGGGTGGAGAACTTCGCTCTGGACGGCATGGAGTGTGTCCAGGTCGAGGCCGCCCTCGGCCCCGACCTCCCGGTCCTGCGCCCCCTGGCGCCGGGCCTCCTCCGCCACCCCCGGGGCGGAGACCCCCGAAGACCGGCCTTGAGTCGGACTCGGGGTACTACTGGCTCCGCCAGGGGCACCCCGTCCGAACACCCACCGCAGACGGTTCCTCAGCGTAGGGGACTTCGTCAGCCTGAGTGGCTCGTCGGGGGCGTCCTCGGGGTGGTGCGGGTCGTGCGTCATGGGTGGTTCTCCGGAAGGGGCAGGGAAGGCACGCGGGGCGGTGGCAAAGTCCGGGCGGTGTGTTGCGGGAGCTGGCTGTCCACAGGTGTGGATGAGTGGGCGCTGGGGTGGCGGAGCGCGGGACCGGGCGCGCTCAGTGTGTGGGCTCGGCGGGGTTTCGGTGGGCACCGGAAGTACTTCCGGTGCCCACCGAAAGGCGCGGTTCCAGGCGTGTCAGCCGGTACTGCTGCCGACTGCGGCGGCGTTTGCGGGCTCGGCCTTCTCGGCGTTCAACTCATCGCAGATTTTCTGCACGCGGCCGTTTGCGGCCTTCCGGCCGCGTTTGACGCGGATCTCGTCCCCGACCTCTGTGGAGGAAGCGGATCCCGTACGGGCCATCACCTCGCACGCGATGGCCCGTATCTCGTCGTCGGAGATGTCCTGCGGGCGCCCGGTGCGCCGAGACCGTGCTCCGGTCGGCTTGAGGGCCGGGCCGGTGGCCTCACCGCCCGAAGGGGATCCCGCATCGACTGGACGGTCGGGGGCAGGATGCTCCGTCGACCCGTCACCATGCTGCGGGGCTTCGCCAGGAGCAGCCGACCGTGCGGCGCTGGCCAGTGGGGTCGGCGCCGGGGCAGGCGCGGGTTTCCGGAGGCTGGCGGGTTGCTCGACGAGCTGGTGGATCTGCCGCATCAGGACACCGAAGGCCAGCAGCGCGGCGGTCGGGGGAACCGCTGCGACCACGTAGTCGAGCAGCGGCACGGTGCCGGCGTTGCCTGTGCCGTTGACCCCGGCCACGTTGAGCGCGATGGAGCCGACCGACCCGGCAGCGGTCACGCCGATGGCCCACTTGTCGGTCACCTGGCGCAGACCGGCGCGCAGCATGAGCAGTTCGCCCGCGACGATGAACGCGTCCAGGGTGGCGGGCCACGCCCAGCGGCGGATCGGGGAACCACCGAGGCCGTGTCGGCCGGCGACATCGGCCAGGTGTGCGTAGGAGAGCCAGAACGCTCCGGCGGTCAGGACGACGATGACGACGCCGGCCGCGATGAGCGCGTACCGCTCGGCGTCCTGCTGGGTCATCGAGAGCCATCCTTCGTCGGGACGGTGTCCCCGGTCGGCGGGTGTGGATGTGGATGTGGAGAGGGTCAAGCGGGGTACTCCTGGGGTTTGTCGGTGTGAGCCGTCTTGGCCGTCTTGGCCGTTGCAAGCACAGGTCAGGGCCGGTACGGCAAGGGTCTCGGCGCTCCGTCCTGCAGGCGTCTTCGGTTGCCACGGGGCCGCGGGCCCGTCATAACCGAGTGGGGGCATGAGTCCTCCGCCGGTCGGGACGGCACTGATGTGTGGTGCGTCCCGACCGGCGAAGCCGTGGCCTGCGGCGATACGGCGAGGACGCGCGGGACGCCACAAGACGGATCGAGGCAGTGTCCTGGCGGCGGCAGCGCGTCCACCGTGATCGCGTTGCCGTCTTGTTCCCGGTTGCCGTCTTGCCTGCACGTCGTTTGACCTGCGGGATCACGGCAGGGACGGCAGGGACGGCCACCCGGGGATGCGGGGCTCAGCCTGCGGTGGGGGCGGCAGACTCGCTGTCCACTGAGTGGACGGTTGGGCAGTAGCGGCGCCACGCGTCGAGGAACTTGTTGCGCGTGTAGCCCTTGCGCTGGGTTCCGTCGGCGAGGCGGACATTGCCGGGTTTGATGCCGAACTGGCCCAGCATCTTTGCCAGATCGCGGGCGGTCAGCCCATTGCGTCCCCATTCCCCCCACGGGCTCTCGGCGTCCTGGCGCAGATGGTGCAGCAGCTCGTCCGTGGAGAGGCTGTCCACCTCCCGTTGGGCGACGAAGACCCGGCGGATGTCCGCCAGGATCCGCGCCCCACCGGGGTGCTCCTCCTCCACCTCGACCTCGGAGGCGACCATCCGTGCACACGCCTCGCGGGCGCGACGGGGCCAGGACCCGGCGGCCAGGTCGGCGACGATGACCAACGGCTCCCAGGTATCGGCAGCCCGGTCCTCTACCGGCATGTCCGGCTCCAGGTCCGCTGCCTCGTCCAGCAGCGGCCTGGCCCAAGCGGCGATGCGGTCCCGCAGGTCATGAAGAGCCGGGATGTCGCGGCGGGAACGGAAGGGCTTGACGTGCTCGCCCTCCGCCCGGCGACGCATCCGGATGACCACCGCCCGGTCCATGATCGTGTCGGGCAGGTCACCGATCCCTGCGAGGGCGGCCATGGCGAAGGTGGCGAACCGGTGCGGGGTGTGGTCGTTGCCGACGACCCGCGTGACGTAGCGGTTGCGCTGGTGGCCGGCGTTGAGCAGGCCGCGCATCTCCTCGTTCTTCTCTGCCATCTTCGGCGTGCCGAAGATGGTGTCCGCCTCGTCCACCAGGAGCGTGGGCGGCTCCTCGGTGATCGACCGGAAGATCGCAGCCGGGGTGGTGTTGATGGTGAGCATCGGCTCGTGGACCGTCTCGGTCAGCACGTCCAGCAGCCGCGACTTGCCGCACCTCTTCGCCGGACCCACCACCGCCAGACGCGGCGCGTGCTGCCACGCGGGCTGCAGATGCGTCGCCGCCACCCACAACGTCACGGCGTCCAGCGCTTCCTGCGTGGGCAGGATCACGAACTTCGCTATCTGCTCACGCAGTTCGTCCAGCAGCACCGAGCCGACGGTCGGCTCCGGATCCGGTACCGGCTCCTCGGCTGCCACGGCCGGCGCAGTGTGCTCGGGTTCGCCCTGGTCGGGCTTGCCCGGCATCGCGACCGGCGGCCACACAGCAGCAGGTGCGGGAGCAGGGGTGGAATGGGGCGCGGGGTTCTCAGGTTGCACTCGGCGGTTCCTCTTTCTGCGGCGCCGGGCATGCAGGCCCGACAGGCGCGGATCGTTCGTTGGATGCGGGCGACGGAGTTTCCAGGGCCTCCGGCGTTGCCGCGCCGGAGGCTCGCTCTGCTCAGAGACTGAACGCTCGGTGTGCTCAGAGACTGAGCGCTCGGCGTGTTCCGTGTCGGAACGCGCGATCTGTCCCGAGTCGGGACGCACGCGCTGTTTCCTGAGGAAACGCTGGCTTCGTTCCCTGAGGGAACACGGACAGTACGTCCAGGCCCGGCAACAGTCCAGCGTTTCTGTGTCAGCTCAGCGCAGAACCGTCCGCTACGCTCCCACCCCTTCACGCCGCCAGACCCAGCAGCTCCAATAGATCCGCGGTCACCACCCGGTAGGCGTTGCCCAGCCGCAGCACCTTGCAGGGGTACTCACCTCGCTTCGCCAGCTCATACCCCTTGCTCCGTCCGAGACCCAGAGCCCGGTTGCCCGTGTCCAGGTCGACAGCCACAGGCAGGGCGAGCAGCTCCTTCCGACTCATCCCCTTCGAACCCTTCGACTGGCCAGCCGTCGCGCCTTCGCGCATACAGTGCACCCCTTTTCATGCAGCCCTCGGCGAACGCGACGATCACGCCCGGCTCCAGGCCACTAAATCCAGGATGGTGAAGCTAATGTGTCCTCATGACACAACACGATTTCGATGCTGGATACGACGACGAGGACGACGTCCCCGAGTGGGCCGACCACGTCATGGCCACCGTGGCCGCTGAGGTCCGACGCCGAAGGAAGGAGCTACGCATGAGCGCCCAGGACCTCGCCGACCGGTGCGAGCAGATCGGTCACCCGATCCCCCGCAACGTCATCGCCAATATGGAATCCGGCCGTCGCGCCAACCTGCCCCTGGTCGACGTCATGGTCCTGGCCAGGGCATTGCACACGAACCCGATCTGCCTCATCTACCCGATCGGTTACGTCGCCGAGGTCCAGCGGCTCCCGTACGAGGACCGCACTGCTCCGTGGGAGGCCATGTGTTGGTTCACGGCTCAGGACAGTGGCTCCCTGGCCGACCGCGACATGCTCCGCTACCAGCGCGAGCACATCGAGGCCCTCGGCGAGGCGCGCGCCGCGATGGCCAGCGAGAGCTACGCGCAATACGCCGTCGAGCACGCAACCAGTGCCACACAACAGGCGGAGGCGCTGCGCGATCAGGCCGCCTGCCTGGAGCGCATCGACAAGGCCAAGCAACGCCTCCGCGTAGCCCGCTCCTTCATCCGCCGCGACCGCGGCCTACTCCCCTACCTGCCGCCCGAACTCGCCGACGTCGACCCACCCGAACCCGGCAGCAACGCCAACACCGCTGAGGAGAATGATCTTTGAAGGGCTCCACCTACCGCCGCTGTTCCTGCCGCGACCCGAAGACCGGCAAGGAACTCGGCACGTCCTGCCCCAAGCGCAACAACAGGAACCACTGCACCTACTCCATCCGCCAAGAGCTGCCGCCGCGTGAGGACGGCAGCCGCAGGTCCTTCGCCCGTGGCGGCTACGACAGCCGCAAAGCCGCCCAGGCCGGCCTCGACCACGTCCGCGCCCTCCTCGGCCTGGCCGAGTCGGACGATCCCGAGGGCACGGAACTGATCGCCGCCATGCTGACGGAAGTCAGCAGCGAGAAGACCCCCCTGCCCGACGTGGAGGAGACCCGGCGGCGCCTCAACGCCGGCCAGGACCTCATCGGCAGCCTCACCGTGAGCGAATGGCTCGACCGGTGGCTGGCGGGCAAGCGCATACGCAAGTCCGGCCTGAACCGCTACGAGACCGACATCCGCGTGCATCTCAAGCCGCACATCGGGAACCGACGCCTCAACCGGCTGCGCGTCAGCCACCTCAGCGAGATGTTCACGGAGATCCGCGACGCCAACGCCCAGATCCTGGAGCAGAACGCTCAACGGCGAGCCGCGCTCGATGAGCTGGCGACCGTGCCCTGGAGGGGAGCGGAGAACCGTGCCCGGCGCAAGGCGATGAAGGCCGCGATCGACGAGATGCCGCCCTTCCGTCGCATCACCGGCCCCGCCACGCGCCTGCACGTCAAGGCCACGCTCCGCGCGGCCCTGAACGACGCGATCGGGCAGCAGATCATCACGTTCAACCCGGCCGCTCATGTCGAGATCGACCCCGTACGCAAGCCGAAGGCGCTGGTGTGGACGGACGAGCGGATCGCCAAGTGGGAGCAGACGGGCGAGAAGCCGTCGCCCGTGATGGTCTGGACGCCCCAACAGACCGGCGCCTTCCTCGACTTCGTCGCCGAGGACCGGCTGTACGCGATGTGGCATCTGATCGCCTTCCGCGGCCTGCGCCGTGGTGAGGCGTGCGGGCAGCCGTGGTCGGAGACGAACCTCGACACCCACTCCCTCACCGTCTCCTCGCAACTCGTGCAGGACGGCTGGGAGGTCGAGGCATCCGGCCCCAAGACCGACAGCGGCTACCGCGTCGTCGCGCTCGACGACGACACCGTCAACGTCCTGAAGCAGCACCGCGAACGACAGGACGCGGACCGCAAGGAATGGGGCTCGGCTTGGGTGGACACTGGGCACGTCTTCACTCAGGAGGACGGCTCCTGGCTACACCCCGGCAAGGTGACTGACCTCTTCGAGCGGCTCGTCGCCGCCTCCGGCCTCCCGCCGATCCGGCTGCATGACCTGCGCCATGGCGCGGCCACTCTCATGCTGGCCGCCGACATCGACATCAAGATCGTGTCGGACACCCTCGGGCACAGCGACACCCACATCACGCGGGATATTTACCAGAGCGTCCTGCCCCAGGTCGGCAAGAACGCCGCCGAGGCCACCGCCAAGTTGGTCCCGCTTCAGCGCAAGGCCGAGGCTGAGAAGGCGGCCCGTAAGGCCGCGAAGGCCGCCAAGAAGGCCAAGGCCAAGAAGAGCCGCAAGGGCGAAGGCAAGCCGAAGGACAAGGCGAAAGCCCAGGCCAAGGCCAAGAAGAAGACCCAGCGCCGGAAGCCCGAGAAGTAGGTCCCGGCGGCGCTCCGCTCACGCATCGCTCACGCAAGCCACCCCACGGCACTCCGGCCGTGTGACGCGCCATGCCCCGAGCAACAGAAAACCCCAGGTCATGGGCTATGTGACCTGGGGTTTCTCGGAGCCGCCTTCGGGATTCGAACCCGAGACCTACGCATTACGAGTGCGTTGCTCTGGCCATCTGAGCTAAGGCGGCGCGCCTTCCGCACTAATGGTGCGATCGGCAACTTCGGTAAGTCTACACAGTTTCCTGAGGTGCTCTGACCACGCCCCGGAGGCGAGGGTTCCGGGGCGGGTGGCAGGGGCTATGAGCAGCGCTTTCGTGGGATCGGTGGGGTGCCGTCGAGCAGGTAGGTGTTGATCGCCGCGTCGATGCAGGTGCTGCCGCGGCCGTAGGCGGTGTGGCCGTCGCCGACGTACGTCAGGAGGCGCGCCGAGGAGAGTTGGCCGGCCAGGGACTGCGCCCAGCGATAGGGCGTCGCCGGGTCGCGGGTCGTGCCGACGACCACGATCGGCGCCGCGCCCTTCGCCTCGATGCGATGCGCCTCACCCGTGGCCTTCACCGGCCAGTACGCGCAGTTCAGCGCGGCCCAGGCCAGGCCCCGGCCGAAGACCGGGGAGGCCTTCTCGAAGGTGGGCAGCGCCTTCTCCACCTGGTCGGGGCCGGTGAAGGCCGGCGGCAGGTCCAGGCAGTTCACGGCGGCGTTGGCCATCATCAGGTTGCTGTAGTGGCCGTCGGCGCCGCGTTCGTAATAGGTGTCGGAGAGCGCGAGCAGGCCCCTGCCGTCGTTCTGCTTCATCGCCGAGGTGAGCGCCTCGCGCAGTTGCTCCCACTCCGCCTGGTCGTACATCGCCGCGATCACCCCGGTCGTGGCCAGCGCCTCGCCGAGCTTGCGGCCGGACGCGTCGCCCGCCTGGATGGGGTGCTGGTCCAGTTTCCGGAAGAATGCGTTGAGATGGTCGCCGACCTGCGCCGGCGCCGTGCCCTTGCCGCCGAGCGAGCAGTCGGAGTGCCGTACGCAGTCCTTCGCGAACGCCTGGAACGCCGCCTCGAAGCCGGCCGTCTGGTCCAGGGTCATCTGCCGGGCGTCCAGGGTGGGGTCCATCGCGCCGTCCAGGACCACCCGGCCGACCCGGTCGGGGAACAGCCCGGCGTACGTCGCCCCCAGGAACGTGCCGTACGACGCCCCCACGTAGTTCAGTCTCTGATCACCCAGCGCCGACCGCAGGATGTCCATGTCCCGTGCCGCCTCCACGGTGGAGACGTGCCGCAGCAGCCGCGCCGAGCGCGCCCCGCAGCTCTCCGCGAACGTCTTGTCCGCCGTGACCAGCGCGTTCCGCTCCTGCTGGTCGTCGGGCGTGAGGTCCGTCTGTGTGTATGTGTCCATCTGGCGGCCGTCGAGGCATTCGACGGGCTCGCTGCGGGCGACGCCCCGCGGGTCCACCGCGACCAGGTCGTAGCGGGCACGGACGTCGGCCGGGTAGCCGGCGCCCGCGTAGCTCTGGAGGTAGCTGACCGCCGAGCCGCCCGGACCGCCCGGGTTGATCAGCAGCGAACCGAGCGGCTTGCCCTTGCCGGATGCCTTCTTGCGGGCGACGGCGAGCCGGACGTCGCCCGCGCCGGGCTTGGCGTAGTCCAGCGGAGCCTTCATGGTCGCGCACTGGAAACCGGGGACACCGCAGCTGCGCCAGTGCAGCTGCTGGGTGTAGTACGACGACAGCGCGGAGGGCGTCGCACGCGGCAGAGCGGCCAGCACCGCATCCGCCGCACCGCCCGACGAGGTGGTCGAGCTCTCGGAGGAGCAGGCGGACACGAGCAGGGCGGCGGCCGTGAACAGGCTGGCCGTGAGGCGGGCCGTCGTCCGGGAGCGGGTGCGCCGGGTCCGGCGGAGGGATGGCCTGGTGTGCATCAGGCGAGCGTAACGCTGTGCGACCGCTCGGGCGCGATGCGTGCGGGCGATGAGCTCGTACGGGGGACATACGAGGGATGTGCCGTCGCGATCGCCGCATGCCTCTCACCCCGCCCGCAGCGCCATCGTCATCGCCTCCACCGCCAGCAGCGGAGCCACATTGCGGTCCAGGGCCTCGCGGCACGCGGCGATCGCCTCGATGCGGCGGAGCGTTGACTCCGGGGAGCTGCCGCGCGCCAGCCGCTCCAGGGCGTCCTCGGCGTCCGCATTGGCGATCGCCACGCGTGAGCCGAGCTGGAGGGCGAGGACGTCGCGGTAGAAGGCGGTGAGGTCGCCGAGGGCGATGTCGAGGCTGTCGCGCTGCGTGCGGGTTCTGCGGCGCTTCTGCATGTCCTCGAGGTCCTTCATCACGCCCGCCGTACCGCGCGGCAGCCGGCCGCCCTGGACCGCGCCCAGCGCCGCCTTCAGCTCCTCGGTCTCCTTGCCGTCCATCTCCTCGGCGAGCTGCTTGGCGTCCTCGGCGGCCGCGTCGACCAGTTCCTGGGCGGCCTTCAGACAGGCGCCGACCTCGTCCAGCCGCAGCGGCAGCTTGAGCACGGAGGCCCGGCGCTCGCGGGCCGCCGGGTCCGTGGCCAGGCGCCGGGCCCGGTCGACATGCCCCTGGGTGGCGCGTGCGGCGGCCGTCGCGACCTGGGGTTCGATGCCGTCGCGCCGTACGAGCATGTCGGCGACCGCGTCCACGGACGGCGTGCGCAGGTTCAGATGGCGGCAGCGGGAGCGGATCGTCGGCAGGACGTCCTCGATGGAAGGGGCGCACAGCAGCCAGACCGTGCGCGGGGCGGGCTCCTCGACGGCTTTGAGGACGGCGTTGGCCGACTTCTCGTTCAGCCGCTCGGCGTCCTCGACCAGGATGATCTGCCAGCGGCCGTTCGCCGGGGAGGTGAACGACTTGCGGACCGTGTCCCGCATGTCCTTCACGAGGATCTCGGAGCCCACGGCGGCCACGGTGGTGACGTCCGCGTGGGTGCCGAGCAGCGCGGTGTGGCAGCCGTCGCAGAAGCCGCAGCCGGGAGTTCCGCCGAGGGCGCGGTCGGGGCTCACGCACTGCAGGGCCGCGGCGAAGGCTCTGGCCGCCTGGTTCCGGCCCGCTCCGGGCGGGCCCGTGAACAGCCAGGCGTGCGTCATCTTCGACGTCTCGGGCAGCGGCCCGTCGGCCGCGGCGGCCGTGACGAGGGCGTCGGCGTCCCGCGCGGCGGCGTCGAGCACCGCGCTCACCTTCTCCTGCCCGACGAGGTCGTCCCATACGGTCATGGGTCACGCCGCCCTTCCGTCACACTCCGCGTTCCTTCATCCATTGTGCGGGTGGGCACTGACAACTCGGTCCACGTGCGCGTCGACGGCAGGCGGAAAGGCGAGGGCGGCGCCGGCCGGTGTTCCGACCCACGCCGCCCTCTGTACACCGTTCCCAGCCGTCAGCCCCGTCGGCCCCGGCCCCTGCGGTGCTGCTCCTCGTCCTGGCTGCCGTGCTCCCGCTCGTCGTACGAACCCAGCAGTTCGTCCGCCAGCGACGGCAGGTCGTCCAGCGGGGTCTCCTCGGCCCAGTCGGAACGCGGCCGACGGCGAGGCTTGCCGTCGGCGTCGACCTGCGGCATCTCGCGCGTACGGTCCTCGGAGCCATCGGGGCCCGCGGCCGGCCGCTCGTCCCGGAAGAACCCGGGCGGCACCCGGTCCGCCGAAGCGTCCCCCCGTACGGGCGGCAGTACGGCCGTCTCGTCGGCCGCACCCGGAACCACCGGAGGCAGCACGGCGGTCTCGTCGGCGGGGCCCTCGGACACAGCCGGAAGGACCGTTGTCTCGTCGGCAGGGCCGGAAGCCGCCGGAGGCTGCGGCAGCTCGGCGGTCACCTCGGAGTCCGCAGGGGAGCCGCCGGAAGCCTTGGCGTCCCGGGCATCCCGGGCGTCGTCCGCGGAGCCGTCCCGCTCCTCACGCACCCGACGCAGCACCGTCGTCTCGTCGGTTCCCGGCGAGACCACCGGCGTCGGAACCGTCTCCTCGGAGCCGCGCGCGTCCGGCGACACCACCGGCGTGGGGACCGTCGCCGCGTCCGGGACGACGCCCGGTGCGGACGGCTGGGGGGTGCCGGGCCTGCGGGCCGCCGTGTCGGCCGCCGCCGCCGCCTGGGCCGCCTGCCGGCGGGCCTCCTCGGCACGCAGCAGCGCCTCCTCGGCCTTGCGCTGCTTCTCCAGGCGCCGCGCGTCTTCCTCGGCGCGCAGCCGGGCCTCTTCCTCGGCCTGCTTGCGGCGCCGCTCCTCCTCGGCCCTGCGGCGGGCCTCCTCCTCGGCGCGGGCCTTCTCCTCGGCGAGCAGGCGCTGCCGCTCCTCCTCCGCGCGCCGGGCGGCCTCCGCGGCCCGCTGCCGGGCCTCCTCCGCCTGCCGTTCGGCCTCGCGGCGCTGCGCCTCCTCCAGCTCGCGGCGCTTGCGTTCCTCCTCCTCGGCGCGCAGCCGGGCCAGCTCCTCCTGGCGCTCGCGCTCCAGGCGCTCCTCCTCGGCCTTGCGCGCGGCCTCTTCCTCGGCCTTGCGGCGGGCCTCCTCCTCGGCCTTCTTGCGCGCCTCCTCCTGGGCCTTGATCTCGGCCTCGGACAGCGGCAGCACGGTGTCGAGCCGGTGCCGGATCACCGTGGTGACGGCCTCGGGCTCCTGGCCCGCGTCCACGACCAGATAGCGGCCGGGGTCGGAGGCGGCCAGCGTGAGGAAACCGGCCCGCACGCGCGCGTGGAACTCCGCCGGCTCCGACTCCAGCCGGTCCGGCGCCTCGGTGAACCGCTCACGGGCGGTCTCCGGGGAGACATCCAGCAGAACGGTCAGGTGCGGGACGAGTCCGTTGGTCGCCCAGCGGTTGATGCGGGCGATCTCGGTCGGGGACAGATCACGGCCCGCGCCCTGGTAGGCGACGGAAGAATCGATGTAACGGTCGCTGATCACCACCGCGCCGCGCTCCAGGGCGGGCCGTACAACGGTGTCGACGTGCTCGGCGCGGTCGGCGGCGTAGAGCAGCGCCTCGGCTCGGTGCGACAGGCCTGCCGAGGACACGTCCAGCAGGATCGAGCGCAGCCGCTTGCCGACCGGGGTGGCACCCGGCTCACGGGTGAGCACGACCTCGTGGCCCTTGGCGCGGATCCACTCGGCGAGGGCCTCGGCCTGGGTGGACTTTCCGGCGCCGTCGCCGCCCTCCAGGGCGATGAAGAAACCGCCCGTCGCCGGTGCCTCGACCGGGTCGTCGCCGCCGAGCAGCGCGTCCTTGAGGTCCTGGCGCAGCGGGATGCCGGAGCGGTCGTCGACCTTGGCGAGCACCAGCGCCGCGACCGGCAGCAGCAGTGCGCCGACCAGCATCAGCGTGAAGGAGGCACCGCCGTGCGCGAACACGAACCGGCCGTTCTCCAGCCGGTGCCGGCCGATGAGCCCGGCGACCACGGGGGCGATCAGCGCACCGAGCGCAATGAAGACCCGGACGACCGCGTGCAGGTGCTCGGTGACGCGCGCCCGGCGGTACTCCTCGGTCTCCTGGTCGAGCAGGGCGTGCCCGGTGTTCGCGGCCACGCCCGCGCCGGCACCGGCCAGCGTGACGATCAGCAGGACCGTGGTGACGTCCGGGACCAGCCCGGCGGCCAGCAGGGCGATGCCGGTGAGGGCGATCGCGAGGGCGAGCAGCCGACGGCGCGAGAGCGAGGGCAGCAGCGCGGGGGCCGTACGGATGCCGACCGCGACACCGCCGGTCAGGCCCAGCACCAGCAGGCCGTACAGAACCGGGCCGCCGGCCAGGTCGGTGGCGTGCAGCACGCAGACCGACACGGCGGCGGCGATGGCTCCGGCGACCGCCGCGCAGGCCGGGACGAGCAGCGGGATCGCGCCCGTACGGCCCTTGTCGACGCCGGTACCGGTGCGCGGGCGGCGCAGGCCCTCCAGCGGGGACCGCGCGCGGGGGGTGCGCGTGTCGGGCAGCTCCAGGAAGGTCAGCACGGACAGGGAGGCGGCGAACAGGCCGGCCGCCACATACGCCCCGAGGGCCGCGTGGTGCTGGTCGAACCAGGCCACACCGGCGCCCAGCAGGTTGTTGAGCAGACCGGCGACGACCAGCGTGGCGGCCGCCAGCGGGACCGCGAGGAAGCTCGTGCGCAGCGAGAGGCGGCGCAGGGCGTCCATGTGGTCCGGCAGCGGCCGTACGGTGGCGCCCTCCGGGGGCGGACCGGGCAGCAGGGCCGGGGCCGCGCTCTCCCGGCACACCGTCCACAGGCGCTCGGCGACACCGGTGACGAAGGCGGTGACCAGCAGGACGGCCAGTGCGTTGTCCGGGGTCCAGTCGATCCACAGCGGGGCGATGATCAGCAGGGCGGCGCGCACGCCGTCGGCGCCGACCATGGTCCAGCGGCGGTCCAGCGGGCCGTCCTGGCCGGTGAGCGCGGTCAGCGGGCCGAGCAGGACCGCGCCGAACAGCAGCGCGGCGAGGACACGCGCCGCGAAGACCGTCGCCACTGCGAACGCCACCCCCCGGTATCCACCCCCGAAGGAGCCCTGGGCGATCGCCGCCTGGAGGGCGAGGACGACCAGGACGAGGAGTGCCAGGGTGTCGCCGACACCGCTCACCAGCTGCGCGCTCCACAAGCGCCGCAGCTGCGGTCGGCGCAGCAGGGAGCGGACGGCGCGCTCGCGGGAGTCCGCGACCAGGGCGTCGTCCGGAGCTGTGGTGGGGGCCGTTGGCTGCTCGGCTCGCGTCATGCGTTCAGCCTATCGGCAGCCACCGACACCACACGTCGCCTGCCCTGGCATGAGCACGCCCCGACACCAAAGTGATGCCGGGGCGTTCGCTGAGCGAAGCCGGAGAGCGGCCGACGCCGGGTTTGTCCCCCGGTCAGTCCTTCGCGTCAGCTCTCCGGGTCGGTCCGCCGGGTCAGTCCTCCGCACCGGAAGCCGTCGCCTTGGAGGCCGTGGCCTTCTTGGCGGTCGTCTTCTTCGCCGTGGTCTTCTTCGCGGCCGCGGTCGTCTTCTTCGCCGCCGTCTTCTTGGCCGCGGTCTTCTTCGCCGGGGCTGTCCTCTTGGCCACGGCCTTCTTCGCGGTCTTCTTGGCGGGGGCCTTCGCGCGCTTCTCGACGAGCAGTTCGAAGCCGCGCTCCGGGGTGATCGTCTCGACGCTGTCGCCCGAGCGCAGGGTCGCGTTGGTCTCCCCGTCGGTGACGTACGGACCGAAGCGGCCGTCCTTGACCACGACCGGCTTGCCGGAGACCGGGTCCTCGCCCAGCTCCTTCAGGGGCGGCTTGGCGGCGGCCCGACCACGCTGCTTGGGCTGGGCGTAGATCGCCTGCGCCTCCTCCAGCGTGATCGTGAAGAGCTGGTCCTCGGACTGCAGCGAACGCGAGTCCGTGCCCTTCTTCAGATACGGGCCGTAGCGGCCGTTCTGTGCGGTGATCTCCTGGCCGTCGGCGTCGGTGCCGACGACACGCGGCAGCGACATCAGCTTCAGGGCGTCGTCGAGCGTCACCGTGTCGAGCGCCATCGACTTGAACAGCGAGGCCGTACGCGGCTTGACCGCGTTCTTGCCGGTCTTCGGGGTGCCCTCGGGGAGGATCTCCGTGACGTACGGGCCGTAGCGGCCGTCCTTGGCGACGATCGTGTGGCCGGTGGCCGGGTCCGTGCCCAACTCGAAGTCGCCGCTCGGCTTGGCCAGCAACTCCTCGGCCAGCTCGGCGGTCAGCTCGTCCGGCGCCAGGTCGGCCGGGATGTCGGCGCGCTGGTGCTGCTCGGTGTCCTTCTCGCCGCGCTCGATGTACGGGCCGTAGCGGCCGACGCGGAGCACGATGTCGTTGCCCACGGGGAACGACGACACCTCGCGCGCGTCGATCGCGCCCAGGTCGGTCACCAGCTCCTTGAGGCCGCCGAGGTGGTCCCCGTCGCCGTTGCCGGCGTCGGCCGCGCCGCCCGTGGCGGTGCCCTCGCCGAAGTAGAAGCGCTTGAGCCACGGCACGGCCTGGGCCTCACCGGCCGCGATGCGGTCGAGGTCGTCCTCCATCTTGGCGGTGAAGTCGTAGTCGACGAGCCGCCCGAAGTGCTTCTCCAGGAGGTTCACCACGGCGAAGGACAGGAAGGACGGCACCAGGGCCGTGCCCTTCTTGAAGACATAGCCACGGTCGAGGATCGTGCCGATGATCGACGCGTACGTCGACGGGCGGCCGATCTCGCGCTCTTCCAGCTCCTTGACCAGCGAGGCCTCGGTGTAGCGGGCCGGGGGCTTGGTGGCGTGGCCGTCGGCCGTGATCTCCTCGGCGGACAGCGCGTCGCCCTCGGCGACCTGCGGCAGCCGGCGCTCGCGGTCGTCCAGCTCGGCGTTCGGGTCGTCGGCACCCTCGACGTAGGCCTTCAGGAAGCCGTGGAAGGTGATCGTCTTGCCGGAGGCGCTGAACTCGACGTCCCGGCCGTCGGCGGCGGCGCCGCCGATCTTCACGGTCACGCTGTTGCCAGTCGCGTCCTTCATCTGGGAGGCGACGGTCCGCTTCCAGATCAGCTCGTACAGCTTGAACTGGTCGCCGGTCAGGCCGGTCTCGGCGGGAGTGCGGAAACGATCACCCGAGGGCCGGATCGCCTCGTGGGCCTCCTGCGCGTTCTTGACCTTGGCGGCGTACGTACGCGGCTGCGGGGGCAGGTAGTCGGCGCCGTACAGCTGCGTGACCTGGGCGCGGGCTGCCGCGATCGCGGTGTCGCTCAGCGTCGTGGAGTCCGTACGCATGTACGTGATGTAGCCGTTCTCGTACAGCTTCTGCGCGACCTGCATCGTGGCCTTCGCACCGAAGCCGAGCTTGCGGCTGGCCTCCTGCTGCAGCGTCGTCGTACGGAACGGGGCGTACGGCGAGCGGCGGTACGGCTTGGACTCGACGGAGCGCACGGAGAACTGCGTGTTCTCCAGGGCGGCGGCGAGGGCGCGGGCGGTCGCCTCGTCGAGGTGGAGGATGTTCGCGCTCTTGAGTTGTCCCAGGGAGTCGAAGTCGCGGCCCTGCGCGATCCGCCTGCCGTCGACGGTCTGCAGGCGGGCGACCAGCGACGACGGGTCCGACGGATCACCCGCGCGGCCGGTCGCGAAGGTGCCCGTCAGGTCCCAGTACTCAGCAGAACGAAACGCGATGCGCTCGCGTTCCCGCTCCACGACGAGTCGCGTGGCGACGGACTGCACACGGCCGGCCGAGAGCCGGGGCATGACCTTCTTCCACAGCACCGGCGAGACCTCGTAGCCATAGAGGCGGTCGAGGATGCGGCGGGTCTCCTGGGCGTCGACCAGCTTCTGGTTGAGCTGGCGCGGGTTGGCGACGGCCTCACGGATCGCGTCCTTGGTGATCTCGTGGAACACCATCCGCTTGACCGGGATCTTCGGCTTGAGGACCTCCTGGAGGTGCCAGGCGATCGCCTCGCCCTCCCGGTCCTCATCGGTGGCGAGGAAGAGCTCGTCGGACTCCTTCAGCAGGTCCTTGAGCTTCTTGACCTGCGCCCTCTTGTCGGCGTTGACCACATAGATCGGCTGGAAGTCATGGTCGACGTCCACACCGAGACGGCGCACCTCGCCGGTGTACTTCTCGGGCACCTCCGCGGCGCCGTTGGGGAGGTCGCGGATGTGCCCGACGCTCGCTTCGACGACGTAGCCGGGGCCGAGATAGCCCTTGATCGTCTTCGCCTTGGCAGGCGACTCGACGATGACGAGTCGGCGGCCGCCCTGTGCGGTCTCGCTGGTCGGGGACAACTTCGCTCTTCTCTCCGGTCGACGCTGGGGCCTCCCCAGGCCTTCGTCCCGGGGTCGCGGCGTAGTGCTGGCACGTGTGACGCTGCGGAGTGTGACGGTACAGCCCGCCCCCGTGTCAAACGGGAAAAGCCCACAACGGCCACTCGAACGGTAACCCGACTACCGCCATTCCTGCCGCCCGGAGTACCGGGTACCCACTTGAGGCATGTCCGGAGCGTGACGCTCCCCTTACTCCCGCGGCACTCTCGCCGCAGCACACCCGCCGACGTCAGAGGCGGGTCAAGCAGTACAGACCGAGGGCCAGCGCGACCGTCCCGGCCACGCTCGCGAGGGAGGCCGATGCGACCTGGTTCACACCCTGCGCCACCGGCTCGCGACGCTTGAGGCGGGTACCGGTCCAGGCCAGCAGGGCACCTCCGAACAGGGCGAACACCGTTCCCGCGAAGATCGCCGGCACGCTCTCCATCGCCCGCCCGCCCCTTCCGTGCCGTCCGGCTCCGCCCAGCGCCGGGAGAGTGGCACGCGCGGGAGACGGGCGGTCGACATCGGGGTGAACGGAGGGTCGACGTGATGCCGAACACATGAGCGGACACCGTCGGTGCGGGCACGGGGGTCCGTATTTTTCCGGCCTTTTTCCCGGCACCGGCGCGTCACGGCCCCGGCCGCCGTCCCACACCGGCCCGTGCCACCGGCATACGACGATGATCCCGGCGCGGTCACCCGGACATCCCGGGACGACTACGACCGCAGGAGCACCCGGCGTACCTCAGGCGCACCAGCCGCCATGGCCCCCGGCCCGCCGGGCCCGTGCGCCGGACCAGCCGTCGAACCCGCCGGTCCATTCGCAGGCGGCCCAGCGCGCGGACTCGGCGCGGAGATTCAGGGTGCAGACGCGATGCGCCGACCCAGTGCGCTCACTCGGTTCGCTCAGTTCGCCGGTTCGAGGAAGCCCTGCTCCACCAGCAGGCGGATCTGTGCGGGCGTCCGGTCGCGGAGCAACACCGGGTCCTCGTTGACGAGTTGGGCGATGGCGTCCAGGATGCGGCCCGCGCTCAGCGTGCCGTCGCAGACGCCCGCGAACCCTGCGCCGACCGTGTCCACCTTCGTGGCCCGGCACATCCCGCGGTGCTGGCGCAGCACCACATGCTCCGGATCCTCGGCACCGGGCAGCCCGACCTGCTCCTGGACCACCTCGGCGGCGAGCCTGAAGTGGCTGGCGAGCAGCGCCGCGTCGTCATGCTCCCGGAGATAGTCGAGCCGCTCGAAGTGCGCCCGGATCGTGTCCCCGAGAGGCTGCTCGACCGGATGCGGCCACTCCTCCACGGTGACGACGGGATCGGCGGACCCCGTCCTGCGCAGAGTGATCCAGCCGAAGCCGACCGCCTTGACCTTGCGTGCCTCGAACTCGTCGAGCCAGGCGTCGTAACGCGCCTGGTACTCCGCCGGATCCCCGCGGTGGTCACCGGCGTCCCTCAGCCACAGCTCGGCGTACTGCGTGACGTCCTGCACCTCGCGCTGCACGATCCAGGCATCGCACCCGCGCGGCACCCATGACCTGAGCCTGTCCTGCCAGTCCTCCCCTGCCACGTGCTGCCAGTTGGCGAGGAACTGCGCGAACCCGCCCTCGTTCAGCCGTTCCCCCGCCTGCTGAACGAGCGAGCGGCACAGATCGTCCCCGCCCATGCCACCGTCCCGGTACGTCAGCCGGGCACCGGGGGAGATGACGAACGGCGGGTTGGACACGATCAGGTCGAAGGTCTCGTCGTCCCGGACGGGCGCGAACAGCGAACCCTCGCGCAGGTCGGCGGCGGGCGCGCCGGAGAGCGCGAGCGTGAGCGCTGTGATGTGCAGGGCCCGCGGGTTGAGGTCGGTCGCCGTCACGCGCGTGGCGTGCTGGGCGGCGTGCAGCGCCTGGATGCCGGAGCCCGTGCCGAGGTCCAGGGCGGAGGCGACCGGCGTGCGGACGGTGATGCCGGCAAGGGTCGTGGAGGCGCCACCGACGCCCAGGACGACGCCCTCGTCGCGCTGCCCGATGCCGCCCGCACCGCCGACGGCGCAGCCCAGGTCGGAGACGATGAACCAGTCCTCGCCGCCGGGGCCGCCGTAGGGGCGTACGTCCACGGTGGCGGCCACCTCGTCGCCGCCCACGCGCGTGAGCCACCCGGCCTCCAGCGCCTCCTCGGCCGGCAGAACGGCCGCCACGCGCGCGTGCGGCACCGGTTGCTGGAGCAGGAACAGCCGTACGAGCGTCTCCAGCGGCGTGTCGCCGCGCGTCGCCCGGAGGGCGGGCACGGTCTCGCTGCGGGCCAGCGCCGCGTACGCGGGGGCGCCGAGCCGGTCGAGCAGCCCGTCGGCGGTGAAGGAGGCGGCCAGCAGCGCGTCCCGCAGGCGCGCGGCGGTGTCGGGCCGGTCGGAAGCGGGCAGGGAAGCGAGTCCGGAGTCAGTCACGCCCCCCATTGTGGCCCGCGGCACGGCCCGGACGCGGCCTCAGCACGCCTCACCGACACACCCCGGCCACGACCGGCCGGCCGCTGCCGACGGCCCGCCCGAGCGAGACCGCCGCGCTTGCCTGCCGGCCGTGAACCGTGAGCCGTGAAGCGTCAGCCCTGGGCCCCGGCCGTGAGCCCGGCTGTGGACCGCCGCGTCAGCCCGCCGACGGCGAAGACGCCGACGACGCGACCTTCTTGCAGCTGGCCTGCTGGGCGATGGCGTTCTTGACCTCGCCCTGCTGGAGCTTGTCCAGCGCGTCGGTGCCGCTCTTGTGCTGCTTCTCCAGGTCCGTCATCTGCGTGGCGACGTCGTGCAGCCCGGAGGCGAACTTCGCCTGGTCCTTGGTGTCCAGCGCGTCGACCTGCTTCTTCAGTCCGGCGTACGCGACGGAAAGGCCGTTGAAGCTCTTCACGACGGCCTGCAGCCGCTGGTCACCGTCGGCGACACCGGGCGGCGCACCCGCCTTGCTCACCGCGCCGGCGATCGCCTTGTAGCCGTCGGACATGTCCTGGAAAGCCTGGGAGTCCGTCTTCTGGAGCGTCTCGGGCTTGGCGGTGTCGGCGGCCGTCGTACTGATCGCCGCGTTCGCCGACTTGATCTTCGCGTCCTGCGCGGGCACCGCGTCACAGACCGACTTGGCCCAGGCGACCAGCTTGGGGTCGGGCCCCTTGTCACCGCCGCTGCTGGTGCATCCCGTCAGCGCCACCACCAGTACCGCACCGCCGGACAGTGCGGCCGCGAGCTTCTTGTTCACCGGATTGGTCCCTTCCCTGGCTCTCGGCCCACGGACCCTACACGGCGGATGCACACTCTCCGCACCCCGAACGCCACCTAAGGCCCTCTTTGTGATCCTTTGCACCATGAGAGACAAGGCTCACCACGTGGGCGATCCCACAGCCACCCCCACAGACACCCCCGCAGTGCACCCACAGGGCACCCACAGCCGCGTGCAGGCACGCGAACGGGCGGGCGGCACGTCAACACGTGCCGCCCGCCCGCCCGTTGACCAGGGCTTCTCCTACAGACCCAGGAGTACGCCTACGAAACCACCGCCGTGTTCGGCGAGTTGGCGACCCGCTCGGTGCTCTCGTCATCACCGACGGCGATCCCGCGACGCTTGGAGACGTACACGGCGACGACGATCACAATGAGCGCGAGGAGCGCGATCGTGATCCGCACGCCCAGGTTCTTGTCGCTGCCGTAGGAGAACTTGATCACCGCGGGCGCGATGAGCAGCGAGACCAGGTTCATGACCTTCAGCAGCGGGTTGATCGCTGGTCCGGCGGTGTCCTTGAAGGGGTCACCGACCGTGTCGCCGATCACCGTGGCCGCGTGGGCCTCGCTGCCCTTGCCGCCGTGATGGCCGTCCTCCACCAGCTTCTTGGCGTTGTCCCAGGCTCCGCCGGAGTTGGCGAGGAACACCGCCATCAGCGTGCCCGCGCCGATCGCGCCGGCGAGGTAGGAACCGAGCGAGCCGACGCCGAGCGTGAACCCGACGAAGATGGGCGCCATCACGGCGAGCAGACCCGGTGTGGCCAGCTCTCTGAGGGCGTCCCTGGTGCAGATGTCGACGACCTTGCCGTACTCGGGCTTCTCGCTGTAGTCCATGATCCCGGGCCTCTCCCGGAACTGCCGCCGTACCTCGAACACCACCGAACCCGCCGAACGCGACACGGCGTTGATGGCCAGTCCGGAGAAGAGGAAGACGACTGCGGCGCCCGCGATGAGGCCGACGAGGTTGTTGGGCTGGGAGATGTCCAGGGACAGGCTCATCGGCGCACCGGGGCCGGTGAGTTTCTCCCCGACGCCCTGCACGTTGGTGGTGATCGCGTCGCGGTACGACCCGAACAGCGCCGACGCGGCGAGGACGGCGGTGGCGATGGCGATGCCCTTGGTGATGGCCTTGGTGGTGTTGCCGACCGCGTCCAGGTTGGTGAGCACCCGGGCGCCCGCGCCCTCGACGTCGCCGGACATCTCGGCGATGCCCTGGGCGTTGTCGGAGACCGGCCCGAAGGTGTCCATGGCGACGATCACGCCGACCGTGGTGAGCAGTCCGGTGCCGGCCAGCGCGACCGCGAACAGCGCGAGCATGATCGACGTACCGCCGAGCAGGAACGCGCCGTACACGCCGAGGCCGATGAGCAGCGCGGTGTAGACGGCCGACTCCAGGCCCACCGAGATGCCGGACAGCACGACCGTGGCCGGGCCCGTGAGGGAGGTTTTCCCGATGTCCCTGACGGGGCGGCGGTTGGTCTCGGTGAAGTAGCCGGTCAGCTGCTGGATGACGGCGGCGAGCAGGATGCCGATCGCCACCGCGACCAGGGCGAGGATCCGCGGGTCACCGTCCTTTGCCTTGATCGCCGCGTCGGTCACCCCGTTGAGGTCGGAGTACTTCGACGGCAGATAGACGAAGACGGCGATCGCGACCAGCACCACGGAGATCACCGCGGAGATGAAGAAGCCGCGGTTGATCGCCGTCATGCCGCTGCGGTCGGCGCGGCGCGGGGCGACCGCGAAGATGCCGATCATCGCCGTGACAACGCCGATGGCGGGCACGAGCAGCGGGAACGCCAGCCCGGAGTCACCGAAGGCGACCTTGCCGAGGATCAGGGCCGCCACCAGGGTCACGGCATACGACTCGAAGAGGTCGGCCGCCATGCCCGCGCAGTCGCCGACGTTGTCGCCCACATTGTCGGCGATGGTCGCGGCATTGCGCGGATCGTCCTCCGGAATGCCCTGCTCGACCTTGCCGACCAGGTCGGCGCCGACGTCGGCGGCCTTGGTGAAGATGCCGCCGCCCACACGCATGAACATGGCGATCAGGGCGGCGCCGAGGCCGAAGCCCTCAAGCACCTTCGGCGCGTCGGCCGCGTACACCAGCACCACACAGGAGGCGCCCAGCAGGCCTAGCCCCACCGTGAACATGCCGACCACGCCGCCCGTGCGAAATGCGATCTTCATCGCGGTGTGCGAAACGGTGGTGAGATCCTTTTCCGGTTCTCCTGGTGCCGGTGTGGCCTCCCGGGCCGCCGCGGCGACCCGCACGTTGCTGCGCACGGCGAGCCACATGCCGATATAGCCGGTGGCTGCCGAGAACGCCGCACCGATCAGGAAGAACACCGATCGTCCGGCGCGCTGATTCCAGTCGTCCGCGGGCAGCAGCATGAGCAGGAAGAAGACGACGACAGCGAATACGCCGAGCGTGCGCAGCTGCCGGGCGAGATACGCCTTCGCACCTTCCTGGACCGCCTCGGCGATCTTTTTCATGCTGTCGGTGCCCTCGCCGGCGGCCAGTACCTGGCGCACCAGGATCCCCGCGACCGCCAGTGCGGCCAGGGCGACCGCCGCGATGACGGCCACCATGATCCGGTTGTCGTCGGTCAGGACTGCCGCTGCAAGGGTTGTGGGGTGATCCGATTGAGGGATGGAAAGCCCCGCCATTCGTCCTCCTTGACGCTTGGGCTGAGCTCAAGATGTGGACGGATTCTAGGTACCTCGGAGTGATCTCAACAGAGCGCGGTAAACGGAATTAGCCTCAACGGGCTCATCAGCAAATGATCGCGATCCCGCCATCCAACCCGAATGGAGTAATGCCCTCGAACCATTGACGGGCCAGAGGCCGCTGGATTGGCGCTTGATCAAATGCAGCGAGGGTTTGATCGTGATTTCATTCACGAATTCGTGGGCGTGTCGGAAAAACGATGAGGGCCCTGCTCGGCAGGGCCCTCGAACGGTGGAACGGCGGCGCTCAGAGCAGCGCCGCGGCCGGCGGTGTGGTCGGCCAGGTCATGCGGATACGGCCGCCGTCCTGCCCGGTGGTGACCTCGACGTCGTCGACGAGGCCGCTGATGACCGCGAGGCCCATCTCGTCCTCCTCGGTGTCCGCGTCGCTGTCCTGCCCGGCACCGGGCGCGCCTGTCGGGACGGCGTGCGGCGCCTCGTCGCCGACCTCGATGGAGAACTGTTTCTCCTCTTCGATCAGCGCCACCTTCACAGGCGCGCTGATGCCACTGCTCTGGTGGAGTCCGACGGCGCGGGAGCAGGCCTCGCCGACGGCGAGCCGGACCTCGTCCAGGACGGCCTCGTCCACTCCTGCCCTGCGTGCCACCGCGGCCGCCACCAACCGGGCGGTCCGGACGTGCTCGGGCAGCGCGCTGAAGCGGAGTTCGACGGTGGCCATGCATCCCCCTCGCGACTACGGGCGTGCGGTCGGGGGCGGGGCCGCCGAAAGCCCGCCCCCCTGCTGTGGTTCTGTGCCCGGGCCCCTTCATCGGCCCGGACGGGACCGCCCGGCGTACGGGCTCCGGAGGGAGCCCGACGCCGGTCACGGGTCCAGGTCAGTCGGTGGCCGCCACCGCTTCCTCGACCGAGGTGTGGATCGGGAACACCTTGGTGAGGCCGGTGATACGGAAGATCTTGAGAATGCGCTCCTGGTTGCAGACCAGGCGCAGCGAGCCCTCATGGGCACGCACTCGCTTCAGGCCGCCGACCAGCACGCCGAGCCCGGTGGAGTCGAGGAAGTCCACGCCCTCCATGTCGACGACGAGGTGGAAATTCCCGTCGTTCACCAGCTCGACCAGCTGCTCGCGCAGCTTGGGCGCGGTATACACGTCGATTTCGCCACCGACTCGGACGACCGTACGATCGCCGACGGTCTCGGTCGACAAGGACAGGTCCACGGATCCTCCAGCACCTTGCTATCGAGCGGTCGCCCCTCGGGCACCTCGGCTTGCGGCCCCCGGGACGCTTCGCCAGCCGCGATGGCATTCAATCACTTACCGGCAGGCGTGCACGACGCCTTGGCTCCATTGTCCGTCACTCCAGTGACACACTCGGTGCCGATGGCCAAGAATCACCGATCCGATCGACCCCCGGCGGACCCGGCGCCACGCCCGTCTCCGGGCGCGGTCCTGGACCGGCTCGCCTCCGGGCCGAGCCGGTCTGCGCGCATCACTCATACGGAGCACTTGCCCCCGCGCGTGGGCCGCCATGCCGTCTGGCCTCATCGGATTCGGTCCGAGGTGATCGCTGCCGTCCAGGCGTGCGGCATCGAACACCCCTGGGCGCACCAGACCCTGGCCGCCGAGCACGCCCTGGACGGCGAGTCGGTGATCGTCGCCACCGGCACCGCCTCCGGCAAGTCCCTCGCGTATCTGGTGCCCGTCCTGTCCACCCTCCTGGACGGCTCCGAGGCGCCGAACGGCCGAGGGGCCACCGCCCTGTACCTGGCGCCCACCAAGGCGCTCGCGGCGGATCAGTGCCGGTCCGTGAAGGAACTTTCACAATCTCTGGGCACTGCCGTACGCCCCGCGGTGTACGACGGGGACACCCCGTTCGAGGAACGGGAGTGGATCCGCCAGTACGCCAACTACGTCCTCACCAACCCCGACATGCTGCACCGCGGGATACTTCCGTCCCACCCGCGCTGGTCCTCCTTCCTGAAGTCGCTCAAGTACGTCGTCATCGACGAGTGCCACACCTACCGCGGCGTCTTCGGCTCGCATGTCGCCCAGGTACTGCGCCGGCTTCGCCGTC
The DNA here is from genome assembly GCF_001953885.1 of Streptomyces sp. IMTB 2501. Lineage (GTDB taxonomy): Bacteria > Actinomycetota > Actinomycetes > Streptomycetales > Streptomycetaceae > Streptomyces. Next base: position 41,160 of record NZ_MQUS01000026.1, on the reverse strand, counting down.
TGTGCGCCCGCTACGGCTCCTCGCCCGTCTTCCTGCTGGCCTCCGCGACCGCCGCCGAGCCCGCCGTGGCCGCGCGGCGACTGACCGGCCTGCCGGTGGTCGAGGTCGCCGACGACGCCTCCCCGCGCGGGGAACTCGTCTTCGCCCTCTGGGAGCCCCCGCTCACCGAACTGCACGGCGAGAGGGGCGCCCCCGTCCGGCGCACCGCCACCGCCGAGACCGCCGACCTGCTGACCGACCTGACCGTGCAGGGCGTGCGCTCGGTCGCCTTCGTACGGTCCCGGCGTGGCGCCGAGCTGATCTCGGTGATCGCCCAGGAGCGGCTCGCCGAGGTCGACCGCTCCCTGGTCCGGCGGGTCGCGGCCTACCGCGGCGGCTACCTCCCCGAGGAGCGCCGCGCCCTGGAACGCGCCCTGCACTCCGGCGATCTCCTCGGCCTCGCCGCCACCACGGCCCTGGAGCTGGGTGTGGACGTCTCCGGCCTGGACGCCGTGGTGATCGCCGGATACCCGGGCACGCGCGCGTCCCTGTGGCAGCAGGCGGGCCGCGCCGGCCGCTCCGGGCAGGGTGCCCTGGCGGTTCTCGTCGCCCGCGACGACCCGCTGGACACCTTCCTGGTCCACCATCCGGAGGCCCTGTTCGACCAACCGGTGGAATCCACCGTCCTCGACCCCGACAACCCCTACGTCCTCGCCCCGCACCTGTGCGCCGCCGCCGCGGAACTCCCGCTGACCGAGGAGGACCTGGAACTCTTCGGCCCCGCCTGCGTGGACGTGCTGCCGCAGCTGGAGGCCGCGAAGCTGCTGCGCCGGCGCACGAAGGCCTGGCACTGGACGCGCCGGGAGCGGGCCGCCGACCTGACCGACATCCGCGGCGCGGGCGGGCGGCCGGTGCAGGTCGTCGAGTCCAGCACGGGCCGGCTGCTCGGCACGGTCGACGCGGGCGCCGCGCACTCGACGGTCCACGAGGGCGCCGTCCATCTGCACCAGGGCCGCACCTACCTGGTGCGCTCGCTCGACCTGGAGGACTCCGTCGCCCTCGTGGAGCAGGCCGATCCGCCGTACTCCACGGTCGCCCGCGACACCACCGCGATCTCCATCCTGGAGACGGACACCGAGATCCCGTGGGGCGCCGGCCGCCTCTGCTACGGCTCGGTCGAGGTCACCAACCAGGTGGTCTCCTACCTCCGCAGACGCCTCATCACCGGCGAAGTGCTCGGCGAGACCAAACTCGACCTCCCTCCTCGTACGCTGCGCACCCGGGCGGTGTGGTGGACGGTCACCGACGACCAGCTGGACGAGGCCCGGATCAACCCGGAGATCCTCGGCGGCTCCCTGCACGCCGCCGAACACGCCTCCATCGGCCTGCTCCCCCTCTTCGCGACCTGCGACCGCTGGGACATCGGCGGCGTCTCCATCCCGCTGCACCCGGACACCCTGCTGCCGACGGTTTTCGTGTACGACGGCCACCCCGGCGGCGCGGGCTTCGCCGAGCGCGCCTTCCACACCGCCCGCGCCTGGCTCACCGCCACCCGCGAGGCCATCGCCTCCTGCGAGTGCGAGGCCGGCTGCCCGTCCTGCATCCAGTCCCCCAAGTGCGGCAACGGCAACGACCCACTGCACAAGAGGGGGGCGGTACGACTCCTCACGGTGCTGTTGCGTGGAGCGCCGGGGGAGGCGGAGGCCGAGGGGAGCGACGGAACCTCGGCCGAGGCGGCTCCGGGGCAGGTACCCCGGGCTTGAGCGTGAGCGCGCCCGGCTCCTCGGGCACCGTCCTCTCCAGGCGCCAGCCCCTCCGTCACCGGCCTCTCCCGCACCGGTTCCGTCAGCAGGGCTCCGGGCGACGCCGGTCCTGTCGGCACGGATCTCCCCGGCACCGCACCCGCCGGCCCCGCTCTGGCCCTGGCCTCCGCCGCGAACGGCCCTTTCCCCGAGGCCGCCGTCACGTCCGAGGTCTCGCCGACGATCGCGCACCGCACCAGCCGTACGCCCTGGGCCGCCGCCACCCGCTCGGCCCGCGCGCAGGCGGCCGTACGGCCCTCGGCCCAGTGGTCCGCCGCCGCGAGCGCCGCCAGGTCCGCGCCGCCGGCCGCCCGGTGCCGGACCACCACGGCCTGTCCGAGTGCGAGTACGGCGCCGAACACCACACAGAGCACGGCGATCGCCCCCAGGCTCCACACGGTGGCGGACCCCCGGTCGGACTGTTGCCGGTCCCGCGCCCAGTCTCTCCTCACGGCCCCGCCTCCCCAGCCCCTGCGGTCTCCTCGGCCCCTGTCGTCTCCTCGGCCGGTGCGACGGCCTCCTCCCGCACCTCGAACGGCAGCCCGCTCAGCACCGGCGGCCTCGCCACCACCGTCACCCGGACCTGGTCGCCCTCGCGCCCGACGGTCACGCGCGCCCCGCGTGGCGCCGCTTCCCGGGTCACCGTCACCACCGCGTCGGCCGGGTCCTGCCGGGCGGCGGCCCGGGCGCCGATGCGGGCGGCGTCCACGCACCGGATCTGCGCGGCCACCACGAGCAGCCCCCAGACCAGTGCCATCGTGAACGCCACCAGCACACACAGCACCACGGCCGCCTCCGCGGTCACGAACCCCCGGTCCGCGCCTCGCTCACATCCGCGCACTGAGGGCCTTCTTCACGATGTCCTGCAGCTCCGCCCGGACCTGGCCGCTGGTGACGACCTCGTAGAGCAGCAGGGCGAACCCGACGGCCGCGATGATCCCCATCGCGTACTCGGACGTCACCATTCCGGCGTCCCCGCGCCGCTTCCCCCACAGCCGTACCGCCGCTTCCTTGATCTTCCGGTGCATTCCAACCCCCGCGAGATTCATGTCTCTTGCTCTTCTCCGCTCTTGCTCTTCGTCGCGACTTCTTCGGTGCCTGCTCGGGCTCGTTCGCTCGCGTTCGTCCCCGTATCGCCTCACCTGCCTCTCATCACGCCGCCCGCGAGTCCGATCACGACGGGCAGCACACCGACCGCGATGAAGGCGGGCAGGAAGCACAGACCCACCGGCGCGGAGATCAGTACGGCCGCGCGCCGGGCCCGGGCCGTCGCGGTACGGGCCCACTCCGCGCGTGCGTCCGAGGCGAGGCGGGCTGCCGGGCCGGCCGCCGGAAGCCCGGACTCGTCGGCCCGCTCCAGCAGCCGCGCCAGGGCTCCGGCGCCGGGCAGCTCGGCCAACCTCCGCCAGGCGGCCGCCGGTTCACCACCGAGCCGTACCTCCGCAGCGCCCTGCGCCAGCGCCTGTCCCACGGGCCCGCCGAGCGCCTCGCCCACCGCCTGGGCGGCGATCACCGGGCCGGCGCCCGCAGCGACACAGGCGGCCAGCAGGTCGGCGGCGAGCGGGAGTTGGCGGGCAGCCGCGGGGGCGTCGACCGGGTCCGCCCGGCCGGATGCCGCCTGCCTGCTCCGCCAGCGCCACAGCACGACCCCGATCCCCAGCCCCAGCGCAGCCCCGGTCACACCCCCGACCAGGACCCAGGCGCCGCACACCGCCCCGGCCGGCGGCAGCCACCGACGCGCGGCGTCCGCCGCCACGAACCGCGCTCTGGTCACCGGAACTTCCCGGCTCAGCAGCTCGGCCACCCGCCGCCTGGCCCGACGCCGGCGCCGGACCAGGTCCAACCGCCAAGCCGTCCAGCCGAGAGCCAGCGCCACACCCGCGACCATCCCCAACCTGTGGACAACTTCCCCGCTCATACCGCCCGTTCTCCTCACACGTCCCGTCCCCGAGCGCCCGTCACACGCCGCGCCCCGCACACTGCCTCTTCGCTGACACCGCCCCCCGCTCTCCGCACGTCCCGGAGCGCAGCGGATCGCCGCTCCCCCTCACACCGCCCCCGCCTGCCGCACGATCCGCGCCGCCCACCACATGCCGGCCGCCTCGAACGCCGACCCGGCTGTCAGGCAGGCGAGGCCGGGGCCGGTGTGGAACAGCACATGGAGGGGGGCCGCGCCCAGGGCCGAGCCGAGCAGCAGGCCGAGGGCGGGCAGGACGGCGAGCAGTACGGTGGTGGCCCGGACACCCGCCAACTGGGCCCGCAGGTCCGCACGCTGGTCCCGCTCGGCCCGAAGGGCCGCCTCCAGCCGGTCCAGGCCGGCCGCGAGTCCGGCGCCCTGGTCCACGGCCACCCGCCAGCACGCGGCGAGCCCGAGCAGGCCCTCGGCGCCCGGCTGCCGGGCCGCCGCGGCGAGCGCGCCGGGCACGTCCCCGCCGAACCGCGCCGCCGCGGCCACGGTCGCCTGCGCCTCGCCCAGCCCGCCGGAGTCACACGCCGCCCGCAACAGCGCCTCGCCCGGCTGCCGTCCGGCGCGCACCTCCCCGGCGAGCGCCCCACACAGGGCGATCACCGCGTCCGCCCGCCGCTCCCGGACGCGCCGGTCCTGGCGCGCCAGCCGCACCCGACGCAGCACCGGCACCCCGGCCGCCCCCGCGGCGGCCGGAATCACCGAGGCCCCCAGCAGCCCGATCAGCAGGCCGGCCGCCAGCGCCCACCATTCGACCCCCAACCGGCCGCGCAGTCGGACCAGTTCCGCGCGGGCTTGGTCCCAGGAGGGCGGACCGATCGCCACCGCTCCCCCGCCCGCGAGCAGCAGCCGCGCCCGCCGGGCTCCGTAATGAGGCCCGCCCAGCAGCCAGACCAGCGCGCCGAGACAGATCAGCGCGGCCGCCATGGACGTCTCACCGGTCACTTCCGTCACCTTTCTCCGCCCTCCCCGAACCCGAACTCGCCCGCGGCGTCAAGGAGGTGCCGCAGCCGCTCCCAGCCCCGCTCCCGCACGAAGGCCCGCTCGCCCCAGCGCAGGGCCGGGACCGTCCGGACCAGCCCTGTGGCGTCCCGCTCCAGTACGTGCACCTCGGCGATCCGACGCCGCCCGGACCTGTCCCGTACGAGATGCACGACCACGGAGAGCGCGGCCGCCAACTGGCTGTGCAGTGCGGCCCGGTCCAGCCCGGCGGCCGTGGCAAGCGCCTCCAGGCGGGCGGGTACGTCTCCGGCGGCGTTGGCGTGGACCGTGCAACAGCCGCCCTCGTGGCCCGTGTTGAGAGCCGCGAGCAGATGCACGACCTCGGGTCCGCGGACCTCTCCGACGACCAGCCGGTCGGGCCGCATCCGCAGCGCCTGCCGGACGAGGTCCTCCAGGGTGACCAGGCCGGCGCCCTCCTGGTTCGCGGGCCGGGTCTCCAGCCGGACGACATGCGGGTGGTCCGGCCGCAGCTCGGCCGAGTCCTCGGCGAGCACGATCCGCTCGCCCGCTCCGACCAGGCCCAGCAGCGCACTGAGCAGGGTCGTCTTGCCGCTTCCGGTCCCGCCGCTGACGAGGAAGGACAGCCGGGCCGCCAGCAGTGCCCGCAGGATCCGGTCGCCGCCGGGCGGCACGGTGCCGGCCTCGACCAGTTCCTCCAACGTGAAAGCCCTGGGCCGTACGACCCGCAGGGCCAGGCAGGTGCAGCCGACGGCGACCGGGGGCAGCACCGCATGGAGCCTGGTGCCGTCGGGAAGCCGGGCGTCCGCCCACGGCCGGGCGTCGTCCAGCCGGCGTCCGGCCACGGCGGCCAGCCGCTGCGCAAGGCGTCGTACGGCCGCCGCGTCGGGGAAGGTCACCGGGGTCAGCTCCAGTCCCCCGCCGCGGTCCACCCACACCTGGTCCGGGGCGGACACCAGGACGTCGGTGACATCCGGGTCGGCGAGCAGCGGCTCCAGGGGGCCTGAGCCGACGAGTTCCGACCTCAGCTGCCGGGCCGCGCCGAGGACCTCGGCGTCGCCGAGGACCCGGCCCTGTTCGCGCAGGGCCTGGGCCACGCGCGCGGGGGTGGGTTCGGCGCCGCTCTCGGCCAGCCGGCGCCGGACGCCGTCAAGCAGGGCGGCGCCGTCCGCGCGGTCAAGTCCGGGGAGGCTCATCGGGTGCCTCCCGCCTCGACCAGCGCGCGTTCCCAGAAGTTCGCGCAGAAGCGGGCGAGCGGGCCGCGTCCTGTCGCGGCGGGCGGTTTCGCGCCGCCGTGCGGGCGCAGCAGCGGCGGTTCGACCGGCACCTCGCCGGCCAGCGGCAGGCTGAGCAAGCGGGCCACCTCCCGGTCGTCCAGGCCCGGTGCGTACGGCCCGCGTACCGCCACGCGCAGGTCGCGCACGACCATGCCGACGGCGGAGGCGACCCGGCCGGCGGCCGCGACCGCGCGCAGGTCGGCCGGGACGACGAGCAGCGCCAGGTCGAGCTGGGCGAGGGCTTCGGCGACCCCGTCGTCGAGCCGGCGGGGCAGGTCGACCGCGACCGTGCCGCCGCGCCGCCGGGCGGCGGCGAGCACCGCGCGCACCGCCTGCGGCGGGATGGCGACGCAGTCCCCGCGGTCCCAGCTCAGCACCCGCAGGGCGTGCAGTTCGGGCAGGGACTCCTCCAAGGCGCCGCCGCCGACCCGGCCACGGGAGGCGGCGAAGGCGGGCCAGCGCAGTCCGTCGGCGCTCTCGCCGCCGAGGAGTACGTCGAGTCCGCCGCCGAGCGGATCGGCGTCCACGAGGAGGGTGCGCAGTCCCTCGCGCGCGGAGGTGACGGCGAGCGCGCACGCGAGCGTGGAGGCGCCGGCCCCGCCCCGGCCGCCGATCACCCCGACGGTGAGCGCTGGGCGGCCGACGCCCTCGGCGACGTCGGCGATCCGGTCGACCAGCCACTGCTCGCCGTCGGGCAGCATCAGGACGTGGTCCGCGCCGATCTCCACAGCGCGTTTCCACACCCCCGGGTCATCCTGGTCACGGCCGACCAGCACCACTCCGCGCCGCCGCGGAGCCGCGCCGACCCGGCGGGCGGCGTCGTCGCCGACCAGCACCAGCGGGGCCGTCTCCCAGCCGTCACCGTGGTCCGGTACGCCGTGGTGAACCACGGGTGTGGCGCCCGCGGCCGCGCACAGGCGCAGCAGGTCGTCCAGGAGTTCGGCGTCCTCGGTGACGATGAGCGGCCGGTCCGGTCGGTCTCCGGTGCCGGGCGGCGGGTCGTGAGTGACGGTTCCGGTCACGGGTGTTCCCCCCTCGCTGCGTGGGCCGCGCAGCCCCTGCGGCCACGCGATTCCCAAAGGTGTGAAGAACCGCCAAGCGGCCCCCCATATGAACGGCCGACAGAAACCGGCCAAACGCGCTCCGACAATCGGAACCGGCCATGAACTCGCCGCGGCCCGAGCGCGCTGGAATCACGGTGCAGCGATCCGCGAAATCATGTGGATCTTGGTGGAAAACTGTGGACAACTCAGCGGCTGTGAATATCGCCGTCACCCAAACCGGTGACCTCTGTACCGATCCCTGTGCGACTTCCACAGAGCAGCGCGATGATTACCGGGAGTGACGGATCATGGGCGCCCGGAAGCGGCGGCCGCGACGGCTCGATGCCGGTCCCGCAGCCGGAAGGAGAAAGGGAGAGAAGAGTGAAAACCCATCTGGACATGCGACGACCCCCGCCGGGGGGGAGAGCGGGGGTCGTCCCCACGGCCGACTCGGGGGGGGAGGAGTCGGACCGGGTTAGCACGGTCGCGAACGATCCGTGACTTCCATGGTGTACCCGAGAGCCCTCTCAGGCAAACCCACGCGCCCCACCTTACGCCGAATGGTGGGCGCCTATGCTCGGGGGCGTGGAAAACCACTCCTTGCCCCGCGCAGCAGCCTTCTTTGACCTGGACAAGACGGTCATTGCGAAGTCAAGCACACTCACCTTCAGCAAGTCCTTCTACCAAGGTGGGCTGATCAACCGCAGGGCCGCGCTGCGCACCGCATATGCCCAGTTCGTCTTCCTGGTCGGCGGCCTGGATCACGACCAGATGGAGCGCATGCGCGAGTATCTGTCCGACCTGTGCCGCGGCTGGAACGTGCAGCAGGTGCGGGAGATCGTCGCCGAGACCCTGCACGACCTGATCGACCCGATCATCTACGACGAGGCCGCCTCCCTCATCGAGGAGCACCACACGGCTGGCCGGGACGTGGTGATCGTGTCCACCTCGGGCGCCGAGGTGGTGGAGCCGGTCGGCGAACTGCTGGGCGCGGACCGGGTGGTGGCCACACGCATGGTCGTCGGCGAGGACGGCTGCTTCACCGGGGAGGTGGAGTACTACGCCTACGGCCCGACCAAGGCCGAGGCGATCCGGGAACTCGCCGAGTCCGAGGGCTACGACCTCGACCGCTGCTTCGCCTACAGCGACTCCGCCACCGATCTGCCGATGCTCCAGGCCGTCGGGCATCCGCACGCGGTGAACCCGGACCGCGCGCTGCGCCGCGAGGCAGTCGCGCGCGGCTGGCCGATTCTGGAATTCCGGCGACCGGTCCCGCTCAAGAAGCGGCTGCCCTCGTTCTCCGTCCCGCCCCGGCCCACGCTGGTCGCGGCGGCGGCCATAGGAGCGGCGGCCGCGACCGCCGGTCTCGTCTGGTACGCCAGCCGGCGCCGGAGCACCGCCTGAACCGGAGCATCACCTGGCACCGGAGCATCGCCTGACACCGGCATGCCACCCGAACGGCGCCCGTTTCACCCCTGTTTGAACCTGCAAGTAAAGAACCGCAGGCAGGGGTTCCGCTTCCTCCCCGCTCGCGGTACAAAGACTTTAGGCCCGCGAGACCAGAGGACATCCGCGAGGATCACCTACCACTACGCACTTGGCCCACGGACCATGCATGGACATCGGGCACCCACGCGACGTCGACCCGTCGATTACGGGCCAGCCGCACCAGGTGACGGGCAAAGCTCCCGACCTGATGGGCAGATATCGAGGACGCTTGGTAACCCGGTGAGCATGCCAGCGGCGGTACGAGGACTCGTACCGCCGCAACTCGTGTAGAGACGTTTCCTCAGGCCGCACCGCGCTGCAGCGCCTCGCACACGGCCGTCGACTCACGCGCCCCCAGCTCGATCGCCCTGGCGCAGTGGGCGATCCACGCCGTCATGCCCTCGGGGGTGCCGGAGACATATCCGTCCAGCGCCGCCAGATAGGAAGCGCGGCCCAGTTCGGCATGGCCGACCTCGGCCGGGCAGATCGCCTTCGGGTCCAGGCCGCTGCCGATCAGCACGATCCGCTCAGCCGCGCGCGCGACCAGGCCGTTGTGGGACACGAAGGGCCGCAGCGCGAGCAGTTCGCCGTGCACCACGGCGGCCGTCACCAGCGCGGGCGCGGACGTCCCGGCGATGATCAGATCCGCGAGCCCCTCCAGCCGGCCGGAGACCTCCCGGGCGTCAGGCAGCGGCAGCTCGATCAGCGGCTCGTCCACCGGCTCGCCGGCCTGGCGCGGCCTGCCGACCTCGTCGGTCTTGTCGGCCGCGGCCACCAGGTGCAGCCGGGCCAGCACCCGCAGGGGCGACTGCCGCCAGATGGACAGCAGCTGTCCCGCCTCCGCCGAGAGCCTGAGGGCGGCACCCATGACGCGCGACTCGTCGTCGGCACTGAAGTCGGTGCGCCGCCGCACCTCCTCCAGGGCCCAGTCGGCGCCGGACAGCGCCGCGGAACCGCGGGCACCGCGCAGGGCCGCCTCGCCGGTGATCTCGGTGCTACGGCGCCGCATGATCCGGTGCCCGTAGACCCGGTCCACGGCCTTGCGCACGGACTCCACGGAGTCGGCCACACCGGGCAGCGAGCCCAGGGCCGCGAGCGGGTCGGCGTTCGCGCCTGTCGTACTCATGAGTACGACCCTACGCACCCCGGCGACCCACCCCTCGAAGGAGTGGTCTTCTTCACTTCCCCCTGACACATACAGCCATCACCTCACTACCCTTGGTGAACATGAAAATTGCTTTCGTCGGGAAGGGCGGCAGCGGCAAGACCACCCTCTCCTCCCTCTTCATCCGCCATCTCGCCGCCACCGGCGTCCCGGTGGTCGCCATCGACGCGGACATCAACCAGCACCTCGGTCCCGCGCTCGGCCTCGACGAGGCGGAGGCGGCCGCGCTGCCGGCCATGGGCGAGCGGCTGCCCCTGATCAAGGACTATCTGCGCGGCTCCAACCCGCGCGTCCGCTCCGCCGCCACGATGATCAAGACGACCCCGCCCGGTGAGGGCTCACGGCTGGTCCGGGTCCGGGAACCCAATCCGGTCTACGACGCCTGTGCGCGGCCGGTGGAACTCGACGGCGGCGCCGTCCGTTTGATGGTCACGGGCCCCTTCACGGACGCCGACCTGGGGGTCGCCTGCTACCACTCCAAGACGGGAGCGGTGGAGCTGTTCCTGAACCACCTCGTCGACGGCCCCGACGAGTACGTCGTGGTTGACATGACGGCGGGTTCGGACTCCTTCGCCTCCGGCATGTTCACCCGCTTCGACATGACGTTCCTCGTCGCCGAGCCGACCCGGAAGGGGGTCTCCGTCTATCGCCAGTACAAGGAGTACGCCCGCGACTTCGGCGTCGCCCTGAAGGTCGTCGGCAACAAGATCCAGGAACAGGACGACGTCGACTTCCTGCGCGCGGAGGTCGGGGACGACCTGCTCGTGACCTTCGGTCGCTCGGACTGGGTGCGTGCCATGGAGAAGGGCCGGCCGCCCCAGTTCAACCTCCTGGAGGAGGCCAACGCCCGCGCCCTGCACGCCCTTCGGGCCACCGCGGACGCCACGTACGAGCTACGGGACTGGGAGCGCTACACCCGCCAGATGGTGCACTTCCACCTGAAGAACGCCGAGGCGTGGGGCAATGAGCGCACCGGAGCCGACCTGGCCGCACAGGTCGACCCTGGCTTCATGCTCGGCGAAGAGATCGGTGCGGGTATGACAACTCCCGTGTGACGCCTGCTGCTTGTCCCTCACCGCTTGACACCTACTGCTTGACCGCCGGCGCCCCGGGCACGCCCTTCGGGGCCGGGGCCGGGCTGCCGGACAGGAAGGACGCCCAGCCTTGCCGGGGGGCCTCGCCCACCTGCAGGGTGCGCAGCTGCTTCAGGACCTTCGGGTCCTGGGCGTCCAGCCAGTCGGCCAGCTGGTGGAAGGACACACAGCGCACGCCGGGCTTGTTGCACACCTCCCTGACCGTGTCGTCGACGGCGCGCATGTAAGTGCCGCCATTCCACGACTCGAAGTGGTTGCCGATGATCAGCGGTGCGCGGTTGCCGTCGTAGGCCCGGTAGAAGCCCTTGACGAGGCCGTCGCGCATCTGGTCGCCCCAGTAGTCGAACTTGTCAGGGTCGCCCTGGGTCTGGGTGCCGGACTGGTTGACCATGAAGTTGTAGTCCATGGTCAGCTGTTCATAGGTGTGCCCGGGGAAGGGCACCAGCTGCATCGACAGGTCCCACAGGCCTTCCTTCTTCTTGGGCCAGACCTGCTCGTTGACCCCGCTGGAGTCGTAGCGGAAGCCCAACTGGCTGGCGGCCTTGATGAAGTTCTGCTGGCCCTCCAGGCAGGGGGTGCGGGCACCGATCAGCTCCTTGTCGTAGTCGAAGGGAAGCGGAGCCGACTTCTTCATGCCGGTGTTGGACTTCCAGGACTTGACGAACTGCTTCGCCTGAGCGATCTCGCTCTTCCACTCGTCCACCGACCAGGTGCCGACCCCGCCGTCGGGCCCGCAGAAGTGGCCGTTGAAGTGCGTGCCGATCTCGTTGCCCTCCAGCCAGGCGAGCCGGGCCTGTTTGACGGTGTCGGCGATCCCCTTCTCGTCGTTGAAGCCGATGTCGGAACTGCCCGGCGAGTGCTGGGGCGGCTTGTACTGTTCGCGCTTCTCCTTCGGCAACATGTACACGCCACTGAGGAAGTACGTCATGGTCGCGCGGTTCTCCTTGGAGACCTTGCGGAAGTGCGAGAACAGCTTCTGGCTGTCCTCGCCCGCTCCGTCCCAGGAGAACACCACGAACTGCGGCGGCTTCTGCCCCGGCTTCAGCCGCTCCGGTCTGGGCAGATGCGGCTGAGAGCCGGTGTACGCGGTGGATCCGTCACCGATCAGCCGGAGCACACTCTGGGGCGCCGGGGCAGCCTTCTGCGGGCCGGACACCCCTTTCTTCGAACCGTGGGAGCCGGTCGCGCAACCGGCGAGCGACGAGGCACAGGCCGCGGCGACCACGACGCCGACGGCGATCCTCTGGGTGGCGGTCATGCTCCGCCCACCTTCTTCCTTCTCTCAGGCGAACGCTGACGTGGGCTGCTTTCTGGCGATATGCCGGGACTGCACCGGCAGCGCCGCCAAGGTCCCACGGGAGCGAGAAGGAATTAGTACGACAAGCCGATCAAATGATTAGTTCACTCATGCGTGCGATCGACTGGGCCATTTGCACCGAAAAGCAATGCCTTGTCTTTACGTGTCATTGCGATTCGTTTACCGGCGTTGATCCATCCCGCCCAGTCCGCGACCGTGCCGCCCCGGAGGAGACGGGACCATGTCAGCCTGCGCACCCCCGCACCCTCAGCACCCGCATCCGCCGCACGCCCCGCCGCCGGGCCACCGGCCCCGCTTCCCCGTGGCGGGCGCCGACCCGTCCGCGTCCGTCTCGGTCTTCCTCATCGCCCTGCCCCTGTCCCTGGGCATTGCCCTGGCCACCGGCGCTCCGCTCCAGGCCGGCCTCGTCGCCGCCGCCGTGGGCGGACTCGTCGTCGGCCGGCTCGGCGGCTGCCCGCTCCAGGTCAGCGGTCCCGCCGCCGGGCTCACCGTGGTCACCGCCGACCTGATCCACCGCTACGGCTGGCGGGCGACGTGCGGCATCACCGTCATCGCCGGACTCGCCCAGCTCGCTCTCGGCTGTCTGCGGGTGGCGCGCGGCGCGCTCACGGTCAGCCCCGCCGTGGTGCACGGCATGCTCGCCGGGATCGGCATCACCATCGCCGTCGCCCAGCTGCACATCGTCCTCGGCGGCAGCCCGGACGGCTCCGTCCTCGCCAACCTGCGTGCGCTGCCCGCCCAGTTGGCAGGTCTGCGTCCGGGCGCCGTCTCGATGAGCGCGCTGACGCTCGCCCTGCTGCTGGCCTGGCTCCGTCTGCCCGGCTGCCCCGGTCGGCTGCTGCGGAGAGTGCCTGCCGCGCTCGTGGCCGTGGCCGGGTCGACCGCGACGGCGGCCCTCACCGGGCTGGCCCTGCCCCGGGTCGAGCTGCCGGCCTGGCGCAGCCACGCCCTGGCCGGACTGCCCGAGGGTCCTGCGCTCGGCCTCGCTGCCGCCGTGCTCACCACCACCCTGGTGCGCAGCGTGCAGTCGCTGCTCGGGGCGGTGGCCGTGGACAAGCTGGTCGCGGCCCGCCCCGGCAGTGTCTCCCGGGGCGGGGCCGCTCCGACCTCGACCGGGAGCTGCTGGGCCAGGGCGCCGCCAGCATCGTCTCCGGGGCGCTCGGCGGACTGCCGGTCGCCGGGGTGGCCGTGCGCAGTACCGCGAACGTGAACTCCGGTGCGCTGAGCCGGAACTCCACGACGCCGCACGGCGTTCTCGTAGTAGTCGCCGCGCTGCTGATGGTCCCGGTCCTGGGGGAGATCCCGCTCGCCTCCCTCGCCGCCCTGGTGATGGCCGTCGGTATCCAGATGATGTCCCTGCACCACATCCGCGCGGTGACGCGCCACCGGGAAGTGCCGGTCTACGCCGTGACCACACTCGGCGCGGTGGTCCTCGGCGTCCTTGAGGGCGTGTTCCTCGGCGTCGCCGTGGCGGTCGCCCTCGCCCTCCACCGCCTTGCCCGCACCCGCATCACCCACGAAGAGAAGGAAGGAGTCCATCACGTACGGATCCAAGGTCAGTTGACGTTCCTCGCGGTGCCCCGGCTCAGCCAAGCCCTGCATCTCGTACCCCAAGGCGCCCACGCCGTCGTGGAGTTGGACGGTTCGTTCATGGACCACGCGGCGTACGAGTCACTGCAGGACTGGACGTGTGCCCACACCGCGCGAGGCGGTAGGCCGAGGTGTCGGGCCGGCGCGGCGGAATCCGGACCGCCGGGCCGCCCCCGTCCACCCGGTGCCGCCGCCGGCCCTGGACTCCCTGGCACTCACCGGTCCTGCTTCCCGGAAATCGTCGCCGCCCCGGCGGGCCGGGACGCGGGGCGGGAACTCGCCCGTGGGATCGGCTCGTTCCAGCGCAACACCGCGCCGCTGGTGCGGGCGGAGCTGGCGCGGCTCGCCCGGGAGGGGCAGCGGCCCGCGCAGCTCTTCCTCACCTGTGCCGACTCCCGGCCCGGCACGTCGATGACCACCGCCAGCGGTCCCGGCGATCTGTTCGTCGTCCGCAACGTCGGCAACCTGGTGCCGGCGCCGGGCGAGGAACACGGCGACGACTCGGTGGCGGCCGCCGTCGAGTACGCCGTGGAGGTGCTCGGGGTGCGCTCCATCACCGTGTGCGGGCACTCGGGATGCGGGGCGATGCAGGCGCTGCCGACCGCGAGCGGGGTGGGCGGGAGCACCCCGCTGCGGCGCTGGCACCGGCACGGGCTGCCGAGTCTGGCGCGGATGACCGAGGACCGGCGCGCCCGGCCCCGGCTCGCGGGCCGGTCTCCGGCGGACGCGTTGGAGCGGCTGTGTCTGGTCAACGTGCTCCAGCAGCCGGAGCACCTGCGGGCGCACACCCCGGTGGCCCGGACGCTGGCCCGGGGCGAGCTGGAGCTGCACGGGATGTACTTCCACGTGAGTGAGGCGCAGGCGTATCTGCCGGCGGGGAGCGAAGAGGGCGGCCTGTTCGAGGGCGTCAGGGGAAAGATCACGGAAGGGGTGGTCACCGGGGAGACGCACAGTCCGACGTGAGAGAACGGCACTTCGGCAGGGGCACCTGGATAGGTCTAAACCAATTTTTCCGTCGGCCCTTGTCATCGGACCCCCGCGTCTGATGAGCTGTGGCCTGGGACACAACGGACACCCTTCGAGAGGGAGATGTCGTGAGCAACGAGAGCCTGGCCAACCTGCTCAAGGAAGAACGCAGGTTCGCGCCGCCCGCCGACCTGGCCGCGCATGCCAACGTCACCGCGGAGGCGTATGCACAGGCCAAGGCTGACAGGCTCGGCTTCTGGGCCGAGCAGGCCCGCCGGCTGACCTGGGCCAAGGAGCCTGCCGAGACGCTGGACTGGTCGAACCCGCCGTTCGCGAAGTGGTTCAAGGACGGCGAACTGAACGTCGCGTACAACTGCGTGGACCGCCATGTGGAGGCCGGTCTCGGGGACCGGGTCGCCATCCACTTCGAGGGTGAGCCCGGCGACAGCCGCTCGATCACCTACGCGGAGCTGAAGGACGAGGTCTCCAAGGCGGCCAACGCCCTCCTGGAGCTGGGTGTCCGCAAGGGCGACCGGGTCGCCATCTACATGCCGATGATCCCCGAGACCGCCATCGCGATGCTGGCCTCGGCCCGGATCGGCGCCGCCCACTCGGTGGTCTTCGGCGGCTTCTCGGCCGACGCGCTCGCGACCCGCATCCAGGACGCGGACGCCAAGGTCGTCATCACCTCCGACGGCGGCTACCGGCGTGGCAAGCCCTCCGCGCTCAAGCCGGCCGTGGACGAGGCGATCGGCAAGGTCGACAACGTGGAGCACGTGCTGGTGGTGCGCCGTACCGGCCAGGACGTGGCCTGGAACGACGAGCGGGACCACTGGTGGCACGACCTGGTCGAGCGTCAGCCGGCCGAGCACACCCCGGAGGCGTTCGAGGCGGAGCACCCGCTGTTCATCCTCTACACCTCCGGCACCACCGGTAAGCCGAAGGGCATCCTGCACACCTCCGGCGGCTATCTCACCCAGGCGGCGTACACGCACTGGGCGGTGTTCGACCTCAAGCCGGAGACGGACGTGTACTGGTGCACGGCCGACGTCGGCTGGGTCACCGGGCACTCGTACATCGTCTATGGCCCCCTGGCCAACGGCGCGACGCAGGTCATGTACGAGGGCACGCCGGACACCCCGCACCAGGGCCGGTTCTGGGAGATCGTGCAGAAGTACAAGGTCTCGATCCTCTACACCGCGCCGACGGCGATCCGGACGTTCATGAAGTGGGGCGACGACATCCCCGCCAAGTTCGACCTCAGCAGCCTGCGGGTCCTGGGGTCGGTCGGCGAGCCGATCAACCCCGAGGCGTGGATCTGGTACCGCAAGAACATCGGCGCGGACCGGACGCCCGTCGTGGACACCTGGTGGCAGACCGAGACCGGCGCCATGATGATCTCCCCGTTGCCGGGTGTCACCGACGCCAAGCCCGGTTCCGCGCAGACCCCGCTGCCCGGCATCTCGGCGACCGTCGTCGACGACGAGGCGCACGAGGTGCCCAACGGCGGCGGTGGCTATCTGGTGCTGACCGAGCCGTGGCCGTCGATGCTGCGCACCATCTGGGGCGACGACCAGCGGTTCATCGACACCTACTGGTCCCGTTTCGAGGGCAAGTACTTCGCCGGCGACGGCGCGAAGAAGGACGACGACGGCGACATCTGGCTCCTCGGCCGGGTCGATGACGTGATGCTCGTGTCGGGCCACAACATCTCCACCACCGAGGTGGAGTCGGCGCTCGTCTCCCACTCGGCGGTCGCCGAGGCGGCCGTCGTCGGGGCCGCGGATGAGACCACCGGCCAGGCGATCGTCGCGTTCGTGATCCTGCGCGGTACGGCCGCGGAGACCGAGGGGCTCGTCGGCGAGCTGCGCGACCACGTGGGCGCCACGCTCGGTCCGATCGCCAAGCCCAAGCGGATCCTGCCGGTGGCCGAGCTGCCCAAGACCCGCTCCGGCAAGATCATGCGCCGCCTGCTGCGGGACGTGGCCGAGAACCGCCAGCTCGGTGACGTCACCACGCTGACGGACTCCACGGTCATGGACCTCATCCAGACCAGGCTGCCGGCGGCGCCGAGCGAGGACTGACCGGCATCAGCCTCGGGGGCACCCGGCCGACAGGCTGGGTGCCCCTTTTGCGTCTACGGTGAAGATCACCGGTCCCGGACCGCACCCTCCGGGTCACCGCACCCTTTGAGCCCCCACGCAACTTTAGGTAAGCTAAGTAAAGCGTCAAGAACGCGACAAGGGTGCGCCGGGAAGTCTGGTCGGCATGTGAGCCGTCCTGCCTACCCACCGGAGATCTCCATGACCGCGCCCCGCACCCCCCGCAAAGCCTTCGGACGCCTCTCCCTGCCCGAGCGCGCCATCGTCGCGGACGCGCTGCGCACCGAGACCGTCGGCGGCATCCTGCTCCTCCTCGCCGCCGTAGCAGCGCTGATCTGGGCGAACATCCCCGCCCTGCGGCACAGCTACGAGTCGGTCGGCGACTTCCACCTGGGCCACGGCACCCTCGGCCTGAACCTCTCGGTCGCCCACTGGGCGGCCGACGGTCTGCTCGCGGTGTTCTTCTTCGTCGCCGGCATCGAGCTGAAGCGTGAGCTGGTCGCCGGAGACCTGCGCGACCCCAGGGCGGCCGTACTGCCCGTGGTGGCCGCGCTGTGCGGCATGGCCGTACCCGCGCTCGTCTACACCCTCACCAACCTCACCGGGCACGGCTCGACACAGGGCTGGGCGGTGCCCACCGCCACCGACATCGCCTTCGCGCTCGCCGTCCTCGCGGTCATCGGCACCTCCCTGCCCAGCTCGCTGCGCGCCTTCCTGCTCACCCTCGCGGTCGTCGACGACCTCTTCGCGATCCTGATCATCGCGATCTTCTTCACCGACCGGCTGAACTTCGCCGCGCTCGGCGGCGCCGTCGCCGGACTGGTGGTCTTCTGGCTGCTGCTGCGCAAGGGCGTGCGCGGCTGGTACGTGTATGTGCCGCTGGCCGTGCTGATCTGGGCGCTGATGTACAACAGCGGCGTGCACGCCACCATCGCCGGTGTGGCGATGGGCCTGATGCTGCGCTGCACCACCCGTGAAGGTGAGCAGCACTCGCCGGGCGAGCACATCGAGCACCTGGTGCGGCCTCTGTCCGCCGGGCTCGCCGTGCCGTTGTTCGCGCTGTTCAGCGCCGGGGTGAAGATCTCCGGAGGAGCGCTCGGGGACGTGTTCACGAAGCCGGAGACGCTCGGTGTGGTGCTGGGGCTCGTCGTCGGCAAGGCGCTCGGCATCTTCGGCGGCACCTGGCTCACCGTCCGCTTCACCCGTGCCTCCCTCAGTGAGGACCTCGCCTGGGCCGACGTCTTCGCGGTGGCCTCCCTCGCCGGCATCGGCTTCACCGTCTCCCTGCTCATCGGCGAACTCGCCTTCGCCGGCGACGCCGTCCTCACCGACGAGGTCAAGGCCGCCGTCCTCGCCGGATCGCTGATAGCGGCGGTGTGCGCGACGGTGCTGCTGAAGATACGCAACGCCAAGTACCGCAGGCTGTGCGCGGAGGAGGACCGCGACGACGACCTCGACGGCATCCCGGACATCTACGAGCAGGACGACCCGGCCTATCACCTGCGCATGGCCGAGATCCATGAGCGCAAGGCCGCCGAACCCCGGCGGATCGCGGCGGAGCGGGCGGCCGCGGCGCGCCACGGGCTTGCGGAAGTACCGGGCGGGGCAGGCGAGGAGGGCGACCGTCCGGCATGATCTGACGAGACGGTACAAAGCAAGACGGCCATACGAGCGGGCCGGCCGGCCGCCTACGACGGCTGGTACGCCCGCGGCACGAGAGACCACTGAGGGAGAACGCGATGAGCGCACCCGACGGCAGCCCGGTCGGCGCCGAACGCAGCATCGGCCAGCTGTTCGCCTCGGCGACGACCGAAATGTCGGCGCTGGTGCACGACGAGATCGCCCTGGCCAAGGCCCAGCTGAAGCAGGACGTGAAGCGCGGCGCGGTCAGCGGCGGCGCCTTCACTGTGGCGGCCGCGGTGCTCCTCTTCTCCCTGCCGATGCTCAACTTCGCCCTCGCCTACGGCATCCGGACCTGGAGCCACTGGAACCTGGCGATCTGCTTCGTGCTGTCCTTCGCGGCCAACGTGCTCGTCGCCATCCTCCTCGGGATCATCGGCGTGGCCTTCGCGAAGAAGGCCAAGAGGAGCCAGGGCCCGCAGAAGGTGGCCGCGTCGATGAAGGAGACGGCGGGCGTCCTGCAGAACGCCAAGCCGCACCCGCGCGCGGAGCTGCCCGAGGACCGGACCCCCGCGGCCATCGAAGCTGTGGCACGCTCACAGTCATGACGGACCCCGCCCCCTCGGCTCTGGTACGGATGGACGTTCCCCACGGGAAAAAGGTGACGCACAGGGACGTCGCCGCCAACGGCGCGCGCTTCCACATCGCCGAACTCGGCGACGGCCCCCTGGTGCTGCTGCTGCACGGCTTCCCGCAGTTCTGGTGGACCTGGCGGCACCAGCTGGTCGCGCTCGCGGACGCGGGCTACCGGGCGGTGGCGATGGACCTGCGGGGCGTCGGCGGCAGCGACCGCACGCCCCGCGGGTACGACCCCGCCAACCTCGCCCTCGACGTCACCGGCGTGATCCGCTCGCTCGGCGAGCCGGACGCGGCGCTGGTCGGCCACGACCTGGGCGGCTATCTGGCGTGGACGGCGGCGACGATGCGGCCCAAGCTCGTCCGGCGCCTCGCCGTGGTGTCGATGCCGCATCCGCGGCGCTGGCGCTCGGCGATGCTGCGGGACGCCCGGCAGACGGCCGCCAACTCCTACATCTGGGGTTTCCAGCGGCCTTGGCTTCCGGAGCGTCAACTCACCGCTGATGGTGGGGCGTTGGTGGGCCGGCTGATCCGGGAGTGGTCCGGTCCGCAGCCGCCGGAGGACGAGGCGGTGGAGACGTACCAGCGGGCCATGTGCATCCCGTCGACCGCGCACTGCGCGATCGAGCCGTACCGCTGGCTGGTGCGCTCGCTGGCCCGCCCGGACGGCATCCAGTTCAACCGGCGGATGAGGCGGCCGGTGCGGGTGCCGACGCTGCATCTGCACGGCTCGCTGGACCCGGTGACGCGCACACGCAGCGCGGCCGGTTCGGGCGAATACGTCGAAGCGCCGTACCGCTGGCGCCTGTTCGACGGTCTCGGACACTTCCCGCACGAGGAGGACCCGACGGCGTTCTCCACGGAACTGGTCAACTGGCTGAAGGATCCCGAGCCGGACCGGTGACCGTACAGTCACGTTTGGATGCGTGGAGTATCCGGATCGTGAACACTTGTCCCCCGAACGGCCACATGCCTGCCGCATAGGCCAATTGGGCGGCGCTCAGGCGGTTATCGACCTTCGGGCAGGGGCACACGTCGGGGTATGGGCTGGACGCACGACTACAGTGACGCACCCCGCAACCGCCGCTCGACCGCAGGTCTGAGCACGCCTCAGCGAGGCAACCCGCAACTCGCGGAGGGGGACCTTCGCGTGGGGATCCCGCGCATCCTGCGCCGCCGGGCCCGCTGGGTCTCGGTGCGGCTGCGTCACCCGCGCGGCTGAACCCCCGAGGAGGGGCACACGCACACCCTCCCGGGGGTCACAGGGCGCAGTTGTCCGTACCCACCTGCTCGTTCGCCGTACGTCCCTGCTGGATGTCGGGCTGGATCTCGTCCGCCGTGAGGGCGTAACCGGTATCGGCGTCGTCCAGGGACTTGGCGAACACCACGCCGTACACCCGGCCGTCGGGGGTGAGCAGCGGGCCGCCCGAGTTGCCCTGGCGGATGGTGGTGTACAGCGAGTAGACGTCGCGGCGGACGGTGCCGCGGTGGTAGATGTCCGGGCCGTTCGCCGTGATGCGCCCGCGCACCCGGGCGGCACGCACGTCGTACGAGCCGTTCTCCGGGAAGCCCGCGACGATCGCGCCGTCCCCGCCGGCCGCGTCCCGCGCGGAGAACCTGAGGGTGTGCGCCTTCAGATCGGGTACGTCGAGTACGGCGATGTCGCGCTTCCAGTCGTACAGGACGACCTTGGCGTCGTACTTGCGGCCCTCGCCGCCTATCTGGACGGTGGGTGAGTCGACGCCGCCGACGACATGCGCGTTGGTCATGACCCGGCGGTCGGCGAAGACGAATCCGGTGCCCTCCAGGACCTTGCCGCAGCTCTGCGCGGTGCCGGTCACCTTGACGATGGAGCGCTGGGCGCGCAGGGCCACCGAGCTGTTCGCGAGCGCCGGGTCGGGCGGCTGGACGTCCTTGATCGGCTCGTTGGCGAACGGGCTGAAGACCTGCGGGAAGCCGTTCTGCGCTAGGACGGAGGAGAAGTCCGCGAACCAGGTGTCGGCCTGCGCGGGCAGCGCCCGGGAGACGCCGAGGAGCACCTTGGAGCCGCGGACCTCCTTGCCGAGCGTCGGCAGCGTCGTACCCGCGAGGGCGGAGCCGATCAGCCAGGCCACCAGGAGCATCGCGACGACGTTGACCAGCGCGCCGCCGGTGGCGTCCAGGGCGCGGGCCGGGGACCAGGTGATGTACCGGCGCAGCTTGTTGCCGAGGTGGGTGGTCAGGGCCTGGCCGACGGAGGCGCAGACGATGACGACGACCACGGCGACCACGGCGGCGGTGGTGCCGACGTCGGCGTTGTCGGTCACGGCGTCCCAGATCACGGGCAGCGCGTACACGGCGACGAGGCCGCCGCCCAGGAACCCGATCACCGACAGGATGCCGACGACGAAGCCCTGGCGGTAGCCGACGACCGCGAACCACACGGCCGCGACCAGCAACAGGATGTCCAGCACGTTCACTGCTTCAGGCCTCGCCTATTCCGCTCCGCTCGCCGGGCCGCGGGCCCGGCCGGGGGTCCGGGGGTTGCCCCCGGAATGACACCGCACGGACGACACCCTGTCATGACCGCCAGTCGAGTGGGACCTGCTTCTCCCTGTCCCAGGGGCGTTCCCAGCCCGCGAAGTGCAGCAGGCGGTCGATCACTCCGGCCGTGAAACCCCACACCAGGGCCGATTCGACCAGGAATGCCGGGCCGCGGTGTCCGCTGGGATGGACGGTGGTGGCGCGGTTGGCGGGGTCCGTGAGATCCGCCACGGGGACCGTGAACACCCGCGCCGTCTCGTTCGGATCGACGACGCCGACCGGGCTGGGCTCGCGCCACCAGCCGAGCACGGGCGTGACGACGAAACCGCTCACCGGGATGTACAGCGCGGGCAGCACACCGAAGAGCTGGACGCCGGACGGATCGAGGCCGGTCTCCTCCTCGGCCTCGCGCAGCGCGGCTCTGAGCGGTCCGTCCGTGTGCGGGTCGCCGTCCTCGGGGTCGAGCGCGCCGCCCGGGAAGGACGGCTGCCCGGCATGCGAGCGCAGGGAGCCCGCGCGCTCCATCAGCAGCAGCTCCGGGCCGTGCTCGCCCTCGCCGAACAGGATCAGCACGGCGGACTGCCGCCCCGAGCCGTTCTCCGGCGGCAGGAAGCGGCTCAGCTGGAGCGGCTCGATCGTCTCGGCGGCCCGCACCACGGGCGCCAGCCAGTCCGGCAGCCCCGCCTTGCTGAGCGTCACCGCGCCGCCCCGCGTCTCACTGGCCCTCGCCATCGCCACCCCCGTCGCTCTGTCCGTCCAACGCCCGAGGGCCCCGGGATCGTTCCGTCACGCGGCCCCCAGGGGCGGGGCCGGCTTGCCGCCCGCGTCGAGATAGGCCTGCGGGGGCTTGAGCCGCTGGCCGGGGAAGCCGCCCTTCTCGTACTTCAGGAGCTTCCTGGCCTTCTCGGGGTCGGTCTCGCCCTCGCCGTAGGCCGGGCAGAGCGGGGCGATCGGGCAGGCGCCGCAGGCGGGCTTGCGGGCGTGGCAGATCCGGCGACCGTGCCAGACCACGTGGTGGGACAGGTCGGTCCACTCGGTCTTCGGGAACAGCGCGCCGACGGCGGCCTCGATCTTGTCGGGGTCGGTCTCGTCGGTCCACTGCCAGCGCCGGACCAGCCGCTGGAAGTGGGTGTCCACGGTGATCCCGGGCCGGCCGAAGGCGTTGCCGAGGACCACGAAGGCGGTCTTGCGGCCGACGCCCGGCAGTTTGACCAGGTCTTCGAGCCTCCCGGGCACCTCGCCGCCGAAGTCCTCGGCCAGGGCCTTGGAGAGCCCTATGACCGACTTGGTCTTGGCCCGGAAGAACCCGCAGGGGCGCAGGATCTCCTCGACCTCCTCCGGATTGGCGGCTGCCAGGTCCTCGGGGGTCGGGTACCTGGCGAAGAGCGCGGGGGTCGTCTGGTTGACGCGCAGGTCGGTGGTCTGGGCCGACAGCACGGTGGCGACCAGCAGCTCGAAGGGGTTCTCGAAGTCCAGCTCCGGGTGGGCGTACGGATACACCTCGGCGAGCTCGCGGTTGATGCGGCGGGCGCGGCGGACCAGGGCGGCAGGGGACTCCTGTGCCGGAGGCTTCACGGCGACCTTCTCGGCGCTCTTCTCAGCGGTCTTCGCGGGCGCCGCCTTCTTCGCGGCCTTCTTGGCCTGCACGGTTTTCTTCGTCACGGCCTTCTTGGCCGGCGCTGTCTTCCTGGCCGGCTTCTCCGCAGCGGCCTTCTTCACCGGCGCAGCCTTCTTCGCCGTGACCTTTTTTGCCGTTTTTCCGGTTTTCTTACCATCGCCGGAGCTCTGTTCGCCCACAGCGGAATCACGACGTACAACCACCCGCTAAGCCCCCTTGTCCTGTGCTCTCACCGGCGTTTTGGACACCCGGCCAGCCTAAAGCCCGGCACCGACATCCGCCTCGGACCCCGAGGATCGGCCCCCGATTGGACCCCTGACGCTTACCTCGGGACACCTGTGCGGCATCCTTGTGACAGATCACACTGTTTGGACCGCCCGGCAAGATGGGGAGCACGGTCCCCTGGTACCACGGGGGAGCAAGATCCCCTGAGCAGGTCGACAAGGAGAGAACTCGTGGACGACGTTCTGCGGCGCAACCCGCTCTTCGCGGCTCTCGACGACGAGCAGGCCGCGGAGCTTCGCGCCTCCATGAGTGAGGTGACCCTCGCACGCGGCGACTCCCTCTTCCACGAGGGCGACCCCGGGGACCGGCTGTATGTCGTCACCGAGGGCAAGGTCAAGCTGCATCGCACCTCCCCCGACGGCCGCGAGAACATGCTCGCCGTCGTCGGCCCCAGCGAGCTGATCGGCGAGCTGTCGCTCTTCGACCCCGGCCCGCGTACGGCCACCGCGACCGCGCTGACCGAGGTCAAGCTGCTCGGCCTCGGTCACGGTGACCTCCAGCCCTGGCTGAACGCCCGGCCCGAGGTGGCCGGCGCCCTGCTGCGCGCCGTCGCCCGCCGTCTGCGCAAGACCAACGACGCCATGTCCGACCTGGTCTTCTCCGACGTCCCCGGCCGCGTGGCGCGCGCCCTGCTGGACCTCTCGCGCCGCTTCGGCGTGCAGTCCGAGGAGGGCATCCACGTCGTCCACGACCTCACACAGGAGGAGCTGGCCCAGCTGGTCGGCGCCTCGCGCGAGACCGTGAACAAGGCACTGGCGGACTTCGCCCAGCGCGGGTGGCTCCGCCTGGAGGCGCGGGCCGTGATCCTGCTGGACGTGGAGAGGCTGGCGAAGCGGTCCCGCTGACGCCGGTCCTGGCCGAACGGGCTGTTCGATGCCGGCCGGCGCCGAAAATGTGCCGCACTTCCGCATCGCACAGGGCACAGTGGGCGCATGCCCGAACCCCCCGTCCCGCACGGCCTCGACGACCAGGGCTTCATCGCGCGCGAAGGCTCCCTCGCGCGCGTGCCCGCCGTTTTCCGCCCGGTCGTGGCCGACGCGCGTGACCGGGTACTGGATCTCTTCGGGTCCCGGCTGCACAGCGCCTACCTCTACGGGTCGGTCCCGCGCGGCACCGCGCGCGTGGGACGCAGCGATCTGGACCTGTTCGTCGCGCTCGTGGACGAGCCGACCGACGCCGACCGGGAGGTCCTGCGGGCGCTCGGCGAGGCCGTCGACAAGGAGTTCCCGCAGATCGACGGCGTCAGCAGCCTGCTGTACGGCCGGGACCGGCTGCTGAGCGAGCTGGAGCGGTACGACCTGGGCTGGTTCGTGGCCTGTCTGTGCACCCCGCTGCTCGGTGAGGACCTCGCCGAGTATCTGCCGCGCTACCGCCCCGACTCCCTGCTCGCCCGCGAGACCAACGGCGACCTGGGCCGGTGGCTGCCCCGCTGGCGGGAGCGGATCGCGGGCGCCCAGGACACCGAGGAGGCCCGGCGGCCGCTCGTGCGCTTCATGTCCCGGCATCTGGTCCGCACGGGCTTCACTCTCGTCATGCCCCGCTGGAACGGCTGGACCAGCGATCTGCCCGAGATGGCCGAGGTGTGCGGCGCCTACTACCCCGAGCGGGCCGCACAGCTGCGTACGGCGGCACGCTACGCCCAGGAGCCCGTCGGCGATCCCGAGGTGCTGCGGTCGTACGTGGACGACCTCGGCCCCTGGCTCGCCGACGAGTACGCGCGCGTGCACGGCGTGAAGAGCCCGCGTCCGGAGGACTGACCCGGACCACCGGGAAGCCGCTTCCGAAGTCGGCCGGAAGACACCCCCGTCCCCGGGCAACCCTCCTGCCCCCGGCCTCATCTTGCCTCCGGCAGCAGCGAACCGACCGGAAGGCAGCCGACGTTGACCCGAGCGCACTCTCCCTTCGTCCGGCGTGGCGCGGCGCTGGCCGCCGCCCTCGGGCTCGTGGCCGCCGCCGGACCGCAGGCGGCCCACGCGGCGTCGGCCGCCACGGTCACCGGCCCCGCGGCCCTGCACTGGTCCACCTGTCCCGCGGGCTCCGACGCGCCGCGCGGCACGTACTGCGCCACCCTCAAGGTGCCGCTCGACTACGCCAGGCCGAGCGGCCGTCAGATCAAGCTCACCCTGTCCATGGCCGGCGCTCTGAACGCCCCGCGCACCCTCGTGGTCAACCCCGGCGGGCCGGGCGAACCGGGCATCGGTACGGCCAAGTTGGTGTGGAGCTCGCTGCCCGAGGACGTCGGCACGGCGTACAACGTGGTCAGTTTCGACCCGCGCGGCGTCGGTGCCAGCACGCCCGTCTCCTGCGGCGACACGAGCAAACTGATCAAGCATCCGGCCGCGCCGTACACGCCCGCGACCGCGGCTCAGGAACGTGCGCGCAGCACGGTCGCCCGCAGGGTCGCCGAGCAGTGCTCCACGCACGCGAAGGACCTGCTGCCGTACATCACCACCGAGAACGCGGCCCGCGACATGGACCGGATCCGTAGCGCGTTCCACCGCGACAAGCTGGACTACCTCGGCTATTCGTACGGGACGCGGCTCGGCGCGACGTACGCGACGCTGTTCCCCGCGCACACCGGCCGCATGATTCTGGACAGCGTCGTCGATCCGAAGGTCACCACCTACGGCTCGCAGTACGAGCAGGATCCGGCGCTCCAGCACCGGGCCGGCCAGTTCTTCGCCTGGGCGGCCGGGAAGGACGCGACCTACCACCTGGGCGGCAGCCGGGCGAAGGTGTCGGCCGCGTGGAACGCCGTCCGTACGAAGCTGGCCGCCCACCCCGCCGGAGGCCGCGCGGGCAGCGCCGAGCTGGACGATCTGCTGGCCTCCGCCATGTACACCGATCTGCTCTGGGGCGACGTGGCCCAGGCCGTCTCGGACTACCGGCGCGGGAACGCGCGCACGCTGCTCGCCGCGACCGACCAGCTGGCCCTCGGCGGCGTGGACCCGGCCCAGCTCGCCTACAACTGCGCGGACGACGCCTGGCCGCGCGACTGGGCGACCTGGCACCGGGACACGGCGGCGGCCGCCCCCAAGGCGCCCCTGTTCGCCTGGCTGAACACCTGGTACAGCGCGCCCTGCGCGTACTGGAAGGCCCCGACGGCCAAGCCCGTGAAGATCGGCTCGATGAAGGTGCCGCCGGTCCTGCTGCTGCAGGCCAAGGACGACCCGGCGACCCCGGTCGTGGGCGCGCGGCGCATGCAGCAGGCGCTGTCCAGTTCCCGCCTCGTCGTCGCGGGCGGCGGCAACCACGGCCAGTACCTGTTCGACGGGAACGCCTGCATGGACCGCGCCGGCAACGGCTATCTGCTCACGGGGAGGCTTCCGGCCGAGAACGCCACCTGCCCCGCGTCGCCGGCGCCGTAGCCCCGGGGCGGAATGCGCTGTGACGCGAGTCATAGCACATGGCTGTCACGGTTTTCCGAGCCGACGTGTCTCAGTGCCGTCCGAAGAGAGGAGCCGAGCCGGATCATGGCCGCCGAGGATGCCTTCACCGAGCACCGCCCGCTGCTGTTCACCATCGCCTACGAGATGCTGGGCAGCGCCGCCGACGCCGAGGACGTGCTGCAGGAGAGCTACCTGCGCTGGCGGGAGGTCGATCGGGCCAGCGTCGAGCACACGCGCGCGTACCTGGTACGGACGGTGACCCGGCAGGCACTCAACCACCTGCGAGCGGCCAAGTCCCGGCGCGAGGAGTACGTCGGCTCGTGGCTGCCCGAGCCGATCCGCACCGCACCCGAGGTCGGCGACGACGTGGTCCTGGCGGAGTCGGTGTCGATGGCCATGCTGCTGGTCCTGGAGACGCTGAACCCGACCGAGCGCGCGGTGTTCGTGCTGCACGACGTGTTCGGCTACACCCACGGTGAGATCGCCGCCGCGATCGGCAAGGCCGAGGTCACCGTCCGGCAGATCGCGCACCGCGCGCGTGGGCACGTCCACGCCCGCCGCCGCCGCTTCGAGCCCGACTCCGCCGCCACCGGGGAGATCGTCGAGCGGTTCATGCGGTCGGCGGCGGACGGGGACGTGCAGGCGCTGATGGATCTGCTCGCGCCCGATGTCGTGGTGATCTCCGACGGCGGCGGGAAGGTCACCGCCGCCCGCCGCCCGGTCGTCGGGCGCGACGACGTCGCCCGGTTCGTGCTCGGCGTGTACCGCACCAGCGCGACGACGGCCCGGATCGAACCCGCCCGCTACAACGGCATGCCCGCGGCCCGGTTCGTCACCGGCGGCGCGCTGGACTGGCTGGTGGCGTTCGAGATCCGCGACGGACGGATCACCGGCCTCTACGGCATGCGCAACCCCGACAAGCTGGACCGCGCCGACATGGTGCGCCCACTCGACAGAGGAGCACTCGGCTGAGGAGGCCGACAGGTATGGAGACCATGACCGTGGAACGCGTCATCGACGCCCCGATCGACGACGTGTTCGCCTGGCTCACGACCACCACCCACTACACCGCCTCGCCCCTGGTGCTGCGCTGCCGGCTGGCCCGGCACGGCGAGGGCGCGCCCTACGGCGTCGGCGCGATCCGCAACCACCTCTGGCTGATCGGCTGGTTCCGGGAACGCATCAGCGTGTACGAACCGCCGTACGCCACGGAGTACGTCGTGGAGCGCAGCGTGCCGCCGGCCCGGCATGAACTCGGGCGGATGACGTTCAGCGAGACGGACGCCGGAACGCTCGTCCGCTGGACGACCCGGGCGGAGATCCCGCTCCCGCTGCTCGGCGGCTTCCTCACCCGGTTCCTGGCCCGCCCGGTCATCACCCGCACCTTCGGCAACATCCTCAAGGCGGCCGAGAAGGCGCTGACCGGTCCGGCCGCGAAGCCTCCGACGAGGAGGACTCCGACGACCCGGTAGGCGTCACATCGGCTGGATCAGCCCGTGCTCGCTCAGATAGTCCAGCTGGGCCCGTACGGAAAGCTCCGCCGCCGGCCACAGGGAGCGGTCCACGTCGGCGTACACATGCGCGACGACCTCGGCCGGGCTGCGGTAGCCGTCCTCGACCGCCGTCTCCACCTGGGCGAGCCGGTGGGCGCGGTGGGCGAGGTAGAACTCGACGGCGCCCTGGGCGTCCTCCAGGACCGGCCCGTGCCCCGGCAGGACCGTGTGCACGCCGTCGTCGACCGTCAGCGAGCGCAGCCGGCGCAGCGAGTCCAGATAGTCGCCCAGGCGGCCGTCCGGGTGCGCCACGACCGTCGTACCGCGCCCGAGGATGGTGTCGCCGGTCAGCACGGCCCGGTCGGCCGGGAGATGGAAGCACAGCGAGTCCGCGGTGTGCCCGGGGGTCGGCACGACCCTCAGCTCCAGGTCGCCGACGGTGATCACGTCCCCGGCGGCCAGGCCCTCGTCGCCCAGGCGCAGGGCCGGGTCGAGGGCACGCACGCGCGTGCCGGTCAGTTCCGCGAAGCGGGCGGCGCCCTCGGCGTGGTCGGGGTGGCCGTGGGTGAGCAGGGTCAGGGCTATGCGCTTGCCCGCCTTCTCGGCCATGTTCACGACATTGGTCAGATGGCCGTCGTCCAGCGGGCCCGGGTCGATCACCACGGCGAGATGGGAGTCGGGCTCGGCGACGATCCAGGTGTTGGTGCCGTCCAGGGTCATCGCGGAGGCGTTGGGCGCGAGGACGTTGACGGCCCGTTCGGTGGCGGGGCCGGAGAGCACCTGGCCGCGGGGCTGGCCCGGCAGGGCGCTTGCGTCGGTCATGCGGGGCTTCCGCCCTTCGTCTCGGCGGTCGTCCGCGCTCTCGGCCCGGCCGTCGTCGGAACGTCCGCCTCGGCGTTCGTCGCGGCCGTGGGAATGTGCTTGGTGAACTCGTCGTGCCCCGGCCAGGACAGCACGATCTCGCCGTCCACGAGGCGGGCACCGGCCATCACCGGGGTCATGTCGCGCCCGGGGGCGGCCGCGAGCGCCGCGGCCGCGGAGGCGTACGGAGTCAGCTGGCGGAGCGTGGCGATGGTGGGCGGCATCATCAGCAGGTCGCCCTTGTCGTAGCCGGCGGCGGCCTCGGCGGGGCGGATCCACACCGTGCGGTCGGCCTCCGTGGAGGCGTTCCGGGTGCGCTGGCCCTGCGGCAGGGCGGCCACGAAGAACCAGGTGTCGTAGCGGCGGGCCTCGAACTCCGGGGTGATCCAGCGCGTCCAGGCGCCCAGCAGGTCCGAGCGCAGCACCAGGCCGCGCAGGTCGAGGAACTCGGCGAAGGACAGCTCACGCGCGACCAGCGCGGCCCGGTCCGCCTCCCAGTCGTCCCCGGTGGTGTCGCCGACGACCGAGTCCGCGTCGGGCCCGGCGAGCAGCACGCCCGCCTCCTCGTACGTCTCCCTCACGGCCGCGCAGACGATCGCCTGGGCGCCCGGTTCGTCGACGCCGAGCCGCTCGGCCCACCACGCGCGCGTGGGGCCCGCCCAGCGCACCAGACGGTCGTCGTCGCGCGGGTCCACGCCGCCCCCCGGATACGCGTACGCGCCCCCGGCGAAGGCCATGGAGGCGCGTCTGCGCAGCATGTGGACGACCGGGCCGGACTCGGTGTCCTTCAGGAGCAGAACCGTGGCCGCGCGTCTCGGGGACACCGGGGTGAGGGTGCCGTCCGCGAGCGCGCGGATACGGTCCGGCCACTCCGGGGGATACCACTGACCGTTCGCCATGGCCGGAGGCTATCCCGTGGAGAGCGAATGTTCGAGAGGTGCCCGAGGTCAGCGGGTTCGCAGGGTTACGGGGCGAGCTCGACCTGGATCTCGATCTCGACCGGCGCGTCCAGGGGCAGCACCGCGACGCCGACCGCGCTGCGGGCGTGCACGCCCTTGTCGCCGAGGACCTCGCCGAGCAGTTCGCTGGCGCCGTTGACGACAGCGGGCTGACCGGTGAAGTCGGACGCGGAGGCGACGAAGCCGACGACCTTCACCACGCGCGCGATGCGGTCCAGATCACCGGCGACGGACTTCACCGCGGCCAGCGCGTTCAGCGCGCAGGTGCGGGCCAGGTCCTTGGCCTCCTCCGGCGTGACCTCGGCACCCACCTTGCCGGTGACCGGCAGCTTGCCCTCGACCATCGGCAGCTGGCCGGCGGTGTAGACGTACACACCGGACTGGACGGCCGGCTGGTACGCGGCCAGGGGCGGTACGACCTCCGGCAGGGTCAGGCCCAGTTCGGCCAGCTTGGCCTCGACCGCGCTCACGCCTGCTTCTCCCGCTTCAGGTAGGCCACGAGCTGCTCGGGGTTGTTGGGCCCCGGCACGACCTGGACGAGCTCCCAGCCGTCCTCGCCCCAGGTGTCCAGAATCTGCTTCGTGGCATGGACGAGCAGCGGCACGGTTGCGTATTCCCACTTGGTCATGGGGCCGACTGTAGCCGCTGTGACCACCGGGGAACGCGGCCGCCCGCGGCGGGCGCCGTCCCCGGGGCGGGCGGCCCGAGTGTGACGACCGTTATCCACAGCCCCGGGCGTGCCCGTCGGCCGGACTGGTTAGTCTCGAAGACGTGAGCAGGCTCCAGGTCGTCAGCGGCAAGGGCGGGACCGGAAAGACGACGGTCGCCGCCGCACTGGCGCTGGCCCTCGCGACCGAGGGGAAGCGGACGCTTCTCGTGGAGGTCGAGGGCCGGCAGGGCATCGCCCAGCTCTTCGAGACGGAGGCGTTGCCGTATGAGGAGCGGAAGATCGCGGTCGCTCCCGGGGGCGGCGAGGTGTATGCCCTGGCCATAGACCCCGAACTGGCCCTTCTGGACTACCTCCAGATGTTCTACAAGCTCGGCGGGGCGGGCCGCGCCCTGAAGAAGCTCGGCGCGATCGACTTCGCCACCACCATCGCACCTGGTATCCGGGACGTCCTGCTGACCGGCAAGGCGTGCGAAGCCGTGCGCCGCAAGGACAAAAAGGGGCGGTTCGCGTACGACTACGTCGTCATGGACGCCCCGCCCACCGGCCGCATCACCCGCTTCTTGAATGTGAACGACGAGGTGGCGGGCCTCGCGAAGATCGGCCCCATACACAATCAGGCGCAGGCGGTGATGCGGGTGCTGAAGTCGCCGGAGACGGCGGTGCACCTGGTGACGCTGCTGGAGGAGATGCCGGTCCAGGAGACCGCCGACGGCATCGCCGAACTCCGCGCCGCACGGCTTCCGGTGGGCCGGGTCATCGTGAACATGGTCCGGCCGGAGGTGTTGGACGCGTCCGACCTGGAACTCGTACGGACCGTGGAGCGTTCATCGGTTGCACAGGCGTTGTCGGCGGCCGGGCTGGGCGGGGCCCGGCGCGGCGGGAACGCGGAGAAGCTGGTGGACCCACTGCTGCGGCAGGCCGCGGAGTACGCCGAGCGGTACGCGCTGGAGCAGGAGCAGCGCGTGGCCCTCGGCGAGCTGGACCTCCCGCTGGGCGAACTGCCGCTGCTCGCCGAGGGCATGGACCTGGCGGGTTTGTACGAACTCGCCACCGAGCTGCGGAAGCAGGGGGTGTCATGAGTCCGGACCCGGCCGAGGCACAGGAGACAGCCGAGGGGTGCGAGTCCGCCGAGGCCCGTGAGCAGGTCCGGCATCTCTCCCCCGCACGCGTGCTGGACCTCGATCCGCTGCTGGACGACCCGAAGACCCGGATCGTGGTGTGCTGCGGTTCGGGCGGGGTCGGCAAGACGACGACCGCGGCGGCCCTCGGGCTCAGGGCGGCCGAGCGGGGCCGCAAGGTGGTCGTCCTCACCATCGACCCGGCCAGGCGGCTGGCCCAGTCGATGGGCATCGACTCCCTCGACAACGTGCCCCGGCGGGTGAAGGGCACCGAGGGCGACGGGGAACTGCACGCCATGATGCTCGACATGAAGCGCACCTTCGACGAGGTCGTGGAGGCGCACGCGGATCCCGAGCGGGCGGCCGCGATCCTGGCCAACCCCTTCTACCAATCGCTCTCGGCGGGCTTCGCGGGCACGCAGGAGTACATGGCGATGGAGAAGCTGGGCCAGTTGCGCGCGAAGGACGAGTGGGACCTGATCGTGGTCGACACCCCGCCGTCCCGCTCGGCGCTGGACTTCCTGGACGCACCGAAGAGGCTGGGCTCCTTCCTCGACGGCCGCCTCATCCGCCTGCTGACGGCCCCCGCCAAGCTCGGCGGACGCGCGGGCATGGCCTTCCTCAACGTCGGCATGTCGATGATGACCGGCACCCTGGGCAAACTGCTGGGCGGCCAGCTGCTGAAGGACGTCCAGACCTTCGTGGCCGCGATGGACACCACCTTCGGCGGGTTCCGCACGCGCGCGGACGCCACGTACAAGCTGCTCCAGGCGCCCGGTACGGCGTTTCTGGTGGTCGCGGCCCCGGAGTGGGACGCGCTCCGTGAGGCGGCGTACTTCGTGGAGCGGCTGGCCGCGGAGAAGATGCCACTGGTGGGCCTGGTACTGAACCGGGTCCATGGCACCGACGCGGGCCGGCTCTCGGCCGAGCGGGCGCTCGCCGCCGCCGAAAATCTTGACGACCCCCGCATTGTGGATCAGGGGGGCGGGAAAGCTGGACTTCGTAACTCTCCCGACCCATACGGCAGTTCGCGATCTCCCGCATCCCCGGCCGCAACCGACGCCCCTGCTTCCGAGGAAGGCTCCCCCGCCGACACGGAGCGCCCTGTCGACCGGCTCACCGCGGGACTGTTGCGACTGCACGCCGATCGCATGCAGTTGCTCTCGCGCGAGCAGCGCACGCGTGACCGTTTCATCGCCCGTCACCCCGAGGTGGCGGTGGTCGAAGTGCCCGCACTGCCCGGCGACGTCCACGACCTCACGGGCCTGCGCGACATCGGCGCCCGGCTGGCAGCGGGCGCGGCGGAGCAGGCGGAGCCGGCGTAGCGGACAGGGCAGACGCGGCCGCGAGCACATGAGGTGGCGGTCGTACCCACGTAAGTGACTGTCGTGCAGGCGTGGGTGTCAGTCGTACGTACGTGGGTGGCACACGCGCGTACGGCACGTGCATCGCATGCATGTGGGACGGCACATGTGACACACGCGGATGCAAAGGTGGTCCCGCGGACACGGCGGCAGGCCCGCACAGGCCCACCATGTATCTGTCGTCCGCCGGCAGGGCCGCAAGGCCGATCACGGCTTCCCCAGGCGTAGGCCGGATCGACGCTTCCCCACTCGGCAGAGGGAATGTACTCAGCTCACCGCCGCGTAGTGCTCGTACACCTCGTCGCTGTCGAGGGGCACGATGCCCACGCCACGCTCGTACTCCAAGCGGGCTGTCTCCAGCAGCCTGCGCCAGGAGGTCACGGTGGGCCGTCGGCGCAGCAGTGCGCGGCGCTCCCGCTCCGTCATGCCTCCCCACACGCCGAATTCGACGCGGTTGTCCAGCGCATCGGCCAGGCATTCGGTGCGTACCGGACATCCGGT
The DNA here is from genome assembly GCF_001953885.1 of Streptomyces sp. IMTB 2501. Taxonomy (GTDB): domain Bacteria; phylum Actinomycetota; class Actinomycetes; order Streptomycetales; family Streptomycetaceae; genus Streptomyces. Next base: position 7,373 of record NZ_MQUS01000026.1, on the reverse strand, counting down.
GCACACCGCCTTGGCCCTGTTCTGCGCTGCTCCTTGAACGAACAGTTCATCCGGATCGGTAGTGCGGCAGGCAGCCTGCGCACTCCAGTCGGTTACCCAGCCCATACCGGCGCCGTCCTCTCCCGAATCGAGGCTCCCCCACGGCGGCAGCGGCATATTCACCGCCGCCAGTTGAGGACGTTACGGAAGGTGGGCACAGCGCAACACCCCCTTCGGGCCCAATCTTGAATGGCCCGAACGGACTATGGGTAAGCGGCAGATCACCCGCGGGAGTGAGCTGGCGACATACGCGACCATCCCGGCAATCCGGGACAGCTGTGGTGCGCCACAACGGACGCCGGGTAACACAGGAGGCGGATTCGGACACCTCCACCTCACGAACGGTCACGTCCCCGGGTAAGAAAACGGGGTACACCCGGAACGATTCGGGGTCGCCGGACGTATTGATACGTGGCCGTACTGCTGTGACAGTTGAGAGCAGCTTAGGCCAAGGCCTGCGCGCGTGTCCGGGAAATGGAAACGTAGGCAGGTCAGGTCGCGCTGCCGTCACGATCCGGCACCCGAACATCCCGGGGGGAGCCGCTCCCTCGGAACGCTCAGGAGTACGGATTAGGCTGCCCCCATGCCAAAGAAGCGCTCGGGTGGTGGTCTGTCGCCAACACAGCAGGCCGCCAAGTTCCTCGGTGTCAGTGTGCTCGCCGGAGCCGTCATGGCGGGCATCGCGCTGCCCGCGGTCGGCGCGCTGGGCCTCGTGGCCAAGGGCTCGGTCCAGAGCTTCGACGGGATCCCGGCCAACCTGAAGAGTCCCCAGCTCAGTCAGCGCACGACGATCCTGGACAACCAGGGCCAGCAGATCGCGAGCGTCTACTCCCGCGACCGTACGGTGGTGGACCTCCAGGACATCTCGCCGTACATGCAGAAGGCGATCGTCGCGATCGAGGACGCGCGCTTCTACCAGCACGGCGCGATCGACCTCAAGGGTGTGCTGCGCGCCCTGAACAAGAACGCGCAGCAAGGCGGTGTCGCCCAGGGCGCCTCCACCCTCACCCAGCAGCTGGTGAAGAACTACTTCATCGAGGAGGCCGGCGACGACCCGACGAAGGTCGCCCAGGCCACCCAGCAGACCCTCGGCCGCAAGATCAAGGAGCTGAAGTACGCGATCCAGATCGAGGAGAAGCTCGGCAAGAAGAAGATCCTCGAGAACTACCTGAACATCACCTTCTTCGGCGAGCAGGCCTACGGCGTCGAGGCCGCGTCCCAGCGGTACTTCTCCAAGCATGCCAAGGACCTGAACCTCCAGGAATCGGCGCTGCTGGCCGGCATCGTGCAGTCCCCGAGCCGCTACGACCCGGTCAACGACGAGGCCGAGGCCACCAGGCGGCGCAATGTCGTGCTGCAGCGGATGGCGGAGGTCGGCGACATCTCCCAGCAGGACGCCGACGAGGCCAAGAAGGCGCCGCTCGGACTGAACCCGAGCCGGCCGAAGAACGGCTGCATCACCGCGGTCAAGGGCGCCGGCTTCTTCTGTGACTACGTCCGCGACGTCGTCCTGAACGACCCGGTCCTCGGCAAGACCCGGGAGGCCCGGGCGAAGCTGTGGAACCAGGGCGGTCTGACGATCCGTACGACCCTCGACCCACAGGCGCAGCAATCCGTACAGGCCTCCATCAAGGACCACGTCTACCAGTCCGACCCGGTGGCGACGGCCGCGACCATCGTCGAGCCCGGCACGGGCAAGATCCTCGCCATGGGCCAGTCCCGCCCGTACGGCTTCGGCAAGGACGAGACGCAGATCAACCTCTCCGCCAACTCGGACATGGGCGGCGGTGCGGGCTACCAGGGCGGTTCGACGTTCAAGCCGATCGTCGCGGCGGCCGCGATCGAGGGCGGCAAGCCCCCGACCCAGCAGTACCCGTCGCCATACCAGATGACGTACCCGAGCCCGGTGCAGGCGTGTGACGGCAAGGTCTGGCGCAACGACCCGACCAACCCGGCCAAGCTGACGAACGAGAACCAGTCCGAGCACGGCCCGTACGGCATGAAGGAAGCGACCGCCAAGTCGGTCAACACCTACTACGTGCAGCTGATAAGCGACATCGGCATCTGTCCCGTCACCGAGATGGCGAAGAAGATCGGCGTCCAGCGTGCCGACGGCCGCACGCTGGACCAGGCCCCGTCCATCGCGCTCGGCACCCAGGAGGTGTCGCCGCTGACGATGGCGAACGCGTACGCCACCTTCGCCTCGCGCGGCATGTACTGCACCCCGGTCGCCATCGAGTCGATCACCCAGCAGGTCGGCAGCGAGGAGAAGCCGCTGGACGTGCCGAAGTCGACCTGCTCGCGCGCGATGTCCGAGAAGACCGCGGACACCATCAGCACGCTCCTCAAGGGCGTGGTCGAGGACGGTACGGGCCAGGAGGCCGGTCTCGGCAGCCGCCCGAGCGCGGGCAAGACGGGTACGACGGACGAGCGTTACGCCGCCTGGTTCGTCGGCTACACCCCGAACATGGCGGGCGCGGTCTGGGTCGGCGACCCGCAGCACAGGCGCCAGATGACCAACATCACCATCGGCGGCGTCCTGCACGAGAAGGTGTTCGGCGGTGAGGTGCCCGGCCCGATCTGGCGCGACATGATGACCGGCGCGCTGGCGGGCAAGCCGGCGCAGAACTTCCACCTGATCAACATCCCCGACGACAACAACAAGAAGCCGGGGGACGGGCGGGGAAAAGGACACGGGGGGAACGACGGGGGCAAGAACGGGGCCAGCACGGGCGGGATCGGCGGCCTGATCGGCGGTCTGACGGGCGGGGCAACGGACGGCACCACGGGTGACACGACCGGCGGCGGTGCCTTCCCGGCACCGACGATCTCCCTCCCGGGCAACTTCGTCCAGGGGCAGACGAACGGCGGAAGCAGGGGGAACGGGAACGGGGGGTTGCGGGGGTAGTCCCGTCGTACGAGTACGGCGGCGGGGCCGCACCCTGAGCTGAAGGGGTGCGGCCNNCGGGCCCGGGCCCGGCCCGGGCCGGGCCCGGGCTCAGCCCTGGAGCAGCTTCTTCACCACGGCGGCGACGCGGCCGCCCTCGGCCTGGCCGGCCACCTTCGGGTTCACGATCTTCATGACGGCACCCATGGCCCGCGGCCCCTCGGCACCGGCCGCCTTCGCCTCTTCCACAGCCTGGGCGACGATCGCGTTCAGCTCGTCGTCGGACAGTTGCTTGGGCAGGTACTCGGCGAGCACCTCGCCCTCCGCCTTCTCCCGCTCGGCCGACTCGGCCCGACCACCCTGCGCGAAGGCCTCAGCGGCCTCCCGGCGCTTCTTCGCCTCGCGAGTGATCACCTTGAGAACCTCGTCGTCGGTGAGCTCCCGCTTCTCCTTGCCCGCGACCTCCTCCTTGGTGATCGCGGCGAGCGTCAGCCGGAGCGTCGAGGAGCGGAGCTCGTCTCGCCCCTTGATCGCGGCGTTGAGGTGGTCCTGCAGCTTCGACTTGAGCGTGGTGGTCATGGGATCGATTGTCGCAGGTGCACCAAGGCGAACGCCCGCTGATTTAACGCAGGCCGGGCGTCCGGGGGAGGCCGGGCGGTCACGTCGTACATCCGGTGTCTGACACGATGGACGTATGCGCGCGCGATACGGAGTACCCCTGGGAATCATGGCGGCAGGCGCCGCCGGTCTGGCGTACGCGGCGGGTTTCGAGGCCCGCTCCTTCCGCCTCCGACGAGTGACGATCCCGGTCCTCCCGCCGGGCATGCACCCGCTGCGCGTGCTCCAGGTCTCCGACATCCACATGGTGAGCGGCCAGCGCAAGAAGCAGCGGTGGCTGCAGTCGCTGGCGGGCCTGCGCCCGGACTTCGTGATCAACACGGGCGACAACCTGTCCGACCCGGAGGGCGTCCCGGAGGTCCTGGACGCCCTCGGCCCCCTGATGGAGTTCCCGGGCGCGTACGTCTTCGGCTCCAACGACTACTACGGCCCCAAACTCCGCAACCCCGCCCGCTACTTGATGGAGAAGGCGAACGGCCGCCACGGCCTGAACGGCAACAAGCCCGCCGTCGGCGCCATCCACAACCCGTGGGAGGACCTGCGCGACGGCTTCGACACGGCGGGCTGGCTGAACCTGACGAACACACGGGGTGTCCTGAAGGCCGAGGGCGTCTCGATCGAGCTGACCGGCCTCGACGACCCCCACATCAAGCGCGACCGCTACGCCCAGGTGGCGGGCGGCCCCTCAGGCACCTACGACTTCTCGATGGGCGTGGTCCACGCCCCGTACCTGCGCGTCCTGGACTCCTTCACGGCGGACGGCTACCCCCTGGTCCTGGCCGGCCACACCCACGGCGGCCAGCTGTGCATCCCCTTCTACGGCGCCCTCGTCACCAACTGCGACCTGGACACGGACCGGGTGAAGGGCCTCTCCGCCCACACGGCGGACGGCCACACCTCCTACCTCCACGTCTCAGCGGGCTGTGGCACCAACCGCTACACCCCGGTCCGCTTCGCCTGCCCACCGGAGGCGACGCTGCTGACGTTGGTGGGGCGCTAGGACCGGGGTCTTCCGGGAGGTAACCCACCCGGGCTACGCCACATGGCCGCACCCCTCGCCCGCTCCTAGCGTGAGGGCATGACCGCCCCGATACCCAGGGAGATCCCGGACCTGCCCGCGGTCCCGGCCACCACGCCCCCGCTGCTGCGCGCCCCTGTCCCGGCCGCGGCGGTGGTGGCGCCGGTCCGCCGCCCCGCGGTCGCGCTCTTCCGCCTCCTGACCGCCGTGGTGGCGGCAGCCGGTGTGGCCCTGGAGCTCCTCCTGGGCACCCCGGACCGCACCCTGAGCTACTTCGGCGTCCAGGCGAACATCCTGCTGGCGATCGCCATGTTCCTGTCGGCGTCGAGGGCGCGGCGGGCCCGCCGCCCGTTGTCGCCCACCGTGACCGGCGCCACACTCCTCTACGTCGTGATCACTGCGCTCGTCTACCACCTGCTGCTGGCCCACACGACGCCGCCGTTCTCCATGACCGCCGCGACAACGGCCCCGGTGCGCTGGCACGGCCAGTGGGCGACCCTGCAGATCCTGCACACGATCGCGCCGACGGCGGCCGTGCTGGACTGGCTGCTGCTCACGCCCGCGGCCCGCCTTCACCTGCGCCAGGCGGCCACCTGGCTCCTCTACCCCCTGGCCTACCTGGCCTTCTTACTGGGCAGAGCGGCCGTCCTCACACCCTCGTCCCCGGCCCGCTACCTCTACCCCTTCCTGGACGTGGCCGCCCACGGCTACCGCGGCACCCTGGCCAACGCCCTCCTCCTGGGCCTCGCGATGTACGCCCTGGCCGTCTTCCTGGTGGCCATCGACCACACCCGCCCCACCCCGGTCCGCCGCCGCGTCTAAACCGGATTTCGTCTACGGCCACCGGTGGGCTAAAGTAAACGTCGTCGCCGCGGGAAGCAGCGACATCGGGGTGTAGCGCAGCTTGGCAGCGCGCTTCGTTCGGGACGAAGAGGTCGTGGGTTCAAATCCCGCCACCCCGACAGCCGTAACAGCAGGTGAGGCACCTACTAGTCACTAGTAGGTGCCTCACCTGTTTGGTCTGCGTGTCTAACTGCGTGACTACCGCTTTTCGCGTGTCTACGAACGCCGCTCCTGCGCTCCGAAGATCCCGTCCATGACCACAGCCCCGGTCTGGATCACGGGCCGGATCTGCTTCCGGTAGACCTCCTCGGTCACGGCCGTCCCGGAGTGCCCGATGAGCCGGGAGATCTCTTCCAGCGGGACGTCCCGGTCGGACAGCAGGGACACGAAGCTGTGCCGCAGCTCCCTCGGCGTCCACTCGTCCGCGTTGATCCCGTCGATGCCTTTGAGCGCCTGGCGGAAGGCACGCCGGACGTTGGCAGCGTCGAGCGGCTTACCCACGGCCGAGGAGAAGACGAGGCCGTGTTCCTCCCACTCCTCATCGGCGGCGAGCCGGTCCCACCCCTGATCCTCGAATTGCTGCCCCCGAGGCTCTGCAACGCGAAGTCCTCGAAGTGACCGGCATCAAGATCGCGCTTCCCGCGACCCTGACCGGCGTGTACAAGAACATGAAGGGCTTGATCGTCTCGCTGGTCTTCCGCTGTGAAGCCGCCGACGGCACGCCCACCACCGGTGACGAGACCCGCGCACTGCGCTGGGCCACCCGTGAAGAGGTCACCGAGCTTGCCGACGAGGCGTACGCGATCCGCGTCCTGGACGCACTCGACGCGACGTCCCCGCCGGCCATCCGCGCCCACGATGGCGTGAAACTCGTCTAGCCCGAACCCGCTACACATGGCGGCCTACCAGCACAAAGGAACTTGTTCACACGGCCAGCGGTCTGGAGTCCGGCAGGTTCCACCTGGCCCTCGCGGTCTCCCCGCAGGTGATCGCCCTGTCCGTCACGGACGACGGAGGCGCGGCGACGGCCCCGAAGGTCAAGCCCAGGCTGAGGACGCCGAGCACGGCTGTGGCTTGGGCATGGTCAGCGCGATCGCTCACCGGGTCGTGGTCCACGACAGCGACGGCGGCCACACGGTTACCGCGGAACTCTTCGCACAGCTGGGCCCAGGGGGACAGTCATGCTGACGACGGCCCTTGCTGAGGACTTACATACGGGCGGGCAGTACGGCTCCTATCAGTGTTGGGCCGCTGCCTACCCCTTCCACGAGGTCCGTTCCGTCACGCTGGGGTCGCACGCCGCCACAAGTCCCCGCCTGGCGCTGCGCTGGCTTCGGGAGCGTACGAGTCACATCGCGGACCAGCTCGACGCCGCATACTCACAGCCGGGCCGCCACTGGCTCACCAATGAGCCGGAGCACGAACGAGCCCTCGCGTATCTGGCCACAGGAACGGCCTACCAACTCACCTTGTACGACAAGAACACGCGCTACGCGCTCGTGGCCTCCCCCAGAGGAGCGGCATCGTGACGGGACCCGTGCGCGGCTACTGGTGCGAGTGCTGGACTGAGGACCTCGGCAGTGGCCAGCCGCCGGCACTCCGGGCAGCTTTCGACGCGTACTCGGCACCTCAGGCGGACAGATGGGTCGCGGTCACTCTCCGCACCATCTCACCGGCGCTGGACTCCGACGCCTCCGCCCAAGCATGGGCTTGGCTGTACGGCGACGGCATCAAGACCAGGCGAGCCCTTCTACGCGCCGAGCCATGCACGGTGTCAGTGACCCACGCCGGAACCCGCATCACATGGACGATTCGGCCAGTGCTCTTCCTGCCGCTCTCACACCGTCAGAGCGCGGAACTTCCCCCATGCGCAAACGACTTCAAACGCCACCGCAGCATTCACATCAACAGCCCCGATCCTCATTGAGCTTCTTCAGCGGTGACTCTCCAGGGTGAGGACGGCCTTGG
>NZ_MQUS01000029.1 GCF_001953885.1 Streptomyces sp. IMTB 2501 | reverse complement strand
CCGCTCATTCAGGGTGCTTGACGGTCTATAGGAGCTTCATCAACCACGGCCAGCCTGCGCATCACCGCCTGGATCTCGCGTGACCTGGTGGAATCGATGCGTCGAAGGCGAGCCGCTGGCAGCCCCCGAGCCCCGCCTGTGACTCCCACGTCCCGCACCCGGGGACCGGCAGCCGGACCCGTGCCTGCTGGACGGCCCGGAAAGACGGCGTACGCCCCCTTCACCCAGCCACGGGACCGAATCCGGTAGGTCCCCGCGCACACCGCCTTCCGGCTGCTGCTCTCGACTCTGGCCGGTGTCCCTCCGCGTCAGGTGGCGCTCAACCGGCAGTCGTGCCCGGATGTGCGGCGGCCCGCACGGCCGACCCGCGCTCGTGGACGGCACACCCCACTACCCCTTGCCTACAGCGAGGACCTCCGCCTGATCGTGATCGTCGACTCGCCCGTCGGCGTCGGCATCGAACGCGTCCCGCCTCCCGGCGTCGCCGCACTCCTCTTCACCGCGCTGCACCCCGAGGAGCAGGTGGAACTCGACCGGCCGCCCGAGGACGAGCGGGCCCCGGCCTCCGTCGGGGTCTGGGTGCGCAAGGAAGCCTGGCCCAACGGCGAAGGCACCGGGCTAGCCCCGGGACTGTCTGCCAGCTACGTCGATACGGACGCCACACAGTGTGCGGCGGCCCCAGACTGGACATCACCGATCTCACCGTCGACGCGACCCGAGCGGCGGCGATCGCCTCATGCACAACCGACGGCACCGGTGACCCGTGCCGTCAGCCCCGCAGGATCTCGAAGTTCTCCTTAATACCACCACCCGAAAGGCTGTTCGGCGACGAACGAGGTGCGCACCTGACGCTCCCGCTCCTCGTCGTCCGTCTCCTGCGTCCGCCACTTGCCCCTCGGCTCGCAGGCGCTCGTAGCGCCGCTCTTCGGTCTCACCCGGTTCCGGCGTTCCCGCCTCAGACCGCTCATCATCGTGCTCCTCCCTCCCTCGTGCCGGCTTGATGACTCCACCCTGCGATCCGGGTGCTGAGAGCAGACCGCGCGACGCCCCGTTTCTCAGCCCTCTCAGCCAACGGCCGTCACCGGAGACAGCTATGGTGGATCCGAGGAAGTCATGCGGACGCTGATCATCGAGGATGAACGCGGACTCGCCGCGGCGATCGCTGACGGGCTCGCGGCGGAGGGCTTCGCCGCCGACGTAGCCCACGACGGGACCGAAGGCCTGTGGCGCGCGTTGCACGAGTCGTATGACGTCATCGTGCTCGACATCATGCTTCCCGGCCTGTCCGGCTACGAGATTCTGAAGTGGCTGCGGCGTGCCCGGGTCTGGACACCGGTGCTCATGCTCACCGCGAAGGATGGCGAGTACGACGAGGCGGAGGCACTCGACCTCGGCGCCGACGACTACCTGCGCAAGCCCTTCTCCTACGTCGTCCTCGTGGCCCACCTCAGGGCGCTGCTGCGCCGCGGGGCGCCCGCCCGTCCTGCGGTGCTCCGGGCCGACGACCTCAGTGTGGACCCCGCCGGCCACCGCTGTCGCCGTGGCGGGCAGGACATCGGGTTGACCGCCCGGGAGTTCGCCCTGCTGGAGTACCTGGTCAGACACGCCGACGAGGTGGTCAGCAAGACGGACATCGTCACCCATGTGTGGGACGAGCACTTCGACGGCGATCTCAACATCGTTGAGGTGTACGTCGGGTATCTGCGACGCAAGATCGACGCTCCCTTCGGCCGGCACTCCATCGAGACGGTCCGCGGTGCCGGTTACCGGCTGCGCAGCGGTACGGGGTGAAAATGTCCACCGGAGCCCGGTTCTGGTGGGCGCGCAGGTCGCTGCGGCTGCGGTTGACCGCCGCTGCGGCCCTGGTCATCACCGTCGGCCTGGCCGGAGCCGCGGTCCTCCTCGTCGTCTGGTTGCACGGCAGCCTGATCCATGATCTGGACACCACCGCCCTCCAGCGAGCCGAGGTCGTGGCAGCAGACGCCGACAGCCCGCCGATCAGCAAGAACATACCGGCCGCCAGCCATGGAGAGGCCGCCATACAGATCATCGACCACAGCGGCGACGTCGTCGCGAGTTCGGGGAACCTGCGCGGCAGGCCACGGGCGTTCTTCTTTCCTGCTAGCCGGTCCGGTAACCCTAGAGCGCACACCGTTCGCGACATCCCCGTGGGCGAGAACGGTGTATGGCGGGCTGTCGGCGTCCCCGCCGGTGCGGGCGGCAACCCGCTGACGGTGTACGTGGCCGTCCCCACCGAGGGCGTCGACCAGGGACTGACCCGGCTCACCGCCGGCCTGGCCGCCGCAACACCGGCGGTCATCGCCCTGCTCACGGCCGTGGTGTGGCTGCTCACCGGGCGGGCGCTGCGCCCCGTGGAGGCCATGCGGGCCCAGACCGCCCAGATCACCGCCTCCGACCTCGGCCGAAGGCTCGATGTGCCGCCAACCGCGGACGCCCTCGCCCGGCTCGCGCGGACACTGAACGACCTGCTGGAACGCCTGGACACGGCGACCCGGCGGCAGCGGCGGTTCGTCGCGGACGCCGCTCACGAACTGCGCAGTCCCCTCAGTGCCCTGCGCACCCGTGTCGACGTGGCCGCCCGACACGCCTGCAAGCCGGAGGCACAGCGCCTCGCCGAGTCCCTTCTGCGGGACTGCGAACGGCTCACCCGGCTCGTCGACGACCTCCTCCAGCTGGCGCGACTCGATGACCGGCCCCGGATCCGGATGCGCCCCGTCGACCTTGATGAGATCGTCTTCACCGAGGTGCGCGAGGCCCGCCGCCGTACCCGGTTCCCGATCGACCAGCACGCCGTCGGCGCCGTACGGGTGCGAGGCGACGCGGACGCCCTCGCTCGTGTCGTATGCAACCTTCTCGACAACGCCGTGCGGTATGCAGGCAGCCTGGTGACGGTCAGCCTGCACAGTGAGGGCGGCACTGCTCGCCTGTCCGTCGCCGACGACGGCTCCGGCATCCCGGAGGCCGACCGAGCACGGGTCTTCGAGCGCTTCACCCGCCTGGACGACGCGCGCTCCCGGGACACTGGCGGCAGCGGCCTCGGCCTGGCCATTGTCCGCGAAGTCGTCACCGCCCACCACGGCCGCACTCTGATCGAGGACAACCAGCCCGGCGCCCGGCTGGTCGTCCTGCTGCCGACGGAAGAACCCTGACTCCGGTAACGCGGTCCGAGGTCGAACGTCCCCGACGGAAGCTGCGCTTTTGCCGTTGTCTAGCTGAGCGGGTCCGGACAGCGAGTGCCCGTCATCGCGGATGAGTTGAGGTGCAGCCCCAGGGCGGTCCGCCACTGGTTGCACCGCTTCAACCGATTCGGGCCTGGACGGCTCGGAGGCTCTGGGCGGGCAGGGCCGTAAGCTTCGGATCACCAAAGCGGGACACTCCAGAGCCATCGGCCTGGTGAAACAGCTGCCATCGTGCCGGCTGACGGTGCAGGTGGACGGCGAGTCGGCCGCGGCGGATGAGTCCGGACCACCGGAGTGGACCCTCGGCACACTGGCGGCTGCGCAAGACCCACACCCTCCCCCCCCGCTTCCTACGGCGCCGATTTGTGTACACCGTTTGAGGAATCCAGCAATAGGCAGCGTTCGCCCCGTCGACGGCATTGTGTGGGAACCATTCGTACGGCGCAGCTACTGACTGGCCGTGCCCGGCGTTGTTGTCATCGAGGAAAGCCTCAACGCCAAGCAATGGATAGGAAATCACGATGAACCACGCGTTCCGTCTTGCCGCTGCAAGCGCTCTCGGCGTCATTCTCCTGACGGGGGGTGCCACCGCCGCAGTGGGAGCCCCCCTGACGACCACGCAGACGGCCAGTGCCGTAGAGCAAAGGGCGACACTGACCGCCAAGGCCAGCGTCAGCAGCGTCCAGGCAAGGGAGGCGTTCAGGATCACTGGCACGTCGACCGGCCTCAAGCCCGCCACCAAGGTGATGCTCCAGAACAAGCAGGGTGCCAAGTGGGTCAGCTTGCCCGCCGCTGCCGCCGTCGCCCAGGACGGCTCATACGCAACGTCATACACAATGCGGGATGATCTGGGCGTCAAGGGCAAGAAGCAATTCCGCGTGGTAGGCGGTGGTGCGGTGTCCCCCGTGTTCACGGTCACCCTCCGCTGACTTCACCACCCACGATGTCTGGGTTTCGTCACACGGGCTGCGCGCCCCTGGCACCCCCTCAGGTTCTAGGAGCCGTTGCGACATCCCAGCTCAAGGGGTGGGGTGGACTTCGGGATCCGGGAAGACCGGGGCAATCAGGGCCTGAGCAGCCGGGAAGCGTGTAGACGCGTCGGGATCAACTACCGCACTGGCAAGCGATGGCGGAATCGTCGCAACTCGAAGGACCAAGGGGGCGCCGCCCAGCTCAGCGGCCGGCGTCCCCGTTGGGTTCGTCCCGGTTACCTGCGCCAAGACGACCGGACCGAACATCGCCGACCGCTGGGGGAGAAGGCCACGATCCGGCAGATTGCCGTTGAGCTGTGACGCAGCCCCTCTGCGATCTGCCGAGAGATTTGCCGCAACGGCCTGCCGATGCGCGCAGATGCATCCCGCTGGGCCTATGGTCCGTACGCCGTCCCGGCTCGCCCCAAGGCCGGGTGGATCGGCCAGAGCCCGCAGCTGCGCGCCTTCATCCAGGACCACCTGGACCTACGGTGGAGCCCGGAACACACGCGACCCGCGCGGCGCCGTGGACCAGCCGGCCGGCCAGAAGCAGGCGTCCGGTGATGAGGGCGCCGGCGGTGTAGGGGTTGAACACGACGGCGCGGTAGCTGCGCTGTGCAAGGAAGAGCAGCGCCAGGCGTGCCGCCCGGTAGCTGGCGCCGAACAGCAGCCCGCGAGAGCCGTATGCCTACGGTAGGGCCAGCGCCATGAACAGGCCGCACAGCCCGAACGCGAACGCGCCCAGACGTTCGAAGGTCCGCTCCAGGTCATGCGTGTTGGCGTGCATCGTGGTGCCGCCCCATGTCCGGATGATCGGGATGAGCACCACCGCGGCCCGCCCGCCCCCAGGCCGGCGGTGGTCGGCATGCAGGAGGCTGGCCACCTGAGCGACCGCGACGACGAACACCAGGGCGAAGAACAACTCTGCCCAGGTGACCTGCTTGTCCTGCTCGGGCATCTTGTGCGCTTCCTGCCGCTGTCGCACCGTACTGAGCTGTGCCGGTCAGGCGCTTGACGCCAGATGAGCGAGGTAGCTGCCGCGACCTGCTGCAGTCGCGTCAGCCTCGCGTCCCGGACGGTTCACAGGCGAACCGAGGCAGGAGGGTCTTCGTCAGGTGACAGCAGAGGGATTGCGCGACACTGGCTCGCACACCAGAGGGACGTCGACGCATCACCAGCGTGTGTCCTCAGTCTCGCATGGCGCGCAACTCGGCTGGGGGTAGGGATCCTTACCCGGTTTGCCGGCTTCCAGGCCTGACGGCGGTCTCCCGGATCGCCGTCGGGCCACATCGAGGAGACCGACGGAGCCGTCGGCATCCACCTCGGCGCTCGAGCTTCCCGCTCCCGTCGCAACTGGCCCGACTGAAGGTCGCGGTTCGCCGCCGCCACGCCGTCCTCGGCTGGATGAACCCACCCTGGCTCTTCCCCGGAGGCCAACATGGGCGGCCGATCAGTGTCTGGGCATTCAGTCGGCGGAGCTCAGGTTGAGTGCTTGAAGGCTCCTTGCGGCATCGACAGCGGCGCCCGGCTTGCGGGCAACCGCATGTCGCTCCCGCTGTTCGATGCCCTGCGACAGATGCGCCGCCCCAGGGGCGGACTGACCTGGACGAGTCATTCCCACGCCCACTGCAACCTGCGCCCTCGCCCGCGGCGAAGTCCCGCTGATCCACGAGAGCTTGAGCCAGCTCATCCCTTGGCGGTGGGTCGCCTGTCTGCGCGACCTGCTCATGCGGAGTGGCGTCCTGCCCCCGGCCGACCGGCAGCTGCTGCTGTTCCAGCGGTGGCTCGCCGAGAACCTGTCCGCCATCGACTACCCCGGGCACCGGCGCCTGCTGGAACTATTCGCCACCTGGCACGTTCAGCGCCGCCCGCACACCCTGACCGACCACTGCCCGCTCACCAGCAAGCAGATCCACCAGGCCCGCAACGAGATCCTCCTCGCGATCGCCTTCCTCTCTCACCTCGCCGAGCGCGAACGAACCCTCGCCGACTGCACGCAGGCCGATGTCGACGACTGGCACGCAGGCGGCTACACCGCCCGACGCCTCACCCATGCCTTCCTGCGATGGGCGATGCGGTGCAACCACATGCCCACGGTCACCATTCCGCACCGCTCCACCAGTAACCCAACCCCGCTCGCTCAGCACCAACGGCTCATCCTGCTACGGCAGGCAGTCAACCGCGAGGACATCCCTCTCCAGGACCGCGTGGCCGCCGCGCTCGTCCTTCCTCCTCTACGCGCGGCCGCTCACCCGGATCGCGCGGCTCACCGTCCACGATGTTCTCCGTGAGGACGGCGAGGTCCAGATCCGGCTCGGCCACCCACCGTCGCCCGTCCCTGAGCCCTTCGCCGGCATGCTGCTGGACTACCTGGGCCAGCAGCCGAACACCATGACCGCAACCAATCCGGGCACCCGATGGCTCTTCCCAGGCCGACGGGCCGGACAACCCATGACCTCGGACACCTTCGAAATTCGCCTCCGCGACCTGGGCTTCCCTATCCAGTGAGGACGCGCGTCGGCGATCCGCCACCTCGTATTCCAGGCCCCCGCCCCCGTGGTCGCCCGCATGCTCGGCCAACACGACAACACCACCGCCCGACTCGCCGCCGAGGCCGGAGGAACCTGGCGGCACTACACCCCGGAGACCACTCACGGTGACCGCAGCCCCTCGGCGGCTGGGGAATACACGACTCTCAATTGGGCCCGCGAGGAGGATCGGATCGGATTTTGGCGTTAGCGGGTTGAGGGCTGCGTTCGGTGCAGGCGTCCGTGCGTTCGTCTAACGGTGGCTTTGCTGGAAGGGACCGTGGCGCTGCCGTACTGTCCCGTGAAGCCGTGGGGAGCTGTTGGTGCTGGCGCTGGTGCTCTCGAGCTTGGCAGTCAGGATGGCTGGACTTGGTCGAAGTGGGCGAGGGCTTCGGCGGGGTCCGGGCTCACGAGGCGTTCCAGACCGGCCGTCGTGATCTTCGCCCACCTGCCGGCCCGTGCCCACATCTGTTCCTCGAAGGCGCGGACGGCCTCGTCCAGATCTCCAGGGCCGGCGGCGATGGACTCGGCGAGTTCGGCGCCTTCCAGCATCGCGAGGTTCGCGCCCACCCCCAATGGGGGCATCAGGTGGGCGGCGTCGCCCAATAGCGTCACCCCGGGGACGTGGGTCCAGGTGTAGGACACGGGCAGGACGTAGAAGGGGCGGTGGACGAAAGAGGTGCCGTGGCGGAGGAGGTCGAGGACGGGGGCGGCCCAGCCGTCGAACAGAGCCAGCAGACTCGATCGCACGGCCTCGACGTCGGCCAGGTCCAGGTTCGTGTGCCACTCCAGCGGCGCGCGGAACTTGGCGTACACCTTGACGTGGCCGCCGCTGTTGCGCTGGGCGACGAGGGAGCGGTTCACGCCGTACACAGCCACGGAACCGTCGCCGATCAACCGGGCGAGGTCGGGGTGGCGGGTGTCGACGTCGTCCAGAGAGGTCTCGACCGAGGTGACGCCGGTGTAGTGCGGCGTCATCGACGAGACTGCCGGGCGGATCCGGGACCAGGCGCCGTCCGCGCCGACTACGAGGTCGAACGTCTCCTGTCGCCCGTCCGCGAAATGGACCAGTACGCTGTCCCGGGTCCTCGGCACCACCTGCGTCACGGCCCGCCCCCACTGGACGTCGAGAGGGCCGAGCAGCAGGTCACGGAGTTGTCCGCGGTCGATCTCGGGGTTGGCCCGGTCACCGGGGCGGGGTCGCCAGTCGCGCAGGACGGTTCCGTCCGTGTCCAGGATGCGCATGGCCTGTGCCTCGGGACGGGACAGCGCCTGGAATTCCGCCAGCAGCCCCGCCTTGTCCAGCGCGAGCTGGCCCAGCCCTTCGTGCAGGTCCAGCGTGCCGCCCGGGGGACGGGCGTCGGGGGCGGGGTCGCGTTCGAGGACGGCGACGGGGTAATCATGGCGGTGCAGGACACGGGCGAAAGTAAGGCCGGCAGGGCCACTGCCGACCACGGCGATGCGATGTCTCATGTCGATACACTGTATTTTCTCAGTGCAATGCATCGCAACAGTACGATGTCACCATGACTGTGTGGGACCGGCCGGAGCCGCCGACTCGCCCTGTGCCGCTTGACCGGGAGCGGATCGTCGCTGCCGCCATCGCGCTGGCCGACGAGGGCGGGCTGGAGGCGGTGTCGTTGCGTAAGGTCGCCGGCAGGCTGAACGCCGGCCCGATGCGGCTGTACGGATACATCTCCACCAAGGAGGAGCTGTTCGACCTCATGGTGGACGAGGTCCAGGCCGAGATTCTCCCCGAGGAGCAGCCCGGTGACTGGCGGGAGGCGCTGCGTAACCTCGCGCACCGGACCAGACAGGCGGCTCTCCGTCACGAATGGCTGGCCGACCTGCTCGGCGGCCGCCCGGCCCTGGGTCCGAACGGCCTCGCCGTGACCGAGGCCACGCTGGCCGCAGTCGACGGCCTCGCCGACATCGACACCGTCATGCGCGCCGTGGAGACTGTCAGCGCCTACTTCACCGGTGCGATCAGGCGCGAGATCGCGAACCTGCGGGCCGAGCGCGCCACGGGCCTGTCCAAGCGCGACTGGCAGCGTGCCTCCGGCCCGCATGTGACGAGAATGTTGGCCACGGGCCGCTTCCCGGCGCTGGCCAAGGCGGTGTACGACGCCACGGACGTGGACGCCGAGGCGTCCTTCGAGACCGGCCTGGACTGGGTCCTCGACGCCGTAGCCGTCAAACTCACCCGGCCGCCAGCGTGACACTCAGCTGCTGCCGAATGTGAGCGAGGCCAGGGTCGGTGTCCACGGGCCGTGCGGGCAGTCTGTCGGTCCCATTTCGCGGCGGGTGAATTGGGGCACCGGTCGGCACGGAACAGCGAGAGGTGCGGGTAGTACCTTCGCCGGACTCGATCGGCAATTACCCACAGTGATCAAAGGTCCAAACTCGCCGGGGAATACACGATGGTTGACTACGCGAGGTCGCCACTTCGATCCCCCGTGTAGGTCTGGGCGGCACCGTTCGGGTTGTGCTGGCCGGTGACGGTGCGGACGGTGATGTATGTACTGCTGCCTTCGGCCGGGTCTGCGACTTGAAGTCGCCGGGGGAGCCCGGCGTGCCCCTGCCGGCCGCGGCGATGCCCGTGCGGGGGTGGAGGGTGACGGAGCCGATAGTGTGAGAAGGCCTGCTTGCGGCCGGCTCCGTCCTGCCAGCTTGAGGGCCTCACCCAGTGGCGACGCCCGCGGCTATTGGAGCGGGGCCGTCTGTGGGCCGTCCCAGGGAGGCCAATATCGACCAATGACGACGGACAACGACGACGTCCGTGCTGGTTGGAGCAACACTACCGTCGGTCCGCCGAGGTGACCGAGTCAGGTCATCACTTCTTCCTGAAGAGGTACTGCCCGCCGACGTCACGCTGGCTGGCGTACCGCCCGCTGGGGTACCGCCAGCGGTACCCCAGCCCTGCGGGACGTCGTACACCAACCGTGACGAAGCGGCCCCGCTCCGCCTCTTCTTTCCGCCGGATCGTGTTGCCCGTTGGTTCCACTTCCGCGAGCGCTGCGCAGATACCGCGACGTCCTTCGCCGAATACATTGCCGCTGTGGCGGCGGGCGCGGGTCCGATAGCGCGTCAGCGTGCGTCTCCCAGCCGGACGTCCGGCTCAGCGGCTCGGCCAGCAGGCCCGGCGCCAGTTACGTCGGCCGGTCGTCCCGCAGCAGCGCGTTCGGGAGGATGGTGAAGTGGTGCCGACGACGGCGAATTACGCCGTCGCTGGCACCATGGGCCGACCGTCTCGCGGGCTACGCGTAGAACGGGCCGGGGGTGGTCCAGGTGGTGTGGCCGAAGACGTTGTCGTCGGCGATGGTGAGGCTGACGTTGGTGACCTTCAGCCCGAACTGGGTGGGGGTCATCCCGTCGGGGCAGTTGACCTGCACCGCGGGGAAGTTCACGTAGAACTGCGGCCCCGAGTCCTGAGTCGGGTTCGAACGCAAGTCAGATATCACCCAGTTGGCCTCGGTGAAGTAGTAGGTCCGCATCAGTTGCTCATGCTCGCTACGGACGACGAAGGCGGTGCGGTGGTCGAAGGTGCCGTCGGGGCGCAGGCAGCCGAAGGTGCGGGCGGTGTCGGCGTAGGAGTTGAAGTAGTAGTCGGTGCTGTAGAGACCCGCCTGGTAGCCGGGTCGGCTGCGGACGTTATGCAGGGTGAAGTCGAGCTTGAACCCTCCGCAGCCGGGCGTCGGGTCGTAGTCGTGGTAGATCTGCCGACACTTGCGGTCGCCGAAGGCGGCGTCGGGATCCGGGTGGTACGGCTGCGGGACGACCTGGCCGTGGAACAGCACAGTGGCCGAGATCCCGCTCCCGTCGGGCGCCGGAATCTCGGCACGCGCCGTAGCGCTCGCCGCTCCCGAACCGGCCAGCACCAGCCCGGCTGCCATCAGCAGCGCGATGACCAGCCGCGCCCGCGATCTGCGCAGTAACTCCATGGAGAAACCCCCTCATGACGTCGTGAGGCACCGCCCGCACCTTCGCGGATGGCGCGCCACACGCTAACCGCGGCCCCGGGGGCACGTCCGGCGAACACCCTGAAACGGCGCGAACCGGCCGCCGAGGTCCGGGGCCCCGCATCACGATTCTTCGATGAGCGACAGTCGCCTGGCACTCGCCAGCGGATCGTCGTCCGGAATCCGTGCGGCCGTCGCCCGACGGCTGGCCGCCGACGGCATGCGGATCGTCGTCAACTCCGCGCGGAGCGCTGTCACGGACAAGGAACTCGCGGCCGAGTTGCCCGCCGCGGTGATGGCGCAGAGACCCCCCGCACCACCTGGCGACACCGAGCATGAGCGCGGCCAGCGCCGCCAAGTGGCCTCCCTCCACCCTGGTCGGTGGGGCGTACTTCGCCTTCAATGGCGGCTCGACCGGAAGGCTCCCCCCATGCCCTTGTTCCTGTCCCAACCCCGGCCAGAGCAACGGGTAATGGCTGTGAGGCAGGCGGGGGCGAGGCCCTCGTACGGCAGTGAGCAGCACACCGACGTCTCAGAACAGGCCGGGTGGCACTGTTCACGAGAGCCGGCAGCGCTTGTCCATGAGTTGGGGGGAGCCGGGGGCGGGCCGGGGTTCGACATATTCACGGGTTCTGAGAGCACTGGCGCACAGCGGTTCTGCTCAGGCGGCTGCAGGTGTAGTCCGAGCTGTTGGAGTCTGACCGCAGCCGGCTGGGCGATGGTCCCCAGGGGCCGCTCGTGCCGGCTCAGCCGGCGGTGAGGATGCGGCAGATGTCGCCCTCGGTGCAGGTAGCAGGGTCGGTTGTGGAGGCGGTGCGGGTCAGCTCGCGCAGCGTGGCGCGGGTCGCCTCCAGTTCGGCGATCCGGTGCTCCACGTCGGCGAGGTGCCGGCCGAGGAGCTCGGTGACGTGGCCGCAGGGCGGGTGACCGCCGTCGCGGATGGCCAGGACGTCACGGATCTCGGCGAGGCTGAGGCCGGCCGCCTGGGCGGAGCGGATGAAGCCGACCCGGGCCCGCGCATGGGCCGGGTAGTCGCGGTAGCCGCCCGAGGTGCGGGGCGGGTCCGCCAGCAGCCCGGCCTGCTCGTAGTAACGAAGGGTCTTGGTGGTGGTGCCGGTGGCGGCGGCGAGGGCTCCGATGCGCATACCTCCACGGTAGCCCTTGACCTTCCAGCGTAATGGAAGGTCTAGCGTGGGCCGCGTGACCTGGAGGTGCCGCCGATGCGTGTGGAGATGCTGACCGTCCCGGACTGCCCGAACGGCCCGGTACTCAAGGAGCGGCTGGCGCTCGCCCTCGCCGGCCGTGCGGACGTGGAGCTGACCGGGCACGTGGTCGACGGCCAGGCCGAGGCCGAGCGCAGGGGCATGCACGGCTCGCCGACGCTGCTCGTCGACGGGCGCGATCCGTTCGCCGCTCCGGGCACCGCGGCCGGCCTGTCCTGCCGGCTCTACCGGGGAGCGGACGGCCGGGTCGACGGGGCGCCGTCCGTCGAGGCGCTGCGGCAGGTCCTCGGCACCACGGCCACCACGGGGGCGGACCAGGCTGTCGGCCGGGCCGGGCGGGGTCGTCTCGCGCCGGTCGAACGGGGCCTGCGGGCGGTGCAGCAGGCCGTCCTGCGTTCCTTCGCCACCACCGGCGCCCCGCCCGCGGCCGCCGAGTTGGAGTCGGCGGCCGAGCCCTTCGGCGTCCGCGCCGCCCAGGTGCTCGCCCAGCTGGCCGCCGAGGACTTCCTCACCCTGGACGGCACCGGTCGCATCCAGGCCGCGTACCCGTTCTCCGCTACCCCCACCGAGCACGCCGTGCAGATCGCCGGCGGCGCGACGGTGTGGTCGATGTGCGCGATCGACGCGCTCGGCATCCCCGCCATGCTGGGCACCGACGCCATCATCACCTCCAACGACCCAGTCACCGGCGACCCTGTCCGCGTGGAGTTCACAGGCGGAAGGGCCACCTGGCAGCCAGCCACCTCGGTGGTCTACTGCGGCACCCGCCCCGGTGACGGCCCGGCCGCCACAGTCTGCTGTGGCTACCTGCGCTTTTTCACCGCGCGCGGCACCGCGGAGCAGTGGACCGGACAGCACGCCGGCATCAGCGGCGCCGTCCTGGACCAAGCCGAGGCCGAGCGCTTGGGCGCAGACATCTTTGGCCCCCTGCTGGCCGCACCCGCACCGTGGGCCGGACCGCCATGAACCCACCCCAACGCCACGACCCGGCCACCCGCAGAGGAACAGCGGCCCTGCTCGCGGCCGCCACGGCAGCCATCGTCTGCTGCGCGGGACCCGCCCTGATCATCGCCGCGGCCTCGGGCGCGGTCGCCGCCTGGCTCAGCAACTGGTCGGTCACCGCCGCCGCGCTGCTGATCACCGGGGCCGTGGCTTGGTGGCTACGACGCGGCCGGCGGTCCTGCCGCCCACCAGGTCGCTCTCAATGATCGGGATGTTCGGACGCCAGGTCACCTGCTGCTGCCGACCTCACCGAGCTTCCCCAAGCGCCGGCCCGTGCCTGGCCCAGGCGCTGTCGATTCTCGTGAACATTTAAAACGCCGACCGCGGGGCGCCTGGCAAAGTGATTGTCCCCTGTCATCCCATCGGACGTTTGACAGCGAACTCAGCCGTTACGTCGTGCGGGGTGAGCGCTCTGAGGGTGGGGCATGGCTGTACTGGCTGGGGTGGAAGGTGCTGGGCAAGTAGGTCGAGGTGTCGTACGCGGATGCTCTGCATCGAGCCAGTGAGGACGGCGCGGGCGGGGAGCGGTGCCGCCTTCACCGGAACGGCCGCGCCGTTGCGGTGAAGGCGGTCGATCGGCGTGCGGTGCTCTTGCGGCGGTTAGCGGACGACGTGGACGGTCACCGGCGTGGAGGTGCGGTCCGTCTTCGCGTGCTGGTGGTGCTTGTCGGTCGAATACAGCACTGAACGGAACTGCAGCTCGCCTGTGTGCGTGGCCTTGACGTTTGCGCGCGCATCACCGGAGAAGCTCCGCGTGACGGCGTGCCAGTGGCCCCAGTGGCCGGGTTTGCCGGACCGCTCCTGTATGACGAGGATGGTGTATTGCTGGGCGTCGTCATCTCCGTAGCCGCGTACCTTCACCACGTGGCCGGCATGCGCGGTGTGTGGGGTGGCCTGAATCGAGATGTCGCCCTTCGCGAACGCCGGGGATGCCGCCAGTGCTGCCGAGGTCACACCCAGCGCGGTGACCATCGCGAGCCGCTTCATGCCAAGCTTCATACTCGGATCTCCTTGGATATCTCCGTCCCCTTTGCGTCAACTAGGCTTCATAGCTGCTTGATTGACGCACTTCCATCGGAGAAGAGTGGTTGGCTTGCCCAGTAGTTGGCCCCCGATTGTCACTACCTCGTAACTGGCGTCAGACGATCACCGGGCTGCCTCACCGTGCACTTACCGAGAGGCACTGTCTGACGGCCAATCCAGTCGGCCCAGGTCGGAGGCGCTGCCCCCGACTGACTTCCCCACGTTCTTCTTCGGGACTGGGCGATACCTTCGTATGGTTGGCCCCCCAGGGGTGCCGGGTGTGGCTAACCAACTTTTGCCATCAGTGGCTTACAACGATTGGTCGCTCGGCACCCCACGACGACTCGGCTGCCAATTGCGAATTGCGAATGATCGATTCGTAGGGAATCGACAGCGAGGTCGTCCGTCGGGAGGCACCAGCAGCACACCGCACGGAGGCACCACAGGGCCGCGATCTGGGCCGGCATCGACGCAGGTAAGACCCATCACCACTGCGCCGCGATCGACGAAAGCGGCCGTCGGCTGCTGTCGCAACGCGTCGCCAACGACGAGCCCGAGCTTCTCGAACTCATCGCCGACGTCCTGTCCCTGGGCGAAGAGGTGGCCTGGGGCATCGACCTGGCCGACGGGGGAGCCGCCTACGGCGCTGTTCCCGGTCCCGCCTCCCTCGGATCCCCCAGCGGCCGGGTCAGCTCGTCATCCTCGGCCGCCCGGCGTCCCGGTTCCGTCTCGTCCAGCTCCCAGTAGTGCCGGCACTCGTCGCACCGGTGCTCCAGGATGCCCGCGTTGATGGTCAGTACGGCTCCGTGCGGACAGCCGCTGTCGTCGCCGCGTCCCGCGCATTGCTGTTCCCAGTTGTCCCCCATGCGGTTGACCGTGCGGCGTGCGAGGGGCAGTCGGGCAGAGGGCGTGCAGGGCGCACGGGCGCTCGCGTCCGGCAACACACCTCAGCACCGGCCAGTAGCCCCAGCCGCTCGCTCTGTTCGGCTTCAGGGAACCTCACCTACCCCGTCCTGTTGGTGGTTTGCATGTGGCTGTCAGTGACTGATCGTCGTGGTGGAGTCAGCGGAAAGACCGGCGTGAGCAGGTAGGGGGTGGCGCTCTCTGCTGGCGATGCGTGTCACCAGTGACGAAAGCCCGGGCCGGTATTACGCAGACCATCATTCGAGTCGGTGGCCTACGCCTTCTACCTGCGCTCGATGGGCGGTTCTCTCGATCGGATCGAAGCCCAGCGTCAGCCAGATGCTTTCATCTTCACCCTCGGGCCGGGAACCAAGTCCCAGGTCTTCATGGTTGATCCGGCGGCCCAGGCGCCTAGAGAGGGCCTCGGCCAGGTACCCGGGCGTCGCCCCGGACGGCTCGGCGCCCTGGCAGGTCGTTGACCTGCGCGCACGTGGTGGACGAGGCAGCCGTGGCGTCCACCTTCAAGGCCACCGGCCCCTGAGCGTGAGCGACCGCGAAGCGGTGCTGGTCTACACCGTCTCGACCCTGCCCGTGCGGTGGGCTTGACCCCAGCAGGCACCAGACCCTGCGGCCGGTGGGCGGCTTGGCGTGGCATGCGCAGTTGGAGCACGATCGGGTGACGGTCACATTCACGGCGTGTGCGGGTGAGCGCTCAAGTTCCCTCGGACCAACACCGTGTCCTTTGTCGTGAGGGCTCGCTGGTCTGGCCATGGGGTGGGATACCTGGAGTGGGATTGTTCCGGACGGGCTGTGGGAGATCGCGGAGCAGCTGATCCCGCAGTCGAGGGTTGGGCCGCAGGGCGGGCGACGCAGGAAACGCCTGATGAGGCGCTGTTCGCTGCGGTCATCTACGTCCTTGTCGGCGGTTGTGCTGGCATCCTTGCCTCCGTGCTTCGGCGTATCGATGATTGACTGTCTCCGATATCGGGGGCCTTTTCGGACGATCTTGGGGTGCGCGATGGCACGTGCACGGAACCGGCCGGACCCGGACGCCGGACCGTTAGAGCGTTTCGCCTACGACCTGCAGGTACTGCGAGAAAAATCAGGGGCATTGGACTACCGGTCGATGGCACGTCGAGTCGGCTGCGCGCCCAGTACGTTGTCCACCGCCGCGGCCGGGAAGCGGCTTCCCACTTTGGAGACCACGCTGGCCTTCGTGCGTGCGTGTGGGGGAGGCCTGGAAGCGCAGGCCGAGTGGACTCGGCGTTGGGAGCAAGTCCGCACCGAACTGAATCGGCAACCCAGCGGTGAGATGGCCGGGCTGAGCGCGGACCGCGGTATGGCCGGAGACCACACCCTTCCGGACAAGCCAACCGCGCAGGAGAACATTGCGAGCGGCGGCGTCGCCTCCGGACTGATCAAGTCCGAAAGGCGATACAGCAGAAGGATGGGCGTGCTGATCGTATGCGCTGCGGCTGCCTCGGTCGTCACAGCAACAGGGCTCGTCGGCGCGAACGGCGATCACAGTCCCCGCGCGCACATCGCTTCCCACGGTTCACCGCGGATTACCGTGTCGTCAGCGAGCCCGACCACCGCAACCGCGCCAACGCCTGAGCCCGAGCGGAGGCACGGCCCGCTGATCATGATCCCGGGTCGTGCCGTGGACCTGGACTCGCTTGCCCCGGACTGGGCCGAGCAAGCCGCTCCCGGCCCCACCAGCACCGACGTCGAGTTCGATTTCTCTGATCACGCGCTGACCGGACTCCGCAACGCCGACATGGCCGTCCTCCCTCCCGGTAGCACGGGCACCTTCAGCGAGTGCGCGCTTGAGCAGAATTACGGGGTCGCTCTTGCCGCCCACGACATCCGGCCCGGACGGTTGCTGTGCGATATCACCAGCGACAACAGGGTCGCCCTGCTTCGCGTGACCGACGTACAGCACGATGCGGTCGGCACTCCGGACCAGGTGACCTTCGACGCTGTTGTCTGGGTCCGCCCCCACAAGAACTGACCGGGCGGCGAAAGCCGGGTGAGGTATCGGATGCTGGCCCGCAGGAATCAGAGCACCCGGACGCCGTTGTCGGTCGTCCTTCGTCCGGTCCCAGCACGACCGTTGAACAGTTGCTGACGGCCAGTGTTTTCCCTGTTCAGCGGTGTCCGAACAGAAGCGAACAACTTCTGTTGTTTTCCCCTTGCCGAACACCGTACGGGTGGCTGTCCTGTGGGGCAGGATCCCGCGCAGTCGTAGCGGGCCGCTGCTCTCCCGGAGGTTCACCATGCGTTCTGTGCTGCCACATTCCCGGATACGCGCAACGACGTTGCGCGTTCTGGCCGCGTCCGTAGCCACTGCGGGGCTGCTCCTTCTTCCCGCCACGAGTGCCCACGCGGCAACCGCCCAGCCCGCGTCGACCGGCCCCTGTTACACCAGCCCGAGCCAGAAGAACTGCGACAGGCAGGACCCGATCAAGCAGGGCTGCAACGCGGACGCGGTCACCGTGGCGGGGTTCACCGTCACGAGGCCGTGGGGGAAGATCGAACTGCGCTGGTCGAACCACTGCAAGACCAACTGGACTCGCTTCACTGCCGCTTACGAGAGCACGTGGGCCGTCAACGTGGAGCGTCAGAGCCCGCATCTCCAGGTGGGCGAGGCCGTCGAGATCGCCGCGGGGGGCCAGCACTACACGGACATGGTGTACGCGCCGGGGCCGGCGCAGGCATGCGCCAACGACGTCAACAGCGACAACGGTGCCTGCACCGGGTACACGAAGTGATACGGCAACGAGCAGTCGGTGGGCCGAGGTTCACGCGCCACCCCATCGCCGCGACCGCGGGAACTCTGCTGCTGTTGTTCATGGCAGTGTTCCTCCCTGCCACTTCCGCATCAGCCGCGACCGGCGGCTGCGATCCGCACATCAAGGTCAACGGCTGGGATGTCGGCGTGTGCATCAGCGACCGCAACACCTCCGCCGTGACTGCGGATGTGTATCTCAACGTCGTCCCCGGCCCGCAGCCCTCCAACTGCAGGATGTACATCGAGATCTGGAGTGACGCAGGTCTCGAGGCTCCCCGTGACGACGGGCATCCCTGCGCCGCCCGCAGTTCCTCCTACGTGTACACGGTGCAAGGCCAACCGGCTCGACTGAAGATCATCCGCTGCTATCGGGGCCTGCATGCCCACGCCTTCTACTACGTGGGATCCACGATGCACATCGGCGACAGCCCGCACTTTGACTACGGGTGCTGACTCATGGTGCGCAGGTCTGGCAGATGCCGCGTGATGAGTGTCTAATCCCTGCCGGGGAGCCCCGACCGAAGCCGCCCCACCGCACCAGCGCGGTGGGGCGGCCCCTTGCGCCCCCCGAATCAGGATCAGCGCGCGCTTACACCATGTAGGACACGGTGTAAGGCCCCTTGGAGGGCGGGGAGTTCCGCGCATACCTCAACGAGGCACTCGACGTGCTGATGACCCGCTGCGGGGCATGACGGACACACGGCCCCTCCGGAAGCTCGGCCATCGCGAGACCGTCGCCGCGACTCTGATCCAGCGCCCCCGCCACGTCGACACCGCTGACGAGTGCTGGGACGAGAACGTGCAGTTCAACGCCGCCGCCCGGGAAGCTGTACCCCGGCACATCGCGGAGATCAGGCGTCTACGCAGGCAGCCGGAAGCCGGCCTCCCGAGCGGAGATGAAGAAGGGTGAACTGAGCCACAGCTATTGACAATTGCTCATCCGGATCACGCGGGGATGACTGCTACCCAGGGTGCCCTGCTTACGCACACCGCGCCGATGAAGCACCCCGGTCCCGCCTGCATTCCCGTCGTCACCGGCACCCGCCCGGCCGACAACCCTCGCCGGTATGGCCGCCCGCGCTGCTGGCCGCACTCTGCCTGCGCCCGGCAGAGCATCGAACGGCCGCGCGGATTCCTAAGTCGGCTGCGACTTGGCGGATGGACTCAGGGGGTGTCGACGCGCACGGCGGTCGCGGCCAGAGTCGTGTAGTTCATCGTGAAGCGCCCGCCCATGGAGTCGATGGCGTCCCCGACCGCGTCCAGTATTTCGGCCAGCTGATCGGGACGGAGTTGGGTGAGGCCGCCGGTGGTGGGCAGCAGGTCCAGCCATTGGTCGCGCGTGTAGGACTGCTGCCAGTCGAATCGCCACTGTTCGGGGTCGTTGAACTGTTCGGTCTCCCGGATCTTGTCGGCGAACTTCGCGTATCCCGCCTGGTAGAGGTCGAGCGGGCGTCGGGCAGGTTGACTGCTGAGCGGGGAGTCGGGCGCCACCCGCCGGAAGGCAGCGGCAAACGGTTCAGCCACCTCGGCAGGCGGCTCGTACACGTGCCCGAAGATCGCCAGCCGTCCCTCTGGACGCAGTACACGTGCCGCCTTCACGGTGCCGACGACCGGATCCACCCAGTGCCACGACTGGGCGGCGACGACCGAGTCGAACGTCCGGCCGGCGGGCTGCCAGGCTTCGAAGGCCGCCACCTCGACCTCCAGGCCACGGGCTCGTGCGAAATCGGCCATCCGCGCATCGGGCTCGACGCCGAGCACGGTGCACCCAGCGGCTTGGAACTGACGGGCTGCGATGCCGGTGCCGCAGCCGATGTCGAGCACGTCGGGCCCGGGGCTCCCTGCGACGATCCGCGCCCCCAGTGCATCGGGGTAGGCGGGCCGGGCTTGGTCGTAGCGTTGGGCATCCACGCCGAACGACTCGGCCGTCCGCCGGGCCTTATGCGGCTCTGCTGGGGATGGTTCTGGTTGTTCTCGCGGTAAGGTGGGCATGCGCCCACCTTAGTGGGCGAAAGCCCACTAGGCAACGGATGCCATCGGGCTGACCGCACGAGAGGATCTGCGAGTGCCAACTGGGGTGCACCTCCGCGACGCGCGGCAGCAACTGTTCGACGCTGCTGAACGCGTGCTTCTGCGGGACGGGCCGAACGGGCTGACCAGCCGGGCCGTCACCGACGAGGCGGGCTGTGCCAAAGGCGTCTTGCATCGGCACTTCGCCGACTTCGACGCCTTCCTCACCGACCTCGTGCTCGACCGGGCCGCACAGCTTGAGACGCAGGCGAGGGTGCTGCGTGAGTCCGCCGGAACTGGCACGGTGGCCGACAACCTCACCAGCGCGCTGGCCAGCCTGTTCGGACCGATTCCGGTGGCACTCATCCCGCTCATCACCTTCCGGGATGAGCTGCGCGCACGGCTGCGGCAAGCCAGGCCAGGAGGCGGTATCGCGATCCTCGCCCAGGCAACGACTGCGATCTCCGTCTATCTGGCCGACGAGCGTGACCTGGGCCGCATCGCGGCCGACGCCGATATCGACTCACTCACCCTCTCCCTGGTCGGTGGCGGGCATCTCCTGTTCGCAGACCGCGACCCCGGACCGCCGACCACGGCCGCCGTCAACAAGCTCGTGACAGCGGTTATCGCCGATGCCGTGCAACGACGACCGGCCTAGGGACGACCTTCTGGGTCTCGGTAAACCCACGTACGCCTACCGTGGTCCGGCCACCCACCTTCAGATCCTGGCCGGCCTCCTGGCCGCAGCCGCCGATGGCCACGAGCAGCCATCCCCGCTCTCATAGCGCGCGGAACCACGCCGCAGCCTCCCGACATCATGTGGACACGGCGCTGACGTCATTGCCTGAAGTGAACGAAGCCACGAGGAGGACACGCTTGCGGAGCAACGGGAGTCCGGCCCGGTTGAACAGGCGAACTCGGCCTGGAGGAAAGACTTGAAGCGGTCGAGTGGAACGCTGCGGCGGTCATGGGCCGAGGCGAGCAGCGTGTCGAGGCCGGTGTCGCGGTAGTGGCTCTACCTTCGTCTACGGGCCTTGGGAGTCTTCCCTGAGGACGCCCCGGCCACGATCCGGGCATTCGGGCTTGCCGCCGCCGGCTGAGCATCGAAGAACTCGTGGATCGCATCCGATCCGGTGTCGCCCAGTCCGCGACCTGATCGTGGACTACCTGCGAGAACGGCAGCCGTCGTTGGACTACACCAGCCTGGACGCGGTGTCGCGGACGCTGGCCGGGCTGTTCTGGACGGTCTGGACGTGAGCGCGCGTGCCCGGTGGTCAGCGCATGAGGCCGCGCAGCAGCCGTACGTAGCGGCTCCAGTGAGCCGGGCGGGCCACCGTGCCCGAACAGGCCAGTTCGGCGAGGTCCAGGCTGTCCTCCAGGCAGGCGTCATGGAGGGGGCGGAAGATGAGCGGCCAGGTGAGGCGCGCCGGGCCGCGGGCGGCCATGGCGAGGGTGTGGCGCAGTAGCGTGTGCTCCTCGTCGACGGCCAGGGCGGCGTATTCGTGGAATCCGTGGAAGCCGCGCGGCCCGCTGAAGGTGAAGCGCACCCATTGCGAGGGGACATGTGCGGCGACGGTGTAGCGGACCGGACCGTGCCCGCCGGCCGCCCCGGCGGCCAGGGGGCGGTCGAACGCCATCGACGGCCAGCTGCCCTGCGGCCATAGCTTGTCGTCACTGCTCGCCAGGGTGTCTATCAGCGCTCCCACCTCGCTTCGCTTCGCGGCCAGCAGGCGCTCGTGCACGTTGTAGACGCCCATGCGTCCTCCTCGGGTTCTTTTTAGAGGCGTATCTCTAATATTGTGGAGAGTACTCTCTAGTTCATGGCAAGACCACCCCGCTTCGATGTGAAGCAGCTCCTCGACGCCGCCGTGCGACTGGCTGCCGCAGGGGGCCCGGCCGCGGTGACGATGTCCGCGGTCGCCATGGAGGTGGGCGCCCCGAGCGGTTCGGTGTACCACCGGTTCGCCGGACGGGCCGCGCTGCTCGCCGAGGTGTGGCTGCGGACGGTAGAGAGCTTCCAGGAGGGCTACTTCAAGGCCCTCGGAGCAGGCGTCGACGCGCGGCAGTCGGGGTGTGCGGCGGCACGGCATGTCGTCGCCTGGAGCCGCGCCCACCCGGAGGAGGCCGCTCTCCTCCTCTACGGCGCCGAGGACTTCGGGCGCGCCGACTGGCCCGAGGAACACCTCCAGCGGGCGGACCGCGGCAACCAGCGTGTGCGCGCCTCCCTCGCCTCCCTCGCCACTGCCCTGGGCGCCGAAGGTCAGCAGGCCACCGAGCGAGTCGCGCTCGCCGTGGTCGACCTGCCCCTCTCACTGGTCCGCCGCCACCTCCGGGCCGGCGATCCCCTCCCCGCCCACGCCGAGGACCTCGCCGAGGAGTGCACCGCCGCACTGCTCGGCCCGCTTCCTACGGCGTCGGCATCTGCGCCAACGGCTTCAGCCACAGGCTGAAGAACTGCCCCCATGACCATCGAGCGGGACAGCAGAGTCGCCTGACGACTGAGCACGTCCATCCGTACTTACCTGAGCCACGTGCGCTCGTACACCGACAAGCGCTCTCACCAGGCATCGACTCCCCGCGGCTGCCACCAGCACTGGCCCGAGCCCGGAAGACAGACATCGACACCAAGAAGCGCACCACGATCGGTCCATACGGCACCGCCGTCGAGGTCGCCAGCCCCAGGCTGAACGCCAAGGACGAGCTCATCCGCGTCCGCGCCTTCTATCTGGACATCGCCCACTGGGCTGCGGAAGAGGCAGCCCGCTGGGCGCCGTGGGTGGGTGCCCTGCCCAATCAGCGACGAGGAGATGAGCAAGGCCAAGGACCGCAAACACCACAAGGCCCGGATGGACCAGCGCACCCGTGAACGGCCTCCCCTCCTGCCGGTGCTGTCCGACACCGTCGACCGCAGGCGACGCGCCGCAGCCGAACTACTGGCTGCTGCCGGGCACACCCGGCCCGGGGATCTGATCCCCGACACCGCCGGAACCTTGCGCAGAGCCGTCGCACCCAAGGCCACTGGGCACCTGACCTGGGTCGAGGAGACATCGACCGGGCGGCGGCGGAACCTGACTTACGAGGAGACCGAAGCCTTCTCGGCCTTCGCCGCAATCGAGGTCCTGCGCCTGACCGGCATCCGCAACGAGGAGCTCCTGGAACTGACCCACCACAGCATCACCGAATACCGGCTCCCCAGCACCGGCGAAGTCGTGCCCCTGCTGCAGGTCGCCCCGTCCAAGACCGACAGTGAACGGCTCCTGCTGGTCAGCCCGGAACTGGCGGACGTCCTTTCCAGCATCATCCGCCGCCTGCGAGGAGGTAGTGGCGCGATCCCACTGGTGACCTCCTACGACGTCCACGAGCGCTCTGGAACCCGCCGATGCCGCTGCAGTTCCAGCGCGATATCAGCACCGAACACCGCGCTTTCACCCCGACCGCGCTGCGCAAGCTTCTGATCAACGCGCTGGCCGCCACGGGCCTGACCGATGCCGACGGTGAACCGCTCGTCTTCTCCCCGCACGACTTCCGCAGGATCTTCGTGACCGACGCCATCATGAACGGTTTGCCACCGCACATCGCCCAAGAGATCTGCGGCATAAGAGCCTTGACACGACGATGGGCTACAAGGCGATCTACCCGGCCGAGACCATCGAGGCACATCGCGCCTTCATCGCCCGCCGCAGGGCCACTCGGCCCAGCGATGAGTATCGAACCCCCACCGAGGAGTAATGGGACGCATTCCTAGCGCACTTCGAGAAGCACAAGGTCTCCATCGGCACCTGCGCTCGCGCAATTTCAAGCCTTGTGTTCATGAACACGCTTGCGTTCGTTGCTCGCTCCTCCGGCCGGGCCCGGCCCAGCGCGGCCGGTTGGAGGAGATCCGCGACAACCTCGTCGCCCGCCGCACCGAGGTCGACCTGGGCATACCGTCCTTCTCTGACATCCCTGGCCGTCACAGTCACCGCCGAACGTGAAACTGCTGCCCAGCCACGTCCCAGGGCCCATAATGTCGGGGATTTCAGATCACGGAGGGCTTGATGAGCGCTATGGACGCCTACCTGGGCGCCGCGGAAGAGGCATTAGCACTGCTGGAGGCTCCGGAAGTCGCCACGGCGTGGGAGCAGCCCAGTGTGTTGGCCAAGATGACGGTCGGCGGCCTGGCCGGCCACCTCGCCTATCAGATCTTAAGTGTCAGCCCTGTCCTGCAAGTCTGTGTCAACTCCACCCTGCAGGAGTCCCCGCCCCAAGCGGCGCCGATTCCCCTGCTGGAACATTACGCCCGAGCTGCCTGGATCGATGCACCGCTCGACGGGGAGGTCAACGCCGGCATCCGGGCGAAGGGCGAAGGCATCGCGGCCCAGGGCGCATCGTGGTTGGCAAAGCTTGCCCGCACCTCGTTCGTTGAGCAGCGGACCAAGCTCGCGGAGTGTTCAGGCGACCAGGCCGTGTTCATGCCGCAGACGGGATGGGCGCTGTGTCTCGATGACTTCCTGGTCACCCGGATGTTGGAGCTCGCCGTGCACACGGACGATCTCGCCGTCAGCGTGGGGCTGGCCGTCCCTCAGCTGCCGGAGGACGCCTTCGACCCGGTGCTTGTGCTATTGGCCCGGCTCGCAGCCCGGCGGCACGGCCAAGCCGCGTTGCTGAGAGCGTTGACCCGAGTGGAACG
This sequence comes from Streptomyces sp. IMTB 2501, assembly GCF_001953885.1. Classification (GTDB taxonomy): domain Bacteria; phylum Actinomycetota; class Actinomycetes; order Streptomycetales; family Streptomycetaceae; genus Streptomyces. The sequence goes on along the minus strand of NZ_MQUS01000029.1, from coordinate 104,296 downwards.
AGCGCCCACGGCGATCAACGCGATCTGACTCATCGCAGGTTGTCAGCCTGGACAAACAGCACGCAAAGCTGATCACTCCATAGTTCAGAGAAGCTTGTGTGAGACGTCCGATGCTCTGCCCCGACCCTGACCAGCGGATGCGGCTCGTCGAGATCCGCGACAACCTTCACGCCCGCATCGCCGAGGCCGAACGCGAAGGATGGCTTGGCGAAGTCGAGGGACTGAAGATCAGCCTTGCCGGTGCCGAGGAGAAGCTCGCACAACTCGACCGGCGTCCGGCCAACCGCGGCGTTGTTGATCTCGGCATCCCCACGGTGACTCACACCGGGAGCACGAAGACTCTGAGAGACCGGCCCGCACCCAGCGGCCCATGAAGCGTCGCAACACCGCTTGGTCTAGGTGTGGTGTCTCAGGACGTTGGTTCCACGAAGTTCTCGAACGGCTTCGGATGCAGGTGGTCGGACAGCACTTAGGCGGAAGCGGAGGCCACGAAAAACGGAATGGCGATGAGGAAGCGGTCGGCCTCGGCGCGTAGGCGCAGTCCGGCGAGCCACTCGTCCGCCTGGTCACGGCCGACGGCGCCGCTGGCGCAGGCCGGGTCGGCGAGCCTCGCGAGCAGCGACAGCATCGAGGGGTCGGTGAACACGCTGGTGTGCACCTCGACCGTGACATCGTCGAAGCCGCCGGCCAGGAGCAGGCTGCGGTACTGGCGGCCGGCGCGGGGCGTGCCCAGGAGGTCGGCGCGGGCGTGCACGATCGTGCGGGTGAGCGCCGCGTCATCCGAGTCGATCATGATGGCGTCCCAGTCCTGACCGACCAGGACGATCCTGCCGCCCGGACAGAGGACCCGTCGTGCCTCCGCCACCGCGCACCCCGGCTCCTGAAGTACGTGGAAGACCTTGTCGGCACGGTAGCCGCGCACGCTGCCGTCGGCGAACGGCAGATCCTCCGCCCCCGCCTCCTGGAACTCGGCCTCCGACCACCGCTCCCGGGCCGCGGCCAGCATCCACGGGCTGGGGTCCACGCCCACCGCGTGGACGCCATGTTCGGCCAGCTCGGCGACGGCTCGTCCGGCGCCGCAGCCGACGTCCACGACGGTCGAGCCCGGGACGAGAGACAGCAGTTCGTAGGAGCGGGCCCGCAGCCGAGTGGCGCTCGGCATCTGGTCCGCAGCGTCGAGGACGGCCAGCAGGGCTTCGGTGTCGCGGTGCTCTTCCACCGCTTCCTGATTCTTGGACATGGACGTCATGCTGCGACTTAATGTCGGCATGAAGTCAAGCGAAGACGGCGGCGCCGGCACATTGAGCATCGGCGCCCTCGCGGCACGGTTCGGCCTGGCCACGCACGTGCTGCGGCATTGGGAGGCGATGGGCCTGTTGCACCCCGGTCGGGACGCCGGCGGGCGCCGTCGCTACGGTGCGGACGACCTCACCCGCGTGGCGACGATCCTCATCTTGAAGGAGGCCGGCCTTGGCCTGAACACCATCAGGAGCCTGTCTGCAACCGTCGATCGCGCCACCCGGCACGAGATCCTGCGTCCTGCGGCCGAAGAGCTCCGGTCGAGAATCGCAGCAGCCCAGGCCTCATTGGAGCTCATCAAGGGCGGCCTGAACTGCGAGTACGAGGATGTCACCCAGTGCCCGAACTACCGGCGGCTCATCGCCGAGCGGGTCGGCCCCCGAAGTCCGGCCGGAGAGGCAGTGATCGAGGCCGTGGCACCAACCTCATGAGACGGCACGTCCAGGCCGCGATGGCGAAGCTCAGAGAATAGACATCTTCCAGAACGTCTTCTCCCGCAGGGCGACGTCCAGGCGCCACAGAGCGGTGATCTGGTTCTCGGACAGGGCCTTGGTGCGGTCGGGCGGTGCCGGACGCCGCTCGATGCCGATGGTCGGATCGCCTTCGATCCAGCCCTGGCGCTGCCATCAGCCGATCGCCTTGCGCGCGATGGACAGCTCCCGGTTGACGGTGTCGGCGTCCATCTCGTCCGCCCGCGCTGCCGCCAACTCGGCCAGCAGTTCCGGCAGCGCCGGGTCGTCGATCGCGTCGACGGCGAACGGGCGGCTTCGCTGCCCGGCGGGCGGGTCCGGTTGGAGCCGGTTTGCCGGCGAGCATCCATCCCCGGTCGGACGAGCTGACGGAGCAGCGGGTGAGTGGTGTTCGGGACGTTTTCGGTGGCGGACGCGCTGCTGCCATGAGGCGGAACACATCCCGGAAGACTTTTGATCCCAAGCCCGTTGTAGGGGCAACCACAGGACCGTACACTCTGCCCGTCCGCACAGCTGTTTCACATACCCCCCTCCTGCCTGGGTGGACGTACCAATGGACCGCTCCGTGCTGAACCACGCCCGGTCCTGGTCAGCGCAAGTCCCCTTCGGTACCCCCAGGAGGACTCTCGATGGCAGTACCCGCAAGAACATGGCTGCTCACCGCAGTGAGCAGCCTCGCGCTCGCGGTGACAGGCACCTTGTCCGCTCCCAGTGGAGCTTCGGCGGCCGTCTACCCGCGTGTGCATCCGACTGTCGCCGACTATCTCCAGTTGACGTCCAGTCAGATGCCGCCCACGCAGGCGCAGTGCGCCTCTGCTGGGCGGCGGTGCTTCAGCCCCCAGGCGATACGCGCGGCTTACAACGTCACACCGCTCCACGCGGCCGGTTATGACGGCCGAGGTCAGACGATCGCGATCGTCGACTCGTATGGCAGTGACACCATGGCCCACGACCTGCACGTTTTCGACCAGGCCTTCGGGGTGGCTGCGATGTGCGGTGAAGAGGGCGTGCCCTGCCAGGCCGGCATGCCGAAGTTCGGCGAACTGCACCTTCAGGGTTCCCCGGCCACCGTGGCACCGCCGCCCACCAGCAAGGGCACAGGTCAGGAGGACAAGAGTGCCTGGGCGCTCGAAGTCGCCCTCGACGTCGAGACGGCGCACGCGATGGCCCCAGGCGCGAACATCCTGCTCGTCACCACACCGACCGCCGAGACCCTCGGCGTTCAGGGTTTCCCGCAGATGATGGCCGCCGAACAGTACGTGATCGACCACCACATGGCCACGGTGATATCGCAGTCCTTCGCCTCCGCCGAGGGAGCCTTCGGCAGCAGCCAGTCGCTGGAGGGCTTGCGGTACGCCTTCAAGTCGGCTGCGCAGAACGGCGTCACGGTCCTGGGTTCCTCGGGTGACAACGGGACCGCGGACTCCACCAAGACCCCGGTCAAGTCGGGCGGCACCCCGATCCCGTACCCGTCTGTCGAATGGCCCGCCTCCGACCCGCTGGTCACCGGTGTCGGCGGCACGTACCTGTGCACCGACCCCGGCGCGACGGGCGCACGCGTCACCGACAGCGCCGACAAACCAGCCGTATGCGGTACCGACTCCGGTCAGTCGGAGGTGGGCTGGACCTTCTCCGGCGGCGGTTACAGTCAAATATTCGACCGGCCGGACTACCAGGCGGGCGCTCTTCCCGACGGCAGCACCGCAATCGGGGCCAAACGCGGTGTTCCGGACGTGAGTCTGCAGGCGGCCCCCAGCACCGGCGCACTGGTCTACGTATCGCTGCCGCCCGACGGCAACAGCGGCCTGAAATGCGGAAGTTCACCGTGCAGCACCGGCTGGTACGACATCGGGGGCACTTCGCTGTCGTGCCCGCAGTGGGCTGGCCTGGTATCCATCGCCGACCAGATCAACGGCGGCGGCCTCGGTCTGATCAACCCCGCGCTGTACCGGATCGGGGCCAATCCACCCCAGTACACCGTCGACTTCAACGACACGACGACCGGCAACAACACCGCCGACCCGACCGTGCCCGGCTACCCGGCGACCAAGGGCTGGGACCCGGTCACCGGCCTCGGCACCCCGAACGCGGCAAAGCTCCTGCCTGACCTGGTGAGCGCCGCACACGGCGGCTGACCCACACGGTTCCAGGGGCCCGCGCAGCAGCATGACAAGGCTGCGCGGGCCCCCGGCTGTCTGTGGTCGGCCGTGCCGAGGCGAAGCCCGTGCTGCCCATCCGCCCGGGCTATGCCACGCACCGTCTTCCATGGTGCGTTCGTGGGCCAGCTCGGTGCCGGGGCATGACCAGCCACTGTTGACCTTGATGTACTCCGGTGTGCGGCGCGGTTCGAGCATGGCGCCATCGATGTAGTCGTCTCGCAGTCGGCGCTGTGCCTGCCGCAGGTAGTGGACGGCCGGTCAGCGGCCGTGGCGGGAGACAGTCTGACTGGCGGCCAGGCACGAGATGTTGCCCCACCTGGAAGCAGCACGTGGCCGACGCGTGTGTGGGTTGCTCTCGCCACCGCGAAGCTCATCTGGCTGTGGCCCAGTCGTCCCCGTGACCCCAGGGGTTGCTCGTCCTCGACGCCTGTGCCGCTACGCCCGGCCGGAGACCTGGGGCGAGCCGGACGAGGCTACGGTGGCCGGCATCGACGTTCTGCGCATGGCCCGTCGTCCGCGCGGGCTGGCGGTGGAGGTGACTTGGGCGGATGCGGTCGGACCGGGTAATGCGCGAGCCGGTCCCGGTGGCGTGGATTCCCCGCCGCAGGGCGGGCGGCCTCCGAAGCACGGTCCCAGGCCATCGCGCGGGCGGTTTCGTACCAGTCGGTGACCCGCCGCATCCACCCCTGCCTGACCACCCGCTCCGCATGGATCGACCACCGGCGAACTCCCCATCACCGAAGGCACGCTGATCCGTCTCCAGGTCGACTGCCTGCCCGGCGGAGGCGACCGGCTCCCGGTCTGGTTGTGGTCGTCCGTCACTGGCCGAGCAGTTCGAACAGCTCGCGACCCCTAGATCGAAGGACTGGCGGCGGCCGCCGGCGCCTGCGGCCTCGCGGCCTGGTTCACGCCGTGGTCCGCGGAGCGGTCCATGCCGTACTTCTCGATGGTCTCGTGCCCGCCGCCAACCCTGAGAATGCTCAGGTTACGCGGACGCCAATGGTCCGCCACATTGATCTGGCAGGCCTACCGGCCCTGCACACCGTCCGAGTTCGAAGGGGGAGAAGCTTCGATGACTTCGAAGCCGAAGGGCAAACTGATGCGCACACTGATGGTCGGGGCGGCCGTGCTCGCCTCGCTGACGCTGACCACATCCGCTCACGCGGCGGCGGGCAGCGACCACCTCAACGCGGGGGAGGCCCTGTACCCGGGCCAGAGCATCTCGAACGAGACCGCCTCCGGCCTGACCACCCTGACCATGCAGGACAACGGGGACCTGGTGCTCCAAGCCTCGGACGGTCGCGTCTGCTGGCACAGCAACACGACCACAGGCTTCTACGCCATCTACCAGAGCGACGACAACTTCGTCGTCTACGACCAGGGCAACCACCCGGTCTGGGCCAGCGGCACCCAAGGCGACGGGGGAGACACGACGAACGTCAACATGTACGGCCAGGTGTGGGTCGGTGAGGACGAAATCACCGGTGGTTACTGCGTCCAGTGAGACTGCCCGCTGTGGCTCTTCTCGGAGGCGTTGGGTTCACGTTGCCTTCCTGCCGTACGAGCCCGGGCTTACCCGATAGGGAAACCAGCCCGAGGACCGGGGCATGCAACGGCAAAGATCACCCAGGAGGTTTCCATGCGTTGCCCCGCTTTCACCGCAACATCCCGAGTGGGCGCGGTGAAGGCGATGCACCCGAGGAGCCAGCAGCGCTCACCACGTTCGACCGCTACTACCTCGCCTGGATGAACTGCCAGAGTGAGCACGGCGGCGAACCCAAGGCCGAGCAGTTCTCCGCCTGCAGGACGTGGTCGACTTCTTTCTCGCGCACCGTGATCAAGCCGAGGGGCACAGGCTGCGGTCGCCGTGCGCCAGGAGCATTCGCAAGGCCTGCTGCTGTGGCTCGGGTTTCTGGGCGCCACAGGTGAGCCCTTGGCTGACGGTCCTGCCCGGATCTATCTGGTGAGGTTGCTCGATGTCCACGTGCAGGAGACGTCCCGTTCGAGCGCGTCGCCGACGCGCCCCGGCTTCTCGACGGCGGTCATCTCCAGGGCAAGCTCGTCCTCACCGTCTGATCCCGCCGTGGGGCCTCGCGTGAGAGAGGCCCCACTGAGATGTCCTCTGAGTCCCCACGGGCCGGCTCCGGCCTTTCGTCTGGCGAAACCGCCACGCCGACGACCGGCGCCTACGCGCCGTCGTCGACAGGGCGAACGTTGCTTGATGCGGCACTAGGCGCTGCACCGCTTGCCGGCCCATCCCGTCCGAACGAGCCAGGCTGCGGCGCGGTCGGCAGGGGTCGAACGACAGCGCCCTGGTTGACCTCCGGGATCAGTCCGTACACCAGGACACGGGAGGCGTCGACGCGGCCTCCCCTGCTGGTCGGTGCACCATCAGCGGAAGCAGCACGTAGCTTCGGTGATGCTCGAAGAATTCTCCAGGACCTGAGCGACCTGGTACGGCGTCGGGTCGCCGCAGGACCGAACTTGAGCCTCAACGCCCCGCACACCACCCTCCGCGCCTGCGGTATCAGTCCGGACCCCTCTCCCGCCCGCGTCGGGGGTGAAAAATCAGGTTCGGCGAGTGAGACGGGAGTGGACCCGGCTAGAACTTCCGGTAGCGGCCGATCCCGCCGAGTTTCTGGAGGTCTCATGTCGCTGGGCGATCCTGCCATCGACCGACTTGTGGAGGCCGCGCGTCATGCCCCTGCGGGGCTGATTGCTCGGCTGCTGGAAAGTGGTGACCTTCGTGAGATGAGGCTGGGGCAGGCGCTTGAGGACATTCGCAGAGAGCACGTGCACTCGGCGGAAACGAGCGTGGACGAAGGGGGGAGGGTCATCGACCCGGTGACCCACGACCCTGCCTGGTAAGGCACCGTCAGGCTTTGGCGGGAAGCCGGTCTATTTCGCTGCTGTGGGTCGTCAGTGCCCGAAGGGAGCACGTGTGGGCGGGAACACCGGTTTGTCCAAGGTGCTCGTGTCCGACCTGGACGGCACCCTGCTGGGAGGCGAGGAGCGGGATCGGCGGCGTTTGTGTGACGCTCTGAAGCGGAACCCGGACATCACGGTCGTCTATGCGACGGGACGCGGCCTTGCCTCCGTTCAGGCGCTCCTGCGGGATGAGCCCCTGATGCCGATCCCGCGCTGGATCATCGCCGATGTCGGGGCCAGTGTCATCGACGCTCCCCGGATGGTCCATGTGAAAGCCATGGAAGGTCGGCTGCGCGCTGGATGGCCGGGTTCCGATCGTGTGCGGTCGGCGCTGAGAGAGTTCCCGCAGCTCGTGTATCAGGAAGGCGTGCCTCAGGAAGGCCGTTGCTCCTTCTATCTGAACCCCGAAGATCTCTCGGCGGACCTCACCTCCACGGTGAAGGCACTGGGGTGCTCCTGGTCGTACGCTTCGGGCCGGTACTTCGATGTCCTGCCGGCCAGGGCGAGCAAGGGACGCGCACTTCGGCTGCTGGCCTGTCACCTGGGCTGGCCCCGGCATGCGATGCTCGTGGCCGGCGACTCCCTCAACGACCTTTCGCTGTTCTCCCAGGGCACGCACGCGGTCATGGTGGCCAACGCGGAACCCGCCCTGGCTGCCGGCGTCCCCCCGAGCGAGCTGGTCCACCACTCCTCCCGGGAAGGAGCTGGCGCCGTCCTTGAGGGGATGGATCGGCTCGGCTGGTTGGTGCGCCGCTCGGTGGTCGTCGGCTATCACCGCTCGCCCGTCCGCTGGTACGACGGCGCATGGCGGTCGCCGTCCAGCCCCAACGGCATCCTGCCGACGCTGCAGGCCGCTCTCACCGGCGGACGTCTGGACGCGGTGTGGGCGGCAGCCCACACCGGCGAAACGCTTCCGCCTGCACAGCCGTTGCCGATCGCCGACGGCTTGGCGCTGTCTCTTCTTCCGCTGCACCCGGACCGGTGGGCAGGCTACTTCCACCGCGCCTGCAAGGAGACCCTCTGGCCGGCTCTGGTGAACCAGCCCCACCTCATCCGGGACCGGCCCGCCCACTGGGCCGACTATGAGGCGGTGAACACCGCGTTCGCCTGTCACATCGGCTCCCTCGCCGCACAGGCAGGAACCGTCTGGCTGCACGACTACAACCTCTGGCTCGTGCCGGCCGTCCTCAAGGCGCACCGGCCCGACCTGGCCATCGGTCTGTTCCACCACACCCCGTTCCCCCACCCGGACGTATTTCGCCGCATCCCGGCAGCCGCGCAGCTGTGCCACTCGCTCGCACAGCTGGACTGGGCCGGATTCCATACGGCCGACTGCGCCGACAACTTCCGTAGGCTCCTCGCAGGCATCGCAGGGCCTACGCCGCGCGTCGGCGTGCATCCTCTCGGCATCGACCGCGACGCCGTCGCAGGTCTCGCCAGAACCCGTCCGCAGCGACACCGCGGCAGCGACGGAACCCAGTTGGTGCTGTCCGTGGAACGGCTCGACTATGCCAAGGCACCGGTGCAGAAGATCCGGGCCCTTGACACTCTTCTGGGCCAGGAACCCCGGCACCGGGAGCAGGTGCGCTACCGTCTGGTCTGCCCACCGCCCGAGGCAGGCATCCGGGCCTACGACTCAACCCGCGCGGAACTCGAGACCGCAATCAACCGGATCAACCGCCGATGGCGCACGAAGTCTTGGGAACCGGTCGAGTACATCCCCCGCAACCTGGACTTCCCCGAGATCGTCGACAATTACCTGGCAGCCGACGTGTTCTGGGTGGCTTCGCTTGCAGATGGAATGAACCTCACCGCCCAGGAGTACGTTACCGCGCACCACGCCACCGGCCAGCCAGGTGTTCTGGTCCTCTCCCGCCACACAGGTGTCGCCCAGCACCTGGGCAGAGCTGCCGTCTTGACGGACCCCTTGCTTCCGCACGACCTCGTCGTCTCCCTGAGCGCGGCACTGGCCATGACGGTTGACGAACGCGCCGCGCACATCACACGCCTGGCGGGCCTGCTCGACCTTCCGAACCCCGCCGAATGGGCCTTCACGGTCATCGACGCGATCCGTGACGCCGGCGGTCGCTGTCGGCGGCCGACAACCGCAGGCGCCGCCCATGGCGTCAGAGAGCATGGCCGGGACCACGACATGCCCGCGAGATGATCGAGGTGTGCGACGTCGGTATTTTCGTGTGCGTGACCGGGTGCGCAGGCAGGCCTGGCCCGGATCGCCGCGTGGGCTGTCTGTTGGCCGTGGAACGGGGGACTGCCGATCTGCTCGCGGTCAGTCCCCGCACCGGGCAAGTCTTGCCCACCGGCGACGAGTGCATCGTGGCAGCCCAGTCGGCCCGGTGGAGCGGCGTCGGTCCGTGTCTGGCGCCGGGGTCAGGGACAGGGGCCGACCCTCGCGTCCCGGCACGATCCGCCAGTCACGTCAACCGGGAAGCAGATCCGTGTGGGGGGCTCTGGCGGGCGTCACTGGTGGCTGTTGGGCGGGACGAGGGTGTGGGTGACGAGGGTGTCGACGACGTCGGTGAAGCGGTGACGTTGCTGGTAGGCGATGTGCTGCCGGGCTGTGCCGGTTGCGTGGGGTCGCAGGTGGGTGGTGAGGGTTTCGATGTGCTGGTGGTCGCCGTGCCGGCGCAGAGCGGGGGCCAGCCAGGTCAGAAAGGTGTGCAGCCGCCGTGCGGCGGGCTGGAGGCGGCTGCGGGTGAGGTCGAGGGCGTTGCCGGTGAGACCGTCGCGGGCAGCGAGCCAGTAGGCGGAGCGCAGAAGGTGCGGGTCGAGCTGGGGCGCGGGCTGGTGGCGGTGGACGGCGTCGAGGGCGGTGGCCGCGGCGGCGCGCACGAGGCCGGCGAGCAGGGTGGTGTGGTCGACGGTCAGGGCGGCGTCGGCGACGCGGATTTCCAGGGTGGGCAGGTGGTGGGAGGGGCGGATGTCCCAGTAGATGCCGGAGTGGTCCAGGACGGCGCCGGTGCCGATCAGTGTGGCGACCAGGTCGTCGTAGTGATCGGTGGAGGCGAAGTGCGGCGGGGGGCCGGCTACGGGCCACCGGCTCCAGGCCATGGTGCGCCAACTGGCGTATCCGGTATCGCGTTCCGCCCAGAAAGGTGAGTTCGCGGCCACGGCGATGAGGGTGGGTAGCCAGACACGTAAGTGGTTGCTGACCTGAAGAGCGTGATCGCGGTCGTCGAAACCGATGTGGATGTGGCAGGCACACGAGACCTGCTCGTCGTCGAGGGCGGCGAACCATGCGGCACTGCGGGCGTACCGGTCACCGCGGGTGATGGGCGGCGGCCCGCCCGGGTGCAGGATGGGAGCACCGCTGGAGACCAGACGGGCGCCGCCGGCGCTCGCAGCCCGCGCCAGTTGTACGCGCGTGGAGTGCAGCTGGTCGGCCAGAGCAGTGAGCCGGGTGTGCGGGTCGGTGCGGGTCTCCACCTGGTAGAGAGTCAGTTCCGGGCCGACTCGGTCGCCCAGCTCCGGTGAGGCTTTGGCGATAACGGATTCGGCGAGAGGGACCAGAAAACGGGTCTCTGGATCGACGAGGAGGAACTCCTCCTCCACCCCCACGGTCAGGGACCCGGAAAAGGGAACCGTCGAGGGGCCAGTGCTGGGCCTTGCCGGGGTCTCTGCACCCGGCCTCGCATTCACACACACGGTAATCAATGTGTCACGGATGGCTCGCCTTCGGGTAGTGGTGGGTGCCGGGCACGTGTACCCCGCACCCGCCCCTTCGTCCGACGCGGCTGCCGGGGCCGACACACTACGGGAGGCTGAATCCGAGTCTTGGTCTCTACCTGGCCGGGGGCGGTTCAGCCAGCGGGTGCTCTGGGAATGTGTGGTTCTGCCACAGTTGCCGGGAGCTCTCCTCGCAGGGCCGTTTCGGCCTCCTGCTGTGTCACCTGACCGAGCACGCCGTCGATCAGGCTGAACAGCCGGTGCTCGTCACAGGTGTGACCGACGAGGAGCTCGATGTCCCGGCCGGCGCCCTCGGCCAGCGCTTGCCAGGGGGTGGCCGGCAGATCCAGGGGCTCTACGCCGTCGCCCTCGTCCACGGGACACTGACGGTCTTCTTTGATGTCGCGTACCTCAGTTATCTGCCGCACCTGGTGGGGCGCGGGCATCTCGTCGAGGGCAACGCGAAGCTGTCGGCGATCCGTTCGGTGACGAGTATCGGCGGGCCAGCCGTGGCCGGTCCTCTGGTGGGTTGGGTCGGCGCCCCGGTGACGCTCGTGGCGAGTTCTGTGGGTATGGCCCTGTCGGGGCTGCTCGCGAGCCGCATCCGCACGGCCGAACAGCGGCCCGAGGCGCCCGAATCACATCCGCGTCTGCGTCAGGAGGTCAGGGACGGGCTGAAGTTCGCCCTCACCCATCCCGTCCTGCGCGCGACCATATGCGGCGACGCGCTGTTCAACCTCTCCCTCGTCCTCTATCAGTCCATGCTGCTGGTCTTCCTGGAAAGGGAGTTGGGCCTCGGGCCGTTCGCCGTCGGTCTCGTCTTCTCGGGCATGGGATGCGGTGCCCTGCTGGGTGCCCTGCTGGCGGCCCGTATCTCGAGGCGGCTCGGACAGGGCTCTGCGATCTGGCTCGCACCGCTCGTCACCTGTCCGCTGACCGCCCTGATGCCCGCTGCGCGACCCGGTTGGAGTGCGTGCGCGGCCGCGGTCGGCCTCGCAGCGCTCTCACTGGGCGGGGTGGTCCGGGTCGTGGCCCAGTCCAGCGTCCAGCAGGCCCTCACCCCGGACCGGTTGCTGGGCAGGATGGGCGCGACCGCCCGCTTCGTGTCCTGGGCCGGCCTGCCGCTCGGCGGAGTCCTGGGCGCGGCCTCGGGCTCCGCCTTCGGGGCGGCGGCCACGCTGTGGATCGGCGCGGTCGGCATGACGCTGAGCTTCCTGCCGACGTTCCTCTCCCCGGTGCGCACTCTGCGCACAGCGTCGTTGCCGGTCACCGACTTGTAGGAGAGAACAGCGAGAACGTCCCGGGCTTCGCTATCCGTGCCCATGGCGTGAGAGCTAGATGAATAAGTCCGATGTCTGACGGTGCGTCTGGGAATACGAAGAGGGCGTGCCTGCGCCGCCGCCCCGGCCGTCGACGTGGATGTCAGTCTCGGTTCCGACTTCGACCTGGGCCGTAACCTCGGTGGTGTGCACCGCGACATCCTGTAGCGCCCTGCACCGAGGTCGCCAGCTGCTCGAAATCTGCGAAGTGGCTCAATTGACCGATCGGGACAATGTGCACGCCCCGGGCATTTCACTGCGCCGAAGCACGATAGTCGTCACATGGGCAGGTTGGCTGTCACCAGGCAGGGTTGCCGCTCTCGCCGGGTTGCGCACGAGAGTCTCGCACGCGCCCCGGTCGATGAGCAGGTGGACGGGGATGCCGGCCGGGCGTATGTGGGAGGTTTTCCACGCGGTCGTGCCGGCCGGTGTCCGCGGCGTACGACGGGACCTTCTCGGCCGTGAGCACGCCTGCCCAGGTCCGCCCACCCACCTTGTCCGGCGGGCGGCCCTGGGCCCGGGGTTCCCGGTTGGCGGGGCGATGTGACTTGCAGGACTTACTCGGGCGACGTAATTTTTACTCATGCGAGTAAAAGGGAGCGAAGGGCGGTCGCCAGCACAGACCGCGCGCAGAGCCCAGATCGTGGCGGCGACGATCGAGACCATCGCCGAACTCGGCTACGGCCAGGCGTCGTTCGCGCGCATCGCGGAACGCGCCGGGCTCAGCAGCACCCGCCTGATCTCGTACCACTTCTCGGGAAAGAGCGAGCTGATCCAGGCGGTCCTCGCCCAGGTCTACGCCGAAATGGCCGACCACATGGCAGAGCAGATGCAGGACGTCCGCGGCCCCCGAGACGCGCTGCTGACCTACATCCGAGCCCTGGTCGCCTTCATCGCTGACCACCCAATACAAATGCGGGCGCTGATGTCCGTCTTCCTCGACTACCGGGCCGAGGACGGCGGACGCAGCTACGGCGGCGACGACGAGCGGCAGGCGGTGGCGCCGCTTCAGGACATCCTCAGAGCCGGTCAGGCGACTGGCGAGTTCCGGGACTTCGACGTCTTCGTCGTCGCCTCGACGATCCAGCGCGCCATCGACGGGCTGCCGTTCCTGCTTCAGACCGCACCGGACCTCGACCTGGCCGCGTACGCCGAGGAACTGGTCGCCATGTTCGACCTCGCGACCAGGAACGCGCCGTGACGGCCTCCGGTCGCCGGCAGGCGGTACGGCGGAAGGCAGCCGGCTTCGCCGCCGACTTCCTGGTGCCGGTCGGCCTCTACTACGCGCTGCGGGCCGCCGGCCTGGGGCTCTACCTCACCCTGCTGATCTCGGCCGTGCTCCCGGCGACGGTCGCCCTGGTACGCCTGTTCCGCTCGCGTCGCGTCGACGGGCTCGCCGTATACACCGTGACCATGATGCTGCTGAGCACCGGGATCTCGCTCATCGCCGGCAGCCCGCGCTTCATGCTCGCCAGGGAGGCCTGGCTGACCGGTGCCACCGGCGTCTGGTTTCTCGCCTCCGCCTGGACCGCACGGCCGCTGGCGTACCTCTACACCCGCCCTCTGCTGGAACGGCGGAGCTGGGCCGGGAACATCCCCTACGACTGGGACGACCTTTGGGCCCGGCTGCCGCGCTTCCGCCGCCTGTGGCGGGTCGGCAGCGCGCTGTGGGGGGTCGCGCTGCTCGCCGACTCGGCGCTACGCATCGTCATGGCCTACACGCTGCCGGTCAACGCCGTGCCCGCCCTCGGCACCGCGCTGTACATAGGCACCTCGCTGGTGCTGATCGTGACCACCAATGTCTACTACGTCGCCTCGGGGCTCTACGACCGTCGATCCCGTCTCTACGCTCCGCTCCGCCGAGGACTGCAAAGTGCCCGTGAGTGAGCCTCTTTCATCCTGCGCCTCAGGCGTGAAATGGGCTGGTCAGGTGGGGTGAGATGGCGAAGCCCCTCGTCGTTGGTGTGCGGAAGTTGGGCTGCTTCAAGCAGTCCCCGCTGGTCCTGGCACACCTGCGGAAGAACGAGACGTTGACGCAGGTCGGTGCCGGGTTCGGAGTCTCCGAGGCCACGTCGTGGCGGTACGTGCACGAGACCGTCGAAATCCTCGCCTCGTGGGCACCAGCACTGCACGAGGCCCTGCTCGGTCTGGGCGAAGGTGACTTCGTCATCTCGACGGGACGCTGATCCCCACCGACCGCGTCAGGGCGGACGAGCCGTACTACTCGCAAAAACACAAGAAGCACGGCATGAACGTCCAGGTCATCGTACGCCCGGACGGCACACCGCTCTGGTTCTCGCGGGCCACGCCGGGACGGACCCATGACCTGACCGCGGCCCGCGCCCACGGCATCGTCCGGGCCTGCCTCACCCGCCAGATCCTGGTCCTGGCCGACCGCGCCTACCAGGGTGCCGGCGCCACCGTCCGCACTCCCTACTACGGCCATCGTGACCTGCCCGAGCACTACCAGCGGTACAACCGCGACCACGCACGTCTCCGTGCTCCCGGCGAACGCGCCTTCGCCCGCCTCAAGTCCTGGCGACTGCTGCGGCGAGCACGCTGCTCGACCAGTCGCATCGGCAGGACCGTGGCAGCCGTGCACACCCTCTTGACCTGCCAATACACAGGATGAAAGAGGTTCACTTGCCTGCCCCCGGATCACCCGTCTGGCCTGTGTGGAGCGCCTTCTCCTCCTGGATGACGGACACGGACGGTGCGGGCAAGGGTGAGCGCCGGGACTCTTTCCGCGCGCCTCTATACAGAGGTGTTACCTGTTGGTAACTTGAATCGGCATCAACTGCGTGGCCTGTTTCACGATCCCGGGGGAGTCATGAGAGAGAGCACCGTTCGGTACCTGGCGACCGCAGTGGTCGCCGCACTGGCCGCTACCGCCACTCCGGCGGCCGCGGCCGTGGCTGCCCCTTCGGCGCCGTCGGAGGTTGTGGCGAAGGACCCGTTCTACACCTACGACGGCGACAAGCCACTGTCCTCGTACGAACCCGGCACCGTGCTGAAGAAGCGGACGCTGACGTACCACATCGTGGGCATCCCCACTCCGGTGAAGGCGGTCCAACTGCTCTACCGCACGGCCGACGCGCAGGGCCGGCCCGCTGCCAACGTGACTACGGTGGTGCGCAGTCTGCGCGGCGAAAGCAGCATGGCGGTGTCCTATCAGTCGTACTACGACTCCCTCAGCCCTGCGGACGGGCCGTCCCGGGCCGTCGCTGGTGACGTGAGTCTGGGCGGTGTCATGGCCGACTCCGAGAACCTCTTCCTGGTGCCTCTGCTGTTGCAGGGCTACAACGTCGTCATCCCCGACACCGAGGGGCAGAGTGCCGACTTCGCGGCCGGGCCGGAGTACGCGGCCAACACGCTGGACTCGATCCGGGCCGCGACCCGGTCGTCCGCGGACACCGGCATGAATGCCGACACCCGGGTCGGCCTGCTCGGCTACTCAGGCGGTTCCATCGCGACCGGTTGGGCGGCCGCGCTCGCGCCGAGCTACGCGCCCGATGTGAACGAGCGGCTGGTGGGCTTCGCCGAAGGCGGCCTGCTCGTCGACCCGGCGCACAATCTCACGTACGTCGACGGCTCCCTCCTGTGGTCCGGCGTCATCCCCATGGCGATCATCGGGGCCGACCGGGCGTACGGCATCGACCTCAAGCCGTACCTGAGCAGCTATGGCCTTGAGGTGTACAACAAGCTGGAGGAACACGGTTCGCTCCTCGACGCACTGGGCCACTACCCCGGGCTGACGTGGAAGAAGATGATGAAGCCGCAGTACGCCGACCCGAACTCGGTGCTCCCCTTCGTCGAGGCGGTGAACAAGATGAACCTCGGGTCGGCCGCTACCCCGACCGTGCCCGGGTTCATCGCCCAGGGCGGCGAGGGCGTCACGGAAGGAACCTTCAGCAACCCTGCGGGCATCGGATCCGGTGACGGAGTCATGGTCGCCGGAGACGTCCGCGCGCTGGCCCGGCAGTACTGCGCCACCGGCAACGAGTCGATCAAGTACCAGCAGTACAACCTGCTCAGCCACGTCCCCACAGCCGTGGCCTGGGCGACCGGCGCAATGGGCTGGCTGAGTGACCGGTTCGCGGGCAGGACGGCCCCGTCCGACTGCGGCCACATACCCGCGGGCAACTCCCTGACGCCGCAGAAACCGACGTCCGCATCCTGACACCTGGAACCCCCGGAGGCCCTGACGCACCCGAATCCCGCATGGGACAGCCGCCTGAAGGAGGAAAAGGTCTGTTGCCGGAGTACGGCAACGCACGCAATCAGCGACGGCTACGTCCGCGTCGGCCGGCTCGACACGACGGAGTACGCATTTCCCGTCGAGTTCATGCGTGAACGGCTCGGCGTATCCAAGTCCGGCTCCTACGCCTGGCGGCGCCGTCCCCATTCCACGACGGCCCAGCGGCGCGAGAAGCTGAAACAGCTCATCAAGAAGGTGTTCGACGACTCCGACAGCACGCAGGGATACCGGCGCATCCACGCCCAGCTCGCGCGTTGGGACGTCGCCGCCGACCTGGAACTGGAACGCCTGCTCATGCGGGAACTGGGCTCGATGACCTGCGGCACTCGCCGGAGGCGCTCTCCTCGCCGGCGGCTCCGCGACTGCGGCCACTTCGCAGGACGCGAAGCCCGTCGGTCTCCACGGCATAGATCACGACCGTGGCGGCCATGTGCACGGTGGCCGGCTCCGTGGCCGCGGTGACCAGGATTACGGCAGCCTGCATGACGACGGCCACGGTCACACCGGCACGTGCCGGATGGCGCGTGGCCACGTCGTCCCTTGGGCGGAAGACCAACTGGTCAACTACTCGGCCGTGAACGACCAAGCTCGTTGACTCGATTCGATACGGCTTTGTTTATGCTCCCGACTGCCGCCTACGGCAGGGCGGCCACGGGTCACATCTCCCCGTCCCCCGCTCAGGCGGGGACCGGGTCAGGCATGTTGACGAATGCCCACGCCGTGGCCCCTCGCGTGGCGATGTTGGCCCCGGCGCCATGGTCGGCCGGCCCAGCGAGGCCGCACCGACGACAGTGGAAGTGGTCCCGGGTGTGCCGGTTGGCACGCTCGGTGTGGCCGCAGCGCGGGCAGCGCTGCGAGGTGTAGGCCGGGTCCACCTCGATGAACGGTACGCCGACGCGTTTGGCCTTGTAGGCGATGAACGCGCCTAGCTGGTGGAACGGCCAGGCGGACTGGCGTGCTCGCTGGTCGCGGGGAACCGTAACCCGCTCGCGGATGCCGCCCAGTTCTTCGAGGGCGATACCGCGTTCGGTGCGTTGGGCGACATCGACCACAGCCTTGGAGATCTTGTGGTTGATGTGGGTGGCGTGCCTCGCCTCGCGGCGGGCGCGTGGCGATTTTCGTCCACTCCGGCGAACTCGGTCATCGGCACTTCGTGAACGACTGACGGCGCAGCTTCCATACACACTAGGGCCGTTCAGGGGAGGGCGCGGTGCCCGGCTCGGTGTCCGGTCGGCCGAATCGGCGCGGCCCGATGACGGGATCGGTGTGGCGGCCCACGCGTCATCGACCTCTCCGGTGCGGCACCCCGCGCTGTGAGGTGGTGCCGATGGGGCCGAATTCCAAGGTCGATCTGTACGGAGCGATCCGTCGGGAGTTCCGTGCCGGGCCGGCGGTCGGGCCGTGATGCGGAGGTGCGGCGTGGTCCACGCCACGGTGCAGAACGTCTTGTAGCCGGCCGACGACACGACGGACGTACTCGGCCGGCTGGTTGTCGGGCGGGCATCGGGTGCGTGGACGGGCGAGCCGGGCCAGCGTAGCCGGCTTACGGCCAACTCCTTTTGGACACATCGTGTTTACATGCGTTCGACCCGTCAACCGGCGGGACTTGTTATGGTGTTACTCATTGGTAGCAAGCTGAGTGGGGGGACACGGGGAGACCTGTGGCCATTTCGCCGCCGGGCGAGTGGCGAGACGGTTGACCCGGCAAGGGGGCCGGGTCAACGGCTTCTGCGCGTGCGCTTCACGCGGCCGTCGAACTCCAGTTCCCTCACCCGCTGACCCGGACAGGTGGGACTCGTCACATGGCTCGTTCCCTGGTGGAATTACTGACCGCGCATGCCCAGCAACAGCCCGGCCGTACCGCCTACCGGTATCTCCTCACCGGTGACTGCGACGGGGACATCCAGGAGATCTCCTACGGACGACTGGCCCACTGCTCCCGGGCCGTCGCCGCCTGGCTCCAGGACCGCGGGCTGGCCGGCTCGCGTGCCCTTCTGCTTCATCCTCCCGGCCTGGAGTTCGTCTCCGCCTTTCTGGGCTGCCTCGCCGCCGGCGTGGTCGCCGTGCCGGGCGTGCCCCCGCAGGGACGGTCGCAGAACCACCGCGCTCTCATCCGGATGAAGCGTCTGATGGCCGACTCCGACGCCAAGGTGATCCTCGGCGGCCGCGAAGTCATCGGCGCCTTGCGCACATGGACCGAGCACCTGCCCGAACTGGACGCGATACCCCGCGTCGCCACCGAGGACATCCCCGACGACGCGGCCGGCTCCTGGCACGCCCCCGACCTCACCGCCGACTCGGTGGCCTTCCTCCAGTACACCTCCGGTTCCACCTCCACCCCGCGCGGTGTGGTGGTCACCCACGGCAATCTGCTGGACAACGAGCGGATCATCACCGAGCGGATGGGGCACACCTCGGACGCCCTCGCGGAGCACGGCCGGGAACTGATCCTCAGCTGGCTCCCCGTCTACCACGACATGGGCCTCATGGGCCCGGTGCTGAACACGCTGTACCTGGGCGCCACGGCCACGCTCTTCTCGCCGCTGCACTTCCTGCAGCGCCCCGACCGCTGGCTGACCGCGATCAGCCGTTACCGGCCGCACACCAGCGGCGGCCCCAACTTCGCCTACGAGCTCGCCCTCAAGCACGCCACCGACGACCTGGTGGACAGCCTCGACCTGAGCGCGTGGAAGGTCGCCTTCAACGGCGCCGAACCGGTGCGCGCGGCCACGGTGCGACGGTTCACCGAGACCTTCCGCGCGGCAGGCTTCCGCCAGGAGGCGTTCTACCCGTGCTACGGCCTGGCCGAGGCCACCTTGATAGTCACCGGCGGTGCGGTGGACGCCCCGCCCATCCTGCTGGACGCCGCCGAGACCGGCCCGCACGCCGGCGAGGCGGACGCGGCCGCCGTGGGCTGCGGCCGGCCCGGGACCGGGATCACCGTGGTGATCGCCGACCCCGAACGGCAGGTTGAACTGCCCGAGGGCGAGGTCGGCGAGATCTGGGTGGCCGGCGCGAGCGTGGCCAAGGGCTACTGGCGCAACGCCCTCGCCACCCGCGAGACCTTCCGCGCCACCCTGACCGGCCGCCCGGGCCGCTTCCTGCGCACGGGCGACCTCGGCTTCCTGCGTGACGGCGAACTGTTCGTCACCGGCCGGCTCAAGGACCTCGTCGTCATCGACGGGCGCAACCACTACCCGCAGGACCTGGAGCTGTCCGCGGAGTTGTCCCACCCGGCACTGCGGCCCGGCTGCACCGCGGCGTTCTCCGTGGACGCCGACGGCGTGGAGGGCGAACAGGTCGTCATGGTGGCCGAGGTGGCGCCCGAGGCGGCCGGCGAGGCCGAGAAGATCACCGACCTGGTGCGCAGCGCGATCGGCGAGGCCCATGGGCTGTCGGTGCGGGACGTGGTGCTGGTCCACCCCGGCACCATCCCGAAGACCTCCAGCGGGAAGATCCAGCGCCGCGCCTCCCGGGCGGCCTACCTCGACGGCACCCTCGCCGTGGTCGGCGTGCCCGTCACGGGATGACCTCACGGCCGCAGGCGTCCGCCCGCCCGCGCCAGCGGCGGCCCGCCCGTCGCGCCAGCCGTACGTCCGCCCCCGGGCGTACGTCACCCGATGTCAGCCGTACGCCGCTGCCGCATGCGGTCGTGCGGAATCCGCCCGCATCACCGTTGCTTGAGGACACCTGCCCAGATGCCTGCGAACGAGCCCCGGAAGCAGTCCACCATCACGCCCCTCACGACAGCCGAGGACGTACGGGCCTGGCTGGGGTCGGCCGTCGCCGAGGCGGCCGGGCTCGCCCCGCTGGCCGTCGACCCCGACCGGCCGATCGCGGAATTCGGGCTGGGGTCACGCCAGTTGGTGACGCTGGCCGCCGAACTCTCCGAGCGGACCGGTCGGCCACTGGAGCCATCGCTCGTCTTCGACCACCCCACGATTGCCGCGCTGGCCGACGCGTTCCTCGGCGAGCCGCCCGCCCCGGCTGCCGACCCGGCCTGTGCCGAGGCTGCGCCGCGGGCGGCGCAGGACGACATCGCCATCGTCTCCATGGCCTGCCGCTTCCCCGGCGGCGCCGACGACCCGGAAGGGCTGTGGCGGCTGCTCGCCGCCGGCGAGGACGCCATCTCCGAGGTACCGGCAGGCCGTTGGGACACCCAGGGTCTCTACGACCCCGACCCCGAGGCCACCGGCAAGGCGTACACGCTGCGCGGCGGCTTCCTCGACGGCATCGACCGCTTCGACGCCGCCTTCTTCGGGATCTCGCCCCGCGAGGCCGACGCCATGGACCCGCAGCAGCGGCTGCTGCTGCAGACCGGCTGGGAGGCGATCGAGCGGGCCGGGATCGTCCCCGAGACGCTGCACGGCAGCTCCACGGGCGTCTACGTCGGCCTGTACGACAGCGGATACCTCGCCTCCGCCTCGCTGGCTCAGCTCGACGGGCATGTCGGCACGGGTTCGGCGACCAGCGTGGCTTCCGGGCGCATCGCCTACACCCTCGGTCTGCAGGGTCCGGCGGTCACCGTTGACACCGCCTGCTCCTCCTCCCTTGTCGCCCTGCACCTGGCGGCCCGCGCGCTGGCGGCAGGCGAGTGCGACCTCGCCCTCGCGGGCGGCGCGAGTCTGCTGGTGACGCCGCGCGGGCACGTGGAGTTCAGCAGGCTGCGTGGGCTGTCGCCGTCCGGGCGGTGCAGCCCCTTCTCGGCCGATGCGGACGGTGTGGTGTGGGCTGAGGGCTGTGGTGTGGTGCTGCTCAAGCGGCTTGCCGACGCCCGCCGCGACGGCGACCGGGTGCTTGCCGTGGTCAAGGGCTCGGCCGTCAACCAGGACGGCCGCAGCCAGGGGCTGAGCGCCCCCAACGGCCCGGCGCAGGAACGGGTGCTGCGCGCCGCCCTCGACGCCGCCGGACTCGCACCGGATGACGTGGACCACGTCGAGGCACACGGCACCGGCACCCGGCTCGGCGACCCGATCGAGGGCCGCGCACTGGCCGCTGTCTTCGGACCCGGCCGCCCCGCCGACCGGCCTCTCGGCCTCGGCTCGCTGAAGTCCAACATCGGTCACACCCAGGCCGCCGCCGGCATCGGCGGCGTGATCAAGACGGTGCTCGCCCTCGAGCACGAGCTCATACCGCCGTCCTTGCACGCCGAGGCCCTCACGGAGCACGTCGACTGGGCGGGCAGCGGCCTGGCCGTGCACGGCAGTGCCCGGGCGTGGCCGCGCGGCGGCGACCGCGTGCGGCGGGCCGGGGTGAGCGCGTTCGGCATCAGCGGCACCAACGCGCACGTCGTGCTGGAGGAGGCGCCGCAGGATGTTGCCGCACCGGCCGGGGTGGAGGCGGAGCCGTCCGGCCCGATGCTCTTCCCGCTCTCCGCCCGCACGCTGCCCGCGCTCCAGAAACAAGCCGACCGGCTGCAGGCACGGCTCGTCGCGCAGCCGGACGTGCCGCTGCCTGCCGTGGCCGCGACGCTGGCCCACCACCGCACCCACTTCGAGCACCGCGCCGTCGTTCGGGCGGCCGGCCGGGAGGAGCTGCTGACCGGGCTGCGGGCCCTCGCGGAGGGCCGGCCCGAGACCGACCTCACCGCCGGCCCGCTGCCGACACTGCCCGCAGGCAAGGTGGCGTTCGTCTTCCCCGGCCAGGGCGCCCAGTGGGCCGGCATGACCCGTGACCTGCTCGCACGCGACGCCGTGTTCGCCGACGAACTCGACCGCTGCGACGCCGCCCTGCGCCCGTTCACCGACTGGTCCGCGGCGGCGGTCCTGCGCGAAGAGGCGGGAGCCCCGTCCCTGGACCGCGTGGACGTCGTCCAGCCGGTGCTCTTCGCGGTGATGGTGTCCCTCGCCGCCGTATGGCGGGCCCGTGGCGTCCGGCCGGACGCCGTGATCGGGCACAGCCAGGGCGAGGTGGCCGCGGCCTGCGTGGCCGGCGCGCTCAGCCTCAACGACGCGGCCGCGGTGGTCGCCCTGCGCAGCCGGGCCCTGACCGAGCTGTCCGGCACCGGCGCCATGGCCGTCGTCGGCCTGCCGCACACCGAGGTCGTCACCCGCCTCGACGCTCTCGGCGGCCGGGTGTCGGTCGCCGCCGTGAACAGCGGCCGGGCGACCGTGATCGCCGGTGACGTGGAGCCGCTGGAGGGCCTGCTCGCCGATCTCGACCGGGAACAGGTCTTCGTCCGCCGCCTTGACGTCGACTACGCCTCCCACAGCGCCCAGGTCGAGCCGGTCCGCGCCACCGTCCTGGACGAACTCGACGGCGTGACCACCCAGCCCACACCGGTCGTCTGGTACTCCACCGTCACCGGTGAGCCGGTCACCGAGGAGCTGAACGCCGACTACTGGTACACCAACCTGCGCGAAACCGTCCGCTTCGCGGCCACCGTGGAGCGCATGGCGGCCGACGGCTACCGCCACTTCGTCGAACTCGGCCCGCATCCGTCCCTGCTCACCGCCCTCCACACGATCGGCGAGGACCTGGGCCACGAGCTGGTCGCCGTCGGCTCCCTGCGCCGCGACGAGGACGGACCCGCCTGCCTGGACCGCGCCGCCGCCGAACTGCACGTACACGGACGGCGGATCGACTGGCGGTGCCTGGTCGCCGACACCACCTGGGCGGACCTGCCGGCCTACGCCTGGGACACCCGGCGGCACTGGATCGAACCCGAGTCCGCCTCGGGCGGCCCCGGCCTGTTCGACCGCGCCGAGCACCCGTTGCTCGGCGTCCAGTCGCAGTCGGCCGACGAGACCCGCTGGACCTTCCGCAACGCGTGGTCCCCGGCCACCGCCGACTGGCTGTCCGACCACACCGTGTTCGGCCGGACCGTGGTGTCCGGCACGACCGTGCTGGAGCTGTGCCGGGCCGCCCTCGCCGTGGCCCGCCCGGACGACCCGGCCGACGTCACCGACCTGTTGCTGCTCGCACCGCTCGTGCTGCCCGCATCCGGCATGGTCGAGGTGTCCGTCGAGGTGGTCACCGCCGGCCCGCAACCGCAGATCACCGTGCACAGCCGCCCGCGCGGCCAGGAGGCCACCGGTTGGACCCTGCACGCCACCGCCTCGGCGGCCGGGGCGACCCCCGTGGCGGAGCAGCCGCCGGTGTGGCCGCAGGCGGCGGAGCCCGCGTGGGGCCCTGACACCTACGAGCGGCTGGCCGGGCTCGGCCTCGGCTACGGTCCGGCCTTCCAGGGCGTACGGGAGGCGGTGGTGACCGGCGCCGGCGAGCTGCTGGCCCGGCTGTCGCTGCCGTCCGTGGCCCGCGACCTGGCCAACCCCTACCTCGTCCACCCGGCGCTGCTGGACGCCGCGCTGCACGTGGCCGCGGCCCTCGAAGGGGGCACCGCCTCCGACGGCCGGGTGGTCCTTCCGGTCTCCGTGGGCCGCGCCTCGCTGTCGCACGGCGGCGCCGACGACCTCACCGTGTCCGTGCGTCGCACCGGCACCGCCGGCACCGACATCACGCTGGACGTGACGTTGTGGGACGCCGACGGCTTCCCCGCGGGCCGGCTGGAGGGAGTACGGCTACGAGCCGCGGGCCCGGCGGACCTCGCCGCCGGTTCGGGCAACGGGCGGCACCTGTACGAGGTGGCCTGGACGGCCGTGCCCGAACCGCCCCTCAAGGCATCGGCCGGTGAGTGGACCGTCGTCGGCGACCTGTCCGCCCCGGATGTCGTCGCGGCCGTGAGCGGCCTCGAAGCCGCGGGGATCCGGTGCCGGGACCACGGTGGCGACGTGCTCGTACGGTTCTGGCCACAACCCGCTGAGGAGGCCGAACCAGGCGCCGCCGCAGGGGAGTTGGCGGAACTCGCACTGGCCGAAGTGCAGGCACTCCTCGCACGGCAGGAGCCACCCGCGCGGACCGTCTGGGTGACCCGCGGCGCGGTCGCGGCCGTCGAACGGGACACCGTGCCGGGCCTCGCCCAGTCGGTGCTGTGGGGGCTGGGCCGCAGCGCCCGTGCCGAGCATCCGGACCTCGCACTGACGCTGCTCGACCTCGACGGCACCGATCCCGCGGCCGCCTTGCTCGCCGCCGCTCACGGGGACGAGCCCGAACTCGCCGGGCGCGCGGGCGCCTTGCTGGTGCCCCGGCTGGTGCGCGCCCGCGCTGCCGACACGGACCGCGCGCGGACTCCCGTCGACGGCACCGTACTGATCACCGGAGGCCTCGGCGCCGTCGGACGCCACATCGCCCGGCTGCTCGCCGAACGGGGCGCGCCCCGCCTGCTGCTGACGTCCCGGCGCGGAGCCGACGACCCGCGCACCGCCGAGGTCACCGCGGAACTGACCGCGCTCGGCGCCGAGGTCGAGGTGGCGGCGTGCGACGTCGCCGACCCGGCGGCCCTGGTCGATGTCATCGAGCTCGTCGCCGGTGAACTCCGCGGTGTCGTGCACTGCGCCGGTGTCCTGGACGACGGGGTGGTCGCCGAGCTGACCCCCGAACGCCTCGCGGGGGTGCTGAGCCCCAAGGTGGACGGCGCCGCTCATCTGCACCGGCTCACCGCCGGCGCGCGGCTCGACCTGTTTCTGCTGGTCTCCTCTGCCGCCGGTGTCGTCGGCAACGCCGGCCAGGCCAACTACGCGGCCGCCAACGCCTTCCTCGACCAGCTCGCCCACCACCGGCGCGCCCAGGGGCTGCCCGCCGTGTCGGTCTCCTTCGGCGCCTGGCTGGGCGAGGGCCTCGCCGCCGAACACGCCGACCTGGAGCGGATGGCCCGCCTCGGCCACCGCGCCCTCACCCCGGAACAGGGCCGCGACCTCGTCGAACTCGCGCTGCGCCGGGACGCCCCGCACCTGGTCGCCTGGGCGCTGAACCTGCCCCGCCTGCGCGAGACCACGGCCGGTGCGGGCGGCGGTGCCGCCGCGCTGTGGCGCTCGCTGCTGCCCGCGCCCCACACCGGGCAGGACGGCGCGGACGGCCTGGCGGACCGGCTGGCCAGGCTGCCGGAGGCCGAGCGCGCCGACCGCGTCCTTGTTCTGGTCCGCGAGGAGGCATCTCGCGCCCTGGGCCTGCGGTCGGCGGAGTCCGTCCGCCCCGACCAGCCGCTGCGCGACCTCGGCATGGACTCGGTGACGGCGGTGGAGCTCCGTAACCGCATCGGTGCCCGCCTCGGCGCTCGGCTCCCCGCAACTCTGCTGTTCGACCACCCCACTCCGGCCCGTCTCGCCGAGCACCTGCTGGCCACCGTGATCGCGACGAGCGTGCCCACCGCCCGCCGTCCCGCGCCCGCCGCGCCGCACACCCGCACCGCGGTGTCCGACGAGCCGGTCGCCCTGGTGGCCATGGCCTGCCGCCTGCCGGGCGGCGTGGGCGACCCGGAGGAGCTGTGGCGGCTGGTCGCCGAGGGCCGTGACGCGGTCGGCCCGTTCCCGGCCGGGCGCTGGGACGTGGAGTCGCTGTACGACCCCGACCCGGAGGCCCCGGGCAAGTCGTACGCCCGGGAAGGCGGCTTCCTGGACGACATCGAGTCCTTCGACGCGGGCTTCTTCGGCATCACCCCGAAGGAGGCCGCCGCCATGGACCCGCAGCAGCGGCTGCTGCTGGAGAGCGCGTGGGAGGCGCTGGAGCGCGCCGGGATCGTCCCCGCCGAACTGGCGGGCAGCACCACCGGCGTGTACGTCGGCATGTTCGGCAGCGACTACCTGTCGGGCTCCCGGCTCGACCAGTTGGACGGGTACGTCGGCACCGGGTCGGCGCTCAGCGTGGCCTCGGGCCGGCTGGCGTACGCGCTCGGGTTGCACGGCCCGGCGCTGACGGTGGACACGGCGTGCTCGTCGTCGCTCGTCGCGGTGCACCTGGCGGCGCAGGCGCTGCGGTCGGGCGAGTGCGACCTGGCGCTGGCCGGCGGTGTGACGCTCATGGTGACCCCGCAGACCTTCGTGGAGTTCAGCCGGCTGCGGGGCCTGTCCCCGACCGGCCGCTGCCGCTCCTTCTCCGACGACGCCGACGGCGCCATCTGGGCCGAGGGCGCCGGGATGCTCGTACTGAAGCGGCTGAGCGACGCGCAGCGGGACGGCGACGAGGTGCTGGCGGTGCTGCGCGGCACGGCCGTCAACCAGGACGGCCGCAGCCAGGGCCTGTCCGCGCCCAACGGCCCGGCGCAGGAGCAGGTGATCCGGCGGGCCCTGGATCTGTCCGGCCTGGAACCCGCCGACATCGACTACGTGGAGGCGCACGGCACGGGCACGACCCTGGGCGACCCGATCGAGGCTAACGCCCTGGCGCGGGTCTTCGGCGACTCCCGCGCCCCGGACCGCCCGCTCCAGCTGGGCTCGCTCAAGTCCAACCTCGGGCACACGCAGGCCGCCTCGGGCGTCGCCGGGCTGATCAAGGTGGTGCAGTCGCTGCGCCACCGGATGCTGCCGGCCACCCTGCACGTCGGCACACCCAGCCGGCACGTCGAGTGGGACGGCAGTGGGCTGCACCTGCTGCGGGAGGCCGCTCCCTGGCCGGCGGCGCGGGAGCGCGTCCGGCGGGCCGGGGTCAGCGCCTTCGGGATCAGCGGGACCAACGCCCATGTGATCGTCGAGGAGGCCCCGCCGTCCGCGCCGGAGCCGGCAGGTGAACTACCGCCAGACAAGCGGCTGTTCGTGCTGTCCGGGCGGAGCGAGGCCGCGCTGCGCGGACAGGCCGCACGGCTGGCACGGCATCTGACCGGGGAGACCGCGCTGCCGGACGTCGGTTACACCCTGGCCCGGCACCGCAGCCACTTCCCCTGGCGGGCGGCAGTCACGGCGGGTGACCGGGACGAACTGCGCGCCGTGCTCGACGCGGTGGGCAGCGGACGGGCGCAGCTGACCCCGCCGCGCGAGGAGGAGACGGGCAAGGTGGCCTTCGTCTTCCCCGGGCACGGCGGCCAATGGCCCGGCATGGCCCTGGAGCTGCTGGCCGGGTCCGAGGCGTTCCGCGAGGAGCTGACCCGGATCGACGAGGCGGTGCAGCGGCACGTCGGCTGGTCGGTGCTCAACGTGCTACGGGCGCCGGAGGAGTTCTCCCCGCTCGACCGGACCGAGTACCTGCAACCGGTGCTGTTCGCCGTCAACGCGGCGCTGGCCGCCGCATGGCGGTCGCTGGGGGTCGCCCCGGACGCCGTGGTCGGGCACAGCCTGGGCGAGATCGCCGCCGCCTACAGCGCGGGCGCCCTCGGCCTGGACGACGCCGTGGCCGTGGTGGCCGGGCGGGCCCAGGCCGTCGTCCCGCTGGTCGGGCAGGGCGGCATGGTCGCGGTGGAGCTGCCGCGGGCACGGGTCGAGGAACTGCTCGCCCCCTACGCGGACCGGCTGTTCGTCGCCGCGGTCAACAGCGCAGGCTCCACGGCTGTCTCCGGCGCCGCCGACGCGCTCGCCGAGCTGCGCCGACGGCTCGATGAGCGGGGGATCGCCGTACGACGGCTGTCGACGCCGTTCGCCTCGCACACTCCGCTGATGGAACCCCTGCGCGAGGAGCTGCTCGACCGCTTCTCCGGCACCCGGGGCGCACAGGCGCCGACCCCGCTGTACTCGACGGTGCTGGCCGAACCCGTCTCCGGTGACCGGCTGGACGCCGACTACTGGTACGACAACCTCCGGCAGCCCGTCCGTTTCGCAGACACCGTCCGACGGATGCTGCACGACGGCTACCGCTACTTCGTCGAGCTCAGCCCACACCCGTCGCTGCTGTCATCCATCCAGGCGGTGGCGGCAGAAGCCGGGATCGACGTGGCCGGTGTCGGCTCGCTGCGCCGTCAGCAGGACGGCCCCGACCTACTGCTGCGCAGCATCGGCGAGTTGTACGTCGCGGGCCACACGCCCGACTGGGACGCACTGTTCCCGCATGGCCGTCGCGTCGACCTGCCGACGTACGCCTTCGCCCGCGAACGCCACTGGCTCACGCCCGCCCCGGCCACCGCCACGGGCTCCTCCCCGCTGCTCGGCACACACGTCGAGTCCAGCGACGAGCCCGGCCGGCACCTCTTCCAGAGCGACATCGACCTGCGGGACGGCCGCTTCGCCTATCTGGACGACCACCGGGTGGGCGGCGAGGTCTGGCTGCCCGGCGCCGCCTTCCTCGACATGGTGCTGGAGGCCGCCTGCGTGGTGCAGGACGGTCGCGAAGTGCACCTGAACGAGGTCGAATTCGTGCAGCCGCTGCGGCTCGACCCCGAACGGCCCGTACGGCTGCAGCTGGTGCTGCGGCCCGCCCGGGACGGCTTCCGGTCCTTCACCATCGCCTCCGCGGCCGCCGGTGAGCGGCGCCCGCGATGGGAGCGGCACGTCAGCGGACGCCTTACGATGACCGGCGAGCAGCCCCCGGCCGACGTGCGACCCGACGACACGCGCTTCGACGACGTGCGGCTCGCCGCCGTGCGTGAGCAGTGCACGCAGGACGTGGACCTGCCGGCGGTGTACGCCGGGCTGACCGCCCTCGGCATCGACTACGGCCCCGCCTTCCGGGGCCTGGAGCAGGGCCGCCGTGGGCCCTCGGCGGCCCTGGGCCGGCTCGCCGCCGGGCCCGCCGCGGGACATCTGCTGCACCCCGCCGTCCTCGATGCCGCCTTCCACACGGCCGCCCTGCCCCAGGAGGCGCCCGAGGGCCGGGCGTTCGTGCCCGCAGGGGCGGGACGGCTGCGGTTCACCGGCCTGCGCACCACGCCCGCCTGGACCAGCTGCGAACTGCGCACCGCGTCCGGCGACACCGCCACCCTGGACCTCAGGATCTGGGACGAGGACGAGCAACTCATCCTGGAGATCGAGGAGTTCCGGCTGGCCGCGCTCTCGCCGCTGGACGGCGCCCTCTTCGAGACCCGCTGGCAGCCGCGCCCGGTGGCGCAGGAACCGCCGGTCCAGGGCAGCTGGCTGATCCTGGCCGACGACACCGGGGTGGCGGCGGCGCTCGGCGAGCGGCTCGGCTCCTCGGTGCCGCACGTCGTCGCCCGCAGGGGCAGCGCCTTCGCCGTCGAGGGACCGGGACGCTACGTCCTCGATCCGGCCGACCCCGACCACCTGGCCCGGCTGCTGCAGGAGGCCTTCGCGGACGGGCCGCCCGAGCAGGTGGTCCAGATGGCCGCGCTCGACGCCCCGGCGATCGGCGACGCCGGATCGGCCGAGCAGGCGGCGCGGCTGTGCTGCCTGAGCACCCTGCACCTGGTGCGTGCCCTCGCGGACCGTCCGCAGGGCCGGGGTTCGCGCCTGTTCGTGGTCGTGCGCGGCAGCCAGGCCGCCGGTGACAGCACCGGGGTGACCAATCCGCAGCAGGCGCTCGCCTGGGGCTTCGGTCTCGCGGTGGCGCAGGAGTACCCGGATCTGTCGACCACGCTGATCGACCTGCCTCCCACCGACGGCGTCGACGCCCTGTGGACCCAGCTCCGGCACGCCGACGACGAACGGCTCGTTGCGGTGCGCGGCACCGGCCGCCTGGTCCCGCGCCTGGCCCGCACCCGCCCGGACGACGGCGGCCACGGCGAGACCTCCGTGGACGGCGTGCACCTGATCACCGGCGGTCTCGGCGGCCTCGGCCGCGTGGTCGCCGAGCGGCTGGTCCGCCGCGGGGCCCGCCGGCTGGCCCTCATGAGCCGGGGCACGCCCGGTGCGGAGGCCGGGAACTGGATCAGGGGTCTCGAAGAACGGGGCGTCACCGTGCACCTGGCCCGCGCCGACGTCGCCGACCGGGCAAGTCTCACGGCCGCCCTGGACGCCGTACGGCACGCCTGCGGCCCGATCGCCACGGTCGTGCACGCGGCCGGCGTGCTCGACGACGCCACGGTGGCGAACCTGACCGACGAACGCGTCCTGCGCGTCCTCGCCCCCAAGGTCCTCGGCACCGCCCTCCTCACCGAGCTGATCCCGGAGGCCCGGAACCTGGTCCTGTTCGCCTCCGCGGCCGGACTCCTCGGGTCGGCCGGGCAGAGCCCGTACTCGGCGGCGAACGCCTTCCTCGACGCCTGGGCACACCACCTCTCCCGCGCTGACCGCCGTGCGCTGAGCCTGGACTGGGGTGCCTGGACCGGTGTCGGCATGGTCACCGGGTCCGGCACCCGGGCCGCCGAGACCAGCCGCTCAGGCCTGGTCGCCTTCTCGCCGCAGGAGGGCGGCGAGCTGTTCGAGCGGGTACTGGCCAGTGCCCGCCGCCAGCTCGCGCCGATGGCCCTGGACTGGGAGATACTCACGCTCGTCCCCGACGCCGTGCGCACCCGCCCGATCCTGGGCAACCTGGTCACCGCACCGACAGGCACGGCCGCCTCGGACGAACTCGTCAAGAAGGTGTTCGCCGCGACGACCGACCAGGACCGCGCCACCTGGCTGGAGGCGTACGTCCGGGCCCGGGTCGCCGAGGTGTCCGGGGGAGTGGTCGACGTCTCGGTGACCACGGCCCTGAAGGAACTGGGCCTGGACTCCCTGATGCTGGTGCGGCTGCGCAACGCCTTCGTCCGCGAACTGGGCGTGGAGATCCCGGCCGCGGACGTGTTCGCGGCGTCCGACGTCCGCGACCTCGCCCGCGCCCTGGCCGAGGTCCTCCCGGAGCGGGAGGCCGCGGCGCTGGAGGACTCCGGCGGCCACGGCGACCTCGCGGGAGAGGTCCCGGAGACCGAACTGCGGCCCGCGACGCGCGACGTCGTACGACTGCTGCGCAGCGTCCGGCCGGGCATGCCGGATGCGGCACACGGCATCGGTCTCGCCGTCCGGCTGACCGCGCCGACCACCCGCGAGACGCTCACCGGCATACTCACCCGGCTCGTCGCACGGCACGCGGCTCTGCGCACCGCGATCGTCACCGGCGCCGAAGGCGTCCGGCAGCTGCGCGTGGACCGGGAGCCGGCGGAGCCGGTGCTGCGCTGGACGGCCGTCGAAGGCCCGCCCGACGCCGCCGAGCGGCTGCGCACGCTGCTGGAGCCGCCGTTCGACCTCGCGACGACACCGCTGTGGCGGTTCGAGCTGGTGGACGGCGGTGCACACGGCCAGATCCTGGTGTTCGGCGCCCACCACACGGTCGGCGACCTGCAGTCGCTGCTGCTCGTGGCCGGGGAGATCGACGCGGAACTGTCCGGCACCCTGTTCGAGGGCGCCGTCACCAACCGCGACGTCGCCCTGCTCATCGAGGCCCAGCAGGGCGGTGCGGGCGCGGGCGCCGAGTGGCGCGAGTACTTCCACGGCAGCGAACGGCTCGACCTGGAGCTGGCCCGTCCGCGCCCGGCGACCAGGTCGTACCGGGCCGGCAGCGTGACCGTGACGATTCCCGACGGGCTGATGGAACGGATCGCGGCAGCCGCGAGCAGGCTGGCCGTCACTCCCGCCGCCTTCTGCCTCGGCATCCTGACGGTGCTGCTGGCCAGGAAGCGGGAGCGGGAGCGGTTCGTGCTCGCCGTGCCCGTGGACACCCGCATGCACGCCGACGCGTACGACGCGGTGGGCTTCTTCGGCGTGCCGGTGCCGTTCCCGGCCGAGGCCCGCGCGGGCGAACCGGTCGCCGAGGTGCTGCGCCGCACCGACGCGCGCCTGCAGCGCCTCCTGACCAAGGGCGCCATGTTCTCCGACGTCCTGGCCACCCTGGCCCGGCAGGGCCTGCACCGGCAGAACGCACCGCTCGTCGAGGTCTACTTCAACTACGTACGGTCCTCGCGCCGCCTGACCCGGCTGGAGGTGCTGCCGGCCGGCACCGGCTACTCCGACCTCGACCTGATGATCACCATGACCCCGGACGCGGCATGCATCCGGCTCGACCACAACCTGGACATCCTGGACGCCGAGGCCACCGCTGAACTGGGGGAGGAGTTCCTGCGGTTGCTCGGCGAGACGGCCGACGGCGACCCGGCGCTGCCGACGCGCGCCGGCACCCGGGCTCCCGCCGGAACCCGAGCCCCCGCCGGTGCGGCGCCCGTACCTCGCCGGTCGCTGGCCCTCGCCGCCACCTTCGCCCTCGGCAACCTCCCGCTCATGTGCGAGGCGGCCGTCGAGGACGGAGCCGAGAAGGGGAGCGGATGGGCGATCAGCGAGGCGCCGTACCACCAGGTGCTCGCGAGTCTCCAGGACCCCTCGGGCGTCTTCACCGACCCCGCGACGGCGGTGGGTGCGGTGCTGCTGCGGGCCGTGGACCTGGAGCGCTTCGGCCCGGTCGACGACGCGCTGCTCGCCGAGCTGCGCACCGCCTACCCGGCCGCGCTGAAGGCCCTGTCCGAACGCACCCGCAAGCCGCTGATCGTCGGCTTCCTGCCCGCCGCCCGCCCGGAGGACCGCCTGAGCCGGTGGGAGCGGGAGGTCGCCGCCGACCTGGCCGGCCTGCCCGGCATCGCGGTGCTCGCCCCCGACGACTGGACCCGGCACCACTCCGTCGGGGAACGCTTCGACGAGCGGACCGAACGGCTGGCCCACCTGCCCTTCACCCCGCCCTTCCAGGCGGCCGTGGCGCTGCGGCTCGCCGAGGTCGTACGGGCGGTACTGCGCCCCGCGCCCAAGGTGATCGCGGTTGACGGCGACGAGACCTTGTGGGGCGGCGTCGCCGGCGAGATCGGCCCCGAGGCTGTCGACCTGACAGGTCCGCGCGCCCTGCTCGCGCGCAGGCTGCTGCAGTGGCGCGAGGCGGGCACGCTGCTGGCGCTCGTCAGCAACAACGACGAGGCCACGGTCCGCGCCGTCCTGGACAGCCCGGACAGCCTGCTGAAGGCGGAGCACTTCAGCGTGCTGTCGGCCGCCTGGGGACCGAAGCCGGACCGCCTGGCCGAGGCCGCGCGCACGCTCAACCTCGGCCTGGACAGCTTCCTGTTCCTGGACGACAACCCCGCCGAGATCGCCAAGGTGCGCGCCACGCTGCCGCAGGTGCTGTCGGTGACCTGCCCGTCCGCGGACGAACTGGAGGAGTTCATGGGCCGGTTGTGGCCGCTGGTCCCCGCGGCGGCGACCGCCGAGGACACGCTGCGGGCCCGGTTCTACGCACAGGAGCGGGAGCGGGAGACCGTCCGCGAAACCGCCGGGTTCGAGGAGTTCCTCACGCAGCTGCACCTGGAGGTCGACATCCGGGCGCTGTCCGAGGCGGACGTGCAGCGGGCCGAGCAACTCGTCCGCCGCACCAACCAGTTCACCCTCCGCCCCCGGTCGGCCGACGGCGGGGACGTCACCCGGTGGCGGCAACGGGGCGAGGTGTGGACGGCGGCGGCCCGGGACCGGTTCGGCGACTACGGCCAGATCGGCCTGCTCGCCCTGCGCGCGGACGGCGACCAACTCGACGTCCTGGGCTGGCTGATGAGCTGCCGGGCGCTCGGCCGAGGGGTCGAGGAACGCCTGTTGCAGTGGCTGGCCGACCGCGCCGAGGAACTTGGTTGCGCGAAGATCCGGCTGACGGCGGAGCGCACGGAGCGCAACGTACCGGCGCGGCGTGTGGTGGCCGCGCTCGGCGGCGGCGACCAGGACGACGAGCGCCAGGAGGCCGTGGTCAGTCCAGACCACCTCAGGGCGTTCCGGTCCTGGGAACAGCAGTGAGGCCGTCCCGCAGCAGCGCGCGAGGACTTCCTCAGGAGCAAGGGACTTCGTCGGAACCGAGGACCTTCGGAAGCAAGGACCTTGCCGGAAGCAAGGGAAAGGACGCGCACATCGTGAAGGGCTCTCATGCGTGACATGACCGAGGAATCCGGGCAGCGGGCGACCGCCGAGGCGATCGAGCGCGGTGGCGGCGGGCTCGGCGTGGACGACCTGCTGGCCAGGGTGATGCAGGCCGCCACCGGTGCGGACTCCGGTGCCGCCCCCGCCCCGCCCCGGGACGTGGACGGCGTGGCCACGGCCATCGCCGCCGCGGCGGGCCGCTACCTGCCCGCGGGACACCTGCCGCCCGACGCCGACTTCTTCGACGCGGGGGGCACGTCCGTGCACGCCGTGGAGCTCGTCGCGGAGCTGGAGGGCGAGCTGGGCATCGAGTTCGATCTGGACGAGGTGTTCGCCGACGCCCGTCCGATCAGTCTCGCCCGGCGCTGGCTGCAGACGACCGGAGGCGAAGCGTCGAGCGAGGCCACCCCGCCGCCCGAGCATCCAGACACCCCGGCGCCC
Source organism: Streptomyces sp. IMTB 2501 (assembly GCF_001953885.1). GTDB lineage: Bacteria > Actinomycetota > Actinomycetes > Streptomycetales > Streptomycetaceae > Streptomyces. The sequence continues at coordinate 70,174 of NZ_MQUS01000029.1, read as the reverse complement.
ACCGCCCAGGGCGCTCCGCCGGTTCCGGCCGCCGATACGCTGCCAACCCCCGGTGCGGGTGCTGCTGCGGTTCCGGTCCCTGGCACATTGCCGCCTTCCGCTGCGCGCGCTGTTCCGGCCTCGGCCCCCGGCACGCCGGCGCTTCCCGCTGCGGATGCCGTCCGGGTTCCGGCCTCTGGCACGCTTCCGGTTTCCGGCGCGGGTGATGTTGCGGCTCCGGTCCCTGGAACGCTGCCGCTCTCCGCGGCGGGCGCTCTTCCGGCTCTCGCCCCGGGCACCCTTCCGATCCCGACTCCACGCACCCCACCGGCGCTCCGCGCCGGTGTCAGCAGTGGCGAGGACCGGTATGCCAGGGCCCGCCGCGACGACCTCGACCAGGTCCTCGCCGATCTGGCCCTCGCCGACCGCCTCCCGTTCGCCGACCTGCCCGAGCCACTGCCGCCCCGCCGGATCCTGCTGACCGGCGCCACCGGCTTCCTCGGCAGTCACATGCTGCTCGACCTGCTCCGGCACAGCGACGCGCACGTCTATTGCCTGGTGCGCGCGGCCGACGAGGAGACGGCCGTCGCCAGGCTCGGCGCGGCGCTGAAGAGTTACCGGCTGCCCTGGTCGTCGGAGGTGCGGCGCCGGGTGACCGTGCTGCCCGGCGACATCCGGCGGCCACGGCTCGGCCTGTCCGGCGAACTGTGGCACACGCTCGCCCACGAACTGGACAGCGTCGTCGGCGTCGCCGCGGCCGTGGACTTCCTGCGCGGCTACCAGTCGCTGCGGGCGGGCAACGTCCTCGGCGCGCTCACCCTCGCCGAACTCGCGGCCACCGGCCGGCCCAAGCCGCTGCACCACATCTCCTCGATCGCCGTCTTCAACGAGGTCGGCATCACCTCCATGGGCGAGGACGACCCACTCGCCCACGTCGACCGGCTCATCTCGGGCTATGACCAGTCGAAGTGGGCCGCCGAGGTCGCCCTGCGCCGTGCCCGCGACCACGGCCTGGTCGTCACCGCCCTGCGCCCCGGCGGCATCGGCGGCCACACGAAGACCGGCGCCTACAACCCGCAGGACCTCAGCAGCGGCCTGATCTCGGCCTTCGGCCGCTTGCGCACCGTACCCGCCTTCCGCTACCTGAACGTGGCCCCGGTGGACTGGGTGAGCCGCGTCGCCGTCGCCGCGATCTGCGAGCCCGACGCCTGGGGCTACGACTACAACCTCACCGGTGTGCCCAACACCCTCGACGACGTCGTCCGTGACATGGCGCTCGGAGGCATGCACGTGCGCGTCCAGGACTGGGACGAGTGGCGCACCGACGCCCTGGCCCGCCTGGAGGCCGAACCGGTCCCCGAACTGGCCTTCCTGAGCAGGGTGTTGCAGAGCCCCACCGCCCTCAAGCTGTGCGAGGCGACCCTGAGGGGCCCGGCGGCCGGAGGCACACGCACCGCCGCCCTGGTCGACGCTCTCGGGCTGCCGCCCGCGGCCCGCTACGACGCGCAGGCCCAGCTCAGGACCTTCGAGCGGCTCGCCCGGGACGGCCTCGCCAGGCTGCCGCACAAGGACGACCAGCCCTACCTGTGGTTCTCGGAGACGACAGAGGGCAGCGTGGGACCGGTCGGCGCCCCCGCCGACAGCCCCTGCTCCATGGCGCTCACCCTCTCCATCGCGAGCATGTACCAGCTGGTGAAGGAGCGCCGGGTGGACGTGACCGGCGAGGTCGTCTGCACCGCCGTACATCCCGAGCCGCTGGCCGTCGAGCGCGGCGACCTCTGGATCCGGCCTGAGGAGGGGATCCCGCAGCAGCACGGGCTCAGGCACCAGCTTCTGCGCTACCGGCTGCGGTTGCGCGACGCCGACGGCGGCCACTGGTGGCTGGAGGGCCACAAGTACGCCCGGGCCCGCCGGGACCTGTGGCGGCAGACCCGCGCGCTGACCGTGCGGATCGGCCGCGAGGGCGAACCGGCGAGCTTGGCGGGCGAGGTCGTCGTGCCTGCGGACTCCTACGTCCGCGACCAGATCGACGGCATCGAGGTCGACCCGCGTCTGACGAGCCAGGAGAAGCGGGCCGCCAAGCTGACCTGGCTCGCCTGGTTCGGCCTGGAGATGGGCCGTGGACTGCTCGGCCCCTTCGCCCGCGCCGCCGCGGACCTGCTCGACCTGCGCCGTACCCCGACCCTCACGGAGCACCACCGATGATCTTCAGGACGACCACCTCCCGCGCCGGCCGGCCGGCGCTGCCCAGAGTCAGGACCACCGCGGCCCTGCGCCCGCTGCACCACCGCCTCGCCCCGGCCTCCGTCGAGGAGATCCCCTTCCGGGCGGACGACGGCGTCCGGCTCGGCCTGACCCGGATACACACCGGCGCCGCGGACCGCCCCGCCGTGCTGCTCCTGCACGGACACACCGCGTCCGCCGACATGTTCCTGCTGCCGGAGACCCGCAATCTGGTCGACGTCCTTCTCGACGACGGCTACGAGCCCTGGCTGCTGGACTGGCGGGGCAGCTGCCGGCTGCCGTACAACGAGACCGGCCAGAGGTACACGTACGACGACGTGGCCCTGTACGACATCCCCGCGGCCGTCTCGTACGTCCGCGAGTGCACAGGCGACCGCCCGCTGTTCGTGGTCGCCCACTGCATCGGCTCGCTGACGCTGTCCCTGAGCATGGCGGCGGGACTGGTGCCGGGCCTCGCCGGCGTGGTCTCCCAGGGCGTGTTCCTGACCCCTAAGCTCGCCGGCCGGACATCGCTGCGGATGTCGCTGGCGGGGGAGCTGCTGAAGCATCGGATCGACCACGTCCCGGTCGACTTCCGCAAGGTGGGCCTGTGGTCGAAGTACACCCCGCTGTTCGCACTGGCGTCACGAAAGGCGAGCTGCCCGGATCCGACCTGCCAGATCCTGCACAACTCTGCCTGGGGCACGGGCGCCTCGCTCTTCGTGCACGAGAACCTGCCCGAGGCCACACACGACCGCCTCGCGGACCTCCTCGGCCCCGCGCCGCTGTGGATCCTGCCCCACCTGCGTCGCATCGAGCTGGCCCGCAGCGTGGTCCGCTGGCATGACACCGACCACCGCTACCGTGCCCTGCCGCCCAATGCGCTGGACGCGGCCGGCCGTATCGACACCCCCGTGCTGCTGCTCGCCGGCAGCGAGAACGGGCTGTGGCTGGACTCCCAGCGGCTCTGCCACGACGTACTCGCCCACCGGCAGCCCCAGTTGGACGTGTCCTACACCGAGATCCCCGGTTACGGCCACCTGGACACGTTCCTGGGCCGGGGCGCCGCCCTGGACGTCTTCGGTCACATCCTCGATTTTCTCGGCGGACGGCGGTGACGGACAGGTCGGCCGACCACCGAACGCGCCAGTGAACGGACCACACTCCAGGAGGCACCGCATCCCGCGGCTCGCTGTCATCCAGGTGGTGGCTCCTTCGCCCTCGTCACGCACCCACAGGCCGAGGACGTCCTTGCGGCCGTCCATGTCGACGCCGACGGCCAGGTAAACCGGAGACCTCGATGTCGTACATTCCCGCCAGGTGGCAGCGGATGTCCCGCACCGACATGCCGCGCCTGCAACGAGAGGACCTGCTCGTTGAAGCACGCCGGCCGCTGGGGATGGGGGTGCCTTGTGACCTGGTAGGGCCGCGAGTCGATATGTCGAGGGGGCGCTGCGGACGCGGTTCACGGGCAACGTTCACCGGTTTCGCAATCTGGCTCATCGCGTTCTGGTCCGCCTACGAGGGGACGGCGGATCCACCCGGGAGCGGAGGCGCATGTCCACTCCTGAGCTGACGTCAGGAGGTGTGCCCGCGATCTAGTTTCTGGCGCATGACCAGTATCCGCCGCGCGGCGCTGACCGCCGTGCTCGCACTCGCCCTGCCGCTGCCGATCACCGTCGCGGCCCCGGCCTTCGCCACCACGCCGTCCGGCGCCCCGGCCTCCGCCCATCCGACGCCGAGCGGGTTCACGGCAGCACTGCCCCGCCCGACCGGCCCGTACGCAGTTGGCCGCGACAGGCTGCACCTCGTCGACGACAGCCGCCAGGACCCCTGGGTGCCGGCGGCGGGACCGCGGCAGCTGATGGTGTCGATGTACTACCCGGCCCGGCTCAGGAGCGGGGTGCCCGCCCCCTACATGACCGCTGAGGAGGCCCGGCTGTTCCTGCAGGAGAAGGCCCCGGGCTCGGGCATTCCGCCCGAGGCGCTGAGCGCGGTCCGTACCTGGGCGCGGGCGGACGCGCGCCCGGTGCACGGCCGGTTCCCGCTGGTGCTGCTCTCACCCGGCCTCGGTTTCCCGCGGGCGCTGTTCAGCAGTGTCGCCGAGGGCCTGGCCAGCCGCGGGTACGTCGTCGCCTTGATCGACCACACCTACGAGTCTCCCGGCGTCACGTTCCCCGACGGACGGACGCTCGCCTGCGCCATCTGCGACCGCCCGCCGGCGGGCGGGCCTGCGGCCATCGCCGAGAGCCGGGCGAAGGACGTCTCCTTCGTGATCGACCAGGTGACGTCCCCTCATCCGGCCTGGCACTACGCTCACCTGATCGACCGCAGGCGGATCGGCATGGCCGGGCACTCCATCGGGGGTGACGCCACCGCCTCGACCATGGCCGTCGACCGCCGGGTGCAGGCCGGGGCGAACATGGACGGCACCTTCTACGCGCCGGTCCCGGCCACGGGTCTGGACGGGCGGCCCTTCCTCCTGTTCGGCGCCCGGTCCGATGAGGCTCCCGGCACGGATTCCAGCTGGGACAACGCCTGGAAGAACCTGGACGGCTGGAAGCGCCGGCTCACTGTCGCCGGCGCCGAACACGGCACCTTCAGCGACCTGCCGCTGCTCGCCCAGGCGGCGGGCCTGCCCAGCCGGCCGGGGGCGATCGAGCCGCTGCGCGGGCTGGCGATCACCCGGACGTACCTTGGGGACTTCTTCGACCTGCAGCTGAAGGGCGTGCCGGAGCCGCTGCTGGACGGGCCTTCCCCGGACGAGCCGGAGGTCGCCGTCCAGCTGCCGTAGCGTTGTGCCCGGTGTTCCTCTCGGGGTATTCACCGTCCCGGCGCGCCCGCTGGCGTGGGCTCAGCCGGTCGGTGATACCAGGCCCGCCTCGTAGGCTGCGATGACGAGTTGGACGCGGTCGCGGGCACCGGTCTTGGTCAGCAGGCGGGCCACGTGGGTTTTGGCGGTGGCCGGGCCGATGAAGAGGTGGGCGGCGATCTCGCTGTTGGACATGCCGCGCCCGACCAGGGTCAGCACCTCGCGTTCCCGTTCGGTAATACCGGTGATCTGCCGTCTCGGTGGGGAGGGATCAGGGCGGGTGGCGAAGTCTGCGATGAGGCGCCTGGTGACGCTCGGCGCGATCAGGGCGTCGCCGGAGGCGACGACGCGGATTGCCGCGATGATGTCCACCAGGGCCATGTCCTTGACCAGGAATCCGCTCGCGCCGACACGCAGTGAAGCGTAGACGTTGTCGTCGTCATCGAAGGTGGTGAGCATGAGCACGCGCGGCTGCGGGGCGGCTTTGGTGATCGCGCGGGTGGCTTCGATGCCGTCCATCATGGGCATGCGGATGTCCATCACGACGACGTCGGGCCGCAGGTCTGTGGCCAGCTCGACCGCCTGCGCACCTGTTCCTGCCTCGCCCACGACCTCCATGTCGGGGATGTCGGCGATGACCATGCTCAGCCCAGCGCGCACCAGTTCCTGGTCGTCGGCGAGTACGACGCGGATGGTCATGCCGGCAGCCTCGCCGCCACGCGGAAGCCGCCCTCCGGCCCCGGCCCCGCGCTGAAGCGACCGTTCAACAGGGCGACCCGTTCACGCATCCCGGAGATCCCGAAACCGGTTCCTCGCGTCGCGTTGCCATGCGCCGGGCCGTGCCCGTCGTCGACGACCTCGATGGCCAGTTCCTCGTCCTCGAATCCCACGGACACCCGGCAGTGGCCGGCACCGGAATGCCGCACCGCGTTGGTGACCGATTCCTGGATGATCCGGAAGGCGGCCAGGTCGATCTCGGCCGGCAGCGGGCGCCGCTGTCCCAGCCAAGCCACCTCGACCCGGACACCGGCGTCCGCCGTCATCTCGGCCAACCTCTCGACGGCCTCAAGACCCGCCGCCGCATCGGCGTTCGCCGCATCCTCCCCAGCTTCGGCCTGGCGGAGCGAAACGAGCATGCGCCGCAGTCCGGCCAGTGTCTCGCGGCTGGTGGCCTCGATGGCATTCAACGCCTTGCGTGCTCCAGCCGGCTGCGTGTCGATGACCAGGCTCGCCGCGCCGGCCTGGATCGCGATGATTGCCACGCTGTGGGCGACCATGTCGTGCAGCTCACGGGCGATCCGCAGTCTTTCGGCTGTGACCGCCCGGGCGGCGGCGTGTGCGCGCAGGGCCTGGCCGTAGAGGCGTTGCTGGCGGATCGAGTTGCCGATCGCCCAGGCGATGACGGTGCTCGCCGTGACCGCCAGCGAGGTACTCAGCAGATCGCTGAGTTGCTCCTGGCCGTGGTTGACCGCCGCCCATTCGCAAGGCCAAGCGGCCAGCTCGACGACGGCTGCTGTCACAGAGGTTCGGCGCGGGCGGGTGGCCGCGACGTAGCAGATCAAGCCGTCCATGGCCAGGAAGATCGGCCACGTCCTCGTCCCGAGCGTCGATACCGCCGCCGACTCGGCCAGGAGTATCGCGAACACCGCCAGCGGCCGGCGGCGGGCCCATCCGATCGCCATGGCCAGGACGACCGCCAGTCCCGCCTGCAAGGCGATCCCCAGGAAGACGGACTGCGGCCCGGCGGGATGAAGCGGTGCCATTCGGTATGTCGCCGTAACGAGCAACAGCAGCGCGAACAGAGCGGCGGCGCACCAGCACAACGCCGACCACACAGCCGACGGAAACCGCCCCAGCAACGGAGGACGCGGTATGACGTGATCCACCCGGCGATCGTAGCCACCTCACCACGGCGGCCACGTCCCCTTGCAGGCGTACGCCCGCAAGGGGACCACCCCTGCTCAAGGTCCGCTGACGGGCAGACGCCCTGCCGGCCCAACCTGCGGCAGCGTTACCTGATGATCGAAATCAACCAACTCACCAAGCGATACGGCAAAGTCCTGGCCGTCGACGGCCTGACATTCATGGTCCGGCCCGGGCAGGTGACCGGCTTCTTCGGCCCCAACGGCTCCGGCAAGAGCACCACACCGCGCATGCTCCTGGGGCTGAACACCCCCACCAGCGGCACTGCCACCATCGACGGCCGCCCGTTCCACGAGTTCCGCACCGGACTGCACCACGTCGGCGCCCTGCCGGACGGGAGCGATGTCCACAGGGACGCACCGCCTGCACGGACCTGGCCGCACTCGCCCGCAGCAACGGTTCGCCCAAGCGCAGGGTCCAGGAAGTCCTGGAGGAAGTCGGCCCGAGCAAGGCGGGCCACCGACGGATCGGAGGCTTTTCCCTCGGCATGCGCCAGCGCCTGGGGATCGCCGCAGCACTGCTCGGGGATCCACCCGTTCTGCTCCTCGACGAGCCGATCAACGGCCTGGACCCCGTGGGCATCCGCTGGGCCCGTGAGCTCTTCCGGCGCCTGGCCGCCGAAGGCCGCACCGTTTTCCTCTCCAGCCACCTGATGAGCGAGATGGCGAACACCGTCGGCCATCTCATCGTCATCGGTGGCGGCAAGGTGATCGCCGACGAGCCGCTCGCCGGCTTCGCCGCCGCGCGACCACCTCCCGCGTCACGGTGCGCACACCCGGCTCGGCCGAGCTGACCCAAGTACTGAGCACCGCCGGCGCCTCGGTGCTACCAGACGGCCAGGAAGCCCTCACCGTCACCGGCCTGACGGCACCACAGATCAACGAGCTCGTCTTCACCCATCGCGTCCAGGTCCACGAAGGCACCGCCCAGGGTGGAACGCTGGAGGACGCCGGGGCAACCAGTGATCCCCTCCGACTGGCGCCGCACGGGCGTCGCGCGCCAGCTCGGCGCCGAGCCCGGGCAGTCCGGGCCGTTCGGCACCTGGACCGAGGACGACGAGCAGGAGCAGGGCGATGGTCTTCTCGAAGCGGTCCGGCGCGGGCCGGTGCAGTATCAGCGGGTCGAAAGACACCGCGCCTCCGGGAGAGACGGTGGCTCCGACGGCGGTGGTCAACGCTTTTCGCGTCGACTGCGGATGCTCAGGGCCATCACGGAGAGCAGGAACCAGAAGGCACCGAAGGCCGAGTATCCGGCGACCGAGGCCAGGCTGCTCGTCGCCGAGGCGGACATGGCAGTGAAGGACGCACCGGCGAGGACGGACAGTCCGCCGCTGATGACCATGGGCCACTGGGCGCCGACAGTGCGTCGGCGCCGGATCGCCACGACGAGTTGGATAGCTCCGGAAAGCAGGGCCCAGATCCCGAACACGAGCAGGGCCGTCCCGATGGTGAAGAACGCAGCGGCGATCATCCCGGCTGCGGTGGCCAGGCCGAGAGCCACATTGGTGGCACCGACGCGGTCGATGGGGCCGGTGCCGGCGATGCGACGCTTGAGGAGCGTGGCAATGGCGTCCCACAGGGGGTAGATCACGAGCAGTACGGCCGCGATCACTGTGGGCCGGTCCGTCGACACGAGCGAGGCGGAGGTCGTGACGACGAGTGCCACCCAGATCAGGGAGAAGGCGACCCGGATCAGGTGGAGTGATCGGAGCCCGGAGGGCGTCGTCGTGGTCGTGGTCGTGCGCGAAGTCACGGTGGTCTGAGTCATCGGGTGTCCCGTTAGGTGATCGTGATGGTGTGAGACGGTCGCCTCGATGAGGAGTCTCAGCGGCCTCGGGACGGGCCGTGTACTTCAGACGAAGTAGTTCTGCCGTCCAATTCGAATCGAACGGGTTCTGCCGTCCCCGCAGCCTGGACCGGGCTTGCCGTCTACATCATTCGAAGTACACGGCCGCTGCACATGTGGCCGAGAATCAGACCATGGTCAAGGCGCAGAACAATCAGGACGGGCCCGCAGCGCCCGTGTGGGTCCGCCGCCCCGAGGCACTGCACCTGGTCGCCTATGCGGTGGCCGCGCTGGTGTTCACCGGCCAGATCGTGGCAGTGCTCCTGCGAGGGTCGGATGGGCCGACGGCCCTGTCCGTAGTCCTCGCCGGTGGCGGTGTCGCCCTCTCCTGGTGGAGGCCGTGGGCAGGACTGGTCGGGGCGAGCGCGGCGTCCTTCGCCGTCACAGCGGTGGGCCACGACCCTCTGTCGGTGTGGATGATGGCGGTGCTCGTACTGTTCTCGGTCACCCTCAGGGGGAAACAGCCGCTTGCCGGAATCGGCGTCGTAGCGGCGTTCTTCCTGGGCGCGTTCATGACACTAGGAGGATTCCGGGGCGGCGCGATCGTGGGATCCGCCGCACTCTTCTCGGCCATTGCGGGAGGTGCGGCAGGAGCCGCGCTGCGCATCCACCGGGAGCACTGGCTCACCCTGGAGGAACGGGCCGAGAGCGCCATCGCCACCCGCGAGATCGAAGCCACACGACGAGTGACCGAGGAACGGCTCCGCATCGCCCGGGACCTGCACGACGTCATCGGCCACCAGGTCGCGATGCTCAGCATGCATCTCGGTGCCGTGGAGATCGGGCTGCCCGAAGACGCCGAGTCCTCCCGGCAGGCCCTCGTATCGGCCAGGTCCAGCGCCCGCACCGTCGTCGTCGAAACGCAACGGATCCTCGCGCTTCTACGCCTCGGAGACGACATCTCCGACGACGAGGCTCTCCGGCCGACCCCGGCGCTCAGCGGCCTGGAAGGCCTCGTCGCCTCCTTCGAGGCCATCGGCCTCGACGTCCGGCCCTCCATCGACATCCCCGCCGGTTTCGTGGAGCCCAGCGTCGGTGTGACGGTCTACCGCGTCCTTCAGGAAGCACTCACCAATGCCTACCGGCATGGAGAAGGGGCGGCAACGGTGGATGTGCGCGAGCGCGACGGCAGGATCTGCGTCACCGTGGAGAACCGAATCGGACACTCACTGCGCGACTCCGGCTCGGGCAGCGGACTCGGACTCGTGGGGATGCGCGAACGCGTCGAGTCCTCCAACGGACAGCTGACGATCGACAGTGACGACAGCCGATTCCGGGTCCATGCGGAGTTCAGCCCCCTGGGAGCCGCCGTATGACGACGCGGATTCTGATCGTCGACGACCAGGACGAGATAAGGGCCGGCATCAAAGCGATGCTCCGGCTCGACCCCAGTCTCGTTGTTGCGGGTGATCTCTCCGATGGACTCCAGGTCGTCCCCTTCCTCCGGGACCACCCCGTCGACCTGGTTCTGATGGACATCCGGATGCCAGGCATCGACGGTGTCGAAGCCACCCGCCGGATCCGCAAAGAATACCCACCCGAAAAGATGCGGGTGATCGTGCTGACCACTTTTGACCAGGACGACATCGTTCTCGCCGCCCTTCGCGCGGGCGCTAACGGTTTCCTGAGCAAGACCGTGAGCCCCGCTGAACTCGTCGCCGGAATCACCGAGGTCGTTGGTGGTGGCGGTGCGCTGTCGGCCGCCGCAACGGCCGCGCTCATCGGTCACATGACCGACAGTCCGCCCCCGGTGATCGACCAGGAACTGCTGCGACGCTTCGACGCTCTGACACCCAGGGAACGGGACGTGGTCGTTCTCGTCGCGAGTGGTCTCGGCAACGACGAGATCGCGGCCCAGATGTCCGTGTCTCCGTTCACCGTGAAGACGCATGCGGTGCGGGCCATGACGAAGGTCGGCGCACGTGATCGAGCGCAACTCGTCTCGTTCACCTTCCGGGCCGGCCTCTACCCCTGAGCCTGCCGAGCAGAACCCCGAAAACAGGTGGCCGCCGTGGCGATGCCGCGCAGTCCGGCGGGCGGGACGGCGTGGGCACGTACCCGGAAGACCTCGCCGTCGCGCTGCGCGAGCGGCGTGCCTGGACCTGTACCTGCGGAGCAGGGCTTGCGCGAGGCCAACGGTCACCGGCTGGGGTCGTTCGTGGTCACCGGCTTGGACGCCACCGAGGTCGAGGAGCGGGCCGACGCACTCCTGTGGCAAGTCCGCATCCAGGTCGAACCGATCCTGGAGAATGGGCCGGGTCAGGTCAGGCCGGCGAGTACCTCGGCCATCGCACCGTAGCTCTCGCGGATCGCGTCCGTCTTGGCCAGCCGGTGGCGCTCCAGGCGGATCGCGCCCAGATGCCGAGCCTCGTAGACACACGCCCGCCACACCGCTGCGGGCGAGCGGTCCAGTGCGCCGTAGGACTCCCAGAACGCGGCCCGCTCGTCCGGCTTGGCCGTTGCCATGCGGCTGGTCCAGTCAGCAGCGAGGTCGCCCCACCATATGCGGTCGAAGTCCACCACGCCCGTGATCACCGGCTCGGGGGCCCCCAGGTCGTTCAGGGCGTTGACGGTTCAGAAGTCCCCGCTCAGGAGGCGGGGTCCGGTGACTTCGTCGAGGACGCCACGCTCATGCGCGGCCACGGCCGCGACCTTGCGCACATCAGCGGAGTCCAGGCCGACACCGTCCAGGTCGGCAGCGATCTCCTCCAGCGACGCGAGCACAGCCTCGCTCCACGTGCCGTACGCGGACCCTGCCACCGGCCCGAAGCGAGGGCCACGCGTCGCGTGAACCGGCTTGGCGATCGCTCCCATCTGTCGGAAGAAGACCGGCCACAGCGTGCGGGGGTAGTCGCCGAGGCGGTCCGGCGCCGGGGTCCCGTCCAGGAAGCTCTGCACCATCCAGTCGCGGCCGAGGTACACGTGATGGTGTGCGCCCTCGGCGGGCTACGGCACCGAATCTGACGGTCTCGGCGGCACGTATCAGGTGGTCGAGGCAATTGCTCGGGTGACGGCCGTGATCGCCGGGGTGGGGCGGCCGGGGAGTCGCGCCACGAGAACCCGGCGGATCTCGGGAGGTGCGCCTTCGACGTGCAGCAGGCTCACCCCGGGCGGCAGCACAGGCGAGAGCCGCGAGGGCACCGTTGTCACCCCGAAGCCACCGGCGACCAGCTGAAGCTTCGTCAGCCAGTCGCGCGCGCAGTGGACGATGTGCGGCCGTCCGGGCAGGCCGGGCCAGACGCCGAGCAGTGGCTCGGCGTTCGATGCCGGGGCGGCGATCCACGGGACGTCGACCAGTTCGTCGACGGGGGCCGCGGTGCGGCCGGCGAACTCTCCGGTCGAAGGCACCGCCACGACCAGTTCGGTGTCCGCAACGGTCTCGACGTGCAGGCGCGGCGACTCGCCGTCCAAAGGCCGGTGGGGCGGGCGGGACGTCAGCACGGCGAGGTCGATCGAGCCCGCGCGCAGTGCCCGGATCAGGGAGGGCGTGGTGCCCTCGGTGGTGGTGACCGTGATCTGCGGGTCGGTCGCCGCGAGGCGGGTGAGTGAGTGAGGCAGGATGGCCGCGCCCGCGCTCAGGAACAGCCCGAGCCGCACCAGTTCGGTACGCGGGACGGTGCCGGTGAGATCGCGCTCGGCCGCCGTCAGGCAGTCCAGGATCGTGCGAGCGTGGCGCAGCAGGGTCAGACCCGCGGGGGTGAGCCGCACTCCGTCGGGGCGGCGTTCGAACAGGGCGGTGCCCGCGCTTCGTTCGAGGGAGGCGGCCTGGCGTGAGACCGCCGACTGGGTGTAGCCGAGCCGGGTGGCTGCTGCGGTGAAGCTGCCGGACTCGGCGATCTGCCGCAGGACCCGTAGGCCTGTGCTGGAGATGTCCATGCGGTGTACGCATACCACACATGCTTGATCGTCGCTTCCCGCATGCCCACCGGGTTCCTAGTGTCGATCGCGACGGACAAGGACGAACACGGAGGTCATCACGTGCGAGCAGCAGTTCTGACGCGGTTCGGTGCCCCGCTGACGGTGCGGGAGGTTCCCGATCCCGAGGCCGGCGGCGGTGAGGTGGTGGTCGAGGTCCTCGCCGCCAGCGTGGCGCCCTACGCGGCCGAGGTCTTCAGCGGCGAGCGGAACTACCCCCTGGTCCCTCCCGTCGTGCCCGGGATCGGCGGCGTGGGACGGGTCGTCCACGTGGGTCCGGACGCCACCCGGCTGCGCCCCGGCGACCTGGTGTGGTGCGACTCGACGGTGCGCTCGCGGGACGACGCCCTGACGCCCGACATCACGCTCCAGGGCTGGAGCTCCCGCGGTGAGGGCGGCGCACGCCTCGCCCGGTACCTGCACGACGGATCGTTCGCCGAGCTCATGCGGGTCCCGACGGAGAACGTTTTCCCGCTGCCCGCAGCGGCGGGGGACGACCCGGCCCGATGGGCCGCGCTCGGCGTGCACGTCATACCCTACGGCGGGCTGCTGGCCGGCGGGCTCGCAGCCGGTGAGACGCTGCTCGTCAGCGGGGCCACCGGCAACCTCGGCAGCAGTGCGGTCGCGGTCGCGCTCGCCATGGGGGCGGGCCGGGTGGTCGCCCCAGGCCGCAACCAGACCGCGCTCGACCTCCTCTCCGACCGGTTCGGTCCGCTCGTGCGCCCGGTCCCGCTCACCGGGGACGAGGCCGGCGACCGCGCGGCGATGTCCGCGGCGGCCGACGGCCCGATCGACATGGTGATCGACCTGCTGCCGCCGAGTGCACCCAGCTCGGCAGCGCGCATGGCAGCCATGACGGTGCGCGAATACGGCCGCGTCGTTCTTATGGGCGGCGTCGGCATGCTCGGTGGCGACGACCTCGCACTCCCGTACCCATGGATCATGCGCAACTCGATCACCGTGCGCGGCCAGTGGATGTACCCGCGTTCAGCGAACGTCGGCATCATCCGGCTCCTCGCCTCGGGCACCCTGGACCTCGCCCCCGAACGGGTCCGGTCGTTCGGCCTCAACGCCGTCAACGACGCCGTCACGTACGCCGCCTCACATGGTGGCCCGTTCGACCGCACGACCCTCACCCCACCGGCTCGCTGACAAGACCGACTGATCCAAACATGTCAGCGCCATGCCCCCGTCCTCACGAACGCAGGCCGCCGTACTGCTGCTGCTATTTCTCGTGAACAACCATGAGCCTCAAGATCACCAACTGCTGCCCGAACTCGCGAACAAAGCCAGCCCCGGGCGGGCCGGGTGCGGTGGCAGTGGCCCGCCCTTTCCGCCTTTCCGTGGGCCCGGCGGTGGCCCCGTACCGCTGGGAGCCGTCGGTCCGGGGCACCCATCGCGGACCGCCGGCCCGCGCTGGGGTGGGTGCGGGCCGGCGAGGTCATCTGACTGCGAGGACCAGCGTCACCACGAGGAACTCGACGATGACGAGGCTGCAGATCGGGCAGTCCTGCCCCGCGGGCGAGGGCGGTACCCAGGATCAGGCCGTTGAGCCCGCCCGCCGAGGTTCCCGCCACGATGTCGATGAGCACTTTCCGGCCGGCGGATCGGGTGATCGACCGCCAGATCCGGAACACCGGCCTGTCGGCGTCGGGCGCGGACTCCTCGGATATGTCGCTGGAGAGGGATGCCCGGCAAAGGAGGTCCAGTTCATGGGTGACCCCGCCCATCCACACCGCGAGGCTCACTCCGCCGTTCATCACCAGTGCCAGGCGCGTCTCCGGCTGTGGCGGAGGAGTGAGGTCGTTCGGGGCAGCCATAACGGCAACGTGAGACGTTCAGTGGCCGGTCACACTCCAGCACAGCCGTCATGCGGCCGTCGGACTCACAGCTTCGCTCGAACGGAGCGCGAGCCCGGCTACGGCCGAGGTGACGCTTGGAGGAGGTCTTGTTGGTGTGCGGGGTGGTCACCGGCCTGGTGCGCCGCGGCCGCTGCTGCTGGCTCAGTTTCGCGCGCCGGGTTTTGGTGTTGGACAGGAACACTCCGAGGCGGATCTTGCTGCCGTCAGGGAGCGTTTCGATGTGGGTCCCGGGGGACGGAGACAGAGCCCGTTCGCTGCCGATACAGGGCCAGGGCCTCAGCACCCCGTTCGAACGCTCCGGAAGCTGCCTTGGAGGGCTTCGCGGGGGCTGTCTGCTCCGGCGGCAGGTGGAAGACCCCCAGGGCCGTCAGGCGTTCGCGTTGTTGCTGGCCGGCGTCGTTGTCTTGCCTGATCCGGACGAGCGATATGGCGGAGGAAGGCCCGTGGCGCTGGCCTCTTCGCAGGCACATCACTCCTAGTGTCGCTTATGTCATATTTTCTGATCGTCAGGAGTCAGATGTGAACTGCGTACGCCGCTCCATGGCCTGTACGACCGCGAGTGTGCTGCTCACCCTCGGTGCCTTCGCGCTCGCGGCTCCCGCCTCCGCCGACACGAACACGGTCCTCACCGGCGGAGACGGCTTCTCGTCATCCACGATTACCGTCAACGCCCCTCAGCAGGGCCTGATCGTCTCGAACGGCAAACCTCTCGTCGACCTCAGCTGCCTCGGCGCCGGCGCGCCGAACGACCACTACGCGGCCTGCGTGAAGGCGCCGATGTGACGAATCCGCTGCCGATCACTGGATGAGAGGTCGTTTTCCCCCGTTGTTTCATCCCGGGATGCGGATTTCATCCGGTGATGGCGGGTCGCGGATTAGGAGATGGCGGCCTCCCGGTGAGGCGGCGGGCCATGAGGTCGGTCATGGCCAGGTGGATCATGGCTTCGGAGCGGTGCGGGTGGGTTTCGTAGTCGCGGACCAGGCGGCGGTGCAGCATGAGTCAGCCGTAGGACCGCTCCGTCGCCCAACCACACTGCGCTTATGGATGGTCAAAGCAGTGAGCAGGCACCGATAACCGGTCGTGAAGGCTTGCAGCGGTTGGTCGTTGTGGCCCGACGGTTGCGGGGTCGGCTGAGCGACGAGGGGAACTGGTCGTCATGCGCGACGACAGTGACGTCGGCCCCAGAGCACGATTCCGGTGGCGTGGGACGGGGAGGTGTGGGCAGCATTGCCGGAGGTGAACCGCCAGACGGTGGTGGGGCAGTTGGTGCGCCTGGCGAGCCGCGCGTTGTCGGCCGCGGCGACGGCGAGTGAGCGGGACCGGCGATGGCCTCGATGCCGTCCCCGGCGAGGACTGCAGTGAACTGGGGGCCCGTGGCGGCGGGGGAGTCGCCGGAGCCCCAATCCCACAGCACGGCTGGGCCGTGGAAGGTCGGCATGCCGGTGCGGGCGGTGATCGCGTTCAGCAGCAGGCTCGGATCGCTCACGCCCACGATCGGCTTGGGGCGCGCGGCGATCAGCCCGTAATCCAGGCCGCGCAGCAGCCAGTTGGCGTTCTTCCCTCCGCCCGCGCACACCACCGCGTCGATGGCGGGGTCAGAAATGAAGGCATGAAGATCGTCCACGAGCTGCGCTTCGCTTGAGCCAGTCGGCTGCGGGCAGTGGCAGCCGGGCCGCCGCCTGGTGTTTCACCGGCCGGGCCTGCCATGGGGCGGGCATCAGCGGCTGCGCCTGTGCCGTGATGCCGCGGATTTCGTCCCTTAGCCGTGGCAGCGCCTGGTGCAGGGCCCGCTGGACGGCGTGGAAGCGGCGGCTTCCTGGGCGGTGTGGGGACGACGCCGGGCGGCGGCATGGGCGAAGACAGCCTGCCGGTCGCGACCGAGCTCCCGGTAGTCGCTGTCGATCGCCCTCACCGTGCTGACGCTTGGGTCGGCGGCCGCGGCCGCCACGATGTCGTCCGCGGCCCGGCAGGCCCGCGCGTGCGCGGCCGGAGTGGGGAGCGCGGTAACCACGTCGAGCTGCAGAGCCGCCTGGGCATGCCCGACCAAGGTGTTCTGCCGGCTGTCGGCGGCGGCGCCCGGCCGGGGCCACCACGTGGATCCGGTAGCCGTCCCGGGCGAACCGGCCCGCGCTGAGGGCGAAGTCGGCGGCGCTGGTGTAGTCGGCCGCGATCAGCAGGTCGCCGCGCCGCCCGCGGACGTACGCTTCCGCATCGGCCTGCCAGTCCTGCGCGTCGGGCCCGACCAGTTCGTCGGCGGTGCGGGGAGTGTCGTTGACCAGCTGGAAGTGGTCCGGGTGCGTGCCGCGCAGCAGATCGGGGTCCAGCAGGACCGCTCCTGGCCGCAGCGCCCGGCTCAGCATCCGCCTCGTTTCCAGCTCCTGTGCGCCGGGCTCACCGACCAGGTAGCCGACCAGCGGGTCGGGGCGGAAGACAGCCTTGCGCAGTGACGTCGGGGCAATCAGCTCGTCGAAGGTCCACCGATGCTCGCGCACACTCAGGCGGTGGTAGCCGGTCCCGGGCGGGCCGTGCAGCGGCTGCGCGACCCGGCGGCCGCCGCGGCCCGCTCGGCATCCTGGGAGACAGCCAGCCGGCGGTCCGCCGGCAGCCGCTCGTCGTGCACGACAGGGACGGCAGCTGGGAGCCGTGGTCGTGCGATGTGGAGCGCGGCCACGACTCACCGCACCACAACGTCGGGATGCGGTACTCCTGGGTGGATGACGACGCGCCGGAGCTCTGCGGGGCCTGGGTCAAGGGAGCGCCCGGTGCCCGGCTCCTGCTCGCTGCCCGCCGGCCACCCACTCGAAGAGACCACCGCGACCGTCTGCTGGAGTTCCTGCTGGGCACCCGGGCTGCTCGCAGCCGTCCTGGGGTTCTTGATCGACCGCAGCATCACCCTGACCTGCGGCGCAATGCCGAGTCCCTGTGAACGCGCCTGCCGGCCCGGGCAGCTGGCTGGCTTTCATGAAAGGCCCGGGCGACTGCCGGTAGGCGGGAAGAGGTACCGGCGTAGGTACCAGCGTACGTACTGGCCTGTGTACCGGCGCCGATGGCGTGTAATCGCTGTCGCAGCAGGTCAGACGCCCTGGGTAGCACGGCGAACGACGCTGACACCTTCCCTGTAGGGGAAGAGTGTTGTTTCTCCCTGTGCAGGTGTCCGGTGTCGATGGCCCGGTCCCTACCGCGACCTTCGCCGATCAGACCGAGCCTGATGTCCGAGCGACCCGTACTATCTGCCCGGCGCGGCCGTCCTCGCAGTTCACCGCCTGCCCCGAGGTTGCCCCCACGGACCTTCCGCCGCCCTGGGCGTTCCGGTAGGGCTGGAAGATCAGCCGTCCAGCGTGAAGGGGATCGTCGTGCGTGCACACCGAACACCAGCCGAGCGGGCCGCTGAACACGACAAGGACCGCCGTGCGGCCGTGCCCATCACCCCGACTCAGCGGATGCTGGCACTTCAGCGCTCGGTGGGCAACGCGGCTGTGTGCCGAGCCGTGGAGGAGGAGCGGCACGTGCACGCGGCGGGCTGCGGCCACGACCAGGTCGTGCAGCGCCGGTCGGCCGTGCACGAAGTGCTGCGTTCGTCGGGGCGGCCGCTGGACACGCCGGTGCGCGAGGAGATGGAGGCTAGGCACGGCGGTGCCGACTTCGGCGGGGTACGCGTCCACACCGACTCCGCGGCCATGGACTCGGCGGCGGAGATCGGCGCGAAGGCGTACACCTCCGGCTCTCACGTGGTGTGGGACGGCCGGGACAAGCACACCCTCGCCCATGAGCTGACCCATGTCATCCAGCAGAGCCGGGGTGTCGTGCCGGGTACGGACAATGGCTCGGGCCTGCGTGTCTCTGATCCCTCGGACTGGGCCGAACGCCAGGCGGAGGACACCGCCCGGCAGGTGATGACGGGCCCGGTGCCCGCGCTGCGGGTCATGCGGGGCGAGACCACGGCCGGGCGCGTTGCGGCGGCGGGCGCGGTCTCCGTGCAGCGCATGGAACTGGCCACTAACCCGACGACCCTCACCGAGAGCGACTCCGACTACAGCTCGGAGGACGACCTCAGCGCCCATGAGAAGCGACTGCCGGCACTCACGTCCGAGAGCGCCGTGGAGGCCGCGGTTGCGGCGGGCGGCGAGACGGTGGTCACGCTGTGCCGGGGCGACGATATGGCGAAGATTCGGGCGATGCAGCAGCAGGGTTCGGCCGGCGGCGTGGCCTCCGACCCTGCCACCCCCGCGCCCACTGTCGAACAGGCCGAGGCGCAGGTCACCAAGGGCAGGCGCTACCCGGAGTTCACGACCGCGAGGTACACGGCACGGCAGTTCAGTCGGCAGGGACCGCGAGGTGTCGTGGTCGTCCGCATCAAGGCCAAGTACCTCACCAAGGGGTCCGATGCTCCCGAGGACGGCTGGGTCGCGCTGCACAGCGCGCCGGTCGAGGTGATCGCCGTGGTCGACCGCAGTAAGGGCAAGGCGGCGTCGGGGAACGCGGTCAACGTATCCTGAGCAGCTCAGCCGTGCCGCCGGGCGGACCGTCGGGGCGGGCCGTCCGACCCCTTTCCGTGCTTCCGGATCTCTTCAAGGAGGTACCAGGTCGAGCGGATTTCATTGCGAGGGTTGCTCGGCGGCCTGTTGCAGCAGGGCCCGTGCCGAGTCTGCGTAGCGCATCGCGGTCTTCTCATCGAGCCCGAAGACCTCCGCGAGATGGAGTGGGTCAAGGCCTTTGGCCATGGCTTCTTCGAGCTGCCGGTCGACGCGGAGTCTCTCCAGGGTTGCGTCTTGTCCCCGCATCGGAGCGCTGATCCAGTGGTTGCTGGCCCGGCTGGTGGTGTTGGCGGTCTGGTTGTTGATCAGTGGGTGCGGCCACATGCGGCCCTGCGGGAGGCCATCGGCAACCCCGCCGCGAGAAGCGGCCGACGCGCGCCGGCCCGCCAGCAGGAGGCCCGCCAGCGGGGTCCCAAGCGCATGGCGGGCGAACGCCGATCGCCGGGAGGGCGCGCGAGTGACGCACCGGGCCCGCGCCGCGGTGTGGCCCTGCGTCGTGAGGCAGTCGTGCGTCAGGGCGGTGATGCCCTCGCAGCGGTCGCACAGGTGCGAGGCGAGGAGGCACGGGTCGCGAGTGACGGCGTCGGGCAGGACCGTGGTCGGAGGTGTGCGGGGGGCGATCTCCTTGTGGGGCTGAACGGTGTCGGCCTCCACCACGTTGCGGGGGCGGACGCGGTGCGGCGGATCCTGAGCCGACCGCGATCAGCTGAGGTACCGACAGAGCGCCGACCGGGAGGCGAGCCCACTCGTCCGCGCCCGTTCCGACGACCGGGCAGAGGGCTCAGCGCACCATGGCGTGGCCCTGATTCCCGGCAAGCGGATGCCGTTCGGCGGGGAACAGCGTCGGCTCGATACGGTCCTGGGTGGCCTCCCAAGCTTTGAGAGAGAACGTCCCGGTGAGGGCGGAACAGGCGCTCGCGGTGGGGGGAAACACGGGACACCGCCAACCACGACGCGGTACGGATCGTCATCGTGGACCTGCCCGGAAGAGTCGACCGGTTCGTGCTCGCCCCTTTCGCGATGTTGCATCCTGTCTACGTGGTGGGTTGGTCACTCTTGGGGGTTGAGTCGTTCGGGTGGGAGGTGTTCGCGGCCTGTGGCGTCGGTGTTGTCGTTGATGTGGATGGTGAGGTTGTTCAGGTCGGCGAGTGGTGTGAGGTCGATTGTTCCTTTGCAGTCCGACAGGGTCAGGCGGGTCAGGCGGGGGAGTTCTCTGAGAGGGCTGAGGCTGGAAACCATGGTGCAGTCGCGCAGGCCAACGCTGGTCAGTTCCTGGTGACGCTGAACGGTGCTGAGGTCGAGGGCGGACTGCTCTTCGATGGTGAGACTTTCGAGGCGGAGCGGATGGCGCAGGCGGCTCAACTGTTCGCCCTGGGCGTCGCCCGTGATCACGAGTGAGCTCAGCGACGGCCAGCGGTCCAGGCCGTCGAGGGTGATGTGTTGGCTGCCTGCGGTGAATACGAGGGCGGTGAGGCCAGGGCCGGCGGGGATGTCTTGGGCGCGGGTGACGTCAGGAGAGAAACCGAGGGTCAGATGGTCGAGAGCGGGCATGTCGGCCAGGGACGCGAGAGACATGCCGCGTGCGAGGTCGTGGAGGTAGAGCTTCTGCAGGCTCAGACCGCGTAGGGGCTCAAGATCCCGGACCGCTGGGCAGCGCATGATCACGAAGGTGGTGAGGCTGGGTATCTGCGACAAGGGAGACAGGTCGTGCAGCGAACGGTCTCCGTCGAGACACAGGTATTCCAGCCCGGCATGCTGCAGTATCTCGGGTGGGAACCCCTGGAACCCTGTCAACCAGATGCGTTTCAGCTGCGGCAGACGTGGCAGCTCGGCTAGCTGAGCG
Organism: Streptomyces sp. IMTB 2501; assembly: GCF_001953885.1. Classification (GTDB taxonomy): domain Bacteria; phylum Actinomycetota; class Actinomycetes; order Streptomycetales; family Streptomycetaceae; genus Streptomyces. The sequence continues at coordinate 49,236 of NZ_MQUS01000029.1, read as the reverse complement.
GCTGTGCTCACCGAGGCGTACACCTCGGGTGTGACGGCGCAGAGCACCTGGTCCGCGTACTCACTGGCGTTGAACGAAGCCCATGCTCTGGCAAGTTCACCGGCCACGGCGAACCGGGTGTCCGCGCGGAACCGTGTGATCACCGCGAGAGCGGCGTCTCCTCCAATCAGACCTGCTGTTTTCACCACGGCGCTCGCCGTGGCGCTGTCCAGTCCTTCGGGGCCGGGGAGCAGTTCCAGTACCAGCTCGCCTGCCTTGGCGAGCTGCTCAGCCTCGGCAGCGGATTGCGGTGGGACCAGTTCGGCGGCGCGGTCCTGCACTTCCTGCCGCACTGCCGGATCGAGTTCGGGCGCATGTTCGAGGCTTGCCGCAGCAAGGAGTACCAGTCGTTGCCGGTGGCGCGGTGTTCTGTCCGCCCGACGCAACAACTGCCGCAGCAGCCGGCCTCGTTCGTCCAAGCGGGCGTGCCCGACCGCCATGCGCACGACGTCGTCCCACTGGTCGTCGTGGGCGTTGCGGACCAGGACGCCGAAGTCGCGGGCCTCGATGGCCGCTTTAGCGGCCAGGTAGTCCTGGAAGGTGCGGTGCACAAAGTCGACGTAGCCGTGCACCGGTTCGCGCAGCAGGCCGCTGCGGATCAACAGATGGGAGAAGACCTGGCCGGCGTCGCCCTGTTCCCGTACCCGCGGCATGGCGGTCAGCCACTCGTCCAGCATCGCGACGGCCTCGTCCCGTGCCGCCTCCACCTGGCCGTTACGGATCAGCCAGTACGCCAGCCGCTGGAGCAGCACGGTCTGCTCGTCCCGGGAGAGGGCCACCCCCTCGACAGAGGTGATCTCCCGCTCCGTGTCCCGGCGGACCAGCAACATCTCCAGCGCGGCGTCATACAGTTCCTTGCGGTCCCGGGGCAAGTGCATGCGGCGGTCGCGGTTGAGCGCGCACAGCAGGGCGCACATCAGCGGGTTGGTCGCGAGCCGTCCCAGGTCGCGGCGCGACGCCACCGCATGGTTCATGCTCGCCTGGTACCGCTCCAGTGACTCGCGCGCGGCGTCCGCGGCGCACTCCAGGCGGACCGCCTCGTGCCAGTGTCGGATGAACGCTCGGATGTCGTCCCGCTCCATCGGCAGCAGCGTGTGCACCGTGAAGCCCTGCGCCGCCAGCCAGTCCCCCGGCACCGCGGACGGACGCGTTGTGACCACGTACCGCGACCTCGGAAAAGCGGTGATCAGCGACTTCAGCCACTGTTCTGTGCGGCTACGCAGCCGCGGCGGCACTTCATCGACACCGTCCACGAGAACCAACGCCCGCCCGCTGCCGAGGAGTTCTTCCACCCAGCCCTGCGGCGCGCGCAGCGGCACGCCCGTGGAGGTCAGGAAGTCCTCCGGCATGGGCAAGCCTTGAGGGGTGTTGAAGGACCTCAGCCGCAGCACGAACGGCACGCAGCGGTTGAGGTCCGCCAGCTCGGGGCCGAAGCTCTGCCGTGCCGCGTTCAGCGCCAGCCACTGCACCAGCGTCGACTTCCCCGACCCGGCCGGTCCCCGCAGCACCACCCGGTCACAGCCGGCAAGCGCCTGTTCTGCCTTCACCGACGCCCGCGCAGCTCCCGGGACACCGAGCCCTTCACGGTGCGGCTCATACGCACGCTCATCATCCACCGTAAGGCTGATATACGCGGTATTCAGCGGCCACTCAGCACGATGCCGGCCGCCCAGAGTGACCCCGAACAGCTCCAGGCGCGAGTGCGCCTCAGCGACGAAGTCCGCATACCGCTGCTCGAAGTGGAGCGCGGTATGCCCGGCCGGCCCCGTAACGGCCCGCTCCCGTAACAGCGCCCCGGTCCGCCGTGTGTGCTCCACCGCCGCGCGCGCCGTGAACGTCGGCTGGGCCGTAAGCTGTTCCACCAGGTGCAGGCAGCACAGCCGAAGCAATTCCCCGTACAAGTCGCGGGCGCGTTCCGCCAGGTCCGCCACGGGCCACCGTAGCTCGTCGGCCAGACGCTCGGGATCGAGGTCGGCGGCGAACAACCGGTCCGCGTCGATCGGGTCCGCCGCGGCGAACGTGTCCTGGACCGCTGCCACCGCGGCCAGCCGCTCGTGCTCCGGCACCGAAGCGTACGCGGCCGTGATGCGCTCGGCGAGGACCCGCGCCAGCTTCTCCGGCCCCGCCGGCTTCGGTAGCGGTCGTACCGGATCCGCCACCAGACCCGCCCCCGGCTTCGGCGTCAGCACCGTCTTCGCGACTGTCTGAGCCACCGTGGACGCCAGCCGGACGACCACCGCTTCGAGCCCGTGCATTCCCCGACCTCCCCGTAGTCCGCGGACGGCATCGTAGGCAGACGGCCGGCCACCGAAGGGCGAGATCGCCCAGAAAAGCCGGATGGCTCTGCCAACCGGGTGGCCTCGCGGATATCCGAACCCCTCCTGCTAGGCCCACCACATCCCGATCCCGAACAGCTGCTCCACCCGCTCCGGTGACAACGTGGCAGCCCTGCTGCGCTGGTTGCTGACCCATGCCCCCAGGCGGAACTGAAGCTCCCAGCCGTCCTCGCCGACGACCGCGCACGGTCAGCCTGCCCGGTGCGCGCATGGGGGCTCGCCAGTTGGCCCGACTCTGTTGCCAGGGGCGGCGAGCAGCCTGATCCGTATCTATCAGCCCATGCTCCGCCGCCCGTCCCGGCTGTGATGCGCCGGGGTGGACTGCTGTCACCTCTCGGCCGTCTTCGGTGTCGGTCGGCGCTGTCGCGATCGACGTCGTGAGTACGAGGCTGTGGGGTGCCCGGGAGACGATCCTCCGGGCGCCCGCCGCGCTGCGGTTCGACCGACGGGGTGACCACGCTGGCGGCCAGGTGTAGGTGCCGAAGTCGTCGTGCCAGTCGCAGTAGAAGCGCGGTTTCAGTGTCGAGGCGGCTGCTGGCGCCCTGTGAGTTCTCAGGTTTCCCGCCTGGCATGTGTGCTCAATGCTGTTGGCGAGAGCGAGAGGACGGAGAACTTCATGGGTGCCAAGCGGTGGCCGAAGCGGGGCGTGGCGATTGCGGGCGGCCTCGCACTCGCGGCCGGAGTGATGGTGGTGACGGCGGGTCCGGCGAGTGCGGACCCCGTCTCTTGCCAGAACGTGTTCCCCGACCGCCCTGGTGGGTACTGTGCGCAGGTGACGGGCATCGACGCGGGCTCCTCCCTCGTGCTGCACAACGGGCCGGACTACACGAGCGGTGTGGTGGACGGCTCGGGTCACTACACCGACGGGACCTGGCTCAAGCTGTATTGCTGGACGACCGGGGCTGCGGACGCGGACGGCCACGGTGACACGTACTGGTTCAACGCGGACGACAACAACGGCAATATCGGCTTCGTCAACGACTGGTACGTCACCTCGGGCGGCTTCAGCACGTGGAGCAAGGTGATCAACCACTGCTGAGAAGTCGGGTCGCCCAGGGGTGAGAACGCCCCGGGCGACCCGACTTCTGACCTGGAGTAGGTCAGCCCGCCCTCCCGATGTCACGGACCTCGATCGCTCCGGCGTGCGGCATGTACTGGATCCAGTACCGTCGGCTGAACGCCTCCCGGATCTCCTCCACCGAGCCCGGGTCACGCACATCGGGCCAGGCCCGCGGATCCATCCGCGCGACCTCCACCGGCGCCGCGGATTCGTTCACTTTCAGGGACAGCGTTTGTTGATGTGTTTCAGCAGTAGTTGGTGATCTTATGTGGCGTCCTTTGCCGTCGACGTTGCCGGTGCACTTCAGGCGGTCGTCGCATGCCCGGCATGCCTTGCGGGGGAAGAGGACGGACAGTCGGGTATGTCCGTCGCCCAGGGTGGGCTTCCAGGGCGGGCTGGTGATGCCGTGCGGGCAGGTGAACGTCCGGGTTGTCCCAGTCGAGGTGGAAGTCCTCTGAGAGGCCGCCGTTGCCGTCGCGTCGTTCCGGGGACCTCGGTTGTGCTGTGGTCTGCTTCATCGCTGCCGCGTACTCGGCGGCCCTTTACGTGCTGCTGGCTGTGGGCGGTGCCTGGCCGCTAAGCGGATCAGCCCCGGACAGCGCCACCACCCTCGGGCCGAAATCGATCAGCGCGCCGGCGACTCGCAGCATGTCGGCCGGGCTCAGCTGCCGCGCAGGGCGCCGACCGGATTCGTTGTAGCAGTGCGAGCATCGCAGCGGGCACGCGTACGTCGTGTCCCACACGACTACCTCAGCCCCGCCGCGAGCCGCACCGCCAACGTGGCTTTGTCCACGAGAACGACACTGGCGGTTTCACCCCAAAGCTTCCGCTACGGCGACGGCACCAACGTCCCGTATGGCTGGACTACTTCGTCCCGGATCTCGCCCAGTTCTGGACCATCGGACCTGAGTGCATGGACATGAACCCTCCGAAGCCATGACCGCGGGCCGGTCCGGTAGATGCCGGGGGCTGCGCCAGGTGGTCGGGGCGCCGTTACACGCTTGCCCGGATAACGCGGTGCAGCGTCAGGCTGCTGCCCAGTCGAGTCCGAGGTCGGCGAGTGCGGTGTACAGGAGCAGTCTTCCTGATCAGGTCTGGCTGGGTTGAGCAGGGTCGATCAGTTTGGTGCTCATGGTCTGGGGTGCCGGGTTGGTAGACAGGGCGGGCTCCTCCGTGTGGTCGGCGCCATGAGCTGCGGGTTTATCGGTTCTCGGGTTGGCTGATCAGTTCTTGTCATCTGCAGCGCATGTAGGTCACATTCGTTGATTGTGGGTGTGCGCTGGCGTTGTGGCGGACGACGTAGCCTGCTTGGGAGCACGGGCCGTGACGATGCGCCTGGTTCGGCTCCACGCGCTACTGGGAGAGCGGAGCCGGTCATGGTGAACGGCGGGCAGACGGAGACGGCCACGCTGGTGGCGATGCTCGGCGAGCGCGCCGCCGTGAACGTCCGGCTGGTACTCGTCGCGGACGCGCAACAGTGGCAGCTGCACCATGGTCAGGTCACGTTGGACGACGACACCCCGTTGACGGAGCGAGGCTGGCGCTACAGCACGGCGACCTTCCTGGAACTGTGCCTACCCGGCCCGACGGTCGCCGCGCTGCTGCGGGGGGGACGACCAGGACGTCCACGGCATCCGTGTCGTCTCCCTCAGCCCGCCGTCCTCCAGCGCCTCCACTTCTCGGCTGCGCGGCCAGGAAGAGTCGGACCGGGTGACCACGCCGTGGCCGCGCACCGAGTGGATCATCAACCGGGACCCCAACGCTCCCCGGCCCGGCCACGGCTTGCTGGTCGGGGGCGGTCCCTCCTTCCTGAACTTCGACCAGGCCCTCAGCGCCTTCCTCCACCAGCGCCCCCACGACAGCAATGCGAACCGCTCGGACCTGTGGCGCATCGTCCAGCCGCAGCGCGCGGGCTGGTTCCCGATCAGCGACCAGCCCGTCACCTTCCACCCCGACCACCGTGCGCACGCCACGCGATGGGAAACCCGCACCCGCATCACGCCCGAGCCCACCGTCATCGCATGGGACGTGACCCCATGCGCGGCACCGCCCGGTTCATCACCTCGCACAGCGTTCTCACCCTCGATGCACGCCACCCCTACACCGCCAAGGCACTGATCGACGCACAACAGATGCACCGAAACGTCATGAGCGGCTTCTGCAACTGGGTGGAAGACGGGGCATCGGACGCCCGCGCGCAGATGGGCATCCTGTCGACCTGGTCCGTAGACGTGAAGACCGGCGTACTGGTTCTGGTAGTCCAGGCACGCGTCCCAGCCGACTGGCCACGCATCCCCTCCGAGGCTCTGAGAGGGCGGTTCGTGGGCAGATGCCCCTTTCCGATTGCGGGTGGGGCAGGAGAGCTGATTCGTGGCGCCGCTGGCTGCCACTTCTTGGCAAGGCTGCTCATGTAATGTGCAGTCGTGTTCTTCACTTATTACGGAGGGATCCGCATGGACGCCGAAGTCGTACGTTCATGGGTGGAGGGCTGGGTTGTCTCACGTGGAGCCGCGCCGCCGGTGTCCGAGCCCTGGGGCTTCACCGTCGACGTCGGGCTGACCGGCCAGGTCACCCGGCACGTGCTGCCGGATGCTGACGAGTCGCTGGTCCGCAAACTGACGGAGACGTTTACCGTCCCGGACACCTGGCTCAAGCTCTTCTTGCCGCCGCGGACTGTCGCCTCATGGGCAGCGCCTGGCTGGCGCCTTGATGACGACGGTTTCCTGATGTCGGCACTGCTGCACACAACCGCCGCAGTGGCCCCCGACGGCTACCAGGTGCGTACTTGGGCGCGGGGCGGCGTCACGCGGGTGCTCGTGCTAACAGAGGACGGTGCGTTCGCCGCCCGTGGTCAGGTCGCCGTGCCCGGTCCCGGGCGCACCGCCGTCGTCGACCAGGTCGAGACTTCGCCAGCCCACCGTCGCAAGGGACTTGGCAGCCTCGTCATGCGGACGCTTGAGAACGCTGCTGTTGCCGCGGGCTCCTCGTCTGCTGTGCTGGCCGCGACGGTCGAGGGGCGGGCGCTCTACGAGTTCCTGGGGTGGCGCACCCATAGCCCGCTGACCAGTTTGGTCCGCGAGGTTCCGCCGCAGAGGCTGGAGATGTGAGCAGAGGTTCGCGGGCCGGTGTCTCTTTCCGGGTGAGCTGGACAGTGGGTCAGCGCGTCGCCGACTGCTGTTTCCTGGCGAAGTTGCCTGTGCCGGCTTCGGCGAAGATACCGAGCTTGACCAGGCGTTTCAGCTTGGCCCGGGTGCCCTCGATGTTCTTCGGCAGCGGTTCGTGGCCGAGGGCTTCACAGACGTCGCGGGCCCGCAGCGGTCGGGTGGCCTCGTTGAAGACGGCGAGGATGCGGGGGTAGTGGGGTAGTCCGGGTGCTCGGGCAGGTCCGGTGCGCCGGCCGGGAGCCGGTCGGCAAGGCCGGTGACGGTTTTCCGGGTGATCACGAGATGCTCGAGGTGTGTCTCGGCCTCCCGCAGCCGACCCTGTAGTTCGCCGATCTGTCCTCGCAGGTCATCGGTCAGGGCTCGGGCGGCATCCTCCTGGATGTCCAGCGCGTCGAGCAGCGGCCGGAGGTTCACGCGACTACCGCCTGCGCCTCGGGCCAGGTAGGGGTGTTCGCGTGGGTGAGGCGTCGGGTCATGACGTGTGTCATCGCCCAGTAGACGCAGGGGGCGGAGGAGGCCGGGCGGTGCTCGTAGTCGCGGACCAGGCGCCGGTGCAGTATCAAGATCCCGTAGACCTGCTCGACCCTCCACCGCTTCGACTGCGGGACAAACCCCTTGTCCTGCGGGTTGCGTTCGACGATCTCGACGTCGATGCCCAGGTGGGCGCCGTGGGCGACGACCTGGTTCTTGAAGCCCTGGTCGACCAGCGCCTTCTCGACGGTGCCGTCGGCGTGCTCGGCGACCTGGTCCAGCAGGGCGATGCCCGCGGCGTTGTCGTGCGCGCTCGCGGGGAGGACGACCACCCCGATGACCAGGCCGAGGACGTCCACGGCCAGCCCCCGTTTGCGGCCCGGCACCCGCTTGGCCGGATCCCGGCCGGTCGTCGTGGCGGGGACCCCGGCCGCGGCGTGGACACTCTGGGTGTCCAGCACCACCAGGGTCGGGTCCTCTGATCGGCGGGGCCTCTCCCGCACCTGGCAGCGCAGGAGTTCATGGATGACCTGGTCGGTCCCGTCTTCCCACCAGGCGGCGAAGTAGTAGTACGTCGCGCTCTTCTGGAGAAGATCGTGCGGGAGACAGGCTCACTGGCAGCCGGTCCGGCCCTGGTAGAGGATCGCGTTCACGATCTCCCGCATCGCATAGGCGCCCTGGTGGCCACTGGCCGAACGGTGCCGGTCCTTCCACGCGATGACTAACGGCTCGATCAACGACCACTGCCCATCCGATAAGTCGCTCGGGTACGGCTTGCGTTCACTCACCCCGGTTACGGCGTTCGTGGTCGCCTCGCGGAGGCGGTCGATAGTGGCAGGCAGGTGACGTTTCTGCGTGGCGGCAGACCGTCCCGCTGCGGGGATGGTCCCAACGGTCGTGTGACCGAGCGCGGAGTCTTGGCCGCGCGGCCTGCCTGTTTCGCCCCGTTCCTCCGACGATTGAGGACGGGGCGGTCGTGCGTTTACGCCTGGTTGAGCGGGCGCCTGCGCTTGCTGGGCACCGCCAGGGCCTGCAACGCGTCGGCGTCCGGGAGATCCTAGGGAGGCAACCGCCGTTCCCTCGCCTCCCGGTCCTCGTCTTGGGTCCGACGTCGAGGGTGCCGCCGTTCAATCTGCCGTTGAAGACGGTCGCGGGCGGCAGCGGCATGAACATCGTCTCCAGCGGCCTCCAGCGCGCGCAGAGTGGCCCGCGCCTGATCGGCAGTGAGGAGCAACTCGTACATGCCCTCTTCCTCGAGGAGCTTCTCGTGCGCTTCGCGAAATGTGTTCACGCCGCGACAACGCGGGATAGGACAACACGGCACGGCGTGGTCAGTGCTCTCGCCCGTCCGGCCGCCGCCCTGCTACCAGTCGTATTGCACGGACTTCAGCAAGATGTCCTGGCCCGGGAACATCACCTTCAGCCGGCGCTCCAAGCGCATCTCCATCTCGCGTGCGGCGTCCGCTCCAGAAGCGTCTCCCAGCCCGAGCAGGTGCGCGACGTAGTGCAGCGCCCGCGCTTCACCGAACGTCAGCAAGGGCAGCAGATCGCCGGGCTCGTCCAGCAGCGCCGACAGTTCCTCGTCTCCAGGCTCCATGCCGGGACAACGGCACGATGAAGCGCGCGGCACGGCCGTAGCCTGCGCTGTCATCCGGTTGGCCCGCGTCTGGTCCTGAAGGCCGATCCCGTCCGCCCGCACGGGACGCCGTGGATCCCGGGCGGGCGGGTTGACGAGCGGCCGCAGGTTGCTAAGCCGGCGCTGATCACCCGGCGAGGGGTCTTCGAGTGCCCTTGGCCGTACGGTCCCGGAAGGTGCTGCCGCTCTCCCGCAGCGTGGTGCCCCCGGCCGTAGCCACGGGATGCGGTAGCCGTAGGGCCCGTGACGACCGGGCGTGTACCCAACGCCGGGACGATCAGACATGCGGCGGCCCGCGGGCGTGTACCCCTACAGCCAGCGGGCCAGGCAGCCCCAAGGTGCCCCTTCGCGGGGGATGCGACGGTACGCCGCACATGACCGGAAGGGCACCCTGCTCGACGCGCGGCTGCCACTCGCCGGACGGTCGACAACGTGGTACGGAACCCGGCTGGCAATTCCGCGTGGAGTACTCGGACAGTATTCGCCCACAGGATTCTTGGTATGTGGTCCCGGGATCGCGCTAGCCTGAAACTCAAGCCCGCTAAAGTTTGGGAGGCCGGGATGAGCGAGCAGCCGTGGACCATCGAGCGGATCTGTGACGCCCTCGGCAACCCTGTCCTGGCCCAGAAGTTTCTCGGTGAGATCAACCGTGCGCCGGAGGGCGAGCTGCTGCAGACGTTCGCTGAGTGGGTGGAGCGGGCGGAGCGCGTCGTTGCTGCTGTCGAGCGCGGCCGGGAGATCGCAGCCGCTGAGGCGCGTGGCGAGGAACCCCCGGGGCAGTGGGTTGACGTCACCGAGCGTGTTCTCGGGGATGCTGCGCGAATCAGGTCACGGGGCGCTGCCTGACCTGACAAGCTGGGGGCTGTGTACCGGCTCCTCTGCGACGAGACCCTCCTGGCGGTGTGGGACTCTCTCCCCGACGACGCCAGCGCACAGCTCACCATGGCGCTGTCCGACGTCTGCCACGAGCCGTTCATCGAAACCGAGCCCTACGGCATCGACGACGGAAGCCACCGCATCCTCGTCCGGCCCCTCGTGATCGCAATCCTCGCCGTCAACGAGGACAAGCAGACCGTCCGGATCTACGACATCCAGCCCCGGCACTGAACAGCCTCGACCGCACCCGTGCGGGGCCCGCCATGTGTCCGAATCGCATCCTTGTCGCCAGGTTGGCCCGACTCCACCCTGTTCCAGGTCACTAGTGACCATGAGGGGGGAACGTGCCATTCGGCAACGCAGACAGGGAGTCCATCCGGCAGATCAGCCACCAGCTCACCCAGATCACAGCCAACCTCGCCGCAATCAAGCAGCAGGTCTCTGACCAGCAGCACACGATCGACCAGATCCGGCAGGACACCACCGCCGCCATCACCACCGGCCTCGCCGAAATCCGGGCCGTCGCCCGCGACGCCATGGCCCGCACCAACGACATCACCTCCGGGCCACTCGCCCACATCGGCAACGAACTCGTCGCCATCCGCGGCACCATCGCCCAAGTCGACAGCCAACTCCGGGCGCAGGCCGCCAGCACGCCGGCCGTACCGGAAACCGACAGCCCACCCGAGCCCGAGCCTGCCGCGGATCCCTCACCGCCGACACGACCCGAGCCTGCGGCGTTGGAACTGTACTCGGAGGCTGAGGCCCCCGGCCCTGCCGAACCCGATCCGGACATCCTCCGCGCCGCCGCGGGCGTCGCCCACGCCACTGTCGAAGCCCACCGTGACACCTGGGCCTTCCTCATCCAAGTCGCCGGAAACGAACAGCACTTCCACATCCCCGGCAAGGTCGAAGACCACGACGGATTCGTCAGCGTCCGCTTCTCCGGACCCAGCCTCGTAGCCGCCATCACCAGCCTCGGCCAGGTGGCAGAGACGACCGGTAACCCCGTGACCCGGGCCATCGCCGACCACATCCGGCAGAAGATCACCGCAGCATTGCAGGAGATCATCAGCAAGCCCAGCCGCGGCGGCGACGGAACGCCCGTCCGCATCGTCATCGACGACCGAGCCGCACCACCGGAGACGGAGGAACCTCCAGCCGCATGACCAAGGGCCCGACCGCGAGTGCGGTCGGGCCCTTCCGGCATGTCCCGCTACAGCTCGGTCACCCGGTACGGCTCCGGAGGAGGCGGCAACCGGACTCCCAGGACGCACCCCAGAATTGAGCGCGCCACGATCTCCCACTCGGATCACCGGCCAAGGCCCATCCGACATCCTGCTCGTGCAGAACGCCCGTGATGTGGCCACTCCGCTCAGCGGCGCCCTGGAACTCCGCCGGGCCTTCGGCACACGCGCCGTCTTGGTCACCGTCGACTCCACCGGCCACAACGCCTACCTCTCGCCAACGGCAACGCCTGCGGCGACCGCACCGTCTCCGGCTTCCTGGCCACCGGTCAACTACCCGACGGGGACGTGTACTGCCGCTAGTGCGTTGACCGCGAATGTGTGCCGGGTGGGTTGATCATGCTGCTGTGCGGCGGGGTCGGCCCCAGGGGTGCTGGCGTTCGGATCGGATGCGGGCGTTCGCGGCGACTCATCCTGCCGAGGAGCGGGTCAACGACCGGTGCTGCCTGAATACCTCCGTGGGCCGGTGCCCCGGGGCTTCAGGATCGGTGTCCGAAGATCCGCAGGTGGTTGCCGAGTCCGGCCACCAGCAGGCCGATGACGACTCCGCTCGCCCACTGCCCGGTGGTCATCACGCCGCTTGCCCCCAGGGCGACGTGGGTGAGAGTGACCAGGGTGCCGGCGCCGATGGTGAGGGCGGGGACGTTGACCGGCCGCCGTGCGAGGGGCCGCTCCTGCTGCTCGCCCGCGCCGCGCAGGGTGAGTTCGAACACGGGGTGCTCTGCGGCGGCCGCGGTGAACGCCTGGGGCGTGGCGTGGGGCGGCAGGGCGAGTGTCCGGCGCAGGACGAAGCCGCCGATGGGCCGGGCCAGCCGGGGCCCCAGGACCTTCCGCAGTACCGCCGCGGCTTCATCCTGCGGCAATTCCACCGCGGTGAAGGCGTAGTTTCGGCGTCCGCGGGAGACTGATCCCTCGCCGGCCGCGCGGAGGTTGCGCACCCACTGCGCGTCCGCGTCGTGGGTAGCGACGAGCCACCGGTGTCCGTCGCGTTCGAACAGATCCACCGGGTTGGTGCGCGGCTGTCCGCTTGTGCGGCCGCGCACGGTCAGCATCATCACCGGGCCGAGGCGGACGCCGGAGCGGACCAGGAGCCTGATGGTGCGCGTCACCTGGGAGAGCACCGCCCGGTCGAAGCGGCTGTGCTGGTGCGGCGAGACGCCGGTCGGCCTGCTGTGGGCGGCCTTCAGCACGCGGTAGACGACCGCGAGCACGAGCAGCGCCAGCACTGCGACTGCGGCCACAGCTATCGCAAGGTAGATCATTTTCGACTCCTTGGGGGTTGAGGGCCGGTCAGCGAGCGCACGACCAGCTCGATCTCCCGCCGCCGGGACCGCCGCCGTGCGCCGGCCCCGTGCAGATAGTTCTGAAAGGCGTCGTCGTGGCACATGCTCACGACGATCGACGCGGCGGCCGTACAGTCCGCGTCGGTGGCGATGCGGCCGAGACGACGCTCCGCGACGAGGTAGTGCACGACGGCTGTGGCCGGGTCGCGCAGCATGCCGACCTCCGCCATCCGGCGGCGGACCTCCGCCAGCAGCGCGGTGTCCGAGAACGCGGCGGCGAAGAGGGGCACCAACTCGCCGAGCACCGCCGACGCCTGGTCGGCGAAGTACTCCAGGTTCTCGGCGAGACTGCCGGTTCCGGCCCGGGCGGGCAGATCGGCGACGGGGTCGGTAAGGGCGCGCGCACGGTGGACGATCGCTGCGGCCACGAGCCCGACCCGGTTGCCGAAGTAGTTGTACAGTGTGCCGCCGGCCAGGCCGGCTTCCTCGGCGATGGCCCGGGTCGAGGCGGCGGTGAGCCCGTCCCGGGCGACGACCTGGTAGGCGGCGGTGAGAATGTGCTCGCGTACGGCCTCGGTGTCGCCGCCCGTTGCGGCCTGGATGCGGGCGGGCAGTGGTCTGCTCACGGCGACCTCCGTCCACGGCGCACGGTAAGCCGGCGGAAGGCGGCCGCGTGCAGGGCGGCCACGACAGCGACCAGTAGCCCGATGGCGATGCCGCCGAGCCACCGCTGGCCCACCCGCACGATTTCCAAGGTCAGCAGGACGTGCACGAGCACGACCACCGCAATCGCGGACCCCGCGATGACCAGGTCCCGTCGCAGCCTCAACCGCATGCATCCTCCCTGCGAGTGTTATGAGCGCACGCCCATAACTTCATAATGAGCGTGCGTTCATAACACTGTCAAGACAGTCCAGCGACGCTCGTGGATAGATCAGGGGGCCGCTGCGGCGTTGACCGCGAGCCTCAACCGGGCCGAGGTGCGGTGATCTCGGTTTCCGGTGAGGCGCAGATCTCTGCTTTCTGCTTCTAGGAGGAGCCTGCGATGGCCGAGCCGGTACGCGCCCGCAGGCTGACGGACGAGGAGGGACGTACGCTGCAGCGCATCGCGCGGCGCGGCCGGCGCAGCACGATCAAGGTCCGCCGCGCGTTGATCATCATGGCGTCGGCGTCGGGCAACACCAACAAGGAGATCGCCGCGCTGGTCGCCGCCGACCCGGACACCGTCCGGGATGTGATCCATGCGTTCGACGAGCGCGGCCCCGGCTGCCTGGACCCGAAGTGGGCCGGCGGCCGTCCGCGCCGGATCACCGCCGACGACGAGGCGTACATCGTCCAGGTCGCGAGCACCCGGCCCAGGGCGTTAGACAGGCCGTTCACCCACTGGAGCCTGCGCAAGCTCGCCGACCACCTCAGCCACCCGCCGGCCGGCATACGCCGGGTGACCATAGGCCGCGAGCGGCTGCGGGCGCTGCTGCACCGCCACCACATCTCCCTCCAGCGCACCCGCACCTGGAAGGAGACAAGGGATCCGGACGCCGACGCCAAACCGGACCGCACCGAGAGGGTGACCCGCCGCTTTGCTGACCGGTGCTTTCGCCTTCGACCAGTTCGGACCGCTGTCCATCCGGCCCTGCCACGGCACCTGCTGGGGCCAGGGCCAAGCACCCCGACCGGCTGCCCGCCACCTACCACCGCACCCACGGCATCCGCTACTTTCACGGCTGTTACAGCCTCGGCGACGACAGCCTGGAACGTCGTCGGCATCGTGGTGCTCGCCATCGCGGCGATCTCCGCGAAGTCGGTGGCGCTGGCAGGGTTCGGCCTGGACTCGCTGATCGGGATCGGCGCGTCGACCGTGGTGGTCTGGGAACTGTCCGGCACGGGCGAGGAGCGCCAGCGGCGCGCCCTCAAGTTGATCGGGGTCGGCTTCGCTGCGCTCGCCGTCTACGTGCTGGTGCAGTCCACGTGGGTGCTGGCCACCGGCTACCACCCGCACCACTCGCCGCTCGGCATCGGCTGGACGGCGATCACCGCGGCCGTGATGTTCGCCCTCGCCGCGGGCAAGGCCCGCACCGGCGCCGCGCTTGACAACCCCGTGCTGAAGACCGAGGGCCGCGTCACCTTGATCGACACTCTGCTGGCCGCCGCCGTCCTTCTCGGCCTGGTCCTCAATGCAACCGTCGGCTGGTGGTGGGCCGACCCGGCCGCCGGGTACGTGCTGGTCTACTACGCACTCCGCGAGGTACGGGAGATCTTCTCCGCCGAGCACTGACCGCCGGCACCGGGACGGGTGAGTGGACGGGACGATGGCCGCGCTGGTGTGGCCATGAGCAGTGTCCAGTCGCGCAGGTTGCACCGGTGAGTCGGTGGTTCCGGTGCTACGGGTCGTGTCGATGAAGTGGGATGGGGTCGCCGGTGCGGTGGCGGGCGGGGGCGGGTTTGTGGTGGGCCGCGGACCAGTCGTGCGGTTGGGCGGGGTCCTCGGCGGTGGTTGTCCCGGTGGTCAACCGAGGGCGTTCCAGAACGTGCAGTGGTGGCGGGTCTGGGTCGTGTGTGTGGGGACGATGTGGTCGGGTGCCAGGGACTGTGTCGTCTGGCGGGACCAGTGCGGTGAGGACGGGCCGTTGGGGTCGGCGGTCCCGGCGAAGCGGGTCCAGTAGTCGATCATGGTGTTGGCCAGGCGGTGCTGTGCCGCTGTCAGGCTGCGGGGGCGGCCGCCGAGGTCGAACAGGTAGGGCAGTTCGCTCGCGTGTGGTGCGCCGAGCGGGAACGGTGGCGTGCCGGGGGTGAGCGGCGGGGCATGCCGGTCGGCGAACTCGTAGCGCCAGACGGGCACTTGGGCGGCGAGGAGGGTGTCCGTGCGCGCGGTGGGGCAGGCGAAGTCGGCGTCGCCGATGACCGCGCCGAAGACCGGGCCGCCGTCGGTGGGGTGCACCGGGTATGCGCGGACGATCGCCTTCGCTTCCCCCGCGGCAGGGAAGAAGGTGGCTGCGACATCGGGCCAGGTGTCAGGGGTGACGGGGTGGCCGGCCCGGATGATCCCGGCGGCCCAGCCGTTGCCCTCGTCGTGGGTGTTGCCGAGGAGTACGGGCACGTGGTGAAAGCGACCGCCGGCGATGGCCGCCGCGGGGTCACGCGGCAGCAGAGGCGTGGCGTACGCGGGCTGCTGGTCGGTGGCCTGGGCTTTGAGCAGGCGGGCGACGGACACACGCCGCAGGCAGCGCATGACGTCGTGTGCGGAGTTGCAGCCGACCTTCGCCGTGAGGTCCGCGCCCGCGGTACGTGCCGTGGACAGCGGGACGGAGGACGGGGCGAACGGTCGGCCGGCGCGGCCGGTGCACGGGCCGCTCTCGATGATCGCCCGGTCGAAGAGGCCCGCGGCGGCGGGTGAGGCGAGTTGGGCGCAGACGCTGTAGCCGCCGGCCGACTCGCCGGCCAGTGTGACGTTGTGCGCGTCGCCGCCGAAGGCGCCGATCTCGGCGCGGACCCAGCGCAGCGCCGCCTGCTGGTCGGCCAGGCCGAAGGTGCCGGAGCCGGGCAGTGCACTGTGGGCGAGGAAACCGAGTGCTCCGAGGCGGTAGTTGACGGTGACGACCACGACGTCGCCACGGGTGGCCATGCGGTGGGCGTCGTAGGAGGAGCCCGCTCCGGTGGTGAAGCCGCCGCCGTGCAGCCACACGATCACCGGCCGGGAGTGTGCCGGTCGCGCGCCGTCGGGCGTGGTGACGTTCAGGCGGAGGCAGTCCTCGTCGGTGCTGCCGCCGGGCACCTCACCGGCCGGCTGCGGGCAGGCGTTCGAGGGACGGGTCGCGTCCCGGACCCCGTGCCAGGGGGCGGCATGCTGGGGCGGCGCCCAGCGGAGCCTGCCGATCGGAGGTGCGGCGTAGGGGATGCCCTCGAAGGTGCGGTAGCCGTCGTGGGCGGCGCCCCGCACGAGGCCGTCGTGGGTGCGGAGCGTCGTGGCGGCATCGGGCCGGCCGGGCTGCGTCGGCGGTTGCGCGTCCCAGGCCGTCGCGAGGACGGCGGTCAGGGCGCAGCACAGGGTGGTCAGGACGCGGCGCATGAACATCGTCTCCCCGTTTCGTTCGGTCAGCCGCCACCCATGCCGCCCTGGGCGGCGATCATGGTCGTCGGCAGGTCGCGTACCGCTTTCTCCAGGCCGGGCGCGAGGGCGGCGAAAGCTGTCGTGCAGGCGTCGATACGGGCCCGGTAGATCTTGCGGTCCTGTCGGGAGACGACCGAGTGGACGCCGGCCGCCGCGGCCAGCGCCAGCAGCGCGGTGTCGGCGGCGGGGAGGCTCTGCACGGGCTCGTCCCCGTGCAGAGCCGCGGACATGCGGGCGTGCAGGGCGGCGGGCACGGCGCGGTCGGTCAGGGTCAGCCGCCGGGTGCCGAAGGGGGTGCGGGGTTCCTTCGCGGTGAGGACTCCGGCCGCGGTGAGGTGGTCCTCCACCTCCGTCAAGGTCCGCTTGCGGTGGGTGCGCGCGAGGTGCTTCCAGCCGTGGCCGCCGGCCGCGTCGTGCAGCATGCCGTCCAGGGCGGGGGAGCCGGTCGGTTGGGTGCCGAGGACGGTGACCGTGCCGTCGTCCTCCCGCAGCCGGCCGCGCAGGGCGAGGTCGACGAGGGCGGCGGCCCGAAGCAGCAGCTGGGTCCGGGGGCGGTCGTAGGGGCCTTCGGCCGCGTCGTCGTAGGCGAGCAGATACATGAGGCAGGGCAGGTCGTCGATCACACGTCGACGCTACGGCCGGCCACTCCGCCCCTGGATCGTCCGTGGGAGCGGTCCGGCACTGGGAATACAGGAGGATCGTGGCCCTGCCTCCTCCTTGAGGAGGAGGCAGGTGTCAGGGGCGGCGCGGCTGCACGAGGCCGTGGTCGTAGGCGGCGACGACGGCCTGGACGCGGTCGCGCAGGCTCAGTTTGCGCAGCACCGCGGTGACGTGGTTCTTGACCGTGGCCTCCGACAAGTGCAGCCGTTCGGCGATCTCGGCGTTGGACAGGGCCTGGCCGATCAGGGTGAGCACCTCCCGTTCGCGACCGGAGAGGTCCTGCAGGGAGGGCGGCGGTGCCGGGTCGGGCGTGGTGCGCAGGAACCGGTCGAGGACGCGGCTGAGCACGGTGGGCGCCAGCAGCGCGTCGCCGCGCGCGGTGAGGCGGATCGCATCGACGAGTTCGGTGGGGCGGATGTCCTTGAGCAGGAAGCCGCTCGCCCCGGCCCGCAGAGCGGCGACGACGTGCGCGTCCACATCCCACGTGGTCAGCACGAGCACCCTGGCCGGGCTGCCGTACAGCGCGATCTGCCGGGTCGCCTCGATGCCGTCCACGACGGGCATGCGTACGTCCATCAGCACCACGTCGGGTGCCAGTTCCCGGGTCAGCCGTACCGCCTCCTGGCCGTCGGAAGCCTCACCGACCACCTCAAGGTCGTCCCGCGCATCGATGATCATACGGAACCCGGTACGGACCAACGCCTGGTCGTCGGCCACCACCACGCGCAGCGTCATGCCCCGTCCCCCACGGGCAACTGCGCAGTCACCTCGAAGCCTCCTTTGGGCAACGGCCCGGCACGCAGGCTGCCGCCCACGAGCCGGGCACGCTCCTTCATCCCCACCAGCCCGCGGCCCGCTCCCACCGTGGCCGGACCACCTTGCCGGGTAAGGCCGTTGTCGACCACGGTGACCTTCACGCACTCCCCTCCGGCCGTCACTCGCACGCTCACTTCGTCGGCACCGGCCGCATGGCGCACGGTGTTGGTGAGGGCCTCCTGGACGATCCGGTATGCCGCCAGGTCCACCGTGGCCGGCAGGGTGTCGGTTGCGCCCTCGCAGTGCACGTGAACGGCGATACCGGTCGCGCGCACGCTGTCGGCCAGCTCCTGCAGACGCGCGAGCGAGGGCTGCTGCTCCAACTGATCCCCAGGCGCGCCCGCCCCCGCGTCGGGATGGAAGGCCCGCAGCAGCAAGCGCAGTTCGCCCAGGGCCGAGCGGGCACCCGCTTCGATGGCCCGCAGCGCCTCACGCGCCTGTTCGGGCCGCTGGACGAACGCGTCGTCGGCGGCGCCCGCCTGAATGACCATCACTGAGAGGGTGTGTGCCACGACGTCGTGCACCTCGCGCGCGATCCGCGCCCGCTCCTCCACCACGGCCCGGCGTGCCTCCGCCCGTATCCGGTCCTGCTGTGCCCTGCGCCACTGCCCCGCGGTCCACGCCAGGACCACCGCCAGCAGATAGACCGACGGCCCCGCGGCGCCGGCCGCCCCGAGCGCCAGCGGCGCCGGCAGACACATCGCCGCAAGCGTCCACGCCGACACGCGCCGCGACCTGGTGGCTGACAGCACGCACAACGTGACCTGCGCGGCGAGCAGTGCCCCCGACAAGGACACCGCGGGCAGCAGAGCCCACACCGCGAGGCCCGTCAGCGCGTTGACGGCCAGTACGGCCAGGGGTGCGCGCGTCTGCCACCGCAGGGCACATGCCTGCGCAAGGACCAGGACCACGGTCACCGGCAGGCGTCGGCCGTGCTCCGCACCGGCGACGAGCACCGAGGTGCCCAGCACGCCGAGCACCAGACCGCCCGATCCCCACCACAACGCCCGGGCCGCCCGGGGCGACAGCCCGCCCCGGGCTTCTCCGGCGAACGCGTCGTTCGGCTGCATGCTGATCGGCTCCACGCCCCGAGCCTATCCAGCAGCGCCGGCCGGGCCGTTCAGCGATGGGGCGCGTCGTGGCCTGCGTGCTGTGCTGCTGGAGAAGACCGCGTCGTTGCGTCCCGAGTGGGAGCACGGCCGAGTACTCCGAGGTGCGTGTCCAGGCAGACAGCCACCGCGAGGGGCCCCGGCGGCCCAGGGCGTGTTCAAGTTCCTGATAGGTGCGGCATGTCGGCCCGCGGGAGAGCCTCCAGGTCAGGTTCGGCTGCTGGACCTGGTGCAGTGCACAGCTGTGTTCAGCGGTGCAGGGTGGGCCGGTAGATGAGCTCTTGGGTGTGGCCGTCGAACATCCGGCTCTCGATCAGCTCAAGGTCGAAGTCGGCCGCGCCCTCGAAGATCGGGTCGGTCCCAGTCTGACCGCTGATCACAGGGAAGATCGTCACCTGAACGCGGTCGACGAGCCCTGCGGCCATCAGCGCCCGGTTCAACGACAGGCTGCCGTGCGAGCGCAACGGCACCTCGGACTCCTCCTTGAGCCGGGCGACGACGTCGACGGCGTCGCCAGCCATGACGGTCACGTCCGGCCATGCGAAGGGTCCTGCGAGCGTCGTCGACACCACCGTTGTCGGCATGCTTCGCATCCGGGAGTTCACCGGGTCGAGGTCGGCCTCTGGGATCGGGCCTAGCAGCTCCACGAACTGCCGAAAGGTGTTTGCCCCGAGAACCATCCGCTGCTCTTTGCTGATCACGGCAAGGCGGTTGTCAAGGAACTCAGGGCCCTGTTTTCCCCAGTAGCCGCCCCAGTCGCCGTCGGGGCCGTAGGAGCCGTAGCCGTCGAGGGTGGAAAAGACGTCCCAGGTGTAGACAGCGGTCATGGTGCTCTCCTCGAGTGCGGTTGATGGCGTGTTGTGGATACAGACGGAGTAATCGTCAAGACCTGTGGATGGGGTGGCAATGCTGCCCCGCGTTGTGCCACGGCCGCACCGAGGGAGGCCTGGTCACTCCGCTCATCGTGACCCCCTCAGGAGAAGTCTGTTGCGGTGATGCCGTCGGGATGTCCGGACGGCCACTCCACCAACTCGATCCGGTAACCATCCGGGTCCGTGAGCCACGATGTCTTCGGGCCGTGAGGGCCGCCCGGATACTGGACAGGCTCCGGCTCCAGGCCGGCTTCGGTCAGCGTCGCCAGGGTGGTGGCCAGCGTTTCCACCTGGATCGCGAGGTGGTCGAAACCGCTGCCCACGTCGACCGGTCCGTCGCCGGGGCGGTGGACCAGTTCGAGCGAGGCCGCCGGTTCGTCGGGGAACTTGAGGATCACGAGGCGAGCCCTGTCGCCGCCCTCGACCCTGCCCAGTTCGACGTAGCCCAAGGCGGTGTAGAAACCGAGCGAGCGGTCCAGGTCGGTGACGCGGTAGGAGACGAAGAGCGTCTTCACGCGGCCTCCTCGGGGCGATGCACCCGGTAGCGGAGATGCGTAACGTCTCGATCCTCGAGGCGTCGGACGAGGTCGAGTTCGATGTGATCGGTACCCAGGTGTTCGAACAGCCGTCGACCGTCCCCGAGGAGGACCGGAACCAGGTGGATCTCCATCTCGTCCATCTGCCCGGCGCGGAGAAGTGCTTGGGCGGCCCCCGCCCCATGGACCATGACCGGCCGGTCCCCTGCGGCTGAGCGAGCCTGACGGGCGCAGTCCTCGACATCGGTGACGAAACGCGCGTGGCCGGGTGGCACGTCCCCGTCATCCACCTGGTGGGTGAGTACGAAGATCGGCACGCCGTCGTGGTGATCGCCCTGCCAGCGCCCGGCGAGTTCGAAGGTCCGACGGCCGGAGATCACCGCGCCGGTCGCCAGCGCTTCGCGGTAGACCTGGCCGCTCGGACCGTCGGACTCCCGGTCGTCGAGCCAGTTGAAGAGCCGTCCACCGTCGCGTCCGAGCTCCTGCCCCGGCCGATCGTCCGGGCCGGCGATATAGCCGTCGAGTGACATCGACATGTACAGCCGAATCGGATTGTTCATCCTGTCCTCCCTCTCTCCTCCATGACACCGGGATCCGGCGTTTCCTGATCCGCCGACGGGGCGGGCTTATCACGAGGAAGACTTCAGGTAACCGGCAAACTCATCGGCCCGACGCGCCCGGCCTGCTGCCGGGCTGAGGGGCAGGAGTCATGCCCCGTGGATCAATTGCGGTCGTTCGGGCCGCGTGGCCCTCGGAGCGTTCGACGAGGTGGCCGCGCTCGAAGCGGGCTCCGGCACGGACCAGGGCGACGAGGTGGGGTACGTTCACGGCCCGCCACCGCTGCTGGGCGGACTCGACGAGCTTGAAGACCATGGCCAGGGCGGTGGCCGCGCTGCCAGCGCCCCGGGTGACCTTGGTCCGCAGCCGGACAGTGGCGAAAATCGACTCAATCGGGTTCGTGGTGTGCAAGTGGATCCAGTGCTCGGCGGGGAAGTCGTAGAAGGCCAGCGGCTCGTCCACGTCGTCTGTGATCTTCTTGACGGCCTTGGGGAACTTCGCGCCGTACGTCTTCTCGAACGCCGCGATCGCCTTCACGGCATGCTCGCGGTCCTCGGCGTCCCATGGCCACGCTCCGCAACCTCGCCATCGGCGCCCTCAAAACCCTCCGCACCGGAACATCGCCAAGACCATCAGGGAAATCGCTGCTGAACCCGCGCGAGCCATCCCAATCCTGGGCATCACCTACAACTTGAATCCTTCAAGAACTTGAACAAGCCCTGCTGCCGAAGAATCCCTTCAGCACGGTCGCTTCGCCGAGTCGGCAGGTCTCTACGGCCATCTCCTGGAGCTCCGTTGACAGAACGACCACCCCAGGAATTCGAGAACTGCGGGCCGCTTCCAAGAATCTGGGTGGATGGGA
The DNA here is from genome assembly GCF_001953885.1 of Streptomyces sp. IMTB 2501. Classification (GTDB taxonomy): domain Bacteria; phylum Actinomycetota; class Actinomycetes; order Streptomycetales; family Streptomycetaceae; genus Streptomyces. The sequence goes on along the minus strand of NZ_MQUS01000029.1, from coordinate 27,603 downwards.
AATCAGCGGAGAACTGAGAGTCGCCCACCACAGGTTCATCAATTCCATCGAAGCGGCCTACATCGCCCCGGTGAACGAGGCACAGTCTACCTGACGGGAGCGGCTCGCCCGAACCGTTGGGCGGCCGTCTCACTCCTTCGACGGCTACCACTGCACGCCACCACACAGAGGAGCGCAAGTGCTGAACACATGGACTTGACAGGGAAAGGCTCGGTTGTCCTGTGCTCCAGCTCGATCCGCAGCAGCGGCCCCGCCTCATCGAGATCATTCGCAACCTCCGTGAGCGCATCACCGAGGCCCGTGCCAACGGCTGGCTCGGCGAGGTCGAAGGACTCCAGGTCAGCCTCAACGCCGCCATGGCCAAGCTCACCAGCCTCAACCGGACCTCCGACGGCCGCCCCCAGCTGGTCGACCTGGGCATGCCCCTTTTCACCGGCCCACCGGCACATCACTCCGGCTCGACCACATGACAGCGGGGCCGTCTGTGGGACGTCCTGAACATGACCCGCTTCGCCATCCGGCGCAGCCGGGGCGGGGGTAGCAGTGTCACGGTCGAGTTGTCTCGGGTCCCGCGGGGCGGCAAGGCCCGCCGGCCTCGCCGCGTCCAGCTCGTTGCCTGAATAGGGCCTGGAGACAACGAGGAGCCGGTCATGACGATTTCGCAGCCGGACGAGGACTGACGCCCCTGGAGGGTGTGACCGGGCCTGGTTGTGCCCGACGGCACTTTCTGCCCCCTAGACCGAGCCATCGCTGCAGCGGCACGCCGGCGGGGGCGGAGTAGGGTTCCGGTGCCGGCCGTGGTGCGTTGCGGTGTTCTGTACGTCGTCGAGAGGCTCGTCCCATGGCCCTTCATCCTCTCCCAACTCCGGCCGGAGCAATGGGTATTGGCCGGTGGCCTGTTTCCGCGAAAGTAGTCGGCCGGAAGCCGGTGACCTGGGCGGGCTGGGTTGGTTGAGCCGTGACACGGCAGTTGGAACTTGGCCAGGAGGACTGGAACCGCACGCGACTGCATCCTTTGGCCTACTTCGTTTTCGGCCCTGTGGAGGACGGTCTTGCGGCACCGCCGCGGAAGACTTGACCCGTGCGAACCACCATCGGATACACCGCCGAAAGCATCGGCTACGTCGTAGGAGCCCAGGGGCTTGTCAGCTTCGCTTCGCAAACCCTCTTCGGTACGGAGTGGGGCTGGATGCACAAAGTGGTCGACCTTCCGTGCACCGCTTGCCTCGGCATCGTGGCCGTGGGGCTGGCGCTCATCGTCGGCGGGGTGAAGATGCGCAAGACGCCACAGCGTCAGAAGGTCGCCTGACCGGTGGGCCTTTCAGCCCGCGGGCAGCGAAACGGCCGCATCGGCGCCACATGCTCGAACCCGGCCGTCACACAGTCCGGCTACGGACGCCGTTGTCGCTCGTGTACAGCGTCCACGTACGACAGCTCGGCTACAGCCCCTCAAGATCCATCCCGAGCCCGTACAGCCTTCCAGTGCCCCCAGTGCGACCTGCCGGGTTGGTCTGCGCGCTATTGTTTCGGCGTTCGATCACCGCCAGTGATGCCACCTCCGTGGAGGGGGACGGGCGACATGCGTTTTCAGTGGCGGTCGGTCAGGAACACCGAACGCAACTTGAGCCGGTCCGTGGCAGGTTGTCCATGGGGGCGCAACGTCCAGGAGTTGCCCGTGCAGTCCGGCTCGGTGAACACCATCACCCACGTGTCGGTGTCGTTGTGCGGGGCGAACGCCGGCTCGGAGGAGCCCGGGTCCGCGACCTCCGGCAGGGTGATGCAGCCGGGGCTCGGTGGGTCGTGCAGGGTGACCGACTGCACCGTGCCGTCGAGGCCGACGTACTTGTAGGAGAAGTCGCCGGTGGCGGCGTTCGCGGAGGCCGGCAAGGTGGCAACAAGAGCGACGGCGCCGAGGGCGGCACCGAGAGTATGGCGTAGACGCATGGGATCCCTTTGCTCGGCGGACACCGGCCGACGACCGGCCATCCGGCACAGAGCATGCCCCGCCCGCTGCCCCCGCCCCGGAATCATGAGGGCGCGCCGGGGGGATCTTGAGAGCGCACGGACGTGTCATCGGCAACGACCCGGCGCGTCTGCGCGCTCCGCCGTTCGGGTTACAGGGCCCGGCCCGGTCCCGTCCGTACCTCCGTCGCGGCCTGCTCAAACTGCGTGCGTCCTTGGCGGTTCCGCGGTGCCGGCGTGGGAGCGTTACCCCTCGGTGGTGCTGTCAGAGCAGTTTCTGCGGTGCCTGGTACTGGTCGACGGGCGCGATGTTGCACTCGTTCATGAGGGAGCCGAGCCCGTGCCCTCCGATGCCCTCACCTTCCGGTAGCGGCACCAGGCAGCGGCCGTCGATGTTGCCGAGCGGAGCGCCATGGTTGTTGAGGATGCCGCCTACCTCGCCCATGAGGGAGGTGTCGCCGCTGCGGGTTGCGAAGTCCGTCGCCGATGCGGGTACGGCGACGGCCGTCGTTGCGGCAATCGCGAAAGCCGCGCCGGCCAGAACCTTCATGATCACTGTGATGCTCCTGTTCGATGAGACGGTCATCTTCTTTGTGATCTGTCCAACGCCACATGGTGGTTGCAGTTACGTGTGCCGGACCAGCCGTCATCGGCGACCGACGACGCAGATGCCGTTGCCGCCCACGCTCGCCTCCAGCGCCAGATTGAGCAGCTTTAGCTTCGGACAGGTGGGGACCCGGCAGCTCGGACATCTGGATCGCAGTCGCCCCGGAAAACTCTGCCCGTGGGGCGATCGACGCAGAGATCGCCTGCCGCAACGGCGTTGTGTCGGAAGAAGACCTGGCAGCCAATGCAGAGCAGTTGGAAGCCCACGGCTGATCGAGGTGGTGAGGTCAGCCGTCGGGACTACACGACAATGTGCGGTCCCGGGCTTGGCTGCGTCCGACCACCTGTATCGCGTCACATCCAGCGACGTTGAATCTCAAGCTCCGCTCGGGCTGCCAAGGCCACGAGCTGTTCGCCACCGTCGTCCTTGCTGGGGTTACCACCGACACCTGGCAGCGGCTCGCCCAGACGGCCGGCCCCGACCCGAAGAGCAGCGGGCACCCGGCCCGTGTCCACGTGTGGCGGCTCAGGGTGCGCTGGGCGGTGTCGGCGGGCAGTCCCGGCAGCGCGCCGATCGCGTACGGCGGCTCAGCCGTCCTGTCCAAAGGCGTTTTCGGTGGCGATGCCGTTCCGGTGGACCAGATGGTCGACCGCGTCCACGGTGTTCTTGACGGTGTGATCGCCGACCGCGCCGTCGTTGTGCTGCGCGTGAGCCGGGGTGACGGCGGCCACGGCGAATCCGGTGGCCAGGGAGGCGAGGGCGAGGATGCTGCGCTTCTTCATGCCCGATCCAACTGGGAAACCCCGCCAGGGTCACGGCCCGGCCGGCCGCTCCTGAGCTGTACGGGTCGCACTCCGCCGCATCAGGATTCTGCAGACGTGTTGGCGCGCTCTGCTTGGGCCGGGCCTGGCTGGAGGCTGGTGGAGGGAGGCCGCGGCGGCTTGCCGCAGCCGTTCGGCCCTGTTGGTGCCGGTGCTCGGGGCGAAGGCGGTCACGGCTCGTCCGGTTCGGGCGGGGTGTGTGGGGTGTCGGTCAGTGGCGGGCCTCTTCGAGTGGTGTTCCTGCTTTGCCCGGCGGGCGGCGTGCGATGGCCGGCCGCGCTGATGTGGTTAGCGGTTTCTGGTGGTTTGCCTGTAGACCACGTGGCATGGGGATATGGACTGATGCCTTCACCGCGCCGGCAGAGCCGACCTTGCTGCTGGCGGGCGAGTTGTGTGTCAATGCGAGTCTGAACTGGGGGAGTGTCAGCGGGCAGGCCCGCTGGGACGGCTCTGAGATCGGTACCGTTCTGCGTTCCGAGGAGTACCCCGAAGGCCTGTGGGACGACGATCCGCCGCCGTGGGGCGACTCGTACGAGCGGGCCCGTCTGCTGGCTCGTGGTGACGCCGTTCTCGACGTGGTGCCGGCCCTTGGGCGGGCACCGTACGGGGAGGAGGACGTGGCGGTCGTCTTCCAGCATCTGGACTTCTCCAACCGGGCGGTCGCCGACTACTTCCGGTTCGAGGACAAACGCACGATGCTCGTCGCCTTCTCTCTGGCCCGTCCGCAGAACCGGCCCGTGTCGACGAACGACGGCTGGAAGCCCCATGGTCCGGTGCACCCGGTGCGCACATGCCTGGTGTACACCTTCAAACTCGCGAGTGAGGACGGCCCGCTTCCGCCCCTCGCGTCCATCGCCACCCGGCATTTCGGCCCGGACCTGGTCATTGGTGAGACCTGGGGATGAGCACTGCCTCAGCACAGCACCCCCAACCTCACCCGTGGGCCCGCCACCCGGCCGCTCCGGGGTCCGTCACGGGCGCCCGGTACAGCCCCGTAGGAGGCCCCGGTCAGGGGGCTTCCCCAGCTGGCAGATGGCCAGCTGGGTGTCATTTCCCGTGGCGGGGGTTTGGGGGCTGGGCGGGGGTGTTGCGTCTGGGGGAGGGCCGGCGTTTTGGCCGGTGGTGGGCGGGGTCATCGGGTGGTGGTGAGGGCTGCTGCGGCGGTGGTGAGGGCGGTCATGACGCCGCGTGTGGTGAGGGCGGCTTGTGCGGGGGCTGCGAGGGTGGGGCGGTAGTGGACGGGGAGGAAGGCGCCGGCTGCGACCAGGGCTGTGACGATGATGGTGACGAGGGCAAGGACGAGTGCGGACAGGGACATTAGGGGGTTCCTCGGTTCTCGGGCGCGGTCAGTGCGCGTGGCGGACGGGGTTGTGCGGTTCCGCCCGTTGGGTGACGGGAGTGTTGCGCAGCACGCCGCACTCTGAGGGAGCCCGGGGTTAGACGCCTCACGCCCCCAAACCGTCAAGTCGGTTGCTGGGATGGGCGTGTAGCTTTGTTGCCTGTGCGATTAGGGACGCAAGGGGGCTCGGGTGGACGTGGTGAGGGTCATGGAAGCGCTGGCCGAGCAGGGTGTCACGGTGTTGTTCAAGGCCGATGCCGAGCGCATGCGCGAGGGCGTGAAGCCGTGGACATTCGTGGCGAGCGGAGCTCCGTTCCGCGAAGATCTCCTGGTTCGCACGGACGCCGTATCCGTGGAGGCCTGCCTGGATGTCTGCTTGCCCCGCCTGCGCGAGTTCGGCTTGGTCATCCCGGAGTAACAGCTGGGGACTTATGCGGCGGCAATTGCCTCAAGGCATTTCGGCGGGGACGGGAAGGCCTGTGCTTCGTCGTAGCGATCGCCGTGCTGCAGGCAGTGGTAGAGCTGGCCGACCATGCGATTGAACAGGTTTCGCAGGGCGGAGGCGTGCCAGTCGCCGTGCTTGTCACGTCGTCGGCGGTAGTGGCCCTTGCTCCGGGTGAGGCGGTCAGCGCGGCGAAGGCCCACGGGTAGCCGGCATGGTTGAGCCGGTCGTTCTTCACGCGTCGGCAGGTGACGCTGGACTTCTTGCCGGAGGCTCGGGTGATCGGCGCGGCGCCCGCATACGCCTTGAGGCCCCGGGCGTCGACGAAGCGCGTGTGGTCGTACCCGATCTCGGCCAGCACCCGGGCGCCGAGTCCGGGCAAGCTGAGGGGATGTCAACGTCCGGGTGCTGAGGGAACGCCTCTTCCACCGCCTTGGCCAGGTCGTCGGCGGCGGTGCACGCAGCTTCCAGCTGGCCCAGGAGGGCCAGCATCTGCTTGCCAAGTGCATCCTCGACCAGCAGCAGCTGCCGGGCCCACTCACCTCGAAGCGTTTCCCGGAGACGCTCGGTGTCGGCTTCAATGCCGCGCTTGCGGCCGGACCGCCTGAGGGCGGCACTGATCTGTGCTCGGCTCAGCCGTGCGCCTTTGGCAGGTGTCGGCGCCAGTCTGAGAAGCTCGCGGGCCTTGGGCCGGCACAGGCCGTTGGTCCACATGGCGAAGGCATCCAGAGCGACGGGGTAGTACTCGCGCAGCAGGGACCTGAGCTGGTTGGACATCTGCTGCCGGTTCCAGGTCGCGTCCTGCTGTGTTCGGGCCAGGACGGCGATGGCGCGGGCCAGGTCGGAGTCGTTGGGCAGCGGCCGGGGGCGTGCATGTCGGTCCGCAGGATGTTCGCCAGGACCAGGGCGTCGCCGGGGTCGGACTTCTTGCGGGAGACGGAGTGCCGGTCGCGGTAGCGGGCCGCGGCCATCGGGTTGATGGCGAAGACCTGCCGCTTGCCGGTCCGCAGGACCGCGACGAGCAGGCCACGGGAGGTCTCGATCGGATCGGGCTGTCTTCGCTGTCGCCATGCTCGGCGAGCAGGTCCTGGGTGATCGTCTCGCCCTACGACACCTCGGCCCGCTATGCACGGCACGGGCACCTCATCAGCTGGAAGGGGTTCGCCGCTCATCTGACCGAGACCTGTGCTGCCGACGGCCCCAACGTGATCACGGATGTCGCCACCACCGTGGCCACCACGCATGACAGCCAGGTCCTGCCCGGCATCCACACCCGCCTGGCTCGTCGCGGGCTGCTGCCCGCCGAGCACCTGGTCGACGCCGGCTACACCTCCCTGCCCCACCTGGAACAAGCTGCCCGTGAACACCAGGTCACCGTCTCCGGACCGCTGAAGAGCAACCCCACGCAGCAGCATCGCCGAAACGAGGGCTTCGCCCGGGACGACTTCCATATCGACTTCGATCGTCAGCAGGTCACCTGTCCCCAGGGGCAGGTCAGCGCGGGCTGGCACGGCCCCTACCCGACCTCCTCGCCCACCGCGGCCCCGCTGATCGTGGCACGGTTCACCAAGAGCCAGTGCCGTCCCTGCCCGGCACGCACGCAGTGCACCAGCACCGCCGACAGCGCCCGCACCGTGGGCTTTCCCCCGCGCGAGCTCCGTGACCTGCAACTCCGCGTCCGCGCCGAACAGCAGACGCCCGAGTGGAAGGCCCGATACGCGGTTCGCTCCGGAGTGGAAGGCACGGTCAACGAGTTCGCCCGCGGACACGGCATGCGGCGCTGCCGCTACCGAGGACAGGGAAAGGTCCACGTCCAGCACGTGTTGACGGCCATCGCCGTCAACATCGAGCGCCTCGGCGGACTGTCACCGGCTGAAGAAGCCCCCACACCCCGCCGGCCGACTGCCTTCCAGAACTACCTCGACCAGCGCGAGATCCCTCGCCGGAAGTCCTGGCGAACCCTGGGTAGTTGACTCCGCCGACACCAAGATCCCCGACAGAGTCAAGCTAAGGGCTGTCCCGCAACTGATCTTGGCCTGAATGTGGTTGGTCAGGACTGGCTCCTGGGGACCACTGGGCGCTCCGCCGCCGCGGTCACGTCGTTCTCGTGGACTGTCCGGTTTGTTCACTTGGTGTCCAAGGCGGCCCAGGATGCGACGGGTGGCGGGCGGATACGCCTGGGGAAATGAGCGGCAGGGTCCCCCTGGTACGCGGTACGGTGCGCCGATGTCAGAGATCAAGAAGTTCCAAGTCACCTTTGACTGCGCAGAACCTGAGCGCCTCGCTCGCTTCTGGTGTGAAGTGTTGGGGTACGTCATACCGCCGCCACCTGAGGGGTTCACCACCTGGGGCGATTTCAACCGCACCCTGCCTCCTGAGAAACAGGGATCATGGTTCGCCTGCAGTGATCCCTCAGGCGTGAGCCCGCGCCTGTACTTCCAGCGCGTCCCTGAAGGCAAGATCGTCAAGAATCGGGTGCATCTCGACGTCCGGGTCGGTACCGGGCTCGTGGGGGACGAGCGCCTCGCCGCGCTCGAAGCCGAGTGTGCACGACTGGTCGCGCTCGGTGCGACCCACGTGCAAACGCTGTATGCCGATGAGGAAAACGAGTCGTGCATCCCGATGCTGGACATCGAGGGCAACGAGTTCTGTATCGACTGAACATTCTTTGAGCCGGGGAGGTGGGGAGCCACCTCCCTTGGGCCTCTCTGGTCTCGTACGGGGCGTGAGTTACCCCGCGAGGGCGAGGTTGTGCAGCCGGGCGATGCCGAGCATGGCGATGTGAACGCCGTCGCCTTTCAGACGGCAGTCGCGGAGGATCTTCCATGCCTTCATCCGCGCGAAGACGTGCTCGACGCGGGCCCGGACCTTGCGGTGGGAGGTGCTGTGCCCCTCTTTCCAAGCTGGCAGTTCGGTGTGGCCGCGTTCACGGCGGTGCGGAATGAGCAGGCCGGTGCCCCGATAGCCGCCGTCCGCGATGACCGTGGCCCGGCCGACGGCGGCCTTCGCACCGGAAAGTTCCCAGGCCTTGCAATCGTTGCGGTTGCCGGGCAGCGGCCGGGCGACGGCGACGACGAGTCGGGAGTCGGCATCGATGACGACCTGGTGGTTGGTGGAGTACCGGTAGTTCTTCGACTGTTCGGCAATCGTGTGGTCGCGGGTCGGGACCAGGGTGCCGTCCACGATCAGCACGGCGTCCTTGCGGAACCTTCTGCGATGCTGAAGCGCGAGGTGGTCGATAACACGGTCGGCGGTTTCCTTCGCGAGGCCTTTGGTATCGGTGACCGCTCCGCGGTGACCGTAGCGTGGGGCAGACCGGCGAGGAGGGTCCGAGCAAGTGGTCAATTCGTCGCAAAGGCTTCGGATTTTGAGGGGCTTGTGGACAATGCCAACCAATCGGTTGCCGAGTTGGCGTACCTCAGGTGGTGCCCAGTGATCTGGGCACGCTGTCGTCCATGATCAGGCCAGTCGCCAGGAGGCAGCCGTCGATCAGGTAGGGCCAGATCGGCGGCGGTGAAGTCGGCCAGATGCCGCTTGAGGAGCGACCAGATGCCCTCGGCCGGGTTCAACTCGCGGGCGTAGGATGGCATCTGGAATATGCGTAACGAGTCCTCGTGCTCCTCGGCGAAGTCTGCCAGCTCCTCCACTCCCGCTCCAGCTGCTCCCACTGCACCCGGCTCAACCGCTCCAGCGACGCCGGCCCCGCCGAGCGCAACGCGTCCGCACCCCCCTGCTCCCACGCCCGCCGCCAGCGCCGCACCGACCGTGCCGTCACCCGCAGATATCGTGCGACGGCTTCGCTCTTCTCCCCACGAGCGAACCGCTCAGCCGCCTGAAGGCGCACCCGCTCCCGCTTCTCCTGCTCCCTGGGCGTCAGTCCGCCCCCATGCGCGTACCGCATGGCGACGTCGTACCGCAACGATCAAGAACCGTAACGAACTGGCGGACTCCACGAGTTCAGCTGAGTAACCCCCAGATACAGCACCGACGCCCGTGCGGCGAGCTTCCCGGGAACCCCGGCGATGACCGTGCCCGGTGTGTCGGCTGATCAAGATCAATCCTGGGCAGGGACCGTGTCGTCAGCGTTCTCCGACGCTGACGACACCGTCTTGCGGGAGGTTCAAAGACGGTTTCTCAGGTTCATGGCCGATGGCCCCTCCGTGCAGGGTCGATCGTCTAGGCAGCCGGGAGGCGCTCTACTGGCGGACTGCTGAGATCAGTCCGCCGGGTTGCTCCTCGCGCTGCGGCGGGGTGCTGATCGGGCGGCCGTAGGCGGCGGCGCGCTCGCGCAGGGTGTGGCCGCTGGCCTCCCAGCCGTGTCCGGCCAGCCAGTCCACCGGGTCGTCGGGCATCTCCGAGACCCACATGGACGCCGCCGACCCCGGCACGGCGTCCGCGGCGAAGCGCTCGATCACGCCGCGCGAGCCCAACGTCAGCCCCATCCGACTGCCTGCCGCCGACTGCGCACTGATCCGGGTCAGCAGCAACTCCACCGCGTCCTCGGGCAGATAGATCAGCAGTCCTTCGGCGATCCACACGGTCGGCACCGCCGGGTCGTGCCCTGCGGCGGCCAGCGCGCCCGGCCAGTCCTCACGCAGATCCACCGCGACGGTGATCCGCTCGCAGCGTGGGACGGCCCGCTCCTGGCGCAGCACCGAAGCCTTGAACTCCAGTGGCGCGGCGGTGTCGACCTCGAACAGCCGGGTGCCCTCGGGCCAGTCCATCCGGAAGGCCCGGCTGTCCATGCCGGCGCCGAGCAGCACGACCTGCCGGATCCCGGACGCGGAGGCCTGCTGCAACAGGTCGTCGAGGAACTTCGTCCTGATGACGATGGAGAACGACACGGCCAGCCGACGGCGTCGCGCGGCCTCGTCATCGGGCGGCGGCGAGGAGGGCCACAGGCCGCCGGCGGCGGCGAAGGCCTGTGCCAGTGGGTCGCGGAACAGCGCGTTCTCCCGCTCCGTCTCCAGCGCCCGCACCCTGGCCACCCCCACCGCCGTGGCCCACACTCCCGACGGCTGCACCCGCTCCTGCTCATCAGTCACCCCGCCAGCCTAGATGATCGATCCAAGGGCCTGATGAGTGGAGCCAGGTTCATGCGCGGCCAGCCGGTCATGCGCGCACTGACCATCTACGACCACTGAACCCCTTGGAATCGATCATCTAGATCCGTCACACCATCGATCATCTCGGCTCAACGGTTATCCGGTGACCAGGGTCCAGTGCATGTCGTGGAGGGTCTGTCCGATCGGTACGTAATAGACGCCGGCTAGGCACCAGGGCGTCCTGCGATGACCGTCGAGGACGGTGTCGGAATTGTATGCGGGCGGGCAGGAGATGGTCCGGTCGAGGGCGGTGATGATTCCCCGTGCTTCATCAGCTGTGTGGTTGCGGACGCTGGTGAAGACCGGGCCGCCGCTGTCGCCGTTGATGGCTGCGACACCGCCGGGAGTGGCGGAGGTGGCGTAGGCGAGGTCGACGTCGGGGCGGTAGATGTGGTTGGGTCCGGTGACGCCGATGTCGGTCTGGGCTATCCGCACACCGCAGTGCACGCCGCCGTTCGCGCCGTCGGTGCACACGTAGTCGCCGACGTTGTTGTGCCCCCAGCCTATGAGGGGTTTGGCGTAGCCGTCGGTGCGGCTTGCAGGGCCGTCGTAGAGCCAGCCGCGCAACCGCTGTGAGGGCAGCTTGATGCCGACCACGTCATCCTGTGCGGAGCGCTGGGTGGCGTCGGTGGTGCCGACGAGGTCGCCGCCCCACCAGGTGGTCCACCGGCCGACGGCAGCCGGGCCGCAGTGGTAAGCCGTCGTCAGCATGTACTGGCCCTGGGCGTTCTTCACGCCGAACGAGCCGGAGCAGATGCCGCCGGTGGGGTTGCTCAGCGCCGAGGCTCCGGTCCAGGGGGAGCGGTCATGCTGACGGGAAGCCAGATCCACGCTCCGCAGCCGGTGGATCGCGGCGACGTGCACGCCCGCCCGCTGTCCGGCTGCCGCGGCTACCTGCCGCGACATCTTGCCCTGCCCGCCCGCCAGGAGGCCGCTGGCCGCACGGGTTGCGCTGTCGTAGCCGACCTCCAGGCCGCTGCCGTCAACCGCCGGACCGATGCTGGTGATGCGGACAGTAGCCGCGGTGCCCGCGACCCGTAGGTTCATCGAGGCCAGGCTGCTCAGCAACTTCGCGCGGGCTGCGTGGAGTTCGGTCTTTGAATAGCGGGCGGGGTCGACCTCGGCGGTCACCCCGTGGGGGAGATGGGCGAGGATGTGCGCAACCCGCTGGGGCGGGGCGCCTTTCCAGTACAGGCGCAGGTGGTTGTGGTTGGGGTCGACCTCGACCTCAGCGAAGCCGGGTATGCGCGCCCGGTCGGCCTCGGAGAGCCCTTGAGTGATCCTGCCGGCAACGGCATCAAGGACCTGCTGGCGTTCGTCGATCCGTGTGCCTGCCCGCGAGGCTGCCTGTGTGGTCGGCGCGGAGGAGGCGCCCGCGAAAGGCGGGATGACGAACGGCACCGCGGCGGCTAGGGCCGCGGCTGGCAGGATGAATGCCATCCATCTGTGACCTGCAGCGTGTCTCATATGCCGGTGTCTTTCTGCTGGAGCCAGGGTGACGCGGACATGTTCTTATATGACGGGTCCATCCGACAAAACGATGATCGGTCTTTCGGGGAAGGTTGCGAAGCGGCAGCCGCAGATGGCTGTGACTTCGTTCATCGGCCCCGGCATGTTGGCTTCCGCTGGCCTTGTGGGTGCCGACACAGCGAACATCGGCGTCACCGGTCACTCGGACAGCGATGTCCCGATGGTGTCGACGCGCCCGAACCACCCGCCGCCGGCGTCCCATCGCGTGTCATCCGGCGCGATCGCCTTGGCGGCCTCATCCACGAGTACGCACAGGTCTCATAGGATGACGGGATTGTCGGCACGCACAGGGGCGGGCCTCGGCGGTACACCGCCCGCTGGAGCTGGACGGACGTGGTGAGCTGACCGCCGCGCATGTGCGGCTGGTCGCGGCTCCGATCCGTCCGCGCGCCTTGGACTTCTGGTCGTCCAAACACGCACAGCTGAGTGGCTCCTCACCCGCTGCACTGGAGGACCGGCGCGCCTGCTCGCGGCCGGCCACCCCAGGTCGCGGTCTACGACCCCCTTGAGGAATCCCTGCGATGGTGAGCCCGCTCTCCAACGACGCCGCCGGGTTCGCCCCGCTGGCCCCTTGGACCGTATGGCAGGCATGGGACGACTCTGTCGGTGGGCGGCGGAACGGCGGCCTCATCCGACCGGCTGCTCACCCTTGACGACGGTGAAGGCGATACCGCCCAGCTGCGAGGTGAGGTAGCGGCGCAAGGCCGTTGAGGCGCTGCCTGCCTGGCTGGTCTGCAGTTCGATGCAGGAATGGTCCGTGGCCGGGCCGATCTGGTAGACGGGGAACCCGGCAATCGTCGGGGCCCTGTGCGCCATGAGCCCACGGACGGCCGCCTGCAGTGCCCGCTCGGAGTAGCGGCAGGCAAGGATGTCGAGCCGGTTGAGGTCGACGGCCGGGTGGGCACGCTTGGCCGCCTGCGCCAGCAGCCTCCCGCGCGCCACGTCCGTGACACACAGCGCCACCCGCCCCGGGGTGTAGCCGTCGATCATCGTGCCGAAAATATCCGAGTACGCGGCGTTGAACTCCTCGTCGCCGACAGCCTGTGCAAGTGCCTGTGCCCGCCCGGTGTCGTCGGAAGTGCCACTGCCCGCAGCGGGTGAGGCCGCGCCCTGGCCCCGCACGCCATCCGGACAGGAGGCGGTCGCGGTCACCCCGCCGCTCGGACTCCTGCTGCCGGCCGAGGACACGGACGTAGTGCTGGCAGACGGTGTCTGCGGCGCCGCCGAGTTCCCCAGCGAGGACTCCGCGCACGCCGTAGTGGCAGCCAACATCCCTGAACAGAGCGTCAGAGCAACAGCGCGCCGCATGGTATTCCTCTTCCGCCCGTAGTCCCTACCAAGCGCAGCCGCTCCCCACCAGCTCCGAGACGCCGCGACACGATGGCGCGCAGTGTAGCGAGTTGGGAATGGCTCAGGGCCGCCGTGCCCAGTAGTGGCCTGTCCAACAGGGCGAAACTGAACGCCGAGCATCTGCAGCGCCTGCCAGCCACGGAGTGGAATGGGCGGCCTCGGAGTAGGAGAGGGGCCCTGCACAGCGGCGGGCGCCCCGCGATCGCATTCCGGGTGCCCGCCGCGTCGTACAGCAGCGAGCCACCCGGTCCATCCCCGGCGCCAAGGGCAGATCCAGTCCGGGGCCGTGTTAGAGCTGCAGGCATGGCTCGGACACCGGTCTCCCAGCTCCACCCAGTTCTATGCGATCTCCCCCAAGAGGCTGGCCAAGGCGTACAGCGAAGCGGGCTACTTCGCCCGGAACGTGCTCACCATCGAGATCCTCGTCGACCGAGACGCTATCGATTCCGGGGCGGCGGGCACCGGCGACCCTGGCAGTACTACGACCTGAGCCACGGCTGGTGCACCTACTCGTTCTTCGAACAGCGCCAGCACGGGATGGCCTGCGCCCGCTGCGACTTCTACACCCCCAAGAACTTCAGCAAAGCGGCCGGCGGTGGCACGCACGGTGTCGGCGGGCGGCCTGTCGATGGTCAGGCTCGGGCTGGCAATGGGCGGCGGCTCCTCGTCGGCCGGCTCGGTGGCACTGGCCTGCCGCACTAGCCGCTCGACGAGCTCCGCAGCCGCGTCGCCTGCGTCGATCAGCAGTGCACCCTGCTGGAGGGGACCGTTCCGGGACAACCTGCAGCTCGGCTGTGCCGAACCGGCCTCCGAAGAGGAGCTGGCCACCGTCCTGGAAGCGGTCGGGCTGCTGCAAGGACCTCACCTCCTTGCCCGAGGGGCTGGGCACCACGCTGGGACGGGACAACGCTCTGTCCGGTGCGCAGCGCCAACGCCTGGCTCTGGCACGGGCCCTGCTCACGGACGCCGACATCGTGCTGCCGGACGAGCCCACCTCGCAGATGGACCGCATCAACGAGAAGTGGTTCCGGCGGGTCGTCGACGACCTGGCGACCACCCGATCCGTCATCGTCGTGGCCCACCGACTGTCCACCGTGCAGCACGCCGACCACGTGGTGATGCTGACCAACGGCACCCTCACCGACGCCGGGCCCCACCAGACGCTGATGGACCGCTGCTCTCCCTACCGCGACCTGGTCAACAGTCAGCGGATGCAGGCCGCCTGACGATGTCGGCAGACCGTGCGGGCCACACGGTTGTTGCGGTAGGCCATGATCCCGCCGACGACCAGGCCGCGGGAGCGAGTCACACACGGGCTTCGTCGTCCCGCAGGTAGGCTCCCGCACGCGCTGCAGCCTCGGCGGCCTGGTCTGCGGCGGCTTCGTCGAGGCGGTCGTTGCTGGTCAGCAGGCGGTAGTAGAGGGGGCGGAGACAGCACGGATCACCTTGTGGACATCGGTGCCCTCGGGCACCTCGCCCTGGTCGATGGCCTGCTGGACGCAGGGTGCCCACTCCCTGATGCGGATGTCGTAGAACCGGTGCAGGGCCTCGGCGGTCTTCGCCTCACAGGTGGTGGCGGCGATCATTGCCTTGAACAGCGCTCCTTGCCGCGGGTCGGCCAAGGTGCGCTGCACGAGCCGGGCGTTGGCTTTGAGGTCACCGAGCAGCGAGCCGGTCTCGGTGCGCGGCGGTGACTGCTCGGCCCATCCCAGATCTTGTGTGGGTATCCCCGGCTTCAGCCGGGGAGGGAAACGCATCCTCGGACCGGGGGCGCGCAGCGCCGGAGTTCGCTCCGTGTCTGGGGTGAGGGTCAGATAGGCCGTTTCTGGCTCTCGATGTACTGACGGACGATGCTGACCGGTGCACCGCTGCACGATCCGGCGAAGTAGGAGCGGGACCAGAAGACGGAGCCCANNCCGTCTCGAAGCTGCCGCACACTTCCCGCATGATCTCCTCGCATCGCTTCAGCATCGCGTCATCGAAGACGCCCTTGCGGTACTTCGTGACGAACACCAAGTGAGCGTGGAGGTTGTAGGCGACGTGACGGCCGGTGCGGATATCTGGGTTTGGTTCCCAGCGTGGTGACATATACCAAGGCTAGTATGATCTTGCAAGCTGGCCGGGAAGGGGGGTGGGCCGGATGATCCGTGCGTACAAGTTCCTCATGCGGCCCACCGTGGGCCAGACGGCAGCGCTCGGCGAGATGCTGCGTGATCACTGCTCCCTCTACAACGGGGCATTGCAGGAGCGTCGTGACGCCTACCGGCACGCCTCCAAGACCTCGATCAAGTACGGGCAGCAGTCCGCCCAGCTCAAGGAGATCCGCGCCTTCGACCCTGAGCGGCAAGGCCGCTGGTCGTTCTCGTCACAGCAGGCCACCTTGCGCCGCCTGGACAAGGCGTTTAAAGCCTTCTTCCGGCGCGTGAAGGCCGGGGACAAGCCGGGCTATCCCCGCTTCCGGGGTGCGATGTGGTTCGACACCGTGGAATTCCCCAAGGACGGCGACGGCTGCCGTTGGGACTCCACCCCGCACGACCCCGTCACCCGCGTCCGCCTGCAAGGCGTGGGGCACGTCAAGGTCAACCTGCACCGGCCGGTGGTCGGAAAGGTCAAGACCGTCAGCGTCAAGCGTGAAGGCAAACGCTGGTACGTCATCCTGACCACCGACCAGGCCGAGCCCGAACCCCTGCCCGCCACCGGCTCGGTGGTCGGCATCGACATGGGCATAGCCAACTTCCTCGCCGGCTCAGGCGGCGAGTTCGTACCCAACCCCCGCCACGGCCGCAAGGCCGCCGCCAAGCTCGAAGCCGCACAGCAGGCCCTCGCCCGCTTCCCCCGCGTCCGGCGCGACAAGCGCACCAAGAACCACCAGCGGGCCGTCCAGCGCGTTGCCGACCTCCACCGCAAGGTGAGGCGTCGGCGCCTCGACCACGCCCACAAGACCGCCCTTGCCCTCGTCCGCGAACACGACTTCATCGCGCACGAAGACCTCAAGATCCGCAACATGGTCAAGACCCCCGCACCGAAGCCCGACCCTGACCAGCCGAGCACCTTCCTGCCCAACGGCGCGGCAGCGAAGGCCGGACTCAACCACTCGATCTCGGATGCCGGATGGGGGGTGTTCCTGACGGTCCTGCACGCCAAGGCTGAAAGCGCCGGACGAGACGTGATCGCCGTGGACCCCCGTAACACCTCCCGGACCTGCCCCGAATGCGGGCACGCCTCAGCGGAGAACCGGCCCACCCAGGAGAAGTTCCACTGCGTCTCGTGCGGCCACAGCGCGCACGCGGACACGGTGGGCGCTCTCAACGTTCTACGGGCCGGGCTGGTCCGTCGCGACGCCCGCCAGGGTTAGCGAGAAGCCCCGGCTTCAGCCGAGGGAGGAGTCACGTCCAGCAGCAAATCGGGCACCAGGCCGGTCACCGTTCCACAGCGGCGGTAGACGGTGGTCTTGCCCACCTCGGCACTGCGCGCGATGTCGGCGAGGTCCAGGTGGGCAAAGCCATGCTCCGTCAAGGCGTCCCCAGCCGCTTGCAGCACCGACGCCCGCAACCCGCGCCGTGCGCCCTCCAGGACGGACGGTCCTCGGATCCGCATCCTCAAACCCCCTAAAAGGACTCCAGTTTCGTTAATCACTCGCTGTCGTCGGTGAAGGCGGTGTTGGCCAGCGGGCCGCGCCGCAACAGCGACCAGATGCCCTCGACCGGGTTCAAGCCGGGTGCATAAGAGGGCAGTTGCACGATGGTGAGCCAGTCGTGTGCGGCGGCGTACTCGCGCATCCCGGCAGCCCGGCGGGTGTTGAGATCATCCCAGATCAGCACGATGGGTGCCTGGAGTTGGATGTGGGCACGCACGACCAGGTCGCGGTAATCACTCCACGCGACGGTGTCGCGTCCTTTGCCTCGATGCTTGCGGTGGCGGCGCGGCCGGTAGATCAGCCGGGACGTCTCGCCCGCCCTGTAACAGCACATCGCCGCGATCGACCAGCGGCGTCAGGAACGGCCCCGCACCCGCACCACCGGCGTGTGCCCACGCCAGGCCCAGGTGCGGGCGCGCGGCGACGTCATCGAGAACCCGGGTTCGTCCTCGAAGACGACGTACGCCCCCGGCGCCGCCGCGGTCGTTCCGCCTGCGGCCACACATTCTTCTTCCACAGGCCCACCGCCTGCTCGCAGCGCTCCAGCGCCCGGCGGGCGGGACACTGCCAGGACCAGCCGTGCCGGTGCAGCAGCCGCCACACCGCCGCCGACGAGCAATCCAGCGAGAACTTCCAGGCGATCAACGTTCTGCTCCGGGCGAGGGTCCACCGCTGGTCCTCCCGACCGTGCGCGGCCGCCCCCGCGCCAACTCCTTCTCCAGCTCGGCGAACTGGCTATCGGGCAGCTTGGGCAGTTTCGGCGGCCCCGCGGAGGCGAGCGCGCCCATCCCGCCCTCCCGCCAGGCACGGCGCCAGCGTTCCACCGACCGCTCACTGACCCGCAGATCCTTCGCGATCACTGCGGTTCTCTCACCGTGCGTGAACCGCTCACCGGCCTCGTACCGGATCCGCTCGCGAAAGTGCCGCCGCTCCGCGGTCAGCCCACCACCCTGCGCATACCGCATGCCATCGGCCTACCGCAGGGATCACGACACATCATCCCCGACAACAACCCGAAGAACTCAGTAGGCACGATTTTGAGGTCGCGAACAGATAGCAGTACGACCCGCGCCAGGCGGCCCCGGCAGGGCGCCGAGGCCTGTTCGGCCTGGCATGCGGTGTCGGTTGCGGAAGACCGGCCGGCCTCCGGTTACGACAGGGTGGCTCCCTCCGCGTTCAGTGCCGCCGGCACCGGCTGGAAGAAGGTCTCGCCGCCGGACGTGCAGTCGCCGCTGCCTCCCGAGGCCAGGCCGATGGCCGCGTCGCCGTCGAAGAGCGCGCCGCCGCTGTCGCCGGGTTCGGCGCACACATTGGTGTCGATGAGCCCGGAGACCGAGCCCTCCTGATAGTTCACCGTCGCGTCGAGGCCGGTGACCGACCCGCCGTGGAGACCGGAGGTGCTGCCGCTGCGCTGGACCGATTCACCCACGTAGGCGTCGGCGGCGTGGGTGATCTGCTGGCTGCTGCCATTGTGGAGGTCGACGACACTGGCGTGGTCACTGTTCGCGTCGTCGTACCGGACCAGGGCGTAGTCGGTGCCGGGGAAGCGCGAGTCGACGGTCTGGGCGACCTCGCCGCCGCCCTGGGAGTCGGACCAGGTCGAGGAAGCGTTGCCGCAGTGTCCGGCAGTCAGGAAGGCCGGTGTGCCGTTCGCCGACACGTTGAAGCCGAGGGAGCAGCGGACGCTGCTGCCCCAGATGGCGTCGCCGCCCGCGATGTACGGCTTGAACGCGGTGGCGGCCCGACGTACGACGACCTTGTCGCCGAGGGAGTGGACCACGGTGTTGAGTTGGGTGCGCTTGGCTCCGGTGACCGTCGGGTCGACGGTCACGACCACCTTGTCCTGGCGGGGGTCGATCGACCAGGCGGTGCCCGCGATCCGGGCTCGCTGGGTCAACGTACCCAGGGCGGCGCGAAGTTGGGTGGTGGAGTAGCGAACGGTTCTGGGGGCGGCGCCGGAGCCGCGAACCTGGTCGGCCGCGGACGAGTCGGTGATGTTCACGACGAAGCGGTGGGCCGCGGCATCGTAGTAGGAGCCGGCGGCGCGGTTGCCCAGTCGTGCGACGAGGGCCGCGGTGGATGCGGCCTGGGTCGCGTCCGGCTTGGGTGCGGTGGTGGCGGGTGCGGCCGTGGCCGATCCGGCGCTGGGGAGCAGGGCCGCGCCGGCCGTGAGGACTACGGCGCTCGCTCCGGTGAGCGCACGGGTGGTGAGAGTTGTTCGGCGTTGCGCCATGTGAAGCCTCCATTGGGGGTCGCCCCGCCCACTGGACGGGCCGGGGCCGGAGGGATGACGGAGATGGGGACGCCTGCCCCGCACGGACCGGACGTGTCCATGCGAAAAGGGGACGAGTATGGCGATGTGTTCCCGCCATACCAAGGAAAGGTTCCGTCGGGGCGCCTGGCGTGACGGACAGTCAGGGGCTGCTACCATCTCCGCACTCCGGGTTCCGCTCCCACGCCTGGCGTCAGGCATGGTGCCTGTCACCGCGCCCGCCGTCCATGCTCGGTTTACCCACGCATTGCCGGTACACAACGATTCCGTCCTGAATTCGAACCAGACCTCCTTCTTTTGGCCCCTCTTGGTCGGCCTGAGACCTGACATGGCATCACACCGCTGCCTGGGGCAGGCATTGCCGGGGTTCACTTGAGCAAGACACGGAAGAATGAGGTCGGTTGTTTGTTGGTCAGCTTGGAACCCTGTTGGTGGGTGAGATTGGTCTTGTTTCGGTGATAATTGATATTCCGTCTGGTGAGTTGCGTATGTTACGGTATGCGCATTTTTGGCCGTGGAATGTTGAGGCTTGGGCTGCAGCGCCTCGGTCTATCTGAAATTCCTTGACACCGTTGAGAAGTCTTGTGGAGCGGTGTGGGGCCTTCAGGCGCTGGTGGGTGTCGAGCGGTCGAGGTCGGTGCTGTGCTGCTCGCACCGGTGCCGGGCGTGGACATGCTGTCAGCGGCGGGGGCACGGAACGGCGTTGCGGAAAACGCAGTGGTCGAACGCTTCGGAAGTCTCACCGGCACCCGCTTTTTCGCGTGGGGTTGCGGGCTTCAGGCGAGTGCTTCGAGCGCCCCTCCTCGCGCTCTGTCTCGGTGTCTCACGCCGGCGCCACCGTGGTGGGTGACCGGGGCCGGTTGCCTGTCGACCGGTCACGTGGTGGGTGGCCGGACCGGGGCGGGGCCGGGCGCTGTGGCGGCCACACGGACCGGACTCGCGCCGGCAGGCAACGATGCTCTTGCGAATCAGTCGTCAACCGCTGACTGGTCAGCCACCAGCCGGTACTGGACATCCAGGAGGAGGATTCCCATGGCTCGGATCAGGTTGCGTCACGGCGGAGGGGGCGCCGCGGCTGCCCCGCAGTCGATAGAGGGAGAGGGGGGTGTGGTCACCGCGGAGGGCCGAGAGGCGAGGCCGGTGATGGGTGTGCGGGGAAGGGTGGAGACGGCCGCGGCGTTCCTCAGTGCCTTGGCCTTCGTCCTGTTGCTGGTGCGGCCCGGCTGGATCGAAGCGCTCCTCGGCGTTGACCCCGACCAGGGCAGCGGTGCGCTCGAGGCGTTCATCGCCGTCTTCGCGCTGTGTGCCACGGTCGCGTTCTCCCTGATGGCCCGGTGGGAATGGCGGCGCAGGGACCGGGCCGTGAATACGCCGTGACGCCGGGCTGCTGGAGTGGATCTGGGAATAGCCCGCCTGCCTCGGCTTCGGGCGAGCGGTTCACGCGTGCTGTGGCGGACGGTCCGGCAGCTCTGCTCGGCCCCGGTTTGGCCCGGGTTCGGCGGTGTCCCCGCTGAGGGCGTCGCGGCCATGGTCCCCGCGTACAGCGGCCACGCCGGTGCCTCGTACCGGGCGTAGACCTCCTCCGGCCTACGCCCGGCTGCGGGCATGAGTGCGGCAAGTCTGTCGGCGGTCCGCTTGGCGCGCCTGGTCTTGGTGTTCGATAAGAAGACCCCAGCTTCACAAAGTGCTCCTGGCCGTCGACCACAACGGTCTCTACGTGCCCCTGGGAACCGTCAGGTTCCCTTCCCGGGTCTTGTACTGCTGTACTGCGCGAGGGTGTCAACGGCCATGTCGTTCTCCCCGTAGGCGGCCAGGAGTTCGCCCCGCTGGCGGCCATCGAGATGGGCTCTGATCAACATTTCGGGATGACCGTGCGTGATCGGTTCACGGTGTGAGCAGAATGCGGCGCCGCAGGAGATCGAAGTTGGCCCGTCCATACCCTTGACGTTTGAGGTATTTCACCCGGTTCACGTGGCCCTCGACCATGCCGCTGGAGTAGGGCTGGGTGAGGCCGTCGGTGACGGCGTCGAGGTCCTTGCTGAGGTTGCGGGCGAAACCGCGCAGGGGTGGCAGCTCGCTGCCCTGGGCCGCCTTCATCCAGCGAGGCAGCAGACGGCCGTCGAGTTTCTTCATCATCGCGGCGAACGCCGCGATGTGCCGTCGTAGATCGGCGAGTTCAGGGCAATCGGCCAGGATGCGCTTGAGGCGGAGCTGCTGACCGGAGCTGAGGTTGTCGGGGTGACGGGTGAGCCAGCCGGTCACCTGCCGGACCGTGGGCGCCTCCGACCTCTTCGGGGTCGGCGACTCGGCGGAGCGCAACGGCTCGAGCCAGCGCCGGACACTGCGGCTGCTGCCGCGATAGCCGCGTTCCTGAATCTCGCGGAACAGGCGCCCGCTGTCAGTGCACCCCTCCTGCCAGCGCATATTGAGGTACTCGGCCCAGGGCTGCAGCATCCGTCGGCTCTGCCGCGGCGGCGAGAGCAGGTCCGCGACGACTGTCGCGTGGGCGTACTTGCGGACCGTCTTGCGGTCCATCCGCAGGGACTTGGCGATCACCTCGATGGCGACGCCCTTGTCGTACATCTCGTGCACCGCCGCGAAGTTGCGGCGCGTGTTCGCGGCCCGCTTGCCCTCGATCGCCGGCGGCTCGGCAGGCCGTCCCGCCAGGGCGTCCTGGTTCGCTTCCTCGGCCGGAGTGAGGCAGGAGCGGTGGGCGACGACGCACTTCTCGACCGCCTTGCACAGGTTCCGCCAGGGGTGAAAGCGATCTGCGGTCTGGACCGCATCCGGCGCGGCCTGCGGATCGCCTCCGCGTACGCGCTCGCGCGGTCACGGCACACGATCTCGGCGCCGGGATGTTCTTCGAGCCAGGCGGTGAAGGTCTCGGCGGTGTGGTCGGGCAGGACGTCGACGACGCGGCCGGTCTCGATGTCGATGAGGACCGTGCCGTAGACGTGACCGCGCTTGAGTGCGAAGTCGTCGACGCCCAGTACCCGCGGGCTCTGCTTCGGCGGCTCGGCAGGCAGCCTCCGCACACGGTTAAGCAGGGTGTTCGGGCTGATCGTGCAGTGCAGCAGAGCGGCGAGCCGGACACCGGCCCGACCGGCCAGGCAGCGTGCGATCGATATCAGCATCGCCTGCTGCAGTTGGCTGCGGCGGCCGTGGCGGCCGTGGCGGAAGGTGAGCCCGTCGACCCGCTCGACGAAGGTTCTGCGCGGGCACGACGACTGCTCGCACCGGAACCGGCGAACCGTCAGACGTATCGTCGTCGCCTGTCCACCGATCGCGACGTCAGCGAGCCGCCGACGATATCGGTCGTGGACTCGCTGTGAGTGCGTCCCGCAGCCTGGGCACTGGCCTGAGCGAGCAGCCGCCGAGGCGGTGATACAGATACGTCCACCATCAGCTCGCAGGTCCTCGATCGCGACGCTGGCCAGGTGCGGCAGCAGCGTCTTGGCTATGTGATCTCCTAACACACCTGGTCAACAAGGGGGTTGGAGATCAGTTACGTACGGTCATCCCGAAATGTTGATCAGAGCCGCCGTCCAGTCTCACCACGACCCGCTACACCCTCAACAACCCGCCAACCCCAACAAGTTGACGATCTCGCCTCACCGCGCTACGCAACGCAGGTCTGGTGAGTGCCCACCGCGCCGGCCGCTCCGTCCTCTGCGCCCGCACCACCGTCGCCGAAACCCTCCTCGCAGCCGGGCTCCCCTTGAAGCTGCAGATCCCAACCCCCCGAAGGTCTTCCGGAGCCGACCGCTTAGCCTGGTGGGGTCATGAGCAGCCACCCATGCGCGAACGGGGCATCCGTGTACACGTCGCCCTGGCGAGGCTCGGCAGTCCCGAGGTACCTGAACCCGCGAATCGGGAGGACCAGCCGGGGCCGACGCCCCGGTACTGGTCCCGCCCACACGCAGCCGGGGCGGGTGTTCCCGCTCGTCCAGCGACTCACTCGTCGCAGGTGCACCGATGACGGTCATCTTCCTGGGCTCCCCTGTGGCCCAGGAAGAATCCCGCTGCTTGCGCAGGTGAAGGTAGCTTCCCGTCAGCCACAGCGTCAACTATAGTTTAGCCACGTCAAGAGAGAGCAGCGCATCGTGCCCCATGCAGGCGAGACAGCGGACCGTGAGACGCCGTTGCCGGCGCCCCCGGTTCCCGTACCCGGTCCCGGCGCGTCCTTCGCCGACCGTCTGAACTACCTGTTCGACAGGGTCCGGGCGCCAGGCGCGGACGAGTTCAGCAACGCCCACGTGGCGCGGACGATCTCCTCGTACGGCCAGGAGAGCATCACCGGCGCGTACATCGGCCAGCTCCGCAAGGGCAGCAAGACGCCCACCGTCAAACTCGTCCCGCTGTTCGGCCGGTTCTTCGGCGTAGAGGCCGGCTTCTTCGTCGAGGACGAGGTGACCCGCAAGGTCGCCGAACAGTTCGAGCTGCTGCGCAAGCTCAGCCAGGCGGGTGTGAAACAGATCGCACTTCGCGCCATCGGACTGTCCCCGCACAGCCTCAACGAGGTCATGCAGAAGATTGATTCCGTGCGGGAGAAGGAGGGCCTGCCCCCCTCCCCCGAAGACGACCTTTCCTGACCAGCCACTACGCTCAACTCCCACGGGGCTCTTGAGAGGAACACGCATGTGGCACCGCCGCCGTGCGCGCCGGCCCGTCGACCGAACCGAAGAAGTCGAGCGGCGCAGCAGAGCGTTCGTCGAGGAACTTGAGCTTCCCGCCGTCAACAGCGTCCTGGAGTTGCGTCCGTTCATCGAGCGGAAGCTCAACCGAGAGATCCGCTTGATGCCGTTCATGCCGGACCTCTCGGACCCGGCCTCCTTGGACCCCTCGACGCCGTGCGGTCTGTGGCTTGCCACCGTCGACACGGACTACCTCTTCTACGACGAAGGGGTCAGTGCGGCATACACCGAGATCGTCGCCGGCCACGAGTTCGCCCACATGCTCAAGCACCGCCACAAGAAGGAGTCCTTGGACGTCGCCGGCCTCGGCGGTCTCATCACGGACATCGACCCTGCCACCGCTCAGCTGGTCCTCGGCCGGACCCAGTACGACGAACCCGACGAGTTCGAAGCGGAGATGATCGGCTCCCTCCTGCAGGAGCACGTGTCCAAGGCTCGGGCGGCCTCCGCCCGAGGCTCCCAGGCCGACGACCCCATAGCCCGCACGCTGCTGCGCTGACCGGAACAGACCACCGTGAAAGACATACTCCACCCCCTGTGTCTTGCGATCGCCGGCACAGGGTTCCTCCTCCTGCTCCGCGACCTGGGCAAGCGGAGACGCGACCCCGCCCTGGTGGTCCTCGCCTTCACGTTCGGGTTCTCCGCGCTCAGCTACTTCATCGCACTCACCTGGGTGTGGGTGCGCATCGACGGCATCCTCGGCGTGCCAAACATCGCTGTGCCGCTGGCCCAGAGCTGCGTCGTCCTCGTCTTCGCCCTCCAGGCCACGGTCCTGGCCTACTGGTCCAGGCCCCTCGACGCGGCCCGGCGCCGCGGCCGCCAGTTGCTCATCACAGCCGGCTGCGTCATCGCGGGCATGGCCTCGCTCTTCGCGCTCCTGGCCCCCACCGTCGAGCGGCCCTTCGATTTCTCGCTCTACTACGCAGGCAATCCGTACTTCCAGGCGTACCTGTGGCTCTACATCGGCGCCTACACGCCGGCCCAGATCTACCTCGCCCGGTCGTGCTGGAAGTACGCCCTCGCGACCGCCAACCGGTCGATCGCCGTCGGCCTGCGCCTCGTGGCCGTCGGCGCGGCCATCACCCTCGGCTACAGCGCCATCCGCATCGGGGCCGTCCTCGGCGCGGTCTTCGGATTCAGCGTCAAGGGTCTCGACCCCTACGCGTGGATCTGCGGCGATGTGGGCGCCACCCTCACCCAGATCGGCTACTTCCTCCCCACACTCGTCCGCCGCGTGGAAGACGGCAGGAACTGGGCATCCGCGCACGTCGGCTACCGGCGCCTGCGGCCTCTGTGGGCCGCCCTGGCCCAGGCACACCCCGGAATCACCCTGCTCCGACCGGACCCGCAGCGCGGTTCCATCCTTCACGGCCGCAGCGCGCACTTTCCCCTTCTGCGACGCCGCACGGAGATCCGCCACGGCCAGAAGCTGCTGCGTCGCTACCTCGACCCCGCTGTACGCACCGAGGCCGAGGCACGGCGCGCGGCCGAAGGGCTGACCGGCGCCGAACTGGTCGCGGCCGTGACCGCCGACCAGATCCATGCGGCCCTCACCCGTTTCCACACGGACGCCCCCGTCGAGGCGCCAGTCGAGTACGTGGACGCCCACCTGCCCCTGCCGACAGCCGAGGACGAACAGCTTCACCTCGAACGCGTCGCCCGCTTCTTCACTCCGCCCGACCCAGCGACACCCACCACCGATCTCCCCAGCACCGCATCAGGAGCCCATTCGTGATCCTCCGCCGCACCGTGCTCGCCACCACGCCTGCCCTCGCCACCGTCACCGCCCTGAGCGCCTCCGCCAGTGCGGGGCCCCACACCGGCACGAGCCGGCGCCGCGCTGCCCCGCTGCGCCTCGCGTCCGCCGGCGACCAGCTCACCGCCCTGCGCGAGGGCAAGATCACAAGTCGTGACCTGCTGGAACAGCACCTGGAACACATCGAGCGAGCGAACCCCGAGCTGAACGCCGTCATCACGCTCGACCTGGAAGGTGCCCGAGCGGCCGCCGACAAGGCCGACCGGCACCTCGCCGAGACCGGGAACGTACTCGGCCCGCTCCACGGCCTGCCGATGACGGTGAAGGACGCCCTCGAGGTCGAGGGCATGCGCACCACATGCGGGACGCCCAGCCTCTCGGGCCATGTCCCCGACAGCGACGCCGACGCGGTCGCCCTCCTGCGCGCCGCCGGCGCCGTCATCATCGGCCACACCAACGTCCCGAACATGTGCCAGGACATCCAGACGTCGAACCCGATCTTCGGCAGGACCCTGAACCCCTTCGACTCCGAGAAGACCGCCGGCGGCTCCTCCGGTGGCCCGGCCGCCGCGGTCGCCGCGGGCTTCACCAGCCTGGAGGTCGGCTCCGACCTCGCCGGCTCGCTGCGCCTGCCGGCCGCGTACTGCGGTGTCTACGCGCTGCGGACCTCGCGCGGAGCCAGCCCGATCGTGCCCACCCGCGGTCACATCCCCCGCCTGCCCGGCTGGGCCACCAGCAGCGACATGATCACGCTCGGCCCGATCGCCCGGACCGTCGAGGACCTCGGTCTCCTCCTGGACGTCATCGCCGCGCCCGCACCCGCCGACCGCGGCGGATGGAAGATCGACCTGCCGACCCCGGCCAAGACCGAGCTGGGCGACTACCGCGTCGGCATCTGGGCGGACGACGCGTACTGCCGCATCGACGCCGACAGCCGCGCACTCCTCGCCCAGGTCGCCGAGCTCGTCAGGGGACTGGGTGCCACTGTCGACGACTCCACCAAGCCCGTCGACTTCGCCGAGAGCGACAAGCTGTTCCAGCGCCTCATGTACGCCACCGGCTCGGCCACCGCCACCGACACCGCGTTCGCAGCCGACGTCGCGGCTGCCGAGAAGATCACCGCCGACGACCCCAGCGGGTTCTTCCTCCGATCCCGCACCATGCGTCACCGCGACTGGTGCGTAGCCGACGAAGCACGGCAGAAGCTGCGCGGCGCCTGGGACGCCTACTTCACGGACCACGACATCCTGATCACCCCCGCCACGCCGACTGCCGCCGTCCCCGACCAGAGCAGCACTCCCCTCCCGCAGCGGTACATCACGGTTGACGGCACGAAGCGCCCGTTCTTCGACCAGACCAGCTGGCTCAACCTGGCCAGCCCGGTCGGACTGCCGGCCATCGTCCTGCCCGCCGGCACGACCAGCGACGGGCTCCCACTCGCCGTCCAGATCATCGGCCCCTATCTCGCCGACCGCACAGTTCTCCATGCGGCCAAGCAGCTCGCACAGCGGCTCCCCGAGCCGGCTCAGCCGTCCGTGTTCTCGGCGTAGCCGAATCTGCAGCTCGCTTCGCGGAGTTCCGGGCCGGGTCGGTCCGGAACGTCCGTGAGCCCGGGAAGTCGGTCGCCCAGCGTCGCCGCCCTGACCATGGTCGTCAGACTCGTAGAGTCCGCGCGGGAGCGGTGAGCGGTGGCGGGCCGTGAACGTACGTGCTGACCCACCTGGCCCGTAATGCCGACGGCGGCCGGAACCTGCTGGTCTGGGCCCGGACCGGAGTGGAGACGCCGGAGTATCCGAGTCCGGCCGCCCGGGACGAGCAGGGTTCCTGACCGTTGCTCACGGCGATGCCCTCCCGGGCCAGATCGGTTCACCCGATACGGCACATCGCGGCGTTCGCCGCGATGATGAAGAAACTCGACGGCCGTCTGCTGCCTCGCTGGATGAAGGCGGCCAAGGGCAGCGAGCTGCCACCCCTGTGCGGTTTCGCCCGCAACCTCAGCAAGGACCTCGACGCCGTCACCGACGGCCTCACCCAGCCCTACTCTAGCGGCATGGTCGAGGGCCACGTGAACCGGGTGAAATACCTCAA
>NZ_MQUS01000011.1 GCF_001953885.1 Streptomyces sp. IMTB 2501 | reverse complement strand
GATCCGATTTCCTCGGTGCTTTCCAGGCTCCCGCGTTTTTCTCGCGGTTTCCTTTCCGGCGGTTCCGACTCTATCAGATCCTTTCGGCGTCTGACTCCCAGTCAGGGGGGTTTGTCTTCCCGGCCGCTGGGCCGTTCCGACGTCTCAAACCTTAGCGGATCCGCTCGGCGATTCCCAATCGGGCCGCCGGGTTTCCATTCGAATTGAATTCGGGCATGCCGAAATCGACCCGTACGGGAGATCGTGCTGTGGTGTGAGGGGTGCCGCTCGAAGCGGCGGAGATGCTGCCGCAGAACCGTTACGGCCCCGTGGCAACCGGAAGAACTTTACGGAACCGGCAAGGGCGTGTCAACCCACCCTGTCAAGATCTTTTTCGAGTGGTCCCGGTGGCCTCAGCAGCCTCAGTCCAGGTCGCTGAGCCGGCCGCCAGCGTCCGGCTGGGC
Source organism: Streptomyces sp. IMTB 2501 (assembly GCF_001953885.1). Classification (GTDB taxonomy): domain Bacteria; phylum Actinomycetota; class Actinomycetes; order Streptomycetales; family Streptomycetaceae; genus Streptomyces. The sequence continues at coordinate 276,353 of NZ_MQUS01000011.1, read as the reverse complement.
GTGCTCCACCCTGATCAGGAGCCTGGTCAGGACCTCGCCGAGCACCGCGCGCTCCGCGGGGGTGAGGTCTTGGAGGAGGTCCTCCTCGAAGACGGTCGCCAGGCGCATCGCCTCCAGCCACTTCTCGCGGCCCTCGGGGGTCAGCTCGACGATGACCCGGACGCGGTTGGACTCGTCGCGCTCCCGGGTGACGAGCCCCTCGGCGACCATGCGGTCGATCCGGTGGGTCATCGCGGCCGGCGTGAGCCCGAGGCGCTTGGCGAGGTCACTGGGGCCCATGCGATAGGGGACGCCGGAGAGGACCAGTGCCTTGAGCACCTCCCACTCGGCGTTGCTGATGCCGAGGGCGGAGGTCTGCCGGCCGTAGGCGACGTTCATACGGCGGTTCAGCCGGGACAGCGCCGACACGATCTTCTCCACCTGGGGGTCCAGGTCCTGGAACTCGCGTTGGTAGGCGGCGATCTGCTCTTCGAGTGTCGGCTCGGTGACGTCGGGGGCGGTGTCGGCCATGGCCGCAGTATGGCATGCAGCTCCTTTACATTGAAGTCCTTCACTGTGTACTCTTTAGCTTCGAACTTTAGCTTTGAAGTCTTCAGGTCTAACTAGTGAGAGAGGTGAACGTGACCAGGGCGATGGGCGCAGCGATGCGCCGGATCCACGTGGGTAACGCACTCAGCGCGTTCGGGCTCGGCTTCACCGTCCCGTACCTGTACGTCTATGTGGCGCAGGTGCGAGGGCTGGGAGCCATGACGGCGGGACTCGTGCTCGCCGTCTTCGCCGTGGCCGCGCTGATCGTTCTGCCGTTCGCCGGCCGGGCGATCGTGCGGCGCGGCCCGCTGCCGGTCCTGCTCGCCGCCCTGGTCACGGCCGCGCTCGGCGCGCTGAGCCTGGGGCTCGCGAGCAGCGCCGCCGCCGTACTGCTGTCCGCTGCGGCGCTGGGCGCCGGACAGGCGGTGATGCAGCCGGCGCTGGCGACGATGATCGTGGACTGCTCGACGGCCGACACGCGGTCGCGGGCGTTCGCGATGCAGTTCTTCCTGCAGAACCTGGGGCTCGGTATAGGTGGTCTCATCGGCGGTCACCTCGTCGACATCACGCGCGTGTCGTCGTTCACGCTGCTCTTCGCGATCGAGGCGGCGATGTTCCTGCTGCTGGTCGTGGTGATGGCGACGGTGCGGATGCCGCACTCGCCGCGGCTGGAGGACGCGCCGGCGTCGGCGAAGGGCAGCTGGAAGCAGCTGCTCGGCAACCGGGCGATGGTGCAGCTGTGTGTGCTGGGCTTCGTGCTGTTCTTCGCCTGCTACGGCCAGTTCGAGTCCGGGCTGAGCGCCTACGGCGTCGAGGCCGCCGGGATATCGACCTCCGCGCTGGGGACGGCCCTGGCTGCGAACACGCTGATGATCGTGGTGGCCCAGTTCGCCGTGCTCAAGTTCGTCGAGCGGCGCCGGCGGTCCCGTGTGATCGCCGGGGTCGGGCTGATCTGGGCTGTCGCCTGGCTGGCCGCGGGGTACGCGGGGCTGGGCCACGGCAGCCAGGAGATGGCGACGGCTGCGTTCGTCTCGACGTACGCGCTGTTCGGGCTGGGTGAGGCGATGTTGTCGCCGACGGTCGCGCCGCTGGTCGCCGATCTGGCTCCGGAGGGGATGGCCGGGCAGTACAACTCGGCGTTTGCGCTGGTCAAGCAGCTGGCGTTGGCCGTTGGGCCGGCGGTGGGTGGGCCGCTGGGGGCCTCTCTGCACGCGCCGTACATCGTGACCTTCCTGCTGTTCTCGCTGGGGATCACGGTGCTGGCGCTGCGGTTGGGGCGGCAGCTCACGGATGTGCAGGATCGGCCGTGGCTGGCGCGCGGGAGCCGGGTGGTCACGCGCGGCGGTGCGCCTGCGGAGCCGGTGGCCGCGGAGGCGTAGGCAGCCGGTGCTGGTGTCGGCCGGGGTGGGTTCCGCTCGCCCGCGCTTGCGGGGTGCCTCCCTCAGTGGGGGTACCCAGCGGCACGACCGCCCGCAGCGACGGCGGTGCCCGCAAACCGACGGCACTGCCGTTCCCCAGGGGCGCCTAGCCCTTCGACAAGACGAACTCGCACCACACGGCCTTCCCCCCGCCCGGTGTTCTGCGTGATCCCCAGTTGGAGGCGATGGTCGCCACGATGGCGATGCCTCGGCCCGACTCGTCGCCCGGTTCCGCGCGCCGGCGGCGTGGGAGGTGGTCGTCGCCGTCGGTGACCTCGATGATCAGGCGGCGGTCGGTGCGGCGGAGCCGGAGACGCATGGGTGGGGTGCCGTGCTGGAGGGAGTTGGCGACCAGCTCGCTGGCGGCCAGGACGCCGAGGTCGTGCAGCTCGGCCGGGAAGCGCCAGCTCGTCAGCACGCCGGAGGCGAAGGCGCGAGCGCGCGGGGCCGCTTCGACGCCGCCGAGGAGTTCCAGGGCCGCGTTGCGGAAGAGGTCGCCGTCGGGGCCCGTACGGGATGGGTGCTGGAGGACGAGGACGGCCACGTCGTCGTCGTGGTCGGCGGTGACGCCGGCCGAGCGGACCAGTCGGTCGCAGATCACCTGGGGAGTGCCCGTGGCGCCCGCGAGGGCGCCTTCGAGCGCCGCGATGCCCTCGTCCAGGTCCTCGTCGCGGCGCTCGACCAAGCCGTCGGTGTAGAGCACGGCTGTGGCGCCGGGGCCGAGGGCGATGGAGCCGGAGGCGTGGATCCAGCCGCCGGTGCCGAGCGGCGGGCCGGTGGGTTCGTCGGCGCGGGAGACCGTGCCGTTCTCGTCGCGGACCAGGATGGGCAGATGCCCCGCGGAGGCGTACACCAGCCGGCCCTCGTTCGGATCATGGACGGCGTAGACGCAGGTGGCGATCTGGTTGGCGTCGATCTCGGTGGCCAGGCCGTCCAGCAACTGGAGTACCTCGTGCGGGGGCAGGTCCAGGCGGGCGTATGCCCGGACGGCCGTCCGCAGTTGGCCCATCACCGCCGCCGCGCGGACCCCTCGGCCCATCACATCGCCGATGACCAGCGCCGTACGGCCGCCGCCCAGGGTGATCACGTCGTACCAGTCGCCGCCGACCGCCGCTTCCGTGCCGCCGGGCTGGTAGGTGGCGGCGATGCGCAGGTCGTCGGGTTGTTCCAGCTCCTGGGGGAGCAGGGAGCGCTGGAGGGTGACCGCGGTCTCGCGCTGGCGGCGCTCGCTGGCACGCAGCCGTTCGGCGGCCTCGGCGTGATCGGTGACGTCGGTGGCGAAGACGAGTACGCCGGCGTCGCGGTCCCCGTCCTCGGCGACGGGCGTGCAGGTGAAGGTGTAGGAACGGCCGTCGACGGCCTTGCGGGACTTCAGAGTGCGGGGCTTGCCGCTGCGCAGCACCTGGTCGAGGAGCGGGAGCAGGCCCAGTTCGGCGAGTTCGGGCAGTGCCTCGCGGGCGGGGGCGCCCGGGGGGCGTACGCCGAAGGCCGTCGTATAGGCGTCGTTGACGTAGGCGAGGCGGTGGTCGGGGCCGTGGACCAGGGCGACGAGGGCCGGGACGCGGTCGAGGACGTCGCGCGCGGGCAGTTCGTCGACGGCGGGCACCGGGGGTGCGTCGCCGGCCGGCTGTCCGGCGCGGGCCGCGGGCACGGAGCCTTCCCCTCGCCGGTCCGGGGAGACCGGGGTCTCGGTCCGCGCGGCGGCGCGGCGCTGCGTTCCGGGGAGCCGGGCGCTCCAGCGCGTGAAGTTCACTTGGGAAGAAGCCTCGTGGGTGCTGAGGGCGGGTGGGTGGCCCGTCCGCGGACGGTGGGGCGGTCTGGCAGGGGCGCGCCGCGGCGACATCCGTCAGACGCCTGGGCGAGCCGGGGAGTTCCTGGGTCCGGTCAGGACGACCCCTTCGGGTCGTCCGAGGGGCTGTGAGGAGGCTTTCCACCGGCCGCGAGTTCGAACTCCGCTCGCGGATGTTCGAGTGAACCGAGCGAGACGATCTCCCGTTTGAAGAGCCCTGCGAGGGTCCATTCCGCCAGGACCCGGGCCTTGCGATTGACGGTGGGCACCCTGCTGAGGTGGTAGACGCGGTGCATGAACCAGGCAGGGTAGCCCTTCAGCTTGCGCCCGTAGACCTGGGCGACGCCCTTGTGCAGGCCGAGGGAGGCGACCGAACCGACGTATTTGTGGGCGTATGTCTGAAGGGGTTCGCCGCGCAGCGCGTGGGCGATGTTGTCGCCGAGGGTGCGGGCCTGGCGGACGGCGTGCTGGGCGTTGGGCGGGGTCTCGGTGCCGGGCTCGGCGGCGGTGACGTCCGGTACGGCCGCCGCGTCTCCGGCCCCCCAGGCGTGCTCGGCGCCGTCGACGGTCAGCTGGGCGGTGCACTTCAGCCGGCCGCGCCCGGTGAGCGGCAGGTCGGTGGCGGCGAGCAGGGGGTGCGGTTTGACGCCGGCGGTCCACACGACCGTACGGGTCGGGAAGCGCTGGCCGTCGCTGAGGACGGCGACGCGGCCGGCGCAGGAGTTCAGGCGGGTGTCGAGGAGGACCTGGATGTTGCGGCGGCGCAGCTGGGTCACGGTGTAGCGGCCCATCTCCGCGCCGACCTCGGGGAGGATGCGGTCGGACGCCTCCACGAGGATCCACTTCATGTCCTCGGGGCGGACGTTGTGGTAGTAGCGCGCGGTGTAGCGGGCCATGTCCTCCAGTTCGGCGAGCGCCTCCACGCCCGCGTAGCCGCCACCCACGAAGACGAAGGTGAGGGCGGCGTCGCGGATCGCGGGGTCACGGGTGGAGGAGGCGATGTCCATCTGCTCGATGACGTGGTTGCGCAGGCCGATGGCCTCTTCGACGGTCTTGAAGCCGATGCCGTACTCGGCCAGGCCCGGGATGGGCAGCGTGCGGGAGACCGAGCCGGGGGCGAGCACCAGCTCGTCGTAGCCGAGAAGTTCGGCCGCTCTGCCCTCCTCGGCGGTGGCGAGCGTGGTGACCGCGGCGGTGCGCACCGCGTGGTCGATGGCGGTGACCTCACCGATGACGACATGGCACTGGTCCAGGACGCGGCGCAGCGGTACGACGACATGCCGAGGGGAAATGGAACCGGCCGCCGCTTCGGGGAGGAACGGCTGGTACGTCATGTAGGGGTCGGGGGTGACGACCGTGATCTCGATCTCACCCCGCTTGAGCTCGCCCTTCAGCTTCCGCTGCAGACGCAGGGCCGTGTACATCCCGACGTAGCCGCCGCCGACAACCAGAATGCGCGCACGTTCCTTCACCATCCCATGACGCACCCGGCGCAGTTGTTTGTCCACAGCCCCGGCAATTTGTGTGACTGACGGCCGGGTGGGCGCGAGGACGGCGGCGCTGTCGGGGTGGGACGAAAGGGGGCAGGTCAGCGGGGGCGGGCGAGGGGGCGCGAAGGTGCAGAAACGGGACGTACGAGACCCGTACTCCGATCGGGGGGCGCACTGTGCGGAACCTGCCCCTTCTGAATTGACTTCCTCTCAACTATGTTCGTGTGTCGACGGGGTGTAGGGGATGTGGTCGAACGGGTATCGCGACGGGCGGACCCGGTCGAGACCGATGCCAGTTCCACGCACTCCCGATTCAGTGGCGGGGAGAGTCTCCGGGGGGAGACGTCATTACCGGGGGAAGACATGCATGTTCAGGACACACATTGGTCATCCGCAGCCGCCATCGCGACCGGTGGCGGGGCGATGAGCCCGGCGGTGGGCAACGGACGCGCGGACGGGTCGCGTACGACACCGCTGCGGGTCGACGCACAGCGCAATCTGGAGCACGTGCTGCGTGCGGCGCGTGAGGTCTTCGGCGAGCTGGGGTACGGCGCGCCGATGGAGGACGTGGCGCGGCGCGCCCGGGTCGGGGTCGGCACGGTGTACCGGCGCTTTCCCAGCAAGGACGTGCTGGTGCGGCGGATAGCCGAGGAGGAGACGGCGCGGCTGACCGAGCAGGCGCGGGCCGCGCTCGGGCAGGAGGACGAGCCGTGGTCGGCGCTGTCGCGGTTCCTGCGGACATCGGTGGCGTCGGGGGCGGGGCGGTTGCTGCCGCCGCAGGTGCTGGTCGGTTCCACCGGTTCAGCCGGGTCCGGTGCTTCGGTGAGGTCCGCTGACGAGGCTCGGGTGCCTCAGCAGCGGGTGCAGCCGGGCGGTGGTGAGCTTCGGCTGGTGCCGGGGGAGTCCGCCGGCGCTGCCGATGACAGCGGGGCCGGGGAGTTGCTCGATGTGGTCGGGCAGCTGGTCGAGCGGGCTCGGGCGGCCGGGGAACTGCGGGCGGACGTGTCCGTGGGGGATGTGCTGCTGGTGATCGCCACGGCGGCACCCTCTCTGCCGGATGCGGCGCAGCAGGCCGCCGCGAGTGCGCGGTTGCTGGACATCTTGCTGGAGGGGCTTCGGTCTCGGCCGGCGTAGGGCCTTGGGAGCCGGTTCGGGGTGAGTGGCCCGTGTAGTCGTCGGGCCGCGGGCGCGTGGAGGCCGGTCGCTCCCCCAAGTTCTCGGCGGGGCCGCGTATCACATGCGGTCCCGCGCCCCTGAGGAGGTTGCAGTTCACTCGTCCGAGTAGTGGTCGTAAGGCTGTGCTGGCAACAGCCCTCGGATGAGTGGATGCCGTGAACGAGGGGTCCTTGAACAAAAGACAATGTGGCACCCTGAGCCGGTGAAGGGTTGGGCTGGGCCGGGGCCGGGGGCTTTCCGCGATGGGCGTTGACGGGTGGGACGAGTCACGCGGTGACGACGCGGGCGCGGATGCGGCCGCCGGGCTGCCCCCGCCCCAGGTGCCGAATCAGGGCGGTCGTGCGGCTTCGTCCGGTGAGCGGAGCAGCCGGAGCGTACCGGCCCAGCGTGACGGCAGCGTGCTGCCGCCGCCCCGGGAACGGCCACGCGACGACGGCGAGCTGATCGAACGGATGCGCGCCGGTGACGACTCCGCGTACGAGGAGCTGTATCGGCGGCACGCGGACGCCGTACGGCGCTACGCCCGCAGCTGCTGCCGGGACGGGCACACCGCCGACGACCTCACCGCCGAGGTCTTCGCCCGGATGCTGCAGGCGGTGCGCGGGGGATCCGGGCCCAAGCACGCCGTGCGCGCCTATCTGCTGACCTCCGTGCGGCGCGTCGCCGCGCACTGGACCAGGTCCTCCCGGCGTGAGCAACTCGTCGACGACTTCGCCACCTTCGCCCAGCAGGCCGCCCGGAGCTCGGAGGTCGCCGACGACGACACGTTGGACCTCGGCGCCGATGTGCGCGCGATGCACGAGGCCGAGCAGTCCATGGCCATGCGGGCCTTCCGCTCACTGCCCGAGCGCTGGCAGGCCGTGTTGTGGCACACCGAGGTGGAGGACGAGTCCCCGAGCGAAGTGGCCGTGCTGTTCGGGCTGGACGCCAACGGCACCCGGGTCCTCGCCAGCCGCGCGCGCGAGGGCCTGAAGCAGGCCTATCTCCAGGCCCACGTCAGCGCCTCCCTCTCCGGTGACGAGGAGTGCGCCCGCTACGCCGACCAGCTCGGCACCTACGCCCGCCGCAAACTGCGCATCCGCGCCGAGCGGGGCCTGCGCAAGCACCTGGAGGAATGCGTCAAGTGCCGGCTGGCGGCCGCGCAGATCGAAGAGGTCGCCGGCGGTATCCCCGGTGTCGTCCCGGTCGCGGTCATCGGCTGGTTCGGGGCCGCCGGGTACGCCAAGGCGCTCGGGATCGTCGCCGGCAGCGCCGGGGTCGGAGCCGCGGGTGCCGCCGCCGCGGCCACCGGGTCGCCCGGAAGCGCCGGCGGCGCGGGCGGGGCCGCGGCCGCGGAGGGGCTCGGGGCGCCCGTGAAGGCGGGGATCGCGGCCGGTGTGGTCGCGGTGGCCGCCGCCGCGGTGGCCCTGGCCCTGGTGAACGACAGCCGTCCGCCGGCGAAGGAGACGGCCAAGCCGGCGCCGTCCGCACCCGTCGTACAGCCCCCGGCGCCGCGGCCGACCCCGACGAAGAAGAAGCCCGCGCCGAAGCCGGTGGTGGTCCCCCCGGAGCCGGCCCCCACCCGGAAGCCGACGCCGAAACCCACCCCCAGGCCGACGCCCACACCCAGGCCGACGCCCACCCCGACCCCCACGCCGAAGCCGGCCCCGACGCCCACTCCGCCGCCGCCCACCACCGTCTACGAGGTGAGCGACCTCAGCTACGACATCACCGGCGACGGCACCCGGCCCGAGATCCAAATCGGCCAGAGCAGCTGGGTGTGGCAGCGCTACGGCATGTCGATCGGCGACAAGCAGTACGCGCGCGGGGTGACCGTGCACGGCGACTCCTCCGTGACCATCGCCCTCAATCGGCAGTGCACCTCCTACGACGCACTGGCCGGCGTGGACGACATGACGCTGGGCCTCGGCAAGGTGTCCTTCTCCGTCTACGCCGACGGCGTCCGGCTGTGGCACTCCGGGACGGTCAAGGGAAACGACCCTGCCGTGCCCGTTCATGTGGACCTGACCGGGCGCAAGACCGTACAACTGGTCGTACAGCCGCGCGCCGACCTCCTCGACCGGGCCGCGCTCGCGGACTGGGCGGAGTCCCGGTTCACCTGCCGGTAGGTAGGTAGGTAGGTAGCCAATAGACCGGCAGATCGGCGTGGCTAGCCGCGTTCGGCGGTCGTCGTCGCCTTGGCGTCCAGCTCGCGCAGCACGTCGGCCACGTCGAGGGACGCGCCCCGGGCGACCTCGGCCTCGTACCGCTCGGCCGACAGGGCCACCCGGGCGCCGGCCCGCACCCGCAGGGCCTCGCTGCGCTCCGGCTCGGGACGGAGATTGCCGTCGCGCCAGTGGTCCGCGGCGGCGAACAGCCGGACCGCACCGGCCAGATCGCCGCGCCGGGCCTGCAGACCCGCCGCGATGTCGGCCAGCCCCGCCGTGATCGACTCCGCGCACCGCTGGGCCACGGCCTCGCGCAGCGCCGTGGCGACGATCGGCAGCCCGTGCGCGGGGCCCGACTCGGCGGCGGTGAGAAGCGCCTCGACGCTGCGCAGGGCCGCCACGAACTGCGGCGGCGGGGTGCCCCCGTGCGTCACCGCGCACGTCGCCTCGTACAGCTCGCGGGCGGCCGCGTGCTCCCCGTCGTGCAGGGCGATGTGGGCGCGCAGCAGCAGCACGAAGGCCCGCGACTCCGGCACGGCGTACCGGTCGGCGGCCGCTCCCGCCTCGTCCAGGGAGGCCAGCGCGGTCCTCGGGTCGCCGGAACGGTAGGCGATCTCGGCGAGCCGGGCCATCAGGAAGGGCGATTCGGCGTAGGCACCCACCTCGTAGGCGAGGCGCAGCGCTTCCTCGTACTCACCGCGTGCCTCGCCGAACCTGCCGCGCGCCATGGCCGCCTCGCCGGCCGCGCTGCACACCTGGGCCCGCATCCAGCGGTCCCCGACGCGCCGGCTGAGTGTCCGCAGCTCGGCGAGATCCTCGTCCACGCCGCGCAGATTGCCCGGGGAGTCGACCATTGTGTGGGTGCGGTACATCAGGGAGACGCCGACTTCCCAATCCCCGCCGTACGCCCGGCAGTTGGCGACGGCTGCGGCCATGTCGGGGCCGAGGTCCCCCGCGCCGCCCAGGTAGTAGGCGGTCAGCGGCCAGACGATGCCCGGGAGCCGGGCGGCCCGGGGACCGCCGTGCTCGAAGGCGGCCCGCACGCGCGCGAGGTACTCCGGGGCCCGCGGGTCGGCCGCGAGGTGCTCGGTGGCCGACTCGGAGGTCAGGAACAGGTCGAGCATCCGCAGGTCCATCCGCAGCTCCCGCAGCGGATGCCCGGCCTCGCCGTCGGGTACGGCGAGAAGGGCGCCCACCGGGTCGGCCGACTCCACCAGCTTCATCAGACCGCCGCCCGGGGCCGGGCCCTCCGAGACACCCGGGACATCCGCGACGTCCGAGGTCGCCGGGGTCGCCGGGGTCGCCGGGGTCGCCGGGGTCGCCGGGGTCGCCGGGGTCGCCGGGGTCGCCGGAGTGTCCAGGGTGTCCAGGGCCACGCCCAGGCGCAGGACCAGCCGGACCCAGGACACCGCCTCCTGGCGGTGGTTGCGCAGCCACCAGAACCAGCCGATGGCCAGGACGATCGCACCCGCCTCCGGCTCGTCGCCGGCGCGCACGGAGCGGTCCAGCGCCGCCCGGATGTTGTCCAGTTCGGTCTCCAGACGGGAGATCCAGGGCAGTTGGTCCGCCGACCGCAGGCGCGGCTCGGCCGCCTCGACCAGCGCGCGCACCCACGCGCGGTGCCGTCGCTCGGCGGCGGGGCGCAGCCCGGTGACCTCGGCCGCGCGCTCGGTGGCGTACTCGTGGATGGTCTCCAGCATGCGGTAGCGCATGCTGCCGCCCGAGGCGTCCGGGGCGGCGACGACGAGGGACTTGTCGACCAGGGCGCCGATCAGGTCGGCGGCCGGGCCGGTGCACACGGCCTCGGCCGCCGCGAGGTCCCAGCCGCCGGCGAACACCGACACCTCGCGCAGCACCGTGCGCTCCCGCTCGTCCAGCAGGTCCCAGGACCAGTCGACGACCGCACGCAGGGTCTGCTGGCGGGGCAGGACTGTGCGGCTCCCGGAGGTGAGCAGGCGGAAGCGGTCGTCGAGCCGGTCGGCGATCTGGCGTGCGGTCAGCAGCCTGAGCCGGGCGGCGGCCAGCTCGATGGCCAGCGGCAGCCCGTCCAGCCGGCGGCAGATCTCCGCCACCGCCCCGGTGTCGGCGAGCACCACGCCGCCGTCGGGACGGACGGCCTTCGCGCGCTCGGCGAACAGTCGGTGCGCCTGCTCCGGGACGAGGGGCTCGACCGGGCGCACCGACTCACCGGGGACGCCCAGGGGTTCACGGCTGGTCGCGAGGATCGTGAGCCCCGGGCAGTGGGTGAGGAGGGTCTCGGCGAGGGCGGCGGCCGCGCCGATGACATGTTCGCAGTTGTCAAGGATCAGGAGTTGGCTGCGCGGGGCGCAGTACTCGATCAGCAGGGCGACGGGGTCGGCCTGCGGGGTCCCCAGCTCGTTCGTCAGCAGCACGGTCTCGCGCAGACCGAGCGCGCTGACCACCGCGCCGGGCACCGCCTCCGGATGGTCGAGCGGGGCCAGCTCGACCAGCCATGCCTGGGGGAGCCCTGCGGCGGCCTCCTCGGCGAGGCGGGTCTTTCCGGAGCCGCCCGGTCCGGTGAGCGTGACCAGGCGGGCCCTGTGCAAGTCGGAACGAATGGCTTCGAGTTCTGGTTCCCGCCCGACGAAGGACGTCAGACGGGGGCGGAGATTGCCGGTGCGCTCGGGGGGTTGGGCGGGGGCGGCCGGCCTCAGCGGCTCCGGCTCCGCAACTGACGGCGAACCCGACTGTGGCTGTGCGTCCGACTTGGGCTGTGGCTGTGGCTGTGGCTGTGGCTGTGGCTGTGGCTGTGGCTGTGGCTGTGGCTGTTGTGTGAGCAACGACGTGTGCAGGGCTTTGAGTTCCGGGCCCGGGTCGGTGCCGAGGGTGTCGGCGAGGGTGCGCCGGGCGGACTCGTACGCGGCGAGGGCGTCGGCGGTGCGGCCCGTGTCACGCAGAGCGCGGATGAGCAGGGCGTGCAGAGGCTCGTCCAAGGGGTGGGCCGCGGTCAGCTCCTTCAGCTCCGGTACGACGTCCGGGGCGCGGCCGAGGTCGAGGGCGGCGGCGGCCCGGGCGCGGGTCGCCTCCCGGCGCAGGGCTTCCGGGCGGGTGGCGGCGGTGCGGTCGGGGAGGTCGGCGAGCGCGGGGCCGTGCCAGAGGGTGAGGGCCTCGGTGAGGGAGCGGTGGGCGGTGGCCGGGTCGCCTGCGCTGAGAGCCTCGGTGCCGGTACGGACGAGCTCCTCGAAGACGTACAGGTCCACGTCGTCCTCGGTGGCCTCCAGACGGTAGCCGCCGGGGGTGGAGGTGATGCTGTGGCGGCCGAGGGCGCGGCGGAGGCGGCCGATCAGGGCCTGGAGGGCGGCGGGGGCGTCGTGGGGTGGGTCGTCGGCCCAGATCTCGTCGATCAGGGTTTCGGGAGTGGCGGTGCGGGAGGGGCGCAGGGCGAGGGCCGTGAGGAGGGTGCGCAGGCGCGGGCCGCCGATGGGTATGGGGGTGCCCCGGTCGTCCGCTGCTTGGGTCACTCCCAGGATTCTGTACCGCACCTGGTCATTGTCGCGGGGGGTTTCGGGGCGGGGCGACGGGGTTTCGTGATCGGTGCGGGCGCGGTGCCCCGAGTTGGAACGGGGCGAGAGCCGGGCGCAGCTCGCCGGGGGTGCCGCCAGGAAGGCGACGGCACCGCAGTTCCCTGAGGGGCGCGGCGCTGTGGCTGGTCGCGCCCCCGCGGCGAAGCCGCTGACCCGCAGGCGCGAACGGCGGGGTCAGGCCCCCCTGCGACCCGGCTCACGCGCCGGAGGCCAGCGCGTCCCTCCTCGGCTGGATCCCGGAGGGCACCGCACGCGCGCGTGCCGGGGTTCCCGTCCAGCAGGTGCCTCGGCGGGAGAGGAGGCGGTGGAGCCAGAGTTCGAGGGAGATGAGGTCGGCGAGGCCGTCCAGGGGGATGGGCTCGCCGGCGGCGCCCGCGCGCACGGCCTCGCGGATGACGCGGGCCTCCACCAGGCCGGCGTCGGCCAGAAGCGGGGTGGAGAACAGGTCGAGCAGCGGGTCGGCCGCCACGCGCAGGCCCGCGCGTGCGGCCGCCGCCGAGGAAGCGTGGGAGGGGGCTCCCCAGCCGGACGGGACGTCGGTGACGCCGGCACCCTCCAGGACCGTACGGAGGATGGCGGCGCGGGCGCCAGGCTGGACGCGCAGGGCTTCCGGGAGGGCGCGGCAGGCGCGGACGACCTGGTTGTCGAGGAACGGCGCGTGCAGGCGCTGGGAGCGGATCTCGGCGGCCTGTTCCAGGACGCGCAGATCGGCGGCGTGGCGGGCGAGGGCGGCACGCGCGCGATAGTCGCCGGGGCGTCGGCCTGCGCCCGCGGCGGAGCGGTCCGCGTCCGCCTGGAGCAGAACCGATACTTCGGCCAGGGCCTCGCCGGTCAGCCAGCGGGCGGCGGGCCCGGGTCTGGCCCAGGTCAGCGCGGCGAGGGAGGCGCCGACCGCTCCCTTGGGCTCGTCGAAGCGGCGCCGCATCAGCCGCTCTGCCAGCACTTCCAAGCCGGCCCGGTAGGGCGTGCGGGCGAGCCGGCGGGCGGCGCCGTACACGCGCGCGGTGACCATCACCGAGCCGTCGGCCTTGGCGAGCGCGGCGACCGGGCGGACCAGATGGCGCCGTTTGCGGTCCATGAGGAGGTCGGCGAGGCGGGCGGGGTGGGCGTCCAGGACCTGGCGGGCGCCGTGGCCGGTGAAGTGGTCGGCGCTGCCGGCGGCGAGCCGGGCGCGGTGCCGGGCGGCCGTGACCAGGGAAGGTCCGGGTTCGTCGGTGAGGGGGCCGTCGAGGTCGGCGTACGGCAGGGTCTCCTCGGCGCCGGTGACCACCACGTGGTGCAGGCGCGGGTTGGCGGCAAGGGCCCCGGCGCGTTCCACCTCGGCCTCGCGGCCGCCCACGGCCAGGTCGTTGAAGGTGACGGCCAGCAGCCGTTCGCCCGCGCCCGTGCCGTGGCCCAGCAGCGTGCCGGGTCTGCCGGGCAGCCCGGCGGCCAGCAGCGCGAGGGTGCCGGAGGCGGGGCCGCCGGAGAGGTCGGCGCCGATGCCGGGCACGGGCATCCCGCGCCGGGCCCGCCGCTCGGCCGGGCCCATGCCGGGCACCGGGCCGGGGTCGAGGTCGGGCACGTGGCGCGGTGCGGACAGCCGGGTGCGGACCGCCTCCACCAGGGCGTCGCGTACGGCGTCCACGGCGTGGTCGGGGTCGGCCGGGGGCGCGGCCACAGCGAGGGAGGCGACCGGCTCGTACCCGGCGATCTCGCGCGCCCCGGCGCGCAGCACGAGTGCGTGCCCCGGCGGAACGCGCCGTACGCCCTCGTACGGGGTGGTGTCGCGCAGCGCGGCCGGTACGTCCGGGGCGGCGAGCAGGGCGGCCAGGTGGCCGAAGTCGAGGTTGGCCTCGATGAGGTCGGCGAGGGGGAGCGCGGCGGTGGCGTAGGCCGTGCCGCCGGCCCAGGGGGTGTGGAACACCGGGCGGGCGCCCGCGAGATCGCCGCAGACGGTGATGCGGCGGCCGACCTGGACGACGGCCGTGTAGCTGCCCGGCCAGGTCGTCAGATGGCGCAGTGCGCCCCCGCGCGCGGTGAACAGGCCGCGCCGCAGCTCCTCGTCGGAGGCGCCACAGATGCCGAGGACGGCGATGCGGTTCTCCGCGTCGGCCCGGATCACGCGCACCTCGTCCGGGCGCCAGTCGCCGACGGCCCACAGCGGATCCGGGTCGCCCCACAGGAGTTGGGAGCCGACCGGGTGCAGGGTCTCGCCGTCATAGCCGGTGGCGCCCGCGGACCCGATTGCGGCGACGCCCGCGGCGGTGCTGCTCCAACCCACCAACCACCGCATCGACGCCTCCACAGGCTGTGGACAACAGTGCACCGTACGAACCGGATCCTCATGCTGCCATGAAAGACGCGGTGTGGAGGGGCGGCGGCACCGGCTTCGATCGAGGGAAGCCCGCGGGCAACACCGGAGGACACCAAGGGAGTCGACGGATGCGACGCATGCCGGCCGTCGGCGGTTCACGATGAGTACGACGCGAATGCGCCCCCCGTACGCTCCCCCAAGACGCCCTTCGCGCCCTCAAGTTGCGTGGTGGGAGCAGGGATTCAACCCTGACGAGCGGGATCGATTTTCAGCCAAACATACGGAGACGCCCGGGATTTGAGCACGCTCCGTACAGGCCTGCGGAGAGCGCGGTGAACGCGGACACGCGCACAGTCCGGGAGGCGGGCATCGCCTCCCGGACCGGTCCGCCACCCGCGGGGATGAAGGTGGCGGTGTCCCCCAGCCCACTGGATCCAGTACAGCGGGCCGACCCACGCAAGAGCCATGGAACCGCTCCCCCGATGGCCGGAGAAGAGCGCACGGACGGGCGCACGGCCACACGGGCGGGGGCACGCGGCGACAAGCCGTGCACGGTGCGTACAGGGCCGCGCTTCCGTACGGACCACAATCCCGCCATCCGGAACAATGCCCCTTAACGCTTGGGATGCGGCGAACTACGCTGGGTTTACGAATGCCGCGTGGTTATGCCAGCGCGGCAGCCGTCTGTGTCGAGGGGTGGCGCATGTCCAGGGAGCAACGCGGGCCGAACGAAAAGCTCGGCGCCGTTCTCGCCCTCGCGGGAATCAGCAACGCAGGACTCGCGCGACGCGTCAACGACCTTGGCGCACAACGCGGGTTGACTCTTCGCTACGACAAGACCTCCGTGGCGCGCTGGGTGTCGAAGGGGATGGTGCCGCAGGGCGCGGCGCCACACCTCATCGCAGCCGCAATCGGCCAGAAACTCGGCCGCCCGGTGCCGCTCCACGAGATCGGCCTGGCGGACGCGGATCCCGCGCCCGAAGTGGGCCTCGCCTTCCCCAGAGACGTAGGACAGGCGGTGAGGTCGGCGACGGAGCTGTACCGTCTCGACCTCGCCGGGCGCCGGGCCGGCACCGGCGGCATCTGGCAGTCGCTCGCCGGATCGTTCGCAGTGAGCGCATACGCAACGCCTGCCTCACGCTGGCTGATAACCCCCGCCGACAGCTCGGTCGCGCGGGAGGCGGGCTCCGCCGAGGGCTCCGGCGCACCGATCAAAGTCGGCCACAGCGATGTGCAGAAGCTGCGGGAGGCCGCCGAGGACGCCCGGCGCTGGGACTCCAAGTACGGCGGCGGGGACTGGCGTTCGTCGATGGTGCCGGAATGCCTGCGGGTGGAGGCGGCGCCGCTGCTGCTCGGCTCCTACTCCGACGAAGTGGGCCGCGCGCTCTTCGGGGCCTCCGCCGAACTCACCCGGCTCGCCGGGTGGATGGCCTTCGACACCGGCCAGCAGGAGGCCGCGCAGCGGTACTACATCCAGGCGCTGCGGCTCGCGCGCGCGGCGGCGGACGTGCCGCTCGGGGGCTATGTGCTCGCCTCCATGTCGCTCCAGGCGACGTATCGCGGCTTCGGCGACGAAGGGGTCGATCTGGCGCAGGCCGCGCTGGAGCGGAACCGGGGGCTGGCGACGGCCCGCACGATGAGTTTCTTCCGGCTGGTGGAAGCGCGGGCACACGCGCGTGCGGGTGATGCGCAGGCGGCGGGTGCGGCGCTGAAGGCGGCGGAGGGTTGGCTAGAGCGGTCCAGGGATGGTGACAACGACCCCTCTTGGCTTGGTTTTTATGGCTATGACCGGTTTGCTGCCGATGCAGCCGAGTGCTACCGGGATCTGAAGGCGCCCCGGCAGGTTCGGCGGTTCACCGAGCAGGCGTTGTCGAAGCCGACGGAGGAGTTCGTGCGCTCGCACGGACTGCGGCTGGTGGTGTCGGCCGTCGCCGAGCTGGAGTCCGGGAATCTCGACGCCGCGTGCGAGCAGGGGGTGCGGGCCGTGGAGGTGGCCGGGCGGATCTCCTCGGCCCGGACGACCGAGTATGTGAAGGATCTGCTGCACCGGCTGGAGCCGTACGGGGACGAGCCGCGGGTGGCGGAGCTGCGGGAGCGGGCCCGGCCGCTGTTGATGACGTCGGCCTGAGAACCCGCACCGCCTGCGTTTGAAGGCGTTGTCAGTGGCGCAGTGCACTATCGAGGTGGGAGGTGGTGCAGGTGCCGGTCGAGGCGTACGACTGTGATGTGCTCGTGGTCGGTGGGGGGATCGTCGGGCTGTCCACCGCGTATGCGATCACACGGGCCGCGCCGGGCACACGGGTCACCGTGCTGGAGAAGGAGCCGGGCCCGGCCCGGCACCAGACGGGACGCAACAGCGGGGTCGTCCACAGCGGGATCTACTACCGGCCGGGCTCGCTCAAGGCGCGGTATGCCGTGCGGGGCGCCGCCGAGATGGTGAAGTTCTGCGCCGAGTACGGCATCGCGCACGCCGTCACCGGCAAGCTGATCGTCGCCACGGAGCGGGAGGAGCTGCCGCGGCTGCACGCGCTCGTGCAGCGCGGACGGGAGAACGGCATTCCGGTGCGGGAGCTGGGCCCCGCCCAGATCGGCGAGTACGAACCGGAGGTCCGGGGGCTGGCGGCCATACATGTCGGCACGACCGGCGTGTGCGACTTCGTGGGCGTCGCACGCCAGCTGGCACAGGCCTCGGGGGCGGAGATCCGGTACGGCGCGCGGGTCGTCCGGGTCGACCGGCGGCCGGAGCGGGGGGTCGCCGTACTCACCGCCGGCGGTGACGTCGTACGCGCGCGCGTGCTGGTGAACTGCGCCGGGCTGTACTGCGACGAGCTGGCCCGGCTGACCGGGGACGAGCCCGGGGTGCGGATCGTGCCGTTCCGCGGTGAGTACTACGAGCTGGCGCGGCCCGAGCTGGTGCGGGGGCTGGTGTATCCGGTACCGGATCCGGCGTTCCCGTTCCTCGGGGTGCATCTGACCCGGGGCATCGACGGGGGTGTGCACATCGGGCCCAACGCGGTGCCGGCGCTGGCCCGCGAGGGGTACGGCTGGGGGGTCGTACGCCCCCGGGAGCTGGCCGGGACCGTGGCATGGCCGGGGTCGTGGGCGATCGCCCGGCGACACTGGAGACACGGCGCGGGGGAGCTGCACCGCTCGCTGTCGAAGGGGGCGTTTCTGCAGGCCGTGCGGAGGCTGTTGCCCGGGGTGGAGGGCGACGACCTGGTGCGGGCCCCTGCCGGGGTGCGGGCGCAGGCGGTGCTGCGGGACGGGACGCTGGTGGACGACTTTCTCATCCGAGAGGGGAGCCGGGCGGTGCACGTGCTCAACGCGCCGTCTCCGGCGGCAACGGCTTCCCTGCCGATCGGCAGGGAAGTCGGGCGCCGGGTGCTGTCCATGCTCGGCTCGGTCAGCTGAGAGGGCACCCTCGTAGGGCGCCGTAAAATCGGAAGCACTGTGTCTGACTTCCTCAACGCCCCCGAAGCCCCCTCGCCGGCCCCCCACACCCCCGGCGTCTCCGTCCGGCATACCCGGGCCAAGGGGGAGCCGCGGTTTCCGGACGGGCCCAGGGCGGATCCTGCCGGGTCGCACTTCGAGCGGCGGATCCGGAGTTTTCAGCCGCGGCGGAGCCGGGTGACCGCGGGGCAGGCCGATGCGTTGCAGCGGCTGTGGCCCCTGTGGGGGCTCGACATCGACGGGCAGCGGGTGATCGAGCTCTCCGAGCTGTTCGGCAACGACAAGCCCGTCGTGCTGGAGATCGGGTTCGGGATGGGCGAGGCCACCGCGCAGATGGCCGCCGCCGACCCGGACACCAATATCCTCGCCGTCGACGTGCACACGCCGGGGCAGGGGAATCTGCTGAATCTTGCCGACCGGGGCGGAATGGCCAATGTCCGGGTGGCGAACGGGGACGCGATCATCCTGCTCAGGGAGATGCTCACCCCCGACTCGCTGGACGGGGTTCGCGTGTACTTCCCGGATCCCTGGCCCAAGAAGCGGCATCACAAGCGGCGGCTCATCCAGCCCGAGTTCCTGACGCTCGCCGCGACCCGGCTGAAGCCCGGTGCGCTCGTGCACTGCGCGACCGACTGGGAGCCGTACGCCGAGCAGATGCTGGAAGTGCTCAGCGCACACCCCGACTTCGAGAACACGCAGGCCGACGGCGGTTTCGCGCCACGCCCCGAGTTCCGGCCGCTGACCCGTTTCGAGGGTCAGGGACTGGACAAGGGACATGTGGTGAACGATCTGCTGTTCCGTCGTGTACCGCACCCGGGCCGATAAACCGCTCAGCACCTCGTCCCGTCACCGTTAGGGTCGATGCCGTGGCCACCAGTCCTCCGTTTCCGACGTATCCCCCGGGCCCCGAGGGCCTTGTGCTTCGCCATCCGCACTGGTGGCAGCGCAGGTGGGTGCGGTACGGAGCACTGATCACGCTGCTGGCGCTGTCCGGGCTGGTCATCCTCGCGCTGGTGCGCAAGCAGACCGGTACCGAGGGGTTCCTCGTGGGGCTCGGGCTGGCCATGCTGCCCGTGCCCTGGCTCATAGCCGCCTTCCGCTGGCTGGACCGGGTGGAGCCCGGCCCCTGGCGGAATCTGGTCTTCGCCTTCGCCTGGGGCGCGTGCGCGGCCGCGCTGATAGCCATCGTCGCCAACAGCTTCGCCACCAAGTGGATAGCCACCGCCACCGCCGATCCGGCCAGCGCCAACACCCTCGGCGCCACCGTGATAGCGCCCATCGTGGAGGAGTCCGCCAAGGCCGCCGCCGTGCTGCTGGTCTTTCTCTTCCGCAGACGTGACTTCAGCGGGATCGTGGACGGGGTGGTGATAGCGGGGATCACCGCCACCGGGTTCGCGTTCACCGAGAACATCCTCTACCTCGGTACGGCCTTCGGGACCGACCAGCTCACCGGCGACCGCGGCATCGCCTCCGTCACCGCCGCCACCTTCTTCGTGCGCATCGTGATGTCCCCGTTCGCGCACCCCCTGTTCACCACCCTCACCGGTCTCGGCTTCGGTTTCGCCGCGCTCTGCGCAGAGCGGCAGCGCGCCCGACGGGTGCTGCTGCCGATCTGCGGTCTGCTGCTCGCGATGAGCATGCACGCCTTCTGGAACGGCTCCTCCACCTTCGGCGAGTTCGGGTTCTTCGCCGTCTACGGCGCGTTCATGGTGCCCGTGTTCGGGCTGCTCACCTGGCTCGCGATCTGGACGCGGCAGCGGGAGCTGCGGACCGTGCGGGAGGAGCTTCCGGCGTATGTGCTGGCCGGGTGGCTGGGGCCGGCCGAGCCGTTCGCGCTCGGGTCGATGGGGGCGCGGGGGACGGCCCGTGACTACGCCCGGCACCACCATGGCCGGGCGGCGGCGCGGGCGGTGACGCAGTACGAGACGTACGCCACGTCGCTCGCGTTTCTGCGGCGCCGGGGGCGGCAGGGGAAGGCCGGGGCCGACTTCGTCGTACGGGAGCGGGAGCTGCTGGACGAGTTGTGGAAGCGCAGGGACGTGGCGCGGCCGGCCCTGGAGTATGCGGCGCGGACGGCTGCGCCGGCCTGGCCGATGTATGCGGCACCGGTGCCTCCGGCGTCCTGGCCGGGGTACGGGTATCCGGCGGTGCCGTACCCCGCCTACAACCCGTATCGGTCGTAGCCGTTCGGGTTGCGGAGGGTCCGGCACCGCCGGAATGGCTAGGCCGACGCCTCCGTCAGGCTCGTCACTTCCTCGTCCGTCAGCTTCAGGTCCGCCGCCCCCAGCAGCGCCGGGAGCTGCTCCACCGTGCGGGCCGAGGCGATCGGGGCGGTGATGGTCGGCTGGGCGGCGAGCCAGGCGAGGGCGACCGTGGCGACGGGGACCTCGTGAGCGGCGGCGATCTCGTCCAGGGCCGTGAGGACCTGCTGACCTCGCTCGGAGTCCGCGTACTGCTGGGCCCGGCCCGCGCGAGCGCTGTCGACCGTGGTGCCGGGGCGGTACTTGCCGGTCAGGAAGCCCGCGGCGAGGGAGAAGTACGGGACCGCGGACAGGCCCTCCTTGGCGGCCAGGTCCTGCAGCGGGCCCTCGTAGGTGTCGCGGGAGACCAGGTTGTAGTGGGGCTGGAGGGCGACATAGCGAGCCAGGCCCTCACGGTCGGAGAAGTCGAGGGATGCCTTGAGGCGCTCGGGGCTGATGTTGGAGGCGGCGATCTGCCGGACCTTGCCCGCCTTCACCAGCTCGTCGAGGGCGCCGATGATCTCCTCCACCGGCACCTCGGGCTTGTCGAAGTGGGTGTAGTAGAGGTCGATGTGGTCGGTGTCCAGGCGGCGCAGCGAGGCGTCGGCGGCGGCCTTGATGTTGGCGGCGGACAGGCCCTGGTACTCGGGGTGCTGGCTGACCTTCGTGGCGATGACGACGCTGTCCCGGTTGCCGCGCGCCTTGACCCACTTGCCGATGATCGTCTCGGACTCGCCGCCCTTGTTGCCCTCGATCCAGGCACTGTAGGCGTCGGCGGTGTCGATGAAGTTGCCGCCCGCCGCCGCGTAGGCGTCGAGGACGGCGAAGGAGGTCTCCTCGTCGGCGGTCCAGCCGAAGACGTTGCCGCCGAGGGAGAGCGGGAAGACCTTGAGGTCGGAGGAGCCGAGTGTGCGCAGAGAAGTCATGTTCTGCGTCAACGCCGGTGGCAGATGATCTCATTCCGCCGCCGGCGTCGCGTTCACACGAATGCCGTGCTCAGGGGTTGAGGCCCTTGTCCCGCAGCCACGGCGCCGGGTCGACGGCGGACGCCTGGCCGTTCGGGTGGACCTCCAGGTGGAGGTGCGGGCCGGTGACGTTGCCGGTGGCGCCGATGCGGCCGATGACGTCGCCGGTGGAGACCTTCTGGCCGACCGAGACGTTGATCGAGGACTGGTGGCAGAACCACAGCTCGGTGCCGTCGTCCAGGGTCAG
This sequence comes from Streptomyces sp. IMTB 2501, assembly GCF_001953885.1. Taxonomy (GTDB): domain Bacteria; phylum Actinomycetota; class Actinomycetes; order Streptomycetales; family Streptomycetaceae; genus Streptomyces. The sequence goes on along the minus strand of NZ_MQUS01000011.1, from coordinate 255,062 downwards.
GATGGTGCGGTAGCCGTAGGCGCCGGCCCAGCCCGCCTCGGTGACCGTGCCGCCGTGGACGGCCTTGATGAGGGTGCCGGTGGGGGCGGCGAAGTCGAGGCCGGTGTGGTAGCCGGAGGACCACATCGCGCCGGGCTGGCCGAAGGTGCCCGTGATCGTGTACGACACGACGGGCAGGGTGTACTCCTTGGCCAGCTCGGCCAGCCGCTTGGCCTCGGCGGCCTTCTTGGCGTCGGCGTCCGCCTGTGCCTTGGCGTCGGCGGCCTTGGCGGCGGCCTCCTTCTCCGCCTTGGCCGCGGCGTCGGCGGTCTGCTTCTCGGCGGCGGCGAGCGCGGCGGCGGTGGCCTTGCTGTCGGCCTTGCTCTGCTGCTGCTCGGCCTGGGCCATGATCCGGTTGCGCAGCGCCTCGCCGGCGTCACCGCTGTCGGCGCTCTCGGAGGTCATGCCGACCTTGCTGAGCCCGGTGGCGGTGGCCTGGTGCTGGTGGGAGGAGTCGTCGCCGAAGAAGTGGGTGACGGAGTCCGGCAGGGATATGGAGACCGGCGGCTTGCCGGTGTTGGCGCTGGCCATGCCGCCCGCGCCGACGGCGGCCATCACGCCGACGCCGAGGACGGTGGAGCTGCGCGCGAATCCGCCGCGCTGCTTGGCGACGCGGTGCCGGCCGCGGGCGGGGGTGAGGGACTCCTCGGTGGGGTTCCACTCCTCCCAGGGGCCCTCCTCCGCGCGGTAGGAGCCGTAGCCGAAGATCTCCGGCTCGGGTTGCGCGGGCGCGAACGGGGCTTCTGGGGCAGGCGGGTTGGACGCCACTCGGGCGTGCTCCTTTCCTTCCTCCGCCTACCGGGTTAGCTGACGGGTTCGGAGCAGGAAGGTCTCCTACGCGCGTATACCAGGCGTGGACTCGACGAGTTCACGTCAGTATCCGCGTGATTCACCCCAAGGTGGTGGTTCCCCGGTTCCCTTGCGGGATTCGGCGCGTGCGCACGGAGCCGCCTCTTGTGACGGCTGGGACGACCGCGCTGCGTTATCGAACGTTAATAGACCCCAGAGTCACTTTCCAAGCCGTTCGGCTTGATCATTAACGTTTTCCGATGGGGACTTACCAGCCAGGAACGCTGCAAATCGGGCGAGTTGGCCACCGTTCAGGAGCGTCGGAGTTTTTGATGGTGTCTCAGATGTTATGCGGAGGGCGGTCGTCCGGTTACCGTACGTAAAGGTGATCACGGACGTCGTACGGCGAGCAGGGCCATGTCGTCCGTCATCCCGCCGCCGGAGTGCCTGCGCACCTCGTCGGCGAGCCGGTCGAGCAGGACGACCGGGGCGGGGAAGGTGCGTCCGGCGAGCCGTCGTTCGGGGTCGTAGAACCGGCCGTGCGTGTCACGGGCCTCGGACAGGCCGTCGGTGTGGAGCAGCAGGGTGGCACCGCTCGGGAAAGCCTCCTGCTGCGCGCGGTCGGGCCACATCCCGAGGTCGCCCATGCCGAGCGGCAGCGCGGGGTCGGGGGCGGCGAGCGTGCGCAGGGTGCCGTCGGCGTACAGCAGCAGCGGCGACGGATGACCGCGGTTGACGATCCGTACGACGCCGTCGCCGTGCGGGAGTTCGACGAGGACCGCGGTGGTGAAGCCCTCGAAGGCGTCGACGCCGTCCCGCCGGGTGCCCTCGCGGGCCAGCGCCCGCTCCAGCCGCTGCGCGACCGCCTCCAGTGTGGCCTCCTGCTCGGCCGCCTCCCGGAACGCCCCGATCACCACGGCGACGGCGGCGACCGCGCCCAGCCCCTTGCCGCGCACATCGCCCACGACCAGCCGGACCCCGCGCGGGCTGTCCTGCACGGCGTACAGGTCGCCGCCGATGAAGGCGTCCTGCCGGGCCGCCTCGTAGCGGGCGGCGATCTCGAAGCCGCCGATCCGCTCGGCGGGCTCGGGCAGCAGGGCCCGCTGGGCGGCCTCGGCGATCTCCCGGGCGGAGGCGAGCCGCCGGTCGCCGATGCGGACCACGCGGTTGATGGCGACGGCCAGCAGGGCGACGGTGGCCACGGTGACGACGTCCGTGACGGTGGCCACGGCCGGGTGTTCGCCGCCCCGGGTGTGCACCGCGTACATCGCGGCCACGGCCGCCAGGCCGGTCAGCACGGTGGTGCGCAGCGAGGACAGGGGCGCGGCGATCAGCGGGGCGGCGGTGAAGAAGGGGACGGCGGTGAACTCCCTCGGGGTGAGCAGGCCGTACAGGACACCGCCGGCGATCAGCAGGGCGGGCAGCGCGCGGGCCAGGGCGCGGGGGGTGAAGCGGCGCGGGAGCGGCGGTGCCGTCTCGTCACCGAGACCCGGGTCGGGCACCGGGTCACCCGGAAGCCGGCCACCCGCCCTGGCGTACGGGCTCTCCTCCACCTCACCAGAGCGCACCGCTTGTCTCCCACATGTCCGACGTACGTACAGCCTGGCCGGACCGGGCCCGCCGGGCGAGCTCCATGACCCGAGCGGATGACGCCGGTCCACACCTCCCGGTCAACCGGTGTGCGAGCAGCCCTGCGCATGACGTATGCTGGTGACACAACGACGCGGGGTGGAGCAGCTCGGTAGCTCGCTGGGCTCATAACCCAGAGGTCGCAGGTTCAAATCCTGTCCCCGCTACTGAAGACTCAGGGCCCGGAAGCCATTGGTTTCCGGGCCCTGAGTGTTTTCACCGGCGCCGAGTGTTTTCACCGGCCCTGAAAGCCTTCCGGGCGGATCAGCCCACCAGATGCCTGTTCGGCGCCTTGGCCTGGTCCTCGTACTCCGGCAGTACGACCACCTCGACGCCCCCCTTCACCAGAATCCCCGTACCGTCGGCCCCCGCCACGAACGTGTCCGGCTCCTGCCAGGCAGTGACCACCCGCCGCACCCCCGCCCGAAGGATCAGCTCGGAGCACGGCGCGGGGCGGGAGGCGCGTCGGGCGCACGGCTCCAGGCTGCTGTAGACGGTGGCGGCAGGCAGCCGGGGGTCGGCCGGGTCGATCTTCGCGAGCGCGGCCTCCTCCGCGTGGACCACGGGGTCGTCCCCCTCGCGCGAGTGGCCGCGGGCCAGCTCCGTACCGTCGGCGGCGACCACCACCGCCCCCACGCTGAACGCCGTGGGCGAGGGCGGGCACAGCGCGGCGAGTTCGCAGGCGGTGCGCAGCCAGTGGCGGTCGGCGGCGGCGGGGAGCGGGCCGGTACCGGGGGCCGTGGGCTCGTAGCGCATGAGGACCACGTCCTCGATCCGCCGGGTCTCGGTCAGCCGCAGCCGGCCGGCCTGGTAACCCCCGGGGCCGAACAGACGGGGTGCGGCCGGGTCGCCGACGAACAGCGGGGCGAGGACCAGCTGCAGCTCGTCGGCGAGGCCCTGCCGCAGCAGCTGGGTGTGGACCGTGCCGCCGCCCTCGACCATCAGCCGCCGTACGCCGCGCACGTCGTGCAGGTGGGACAGCAGGGCGCGCCAGTCGAGGTCGGGGCCGAGCGGGACGACCTCGGCGGCACCGCCGAGGCGGCGGCCGGCCTGCTCGGCGCCCTTGTCGGTCGTGTAGACGAGCTTGTCGCCGCCGGTGTGCCAGAACTTCGCGCCGGGGTCGAGGTCGCCGGCGGCGGTGACGGTCACCTTCAGCGGGTACTCCGGCCGGCCCTCCCGGACGCGGGCCGCGCGGCGCTCGGCGGAGTTGACCAGCAGCCGCGGGTTGTCGGCACGGATCGTGCCGGCGCCGATCAGGATGGCGTCGACGGAGGCCCGTACCGCGTCGACCCGGTCGAAGTCGGCCGGGCTGGACAGCAGAAGCCGTTCGGGACCGGTGTCGTCCAGGTAGCCGTCGAGGGAGACGGCGGCGGACAGCAGCACGTACGGATACGACATCGGCGCGGTCTCCCTGCGAAGTCACTCTTGGTTCAAGTTTGAAACAAACCTACACTGTCGGCATGACGACCCGCTGGCTCAGCCCCGAGGAGCAGCGCGCGTGGCGCGCGTACATGGCCGCGACCCACCTCCTGGAGGACGCGATGGACCGGCAGCTCCAACAGGACGCCGGCATGCCCCACCTGTTCTACTCGGTGCTCGCCAACCTCTCCGAGGCGCCCGACCGGCGGCTGCGCATGACCGATCTCGCCGAGACGCTGAAGATCACGCGCAGTCGGCTGACCTATGCGGTGACCCGCCTGGAGCGGGACGGGCTGGTGCGCCGGGAGAACTGCCGCTGGGACAAGCGCAGCAGTATCGCCGTGCTGACGGACGAGGGGACGGCCGTGCTGGAGCGTACGGCACCCGGGCACGTCGCGGTCGTGCGCGCCACCCTGTTCGACCGGCTCACGCCGGAGCAGGTGGGACAGTTGGAGGAGATCTTCACGGGGGTCGCACGCGGGCTGCAGGGTGACGGCGCCGGCGAGGCCGGGGCGGACGACGTTCCCTGGCGGCGCCGGTCGTCCTGTTCCGGCTCCTGAGCCACACCCGACCGCCCCCCGAGTCACATCCGGCATCCGGAAGTCACACTCGACACTCGGAAAACAATTGCTTTAAGTTTGAAGCATGAGGTAGGGTCCCCTTCGAAACCGCTGTTTCAAATCTGAAGCAGCAGCCGCTTCCGGAGGGACCCGCATGCCCGACACCCCCGCCGCCACGACGCGCGCCCGCGTCCGGGTACCGCTGCGTTTCCACGACGGCTACAGCGTCGACGCCGAACTCGTCACCTTCCACGGCCTGGCCGACGGCCAGGAGCACGTCGCCGTCGTCCTCGGCGACCCGGCCCCGGGCTCCGTCCCGCTGGTGCGCCTGCACTCCGAGTGCCTGACCGGCGACGTCTTCGGCTCGGCCCGCTGCGACTGCGGTCCCCAGCTGCGCGAGGCGGTCGAGCGCATCGCCGACCGCGGCGGCGTCCTGCTCTACCTCCGCCAGGAGGGCCGCGGCATCGGCCTCTACAACAAGCTCGACGCCTACGCCCTGCAGGACCAGGGCCTCGACACCTACGAGGCGAACGCCGCGCTCGGCCTGCCGGAGGACGCCCGCGACTACACGGCCGCCGGGCAGATGCTCACCGCCCTCGGCATCGGGGAGCTGGACCTGCTGTCCAACAACCCCGACAAGGCGGAGCAGTTGCGTACGCTGGGCGTCGTCGTACGGGACCGGGTGCCGACCGGTGTCTTCACCACGGCTCACAACGTCCGCTACCTGCGTGCGAAGGTCCTGCAGACCCGGCACACCCTGCCGCTGGCGGAACTCACGGAGCGCAGCGCGGGCTGAGCCGGCCCGCATCCGCCCCGGCTACGAGGGGGCTCTCAGTCGTGGGTGCCCGACGGGAGGCGGAGGGCCGGCAGGGCCGCCAAGGCCAGCAGGATCGCCGCGATGGCGTACGCGGTTCGGAAGCCGGGTGGGGTCGTGCCCGTCTGGCCCAGTGCCACCGACAGGGCGGCCGTTCCGACGGACGCGCCCAGTTGGGAGTTGATGCTCAGCGCGGTGCTCGCCGCGGCCAGCCGTTCCGCGGGCAGTTCCCGGCTCGCGGTGGTCATCGTCGGCATCAGCACCACGCCGACGCCGACGCCCAGCACCATCGCCGAGGCGACCATCCGCCAGGGCGCGACCCCGGGCACCCCGGACTGCCAGGCCAGCAGTGCCATCCCGAGGGCGGCCGCCGCGATCCCGGCCGGGATCAGCCGGCGCGGTGCCACCCGGTCGATCCGTCGCGCCGCGATCTGCATCGTCGTGCCGACGACCAGACCCGTCGGCGCGCCCAGCAGGCCGGCCGTCGTGGCGCTCAGGCCGCGCTCCTGCTGCCAGTACAGCGGGCCGAGCAGCATCGCGCCGAAGTAGCCGCACGTGAACAGCGCGAGCGTGCCGATGGCGCCGGCGAACGTCCGGTCGCGCAGCAGCCGCAGGTCCAGCAGGGGGGCGGACGCGGTGAGCGCCCGGCGTACGAAGCCCGCGGCGAGTGCCGTGCCGGCGAGCGTCGGCACCAGGGCGCCGGGTGCGCCGAAGTCACCGCGCTCACCGCCCCGGGCCAGGCCGTACAGGAGCAGGGCAAGGCCGGGCGAGAGCATCAGCAGGCCGGGGAGGTCCAGCCGGGCGGCGGTACGCGCCGTGCCGGTCCCGTTCGTCGGCGCGTCCGGCGGCAGGAGCCGTAGTCCGAGCGCCAGGGCCAGGGCGCCGACGGGCACGTTGACCAGGAAGATCCAGTGCCAGGAGGCGGCGTCGACCAGCCAGCCGCCGAGCACCGGCCCGGCGACCGGCCCGACCAGGATGGGCAGCCCGCCCACGGCCATGGCGCGGCCGAGCCGACCGCGGTCGGCGGCGCCCATCACCATCGTCATGCCGACCGGCTGCAGCAGCCCGCCGCCGAGCCCCTGCACCGCCCGGAAGGCGATGAGGCTGCCCGCGTCCCAGGCGCACGCGGCGAGCAGCGAGCCGAGGGTGAAGAGTGCGAGCGCGGTCAGATAGGTGCGCTTGGCGCCGAGCCGGGCCATGGCCCACGCGGCGGTCGGGATGACGGCGGCCAGCGCGAGCGTGTACGCGGTGGCGGTCCACTGGATGGTCTCCAGCGAGGCGCCGAAGGACTGCGAGAGCCGGCGCATCGCGACGTTGACGATCGTCATGTCGAGCACCGCCATCATCGAGCCGATGACGGTGACGGCCAGGGTGCGGTTCAGGACCGTGGCCGGGTTCCCCGGGTTCGGTACCGGTCGGGCCGGTGCCGCGGCCGACGCGGTCGTACGCATCTCCCCCACCTCTCCTCCCCCGCCCTCAGCCCGCGTACGGGCGCTCGGCCCGCGCGGCTCGCAACGCGCGCCCCCACCAGGCGAGTTGGCCGAGCATCCCCTTCACGGCGCCGGCGCACACCGTCTCGTCCCGGGGCGTGCCGTCCTCCCCGAGGCCGGACCAGGGGCCGTGCAGGCTGACCGAGTCGCGCACGGTCGTCGCGTGCAGCTCGGCGAAGACCAGCCGGAGTTGCTCGACCGCGCGCAGCCCGCCGCCGAGGCCGCCGTACGACACGAAGCCGACCGGCTTGGCCTGCCACTGGGTGTAGTGCCAGTCGATGAGGTTCTTCAGGGATGCCGGGAAGCTGTGGTTGTACTCCGGAGTGACGACGACGAACGCGTCGGCGGCGGCAAGCCGCGGCGAGACGTCCCGCAGCGCGGCGACGGCCGCGGGGCTCGGCGTGTCGCCCCAGCCGGGCAGCACCAGCGGGAGGTCGACCTCGGCGAGGTCGATGACGTCGAGGTCGAGGGCGTCGTCGGTGGCGGCGCCGAGGAACCAGTCGGCGACGGCCCGGCCCTGCCGGCCCTCCCGGACGCTGCCGACGATGACGGCGACGCGCAGCGGCGCGTCCTGGGCCGACAGAGCTTCCTTGCTGGTGACAGACACAGGTGTCCCCCTTCTCCTGGCGGGTCGGCCGCCCTGTGCGGCCTCCCGCACAGAAAGTACAACGGTCGTTGTAAAAAATACAACGCTCGTTGTAAGTCGGATAGAGTGGCCGGTCAGGAGGAGGCGGTTGTGGGCGAAACGAACGAGTCCCGGCTGACGCAGGCGCGACGCGAGGTCTCACCGCGCAAGCTGGAGAAGCAGATGGCGATCGCGAGCGCGTCCTGCACGCTCTTCGGCCGCGAGGGCTATGCGCGCGCCTCGGTCGACGCGCTGGCCGCCGAGGCCGGCGTCTCCACGCGCACGCTCTACAACCACTTCCCGGGCGGCAAGGCCCAGCTCTTCCAGACGGTGGTGACCTGGTCGTCCAACGAGGTCCGCGATGCCCAACTGGCCCGCCTGCGAGCAACGTTGGACCCCGAGCGGCCACCGCGCGCCGAGGATCTGGAACGCGATCTGGTCGCCCTGGCCCGTGCGTTCGTCGGCCTCATGGCCGACTATCCGAACCACTTCGCGCTCGTCCGGCACATCCACGCCGAGGCCGACCATGTGCCGCCGGAGGTCCTCAAGGCCTGGTACGAGGCCGGTCCGGGACCGGTCGGCCGGGCCGTCGCCGAGGCGATGACCCACCTCACGGACGCCGGACTGCTGGACATGCACGGCGACGCGGCGCTGGCCGCCGGCCACTTCATGGCCCTGACCAGCCACACGATCGTCCAGTTCACCGACTACGGCGTCCACCCCCTCCCGGCGGCGGAGACGGACCGGCTGATCAGGGGCGGTGTGGCGGCATTCCTTCGGGCCTACGGACGCGACGGCCTCGGCCCCACCGGCTGACCATCGGCCCGGCCGCAGGAGTCGGGCAGGGATCAGCGCGCTCCCCGGAGGAACCCCTCCACCACCCGGCGCACCTTGCGGGCGGCACCGTCGTCCCCGAGCCGCATCGCGATGTTGGCCGCGTTGCAGACGGCGTCCACCTGGAACGCGGCCAGCTCCACGTCCGGCGCGGCGGGATCACCGGCGCCGGCGGCCTGCCGCAGCTGTTCGGCGATCAGTTTCAGCCATGCCTCGCGATGGGCGAGCAGGGCGTCACGGACCGCGCCGGGACGGCTGTCGTAGGCGGGAAGGTTGGCGGACCAGAAGCAGCCGCCGACGAAGAGGGGGGTCTGCGCGTAGGTGATCCAGTGCTCGGTCAGCGCTCGCAGCCGGGCGGCACCCGCCGGGAAGGCCCGCGCGGGTCGCACCACGGCCCGCTCGAACTCGCGGTGCGCGCACTCGGCGGCGGCCAGCTGCAGGTTCTCCTTGGTCCGGAACAGCGTCTGGACACCGCTCTTGCTCAACCCGAGGTCAGCGGCCAGCCGGCCGATGCTGAGCCCGTCGAGGCCCTCCAGCGAGGCGATGTCGACGGCGTGCCGGGCGACTCGTTGCCGGGCGCGCGCACCGCGCACCAGCCGCAGATCGGTCACCTCAGGCCCCTCCGCACCCAGGATTCCGCGCCCCGCGCCGCGCTCCGGAACGTGTCGTTCGCTTTCCATCCGCGCCATCGTGCCACACCTCACAGAAGATGTACGACCGGTCGTATGTCTTGTTGACCGTCTGTACCGGACGACTTGCTGGACGTCTTGTTGCCCGGGACCGCCCGGGCTGACAACTTCGCGCGGAGTACTGTGACCGGAGTGGTTGTCGATGACCGCCTGCACACGGAGCCGGACATTCCATGGTGAGACGCAATGACCAACGGCGTGCCGTGCTGGTCGACGCCGCGATCGAGGTGCTGGCGCGGGACGGGGCACGCGGGCTGACCTTCCGGGCGGTGGACGGGACGGCCGCCGTGCCTCCCGGTACGGCGTCCAACTACTTCTCCAGCCGCGACGAGCTGCTCACCCAGGCCGGCGCCCGCGTCTACGAGCGGCTCCAGCCCGACGAGGCCACGCTCGCCCGCCAGCGGACCGCCGGCCGCGACCGGGAGACGTACGCGGAGCTGATGCGTGAACTCGTCGGCCGGGTCGCCGCCTTCCGCACCGGATACCTCGCGCTGCTGGAACTCCGGCTGGAGGCGACCCGCCGCCCGGAGCTGCGCGCCGTGCTCACCGAGCGGGTCCGCGCCGATCTCGCCGCCAACGTCGCCTATCACGAGGCCTCCGGCCTGCCCGGCGACGCCACGGCCGTCAAGCTGCTCTACCTCGCCCTGAACTGGCTGATCGTCGAACAACTCACCCTGCCGGACGTGCTCTCCGAGGCGGAGCGGGACGAACTGGTGACGGCGGCGGTCGAGCGGATCGTGACCCAGGCCTGAACAGCCCGCCGTGTGCGCCACCGAGCCCGGGGCGTGAACGCGGTCAGACGGTGGCCCGGGACCGGTCCGGGCAGAGGTGGTGCACGGCGGTCCGTGCGGCGTGCGGGGCGAGGAGGCTCTGCAGTTCGTCGGCCGCGAGCTTGAGGAGATCGCCGTCCCGGGTGGTGTGGAGGGTTTCGAGGACGAAGGTGACGTGGGTGGAGTCCTCGGTGACGCGGGTGCGGTGGGCGTCGCGGTGGTTCCAGTGCCGCGTCAGGACACCGGTGGTGTCGGCGTAGATGATCTCACCGGGCTTGGGGTTCTCGACGGCGTCCGGCTCGCCGAGCGGGGTGAAGGGCTCGGCGCCGTGCGCGTAACGGATGTCGACGTCACCGGTGACCCGGTCCAGGTCGAAGGCGCCGGCGGGCAGACCGTGCCGGACGGAGACGGCGTTGTAGGAGTCGACGGCCGGGTTGATGCGCGGCAGGGTGCCCTTCTTGGCGAGGCGGCGGCCGAGCGCGTCGACGCTCGGGCGGATGCGGCGGGGGTTGGTGCCGAAGGCGCGGTAGGCGCCGTGCCAGGCCTCGATACGGGGGTCGGTCTCGTCGGCGGGCCGCCAGGTACCGTCCGCTAGTTGCTGTTCCAGTTCCTCCAGGGCGGTGGCCGTGTGCGGCCAGGGTTCACGGCCGCGCAGACCGGTCGCCGTGACCAGGGCGATGAGGGTGTCGGGGAAGGCGTCGGCGACGGCGGGGGCGAGCCGGAAGGCCCGGTCGCGCACAACGTCCGGGCGGCCCGCGTCCGCGCGGGTCTGTCGCTGGACGAACTCAGCCGGCGCGCCCAGGTCAGCAAGGGCGCCCTGGTGGGCCTGGAGAAGGCCCAGGGCAACCCCAACCTGGCCACGCTCGTCCGGCTGGCCGACACCCTCGGCATCTCGGTGTCCGCGCTGATGCAGGGGCCGGCCGAGAGCTGGGTCCGCGTGGTGTCCGCCGACACCACGGCTCCCCTGTGGACCGGAGAGCGGGGCAGCGAGGCCCGGCTCATGCTGACGACCGCGGGCCCGACCCCGGTCGAGGTCTGGCGCTGGCGGCTGGAACCGGGCGAGGAATACCCCAGCCACCCCCACCAGGCCGGGGTCGTGGAGACCGTCAGCGTCACCGGCGGCCGGATGACCCTGGTCGTGGACGGCACCGAGCACCCGCTGGAGGCCGGCCAGACCGCCGTGTTCGACGGCGACACCCCGCACACCTACCGCGGCGCGGGCACCGGGACCTGCCATCTGATCATGACGGTCCAGCTACCCCTCTGATCGAACTCCGCGATATTCACGGAATGCAATTTCCTGCCTATTAGCTTTTCGCCGATTGCTGCGATCGGCCCCCTCAAATACTGCTTTCGGGCAACGAAAACACCCGAATGTACGACACCCCCTCCCCCGGAGGGGCTCGTTAGGCGGTCGTGACACGAACTGAGGGACTCACGACCGGGAATCTTCGCTCGACGATCACATTTAACGTGGAATGCGACGAAGGTGAGGTGTTCATTGACGGATGTTCAGATCTTCTCGACGACTTCCTGAGAAGAATGACCCAGCTGGAAAGTGAGTACCTGCAGGCGATGGTGGGGCTATAGGACTTACAGGATGGACAGGATTCACAACGAAGACCTCTTCAGCGACACCGAGTTCAGCACGCTTGAGATGCAGTGGGATCCAGTCGAAGAACTGGCCCAGATGCTGTCCGCCGCGTCGGCCGCGGAACCCGAAGTACCGAGTCCGCCGCACGAGCGGTCCAGCCACCGGAGGACCCGGCAGCGGCTCCGTGCGGAATCCCGCTCGCACGACAGCAACCGGGGAACCCATGTCACGATCCTGATCGCGACCATCTCGGTGTGCGCCGTCTGTATGTTGGGCTGGTCATTCTCTTATTCCTATGCCCAGCTCCGCGCCACCGCGGGCTCCGTGCTGCCGGCGAGACTCGCCGAGTGGTGGCCGCTGACGGTGTACGGGCCATGGCTCGTGGCGGCCCTGTCCATTCTGCGGGCGACCGTTCAGAATCGCAGCGCGCGTAGGTCCTGGGGTGTGGTGCTGGGCGCCTCCGCCATGGCGGTGGCCCTGTGTGTCAGCCACTCACCGCACTCACTGCTTTCCTGGATTATTTTCGGAATTCCGCCGATCACCGCGCTGGTGTGTTTCTGGGAGATTGTCGGCCAGGTCTCGTCCAAAGTGGCCAAACCCCGGCACGCCGCACACACGCGACGGAACTCCAAGCCGTAGAGCCGCCGTTCGCCGTCACTCCGTCAGCCGTCGCCGCCCGCCCCGGCGCCGAAGCCGCTCGGCGCCGCCGGTCCGCGCGACGGCCGGCCGGTGACGTTCGAACCGTGCTCTGCGGCCCGGATGGGCGGAAGCCCAGATGGATGAAAGAGGTGCTCGGCAACCTGGTCCGATTACAGACGGTATTACGTTCGATATGCGGTCTGTGCGCGTCTGGGCAAGCCTTGGACGCAAGCCCCCAAGACACGTGTCTTGCCGGAGGATCCAGAAAGGACCGTTCCCATGCGATACATCGCCGCCCTCTTCATCGCCGGGCTCCTCGCAGCTGTTGCGGCCCCGTCCGCTTCCGCTGGGGAAGGCCCCGGCTACGTCTGCGACACCCACACGATTAGCTCGCTCTGCTGGTGACTTCGTTGTGAACGGCAACAGGCCGCGGACGTGGAGTCCGCGGCCTGTTCCCGCGCTCACGACGAGCGGCTCACGGGTGCTGGGATGCACCGCGGGCGTAGTCGGTCTCGCCGATCGCGACGGGACGTACGCCGCCGAGCCGAGTCAGCGGAATTTCATCAGCAAGGTATAGGCGGGGCCAACTCACCGCGAAGCTCCGCCTGTTGCCGTACCTTCCGAAGTGTCGAGGCCCGACGGAAGCGGCAGGGGGGACGCACGTGGGGAACCAGGCTCGCTACCGGCACCCGTCCGCGCGGGAACCGCGCGTATGAGCGGGAGCCCGTTCTTCCAGCATGACTTCAAGCCCGGCTCTGCGCCGGATTCCCCGCCGGACTCTCGGCCGGACAAGACCCCGTCACCGGGTGATGCGCGGCGGGCGGCCAGAGGGCGGGTGCTGATCTTCGCCGGATGGACCCTGCGGATCGTGGGCACGGCGTCGGGCATCCTGGGGTTCATGGTCTTCAGGAAGAGCCTGGAGAGCGATCAGTGGTCGTCCGTTCCGCACATCCGCTGGTGGTTACGCCTGCTGGGAGCGGTGGTGGGCTTCTTCGCCGGCGTGGCGGTCTTCATGATCGGCCGGCAGACCGTCGTACGCGGCAAGCAGCACATCGCCGACGTCATCGAGTCCTTGGACCGCCTGCCCGGCACCCGCTACCTGCTGTACTTGCGCCCGTTCTCCAACGACGCGCTCATGTCCGGGCTGCCCGACGACATCCAGGGCGGCGGAAACGCCCAGAACTTCTTCCTCGTCTCGGGGCTGACGTACGAGGAGTCCCTGGTCCGCCGCTTCCGGCGGTTCGGCCGGGTCATCGCGATCGGCCGGCCCGGCGAGGCGCTGCCGCTACCGGGAGCGGCACGCGGGTATCTGCCGCTGGGCGACTGGCAGTCCGAGGTGAGCAGGCTGATCGCGGGTGCGCACGCCGTGCTGCTGGCGGCGGGTCCCGGTGCGGGCACGGTGTGGGAGTTCACCGAGGCGGTGCGCCTCGTACCGCCGGCACGGCTGTTGCTGCTGGCCTACTGCGATGCCCCGACGTACGACCGCTTCCGGGAAGCCGTCGCCGAGGAGTACGACCGCCGCTCACGCACCGAACCAGGCGCACCGGTGACGGGCCTGTGGCCCCCACTGCCCGGCCTGCCGGACTTCCCCTCGCCCGCCCGCCCCGAACGGCCACGCTGGGAGGTCCTCCTGAACGGCGGGAAGAAGCGGCTGCGTTGGGACTTCACCCTCAAAGGGCTGATCGTCTTCCGGCCGGACTGGGCGGCGAAGTTCATTCGCTTCGACCCCACGACGCTACGGCTGTCCAGCACATGGACGCTCAGCCGGCTGGTCAGGCGTGAACTCCAGCCCGTCATGGACCAGTTGACCGAGCTCGACACACGGGAGGAGCCCGGTGACGACATCCCCTGAGCCGGACCCGCAGCCGGAGACGCCGGTCAGGCGGCCGGAAACACCGAACCGGCGGCCGGAGACACTGGACCAGCAGCCGGAGCTACTGGAGTTGTACAAACTCGCCGTAGAGATGGCCGACCGGGTCTCCGCTCGTCGAGGCACCGCCAACGCCTTCTTCCTGTCGGTGCAGTCGGCCCTGGTGACCCTGGTCGCCTTCGGCTCTCCCAATCTGTCGCAGTCCCCCTGGTGGGTACCGCTGGCCGTGGCCCTGGCGGGCATCACCCTGTCCGGCGCGTGGTGGCTGCAACTGCGCAGCTACCGGGACCTGAACAGCGCGAAGTTCCAGGTCATCCACAAGCTGGAGGACCACCTCGCAGCACGGCTCATGGCCGACGAGTGGGACATACTCAAGCGGGATCCCCTTCCCGGCCGGCGCACGCGCTACGCGGAGCTGGGCACCTCCGAGCGCATCGTCCCCCTCGTCTTCGCCATGGCCCACCTGATCCTGTTCGGGGGCACACTGTCCGTGTGACCTACCTGGACTCGCTCGCCGCCCTCATCCGCTCCTGCCTGCCCCCGCACGCGAAGCCCCCCGCGTACTCCGACGGCCTGTTCCGCCTCTACGCCGTCCTTCTGCTGGCAAAGGGGGACCAGGTGACCGACGAGGACGTCCACAACGCCTGGTGCGCCTGGATGCAGACGGTGAACAGCGACCACAAGGCCCTGATCCCCTTCAGCGACCTCGACCCGGCGACACGCGCCGCGGACACCCCGTACACCGAGGCCATCCACGCAGCGACCCGCCGGGTGGCCAGGGGCCACGAGTAGCCCCCGGCCACCCGGGCCGCTCACGCAGGTCAGCCGATGGGGGTCTTGGCCAGAACCTCTCGCAGCGAAGTTGATCCCCGGGTCGCGTCCGGCAGCTGCTGATTCGTCCGCCCGAACGGCAGCGAATCCGCAGGCCACAGGCACATCCGCTCACGCATCGCCCACGCACGAGCCCGAAAACGACACAGCGCCCGAGTCAGCCGAAGCCGACCCGAGCGCTGCGTAGCAGGTCAGAGGGCATATCCCCCGCCTACCTCCGGTAGGCCCTGTGGGACTCGAACCCACAACCAATGGATTAAAAGTCCACTGCTCTGCCAATTGAGCTAAGGGCCCAGGCGATGTTGCCTGTCCGAGCATAGCCGGACGCGGCCGCGTCTCCGATCGGGTATCGGTGACCCGGCCGCGTCATGTGGGGCTCGGAGGGGGAGTAGGGGGTGGGATGGTCAGTTTTCGACCGGTTCCGGGGTCGCGGCGCGCGCCCCGTCGAGGAACCAGTGGCGGGCCGAGGCCAGCCACCAGGTCGCGGCGAAGCCGAGGACGACCAGGACGGCGACGGGGGCGTAGTTGAAGGTCTCCCAGGTGACCGGGGAGACCTGCGGGAGCATGAAGAGGATCGTGATCAGGACGACCCAGGTGACGGAGACGACGCCGACCGGGCCCGACCAGCGGCCCAGGTGCCACGGCCCCCGGGCGAAGGCCGCACCCTTGCGCACCCGCAGGAAGGTCGGGATGACGTACGCGATGTAGAGGCCGATGACCGCGATCGATGTCACCGCCGCGTACGCCGTCGAGTTGATCAGGTAGGGGAGGCCGAGGGCCAGGGCGCCCAGCGCGGCCAGCCAGACCGCTGCCACAGGGGTGCGGGTGCGCGGGCTGACCGTGTGCCAGACGCGGGAGAAGGGCAGCGCGCCGTCGCGGGAAAAGGCATAGATCATGCGGCTGTTGGCCGTCACCGACGCCATCCCGCAGAAGAGTTGCGCGCCGATCACCACCAGCAGGAGGAGTTTGCCGGTCGTGGCACCGAGCGCGTCCAGGAGAATCTGGGCCGGGGGCGCGCCGGTCGGGGACGCGAGTTCCTTGTCGTACGACTGGATCGCGAAGGTGAAGCCCAGCAACAGCACGAAGCCGGCTATCCAGGACGTCCAGATCGAGCGGACGATGCCCTTCGGGCCCGCCGTCGACGCGTCGTGGGTCTCCTCCGTCATGTGAGCCGAGGCGTCGTAGCCGGTGAAGGTGTACTGCGCCATCAGGAGGCCCAGGAGGACGACGTACGCGCCACTGCCCCAGCCGGTTTGGTTCACGAACTTCGTGAAGACGAACGTCGCCGACTGGTGGTGGTCGGGGACGAGGGCGAGCGCGCCGACGATCACCGCCACGCCCAGCACATGCCACCACACGCTCACGTTGTTCAGGAACGCGACGATGGGCACGCCGAAGGTGTTCAGCAGGCCGTGCAGGAGCAGGATCGCGGCGAAGAGGAGGACCGTGCGGCCGGGGGTCACCTCGAAGTCGAACTGGAGGTTCAGGTAGGCGCCCAGGAAGGACGCCGCTCCGAAGTCGATGCCGGCCGTCACCGCCACCTGGCCCAGTACGTTGAACCAGCCGGTGAACCAGGCCCAGGCTGCCGCGGAGCGGGGCGGTGCCAGGCGATGGGCCCAGAAGTACAGGCCGGCCGAGGTGGGATACGCCGAGCAGATCTCGGCCATCGACAGGCCGACGAACAGCGTCATCAGGCCCACCGCCACCCAGCCCCAGGTGATCACGGCGGGACCGCCGGTGGTCATGCCGAAGAGATACAGCGTGAGGCAGCCGGAGAGTACCGAGATGATCGTGAAGGAGACGGCGTAGTTCGAGAACGCCGACATCCGGCGGGCGAGGACCTGGGTGTAGCCGAGCTGGGCCAGCCGTTCCTCGTCCGACGGCGTATGTGCCTCGCTCACTCTCGCATCATCTGTCATGCCCCCAGCAATTCCCTTACCGGGGGCGTGACATGCGTCACGCTATGGCCAAAAAGGGCCCGTACGACGTCGTCGTACGGGCCCTTCTCAGATCACTCGGCGGTGCTCAGCTGCGTCAGCCGTTGCGCTTCCAGCGCGGCTTGTCCTCGCGGCGGCCGAAGGAGCCGTTGCCGCGGTGGTCGTCACGGCGGCCGTAGGGGCGCTCGTGGCCACCGGAGCGGAAGCCCGGACGGTCGTCGCGGCGGTCACGGTTGAACGGACGGTCGCTGCCGCGGTGCCCGCCACGCTCGTCCCGGCGGAAGCCGCCACGGTCGTCACGACGCTCGAAACCACCCCGGTCGTCACGACGCTCGAAGGAACGGCCACCACGGTCACCGCGGTCATTACGGTCGTTGCGGTCACGGTCGAACGGACGACGGTCGTCACGGCGCTCGAAGCCACGGCCACCACGGTCGTCACGACGCTCGAAACCACCCCGGTCGTCACGACGCTCGAAGGAACGGCCACCGCGGTCATTACGGTCGTTGCGGTCACGGTCGAACGGACGACGGTCGTCGCGACGCTCGAAGCCACGGCCACCACGGTCGTCACGACGCTCGAAACCACCCCGGTCACGGTCGAACGGGCGGCGCTCGTCGCGACGCTCGAAGCCACGGCCACCACGGTCACCCCGCTCCTCACGGCGCTCGAAGCCCCGCTCGGCACGGTCACCACGGTCGCGGTCGAAGCCGCGCCGCTCCCGGCGCTCGTACGGCGCCGAAGCCGCCGGA
Source organism: Streptomyces sp. IMTB 2501 (assembly GCF_001953885.1). GTDB lineage: Bacteria > Actinomycetota > Actinomycetes > Streptomycetales > Streptomycetaceae > Streptomyces. Next base: position 237,781 of record NZ_MQUS01000011.1, on the reverse strand, counting down.
CGCTCCTCGCGCTCGGCCCGCTGCTCGGCGGCGGCAGCGGCCTCGGCGACCGCCAGCTCCTCCGCGGCCGTCGCCTGGGCCTCGGCCACCGCGGTCTCCGGGTCCTCGCCGCGCTCGCGGGCGACCCGGGCGACCAGCCGGTCGGCCTCCTCGCGCAGCTCGGCGGCGCGGCGCTGGGCGCGCTCCAGCTGCTTGGTGAGCTGGGTGACCTCGCGCTCGGCCTGCTGGGCGGCGTTGCCCGCGGACTCAGCCTGGACCTCGGTCATGGAGCGGGCGCCGGTGATCTCGGCGACCTCCGGGTCGAAGGCGGCACCGCCCTGGATGATGTGGCGGGCCGCGTCCACGCCGGCGTCCTCCATCAGGCGGAAGATCTGGCGCCGCTGGTGCGGCAGGGACAGGGAGACGACCGTGCCCGTGCGGCCAGCGCGAGCGGTGCGGCCGGCGCGGTGCAGGTAGTCCTTGTGGTCACCGGCCGGGTCCACGTTCAGGACCAGGTCGATGCCGTCGACGTGGATACCGCGGGCGGCGACGTCGGTGGCGACCAGGACGTTGACGTAACCGTCCTTGAAGTCGGCCAGCGTGCGGGTGCGGGCGCCCTGGGTCATGCCACCGTGCAGCGCGTCGGCCTTCGCACCGGCCTCGCGCAGCTGCTCGGCGACGCGGTCGGCGCCCAGCTGGGTGCGGACGAAGATGATCGTGCGGCCCTTGCGGGAGGCGATCGCGGCGGTGACCGGCGCCTTGTCCTTGGGCTTCACGATGAGGATGTGGTGGGACATCGTCGTGACGGCGCCCTGGGCCGCGTCCACCTCGTGGGAGACGGGGCTGTTCAGGTAGCGGTCGACGAGGGTCTGGATCTCGTTCTCCATCGTGGCGGAGAACAGCATGCGCTGGCCGCCCGCCGGGACCTGGTCCAGCAGCTCGGTGACCTCGGGCAGGAAGCCCAGGTCGGACATCTGGTCGGCCTCGTCGAGTACGGCGATCTGCACGTCCTCCAGCGAGCAGGCGCCGCGGTTGATGATGTCGCGCAGACGGCCGGGCGTGGCGACGAGGATGTCGACGCCGCGCTCCAGGGCGTAGATCTGGTTGCCCATGGAGGTGCCGCCGCAGACGACCTTCATCTTCAGGCCGAGGACGTCGCCGTACGGCTGGAGGGCGTCGGCGACCTGCATGGCCAGCTCGCGGGTCGGGGTGAGGATGACCGCGCGGGGGCGCTTCTTCTCGGTGCGGCCGCCGGCCAGCGTGGCCAGGGTCGGCAGACCGAAGGAGAGGGTCTTGCCGGAGCCGGTGCGGCCACGGCCGAGGATGTCCTTGCCGACCAGGGCGTCCGGGATGGTCGCGGCCTGGATCGGGAAGGGGGTCGTCACGCCGTTCTGCGCGAGCTTGCGCACGACACCCTCGGGCAGGCCGAGGTCGGCGAAGGTGATCTGGGGGGACTGGGTGTCAGCGGCCTCGGGGGCCTCGGCGACCTCGTCGGTCACGTCGGCGAGTTCCTTGTCGAGCTGGTCGATCTCGTTGAACTCGTTCTCGGACACGACGAACTGGTCAGTGCTGGACACGGACATGCGAATGCGAAACCTTCCGGAGTCTCTTCGGCACGCGCCCGTCAACTCCGTGTTTCGCTCACGACCGCCTCAATGCGGTCCGCCACGGCAAAGGAGAGTACGCGCCACACGGCGCGCTCTGTGGTGGCGCCGGGCAAATGGGATCAAACGATCTACCACCATACGCACTCACCACCCCTGAAGGCAAACCGAGCCTCATAGTCGCAGGTCGGACCTCATCTGCTCGGGTCAGCTCCGGCTCGGCCGCTCACGCCGGTGCGCCCGCAGCCGGTGCCGGTTCGCGCTGGACGAGCTGCGGTCCCGTCTCCGCGTGCGCCGACGAGGACGGCTCGGCCGTCGGGGGCTCGGAGGTCGCCGGAGGCGGGGTGGAGGGCGGGGGCTCGGGCGGGGCGGAGGTGGCCGGTGGTGTCGGCGGGGCCTCGGTGGGCGCCGGATCGCCGGGCTTGACGGTCCGGCCCGGCTTGCCGGGTTTCGCCGGGGCCGCGGGGACGCTGTCCTCGCCGGACGGGGTGTCCGAGGCGGAGGGCGACGTCCCCGGCTTCGCCTTGCCGCCGTGCTCGTGCTTGTTGTCCTCGCCCGCCCTGCCGTGCTCGCCGAAGCCCCTGGCACCGTCCACCGGGCCGCCGTCGGGCGCCTCACCACCGTGCCGGCCCGCCGAGTGCGAGGGCCTGGCCGGGACCGCGTCGTCACCCACGTTCACACAGCCGGCGGCAGCGGCGAGGGCCAGCACCGAGACGGTGAGCCGGACGGGTACGGACAAGGGGCGCACGGCGGCCACCTCCGGAGGCAAGGAACGGAGTCAACCTCCCCAACTCCCGCCGCCCGCAAGAAGACACGCGCCACGTCCGCATCGACGCCCACCCACAAGCCGACGCACGTCTACGACCCCCTCCGCCGTAGTGCGTACCTCGTCATTCACCGCTACCGCACTCACCCGTACCCAAGGGCATGGAGCCGGGCGTCGTCGATGCCGAAGTGGTGGGCGATCTCGTGGACCACGGTCACCTCGGTCTCGGCGACGACGTCCGCGCGGCTGTCGCACATCCTCAGCGTCGGCCCGCGATAGACGGTGATCCGGTCCGGCAGCACGCCCGCGTACCACTCGCCGCGGTCGGTCAGCGGTGTGCCCTCGTACAGGCCGAGCAGCTCGGGGTCGTGGGCGGGCGGTTCGTCCTCCACGAACACCGCCACGTTGTCCATGAGCCGCGTCAGCTCCGGCGGGATCCGGTCGAGCGCCTCGGCGACCAGTTCCTCGAACTCCTCGCGCGTCATCTCCAGCACACGGTCATTGTCCGGTACGGGGGCCCGTACGAGAGCGGTGCGGCACCGCATATCCACGGCCGGACTTGGGCATACGGCACCAATGGTCCGCGTTCCCGTCGCAGCCCTCCGCACGATGACTCACCGCCTGCGCCACGCCGCCCACGGCGCCCGCCCGCTCCCCGTTCCGCAACGCGCCGCCCCGAAGCCCGCCGCCCCGGAACTCACCGTGCCGGAAGTCACCGCCCGCCCGCGCCCCTGGCTCCGTGCCCTCGGTCTCACGGCCGTCGTCCTCGTAGGCGCCTGGCTGGGGCTGCTGATCGTGGGGAACGTACGGGCCCCGGTCGGCCCCATGAACACGACGATGGCGCTGCGCCCGTCCCTCACCGGCGGCACGAAGATCAATATCTCGCCGCTGGGCGCGCTCACCCTGGACAGCCATGTGGCGCCCGTCCGCCTGGACGTGAACGTGGACCAGCTCGACCCACTCCGCTCCCAGGCGCTGGTCGACCACCCCGAGCGGATCTCCGGACTGCAGGACGAGGTCGCCAAGGACGTCGAGCACGACACGCTGGACCTGGCCGTGCGCTCCTGTGTCGCTGTGGTCGCCGGCGCCACGGCCCTCGGCCTCGCCGTCTACCGCAGCCCCCGCCGGGCCCTCACCGCCGGCGGCCTCGCCCTGACCCTGCTGGCCGCGTCCGGGGCGAGCGCGGCCGCCACCTGGAACCCGAAGTCGATACTGGAGCCGAAGTTCTCCGGCCTGCTCAGCTCGGCACCGCAGGTGGTCGGCAACGCACGCAGCATCGTCTCCGACTTCGGCGTCTACCAGAAGGAGCTGGCCCGCCTGGTGACGAACGTGACGAAGCTCTACGACGTCACCTCCACGCTCCCGGCCTACCAGCCGGATCCCTCCACCATCCGGGTCCTGCACGTGTCGGACATCCACCTCAACCCGGCGAGCTGGAAGATCATCGCCTCGCTGGTGGAGCAGTACAAGGTGAACGTGATCGTGGACTCCGGCGACACGATGGACCACGGCATCGCGGCGGAGAACGGCTTCCTGGACCCGATCCGGGGCCTGGGAGTGCCGTACCTCTGGGTGCGCGGGAACCACGACTCGCCGACCACCCAGCACTATCTGGAGCGGATGAAGAACGTGCACATCCTGGACGACGGCCGCGCCCAGACGGTCGCCGGACTGCGTTTCGCGGGCATCGGCGACCCGCAGTTCACCCCCGACCGCTCGGTGGTGCCCGGCGGCGACGCGGCCGAGCAGCTGGCGGGGGACCGGCTGGCCAGCGCCCTGCGCGACCAGAAGGCCCGGCACACCCCGGTCGACGTCGCCGTCGCCCACGAGCCGGCCGCGGCCCGCGAGACGGACGGCGAGGTGCCGCTCGTGCTGTGCGGCCATCTGCACCACGAGGGGGACGAGAAACTGCCCTACGGCACGAGGCTGCGCATGGAGGGCTCCACGGGCGGCAGCGGGCTGCGTGCGGTGGAGCGCACCTACCCGGCCCCCATCGAGGCCTCGATCCTCTACTTCGACCGCGACAGCCGACGGCTGCAGGCCTGGGACGCGATCAAACTGGGCGGCCTGGGCGAGACGACGGCCGAGGTCAGCCGCCACCTGGCCGACGACGCCCTCCACCAGCGGACCCACCACGGGAAACCGAGCGCCACCCCCACCCCGGCAACCCCTTCCCCCGCCTCTTCCACCTCTTCGCCGTAAACCGTTTTGGCGATACTCCCCGCCATCCCATATGCTTCTCACGTCCCCGACGCGCTGAGAAGCGCCCAGGCGGGCCGATAGCCCTCATCGTCTAGCGGCCTAGGACGCCGCCCTTTCAAGGCGGTAGCACGGGTTCGAATCCCGTTGGGGGCACGCAATGCCGTGTGCGACACTGTTGCACGCAAGCTTGGTCCTGTGGAGCAGTTTGGAGTGCTCGCCACCCTGTCAAGGTGGAGGCCGCGGGTTCAAATCCCGTCAGGACCGCTGGTGTTTCACGTGAAACACCTTGGCTGGGTAGCTCAGTTGGTACGAGCGTCCGCCTGAAAAGCGGAAGGTCGCCGGTTCGACCCCGGCCCCAGCCACAGCCACGAAGGCCCCGTTCAATGAACGGGGCCTTCGTCGTTCGGTTACGACCGGGCGCGGTACGGGCTGCTCGCGCTGATCATCAGCAATCTGGCGATAGCGGCCGTCGCGATCTTCGGTGTGTGACGGCTCCACGAGGACGAGTCCGTGATCGTCGGCGTCCTGACCGCCGCGTTCACTGCCGTGAGCAGCATGACCACCGCCTACCTGGGCATCAAGGCAGTCTCAAGTACCGCGAAGTCGATCGCGCTGGGCCAGCAGGGCGCTGCTCCGGCCACGACACCGCCGGCCGCCACGCCGCCGCCCCAGCGGACTCCCTGAGCAGCGCGGTCAAATCGTTCGCTTGTTTTTCGGACGGGGTGAGATCCTGGATCGCGTATGTCTACGCATCCCGCCCCCGTTCTCGGCACCCTCGCTCCCCGTCTGACCGAGTTGTCGCTGCGCGACGCGCATCGGCTCGGCCGGCGGCTCGAGGGCGCGCGCAAGATCCGTAAGCCGGAGGCCCGCGCCGCCGTCCTCGCCGAGATCGAGGCGGAGGTCGGCAAGGCCGAGGCACGGATCGGTGAACGGCGTGCCCGTGTGCCCGCCGTCTCGTACCCCGGGCAGCTGCCCGTCAGCCAGAAGAAGGACGTGATCGCGGAGGCCATCCGCGATCACCAGGTCGTCATCGTCGCCGGTGAGACCGGGTCCGGCAAGACCACGCAGATCCCCAAGATCTGTATGGAACTCGGGCGCGGCGTGCGTGGCATGATCGGGCACACCCAGCCCCGCCGTATCGCCGCCCGTACCGTCGCCGAGCGGGTCGCGGAGGAGCTGCGGACGCCCCTCGGTGAGGCCGTCGGCTGGAAGGTCCGCTTCACCGACCAGGTGAACCCGGACGCCACCTTCATCAAGCTGATGACGGACGGAATCCTGCTCGCCGAGATCCAGACCGACCGCGAACTGCGCGCCTACGACACGATCATCATCGACGAGGCCCACGAGCGGTCCCTCAACATCGACTTCCTGCTCGGCTATCTCGCGCAGTTGCTGCCGAAGCGGCCGGATCTCAAGGTCGTCATCACCTCCGCGACCATCGATCCCGAGCGTTTCTCCCGGCACTTCGGCGACGCCCCGATCATCGAGGTCAGCGGCCGGACGTACCCGGTGGAGGTGCGCTACCGGCCGCTCCTCGAAGAGGAGTCGGACGACGCCGACCGCGACCAGATCACGGCCATCTGCGATGCGGTGGAGGAACTCCAGGCCGAGGGGCAGGGCGACATCCTCGTCTTCCTCTCCGGTGAGCGGGAGATCCGGGACACCGCCGACGCGCTGGAGAAGAAGAGGTACAGATTCACCGAGATCCTGCCCCTCTACGCACGGCTGTCGCACGCCGAGCAGCACCGGGTCTTCCAGCCGCACACCGGGCGCAGGATCGTTCTGGCCACCAACGTCGCCGAGACATCCCTCACCGTCCCCGGGATCAAGTACGTCATCGACCCCGGCTTCGCCCGGATCAGCCGCTACAGCCACCGCACCAAGGTCCAGCGGCTGCCCATCGAGCCGATCTCCCAGGCCAGCGCCAACCAGCGCAAGGGGCGCTGCGGCCGGACGAGCGACGGCATCTGCATCCGGCTGTACTCCGAGGACGACTTCGTCGGCCGCCCGGAGTTCACGGACGCGGAGATCCTCCGCACGAACCTCGCCTCCGTCATCCTGCAGATGACCGCCGCCGGCCTCGGCGACATCGAGAAGTTCCCGTTCATCGACCCGCCGGACCACCGCAACATCCGTGACGGTGTGCAGCTGCTGCAGGAGCTGGGCGCGCTCAACCCGGCCGAGAAGGACGCACGCAAGCGGCTCACCGACACCGGCCGCAAGCTCGCCCAGCTGCCCGTCGACCCGCGCCTGGCCCGCATGGTGCTGGAGGCCGACAAGAACGGCTGTGTCCGCGAGGTCATGGTCATCGCCGCCGCGCTGTCCATCCAGGACCCGCGCGAACGCCCGGCCGACAAGCAGACCCAGGCCGACCAGCAGCACGCCCGCTTCAAGGACGAGACCAGCGACTTCCTCGCCTATCTGAACCTCTGGGGTTACATCCGCGAGCAGCAGAAGGAGCGGGGCTCCAGCTCGTTCCGGCGGATGTGCAAGCAGGAGTACCTGAACTTCCTGCGCATCCGTGAGTGGCAGGACATCTACACCCAGCTGCGTACGGTGGCGAAGCAGATGGGCATCCACCTCAACGAGGAGGACGCGGCCGGCGACCGCGTCCATGTCTCGCTGCTGGCCGGCCTGCTCTCCCACATCGGGATGAAGGACGTACGGGAGGGCAACAAGAACGAGTACCTGGGCGCCCGCAGCGCCAAGTTCGCGATCTTCCCGGGCTCGGCGCTGTTCAAGAAGCAGCCGAAGTTCGTGATGTCGGCCGAGCTGGTGGAGACGAGCCGGCTGTGGGCGCGGGTCAACGCCAAGATCGAGCCCGACTGGGTCGAGCCGCTCGCCGAGCACCTCCTGAAGCGGACGTACAGCGAACCGCACTGGGAGAAGGACCAGGCGGCGGTGATGGCGTACGAGAAGGTCACGCTGTACGGCGTCCCGATCGTCGCCCAGCGCAAGGTGAACTACGGCCGCATCGACCCGGAGACGAGTCGCGAGCTGTTCATCCGCAACGCGCTGGTCGAGGGCGACTGGCGTACGCACCACAAGTTCTACGCCGACAACCGCAGACTCCTCAGCGAGGTGGAGGAGTTGGAGCACCGGGCGCGGCGCCGGGACATCGTGGTCGACGACGAGACGCTCTTCGACTTCTACGACCAGCGGGTGCCGGAACATGTCGTCTCCGGCGCCCACTTCGACTCCTGGTGGAAACGGAAGCGGCACGAGCAGCCCGACTTCCTGGACTTCGAGCGGGAGATGCTCATCCGGGAGTCGGCCGAGGCGGTCACGAAGGCCGACTATCCGGACTCCTGGCGGCAGGGGCAGCTCAAGTTCCGGGTGACGTACCAGTTCGAGCCGGGCGCGGACGCGGACGGTGTGACGGTCCACATCCCGCTCCAGGTCCTCAACCAGGTCACGGACGAGGGCTTCGACTGGCAGATCCCAGGCCTGCGCGAGGAGGTCGTGACGGAGCTGATCCGCACCCTCCCCAAACCGGTCCGCCGCAACTACGTACCCGCGCCGAACTACGCGAGGGCCTTCCTGGAGCGGGCGGTGCCCCTCCAGGAGCCGCTGACCGTGACGATGGCCCGCGAGCTGAAGCGGATGGTGGGCGTCCCGTTCGAGCCGGAGGACTTCGACTGGGCGAAGGTCCCCGACCACCTCAAGATCACCTTCCGGATCGTCGACGAGCGGCGCCGGAAGCTGGCCGAGGACAAGGACCTGGAGGCGCTGAAGCTCAAGCTGAAGCCGAAGGCGCGGGAGGCCCTGTCCCAGGCGGCCGCGGCCACGGCCTCCCGCGAGGGCGGCGAGTCCCTGGAGCGCAAGGGCCTCAGCGACTGGACGATCGGCACGCTCACCCGGGTCTTCGAAACCCGCCGCGCCGGCCAGCCCGTGAAGGCGTACCCGGCGCTGGTGGACGACGGCGACACGGTCTCGGTCCGCCTCTTCGACACGGAGGCGGAGCAGGCCGAGGCGATGTGGAAGGGCACCCGGCGCCTCATCCTGCGGAACATCCCGGTGAACCCGGCCAAGTTCGCGTCCGAGAAGCTGACCAACGCCCAGAAGCTGGCCCTGTCCGCCAACCCCCACGGCTCCATCCAGGCCCTGTTCGACGACTGCGCGATGGCGGCGGCGGACAAGCTGATCGCGGACTTCGGCGGGCCGGTGTGGGACGAGGAGTCGTACCGGAAGCTCTACGACAAGGTGCGCGCGGAGATCGTCGACACGACGGTCCGCACGGTCGGCCAGGTGCAGCAGGTCCTCGCGGCCTGGCAGGCCTGTGAGCGCCGTCTGAAGGCCGTGAACAGCCCGACGCTGCTCGCGAACCTGACGGACGTCCGCAAGCAGCTGGACGCCCTCGTGAAGCCGGGATTCGTCACGTGGGCGGGCATACGCCGTCTGTCCGACCTGATGCGGTACCTGGTCGCCGCCGACCGGCGACTGCAGCAGATGCCGACGAACGTCCAGCGGGACACGACGCGTATGGAGAAGGTCCACGAGATGCAGGACGAGTACGCCTGGCTCCTGGAGCAGCTCCCCCAGGGCCGCCCGGTGCCGCGGCAGGTCCTGGACATCCGGTGGATGATCGAGGAACTCCGGGTCAGCTATTTCGCCCACGCCCTGGGCACGGCGTACCCCGTCTCCGACAAGCGGATCGTGAAGGCGATCGACGCGGCCGTACCGTAATCGCGTGCGTACAGGGGGTGAGTTCGACCAGGCGGCCCCACCTCCTGTACAGTCTCTTCTCGCAGCGCAACGCACCAACAAGCGCCGCGAAACCTGGTCCTGTGGAGCAGTTTGGAGTGCTCGCCACCCTGTCAAGGTGGAGGCCGCGGGTTCAAATCCCGTCAGGACCGCATTACGAGTGAGGCCCGCGCCCGACAAGGGTGGCGGGCCTCACTCATGCCCAGGACCACCCAGTGGGCCCCCTCGTGGGGCCCTTCTTCTGTTCCGCCGCCGGTGTCCGTCGTCTTGACGGCGTCACTTTCCGTCGGTACCCAGGGACCAGGACCGTTCCCCTGTGCGGTCCGCGGAGGTGGGGCATGGCGGCATCGGTCAGGCATGAGACGCGGGCGCTGCTCCGGGCCCATCTGTCGGCCGCCTCGTCCTACCGGCATCTGACCCGCCACTGCCCGATCTGCCACCACCTGCTGCGGCTGGCGATGGACGCCGGCCCGCGGGTCCGGGAGGCGGGCGAGGAGGACGTCGAGGACGAAAGTCCCCGCAGCGCGTGACCAACGCCGGTCCCAACAGCCCACCCGGCGTGGCACGCTGGAACAGGTCGCTCCACTAGCGCACACATGCCACCGGCAACAACCAGCGGGGCATGTGACGGGAGTCACCGCATGAGTTTTTGAAACGGTGGAACTTACCCCTGCCCTACAAGTGGTCAATTTAATATGTGCAATTGCACCTCCCTCAGAGGTCACACACAGCGGTTCCGACAGCCCTGCCCAGACTCCGACAAGGCCGCCCACAGAGACCCGCTCCCGCCCCCGACCAGCGCACAAAAAAGATCGCGCTGGACCCGGCGGAGTCCAGCGCGATCTACGACGCACCCTGTGTCGCTGCCTACAACGTTCTCTTCGGCTTGGGCGTGGGCCCTGTTGGGGCAGGTCCCGCGTCGCTTGGAGCTAGGGTTCCGGGCGCCTCGGCAAGTAGGGGGACCAGCCGTTTTGCCCGGTTATGGAGTTGTTCAGGCCTCGCTGCGCTGCTGCGGGATGCCCGCGAGCAGAGCGCGGACCTCGGCCTCGCGGTAGCGGCGGTGCCCGCCGAGCGTGCGGATGGAAGTGAGCTTGCCGGCCTTCGCCCACCGCGTGACCGTCTTCGGGTCCACGCGGAACATCGTGGCGACCTCAGCCGGGGTCAGCAGCGGCTCGGCATCAGGGGTGCGAGCGGTCATGAGCGGCCTCCTCGGGAGAACCGAACCTTCTCGGTTCTTTCCTCTAAATTCTGCACCTTGACCCGCGTTGCCCGAAATGGCGGACGCGGGCCGAGTCGGTTATAGGACGAACGGCTTGTCCTCGGCACTACAACTACACCATCTGTCCAGCCTCGTCGGCCAAACCGATGGAATTGCCCTCCCAGGTGTTCATCAGCGACGGATGCCGATGGACCATGCCATAGCGGACAGTCACGCCACTGTGACGATCAGTCACAGGACGATCAGGAGTCACAAGACCCCCCAAAGCGCGCAATGCCGAGATTCCGCCCACGATGGAGCATAGTTGGACGGAAGGAGCCCTCCCCGGACTCCTTGTCCTATTTTGGCATGAGGGGCGGCAAGAGACGCAAGGGCCGTGTACGTGCCGTCCGTCACCCTTGAGACAAAAGTCCAGATCGGGACCAACGTCCCCTCACGGGGTCAAGTGCCGTAGACCGTACGTCGTTCGACGCGGTTCGAGCCGTGACGTATGTCACTTTCCGCCGTTTGGGGAGCGTCAGTTCGCGGAACGCCGGTCCCGTACCGCCCGCCAGCGCTCCACGAGCCGCACATAGGCCTCCCCGGCCGCCGCCCCGTCGCCCCGGCGCAGCGCCTCGACGCCGTCGGCCACGTCCGCCGCCGAGTGGTCGCCCTCCAGCTCGCCGGCCGGCAGCACATGCACCAGACCGCCGTAGTCCAGCTCCACCAGCGAGCGCGGGTGGAACTCCTCCAGCCAGCGGCCGACGTCCACCAGACCGTCGCTCAGCGGGCCCTCCTCGACGGCGTCCTTCAGCGTGCGCAGCGCCCGCGCCACCCGTCGCCGGGCCTGCACCATGGGCGTGCGGTAGCGCAGCAGCGGCGGCACCTCGGCGGTGCCCTTCTCGTACCGCCGCTCCTCGTCGGAGACCAGCACGAACCAGTTCAGCGGCACCTGCCAGGTCGCCGTCCGGATCCACGGGCGTGCGTCGGGGTTGCGGGCGAGCCAGCGCTCGTAGTCCTGGGCGGCCTGGCGGCGTACGACCGGGGGCAGCACCGCGTCCAGGACCGGCGCGGGCAGCTCCTCCGCCAGCTCGCCCAGCGCCTGCCAGCCGCGCAGCCGGGTCCGCCAGGGGCACACACAGACCACGCCGTCGATCTCCAGCACGAAGGCGTCGCTGCTCTCGTGCACCGGCACCGCGACCGGCGGGGTGGGCAGCAAGTCGGCCAGGGAGCGCCGCAGTTCGTCCTGGTAGGAGGGGCGGTCGGGGCGGCGGGCGTAACGCGCCCAGTGGCCGCGCTCCGGCTCCGGGAAGGCGCCCAGCGGCTCGTACACGCGCAGGTATGCGGCATAGGGGACGACCACGGAGGACACCTTCGGCACGCCTGCTCCCTCCCCAACGGGCCCAGCTCGAAAACCGCTGCAAAACCACTGCAAATCGTCCCACGGACATGCGTGCGCGAACGGCGCGCGAGAGTGATCCTGAACACTGCACGGATGGTGGTCGGGCCGAGGCTCTACGCTCAGGGCACGGCGCCCCGCCACCCGTACGGGGTCCGTCCCCACTCGCCGCTATTTACACAGGAGTCACCACAGTGACCGACGTAACCGGCGCACCTGCTGATGTCCTGCACACCCTGTTCCACTCGGACCAGGGAGGACACGAGCAGGTCGTGCTCTGCCAGGATCGCGCCAGCGGCCTCAAGGCCGTGATCGCCATCCACTCCACCGCCCTGGGTCCGGCCCTCGGCGGCACGCGCTTCTACCCGTACGCCACCGAGGCCGAGGCCGTCGCCGACGCCCTCAACCTCGCGCGCGGGATGTCGTACAAGAACGCCATGGCCGGTCTGGACCACGGCGGGGGCAAGGCCGTGATCATCGGCGACCCGGAGCGCGACAAGACCGAGGAACTGCTGCTCGCCTACGGCCGGATGGTCGCCTCGCTCGGCGGGCGCTACGTCACCGCGTGCGACGTCGGCACCTACGTCGCCGACATGGACGTCGTGGCCCGCGAGTGCCGCTGGACCACCGGCCGCTCCCCCGAGAACGGCGGCGCCGGCGACTCCTCCGTGCTCACCGCCTTCGGCGTCTACCAGGGCATGCGCGCCTCCGCCCAGCACCTGTGGGGCGACCCCTCGCTGCGCGGCCGCAGGGTCGGCATCGCGGGCGTCGGCAAGGTCGGCCACCACCTGGTGAAGCACCTGCGGGACGAGGGCGCCGAGGTCGTCGTCACGGACGTACGCACGGACGCCGTCCAGCGGATCCTCGAACAGTACCCGGCGGGCGTGACGGCGGTCGCCGACACCGAGGCCCTGATCCGGGTGGAGGGGCTGGACATCTACGCCCCCTGCGCGCTCGGCGGCGCGCTGAACGACGACTCCGTCCCGGTACTCACCGCCAAGGTGGTGTGCGGCGCGGCCAACAACCAGCTCGCGCACCCGGGTGTGGAGAAGGACCTCGCCGACCGCGGCATCCTGTACGCGCCGGACTACGTGGTGAACGCCGGCGGGGTCATCCAGGTGGCCGACGAGCTGCACGGGTTCGACTTCGACCGGTGCAGGGCGAAGGCGGCGAAGATCTTCGACACCACGCTGGCCATATTCGCACGTGCGAAGGAAGACGGGATTCCGCCGGCCGCCGCGGCCGACCGGATCGCCGAGCAGCGGATGGCCGAGGCCCGCGCGGAACGCACCGCACACTGACCCGATCGCACACGTGAGCGGTACCCGTCGGCGGGAACTTAGAGAGAACTCTCACTTCCACCGGCGGGTCGTTCCCCGATAAGTGGTTAAAATCGCCATTGACCAGCGAGGACAGGGCGCCTCGAAGGTCCTGTGCACACGCGCGTGGTGCGGGCGACGTACCGTATGGGCGCGGGCTCAGGTACCGTGGAAGCCCTACGGACCGGCCTCTCCACGGAGGGTCCGTTCCGGATCATGAACGCGTGTCAGACTCTGGGGCCGTTGAGCCCCTGTCACCGAGGGGGTCGAGCCATGGGGCGCGGCCGGGCCAAGGCCAAGCAGACAAAGGTCGCCCGCCAGCTGAAGTACAACAGCGGTGGGACTGACCTGTCACGTCTGGCCAGTGAACTGGGCGCATCGACTTCGAGCCAGCCGCCGAACGGCGAGCCGTTCGAGGACGATGAGAACGACGAGGACGATCTCTACTCTCGTTATGCCGACCTCTACGAGGACGACGACGAGGAAGAGGACGACAAGGATCCTCACCAACAGCACCGTCGCGGCGCTTGACCTTGCAGTGACCAGTCCGGTCGGTGGCAGAGCCACCGACCGGTTTCTGTGCTGTCCGCGCGGTCACCGCCCGTCGGATCAGGCGGAGTAGTCCCCGACCAGCTCGGCGCCGGTCTCCTTCGTGCCCCGGTCCGTGATCTCGCCGGCCACCCATGCCTCGACACCGCGGTCGGCCAGGGTCGCGAGCGCCACCTCGGTGGACTCCGCGGGGACGATCGCCATCATGCCGACGCCCATGTTGAGGGTCTTCTCCAGCTCCAGGCCCTCGACGCTCCCGGTCCGGCCGACCAGGTCGAAGATCGCGCCCGGGGTCCAGGTGGAGCGGTCGACCGTGGCGTGCAGCGCGTCCGGGATCACCCGGGCCAGGTTGGCCGCGAGGCCGCCGCCGGTGATGTGCGAGAACGCGTGCACCTCGGTGGTGCGGGTCAGTGCCAGACAGTCCAGCGAGTAGATCTTCGTGGGCTCCAGCAGCTCCTCACCGAGGCTGCGGCCCAGCTCGGCGACCTCCGCCTCCAGGGCGAGGCCGGCGCGGTCCAGCAGGACGTGCCGGACCAGGGAGTACCCGTTCGAGTGAAGCCCGGAGGACGCCATGGCGATCACCGCGTCACCCTTACGGATGCGATCCGCGCCGAGCAGCCGGTCGGCCTCCACGACGCCCGTGCCGGCACCGGCGACGTCGAAGTCGTCCGCGCCCAGCAGGCCCGGGTGCTCGGCCGTCTCGCCGCCCACCAGAGCACACCCGGCGAGCACACAGCCCTCCGCGATGCCCTTCACGATGGCCGCGACGCGCTCGGGGTGGACCTTGCCGACGCAGATGTAGTCCGTCATGAACAGCGGCTCGGCACCGCACACCACGATGTCGTCCATGACCATGGCGACCAGGTCGTGGCCGATGGTGTCGTAGACGCCCATACGGCGGGCGATGTCGACCTTCGTGCCGACGCCGTCCGTGGCGGAGGCGAGCAGCGGGCGCTCGTAGCGCTTGAGGGCGGAGGCGTCGAAGAGTCCGGCGAAGCCGCCGAGGCCGCCGAGTACCTCGGGGCGCTGGGTCTTCTTCACCCACTCCTTCATCAGCTCTACGGCGCGGTCGCCCGCCTCGATGTCGACTCCGGCAGCCGCGTAGGAAGCACCGGTGGAACGGCTCTCAGACATTGCCTGGGATCTTTCGGGTTGGTTTCTACGAGGCTTACGGGCGACGGATCGCGTCGGCCGCGGCCGTGGCGGCGGGACCGGCGGCGAGCTCGGTCTCCAGCAGCTGCTTGCCGAGCAGCTCGGGGTCCGGCAGCTCCATCGGGTACTCGCCGTCGAAGCAGGCGCGGCACAGGTTCGGCTTGGCGATGGTGGTCGCCTCGATCATGCCGTCGATGGAGATGTACGCGAGCGAATCGGCGCCGAGGCTGGTGCCGATCTCCTCGATGGTCATGCCGTTGGCGATCAGCTCCGCGCGCGTGGCGAAGTCGATGCCGAAGAAGCAGGGCCACTTCACCGGGGGAGAGGAGATCCGGATGTGGACCTCGGCCGCGCCGGCCTCGCGCAGCATCCGCACCAGGGCCCGCTGTGTGTTGCCGCGCACGATCGAGTCGTCGACGACGACCAGGCGCTTGCCCTTGATGACTTCCTTCAGCGGGTTCAGCTTCAGGCGGATGCCGAGCTGGCGGATGGTCTGCGAGGGCTGGATGAAGGTCCGGCCGACGTAGGCGTTCTTCACCAGGCCCGCGCCGAAGGGGATGCCGGAGGCCTCCGCGTAGCCGATGGCGGCCGGGGTGCCGGATTCCGGGGTGGCTATCACCAGGTCGGCCTCGACCGGGGCCTCCTTGGCGAGCCGGCGGCCCATCTCCACGCGGGAGAGGTACACGTTCCGGCCGGCGATGTCGGTGTCCGGGCGGGCCAGGTACACATACTCGAAGACACAGCCCTTGGGCTTCGCTTCTGCGAATCGGGAGCTGCGCAGGCCGTTCTCGTCGACGGCGACGAACTCGCCCGGCTCGATCTCCCGCACGAAGCTCGCGCCGCAGATGTCCAGGGCGGCGGTCTCGGAGGCGACCACCCAGCCGCGCTCCAGGCGGCCGAGGACCAGCGGGCGGATGCCCTGCGGGTCACGGGCCGCGTAGAGGGTGTGCTCGTCCATGAAGACGAGGGAGAAGGCGCCGCGCACCTTCGGGAGCACCGCGTGGGCGGCCTCCTCGATGGTCAGCGGCTTGCCGTCTGCGTCGACCTGGGCGGCCAGCAGGGCCGTCAGCAGGTCGGTGTCATTGGTGGCCGCGACCCGGCTGGAGCGGCTGTTGTTGTCGTTCGGCAGCTCGGCGACCATCTCGGCGAGCTGGGCCGTGTTGACCAGGTTGCCGTTGTGGCCGAGCGCGATCGAGCCGTGCGCGGTGGCACGGAACGTCGGCTGGGCGTTCTCCCACACGGAGGCTCCGGTGGTCGAGTAGCGGGCGTGTCCGACCGCGATATGACCCTGGAGCGAACCGAGCGAGGTCTCGTCGAAGACCTGGGAGACCAGGCCCATGTCCTTGAAGACGAGGATCTGGGAGCCGTTGCTGACCGCGATTCCCGCGGATTCCTGGCCCCGGTGCTGGAGGGCGTAGAGCCCGAAGTACGTGAGCTTTGCGACCTCTTCACCCGGAGCCCAGACGCCGAAGACGCCGCAAGCGTCCTGGGGGCCCTTCTCGCCGGGAAGCAGATCGTGATTGAGTCGACCGTCACCACGTGGCACGGCACCGAGTGTAGGCGAGGTCGACCACTGGTCCGAATTGGGGATACGCGTCTCTAACGGACCACCTCGTGCCGATCTTGTTGTCGGTTTCCTCGTTTGCACTGGTCAGCCAAGGTGTTTTGGGTTCTCGGGCGGGCCCGTGGTGCGGCGGTCGCGGCCCGGTTCACGGGGTGCCCGAGTGAGGCGTCGCACATCGATCGGGCGTACGGCGGGTGATCACCGGGCGTGCCGCACGTGATCGTCCGAGCGCGCGACGCGTGGTCATTCGGTGCTGCGGCTGAGCTGGATACGGTCGCCGGCGCCGTCGGTGAGCGTCAGCTTCCCGTCGTCGGTCTTGGCGACGAGCGTGCCGGTGGTCAGGGCGCGGGAGAGGGCGCGCTCGAAGGCCATCCGGTCCGGGCCGCAGGCCATCCTGGTCGTGCGCAGGGCGCCGAAGGTGATGTGGTCGCCGTGGACCGTGGCCCGGGCGCTGAACTGGTTGCAGCCGAGGTTTCCGGCCGCGGTGCCGTCCTCGCCGATGCGGAGGTGGGCGGCGGTGGGCGCGTGCCGGGTCGTACCGGCGACGGTGAGGCTGTCGACCCGCCAGTCGACGCCGGTCACGGGCTGTGGGACGCTCACCGGTCCACTGTCCGCCTTTCCGGTGCCACAGGCCACCGTGAGCGGGACGAGCGTGGCGGCCACCGTCAGGAACATGCGCTGCTTGTGCCGGTTCATGCCGGTTCGACGGCCCGGCGGTACAGCTGGTTCCGCTACCGGTCCGCCGCGACCGGTTCGCTACGACATCAGCGGCAGCAGCCCCCCGATGTCCGCCCGCTCCCCGCTGGCGCTCACCTTGGCCTCCTCCACGGCGTCCTTCCAGCTCACGCGCCCTGTGGCGAGGCGGATCCAGGTCAGCGGGTCGGTCTCGACGACGTTGGGCGGGGTGCCGCGGGTGTGCCGGGGCCCCTCGACGCACTGCACGACGGCGTACGGCGGCACGCGCACCTCGGTGGAACCGCCGGGCGCCTTCGCGGCGAGGGCGTCGGCGAGCAGCCGGGTGGCGGCGGCCAGGGCCTGGCGGTCGTACGGCACCTGAAGGCCGGGCACGGCGGCGTTGAGGTCGTCGGTGTGGACGACGAGTTCGACGGCGCGGGTGACCAGGTAGTCGTCCAGGGGCAGCGCGCCCGCGTTGGTCTCCAGGAGTCGGCCGCCGGGGTGCTCGGCGAGGAGGGCGCGCAGGGACGCGTCGACGTCCGCGAGATAGGCGCCGAGGTCGGGCTGGTCCGCGGCGAGGCCACGGGTGAACTCGTCGATGGCCGAGGCGCTCGCGGCCGTGGCGAAGGGCCACTGGACGACCGTCACGTCCTGCTTCGGCGGGGCCGGCCGGTCCAGGGCGCGGTGCACGGCGGTGACCGCCATGCCGATGTGCGCGATCAGGTCCCGTACGGCCCACTCGCCGAGCCGCGTGGGCCGGGCGAGCTGCTCGGGGCCGAGGCCACGGACGGCCTCCCGCACATGGCCGAGCTGGGCGAGAACAGCGGCGCGGGTCTTGGCGGGGTCGTAGCTGCGGGCGCGCTTCTTGGCCGGGGGCATGGCGGTGAGCCTATGCCTTCACGGCGTCGCCCTTCAGACCGTTTTCCACCAGGCCGACAGCGCGGTGAGCCCGCTCGACGGCGTCGGCCGCGACCGGCTCCGGGCGCCGGCCGGCGGCAATGTTCCTCGACCAGGGCGGTGCGGGCCGCGCTCAGGGTGGCGGCGGCGAACACGGCGAGCATCGGGTCGCCGGTCCCGCCGGGACGCCGGCCATGCCCCGGTCACCGCGCTACGAGGCCACGCGGGCCCGCTCCATCAGCACGCCCGTCTCCGCGACGGGGTGTGAGCGCGGGGCCGGGTGCATCCATCCTGGCAAGACATGGCCGTTGGCCCGCTCGTCGCTGCGGAACCCGGCGGACCGGCACATGAAACGGCCCCGCCTGTCTGAACAGGCGGGGCCGTCAATGCCGTAGGGACTACGCCAGCAGCGCCGGAATGGTCTCCTCGTGCGCCTTCCGCAGCTCCTCCAGCGTGAGCGCGAACTCGCCCTGGATCTCCACCGCGTCACCGTCGACGACACCGATGCGGGTGACCGGCAGGCCCCGCGCACCGCACATGTCGTTGAAGCGGACCTCCTCCGAGCGCGGCACGGCGACGATCGCGCGCCCGGCCGACTCGGAGAACAGGAAGGTGAACGCGTCCAGCCCGTCCGGTACGACCAGCCGGGCGCCCTTGCCGCCGAGCAGCGCGGACTCCACGACCGCCTGCACCAGGCCGCCGTCGGACAGGTCGTGCGCGGAGTCGATCATGCCGTCGCGGGAGGCGGAGATCAGGATCTCGGCCAGCAGCCGCTCGCGCTCCAGGTCGACCTGCGGAGGCAGACCACCGAGGTGGTCGTGGAC
The DNA here is from genome assembly GCF_001953885.1 of Streptomyces sp. IMTB 2501. Taxonomy (GTDB): domain Bacteria; phylum Actinomycetota; class Actinomycetes; order Streptomycetales; family Streptomycetaceae; genus Streptomyces. Next base: position 218,949 of record NZ_MQUS01000011.1, on the reverse strand, counting down.
CACCTGGGACCAGGCCGAGCCGCCGAACTCCTCGCGGGTGTCGCCGAGGAGGTAGATCAGCTGGCCCTCCTCCTGGAAGGCGACCGGGGTGCGGCGGGCCACGTCGTCGATGACGCCGAGGACGGCCACGACCGGCGTCGGGTGGATGGCCGCCTCGCCCGTCTGGTTGTAGAGCGAGACGTTGCCGCCCGTGACCGGCGTGCCCAGCTGCCGGCAGGCGTCCGCCAGACCGCGTACCGCCTCCGCGAACTGCCACATCACCGCCGGGTCTTCGGGCGAGCCGAAGTTCAGGCAGTCCGACACGGCGAGCGGCTTGGCACCCGTCGTCGCCACGTTCCGGTAGGCCTCCGCCAGCGCCAGCTGGGCGCCCGCGTACGGGTCCAGCTTGGCGTACCGGCCGTTGCCGTCCGTGGCGATGGCGACGCCGAGGCCACTCGACTCATCGATGCGGATCATGCCCGAGTCCTCGGGCTGGGCCAGCACCGTGTTGCCCTGCACGAAGTGGTCGTACTGCTGGGTGATCCACTTCTTGGAGGCCTGGTTGGGGGAGGCCACCAGCTTCAGGACCTGGTCGCGCAGATCCTCCGAGGTGGCCGGGCGCTCCAGCTTGTTCGCGTCGTCGGCCTGGAGGGTGTCCTGCCAGTCCGGGCGGGCGTAGGGGCGCTCGTAGACCGGGCCCTCGTGGGCCACCGTGCGCGGGTCGACATCGACGATCTTGCCGCCGTGCCAGTAGATCTCCAGGCGGTCGCCGTCGGTGACCTCGCCGATGACCGTCGCGATGACGTCCCACTTGGCACAGATCTCCAGGAAGCGGTCGACCTTCTCCGGCTCGACCACCGCGCACATGCGTTCCTGCGACTCGCTCATGAGGATCTCCTCGGGAGACAGAGTCGAGTCGCGCAGGGGTACGTCGTCCAGGGTGACGCGCATACCACCGGAGCCGTTCGAAGCCAGCTCGGACGTGGCGCAGGACAGGCCGGCCGCGCCGAGGTCCTGGATGCCGACGACCAGCTTCTCGCGGAAGGCCTCCAGGGTGCACTCGATGAGGAGCTTCTCCTGGAAGGGGTCGCCGACCTGGACGGCCGGGCGCTTGGAGGGCTTCGCGTCGTCGAAGGTCTCCGAGGCGAGGATCGAGGCGCCGCCAATGCCGTCGCCGCCGGTCCGGGCGCCGTACAGGATGACCTTGTTGCCCGTGCCGGAGGCCTTGGCGAGGTGGATGTCCTCGTGCCGCATCACACCGATGGCACCGGCGTTGACCAGCGGGTTTCCCTGGTAGCAGGAGTCGAAGACGACCTCGCCGCCGATGTTGGGCAGGCCCAGGCAGTTGCCGTAGCCGCCGATGCCGGCGACGACGCCGGGCAGGACGCGCTTGGTGTCGGGGTGGTCGGCGGCGCCGAACCGCAGCGGGTCGACCACCGCGACCGGGCGCGCGCCCATCGCGATGATGTCGCGGACGATGCCGCCGACACCCGTGGCCGCGCCCTGGTAGGGCTCGACGTACGACGGGTGGTTGTGCGACTCGACCTTGAAGGTGACCGCGTAGCCCTGGCCGACGTCCACCACGCCCGCGTTCTCGCCGATGCCGACGAGCAGGGCGTCCGACTGGGGCGCCTTCTCGCCGAACTGGCGCAGATGGACCTTGGAGGACTTGTACGAGCAGTGCTCGGACCACATGACCGAGTACATGGCGAGCTCGGCGCCGGTCGGGCGGCGGCCGAGGATCTCCACCACCCGTTCGTACTCGTCCTTCTTCAGACCGAGTTCGGCCCAGGGCAGCTCGACGTCGGGGGTCGCGGCCGCGTGCTCGACCGTGTCCAGAGGCGTCCGGCTCATGCGTTGACCAGCTTCTTGAGGATCGAGGTGAAGAAGGGGAGGCCGTCGGTACGGCCCGTACCGATCAGCGGCTCTACGGCGTGCTCCGGGTGCGGCATGAGGCCCACGACATTGCCGGCCTCGTTGGTGATGCCTGCGATGTCACGCAGCGAGCCGTTCGGGTTGCCGCGTTCACCGGCGACTCCGTCGCGGGCCACGTAGCGGAAGACGACGCGGCCCTCCGCCTCCAGCTTGTCGAGCGTGTACTCGTCGGCGACGTACCGGCCGTCCATGTTCTTCAGCGGAATGTGGATCTCCTGGCCGGCGCGGTAGTCACCGGTCCAGGCGGTCTCCGCGTTCTCCACCCGCAGCTTCTGGTCGCGGCAGATGAAGTGAAGGTGGTCGTTGCCGAGCATCGCGCCCGGGAGGAGATGGGCCTCGGTGAGGACCTGGAAGCCGTTGCAGATACCGAGGACCGGAAGGCCGGCCTTCGCCTGCTCGATGACCGTCTCCATCACCGGCGAGAACCGGGAGATGGCACCGGCGCGCAGATAGTCACCGTAGGAGAAACCGCCGGGGAGGACGACCGCGTCGACCTGGTGGAGGTCCTTGTCCTTGTGCCACAGGGCGACCGGTTCGGCACCGGCGAGACGGATCGCGCGCCGGGTGTCCCGGTCGTCGAGGCTGCCCGGGAAAGTGACGACGCCAATACGAGCGGTCACTTGGCCGCCTCCGCGACTTCCGCCGCCTCTTCCACCCTGACGGTGAAGTCCTCGATCACGGTGTTGGCGAGGAAGGATTCCGCAAGATCGTGGATCCGGGCGAGCGTGGCCGAGTCGACCGGCCCGTCAACCTGAAGTTCGAAACGCTTTCCCTGACGTACGTCGGAGATCCCTTCGAAACCCAGGCGCGGCAGCGCACGCTGGACCGCCTGGCCCTGGGGGTCGAGGATCTCCGGCTTGAGCATGACGTCGACTACGACGCGTGCCACTGGCACTCCCGGTGTGTGGTGCTGAGCAGGTTCCTTCAGACTACCCGCACAAAATTTCTACGCGGGTAGAGTTGGAGGAAAGTACGTGAGGCGCGTCACGATCCGGTGTCGAAGCCGTGCGGCCATGAAAAGTTCTGGGAAAGTTCGACGGTCCGCCCGGTCCACCTATTGTGTTCGGACACGCGGGCGGATTTAGTCGGGCTTCACTTTGCATTGCCGGGCACTGTACAAATGAATTGGCAATAGCCGATACTCGGCACGTCATCGCCGTGAGCTGTATCGACGTGCCGCACGAAGGGACCGATATTCGTGGCGCAAAAGGTCGTGGTCACTCTCTTTGACGACATCGACGGCTCGGAAGCGGCGGAAACGATCGCCTTCGGACTCGACGGCAAGTCGTACGAGATCGACCTGAACGAAACCAACGCCAAGAAACTGCGCAAGGCGCTCGCGCCCTACGTCGAGGCCGGCCGCAAGCGGTCGCGGTCCGGCAAGGCGTACAAGCAGACCGAGGTCGCCCCCGACCCGGCGGCCGTCCGCGCCTGGGCCCAGGCCAACAAGATGGACGTCCCGGCCCGCGGCCGCATCCCCAAGAAGGTCTACGAGGCCTTCGGCGCCGCGCAGTGAAGCCCGCGAAGGGGCAGTCCTCAGGGTCCGTCAGCGGGCCCTGAGGGCCGTGCACTTGGCCGCCGGCGGGTGACTGCGGGGTCTCGCGGGAGCCGACTTGCGCTACCCCCCTGCTGATCAGCTAGTGTCTGGGACACGCCGAGGGGCGAGGCCGAAAGGGCCAAAGCCCTGAGGACCATGCGGGTGTAGTTCAGTAGCAGAACATCCCCCTTCCAGGGGGAAGGCGCAGTGTGCGATTCCTGTCACCCGCTCTGGCACCGGTCAGAACCACTGTTGTGGATCAGGTAGGCTGGTGCTCGCACCGATCGGTGGGAGCCGGTCGGGGGCAGTGCGGACGTAGCTCAGTTGGTAGAGCGCAACCTTGCCAAGGTTGAGGTCGCGAGTTCGAGCCTCGTCGTCCGCTCCATGAAAGAGACCCCGGTCCACTGGACCGGGGTCTTTTCGTGTTCCCCGCCCTTCTCTGACATTTGTCATGCCGAGCGATGACATCGCGCACTGTCGACCCGCTCCGGCCGCCGGGACGCTGGGTTCATGCACTACGACGAACACGAAGACGTGATTGAGGTCACCGATCTCAGGCGTGTCTACGGGGGCGGGTTCGAGGCCGTACGCGGAATCAGCTTCTCCGTGGCGCGCGGGGAGATCTTCGCCCTGCTCGGCACGAACGGAGCGGGCAAGACGTCGACGGTCGAACTGCTCGAGGGCCTCGCCGCACCGGCCGAGGGCCGGATCCGGATCCTCGGCCACGACCCCTACCGCGAACGGGCCGCCGTACGGCCCCGCACCGGAGTGATGCTGCAGGAGGGCGGCTTCCCGGCCGAGCTGACCGTCGCCGAGACCGCCCGGATGTGGGCCGGATGCACCAGCGGGGTCCGGCCCGAGGCGGACGTACTGGAGCTGGTCGGGCTCGCGGGCCGGCACGAGGTGCGGGTCAAGCAGCTGTCCGGCGGCGAGCGGCGCCGGCTCGATCTGGCGCTCGCCCTGCTCGGCGACCCCGAGGTGCTCTTCCTCGACGAGCCGACGACCGGGCTCGACGCGGAAGGCCGCCGGGACACCTGGGAGTTGGTGCGTGCCCTGCGCGACGCGGGCACGACCGTGCTGCTCACCACGCACTACCTGGAGGAGGCCGAGGGTCTCGCCGACCGGCTCGCCATCCTGCACGAGGGCCGTATCGCCGTCTCCGGAACTCCGGCCGAGGTCACCGCGGGCCGGCCGTCCCGGATGTCCTTCGAACTGCCCGACGGCTACTTCCTCGGCGACCTTCCGCCGCTGGCCGACCTCGGTGTCTGCGGCCACGAGAGCGACGGCAGGGTCGTACGGCTGCGGACGAACCAGCTGCAGCGGACCGCGACCGGCGTACTGACCTGGGCCGAGCGGACCGGAGTCGAACTGCGCGGCCTGGACGTGCGCTCCGCCTCCCTGGAGGAGGCGTTCCTGGGAATCGCACGCGAACAGGCACAGGCACAGGCACAAGGGGTGGCGGCATGAGCGGGGCCGGAGTGGGGACCAAGAGCCGTGCGGTGAGCGGGGTTCGGGGGGCCGAGCGCGGCGGGGGGACGTCGGCGGGCCGGCGGCTGTGGGCGCTGGGGCGGGCCGAACTCACCCTGCTCGGCCGCAACCGCGGGGTCGTCTTCACCGCGCTGGCCGTGCCGCTCCTGCTGCCGTTCAGCGTGCGGCCGGCCATGGACCAGCTGGATCTGAAGAAGCAGGGGCTGACGCTCGGCACCACCCTGCTGACGGCCGCGATCGGGTTCTCCTTCCTCTTCGCCGTGTACACCTCGCTGGTCAACGCCTTCGTCGCCCGCCGCGAGGAACTCGTCCTCAAACGGCTGCGCACCGGTGAGCTGTCCGACGCGGAGATCCTCACCGGCACCGCGCTGCCCGCGCTCGTCATCGGCCTGGCCCAGGCGCTGGTGCTGTGCGTCGGATGCGCGGCCCTGCTGCACCTCGGTACGCCCAGGGCGCCGTATCTGATCCTGCCCGGGCTGGTGGCCGGTTACCTGGTCAGTGCCGCGCTCGCCGCGCTCACCGCGTCCTTCACCCGGACCGTGGAGAGCGCCCAGGTGACCGCGCTGCCGCTGATGTTCCTGTCGATGCTCGGCTCCGGGATCACGTTCCCCACGGAGGTCATGCCGGACAAGCTGGCCGGCGTCTGCGAACTGCTCCCGCTGTCCCCGGCGATCCGGCTCGTCCGCGGCGGCTGGACCGGCCACTTGAGCGGGTACGAGGCACTGGGCGCCCTGACGACAGCGTTGGCCTGGACGATCCTGGCCGTGTTTGCTGTACGACGGTGGTTCCGCTGGGAGCCGCGGCGCTGAGGCACTTGAGGTACGTGAGGCACGGGGGAACACATGGTGGGCCGGATACGGCGGTGGCAGCAGCGGCACTGGGGGGAGCGCAGCAAGGCCGAGCGGGTCGAGCTGACCAGCGTCCTCACCTGGCACTGCACGATCTGGCTCATCCTGGGCTGCTGGCTGCTGCTGCCGCTGGCCGGCGGGATCGCCCACAGGCCAGCGGCACTGGTCCTGGGCGCCCTCCTCGTCCTCGTCGGGATCCTGCAGAGCGTCCTCGCGAACCGGCGCACCAGGACCGTGCTCGACCACTACCTCGGGCGCGCCAGGATGCCGGCCGGCACGCACCGCGCACCGGCCGTCCTGCTGGGGATCGCGCTGGGGCTGATCGTGGCTCTCGCCGCGACGGACGCGGCCACTCCGATGACGGTCCGGTTCACGATCGGCGGCGTCGTGCTGCCGTTCGGGCTGCTGTACGGGCTCACGGCGCCGGTCGGGGTGTTCCTGCGCCGGTCGGCGGGGTTCACGGTCCTGCTCACGGCGGCCGTCGGGCTCGCCGATCACGACGCCCCCGGCCTGGTGGCGACCGCGGCGATGGCCGTCTTCCAGGCGGTCTTCGCGCTGCTCGCGGGCCGCTGCGGCGCCTGGACGCTCTCCGTGCTGTGGGAGGCCGAGCGGGGTCGAGAGGTGGAGGCCCGGCTCGCCGTCGCCGAGGAACGGCTGCGGTTCGGCCGGGATCTGCACGACGTGCTGGGCCGGAACCTGTCCGTGATCTCGCTCAAGAGCGAGCTGGCGGTGCAACTGGCCCGGCGCGGGCGGCCGGAGGCCGTGGAGCAGATGATCGAGGTGCAGCGCATCGCGCAGGAGTCCCAGCGCGAGGTGCGGGCCGTCGTACGCGGCTACCGGGAGGCCGACCTCGGGTCCGAACTCACCGGCGCGCAGGGCGTGTTGACGGCCGCCGGGATCGCGTGCGAGGTCAGCGCGGAGAGCGCGGGGCTGCCCGCCGACGTGCAGTCCGCGCTCGGCTGGGTGGTGCGCGAGGCCACCACCAATGTGCTGCGGCACGGGGATGCCGGACGCTGCACGCTGTGTCTGCGGGTGCTTGAGGGGCGTGTGGTGCTGACGGTGGAGAACGACGGCGTGTCCGGAACCCCCGACGGGGGTGGGGGTTCCGGACTCGCCGGGCTGCGGGAACGGCTGGCCGTCGTGGCCGGGACGCTGAAGGCGGGAGCCGTCGCCGGTGACCGGTTCCGGTTGGTGGCCGAGGTGCCACTGGGGGAGAAAGTGAGTGGAGTCACATCATGAGCACTCCGGTACGGCTGTTGCTCGCCGACGACGAGCATCTGATCCGGGGCGCGCTGGCCGCGCTGCTCTCGCTGGAGGACGATCTTCTCGTGGTCGCCGAGGCGGCAAGCGGGCCCGAGGCGCTGGCGATGGCACGGGCCCATGAACCCGATGTGGCCGTGCTGGATCTCCAGATGCCGGGGGCCGACGGTGTGAAGGTCGCCACAACCCTGCGCGCCGAACTGCCCGGCTGCCAGGTGCTGATCGTCACCGGTCATGGGCGGCCCGGCCATCTGAAACGGGCGCTCGCGGCCGGTGTGCGCGGGTTCGTCCCGAAGACCGTCAGTGCCCAGCGGCTCGCCGAGATCATCCGTACCGTGCACGCCGGAAACCGTTACGTCGACCCGGAGTTGGCCGCCGACGCGATCTCCGCCGGGGACTCCCCGCTGACCGCGCGGGAGGCCGAGGTGCTGGAGATGGCGGCCGACGGGGCGCCGGTCACGGAGATCGCCGAACGGGCCGCGCTGTCGCCGGGGACCGTGCGGAACTACCTCTCGTCGGCCGTCACGAAGCTCGGCGCCGAGAACCGTCATACGGCAGTGCGTCTCGCTCGCGAGCGAGGTTGGGTATAGTTGCTCTCGCGCCACGGCGCAACGCGGACGTAGCTCAGTTGGTAGAGCGCAACCTTGCCAAGGTTGAGGTCGCGAGTTCGAGCCTCGTCGTCCGCTCCATGAAAAAGACCCCGGTCCACTGGACCGGGGTCTTTTCGTGTCGCTAGCTCCAGCTCAGGCCCGTCAGGTGCTCGTACGCCTCCACGTACTTCTGCCGGGTCTGCTGGACGACGTCGTCCGGCAGCGCCGGCGGGGGCTGCTCGCTCCTGCGGTCCCAGCCCGAGGCCGCCGAGGTCAGCCAGTCCCGGACGAACTGCTTGTCGTACGACGGCTGGGCGCGGCCCGGCTCCCACAGGTCGGCCGGCCAGAAACGGGAGGAGTCCGGGGTGAGGACCTCGTCGGCGAGGACGAGCGTGTCCCCGTCGAAGCCGAACTCGAACTTGGTGTCCGCCAGGATGATCCCCCGGTCCCGGGCGATGTCCCGGGCGCGCGCGTACACGGCGAGGGTGGCCTGGCGGAGTTGGGCGGCGGTCTCGGCGCCGACCTGGCGGGCGACCTCCTCGTAGGAGACGTTCTCATCGTGCTCGCCGACCTCGGCCTTGGTGGCCGGGGTGAAGATCGGGGCGGGGAGTTCCGAGCCGTCGACGAGGCCTTCGGGGAGGGCGAGGCCGCAGACCGTACGGGACTCGTTGTACTCCAGCAGGCCCGAGCCGGTGAGATAGCCGCGCGCCACGCACTCGACCGGCACCATCTTCAGGGACCGGCAGACCAGCGTGCGGCCCGCCCAGTCGGCGGGGGCGCCCTCGGGGACCTCGGTGCTGATGACGTGGTTCGGGACCAGATCCCGCAGCTGGTCGAACCACCACAGGGAGAGCTGGGTGAGGACGCGGCCCTTGTCGGGGATCTCCGTGGGCAGCACCCAGTCGTAGGCGGACATGCGGTCGCTGGCGACCATCACGAGGTCGCCCGCCTCGTTCTGGTACAGCTCGCGCACCTTTCCGGTGTGCAGGTGCACCAGGCCCGGAACCTGGATCGGCTCGGGCTTTTCTACGAATCCGGACACGGTTCCTCCCCGTGGTTCTGTCCAAGTGCCCTCGATTCTCCCTTATCGGAAGGATCGGTTTCGGACAGGGGTCGGTGACGAGCGGTCGGGGAACGGTCGCCGTGGCTCAGTCGCGTTTGCAGATGCGGTCCAGCAGGTTCGCCGTGGCGCGCTGGATACGGGGGTCCACATGGCCGGGGCGGTCCAGCGCCGGGGACCAGGCGAAGGTACCGGCGGCGAAGACCCAGGCGCCGGAGGGGGCGCGATAGAGCGAGGTCTCCTGGTGGCGGAGGGCGCCCTCGGTGTCGGTGTAGGGGGAGTGGGCGAGCAGGATGCGCTCCTCGTGCGCGGGCAGCGCGGTGCGCGGGAAGTACCGGTCGGCCTCGCCGGCGACCAGGCCCTCGATCTCGTCGCCCTCGTGCGCGCCGGTCGACTCCCACAGCCAGTGGCCGCCGTTGCGGACGATCAGCGGGTGCGGTTCGGGCACCCGGCCCGCGTACTGGATGCCGACCACCTGTTGCTCGGGCCGGTCGATCTCGCGCCACAGCACCGGCTTTCCGGGGCCCTTGCGCTTGCGGCAGGTCAGCAGCCGGTCCGGGACGCCGGACGGGGACGGGCCCAGATCCACCTGCCAGTACATGGTGTTGGCGGAGAGGAAGACCAGCGAGGTGCCTCGGTCGCGGGCGTCCTCGACGGCCCGGCGCATCGGCACCGACCAGTACTCGTCGTGGCCGGGGAAGACCAGGCCCCGGTAGCGGCCGGGGTCGACCCGGCCGGCGTGCAGATCGCGGGCGTCGGCATAGGCGAGGTCATAGCCGTAGCGCTCGGCCCAGCGGATGAAGTCGTAGGCGTGGCCGACGTGCAGGGGCAGCCCCGCGCCCGCGTAGGGGCGGTCGAAGGAGACCGTGGTCGCCGCGTCGGCCTCGCCGAGCAGCCGGCCCTTCTCGTCCCAGGCGTGATAGAGGCTGGCGCCGGTGCGGCCGTCCTCCGGATACAGGTTGTACGCCTGCCAGGTGATGTCCGGCAGCAGCAGGAGCAGGTCGGCGGGGTGGTCGTCGCGGACCGTGAACGGCACATGGGAGCGGTAGCCGTCGGCGGTGGTGAGGACGGCCACATAGGCGCCGATGTGCCAGTGCGGGGGCACCTGCAGCCGCCAGGACAGCCACCAGTGGTGGCAGGAGACCGTACGGTCGGCGGCGAGCGGCGGCGGCTGGACGATGCCGGACAGGCGCGGGCTGGTGGTGATCTGGGCGGCACCGTCGCCGCCGTAGTGGCCGATGCGGTAGATGTCGACGCTGAACTCCTGCGGCGGGTCGACCGTGATGTGGAAGTCGATCGCCTGGCCCGGCGCGACCGCGCCGGTGGAGGTGAAGCCCTTGATCTGGCGGTGCACGTCGTCGGCCGAGCGGGGTCCGGTGCCGCCCGAACGCTGCGCGGGCACCCGGCGCCTGTCGCCTGCGAGCTGCTGCGGGCTCGGGTCGACGTACCAGGGCACGACATGACCGGTGTCGTCGAAGTACGTCTCACTGCCGCGCAGCCAGGGCACCGGGCCCTGGCCGAAGGGGTCGGTGACGGCGTGTGCGAGCGCTCCGGACTCCCAGCGGCGAATGTGCTCCGAGGCCATGGTCGCTCCCCTCCCTCAGCCCCCGTGTCGTCCTGTCTCGGTGGTGCTCACGGTGCTCGGTAGTGCTCGCTGTGCTCAGTGGTGCACGCGGTGCTCGCAGTGCTCGGCAGTGCTGTCGTATGTCGCACGCCTTTGCCAGGTGCGTGGTCGCTCCCAGCACATCACATAACGCACGGGCTCGGTCACTAGTCGTTGCGAATTGACCTGAAGTGGAAGGCCGAGCTCCCGTTAGACGAGCCGTACCGGCTTCTCGGGACGTATCCCCGAGGTGGCCAGCCAGTCCCGCAGGGGGCCCGGGTCTCCCTCCTCGATCAGGCTGAGCACCTTGGGCGTGAGGTCGGCGGCGCGCTCACCGTCGAGCAGCAGGGAGGGGCCGTCCAGCCAGTCCAGGGCGGGGACCGCGCCGGCCGTGTCCACGGCCGCGCAGCACACCATCGCCGTGACGTGCTCGGTGAGCAGGTCGCGGGCGGTACGCGGGGGCTGCAGCGGGAAGAGCGGGAGCCCTCCGTCGTCCCACAGGGCGCTCTCGGGGCTCTGGCCGGTGGCCGTCGCACCGGCCTTCGGCGCGCTGACCTCCTCACGGGCCAGCTCGGCGCTCAGGCCTGCGGCGAGGGCGGCACTGCGCTCGGTGCCGGGGTCGTCCTCGGCCGGTTCCGCGTCGGGTTCGCGTATTGCCTGCGGCGCTTCGGCGCGGGAGGCGTCCGCTTCGGCTTCGGCTTCGGCTTCGGCTTCGGCTTCGGCGGGGATTGTGTTCCCGCCCGAACCACCCGCGCGGCTTTCATCGTCGGGTGCGGGTGGCCCCGGTGGGGGGGTCCCGCCGTCGGCGACTTGCCGGTGGTCCTGCGGGGGGTTCCCGTCGTCGGCGACTTGCCGGTGGTCCTGCGGGGCTTTCGGTGCTGTTGCTTCTGTGTCGGGCTCGGTGAGGTGGTCCAGGACTCGGGCCAGGGTGGGGCCGCCCGGGTCGGGTGCCGCCGGGTCGAGGGAGGGGCGGACGCCGAGGGAGTCCAGGACACGGTGCAGGCGGGCCGCGCCGACGCGCCAGGTGCGGTCCACGACCTCCTCCGGGTACGCCTGCCAGTCCACCGGCGCCCAATCCGGGCCGGACTCCGCGGGGCCGCCGTGGAAGAGGCGCGCGGCGAGCAGCGAGGCGGCCTCGTCCACCGCACCGGGCTCCTCCAGCAGGTCACAGGCGGGGCGCTCGCCGAGCCGGGAGGCGAAGCCCTCGGCCAGGCGGTCGCGCCGGGACAGCTCGGTGAGCGCCGCCACCACGCCCGCGTCCAGCCGGGCGGGCCAGCGGCCCATGCGCCAGGCGGGCAGCGCGACCCTGGTCAGCAGCCGGTCCCAGCCTGCGTAGGCGAGGCCGACCTGCTCCTGGGCGACGATCCGCAGGCCGTAGTCCACGGCCTGGGCCCGCTCGGCCGCCGCCGCGGCGACCCCGCGCTCCATCTGCGTCGCATGCTCCCGGCAACCGCGCAGCAGCACCCGGACGACCCAGCCGAGGGCCGCGCACCCGCCGCGGGTCAGCGCAGAGCGGCCCGGTGCCGAGGCGACCGCGACCGCCGCGTCCAGGCCCCGTACGAAGCGCCGGGCGGCGGCTATGTCCGGGTGCGCCGAAGGGCCCGTACCGGCGATGACCGGGGCGAGGACCGCGCGCAGCTCGCCGACCCGCATCCACCACAGGAACGGGGAGCCGATGACCAGCACCGGCGCGACGGGGACGCGGCGGCGGCCGGGGCCCGCTATCTCGTCCTCGTGGGGCTCGGGGCGCTGGGGCGGGCCGTGGGCCGCATGCGTCCGGTCCTCCAGCCAGCTGTCGCAGTCCGGGGTGAGCGCTATGGCCGAGGGCGCCGGAACGTCCAGCCGCTCGGCGAGGTCGCGCACCATCCGGTACAGGTCCGGGGCGGACTCCTCGGGGATCGGCACCGTCGGGACGACGGCGGGGCGGGCCCGGGCCACGACCAGGGCGACACCAGCCGCGGCCAGCAGCACCAGCACGGCGAGCATGCCCACGGCCCAGCGGGCCGTGTCCCAGCCCCGGCCGACGAAGTGGCCGGTGGAACCCCCGGCCAGCAGGATCACCGCGGCAGCCGCGGGCAACAGGGCCACGGCCAGCGCCCGGCCCCGGACCCGCAGTACGGCAAGGGCCCGGGAGCGCGCTGCCTGCGCGCCCGCCTCTGCTCCGATTCCGCTCACGTCCCGCCCTCACCCCCTCGCCGCCGAAGCCGTGCTGTCCTGGTGGTGCTCACTCCCCCACTGTGGCACCCGCCACTGACATCGCAATGCCGGTGGGCCAAGTGCCGGAACGCTTGCGCGGCACCCTAGTTGGGGCCCCGGCCCCCGTCAGCCGTATGGCTGATTGCTCACTCGATGGAATGGCTTTGGTCAGAGGTGAGTGACAGACAGCAAAGATCAGGCCCCGGATTCGGAGGTCCGGGGCCTGGTTACAGGAGAGGAGAGGTCGGGTCAGGCGGTTGCCGCCTGCGCGGCCTGAGCCGCCTTGGCGGCGATGTCGGTGCGGTGCTGGGAGCCGTCCAGACGGATCCGGCCCACCGCCCGGTACGCCCGCTCGCGTGCCTCGGTCAGGTCCTCGCCGGTGGCCGTGACGGACAGCACCCGCCCGCCCGCGCTGACGACCGCGTCGCCGTCCCGCTTCGTCCCCGCGTGCAGGACGTACGCGTGCGGGGCGTCCTCGGCGGTCACCTCGTCCAGACCGGTGATGGGGTCACCGGTGCGGGGGGTGCCGGGGTAGTTGTGCGAGGCGACGACGACGGTGACGGCCGCGTCCTCGCTCCAGCGCAGGGGCGGCAGATCGGCGAGGGTGCCGTTCGCGGCGGCGAGCAGGACACCGGCCAGCGGGGTCTTCAGCCGGGCCAGTACGACCTGGGTCTCCGGGTCGCCGAAACGGGCGTTGAACTCGATCACCCGGACACCGCGGCTGGTGATCGCCAGACCGGCGTAGAGCAGACCGGAGAAGGGGGTGCCACGCCTGTGCAGCTCGTCCACGGTCGGCTGCAGGACCGTCTCCAGCACCTCCTCGACCAGCTTCGGCCCGGCCCACGGCAGCGGCGAGTAGGCGCCCATGCCGCCGGTGTTCGGGCCCTCGTCGCCGTCCAGGGCGCGCTTGAAGTCCTGGGCGGGCTGGAGCGGTACGACCGTCTCCCCGTCGGTGATCGCGAAGAGGGACACCTCGGGGCCGTCGAGGAACTCCTCGATGACCACCCGCTCGCAGCCGGCGGCGTGCGCCTTGGCGGCTTCCAGGTCATCGGTGACGACGACACCCTTGCCGGCGGCGAGGCCGTCGTCCTTGACGACGAAGGGGGCTCCGAAGGCGTCGAGGGCCTCGGCGACCTCCTCGGCCGTCGTGCACACGTAGGAGCGGGCGGTCGGCACCCCGGCCCCCGCCATGACGTCCTTGGCGAAGGCCTTGGAGCCCTCCAGCCGCGCGGCCTCCTGCGACGGGCCGAACACCGGGATGCCCGCGGCGCGGACGGCGTCGGCCACACCGGCGACCAGCGGGGCCTCCGGGCCCACGACGACCAGGTCGGCGCCGAGGCCTGCGGCCAGCTCGGCCACCGCCTTGCCGTCGAGGGCGTCGACCGGGTGCAGCTCGGCGACCTCGGCGATGCCGGCGTTGCCGGGGGCGCAGTGCAGCGCGGTGACATCGGGGTCGAGGGACAGGGAACGGCACAGGGCATGTTCGCGGGCGCCGCTGCCGATGACGAGGACCTTCACGGGGGTCAGCCTAATGGCAAGGTTGCCGAAGGTTGGGGGCCGGGTTTGTTGGGCTTTCCTCCAAGAGCACTGGCCGTCGACGTGACCGTCCCTGGGGGCTCCGCCCCCAGCCCCTCAAGCTCTCGCCCACCGGCCCACCCGACTCGGTTGGCCGGAAGGGGCCGTTGGGGGTGGGGGTGAGGTGCATGGTGCGGGGAGAGCGGGCTCGGTCGACCACACACACGCGCGCCGCCCCGGCTCAGTCCGGCCACCCGCGCACCACCCCGCCCAGTCGGGCCACTCGTTCCCGACTCTGGTGCGGCTACTCGTCGGGTGTGTCGGGTGGGTGGTGCGGCGCGACCCCGGCGGGCAGAGTTGCGGTCCGGCCACCCGCGCACCACCCCGCCCGGCCGGGCCACTCGCGCGCCACCCCCCACTTGGAGGACTACTCGTTCCCGACTCGGGCGCAGTTACACGGGTGTGTGGTCCGGTGCGGCCACAGCGGGCAGAGTTGCCGGTCCGCCACGCGCGCGCCGCCCCGGTTCAGTACGGCCACCCGCACACCACCCAGCTCAGTCGGGCCACTCGGGCGCCGCCGCCCCCACTCGGTCGGCTCCATGTTGGAGCGTCTCGGTCGGCCGCAGGCGCCCAGGGACCGATCGACTGCTCATTTACTCGTTCGAGAACTCCTCCACCACCGTCGCGCCCAGCTCCCGCACGATCAGTTCGTGGCCGGAGAGGGCCGACTCGTCCAGGTCCGGGTCGTCGTCCTCGGGGGTGTCGTCCTCGGGGGCGGTCATGGGCCGGGGAGCGGGAGGGGTGGTGGGCGCCGGCGGAGCCTCCGCGGGGCCGGGCCGCGGGGACGCGGGGGCCTGCTGGGCGGCCGGCTGGGGGGCCGCGGGGCGGGGGGCCGTCGGGGCGCCGTAGCCACCGCCGCCTGCGGCGGGCGCGCCGCCGCCGTACCCACCACCGGCGCCGAAGCCAGAGCCGCCCGCGGACGGGGGTGCGGAGCCGCCGCCGGACGGGTCGACAACCGCCTCGATCTTCCACTGCACGTTGAACTGCTCGGCCAGTGCCGCCCGCAGCACGTCCTCGCTGCCGCTGCCGGCGAAGTTGTCACGGGCACCGGCGTTCACGAAGCCGAGTTGGAGGGTGGTGCCGTCGAAGCCGGCCACCTGGGCGTTCTGGCTGAGCAGGATCCAGGTGAAGCGACGGCGGTTCTTGACGGCCTCCAGGATGTTCGGCCAGAGCATGCGGGGGTCGAGGCCACCGGCCGGGGCGGCAGCGGCCGGTGCGGGGGCCGCAGGGGCCGCCTGGTGCTGAGCCTGGCTCTGCTGGGCGGGAGCCTGGCTCTGCTGTCCGCCCGCTGGAGCGGCCGCTGTGGGCCAGCCACCGGGGCGCCGGCCGCTTCCGGCGGCAGCGGCGGTGGGCCAGGAGCCGGGAGCGGCAGGGGCGGAGGAATCCGCCGGGGTTGCAGCAGAGGGGGGTGCGGACGGCGGCACCGGGGCCTGGGCGGCGGGAGCCTCCGCGGTGGCCGAGGCAGCCGCTGCCGGGGCCGAGGCTGGGGCTGGGGCCTGTGTAGGAGCCGTAGGAGCTGCGGGGGCCACCGGGGCCGTGGGTGCGGGGGCAGCCGGAGCCGGACCACCGCCGACACCGGGACCACCGGCACCAGGCCCGCCGACGGCAGGAGCACCGGCACCCGGAGCACCTGCCCCTCCGGGGCCGTTGGACGCACGCACGGCTGCGCGAGCTGCCGCCGGGCCGCCGCCGGGTGGGACGGGGACGCCGCCGGGGTGGGCCTCGGGGCCGGGGACGTACCCCATGGCCGGGGTGCCGGCGCCGCCCGAGAAGTTGACGCCGCGTTCGAGGCGGTCCAGGCGGGCCATCACCGAGCGCTCGTCGCCGTAGGCGGCGGGGAGCAGCACGCGGGCGCAGATCAGTTCCAGCTGGAGGCGGGGCGAGGTGGCGCCGCGCATCTCCGTCAGGCCTTCGTTGACGAGGTCGGCCGCGCGGCTCAGCTCGGCGGCGCCGAAGGTGGAGGCCTGGGCCTGCATGCGTTCCAGGACGTCGGCCGGGGCGTCGATGAGCCCCTTCTCCACGGCGTCCGGCACGGCGGCGAGGATCACCAGGTCACGCAGCCGCTCCAGCAGGTCGGCGACGAAGCGGCGCGGGTCGTTTCCCCCCTCGATGATGCGGTCGACGACCTCGAAGGCCGCGGCACCGTCACCGGTGGCGAAGGCCTCGACGACGGAGTCGAGAAGAGAGCCGTCGGTGTAGCCGAGGAGGGCGGCGGCCATGGCATACGTCACACCCTCCGCGCCCGCACCGGCGAGGAGCTGGTCCATGACGGACATGGAGTCACGCACGGAGCCGGCGCCGGCGCGCACGACGAGCGGCAGCACGCCCTCCTCGACCGGGATGTTCTCCCGCCCGCACACCTCGGCCAGGTAGTCCCGCAGGGTGCCCGGTGGCACGAGCCGGAAGGGGTAGTGATGCGTACGCGACCGGATGGTGCCGATGACCTTCTCGGGCTCGGTCGTGGCGAAGATGAACTTGAGGTGCTCCGGCGGCTCCTCGACGACCTTCAGCAGCGCGTTGAAGCCGGCCGACGTGACCATGTGGGCCTCGTCGATGATGTAGATCTTGTACCGGCTGCCTGCGGGGCCGAAGAAGGCCTTCTCGCGCAGCTCACGGGCGTCGTCCACACCACCGTGCGAGGCCGCGTCGATCTCGATGACGTCGATGGACCCCGGGCCGTTCCTGGCCAGGTCACGGCAGGACTGGCACTCGCCGCACGGCGTCGGAGTGGGACCTTGCTCACAGTTCAGACAGCGGGCGAGGATGCGCGCGCTGGTCGTCTTGCCGCAGCCGCGCGGACCGCTGAACAGGTACGCGTGATTGACCCGGTTGTTCCGCAGCGCCTGCTGCAGCGGGTCGGTGACATGCTCCTGCCCGATGACCTCGGCAAAGGTCTCCGGGCGATAGCGGCGGTACAGCGCGAGAGACGACACGCATACGAGGTTATAGGCGCCCACTGACAACCGGTCCCGGCCGCGGACACCGGAAACGCAAGGGCCCCCCACGCACCCGCCAGAGCCAACCTACCCTTGCTGCCTTCCGGCCCTGGGGGAGTTCAGTCAGATAGCGCCGCGTGAGGGGCTGCGCCCCACAGTACCCGATTGCGGCCCGCGGTCAGTACCCGATCACCGGCCACGGCCACACCCGATCCGGGCCTGCGGGAACGAGTTCGCGAGCACTCCCCTCGGTCATGTAATGTTTCCGGCGGAGGATTCGCCTAGAGGCCTAGGGCGCACGCTTGGAAAGCGTGTTGGGGGCAACCCCTCACGAGTTCGAATCTCGTATCCTCCGCCACGGCTGACCAGCCGAAACGAAGGTCCCGAACGCACTGCGGTCGGGACCTTCGTCGTTCCGTGGTTGCAGTTCTGGTTGCAGTTCTGGTTGCAGTTGATCCCTGGCGGCCGATCACCGCGGCAGCGGCCGGCCCCCGGGGGGCTGGTGGTTTCTTCGAGGCCAGCCGGGATCAACGACGAGGGATTAGTGGAGCCACCGCTGTCAGCGGCCCGCTCTACAGTCCTGCCTAGAACACCAAGGGAGGGGCAGCGTGCCTGTCGACGGAAGCGATCAGTTCGCACGCCTCATGGCGCATCTCACAGAAAGGTTGCCGGATCTCGCTGACGAGCTAAGGCAGGAGGTCCGGCAGGGCCGAGTGGCTTCCGAGCAGCGACTCAAACAGGTGGGGGAGTACCAGGCGCGTGCCAGCCGACTGGCGGCGGCCGATCTGCCGCCGCTCGGCAAGGCGGATATCGCCGTACTCCCGTACACCGACGACGAGAGCCTTGAGCTCGCGCGCATGGCCGTGCTGACCCTTGCCGAGACCATGTACGCCTCCCGCAAGGCAGCGCTGGACATCGCCTCAAGGCGGGAGATGGAGCTGACCGTCGAGTTCGGTGATCCGGAGTTGGAAACACCCTCGTCTCTCGACCTCAAGGCGGAGACCGAGCACGCACGGACCGCGCTGGCGGCCGTCCGCGCGCTGCTGTCCGAGGGAACCGACGTGTCGGTAGGAGCGATCCAGTGAACAAGCCCAGCCTGGTGCAGGCCATCGAGCAAGCGATCGGCATCCTGGAGCCCGTCTACCGCGGCAAGGCGGATGAGTCGGACCTGTACGAGGCATCCCTGCTTGTCGTGTGCCTCGATGCCGCGAGGACTGCGGGCGGAACCACGCTCCTCACTCAGGACGGCACGAACCCGACTATCGCGCTGCGCTTCCGCCGGTCCCCCGGGAACCTGTGGTCCGGCGATTTCACCCGCGCGGTGGTGAGATTCCCGGACACGCAGAAGAAGCTGGAGATCCACCTGGGCGTGTACGTCGCGGCCACCACATCGAAGGTGGCGCACGAGTGCGACGTCGCCGTGCTGGACCAGCAGGAGGCCGAGCGGAGCCGCCGGGCCATGGTCCACCCCCGGGGCAAGGGGCTCGTCGCAGCGATCGAGGCAAAGCACTACGGCACCTCACCTGGTCTCGGGATCGGCCGCGGATTCTTGGGACTGGCACAAGAGCTGGGCGGGAAAAAGTGCTCCCTGGTCTTCCCGTCGCAGAGTTCCACCACTCTCGGCGCTTTGATCGCCAAGAGGGACAGCGAGGCGTACCCCCAGCTGCTTCCCGGAACAACGGCTGCCGACCGGCTGCGCGCCAAGCTCGACCAGGCCATCCGCAACTGGAAGAACCAGCTGTAGCGACACGGAGTCGGTCTGCACGCAGCGGAGGGCGCCAGCGGAATTCCCACTGGCGCCCTCCATCACCGCCTGGTGTCCCGGCGGAGGCGTCCCTCATCACCAGTCGTCGGTGTCGCCGTACTTTCCCGGGTTCCGGGCGCGGTCCACAGCCTGTGCACAAGCCTCGGTGAAGGCCGTCTCCACGGCTGCCTTGTCCGTGCCTCGCACTTGGGCCTCCACCTCTTGACCCGTGCCGGGTTGACGGGCCGTGCGCCAGGCCGAGGCGCGGTCGGTGCAGCGGTCGGTCTCGAAGTCCCAGGCCGGCACCGACCACTGCTCGGGAAGCCGGGTCACCGCGCGGTCGCCACCGGGGAGGAACAGGGCTCGGGCGTGGAAGACCACGGCCCGCTCCTGCACGCAGTCGCGGATGGCGCTCTC
Organism: Streptomyces sp. IMTB 2501; assembly: GCF_001953885.1. Classification (GTDB taxonomy): domain Bacteria; phylum Actinomycetota; class Actinomycetes; order Streptomycetales; family Streptomycetaceae; genus Streptomyces. The sequence goes on along the minus strand of NZ_MQUS01000011.1, from coordinate 199,781 downwards.
GCCGCCGGGCCCTGGTGTTCCCAGCGCCAGCGTGCCGGGAACTGGTCATTGGCTGGATCCGCGGCACTCGGGGCCGCCCGTCCCAACCCGTGGCAGACCTGGCACACAGACTCGGCATCGTCAGCGGCTAGAGCCCTTCCACGCCGAAGAGCTGCCAGAACTCACCATCCCGCGCCTCGTACACCGCGCCAGCATCCAGGCCCGCGCAGACGATACAACTGCCTACCAGGAACACGGGAAGCCCCCAGAAACAGCGGGCTGACGGGGGCATGTCGGCAATGGATGGAACAGCGGCTCTGACTCCCTTTGCGTGCCGGAGCCACGATTCAGGCATCGCCGGAGAAGCTTGACCAGCGGGGCCGGGAGAGGCGGAACGACACCATGGACATGGCCCACATCGACCGCACCCTTGTCGCCGACAGGCCAGCTCGGAGGAGTTGGGCGGCAGGGGGCTGACGCTTGTGCGGCGCCGGTCGCACACCTTGGGCGTGGCGTGGGTGTGGGACGGGCTGGATGTCGTAGGCCAGAAGGTCTGGTTCGAGCTGTGCAACCGTCACCTGTCGGCGCCTAGCAGCGAACACGGCATACAGGAGCCACCCGCTACGGCATCGCTACGAACCGGCAACGAGCTGCACGGTCCCGTAACAGAGGCGCCGTCAACCCGGGGAACCGCTTTGTGCTTCTCGGGAGGCGTTTGGTAGACATGTTCGAGCTGTTCGAAGGTGAAGGCCGCGGTCAACGGCATCGGTCGACGGAGCACATAACGGGGTCTTCGTGTCCAACTGGGACATCCAAGTCGAATCAGTCCACGGCGTCCTCAGCACGGCCGAGGAGACGGCGGGCAAGTTCGAGGGCGAATTCAAGGCTTACACCAAGGGCTTGGAGAGCGCCGCCAAGTCGGCCGGCACGATGGCCCCCGGAGTGAAGCCCAAGAGCGGCACGCCGGGCCCCGTCGCCGCCGCGCTGCAGGAGTTCGCGGACAAGACGTTCGACGACCTGCGCTATCTCCCCGCCCGTGCCGCCGAGTCGATCGGCGGAGCGGCGAAGGCCACCGCGGAGTACGTCGCCGGTGACCTGAAGATGGCGGCCGACGCCCAGCACGACGCCATTCCCGACCCGAAACTCCCTCCGGTCAAGGCGGAGGAAGGTAAGGGCAAGTGATCGGCGACCTCAGCGAAATACCCGAATACAGTGGTGACCTCGACCAGCTGGAGAAGGATGCCGGTGCGCTGAAGAAGGCCGCGTCCGACATCCGCGACACCGGCCGGGACGTCCACAACGACTTCCAGGGCCTGGTGTCCTGCTACAAGGCTCCGGAAGCCGACCAGCTCTTCCACACCACCCTCCCGGTCCGGGACAAGGCCGACGCCTTCGCCACGAAGCTGGAGACCGTCGGCGGCGCCCTGTCGGCCTTCGCCAAGGACGCCCGGCCGCTCGTCCAGCGGATGGAGCAGCTGAGGAGTGAGGCGGCCGCCTTCCGCAAGTCGATCGAGGGCGACCACGACTGGCGGCAGGACCAGAAGAACATCGACAAGAACACGCACCTGGTCCACGAGATCGGCCGTGTCTGGGGCGAGTTCCAGGATCTTGAGCGGTCGACCGCCACGAAGATCGACGGCCAGGTCGGCGGTACGCGCTGGGTCGCCGACGACGGCTCGCACAAGAAGGGCATGTACGGGTTCAACGCCGACGACGCGGCCAAGGCCGACGACACGCCCTGGGGCAAGGTCGACGAGCGCGAGTACACCGGCCTGGCTGCCGCCTGGCAGTGGACGAAGCACAACGTGGGCGGTGCCATCAAGGGCTTCTTCGTCGACGGTGTCTGGGACACCCTCAAGGGCATCGGTCACATGGTCAACTTCTTCGACTGGGACACCTTCACGAAGACGTGGAGCGGCATCGGGGACGTCTTCGGCGGCGTCAGCGCGTACATCATGACGCCCTACGACTGGGCCATGGACAAGGCGTTCGGCCCAACCGACCACAGCGACACCGACCGCCAGAAGAAGGCCCTGCGCGACTTCTGCAAGTCCCTCATCGCCTACGACGAGTGGGACAAGAACCCCGCCCGCGCAGGCGGCACCGTCGCCTTCAACATCCTGACCCTCGGCTCCGGCAGCCTCCTCAAGCTCGGCAAGGCCGGTTCCCTGGCGGCCAAGGCCGGTGAGGCGGGAGAGGCGGCTTCCGCGGCCGGCCGCGCCGCCAAGGTCGCCAACGCCCTGGGCAAGACCGGGCGGCTCGTGGACCCCATGACCTACGTCGGCAAGGGCGCGGGCTTCGCCAAGCTGAAGGTCGGCGACATGATGGCGGGCCTCAAGGAGCTCCACTCCGGTGCCGCCGACGACTTCCTCCACGGTGCCGATTCGCCCAAGATCCCGGAGACGCACGCCCCCGTCAGTGTCTCGGACAAGTCCCTCCGGTATCCGGACGGCTCGATCCTCCATGAAGACGGCACCATGCTCTCCCCGGAGGGCAAGCCGCACCAGGACCCGATCCCGGTCGAGTCCTCGGCCGAGGACCGTCTGGCGCGGCACGGGGTGGAGTCTCCGACGTATCCGTCCACGTCGTCGCACGTGCCGATCCGTGCCGATCAGCCGGTCCCGGCGCACGTTGACGGGGGCGGTGAGCAGCATGCTGCACCGCACGGTGGCAGCAGGGCTGGTGAAGGCCACAACATGCCGCCGCACAGCGCTCACGAAGCACCGGCGGATCACTCAAGCCACGGCGCCGACGGTGACACGGGGCGTTCCGAAGCCCCCGATCACGGCCATGGCCGCGACGGAATTGACGGTGAACGGCACGACGCCGATCACGGCAACCATGGCAATGTCGATCATTCCGCCAGTAAGGACGCTGATCACGGGGCGGTGGAGCACGCGCCGGATCCCGCACACACGATGCGGTCGGACTATGTTCCGCCGGACGCGCCGGAGTCCAAGCTCCCCGCTCCTCCCAAGGAGCACGGTGACGTCGTGCTGGCGACTGGTGACCACGTCTATCACCAGCCCCACCTGACTACTATCGGCTACGACAGCATGACCCAACTGAACCGGGAGTTCACGGTACGGCTCGACGGCTACCATGACGTGATCGTTCACGGCAATGACAAGGGATTCTTCATGCCTGGCAGGAAGAATGCGGCTGGAGTTGATTTCCCGCCTGGCGAAGTGCACCCAAGCCACATAGTCGAAGCCATCAGGAACAATCCTAGTTACAAGGGAGGGCCCATCAGGCTCATCTCTTGCCATACGGGGCGGGTTCGCGACGGCATAGCAGATATCCCTGCGGCGCAGCAGCTGGCGAACGAACTGGGTGTTCCGGTCATGGCCCCAACGGACGAAGTGGGTATCTACCCCTCACGACCGAAGGGCCAGGAACCGGAGGTGCAAAATGGTGGATATTGGAGGACCTTCCTCCCCGTCGTTGCCAAGTAGTTCTTGAAGGGAAGTGTCAAGGTGAAGGTCCTCGGCTTCTACAGCGAGCTTTGGCCGTCGAGCCCGGAGGCCACCAGCAGCATCCGCTCGTTCGTGGCGGGTGCGCCGCAGCCGAACGAGAGTGAAATCGCCTCTTACCTCCGCAGTGGGCATGTGCTCTTCGCCTCCATGGGCGTCGTCGACGACGTGCTCGGGTCGGGCGAAGACATCATGGGCGGTGGGTCGTTGTTCACAGACGGGGAGTGGGTCTGGCGCGGTGATCTCTGGTTCTACGTTTCCAGGCACCATGTCGTGCTCCCCGATGATTTCCAGGCCAAGGCCGAGTCTTTGGGTTACGTAGTTCCCTCTGTCGAGCAGGAGCGTCTCATGGTCCTTGCGGACGAGGTCCAGACTCTCCGATCCGGCAAGCGGAAGTAAGTCCGGTCGCCGAGAATGCCGCTTACTGTGGCTCTGCACCGCATTCGCTACCACGCCGAAGGCGAATTCAGGACACCACGCTTCAATGGTCCTGCGGAGCTCAAGGTCGGCGGTCCTGCTCGACTTCTGGGACTACTACGTGCTGGCGGGCTCCGACGATGTCGTGTCCTACTGGAACGAGTGCGTACAGGAGAACGGGCGGGACCCGCTCGCGGGGCTTCGAGACATCACGGCGTGATTCATCCTCCAAAGGGCCCTAGCTAGGGATGCTTTCGACAACCTCCCACCCCGGATTGATCGGCGCCGCGACGGCCGAAGCGCTGCCGGCTGACATCGAGGACGTCGTCCGACAGGGCGTGCGGGCGCTGGAAGCGGGCGCACGGTACTCCTTCGACCTGCGGCCACAGCTGGTCGACCTGGTCAGTGCCATCACCCGGGTCGACGAACAGCTGGCCGTCGAACGGGCCATGGGCGCGCTCGGCGCGTCACCTTCCCGGCGCGAGCCCACCACTCTCGTGATGACCGGCGACCGCCAGGAAGGCCGGCTCATCCCCGGCGTCCACGCGAACACCCAGCCACCCGCCCGCGGCACGCTCGTCCGCCACGGCGAGGCAACCAGGCTCACCCAGACGACACTCGCCGAAGAACCGACGACCGACCACGGGCACCACGAGGGCACCGCATGACCAAAGACGTGATCGCACTGACCGACCGCATGCCGGACGCCTGGAGCGTCCTGGCCGGCCTCCTCGCCGGCGGTCCCGACCTCCACGTCCGGTCCGCAGCCGAAGGAGCGGTCATCCAGCTCTGCGACGCGGAGGGCCGACCCCTCGTCTCGATCGAGGCCCCGCTGCTGCTCCATGTGCCCGGGGAGGCGCACCGGCTGCTCGGCGCCACGGTTGCCGAGGGTGAGCAGAAGTGGTGGACCGAGGCCCGCGCCTCCACCGCGGTGCCCGAGGCCGAACGGCTCGCGGGGGCCTTCGCCGCGCGCCTTGCGACCCTGCTCGGCGGCACCGTCTGGCCGCCCGACGCGCCCGGCGCCGACGACCCGGCCCACCCCGTCGACACCTCCCAGATCACGGCCGTCCCCACCCCCGCCGCCGCACAGCCCGCCGTCGACGTGCTCACCGACAAGGTCACCGTGGTCCTCCAGGACCGGCCCGTCATCGCCATGACCAGCTGGCTCTCCGAGGCCCTGCGCGCCACCCTCGACAGCGAACGCGCCCTCCAGATCGTCACGCCGCGCCACTGCCGGCTCTCCCTCCCCACCAGCACCCTGCTCACCGGCCCACCCACGCGCTGGGTCGTCCAGGACCCCGACCGCGGCTACTACGACGGCCTCACCGGCGCCGTCCTGCGCTGGCAGGACGGCGCCTTCGAGGCTGCCAGGGACGCCGACGGCCAGACACCGGTCGCCCCCGCCTTCACGGACGTCACCCGCACCGGGGAACGCCAGCTCCTCCTCAGCTTCCGCACGGTCCACCAGCCCCACGCCCACCTGGTCCTCGGCGGCGCTCTGGAGGCCGCCTGGCAGGCCCTCGCCGGCGAACTCCCCACCGGCTGGGGCACCGCCGAACCGGCCAACCTGCCGTGGTCGCGGCGCCACCTCACCGATCTGGCGTACGAGCGCGCGCCCCAGCCGACCTGGACCGTCGTCGTGGGCTCGGCCGACCGGCCCGCCCTCGCCACCCTGCGCGTGCTGCGCACGCCGGACGGAGTCGAGGAGGACGTAACCCTCGCCGTCGGATTCCGCGACGGCGAGAAGCCGCCGGTGTCCGCTGTCGCGGACCTGGCCGCCGAGCTCGCCGCGCGGCACGGTCTGCGCACCCTCCTCGCGCAGCTGCGCGAGGCCCGCGCGGACCTCACCGTGCCGCCGCGCTTCGAACAGCCACCCGTGCCGTTCGGCTTCGCCCTGGGCCCCGCCGAAGTCGCCGAGGCGGGCACCGACATCGCCGCCCGCCCTCCGCTCCCTGCCGCCCCCGTACGGCTCGGCACCGCGGCCAGGCCCGGCTACCACTACCCGCTGGGCGACGGTGAGTCGGCAGAGGGATGGACCGCCTTCGAGACGCTCCTGCGGCACCTGCGGGGCGCCCCGTAGGAGGCCTGCGGCAACTGGCACCCACGGTTCTGGTCAGCCGTACCCCGCTCGACAAGACCCTCGCCGCGCTCCGAGCCGCGGGCTACCGCCGAGGCCGCCGACGGGACCGTACGTGTCGAACAGACCCGGCGCCGACGCGCCACCGCCCCGGTACCGCGCCCGCGTCCGCCCGGCAGCACGAGCGCACATCCAGCACATCCGAAGGGGCTCTCGGCCGCCGTCGAGGTGAGCGCGCCGGCCGCCAGGCTGCGGGCCGCCGCACCCATCGCACCGGCGCCCGGTCCAGGCAACGGAATCCCCTTTGGTACCGACACCGAAGAAATCGTCGCCGGGTACGCGCGCCTGCTGTCCCCCGCCGACGTCCGTCAGCTGGCCCATGCCATCGACGAGGGCCAGGCCGTCACCATCGAATACGTCGCTTCCTCGGGCAGCCGCAGCGTGCGCACTCCAAGCGAACTCGATCTGGACCCGCCCTACTTGTACGCCTGGTGCCATCTGCGAAGCGACGAGCGCGTCTTCACCCTCTCCCGCGTTCACGGTGTCATGCCCGCGTAGCCAGGGCACCGCTACGATCGCCGGTCATGGACTGGCTGGAGCGGACCGCGAAGCTGAGGCAGTGGAGCAGAAGCGGGACCCGCGCTGCGCACAAGCCGCTGCTGTTCCTGTACGCCCTCGGCCGGTTCCAGCAGGACGCCGACGGCGAGCTGCGGTACAGCGCGGTGGAGGAGGATCTCAGCCGACTGCTGTCCGAGTACGGCCCGCCCAACAGAACGACGCCCGCCTATCCGTTCCACCATCTGGTGAGCGACGGCGTGTGGGAAGTGCGCACCGACCGCGGACCGGGCAGTCCCGGCAGTGGCGTGCGAGAGTTGCGGGCCGTCGGAGCCACCGGACGGCTGGCGCCGGACCTGCGGGCGGCGCTGCGGCGAGAGCCCTCGCTGCTCGGCCGGATGGCTCGGGTCCTGCTCGACCTGCATTTCCCGCCCTCACTCCACGGCGAGCTGTGCGAAGCCGTCGGCCTGGAGCTGGAACCCACGGAGACCGGACAGCTCACGGCCGTGCGGAGGCAGCAGCGGGATCCGCGGATGCGCGAGCTGGTCCTGACGGCCTACGAGTACCAGTGCGCCTTCTGCGGCTACGACGGCAGGATCGGCGCGGTGCCCGTCGGGTTGGAGGCCACGCATGTGCGCTGGTGGGCGTTCGGCGGCCCCGACGACGTCGGCAACGGCCTGTGCCTGTGCTCGCTGCACCACAAACTCTTCGACAGGGGCGTCCTCGGCATCGGCGACGGCCATCGCATCCTGGTCTCGCAGCGCTTCGTCGGCCACAGCCCGGCCGCCCGCGACCACGTCATAGCGCTCGCCGGCCGCCCGGTCCTCGGACCTCAACCGGGCGCCGACCCCGTCGCGGCCGCCCACCGCTCCTGGCACGCCGGCCAGGTCTTCCACGGCAGCCCACGTCCCGTGACGGCCGCCTGATCGCCGATTCGTCAGGCCCCTCATCCGCTGGTAAGGGGTGCGACACGAAGAGTGCGTCCCCAGCGCCCGGCAGGTTCTGCGCAGTGGTGAGCCGGCTCACTGGCGGCTGACGTTCCTGGTCACGCCGGTGACGACTGTCGTGGCCAGGATCCAGCCGACGATGATGAGGGCGTAGGACAGCGCCTGGTACCAGCCGTCCGGCGCGAAGGCCTCCTCCTGGCCGAAGGAGATCACGGGCAGCAGCAGGTCGAGGGTGTAGAAGACCGGGTTGAAGTGCGGGGCCTCGGACGCCTTGAGCGGACGGGGGTGGTGCAGGGCGTACGCGATCGAGCCGAGGGCCAGCAGGGACAGGAGCCAGCCGCAGGCGCGCAGCGGACGGAAGCCGTAGCCGACGGTGGCGTCCTGGACGTAGCCCCACAGACGTCCGTACCAGGCCCGGGTACCCCGCAGACGGCGCTGCTTGGCGAGTTGGACGAGGCGGGCGGCGTGGTCGTCGCCGACGCGGCGGTAGGCGGCCGTCAACTGTTCGTAGGTGTCCGGAACGTAGCCGTCGCCGTCGCGTTCCAGCATGGGCAGGCGGCGTTCGGCGGGCTCGTGCGGGGTGAGGGCGGTGTAGACGAGGCCGGTCAGAAGCACCTCGTCCGGGACCGCCTCCGGTTCCAGCCACAGAACCTCGATCTGGGCGCGGCGCAGATTCAGCGCGCCTTCCATGGGCGGGCTCTTGCGCAGCCAGAGTTCCCCGATGGTGCAGCTGCTCGCGCGCAGTGCCGCGTCACCGGGATTGGACAGGGAGGCGTACGACAGGTCGAGCCGCCCGGTGATGCGGGCACCCCGCAGGCCGATCCAGCCCTGAGTCTGAACGCGCCGCATGTGGAAGTCGCCCTCCACGAGCAGTGTCTGTGCGTCGAGGGCGACGCCGCCCGGGTGGCTGAGCCGCGCGTCGTCGAAGCCGGCCGAACCGGCGATCGAGGTGCTGCTGAGAGTCACCTCCCCGTGCGTTCGGAGCCCGGGCGCCCACAGATCGTCGCCGATGGTCGCGTGGCTGAGCCGGAGCGCGGGACGCGTGGTGTCCGGCGGGGTGATCTCAGCCCCGCTCAGGAAGAGCGGCCCGCCGATCTCCGTCCCGGCCAGGCGTACCGGTCCGAGGAACCGGCAGTGCGTCAGGTGCAGGATGCCGTCCACCCGCATGGTGGCGGCGGCCAGGCCGGGCAGTACGGAGCCGCTGAGGTTCAGCTCGCGGAGTCGGGAGGCGTACAGCGCGGGCACATCCTCGAAGTAGCAGTCGCACAGGTGGACCAGCTGGTCGATCGTGCCGTACTGCAGGTCGAGTTCGCCGGTGATCCGCGCGCCGTTGAGTCTCAAGGCGGGTATCTCCCCGTCCTCCGACGGTCCGTTGAGGAGCAGGGCCCGCAGCACGACTGCGCGTACGGTCCGTTCGGCGCCCCAATCCGCCCCCTGCGCCGTGTCCTCGTCCTGCGCCGTACGGAAGTCCACCGCCTCGCCCCTGGGGAAGGCACGCCATACTCTCTGTTCGGCAGCCGTAAGATCGTTTATGTCCATCGGCCCGGGACTCTGGCGTCACGCCCCGGCAATGTCAACTCCCCGGACGCTGAAGGACGGACGCGAGCGGGTACCGGAGGCTGGTCCGGCCAGGCGAACGCGTACCGGGGATCACCCCGGCGGATCAGCCGTACGAAGCGCAGTAGTTCGCGGACGATGCCCGCGTCGCCCATCGCCCAGCCGGTGCACGGTTCGAGGTCGCTCGGGGTGGCCCGGTGCTCGAAGTTGGACCAGCGGGCGCCGTCGGTGTCCCGGACCGCACGGGCGACAAGGTCCGCGACGAGGACGTGAGCGAAGTCGTACGGGTCCTGCTGTTCGGCGATCCGGTCGCAGGACAGGGCGAGGACGCCCGCGGTGCCGCAGCAGCGGCCGCTGTTGTCCCAGAAGCCGGGGCGCAGCCGCCCGGGCAGGCCGGAGTGGGTGACCGTGTGCCAGCAGCGGTCGGCGCGGGCGGACCAGACGGGGTCGGTCGTGATGTCCCGCAGCAGCCGGAAGACCTGGGCGTCGCCGGCCGGGCCGTGGCACCAGCCGTAGCTGATGGGCTCGATCACATCGGGGCGGTACTGCGGGGTCGAGTGCGGCACGAGGAAGCCCTGCGGCCCCGCCTCGTCACGCGCCACGACGTCCGCGGCACCGGCCAGCGCCAGCTCGACCAGGTCCGCACGGCCGGTCGCCCGGCCGACCCGGGCAAGCGCCAGGACGATGCCGAGCGTGCCGTGCGAGATGTGGTGCAGACGGGAGTCGATACCCGTGCGGTGGGCCCAGTGGACGCCCGCCGGGGTCTGCTCCGCCGTCCGCAGATACGGTTCCAGGGCGAGGACGGCCAGTTCGGCGTCGCCGGCCAGGAGCGCGCCCAGGCCGATCCCCGCGTTCCCGCCCATCAGCTCGAACAGCTCGCTCCATCGTGTCCCGTCGAAGCGTGACCGCACGTGTTCCAGCGCGCGGTCCGCGGCGGCACCGGCGGCCGTGTCGCCGAGTTCTTCGTGAAGGGCCCGCAGGACGAGGGCCGTTCCGGTGCGGCCGAAGTAGAGGGAGTCGTCGTCGATGCCGTCGACGGAGTCCGCAAGGCTGCGGGCCGCGCGCAGGGCGGCATCGGCGTAGGAGTCGTCGCCGAAGTGCCGCCACGCCTCCAGGAGGACGGGGACGACACCGGCCGTACCGCTGTAGAGCATCGGATCGAGCTTGTCGTCCGAGGGCCTGGTCGTCCATGCGAGGCCCCTGCCGGCGGTTTCTCGCGCCGCCGCGATCAGCCACCGCAGCCCGTCCGCCGCGAGCTCCTCGACCTCGTCGACCGCCGCGACCGCGGCTTCCGGTGCCGTCATGGGCCCACCCTCGCATGATCTTCCGGACCTGCCCAGAGGGCGGTGGCCCTGCGGGAAGACGTTCCCGTCCGCTCCCTGAGCGTGTGCGACGACCGGACCGGCATCTCCCGCCTACCGCGTCACCCGCACCGGCGCCGAAACCGTCACCTGGTCCAGGTCCGACACCCGTACCGTCGCCTTCATCGTCCACGTTCCCGGGAGGGGGAGGTCGAAGGAGTCGGTGCCCCAGTAGCCGCCGCGGTCGGTGACCTTGGTGTCGAGGGGGCCGATCCGCTGGGCGGCGAGGGTGAGGGTGACACGGAGTTCGGGGACCGTGGAGAGGCCGCCGTCGGGGCCGTAGACGACCGCCTGGACGGAGGTCCGGCCCGCCCGGCCCGGGTCCAGGGTGATCTGGACCTTGCCGTGTCCGCCGGGGGTGCCGAGATCGAAGGGGATCGTGGTGACCGAGGCCGTCGGGATGCCGGCCGCCGGGGTCCCGGTCCGCGCCGCCTCGGTGGCCGCGCGGCCCGGCACCGTGCTCGTCAGGAGTGTGGACAGGGCCAGGACCAGCACGGAGACGGCCGCCTCCGCCAGTACCGAGCGGCGCAGCAGGGGGTAGGGCGGGTGTGGGGGCGGGGCGGGGGGTTCCGGAGGGAGCGGGGGGCCCGTCGCCGGTTCGGGGATGCGGGCGGGGGCGGTCGCCGCCGTCGCCCGGGCCCGCACCGCGCGGGTCGTCCAGGCGCGGGAGCAGGCCGCCGCCAGCAGGAGCGCGGTGACCACCGCCAGTTTGGCCAGCAGGGTGCGGCCGTACGTCGTGTCCGTGAGCGCCTGCCAGGAACCGAGGCCCCGCCAGGACTGGTAGACGCCGGTCAGGACCAGGACCGCCACCGAGGCGGAGGCCATCCGGGAGAAGCGGGCCGGGACCGAGAGCGGGAGCGCGGCCGGGTCGGATGCCGTGCGCTGCAGCGTGCGCAGCAGGGCCGCCAGACCGCCCAGCCAGGCCGCCATGGCCAGCAGATGGAGGGTCGCGGAGGTGATCGCCAGGGGGACCTGGATGCCCGCCGAGGCGTGTTCGGCCGCAGTCCAGGTCAGGGCGAGGGGGAGGGAGAGGGCCGCGGCCACCCCGAGCGTCGTACGGCGCGGGAGTCTTCTGCGGCGGGACCGCAGCAGCGCCACGGCGGCCGCCGCGAGGAGCAGCAGTGCCAAGCGGGCGAGCAGGAGTGCGCCGGGGCGGGTCGTCGCCGCGTGGGTGAGGGAGCTCACCGAGAGCGTGGGTGCGGTGCCCTCCTCGTACGGGGTGCGCAGGACGAACAGGGCGGTGGTCGCGGCGAGGAGGGTCCAGGCCGCGGCCAGGGCGGGGGTGCGCAGCGGGGCCGTCTTCGGCGGACGGCAGTACGCCACGAACGCCGCCGTGCCCAGCAGCACGGCCACGGAGAGGTACGCGAGCCAGCGGGCGATGTTGTAAAGGGCCGCGGTGGCCGGGTTCTCCGTGTTGCCGGGGGCCGGGGCCGCCGTCGTCGCCGTGCGCCGGCCGACCGAGAAGGTGAGCGCGCCGGACACCGGGTGGCTGTCCGCCGACACCACCCGCCAGGCGACCGTGTAGGTGCCGGTCGCGAGCTTGCCGGGCAGCGGGACACGGGCCGTGTCCGAGCCGCTGGGGGCGTGCTCGGCGGGGCCCGTGCGCAGGCGGTGGTTGTGGGGGTCGTAGACGCGGAAGGAGTCGGTGAGCAGGCCGACCGACTCGGTGAAGGTCAGGGTGAGCTGCCGGGGGGCCGTGCGCAGCACGGTGCCGTCGGCGGGGTCGGTCGCGCGCAGGGCCGCGTGGGCCGACGCGGGCGCCGCCGTGCCGAGCAGGAGGAGGAACAGGCCCGCGCAGAGCAGGGTCAGCCGTCGTGTCCGGTGGTGTCGGTCGGGCAGCACCTCGTCCCCTCCCTGTGCCTTCGTCAGGCCTCCGTGTACGTGCCTCCCCGTAGGTACGGAGAGATCGGCCGCGTTGCTCACCAGGTCGGACGGGCCGAGACACCGCCGTCCACGGTCAGGTCGTGGCCGGTGATCCAGCGCGCGAGCGACGAGGCCAGGAAGACGCAGGCGTCGGCCACGTCCTCGGGGCGGCCCAGGCGGCCGGTGGGGGCGGCGGCCAGCCAGCGGCGTACGCCGTCCGGCCAGGCATCCGCCAGGCCCTCCCGGTCGATCAGGCCGGGCGAGACGGTGTTGACGCGGATGCCGTCGGGCCCGTACTCCAGGGCGGCCGCGCGGGCGTGCATGACCACCGCCGCCTTGGCCGCGCTGTAGTGGGCGTGGCCGGGCGCGGGGTGGGCGGCCTCGATGGAGGCGATGTGGGTGACGGTGCCGCCGCCGTATGCGCGCATGTGCGCCGCCGCGGCCTGGGTGCAGGTGAAGACACTGGTGAGATCGGTGTCCACGACCGTCCGCCACTCGGCCGCCGTCATGCCGGGCAGGGGCTGGACCGGCTGGACGGCCGCGTTGTTGACGAGGGCGGTGAGCCGGCCGCCGGACCAGTCCGTCACCTCCCGGACCAGGCGGTGGCAGGCCACCTCGTCCGTCAGATCCGCCTGGAGTACGACGGCATGGCCGCCGGACTCCCGGATTTCTGCCGCCACTTCACCGGCCGGTTCCACCGCCGTACGGCAGTGGACGGCCACCGCCGCGCCCTGCTCGGCGAAACGCAGGGCGATGGCGCGGCCGATGCCGCCGCCCGCGCCGGTCACCAGCGCCGTCTGTCCGTCGAGGAGGTTCATGTACGGCAGAGTTCCGTGATCCGGGCGGCTTGCGACGGATATCGCGCCGTCAGTTCGGCCGCGTCCCCGTGTTCGTAGTCCGCCTCCGTGTAACCGGGAGCCATCGTGGTGCCGAAGAGGGTCCAGGCGCCGCCCGGTGCGACGCGGGCGCCCATCCAGGTGTGGGCCGGCACGGTGAACTGTACGTGCTGGCCGGACAGCGGGGCGGGGCCTAGGACGGCGGTGCGGGTGGTGCCGTCGGGGGCGAGCAGCAGGAGGTGGAGCGGGTCACCGAGGTAGAAGTGCCAGATCTCGTCGGTGGGCAGGCGGTGCAGCGCCGAGTAGTCGTCCGCGGTGAGCAGGACGACGATGGCGGAGCCCTCGGGACGGCCGTCCGGGCGTAGCGGCCCCGCCCAGGTACGCCGGTACAGGCCGCCTTCCCGGGGGAGGGGTTCGAGTCCGTAGTGCGCGATCAGCGCTTCGGGCGTCGTCGTCACCCGAGGAAGGCTAGGGCCTGGCCACCGCCCGTTCCAGGAAGGCGAGTTGGGCGTGCTTCTCCGGCAGGTACACGTCGGGGACGTCCACCTCGGGCAGGACGACCGCCGGGCCGCGCACGAAGCCCTGGCGTTCGAAGCGGGCGATCGCCCTGGTGTTGCGCACGTCCGGGTCGGCCACGAGCCGGCGCCGGTCCAGGGCCCGCAGCGCGTACGTCGTCATCGCGGTCAGCAGCGCGGACGTCCACCCGGGGCGCGGGCCGTCGGGGCCGGCGGGGGCGAGGAGGACGTGGACGCCGAGGTCGCCGGGGCGTACGTCGTAGCACTCGCCGACCCGGTCGGCGGCGGGCTCGTACGTCTGGAACAGGGCGGCGGGTGTGCCGTCCACGGTGACCAGGTGGGCGTGGTGGGTGTCGAGGCCGGCCATGTGGGCGTAGATCTCGGCGACCTGGTCCCGGGTGAGGCCGTTCATGCCCCAGAAGACGGCGCGTTCCTCACTGACCCAGCGGTGGACCACGTCCGCGTCGGACGCCGGGTCGAGGGGGTGGACGCGGACGGTGCCGAAGTCGGGGACGTGCTGTTCGAAGAGGTGGGTGCGGTGGTCGGTCATCGGGGTTCCTCGGTGCGTTCCAGCAGGGTCAGCAGGGTCCAGTCGGTGACTACGGGGGCCAGTTCTCCCTTGTGCCACAAGGGCAGTTGGTCGTGGTGGTGGGGCGCGCCGGGGACGCCGTCGGCGCCGAAGGGGACCACCCAGCGGCTGCCCGCGCGGTCGGCGAGGTCCCAGACGTAACGGGCGGCCGGGCCGCGGGCCGCACGGTCGGTGAGGCCGGGGACGGCGGAGGTGCACAGCACGCAGTCGTGGTCACCGGCGAGCCCGGGTTCGTCGTGCGACTCCCCCGGCAGCGCGCGCCAGGCGGCGAGGCGGTGGGTGTCGGACCAGGTGCCGGACGGCGGGGCTGCGGCGATCTCCTCAAGGGCCGCTCGTACGACGGCCGGGCGATCGATGCCGTACAACTCCTCGGCGCGCAGCAGGTGTTCGAGGGCGTGTCCGATCCGCGGGACGAGGGCCAGCCAGGGGAGCAGGACCTCGGGGTAGGCCGGGGGTTCGGCGAGCGGGGCGAAGACCGGGTGCGCGGCGAGCCGGCGTACGACCGCGCCGCGTACCGCCGCGTAGGCGGCCGCGTCGGTGCTGTCGGCGTCCATGCGCCGGTTCCAGGCGAGCAGGCGGTCACGGAGGCGGGCCGCCTCGGGGGTGAGGGCGTCCAGGGCGGCGAGATGGCCGAGGAGGGGCGCGGCGGAGGCGAGGTGGGTGTCGGTGTGGATCGCCGGCATGGCGTCGGCGGTCCAGGTGCGGTGGGCGTCGAGGAGGGTACGGATGCGGTCGGCGCGGTGCGGTGGGGCGAACTCGACGCCGAGGGGGGTGGCGAGGCCGCGCTGGTTGGCCATCACGGCGATGTCGTCGTGCACGGGTGCGTAGGGCGTCTTGTGCCAGCCGTGCCAGTCGTGGCCGGGGTGCCAGGCGGGGACGGGGTGAAGGCGGTTGGCCCGGGCGCGGACGGGGACGCGGCCGGCGACGCGGTGGAGGGTGGCGCCGGTGGTGTCGGCGGCCTGTACGACGTTGACGGGCTCGGCCCAGTGGTCCAGGGCACGGTCGATGTCGGCGACCGTGCGGGCACGAAGGAGGGGGAGGAGAGCGCTGAAGCCGAGGTCCTCGGTGACGCGGGGTGGGTAACGCAGGGCCAGGGCAGTGTGCCCACCCGCGTCACCCGTACTGCTCCTGCCGGGTGCGAGCGGCCCCGGTGGGGCGTCCTCGCCATCGGCGGCCCGCGGGGCGTGGTCGGCGACACCCGCCTGCGGGCCCCGATCCGTTTCGGTTCCGGCTGCCGCGGACTTCAGACCCTCCGGTCCCGCGGTGCCCACCGGCTCCCGGTTCCCCTCGGCGCCGACGACCCCGGCCACCAGCCCCTCCGGCCCCCCGGCGATCACCGGGCCCCTCTCCGTCTCGATCACCTCGATCTCAAGAGGCGGCTCTCCCGCGATGTCCACGGTCTCCGTGTGGCGGGTGGCCCGGTGCCAGAGGCCGTCCGGGGCGAGGGACTCGATGCCCGCGCCTGTACGGCGCAGGCGTTCGCGGTAGAGGTCCTGGTAGTCGGCCATGGCGTTGGTGATGGCCCAGGCGGCCGTGCCGGTGTGGCCGAAGTGGGCGATGCCGGGGACGCCGGGCACGGCGAGGCCGACGACGTCGAACTCGGGACAGGAGAGGTGGATCTGCTGGTAGACCCCGGGATCCTCGATGAAGCGGTGCGGGTCGCCGGCGATCAGGGCGTGCCCGGTGGCGGTGCGGGCGCCGGGGACGAGCCAGCCGTTGCTGCCGGCCGTGCCGGGGCCGTCGGTGGCGAACAGGCCGACCGCGTCGGGGCCGAGGTGCCGTATCGCCTGTTCCCGCCAGAGCTTGGCAGGGAAGCCGGCGAACAGGATGTGGGTGGCGAGCCAGATACCGAGCGGGGTCCAGGGCTGCCACCCGCCGGGCATCAGGCCGGTGCGGGCGAATTCGGGCGCCCGGCGGGCACCGGTCGGCAGGCCCTCGTTGACACCGTCGACGTAGGCACGGACCCAGTCGGCCGTCTCGGGGTCCCGGCGTTCCAGCGCGGCGAAGCAGCGGCGGGCGGTGTCGTCGAGTCGGGCCCGGCGGGCCAGGACGTCCCAGGAGAGGGCGTCCGCGCCGAGGAAGGACGCCGAGGTGCCCTGGGAGCGGTGGCGCTCGACCTCCAGCTGCCAGGCGCGGTCCAGGGCGGTCACCCGGCCCTGCGCTCGGGCCAGTTCGAGGACGCTGGAGGCCCGTAGATGGGGGATGCCCCAGGCGTCGCGGTACGTCTCGATGGTCACCCGGAGCTCCTCCGCTTTAGGTTAGCCTTGCCTAAGTTTCCTGTGAAGGGATCGTACGCGAGGGGTGGAGAGGACAGGACATGGGGCGGGGTACCCCGGCTGCGCCGGGCGCACGGCCGGGCGATCATCGACGCATGGACGTCACCCTGCACCTCTCCCAGGATCCCGAGGCCGACGCGCTGCTCGGGCGCTCGCCGCTCGCCGCGCTGGTGGGCATGCTGCTCGACCAGCAGGTCCCGATGGAGTGGGCGTTCAAGGGGCCCCGGACCATCGCCGACCGGCTCGGCGCGGACGCCGCCGGGGACCTCGACGCGCACGACATCGCCGCGATGGACCCGGAGGCCTTCGCCGCGCTGCTCTCCGAGAAGCCGGCCGTCCACCGCTACCCGGGCTCCATGGCCAAGCGCATCCAGGAGCTGTGCCAGTACCTCGTGGAGCACTACGACGGGGACGCGGAGTCGGTCTGGCGGGGCGTGGGCAGCGGCGCCGAGTTGCTGAAGCGGCTGGGAGACCTGCCCGGGTTCGGCAAGCAGAAGGCCCAGATCTTTCTCGCGCTGCTCGGCAAGCAGCTCGGCGTCACACCCCAGGGCTGGCGCGAGGCCGCGGGCGCCTACGGCGAGCCGCAGTCCTTCCGCTCCGTCGCCGACATCACCGGGCCCGAGTCACTGGCCAAGGTGCGTGCACACAAGCAGGAGATGAAGGCGAAGGCCTCCGGCAAGTCAGGGCGATGACTGTGCGGGTGGGTGCGGCGTGTTGTTCGCTGCGGGCGCGGTGTGGCCTGTCGGGCCCGCGCGGCGGCAGCCGCATGTCAGGCACAGCCCCGCGCCCCCGGTGCCGCGGCAGGCAACGTCTGCCCGTCAAGGAGCGGCGTCCGGTGCGTGTTCTCGGCGTGCCGGCCCGAGGCCGTACCCGATGGGCTGGGCGTACGTGGGCTTTCGGCGGGTGCGGCGAGAGGGCGCGCCGGGCGTCGCGACGGGGCGAACGGTGCCTGTTGGGGCACTGGGCAGGCATGGTCGCCCTGACGCGAAGGCACCCCCGGGGCATCACCCGAACAGCCCCTTCCCGATGGCACCGCCGCCCCCCGCGGTCACAGCATGGAGCATGACCGAGGCACCGAACAGCGGTCCGGACTGGGGCCGCGAGTATGACGACCGGAAGGTCCACGCGACACCGCCGCCGGGTGAACGGCACGAGCCCGAGCCTCCGTTCGAGGGGCCCCTGCACGCCCTGTCCAAGGCTGCCTGGCAGGTGGTCCTGGGCACCGGCATCGCCTCGCTGATCCTCGGCGTCCTGGTGCTCGTCTGGCCCGGCGCCTCCCTGCTCGCCGCCGGCGTCCTCTTCGGCCTCTACCTCGTCATCAGCGGCATCTTCCAGCTGGCCTCCGCCTTCGGCACGCACATGGCGACCTCGCTGCGCGTACTGGCGTTCATCAGCGGCGCCCTGTCGATCATGCTCGGCCTGTTCTGCTTCCGCGGGCCCATGCAGTCGATCCTGCTGCTCGCCCTGTGGATCGGCATCGGCTGGCTGATCCGCGGGATCACCCAGACCCTGGCCGCCCTGCACGACTCCCGGATGCCCGGCCGCGGCTGGCAGATCTTCCTCGGGGTCATCACCTTCATCGCCGGGATCGTGCTCATCGACTCGCCGTTCCGGTCGGTCGCCGTGCTGACCCTCGTCGCCGGCATCTGGCTGGTCGTCGTGGGCCTCACCGAGATCGTCACCGCGTTCAGCATCCGCAGCCGGGCCAAGGCAATCCCGCGGACGCTGTGAACACCGACGTCAACCCCGTGCCTCGCGCGTACGCCGCGCGGGCGGATATCGCGCCCCGCATGCTGCACTCCCCGCCCGTCCCGGGGATACCCCTGCCGTGAGCGGGATCGCGGGCCTGACCCGCAGCCGGACCTGGCTGCGGGTGCTCGCGCTGCTCCTCGCCCTGTGGGTGCCCTGTATCCACGCCCAGGCCCAGGCGGCCCCCGCGCTGGGCCTGTCGGCCGAGGCCTTCGAGCACGAGGTCCTCGACTCACTCGTACGGCCGCCCGACAGCGCCCTCCACCAGGCCGACGCGCCCGAGCGCCCCGCGCCCCTCTCCGACCCGGCGCCGGTCCGGCCGACGGCCCGGCTGTGCGCCGGCGCGCCCCGGGTGCCGTACGCCCCTTCCTTGCTCCGCACGGTGGTCCTGCGCTGCTGACAGACCCGCGCCCCCACGAAAGGGCACCGCGCAAGGTCAGTCAGACGCAAGGAGCACAGCCATGCCCATGGATCCGTATGCCGTCCTGCGTGCCCTGGTGCGCGCGGAGGCCAGGCGTGCCACGGCACCCAGGCCGGAACAGAAGGAAGAACCGCGGCGGACACCCGAGGAACGAAACCGCTGAACCGGCACCGGCGGGGGCGGCCCACCACCCCCGCCAGGCCGTGCCGGACCGGTCCACAGCCTGTGCACAACGGCCGTGACGCGCGGACAGGGTCGGCCGTACGGAGGAAATCCGCCGTGTCGAACTCCGGCTTTCCGAACTACCCGGAGGCGCCCTTCCCTGCCTCGGCGGGGGGCGCGGCGGCGCTCCGAGAGGTGGCGGGCGACACGGTCTCGCTGTCACTCATCTCGGCCACCTGCTCCCGATAGAGGCGCTTTTGCTCCTTTTGGCGCATCTTTTCAAGCGTCGCACTCCGCCGCCATGGCTGCGCCCGGAACGTCTTGACCGGTAGGCTTTCCGTGTGATCTTCAAGCGCATCGGAAACGGCCGGCCGTACCCCGACCACGGCCGGGAAAGCACCCGGCAGTGGGCGGACGTCGCGCCGCGCCCGGTCCGCCTCGATCAGCTCGTGACGACCAAGGGGCAGCTCGACCTGGAGACCCTGCTGGCCGAGGACTCGACGTTCTACGGCGACCTCTTCGCCCACGTCGTGAAGTGGCAGGGTGACCTCTATCTGGAGGACGGGCTGCACCGCGCGGTCCGCGCCGCCCTCCAGCAGCGCCAGGTGCTGCACGCACGCGTGCTCGAACTCGACTGACCCGACGCGACACGGCCGTTGGCCTTTGACCCTTTCGGGTTCCGCTGAGCGGCATCGACTGATCATCTAATAGGCATCGTCGCTCAGGCGCACTACGCTGCGCCCATGAGCATGCTGACTCCCCCCGGCATGGGCGGCCAGTACCGGATCACGGGGGACAAATACCCTCGGATGCGTCCGCCGCGCCGACGCGGCAGGCTCGTCGCCGCCGTGGTGGCGTCCGTCGCCGTGCTCGGCCTGATCGGCTGGGGCACCCTGCAGCTCATCGACGTCTTCACCGGCGGCACCAAGAAGACGGCGACTGCCGGCACCAAGGAGGACTGCCGGACCAGGGCCTCGACGGCGGCCAGGGGCACGGCCCTGCCCAAGCCGGGCGAGATCACCGTGAACGTCTACAACGCCACGAACCGCGCCGGCCTCGCCAAGGACACCGCGGACGCGCTCAAGAAACGCGGCTTCAAGATCGGCGACGTCGGCAACGCGAGCAACGACTACGACAAGAAGGTGAAGAACGCCGGGGTCCTGCTCGGCCCGCCCTCGGCCCAGAACACCTCACTGGCGGTCCTGGGCACCCAGCTGACCGGCGCCCAGCAGCGCACCGACGCCACCCGCAAGGGCCCCGACCTCGACCTCATCCTCGGCGACACCTTCAAGGGCCTGGCCCAGCCGACAGCCGCCGACCAGGCCCTGACGGCCCTGACCGCCACGAAGCCGACGGCTCCTGCGCAGAAGAGCTGCTGACCGGCGCCCCCAAGGGGCGCGTGGAACCGCGCGACCGACCACAACACAGCCGCACCCGCGAACGGCGCCGAAGCCGCACCCCACTGGGCGCAAAACGCACCCCACTGGGCGCAAAAAACGACAGTCAGGCGCAAAAACTACTCAGCCGCGCCATAGAGCCGATCCCCGGCGTCGCCCAGCCCCGGCACGATGTACCCGTGCTCATTGAGGTGGTCGTCCACCGCGGCCGTCACCACCGTCACCGGCGTCCCCGCCAGCTCCCGCTCCATGACCTCGACGCCTTCCGGCGCGGCCAGCAGCACCACCGCGGTCACGTCGTCGGCCCCCCGCTTGATCAGCTCCTGGATCGCCGCGACCAGGGTGCCCCCCGTGGCCAGCATCGGGTCCAGGACGTACACCTGACGGCCCGAGAGGTCCTCCGGCATACGCGAGGCGTACGTGGAGGCCTGCAGCGTCTCCTCGTTGCGGATCATGCCCAGGAAGCCGACCTCGGCGGTCGGCAGCAGCCGCACCATGCCGTCCAGCATGCCGAGGCCGGCGCGCAGGATCGGCACGACCAGCGGACGCGGACGGGCGAGCTTGACGCCCGTCGTCCGCGCGACCGGGGTCTGGACGTCGACGGCCTCGGTGCGCACGTCCCGCGTGGCCTCATAGGCGAGCAGGGTGACCAGTTCGTCGGCGAGCCGGCGGAAGGTCGCGGAGTCGGTGCGCTGGTCGCGCAGGGTGGTGAGCTTGTGGGCGACCAGGGGGTGGTCGACGACGTGGAGACGCATGCCCATAACGGTACCTGCGCTCAGGGCCCCCTGATGCTGGCGTCAAACCGCCCATCCGAGGGAAAGTGGGAGGGACGGACTGGGGTGGTGTGACGTGCCTGACCTGCCTGACCTTCCGAAGCACGCGCCCGGGGACACCGGCGAGCCCGCGATACGCGAGACCGACGCACCCGAGACGGATGCCGAGCGACGGCGGCGGCGCGCCCAGTTCCTGCGTGACCTCGCCGAGGCCCGTGAGCTGCGCGCCCGGGTGCAGCCGCGACGCGCCAAGGCCGCCCGGCTGCGGCACGCGATGCGCATGCGGACGTTCCGCTGGTAGTCCGCCCGAAGGGGGAAAGCGCTTGGGCAAGGCCCGGTAAGAAAAGTTCTGGGTGAGGAAGATCCACGCCCGTGGCGGAGTTTGCGTGGTGGGCGTGCGTGAGTGCCTGGCAAAGCCGCGTACGATCCGCAGGTGGCGGGAACGAGCGGTCGGTTGCGTCGATGACAGATCCACGATCGAAACAGCCAGACACAGGGAGCCGAAGACGTCCCCTGAAAGCCATGTTTCTGCCACGATTCCGAGTGGGTGGGGCTCGGAGCCCAGCTCTCTCCGCCCAAGTACCTCCGCCGGGGGGACCCCCAACCGGCACGCCTATGACCAGTGGGAGAGTCACGGTGTACTTCGCCGCACTGCTCGCGCGCACCGAAGACGGGTGGGAAGCGAGCGACACAGAGCTCGACGATGTGGAGACCTTGTCGGATCTGGCCGACCTGGCCCGGGAAGCCTCTCCCGACGACGACACGGTGCTCGTCCTGATCGAGCAGGAGGACGCCTGGTTCGGCGTCGTCCGCGTGGACGGCGAGGACGACCCTCGCATCTACGTCTCGGACGCCGCCGCCGCCCAGCGCAGCGCGTACGGCGAGCTGCTGCTCACCGACGAGCTGCTCGGCCGGGAGCCGGGCGCCGACGACGTCGACGACCTGGACTCCCTCGACCTCGACGGCACGGAGGACGGCGAGTCCGAGTCCGACGAGGACGACGAGGAGGGCACCGGCGACGCGGTCCCGCACAGCCCGGTGGGCGACAGCCAGATCCTCGACGACCTGGGCATCAGCGAGAAGGAGCTGCGCGCCCTGGACGCCGACGACGCGCTGAGCTCGATCGCCGAGGCCCTGGGTGCCTCGGAGGTGCTGGAGACCGTCCGCTGACCATCGACGACACGGCTGCCGCGGCGGACCCGGTACGCGACCGCTGGCGGGCGGCGATGCGACGCGCCCTGGACGAGGCCGAACGGGCCGTCCGGGGTGGGGACGTCCCCGTCGGCGCCGTCGTGCTGTCCCCGGACGGTACGACGGTGCTCGCCGCCGGGCACAACGAACGCGAGGCCACCGGCGATCCCACGGCCCACGCGGAGATCCTCGCGATCCGGCGGGCCGCGGCCACGCTCGGTCAGTGGCGGCTGTCCGACTGCACGCTCGTGGTCACCCTGGAGCCGTGCACGATGTGCGCCGGCGCGATCGTCCAGTCCCGTGTCGACCGGGTCGTCTACGGCGCCCGGGACGAGAAGGCGGGTGCGGCGGGCTCGCTGTGGGACGTGATCCGCGACCGTCGGCTCAATCACCGTCCAGAGGTCGTCGAGGGCGTACTCGCGACGGAGTCCGCCCGGCTTCTCACCGACTTCTTCCGGGACCGGTGACAGGACCGGTCACGGGACCGCCGAATTCCGATTTCGAACCATGCCCCACCTTGCTGTAAGGTCTCCCTCGGTAGCGTGTCCGAGCGGCCGAAGGAGCTCGCCTCGAAAGCGAGTGTGGCGCAAGTCACCGAGGGTTCAAATCCCTCCGCTACCGCTCGAAGAAGGGCCCCGTCGGAAGACGGGGCCCTTCTTACGTCCTGAGGAAGGGACGCAGGGGACCGGACCCTCAAGTGCGCGCCGCCGTCGGGGGGATGCGCGGCCCGCACCCCGCAGTCGGGGTCCCGTCCCCGCCCCCGCGGATTCCTGCCGGACCCGCCGGGTTCTCTCCATCGTGCACCGCGCGGCAGCCGACCGGGCCCGGCAAAAGACCTCGGACGGCGGGCCGTTGGTCCCTAAAAGGGGCATGAAGGTTACACTCGCCGCCGGCAGCAGGGCGCCCGCAGGGCATACACCACAGGGGAGGCCGCGGTGGCGGTGAACGCCAAGAAGATCGCCATATACGTGCTCGTGGTCTTCTGTCTGTACGTGATCATCACGGACCCGCCCAAGGCGGCCCACTACGTCCAGATAGTCTTCGAGGGCATATCGGACGCCGCCAAGGCCGTGGGCAACTTCATGACCTGGGTCGCCAACGGAGGAAAGAGCTGAGGTACATCCCATGATCCGCCATCTGGTCCTCTTCAAGCTCAACGAGGGCGTCGAGCGCGACGATCCGCGGGTCGTGGCGGGGGTGGAGGCCTTCCGGGCCCTCGGCGGCCAGATCGAGGAGCTGCGCTTCTGGGAGTGCGGCTGGAACGTCAGCGACCGGCCCATCGCCTACGACTTCGCGATCAACTCGGCGGTCGAGGACACCGACGCCCTCAAGCGCTACCTGGAGCACCCGGCCCATCAGGCAGGGGTCACGCAGTGGCGCGAGTTCGCCACGTGGGTGATCGCCGACTACGAATTCTGAGCCTCCCGGAACCCCTCCGGAACCCCTTCGCGGGACACAGCCCTCCGCCGGAACGGCGGGGGGCTTTCGTGCGCCTTACGCCCCAACTTGTCGATGTTTGAAAACAACACGGCGTTATCTGGTGCTTGCACACAGTGCACATCTCTTGTGATGCTATGACCACTTTTGACGGATGGTTGATCGATGAAGAGGTGGCGTTGACCGTGTCGGCCAGTACTGCGCCGCCCCAGGAGGAGGCGACCACTCCTGCCCCCGCACCCGCTCCCACGGCACCCGAGAAGCGGCGTGGCGCCGACACCCGAGCCCTCACCCAGGTGCTCTTCGCCGAGCTGAAGGACCTGACGCCGGGCACGCCGGAGCACCACCGCGTGCGCGGAGCCCTGATCGAGGCGAACCTCCCGCTCGTGCGCTACGCGGCGGCCCGCTTCCGCTCCCGCAACGAGCCCATGGAGGACGTCGTCCAGGTCGGCACCATCGGCCTGATCAACGCCATCGACCGGTTCGACCCGGACCGGGGCGTGCAGTTCCCGACCTTCGCGATGCCGACCGTGGTCGGCGAGATCAAACGGTACTTCCGGGACAACGTCCGCACGGTCCACGTACCGCGCCGGCTGCACGAGCTGTGGGTGCAGGTCAACAGCGCGACCGAGGACCTCACCACGCTCTACGGCCGCTCCCCGTCCACCGCCGAGATCGCCGAGCGGCTCCGGATCAGCGAGGACGAGGTGCTGAGCTGCATCGAGGCGGGACGGTCGTACCACGCCACCTCGCTGGAGGCCGCGCAGGAGGGCGACGGACTGCCCGGCCTGCTGGACCGCATCGGCTACGAGGACCCGGCCCTGGACGGCGTGGAACACCGCGACCTGATCCGGCATCTGCTCGTCCAACTCCCCGAGCGCGAACAGAGAATCCTTCTCCTGCGCTACTACAGCAATCTCACCCAGTCTCAGATCAGCGCGGAACTCGGCGTCTCCCAGATGCATGTCTCCCGGCTCCTCGCCCGCAGCTTCCAGCGGCTCCGCTCCGCGAATCGCATCGACGCATAGAGGCCGTAGAAGCCCTCAGGACGGAGCACAGCGGGCGCACGGAAGCATGCACCGCAGCACACCCTGCATCGCAAACCCGATCGATGCCTCACCGTCGCGGGCGAATCGCTCACCAGCACAGATGCCGACAGTTCAGATCCGAAAAGGCGTCAGACCCCTTCTTTCCAGGGCCGATTCGCATCTCGCATGTCGACATGTCACTACAGCGTGTTGCCGACATGTGACATTCTGCGGGAGACGCGTTTGCCGGGCCTTCCGCTCCGGTATTCAGGTGAAGGCTGCGTTGCTCGAAAGGCGGCGCCGCCCCGACCGTCCCGCGACCCAAAGGGGGTGGCATGTCCGCAGACCAGGGCAGCTCGAAGGTGCTGACGCCCGCGAAGAGCGAGGCAGCGCCCAAGGAGCTCGACGCGCTCGACGTCCTCGACGGCATCGAGGGCGTCACGGCCCTCGACGCCGTGCCGGCCCCGCCCGCCGCGGCGGCCGCCGACATCCCGGCTCCGCCGGCTTCGGGGGACATCGACACCCGTACCCTGTCCCGCTCCCTCTTCCTGCGGCTCGCCGCCCTCGACGAGGACAGCCCGGAGCGGGCCTACGTCCGGGACACCCTGATCGAGCTGAACCTGCCGCTGGTCCGCTACGCGGCCGCGCGCTTCCGCTCCCGCAACGAGCCGATGGAGGACATCGTCCAGGTCGGCACCATCGGCCTGATCAAGGCGATCGACCGCTTCGACTGCGAACGGGGCGTGGAGTTCCCGACGTTCGCCATGCCGACGGTGGTCGGCGAGATCAAGCGCTTCTTCCGAGACACCTCCTGGTCGGTGCGCGTCCCGCGCCGGCTGCAGGAGCTGCGCCTGGCGCTGACCAAGGCGAGCGACGAGCTTTCCCAGAAGCTGGACCGCTCCCCGACGGTGACTGAGCTGGCCGCGGTGCTCGGCGTCTCCGAGGAGGACGTCGTCGACGGCCTCGCGGTCGGCAACGCCTACACCGCCTCCTCGCTGGACTCCCCGGCCCCCGAGGACGACGGCGGCGAGGGCTCCCTGGCCGACCGGCTCGGCTACGAGGACACCGCCCTGGAGGGTGTGGAGTACCGCGAGTCCCTGAAGCCCCTGCTGGCCAAACTCCCGCCCCGGGAGCGCCGGATCATCATGCTCCGCTTCTTCGCGAACATGACCCAGTCCCAGATCGGCGAGGAGGTCGGCATCTCCCAGATGCACGTCTCGCGCCTGCTGACCCGGACGCTGGCCCAGCTCCGGGAAGGCCTGATCTCGGACTGAGGCCGATCCTCGACCGAGGCTTCAATTCTGACGGATCGTCAGCGACACTGGCCCGATGCTGGGAGCGACAGGGCCGGACGACACCGCTCGAACGACACATGCGACACATGCGGCATGGACGCGTGGCCGCCGGGGCGCCTTTACGGCAGCGTCGGCGGCCGTCGTCTGTCTGGGCGGGGTTCTGGGAGCGTGCGCCGCTTCGAGCGGGCCGGGCGGCGGCTATGTCGCGATCGGCGCGGCGGGCGGCCCGGAGAGCGGGCGTGCGCCGGCTGCCACTCCGACCGGCTCGGTGTCGCTGGTACCGCTGGACGGCGAAAAGGACGGCGGGAGTACACCGAGTGGCGGCTCCGGGCAGGACAACTCCCCGCTCGGCACACCCGGTTCAGGGCAACCGAGCGGCTCGCCCGGAACCGGCGCCCCGGAGCAGACCGCACCCTCGCCGGACACACCCAGCCCTTCCGGCGGCACCGGCGACACGTCCGGTCGTACGACGCCCGCGCCGTCCGCATCCGGCTCGCCCGCCCCAACTCCCGGCGGCAGCACGCCCGCCGGCCCCGCCGCGCTCTCCTGGGGCAGGCCCACGACGAAACCGGCGGATCAGCGCTGGTGCCAGAAGGTCACCGTCGCCTTCCGCAACTTCGGGGGTACGGCGGTGCGTTCGGGCTCGGTGACGTTCGGGACGCACATCATCGGCCTGCTCGGTATCGACTGGGGGACGGTCGACTCGACCGCCGGCCTGCCGGTGCCGATCGCGCCGGGCGCGCGCAAGAGCCCCACCTGGACAGTGTGCGTCGACGCCTGGCGCGTGCCGCTCGGCATGCACATCGAGACGCGGGACGTGTCCGTCCGGTGGAAGTAGGAGAAGGGGGCGCGCAGCGCGCCGTACTCCTTACATGAGTGCCAGCCAGGCCACACCCGCCACCACGGCGATGGCCACGATGACGCCGATGATCAAGCCGACGCGGGGACCGGAGGAGGCGGCCGCCTGCGCCTGGCGCCCCTGGGGAGCCTCGTCGACGAACGCGCGGAACATCTGGGTGCTGCCGGCAGGGTCGTAATTGCCCTGGGGGCCCTGGGTGTTAGCCATGGCCCGAGACACTAGCGAATCCAGGTGACTGGCCCAAGTGCGGGGCCACCGGGACAGAGGGGGGCACCTCACCCGCACCGACCTGCACGTTTACGTTCGCAATACTTGCCTTTGCCAAGTTTTTGCGGCACCGGCCCCCCTGTTTGTTTGCCTGCAGCAACCAAACATCGCTATGGTTGCCCCAAGCAACGAATACGGGAGGTGTGATGGCCGAGCAGGCGCAATTCGAAGAGCTGGCGCGTCAGCTCAGTGCCGTCGGAGCCGTGAAACGGGACATGGGACGGATTCTGCCGCCCGACTGCCCGACCGGTTCGGCCGCCGTGCTGACACTGCTCGGCCGCCACGGGGACATGCGCATGAGCAAGCTCGCGGAGCTGCTCGCCGTGGACATGTCGGTCACCAGCCGGCATGTCGCGCACGTCGCCGCGCGCGGCTGGATCGAGCGGCACCCGGACCCGGCGGACAAGCGCTCGCGCATCCTGCGCCTGACGCCCGCGGGTCTGGAGCAGCTCGACGAGCTGTCCCGGCGGACCACGCATCTGCTGGCCGAGCGGCTCGCCGACTGGACCGACGACGAGGTCAACCAGTTGATCCGGCTGATGACCCGGCTGCGCGACTCGTTCGGCGACTGCCGGTCCGCGCCGCTGCGGCACGCCTCCGTAGCCGCCCCCGTACTCGAAGAGACCACCCGTACACCCGCAAGCACGTAAGAGAAGGAAGCCCATGGCAACGACCACACCAGCCGGTGTGCGGGCTCATGCCAAGCACGGGGGAGGCTCCGCCGAGCACGCCCCCATGACGCACCGGCAGATCATGGAGGCCCTGTCCGGCCTCCTCCTCGGCATGTTCGTGGCGATCCTGTCGTCGACGATCGTCTCCAACGCCCTGCCGCACATCATCGGAGACCTCGGCGGCGGCCAGTCCGCCTACACCTGGGTGGTCACCGCCGCCCTGCTGTCGATGACGGCGGCCACTCCCCTGTGGGGCAAGCTCGCCGACCTGTACAGCAAGAAGGCTCTCGTCCAGATAGCCCTCGTCATCTACGTGGTCGCCTCGATGGCGGCCGGTCTGTCGCAGAACCCGGGCATGCTGATCACCTTCCGGGTGTTCCAGGGCATAGGCGTCGGCGGTCTGTCCGCGCTGGCGCAGATCGTCATGGCCGCGATGATCTCGCCCCGCGAGCGCGGGCGTTACTCCGGCTACCTGGGCGCGACCTTCGCCGTCGCCACCGTCGGCGGCCCGCTGCTCGGCGGTGTCATCACCGACACCTCCTGGCTGGGCTGGCGCTGGTGCTTCTACGTCGGTGTCCCGTTCGCGATCATCGCGCTGATCGTGCTGCAGAAGACCCTGCACCTGCCCGTGGTCAAGCGGGAGGTCAAGGTCGACTGGGGCGGCGCGTTCTTCATCTCGGCCGCTGTCTCGCTGCTGCTGGTCTGGGTCACCTTCGCCGGTGACAAGTACGACTGGCTGTCCTGGCAGACGTACGCCATGGTCGGCGGTTCGGTCGTCCTCGGCGCGCTGTTCGTGCTCGTGGAGTCGAAGGTCAGCGAGCCGATCATCCCGTTGCGCCTGTTCCGGAACCGCACCATCACGCTGGCCTCGCTGGCCTCGCTGTTCGTCGGTGTCGCGATGTTCACCGGCACGGTGTTCTTCAGCCAGTACTTCCAGCTGGCCCGGGACAAGTCCCCGACGATGTCCGGCGTCATGACCATCCCGATGATCGGCGGCCTGTTCGTCTCCTCCACCGTCTCGGGTCAGTTCATCACCCGCACCGGCCGCTGGAAGGCGTGGCTGGTCAGCGGTGGCGTCCTGGTGACGGCCGGCCTGTGCCTCCTCGGCTCCATCCGGTACGACACCGAGTACTGGAAGATGGCGATCTTCATGGCGCTGCTGGGTCTCGGCATCGGCATGATGATGCAGAACCTGGTGCTCGCCACGCAGAACCAGGTCGCCCCGTCCGACCTCGGCTCGGCCAGCTCCACGGTGACCTTCTTCCGCTCCCTCGGCGGTGCGGTCGGCGTCTCCGCGCTCGGCGCGGTGATGTCCCACCGGATCACGCACTACGTCCAGGACGGCATCTCCGCCCTGAGCCCGAAGTACCAGGCGGCTCTGGCGGGCTCCAGCTCCACCGACAGCATCCCGGACATGAGCAAGCTGCCGGCGCCGCTGCGGACGCTGCTGGAGAGCGCCTACGGCCACGGCATCGCCGACGTCTTCTTCATCGCCGGCTGCCTCGCCGCCCTCGCCTTCCTGATCACCCTGTTCATCAAGGAGGTCCCGCTGAAGACCAAGGGGGCGCTCGCCCAGGCCGCCGAGGCCGACGCCCCGGCCGCCGCCCCCGTGGAGACCACCGTGGAGACCCTGGAGAACTCCGTGCAGGAGCCCGCGCAGCAGAAGGTGCCCAGCTGGGCCGAGCCCGTCGTCCCGGCGGCCGGCTCCGCCGAGGCACCGGCCATGGCCACCGCCGCCGCGCCGGTGGCGACCGCCGTCGCCACGCTCGCCGAGCCCGGCTCGGGCGGCCTGGGCGGCACCCCGGTGCACGGCTTCGTCCGCGGCGCCGAGAGCGCTCCGGTCGCGCAGGCCGCGGTCACCCTGATCTCGCTGGCCGGCCGCCAGCTGGGCCGCGCGGTCGCCCAGGGAGACGGCTCCTACTCCGTCGACGCCCCCGGTACCGGGTCGTACGTCCTGATCGCCTCCGCCGACGGCTACCAGCCACAGGCCTCCACCATCGTGGTGGGCGAGGAGCCGCTGCCGTACGACATCCTGCTCAGCGGCACCAGCGGGCTGACCGGTGTGGTCCGGGCCGCCGGGAGCGCGCTGCCGGTCAAGGACGCCATGGTGATCGTCACCGACGTCCGCGGTGATCTGCTGGCCACCGCCGCCACCGGCGAGCAGGGCCAGTTCACCTTCGCCGACCTGGTGCCCGGCACGGTCACGATGGCCGTCAACGCGAGCGGTTTCCGGCCGCGTGCGCTGCCGGTCGAGATCGGCGCCACCGGGGTCACCCGGATCGAGATCGACCTGGACGCCGGCGCCCGCCTCCAGGGTGTCGTCAAGGCCCCGCACGGACCGCTGGCCGACGCCCGCGTGACGCTCGTCGACCAGGCGGGCAACGTGGTCGGCACGGCCACCACCGGCACGGACGGCGCTTACGCCTTCACCGACCTGGACAGCGGCGAGTACACCGTCATCGCGACGGGCTACCCGCCGGCGGCGACGGCCCTGACCGTGGCCGGCACCGGAGTCGACGGCCACGACATCCAGCTCGCCCACCCCGGCGAGTAGTTCCACCCGGCCCGTGGCGGGGCACGCTCCGACCGGAGAGGCCCCGCCACGGGCCGGTTCGCTGTACGACCACTTTGACCAATGCGACCAATTTGTAAGGCTTTGCAGGGAGAAACGGGATGGGACTGACCGCGAAGATCCGTACGCGGGACGGGTGGGCCGTGTCGCACGCGGTCGTCACGGTGACCGACATGACCGGTACGCAGGTACTGCGCGCCGAGACGGATGCCGAGGGGGCCGTACGGGATGCCACCGAGCTGACGCCGGGGGCGTACACGGTGATCGTGACGGCCGTCGGATACGCGCCGGCCGCGTCCAGCGCGATCGTCACCGCGAGCGGCCGCGCCGAGGTCGGCACGGTCACGCTGGCCCGGCAGGGCGGCACCGAGCTGCCGCCGCCCGGGCCCTGGACCATCGACCCGGTGCACTCCTCCGTCGCCGCGGTCGCCCAGCACCTGGGGATCTCCAGCGTGCACGGCCGGTTCACCGAGTTCGGCGGCACCATCGAGATCGCGCCGGACGATGTCACCAAGTCCCGTGTGGAGGCGGTCATCAGGGCCGCGTCCGTCGACACGGGCAACGGCATGCGCGACACGCACCTGAAGTCCGGGGACTTCCTGGACGTGGAGACCCACCCGGAGATCACCTACCGCTCCACCGGTCTGACCTCGGCCGGCTCGGACCGCTGGACGGTCCACGGCGAGCTGTCCATGCACGGCGTCGTACGGCCGGTGGACCTGGACCTCGCCTACCTCGGCACCGGCGCGGACCCCTGGGGCGGCACCCGCGCCGCGTTCCGCGCGACCGCCGAGCTGCACCGCGAGGACTTCGCGATGAACTACAACCAGGTGCTGCAGGCCGGGATCGCCGCCATCGGTACGACACTGAAGGTGGAGCTGGACATCCAGGCGGTGCAGGGCGACTCCCTGCCCCAGGCGTAGGCACAGCAGGGTCAGCCACCGGGACACACTGTGCCCCTAGGCTGCCCCCATGGCACCGAACATCGCTACCAACACCCGTGTATCGCTGGACGAGCTGCTGGACTTCGTACGACCCCGGCACCGGGCCCTGCTGATCACCCGCCGCACCGACGGCGGACCGCAGGCCTCCCCGCTGACCTGCGGGGTGGACGACTCGGGCCGGATCGTCGTGTCCACCTACCCCGACCGCGCCAAGACCCGTAACGCCAGGCGCGACCCGCGGGTGAGCCTGCTGGTGCTGAGTGACGAGTGGAACGGGCCCTGGGTCCAGATCGACGGCACGGCCGAGGTCATCGACACCCCCGACTCCGTGGAACCGCTGGTCGAGTACTACCGCAACATCGCCGGCGAACACCCCGACTGGGACGAGTATCGCGAGGCCATGATCAAGCAGGGCAAGTCGATCATCCGGGTGACACCGGAGCGGTGGGGACCGGTGGCGACGGGCGGCTTCCCGGCACGGCTGGTGAACGAATAGGGCCTGCCCGAGGGGCGGTCAGCCGCGCTCGACCATCGCCTCGATGCCGGCGATCAGCAGGTCCAGGGCGAAGGTGAAGTCGCGGTCCAGCATCTCGGCGACCGTGTCCCCGCCGCGGGCCGTGATGAGGTCCCTGGACTCCTCGACGGCCTCGGCGGTCTCCGGGGCCTCGGCCACCATGGCCATGGCCTGCTCGTAGTACTCGTCCGGGCTCAGCCCGGTGTCCGCGATCCGGGCGGAGAAGTGGCCCTCGATCGTGCCGTAGCCGTACACGAACTGGAAGACGGCCGAGATCGCTCCCATCACCCCGTGCGCGGGCAGCCCCGCCCGGCGGACCACCCGCTGGACCACGCGGGAGAAGGCGAGCGAGTTGGGGCCGATGTTCAAGTAGCGCCCCGCCAGCGGCGACAGCCAGGGGTGGCTCACCAGCAGGGCCCGGTACTCGGCGGCCAGCCCCCGCAGTTGCTCGCGCCAGTCCTCGCCCGCGGCCTCGGGGTCGGGCAGCCGCAGCTCGCCGAAGGCGGCGTCCAGGGCGAGTTCGAGCAGGTCGTCCTTGGTGTCGACGTACCAGTACAGGGACATCGCGGTGACGTTCAGCTCCGCGGCCAGCCGCCGCATCGAGAACTTCGCCAGCCCCTCGGCGTCCAGCAGTCGTACGGACGCCTCGGTGATCCGGTCCCGGTCCAGCCCGGAGGGCTGACTGCCACTACGACCACCCCGGCGGGCCTTCTCCTCCAGCCAGACACTGCTCCGCGCCGACCGCGCTGCGTCCTTCACCACCGGCGCACCTTCCTCGATTCCGACCACTGGTCCAACCTAAAGGGGCGCGGGACTGTATCGATATGCGGCTCCGCCGCGATGGGGGTCCCCCCGGGTTCGAGCGAAGCCGAGAACTTGGGGGAGCGATCAACCACAACGCACCGCGGCCGCACGACCGCACGCTGCCCCGAGCTCTCAGGCGACCGCCCTCTCCGCCCGCCGAAGCAACCCCGCCGCGACAAACCCCCCGAGCAGCACAGCAACGGCCCCCACCAACTGCCCGGCGCCCAGTCCGGTGGACAACGACTTCCCCGACGCCACGGAAGAGCTGAGCACAGCCCCCAGAACGGCAACACCAAGGCCGTTGCCGAACTCGGCCAACGTTCCGTTGATCCCGGCCCCCACCCCGGCCTTCTCCGCAGGAATCGCGCTCATGACGGCGTGAGCCATCGCCGGGTTGGCGATCGCGCACCCCGCGCCGATCAGCAGCAGACCGAGCAGTGTCCCGGCATAGCCCCCGGAGTCCAGCTCCGCTATGGCCACCAGGCCGCAGGACATCAGCACCATCCCGAGCGCGATGGAAACCGGCGTACCCAGCCGCCCGGACCACTTCGCCGACAGCCCCGTGAAGTTGAGCAGCACAACCGTCAGCGCCAGCGGAGCGGTCCGCAGCCCCGCCTCAAGGGGCCCGTATCCGAGCACGAACTGCAGATGCTGGGTCAGCAGGAACAGCGCCCCTCCCATACCGAAGGTGATGAGCACGGCCCCGGCGACCGCGCCCATGAAGCGCTGGTCCCGGAAGAAGTGGATGTCGAGCATCGGCTCGGCGACGCGGTTCTCCCACCAGGCGAAGGCGCCGAGCACCAGCACCGCCACGGCCGCCGTACCGAGCACGCGCGGGGAGGTCCAGCCGTGGCCCGGACCGGAGATGATCGCGAAGACGAGCGAGGCCATGCCGATGGTGGACAGCACCGCGCCGAGCAGGTCCGGGCGGTCGCCTCGGCCCGGGGGTGAGGGGGTCGTCCCCCGGGACGACGCGGCCTTGGACTCCGGCACCAGGGCCACCACCGCGATCAGGCCCAGCACCGCGACCGGGATGTTGATCAGGAAGATCGCGCCCCACCAGAAGTGGTTCAGCACGAACCCTCCGATGAGCGGACCTCCCGCAAAGCCCAGCGCGGCGACCGCGCTCCAGATCCCGATCGCCTTCGGCTGCTCCTCGGGCGTGAAGATCTGCATGGCCACGGCGAGCGTCGTGGTGAGCAGCAGCGCGCCGCCGACGCCCATGCCGGCCCGCGCGGCGATCAACTGGCCGGTGGATCCGGCGAGTCCGGCCACCAGCGAGCCGATGCCGAACAGGGCGAGCCCCGTGACGAGCATCTTCTTGCGGCCGTAGCGGTCGGCGACGCTGCCCGCGGTGAGCAGCAGCCCGGACTGCACCAGGGAGTAGGCGTTGATCATCCACTGGATGTCGGAGGTGGCCGCGTGCAGCTCGCGGGTGAGCGAGGGGATGGCCACGTTCAGGATGGTGTTGTCGAGCAGCACGGTGAGCTGCGCGAGACAGATGACGCCGAGGATCAGCCAGCGCTGGGGGTGACCTTGGGATACAGACATGTCGTACACCGTATAGCGATCACTATACGGTGTACGACTCATTTTCCGTCAGCTGCTCGTCCTCTGCGTGAGGTCGTAGAAGGTGGCCGAACCGACCGTCACCTTCTTGAAGTTCTTCTGGACCCACGAGCTGATCTGCGAGGCGGTGCCGTTGCTGCTGCCGCCCATGCCGCCGCCCGCGATGAAGTAGTGGATCTTTCCGTCCTCCACGTACTTCTTGAACTGCGCCAGTGTCGGGGACGGATCGGTGCCGTTGAAGCCGCCGATCGCCATCACCGGGTCCCCGGTGGCGAGCTGGTAGCTGGCCGCGTTCTGGGAGCCGATGGACGCGGCCACCCAGGTGTACCGGGACGCGTTCTCCTCCAGCAGCTTCTTCGCGGCGGAGGAGACGTTCGCGCCGTTCAGCAGGCCGCCGGCACCCATGCCGCCGCCCATGCCGCCCTCGCCCATCCGGCCGCCGCCGGGGAAGCCGTTGCCGTTCTGCCGGCCCTGAGTGCTGCCGTTCTGGCCCGGCATGCCCCCGCCCGGGAAGCCACCGGTACCGCCGCCCGGGAAACCGTTGCCGTTCTGGCCCTGAGCGTTCCCGTTGCCGTTCTGCCCCTGGCCCTGCCGGCCCTGCCCACCCGGCATGCCGCCGCGCATGCCGCCGCCCATCCGGCCGCCGCCGAAGCCCATCATGCTCGCGCCCGCCGGACCGGCCGTCGGGATGGAGCCGGTGTGCGCGGAGTCCACCGTGCTGAGGGTGTACGCCGCCGG
The DNA here is from genome assembly GCF_001953885.1 of Streptomyces sp. IMTB 2501. GTDB lineage: Bacteria > Actinomycetota > Actinomycetes > Streptomycetales > Streptomycetaceae > Streptomyces. The sequence goes on along the minus strand of NZ_MQUS01000011.1, from coordinate 164,945 downwards.
ACCGGCGAGCGCGGCCACCAGGCCGACCGCCGCCGCCCCGAGAGCCAGCTGCCGGGAGAGCCGGCCGGCGAAGGCCAGGCCCAGCGCTGCCGCCAGACCGCCGATCAGCACCAGCCACTTCAGCCAGGGGAGATAGGTGGAGGTGCGGTTGAGCAGGACGTATCCCCAGGCGGCAGCCGCCACGACGGACGCGGCGAGGGTGATCGACGCCCAGATCTCCGTGCGCCGCTCCCACAGCAGCCCGGCGCCCATGCCGATGACGGCCGCCAGGCAGGGCGCGAGCGCCACCGTGTAGTACTGGTGGAAGATGCCCGCCATGTAGCTGAAGACCACCATGGTGATCAGCAGCGAGCCGCCCCACACCAGGAACGAGGCCCGGGTGACGGACGTACGGCGCATCTTCCTGGTCGCCCACAGGCCCGCGACCAGCAGGATCAGCGTGGCCGGGAGCAGCCAGGAGATCTGGCTGCCGATCTCGGAGCTGAACATCCGGTCCCAGCCCGTCGCGCCCCAGCGGCCCGAGCCGCCCGCACCGCCACCGCCGCCGACGCTGCCGGTCTCGTCGCCGTTGATGCGGCCGAGGCCGTTGTAGCCGAAGGTCAGCTCCAGGAAGCTGTTGTTCTGCGAACCGCCGATGTAGGGGCGGGAGGAGGCCGGCCACAGCTCCACGATCGCGACCCACCAGCCGCCGGAGACGACCAACGCGGCGGTCGCGAGGGCCAGTTGACCGAGCCGCTTCTTCAGCGTCACCGGGGCGCAGACGGCGTGGACGATCGCCAGCGGCGGCAGGATCAGGAACGCCTGCAGGGTCTTGGCGAGGAAGGCGAAGCCGATCGCGGCCCCGGCCCACACCAGCCACTTCGTCCGGCCGTCCTCCACCGCCCGTACGACGAAGTAGCAGGCCAGCGCCATCAGCAGGGCCAGCATCGCGTCCGGGTTGTTGAACCGGAACATCAGCGCCGCGACCGGGGTGAGCGCGAGCACCGCGCCCGCGACCAGACCGGCCACCGGGCTGAACCGGCGTCGTACCGCCGCGTACACGACCGCCACCGTGCCGACGCCCATCAGGACCTCGGGGGTGAGGATCGCCCAGGAGTTCAGGCCGAAGATCCGCACCGACAGCTCCATCGGCCACAGGAAGGCCGACGGCTTGTCCACGGTGATCGCGTTGCCCGCGTCCAGTGAGCCGAAGAAGAACGCCTTCCAGGACCTGCTGCCCGCCTGTACCGCCGCCGAGTAGAAGGAGTTGGCGTAGCCGGAGGCGCTGAGGTTGTAGAGGTAGAGCAGGAAAGTGGCGGCCAGCAGACCGAGGAGGGCCGGGCGCGCCCAGCGCGGGTCCTCCGGGCGGCCGCGCCAGAGTCTGTGGACGAACGGCTCCTTGGGCCGGCCGGCCCGGTGCGAGGGCGGCGCGGCGGCCGCCGGCGGGGCCCAGGCGGCGGGGCTGCCCGCCTGCGTCGACTGGTCGTAGTGGGTGGTCATCGGGGATCCCCCGGATCGGTGTCGTGAGGGCGCACCGGCTGCAGTTGCATGGTGGCGTCCCTCCAGCTGCCGTCCGCGGCATCACCGGCGCGGACCTGGGTGGTCTGGTGCGGCTGCTCGTACGCCTGCCCGTACGCCTGCTGGTGCGGCACCGGGCGCTGCGGCAGCGGCGCGTACGGAGCGGCCGTGCCGTGCGGCGGGGTGGTGGGCGCCATGTTCGCGCTGTACGTCGGCGAGGACGGACTGTGGGCGGCGACCACCGTCGAGCCGGTGGGGGACTCATCGCGGTCCGGGAAGACCCAGGCGCGGAAGAGCAGGAAGCGCAGCACGGTCGCGGCGAGGTTGGCGGCGATGAGCACCGCCAGCTCGGTGGAGTGCGCCGGGTTGTCGCTGGCCGCGTTCAGGGCGGCCAGCGAGCCACTGGTCAGCACGAGACCGATGCCGAAGACGACCAGGCCCTGCGCCTGGTGCCGTACGGCGCCGCCCCGGCCGCGCACCCCGAAGGTGAGCCGGCGGTTGGCGGCGGTGTTGGCGATCGCCGAGACCAGCAGCGCCAGCGCGTTGGCGACCTGGGAGCCGGAGAACTGCCGGAAGACGCTGTAGAGCACCAGATAGAACAGGGTCGACAGGCCGCCGATCACGCAGAAGCCGACCAGCTGGCGGGCAAGTCCCTTGGGAACGTTGGTCAGTTCGCGGTCGCGCGGGTCGTCGCCGAAGGGCCGGGTGATCCGGTCCAGCGGGAGCGAACCGGTGGCCAGGGCCTTGCCGACCCGCCACACACCCTTCAGGTCGTCCGTCGCCGTCTTCACGATGCGCACGGTGGAGTCGGGGTCGTCGACCCAGTCGACCGGCACCTCGTGGATCCGGAGCCCCGCCCGCTCGGCGAGCACCAGCATCTCGGTGTCGAAGAACCAGCCGGTGTCCTCCACCAGCGGCAGCAGCACCTGCGCCACATCGCGCCGGATCGCCTTGAAGCCGCACTGCGCGTCGGAGAAGCGGGCCTGGAGCGAACCGCGCAGGATCAGGTTGTAGGCCCGGCTGATGAACTCGCGCTTGGGGCCGCGCACCACCCGGGAGGTGCGGGCGAGCCGGGAGCCGATCGCCAGGTCCGAGTGACCGGAGATCAGCGGCGCCACCAGCGGCAGCAGGGCGTTGAGGTCGGTGGACAGATCGACGTCCATATAGGCGAGGATCGGGGCGTTCGACGCCGACCACACGGTCCGCAGTGCCCGTCCCCGGCCCTTCTGCTCCAGGCGGAAGCTGGTGACCTCGGGGATCTCCGCCGCCAGCCGCGCGGCCACCTCGGGGGTGGTGTCCGTGGACGCGTTGTCCGCGATCGTGATGCGGAACGCGTACGGGAAGGTGTGCTTGAGGTGCTCATGCAATCTGAGCACACATGGCTGGAGGTCCTTCTCCTCGTTGTAGACGGGGATCACTACGTCCAGGACAGGCGTACCGGCGTCGCCGGCCGGGAGGTGCTCCCGCGCCGGCAGAGTGCCGGGAGAAGAGTCGGTTCGCATGGGACCGACTCTCGTCAAGTCCCCTGTCGCACCCGTGTGTTGGGACTGTGCTGTGCCTGTGAGTGCGATTGCCAGTCGGTTTCGGGAGCCGGCCGGACAGCGGCCGGGGCCGGCGCGGGCAGATACACGGTGAACACGGTCCGGCCCGGCATGCTGTCCACCGTCACGGCACCGCCGTGCGCGGTCGCGACCGCCTGCACGATGGCGAGCCCGAGCCCGGTGGACCCGGTGGCCCGCGACCGCGCGGAGTCGCCGCGCGCGAACCGCTCGAAGACGTGCGGCAGCAGACCGGGCGGAATGCCCTGTCCGTTGTCCTCGACGTCGACACACATCCACGGCCCGCGCCGCTGCACGCGTGCGGTGACGGTCGTACCGGGCGGGGTGTGCTTGCGGGCGTTGCCGAGCAGATTGACGAGCACCTGCTGGATCCGCGCCGCGTCCGCCGACACGGGCGCCGGCTCATCGGGCAGATCGAGACGCCAGTTGTGGTCCATGCCGGCCGCGCGGGAGTCGCTGATGGTGTCCACGACCAGCGGGACGAGATCGGTCTGCTCGAACTGCAGCGGCCGCCCGGCGTCCAGGCGAGCGAGGAGAAGGAGATCCTCGACGAGGAGCGTCATCCGGCCCGCCTCGGACTCGATACGGCCGAGGGCGTGCCGCGTATCGGGGCCCACCTGCTCCCGCCCGCGCCGGGTCAGCTCGGCGTACCCGCGAATGGAGGCGAGGGGTGTGCGCAGCTCATGACTGGCGTCGGCGACGAACTGCCGTACCCGCATCTCGCTCTGCTGCCGGGAGTGCAGCGCACCGTGCACATGATCGAGCATCCGATTGAGCGCGGCCCCGACCTGCCCGACCTCGGTGTGCGGATCGCACTCGGACTCCGGAACCCGCTCGCTGAGGTTCACCTCGCCGGTGTGCAGCGGCAGTTCGGAGACCCGGGTGGCCGTGTTGGCGACCTTGCGGAGGGGACGCGTGGCGACGCCGACGATGACGGTACCGGCGAGGGTGGCGGCGATGAGACCGGCGGCGGTGACGCTGATCTCGACCAGGATCAGGGTGTCGATGTTGTCGTCGACGTCCTTGGTCGGCAGCGCGACGTAGAAGACGTCGCTGCTGTCCCGGCTCGTCACGTACTTGACGAGGTAGTTCCCGAGCCCCGGGATCTCCACCGTGTGCGCCTTGTTGTCCTTGGGGACGGCGTTCAGCGCGTTCTTCTGCCCGCTGTTGAGGCCGTCGGCGCGCATCCGCTTGAAGAGCCCGTAGTCGTCGTTCTGCTGCTGGGCCACGGCCGCGGAGGCGATCGATCCGTTCTTCACGTATGCCGCGATGGTGCGGGGCTGCGTCGGACCCTTGGTGAGCAGGTTGACGACCTTGTCGCCCGGTGTGGCGGAGTCCGTGGGGAGGTCCGGATTGCCCAGGCCCCCGCCGGGCCGGACGCCACCCGGAACCTGCATATGACCGACCGCCCGCACGGCGGTCTCCTCCACCTTGCCCTCCAGCTGCTGGTACAGATGCGACCGCAGGGCCAGGGTCGTGACGGTGCCGATCACCGCGCACACCACGGCGATCAGCACCACCGACGCGACGACGAGCCGGGTCCGCAGGGTGCGCGGCCGGCCCTCCCCCACTCTCGACTTCGCCCGAGCGAGGGGACCCCCACGTCGTTTCTGCCGCCGCTGCGGACCCGGCCGTCGCCGCCGGCTCATGACACGGCGGGCTTGATCAGGTAACCGGCACCACGCCGGGTGTGGATCATGGGCTCGCGGCCCGCGTCGATCTTCCGCCGCAGATACGAGATGTACAGCTCGACGACGTTGGCCTGCCCGCCGAAGTCGTACGACCAGACCCGGTCCAGGATCTGCGCCTTGCTGAGCACACGCCGTGGGTTGCGCATGAGGAAGCGCAGCAGCTCGAACTCGGTGGCGGTGAGGTGAATGGACTCCCCGGCCCGCGACACCTCATGACTGTCCTCGTCCAGGGTCAGATCCCCGACGACCAGCACGGAGTCGGACCGCCGGTCGGCCGCCCCAGACCTCCGAATGAGCCCCCGCAGCCGCGCCACGACCTCCTCCAGGCTGAACGGCTTGGTGACATAGTCGTCCCCGCCGGCGGTGAGCCCGGCGATACGGTCCTCGACGGCGTCCTTGGCGGTCAGGAACAGCACGGGCACGTCGGGCAGTTCGCGCCGCAGCCGACCGAGGACGGCCAGCCCGTCCATGTCGGGCAGCATCATGTCGAGCACGACGGCGTCGGGCCGGAACTCACGAGCGGTCTGGATGGCGCCCTGTCCGTCCCCCGCACTCCTGATCTGCCAGCCCTCGTAACGAAGGGCCATGCTCAGCAGTTCGGTGATCGACAGCTCGTCGTCCACCACAAGCACCCGGACGGAGCTCCCGTCCGGCCTCAGCAGTTCGGTGCGCCCCTGGGGCGAGGTCGTGGTCATGGTGGACACCTTGTCGCCACCCTCTGAGAGGACGCTTTCCCCCATCTGTGATTTCCCTGAGAAACACACAGGCACCTCTCAGGCAGCACCTGGGAAACGGGAGGGGATCAGACCGGGCGGCTGACGACCCGACCGCGCCGGCTGAAGTCGTGACTGTGCTCGACCCGGGCGATGTGAATCGCGTACCGCTCGTACCACCGTTCACGCCCGCGCCGCTTGGCCGCGAGGTGCGCGGGATGGCCGCGCCACCGCTCGATCCCTTCGAGATCCCGAAAGTAGGCGACGCTGATGGCGAGCCCTCCCGGGCTGTGGGCGAAGTCCTCACCGAGGAACCCGGGGATGCCACGGACGAGACGGGAGAGGCGCGCGGCTGTCTGCTCGTATGCGTCGGGGTCGGTGTCGGTGCGGGTGGAGGTGAAGATCACGGCGTAGTAGGGGGGGTTCGGGGACAGAGGCGGGCCCGGGCCGTTCAGCTGCGTTCGGTTGATGGCTCATGTCCACCACCGTCGGCCGCACGGCCGTTCGGCGTCCATGGCCCTTGCCGAAAGGGATCCGTACGGGATCCGAGTCTTTGCCTCCGCCTCAGAACAGGCCCTCCTGCTCCTGTGTGAACTCCCGTACGCGAAAGGTGAGTCCGGCCATGCCCGAAGCAGCCGACGGCACCAGCTCCCACCCCGCCATCAGCCGTGTGTCGAGTACGACGACCCCGCGTGCCCCGACCGCCAGATGCAGATCGGGCCCGGCGGCCGAGACCAGTTCACCGCTCACGGCTCCGCCCGGGGCCAGCTCCACGACCTCACCGAACGCGGCCGCCGCCCGGTCGAGCCCGAAAACCCCGAAGTGATCGGTCACTTCACAGGGCTCCGGCCGCAGGGACTCCGGCCACCCGGCGAGCGCCACGGCCCGCGCATGCAGTTCCCGCACCTCGGCGGCACGCTCGTCCGCGCTCCCCGGCAGGTCCGCCCGCACGGCCCGTTTCTCGGCGTACGGAATCCGGTCCGGCACCTGGAGCGCGGCCCGCAACAGCTCTTCGGTGCGCCGGGCGGCCATCAGCGGACCGGTACCGAGCCAGCTGAAACAGACGGCACCCTGTTCGAGCAGCCGCGCGCCGCCCCGCTCCACGGCGGTGATCCCGACCTTGACCATCCCGGGCCCGAACCACGCCAGATACACCCGGTACGGCCGGGGGTCGTCGGCGATCGTGTCGGCGGCCACGGAATGCGCCCGCTCCAGCCGCGCACACTCCTCGCACCGGGCCCCCGTACTTCGCCCCGGCACCACGGCCCGCACCGGACACACATGCCCCCGCGCCCCCACACACGTCCGCACACCCCCTTTCGGCACCGCGAAACCGACCCGCTTCCCCCAGGGCAGCCCGCTGCACCGCCCGCCGTCCCACACCAGCACGGGCCCATCGGACGACCAGCGCAGTCCGGTGCACTTCCATACCTGTCCCATCACTTGTGAGGGTATGTGGTGGGTCTGACAACGGGCTGTGGGCGGCAGGCAACCCCGCTTCCGCCCCGCCGGCCGCCCCGGTGGGGTCCAGGGCCTGTCCGGACCCAGGGCCTTTCCGGACCCAGGTCCTGTCCGGCGGATCCTGTCGCAGCCGCGGAAGCCAGGGACGGCGATCACCAACTGCTGCTCTCTGAAAGCACATTCACTCGACAGGCGACAGGGGCATCGATCCGGCACCCTTCGTCGCGGGCAGCACGGCGGCCCGGCGCTCCCGCCCCGCCAGCCGGCAGCTGACACACCCGGCGTGCCCCTCCCGGGCCTGTCCGTCCCGGACCCGCATACCCCACTCCTGGCGCAGCCGTACACCCGGCGGCTTGCCCCAGCCGGCCAGATGCAGGACCCACGTCACCACCACGCTCACGGCCGCGACGGCGAGCCCGCCCACGGCCACCGGCAGCGAGGCCTCGCACACCCCCAGCCCGACCACACCGCATCCCACCGTCGCGATGCCGAAGCCGGTCCAGCCGGCGATCGTGTGACCCTCGTCGTACAGACTCATACAGCGCCTCCGGGGACGAGATTCCCTCACGAACTAAGAAATTTACTTCTCGAATATCTCACGAGCTAAGGGATTCCGAAAGATGCACGGCACGCCGCGACCGCCCGCCACCCCGGCCCAGGCGCTGTCGGCCATGGACCACCTCATCGCCGCCCACGTGATCGGACAGCAGGAGCTGGCCCGGCGGCTGGGTCTGAGCGTCACCGACCTGACCTGTTTCGCCTTCGTCCTGGAGGCCGGCGACGACCTGCTGACGGCCGGCGACCTCGCCGCCCGCGCCCATGTCACCACCGGCGCGGTGACCGGCATCCTCAACCGCCTCGAACGTGCCGGCTATGTCACCCGCCGCCCCGACCCCACGGACCGCCGCCGGGTCCGCGTGGCAGCCGTACCGGCCGCCGTCACCCGCGTCGAAGCGGTGTACACCGGCCACTACAAACGGCTGACGGCCCTGTTCTCCGACTACTCCCCCGAAGAACTGGCGATCATCACCGACTGGTTCGCCCGCGCCACGGACCTGGCGCACGAGTACCTCGAGAAGCTGAACCGGAACGACCCCGACGAGGAATGCTGACGCGCGCCGCCGGGCGCGGTGCGCCCGGCGGTCTTGATCCCTCCCAGCAGCCGGGATCCGTACGTCTTCGCCCTCGTCCAGAGACACGAGCGTGCACGGGTCGTACGACGGCACGAGCGTGCACAGGCCGTACGACCGTCAACTACGGCTCCGGCAAGGAGGACTGCCCATCCTCCCCACAGCCGGCACTCACGGCTCTTCGTCTGCCATCAGGAGGTGAGGACGGAGATGCCGTCTCCGAGCAGCTTCAGCCCGAGGACGAAGAACAGGACGGCCATCACGGCGACATTGTGCTGAGCTGCCCACTCCTTCCAGTTGCCGAGCGTGGTCCTGGCTCGCTCTCCCCCGAGCAGGAAGACTCCCAACGGGGCCAGCACACCGAGGGTGGCGATCAGGACGAAGACCGCCAGCGATGCGATCTGCTGCCCGGCCGGCAGCCCGGCCGAGCCGATCGCGGCACCCGCGGCGATGGTCAGCGGGGCGTTCTTGGCGTTGAGCGCGGCCAGGGCGAGCCCGAGCGCGAAGACCTTGACGGGTGCGAGACGGTCGATCGCGCCCATCCACTTCGGTAGTTGGGCTTGCGAGGGATCCTTGGGGCGCCGGTGCCACTGCCGGGCACCGAAGAGCATGAGCAACACGCCCAGAGCGAGCTTGAGGACCCCCACCCAGGTGGCCGACCGGCCGTGGGCGGTGGCACCCGCGGGAGAAGCGATCGCCAGCATCACCGCGCCCAGAGCCGAGAGTCCCAGGATCCAGCCGACGGTGAAGAGAACTCCGTTGAGCCGTCCCCGAGGCGTGGCGAGTATGAGGATGACCGCGATGATCGGGAGCGGGCTGACCGCGACGGCGGCCGCGAAACCCAGCACGTCACCGAGAACTTTGCCCATGGTTGCCTCCGGGTGCGATCCGGTGGAGCAGGGGGCGGCGGAAGCGGGTGACCCGACCGCCCGGGCGGCGCAGCGGGTTGGTGTTCGATGGGCCGCGACACTGTCCGCGCGGCCGCGCGGAAGTCGCCGCCCGACAACGGTGATGACGACGTACTCGGTACGTCTCACCGCATTCCATCTTCCTGCGCCTGGCCGGATCTGTCCTCGGGAGCTTGTCAGGACGCGCGGCTGCATCAACCCGCACCTGGGCGGGAAGCGGCTCGACAAGTTGACCGTCCGGGACGTCCGGGAGTGGCTGACCAAGCTGGCCGGCATCTGCCAGTGCTGCGCGCAGGGCAAGGACGCCAAGCGGGCCAAGGCACGTCAGCGCTGCTGTGCCGTCGGGGAGTGCTGCGAGGCTTACCCGTCCCGGCGCGTCGTCCAGGCGGCCCGTGACGCCCTGCGGGCTGCGCTCATCCACGCCGTGACCGAAGAGGAGATCAATAAGAACGTGGCCTCCCTGGTCAAGGTGCCCAAGCCTCGTCGCCACCGGATCAAGCCCTGGTCCGCGGTCGAGGCCGGGCGCTTCCTCGCCGATTCCGTCGCCCGAGGAGATCCGCTCTTCGCGGCCTGGGTCCTGACCCCCTGCCTGGGGCTGCGGCGCGGTGAGGCTCTCGGCCTCACCTGGAAGCCGATCGACTTCGAGTCCGGCGAACTGTACGTGGATCACCAGATCCAGCGCGCGGGGCGACAGATCCTGCACCGGGAGACCAAAACGGAGGAGTCCGACGACTTCCTTCCGCTCCCCGAGTTCTGTCTCAGCGCGCTCCGCATGCGCCGCGCCCAGCAGACCGGGGACCGGAAGGCGGCCGGTGATCTCTGGCAGGACACTCGCGGGCTGATCTTCACCACGAAGTACGGAACCCCGATCGAGCCGGGCAACCTCACCCGCATGTTCGCCCTGCGGGCTCGCCGGGCCGGTCTCCGGGTGATCCCGCTCCGGAACACCCGGCACACGTGCAGCTCGCTCCTGGTCGCCCTGAAGGTCCACCCGAAGGTGGCACAGCGAATCCCGCGGCACTCGCAGATCGCCATGACGATGGAGGTCTACGCGGAATCCAGCGAGGAAGAGGTGCGGGCCGCGCTCGGCAAGCTGTCCGCCGCCATGGGTGGTACCGGGACCGAGATCAGCCAATCCAGACCCCGTTGCTGTACTTCGCTGCTGTACGCCCCTGAAATGCAAGAGGCCCCGGATCACTCCGGGGCCTCTAACCTGCGTGCACTCGGCAGGATTCGAACCTGCAACCTTCTGATCCGTAGGATCGGGCAGGCTGTTGGGCGGGGGCTCTCCCTTCCGCCCGGCTGATCGTTGATGGTCGTGATCAACGGTCTCCGTGTGCCGTCGTTGCCGTCAGGGTTGCCGTCAGCGCTGAACGGTGACGCCGACTCGGAACGTTCCGAGGACTTCAGTTCTAGCCCGACTGAGGACAGGCTCACAAACCTGCCCGATCCGCTGGCTAGCGGTAATGAACCGTGATCACTTACACCAAATCGACTCCATCCCAAAGCCGCCCCACCGATCTAAATCAGTCGGGTGTCGCAGCCTGGGCCTCTCGCATGCGTTTAATTACCGCAAGCCGCAGAGAATCGTCTTCGATCCGCAATGCAAGGTTACCATTCAAGGAAGAGGCGCCATCGATAGCTTCTGCCAATTTTGCCGCCCGATCACGGTACATTGAAATGGCGTACTCAACGCGCCGAATGTCGCTTTCGAGAATGGCCTCACCATCCGGGTCGTCCGTTATTTTGCCGCGCTCCACAAGATTTCTCTTCAGCTCCTCCTCATATCTACCAATAGCACGGCCCATAAAGGTGAGATAATCTTCAACCAAGGCGCGGCTGCAGATTATCCGCTTGGACCGCTCTTCGCTTTGCCGTCGCGCGATATTAGCTTGAGATAGAGTTTCGCGGCTCACAGGCACGCTGGAATTTGTCTTGATGGCCTCAAGGAACGCAGGAAAGCTCACGATCCTGAGGGAGACATCCGCGCGCTGATTCATCTCTTGGATCAGCTCTTCACGCGGCCCCAGAGGGAAGTCGATCCGCTTGTTAAGCCAGTCCTCCTTCTCGTCGTTGGAGATGATTAGAACAGGCTTCCGGATCTCCGCAGCCATGATGAGAGTCTGCTCCCACCAAATATAGTCACCGGCGGAGTTATTCCTCTTGGCCCTGTCTTTATAACCTGGTGGGATACGCGCTTCTTTGCGTCGAGAAGCCTCCCCTAGAGCCCTTTCGTGATCTTCTTCAGGCAGCGACTGACCTACCCTGCCATCAAGGAGGTGCGCTAGCGCCTTCAGGACTGGGTCGTCGTTGAGAACTCTTCCCAGTGTTAGATCGAAGACGCCTTGATGAGATCTAACGCGCTCCATGGCCTCACGGAAAGCTTGTTCAAGCGGCCCTTTTAGATCTCTCTTCTCTTCGGCATCAAGGGCCGATCTATTAGCGAACTCGTTAAGTCGTTGAAGGGCTTGATTCTGGGCCGCTTCGAGAGCTTTGCACGTCTCGTTATAGAAGTTGAGCTGATCCTGGGCGGCTTCGACTCGATTGCTGTGAAACTCAAGAGCAACTTGGTGCGGAATCCATAGATTTTCCCTCACCGTGTGCAGACTATTGATCATCTCTTTTCTTGCACTCGGTGTAACTCGATAGAGATCTAGAAGTACGCTCGAATCAAGAACAATCAGCGACTCGCCAAGTGCTTTCGATATGCCATCCTTCGTAATTCTCCAATGGCTAGAAAATGGCTCCATAAAAGAATTCATCTTGAATCCTCCCTGAAGTTTGACGTGCCATAAATATCCTCAGCTCAGGGCAGTAGGTTAGGCGACAATGGCTGCGTTCGGTGCGGAAATCCTGAAACTCCCGACATCGGATCTTCGTCAGAGGAGGTTCGCTGGCAGGGCGTCCGCAGCCAGCGGGTCAGGGTCCGGCTCGACGAGTGGCTGGCGGCAGACGAGAGATCGGCAGCATGCTTGCACGTCGCTGCACCGTTCTGACATCCACGAGCGGCATCAACGACAGCGGACGACGGCGACAACCAGCAACCATATGCGGCACCGGTGCACAAGGCGGGCCCTGGCCCGACCAGGTGGAGAACGAACTTCTAAAGCCGGTGTCAGGTTCGATCAGCCGAGATAGGGCCGCTCACGGTGCTCCAGGAAGTGACGGATCCTGAGCCGCTGCGTGTGGTGCATCGGCAGTTGATCGATCTCCTCCGGCTGGACGAACCCCAGCTCGGTGGACTCGTCTGAGATCACGAGCCGGCCGCCGACCACGCGGGCGGTGAAGCAGATGTTGAACTGCCTGCGCACCTCACCGTCCGAGTAGGCGATGATGTGGCGAGGGTCGGTGTACGTGCCCACGAGCCCCGTGATCTCTACGTCCAGACCCGTTTCCTCCTTCACCTCGCGGACGGCCGTTCCCGGGAGTGAGTCGGTCATCTCCATGCCGCCGCCAGGGAGCGCCCAAAGGTCGTTGTCCCGCCGGCGCTGAAGGAGTACGCGCCCTTCCTCATCGGTAACCACGGCGGACGCGGCGACCACCAAGCTGTTCGGCTCCGGTGCCGCCGGGTCGTCGTAGTACTCGGTCCGTGCCATCGTCACCCTTCTTCGCTTACCGGCGTCGCGGTCTCCCACACCGCGTCGAAGCTGCTGGCGTAGGTGTCGAACATGCCGCCCTCTCCGTTGCGTCGAAGATGCCACACGGGAGCACCGTAGGCGTTCACGCCCCAGACATGGGCATTGACCAGCGCCTGGTCATCCGCACGGTAGATCGAGTTATAGAGCGTGGTGGCATGGGTCCGCACCTCGATGCCGGGCACCCCGGCAAGGGGGCGATAGTGCATGAGGGCAAGTCGGCAACGGGACTCGATCCCGTTGCCGAACCTCTCTTCCTGGCCACGCTGTTGGACATTCACACTGTCCGGGTCGCCAACTGCGATACGGACCACGCACCCGTCGGCAGCTCGCTCTCGCAGCAGCTCGCTGAGTCGCGGGTACGCCTCGTGCAGGAAGACAGCGGCATACACCAGCACGTCGATGTGCTCGCGAGCCTGGGTCAGCAGGTCCACGAAGGCCGATACGGGGATGTCCGCCCGCTGATCGTAGAGCGCCACAAGTTCCGGGCTGACAGCGCGGGCGGGGCGCGCCTGTCGGAGCGATGGCCAAAGAGCGTGCACGTCTTCTCCCAGTGTTTCCGCTGCCAGCATGGCCGTGGCACGGCGCGGCGTACGCCCCAGGTTGACCCAGCGCTCAACGGACTTGAGGTCGACCTTGACCTTGTCCGCAAGGGTCGCGTACGTCCAACCGCCAGCCGCCATGGCGGCACGTAACCTCTCGTTCGGCATCGCAGTCTCTCCCTGCATCCGAGGACGGCACTAGGGACGTTCTACCCGACGCGGGACGTCCCGAAGTGGTGGTTAGTGGAGGTTCCAACGTCCTGTCGAACTGCCGGATGCTCCTGTCCACGGGCAGCGACAGGACAGCGAGTCCTCGAACGGACATGGACGTTGATGAGATCAAGGCAACGATCACCAAAGCCCTGACTGAGCGCTCCGCGTTGCCGCCGTACGAGGATCTGTGCGCGTTGCACCAGGACTTGGTGCGGCACATCGAGGCGCTGACACCGTTGGCGGCAAAGCGGGTTGATCGTCTGTGGCGTGGCTCAGTGGAGTGGTATCAGAAGCGCCGCAGGCTGGACACCGTCCCGCATGAGGTGGGTCGAGGCCTGGGCCCTGGGTTGCAGTCGGCCGCCTGGCACGTGAAGAGCCTGGGCTACACCCTGCGGTTCCTCTTGGAGAACGCCGATTTGGCTGGGACGGGAGAGGGCGCGCACTGAGGCGGTAGTACGGCCACGCGTACCGGAAGGCCGGGCCGTGCTGAATCGCTCGTCCGCAACTACGTCACGCCCGAATTCGGGAAGAAGAAGCTGACCCGGCTCACCGCCCGAGACATCCGGGCCTTCCTGACCAAGACGGCGGCCACCTGCCAGTGCTGCGCGCAGGGCAAGGACAAGAAGCGGCCGGAGCACAAGCGTCGCTGCTGCGCCCTCGGCAAGTGCTGCAAGAAGCTGCCCTCTGACCGGACCGTGCGCTTCCTGCTCGTGATCCTGCGGGCCGCCCTCCAGCACGCCGTACGTGAGGACGAGCTTCCCCACAACGTTGCCAGGAACGTGGAGCTGAGCATGGGAACGCAACGCGAGATCGAACCGCTCACCGCCAAGGAGGGGCGTCAGTTCCTGGCTACGGCCCGCGACAACCGGCTGTGGGCCGCGTACGAGCTGGCCGTCCGCATCGGCCTGCGTCGGGGTGAGGTGCTCGGGTTGCGCTGGTCGGACGTGGATCTTCATGAAGGCGTCCTCGCCGTCCGGCAGGCCCTACAGCGGGTCGGCGGCGAGCTGCTGATCGTGGCGCCGAAGACGCAGCGCTCGGCCCGCCGCGTGGCCCTGCCTGCCGAGTGCGTGACCGCGCTCCGTGCGCAGCGCGCCCAGCAGGTAGCCGACCGGAAGGCCGCCGGTGCCAACTGGAAGGGAACCGGTCAGGGCCTCGTCTTCACCACGAAGAATGGGACCCCCATAGAGCCGCGCAATCTGAACCGGTCCTTCGAGGCCCTGTGTGCCCGCGCCGGCGTCCGCAAGGTCCGCTTCCACGACCTGCGCCACACCTGCGCCTCGCTCCTCCACGAGCAGGGTGCCGACGCCCGCGTGATCATGGAAGTCCTGGGCCACAGCTCCATCCGCGTGACCATGGACATCTACACCTTCGTACGGCTGGACTCACAGCGCTCCGCCTTTGATCGCGTCGGGGATACGCTGAGAGGTGACGGCAACGATCCGGATGATGACGACGGCGCGGCCGGTGTCCTTGTAGCCGTCTGATCGACCCGCATCAGCCCTCTGAAGCGGTTGCCGTCAAATACTGCCGTCAAGACAAAAGCCAGAGGCCCCGTGGATCTCTCCACAGGACCTCTGATCTGTTGTGCACTCGGCAGGATTCGAACCTGCAACCTTCTGATCCGTAGTCAGATGCTCTATCCGTTAAGCTACGAGTGCTTGTTCTTTTGTTTTGCCTCCGCTCCCGGTCCTTTCGGCCCGCTCGCGGCGACAGGAAGAACATTACATGACTGCCGCCGTCATGTGAAATCCGTTCCGCATACCCCTTGTGACCTGCGGAAACGTCGGCAGAGGGGTGGGCGGGGGCCTCGGGCGAGCCGTGGGGCGGGAACGCCGAAGCCCCGGTCCTGGGGACCGGGGCTTCGGGATCGGGGCGGAGGCGGAGGGATTTGAACCCTCGATGGGCTTTAAGGCCCAAACCGCATTAGCAGTGCGGCGCCATAGACCGGACTAGGCGACGCCTCCAGCACAACCGCTCACGCGAGCGCGCGAATGGTGCGTGCAGATGATGACACAGCCGAGCGGCTCGTCACCAATCGCCCCCCACGGTACTAGGCAGTCGGGTCGCAGGGCAAAGGGCTTCCGCCCGGCGAGGCGCGGACGCAACATCCGGCGGGCGGGGGCGTTGGGCAGGGCATGGTCTTTCGTCTTCAGCAGGGCTCGGTGCGCGGCGGCTGTGTGCCGGTCCTCGCCGTCGTCTCGGGTCTCCTCGCCCTCTCCGCCGTACCCGCCGTCGCCGTTCCCGCCGTGCCGCCGCCCGTGCGGCCCGAGGACCAGCCCGGTGATCACCTCACCGTGGTCGTGCAGCACGCCGGACCGGAGCGGGACGGGGCGCACGAGCTGTTCTGTCATCCGGCCGCCGGGAGCCACCCGGACGCGGCGCAGGCCTGCCGGACGCTGGACGAGCGCACGCGGTGGGGGCGGGACCTCTTCGCCCCGGTGGCGCCCGGCACCACCTGCACCATGCTCTACGGCGGACCGGCCACCGCCCATGTGACCGGCACCTGGGCCGGACGCAGCGTCGACGCCACCTACGACCGCAGCAACGGATGCGAGATCGGGCGGTGGGACCGGATGGTGCCGCTGCTGCCGGAGCTGGGCCCGGCCGGATCACCGGTCACGTAAAGGTCCCGCGAAGGTCTCGCGGAGCGTCCCTGGTGGCCAGGGGCCGTGGTCCAGGTGTCGTCGGGGTGTGGGCACGGGTTCGTTGTCACTTCGTCGTGGGACCTCCCTCTCATCCGGCGTCGCGAGCGCAACGTGTGCGCTTAGACTCCCTCGCGTGACACGTCGCGGGCCCCTTGGCAAGATGGCCCGAGCGGTCGGCAAGGTGCGGTAACAGGGAGGAAGGCGTCTCGTGAGCAGCAGGCCATCCCGAGGCGCTGCTCGCCTCGCAGCCATACTCGACGCGCTGCCGGACGCGTTGGTCCTGGTCAACGCCAACGGAACCGTCGTCAACGCGAACACCATCGCGCTGGAGGCCTTCGAGGCGCCGGGCACGGCGCTCGTCGGGCGCGGGCTGCTCGATCTGCTGCCCGAGTTCGACTCGCGGCTCATCCCCGGGTCGATGCGCCGGCCCGATCACATGGACCCGCGGGGGCGGACCAAGCCGACCCGGATGATCGCCCGGCGGACCGACGGGACCGAGTTCCCCGTCGAGGTCACGAGCGCGAATCTGGAGAACGGGCAGCAGGCGTACGACGGTTACGGCTACACCGGCGACGAGCTGCTGATGATCGTCGTACGGGACCTGTCCGGGACCGTCGACACCGAGGCTGAGCTGGCACGCTCGCAGCGGCAGACCGAGATGATCCTGCGCGCGGCCGCGGAAGGTGTCGTGGGCACCGACACCGACGGGCGGATCGTGCTCCTCAATCCGGCCGCCGCTCAGATACTGGGGTACCGGGCCGGTGAGCTGGGCGGTAAGGAGCTGCACGCCCTGGTGCTGCACTCGCGCCCCGACGGCTCCCCCTTCCCGTACGAGGAGTCCCCGCTCGCCGACACCCTGCGCTCCGGGCGCAAGCACCGGGTGCGCGGGCAGGTGCTGTGGTCCAAGGGCGACCAGAAGGTGTCCGTCGACCTCACCACCGCGCCGGTGCGCGACGGGGACCAGCTCGTCGGGGCCGTGATGACCTTCACCGACCGGCGGCCGTACGAGGCCCTCGCCGAGGAGAAGGCCGCGCAGGAGAAGGCGTACACGGCGGACATCGAGCGGCTCGCCGAGGAGCACGCCTCCGATCTGACCGCGCTGCGGCAGTCGCACGTCACCGAGGTCGAGGAGCTGCGCGAGCAGCACACCGAGGAGCTGGCGGCCGGAGAGGAGCGGTACGCCGCGCTCGCCGAGCGGGAGAAGGACCGGTACGAGGCTCTCGCCGGCCGGCACGAGCAGCTGCTGACCCTGCTCGCGCAGTCGCTGCGCGGGCCGCTCGACGAGCTGCGCCGCGAGCTGGCCGCCCTGGCCGCCGACGACGCCGGGCAGCTGTGGCCCGAGGCCAACCAGGTGCTCCATCATCTGTCGGCCGGGTACTCCCGCATCACCACCCTCATCGACAACGTCCTCGGCTACCAGCGGCTGGACGCGGGCACCGAGGACATCAGCCGTACGAAGGTGATGCTGGACGCCGTCGTCGCCGCCGGTGTGGACGGGGCCGTCGAGCTGATCGGTCCTGGCCGGGTGCAGTTCGCCGTGCACGCGCCGCCCATCGAGGCCGAGGTCGACCCGCAGCGGCTCGCCACCGCGCTCGCCCACCTCGTGGCGGATGTGGCCGGTGTCGACGCGACCGGCAACTCGCCCGTCTCCGCAGGCGGTTACCTGGACAACACGGTCGTGGTCGCGGCCGCGCAGCGCGGTGAGGTCGCGCGGATCGAGGTGCGCGGGCCGTACGCCGGGGGAGACGCGGTGCACGAGCCGATCGTGCGCGGAATCGTCCGGGCCCACGGCGGCGTGCTGCAGACGCACGAGGTGCCGGGCATGAGCGGCAGCGCGTATGTGCTGGAAGTGCCGCTCGGCGGTGGCGGCGGAGCGGTCGCCGGGGCGATCGGCGGTCAGGTGCCCGCAGCGCTTCCCCCCGCGCAGGAGCCGACCGGACAGGATGCGACGGGGCAGGTCTCCGGCGCCGGTGAGGCCGCCGCGGAGGAGGCCGGTGGCGGACGGCGGCGGGCCCGGCGGGCCTCCACGGACGCCTTCTTGGAGAGTGAGGTGCCCGGCGCGGGCCAGGGCGGTGAGGCGGAGGCGCCCGCACCGACCGGGCGGCGCCGCAGGCGTGCGGCCGCGGCCGCCGAGGAGACCACCGCGGTCCCGGCCGAGAGCGCGGAGGCCGCGTCCGGCGGTACCGGGCGACGCCGTGGCCGGCCCGCCGAGGGCAACGCCGGCGAGGATGTGAGCGAGGGCGCGGTGGTGACCGCGGCCGAGCATGCCGCGGGGGCCGCCGCCTCCGGTACGGGGCTCGGCTCGGCCGTGCCGCCGCAGGGTGTGCCCACGCCCGCGGGCCTTCCCGCTCGCCCTGAGTCCGGCGCCCCGCAGGCCGCCCTGCCGCCCGCCCTGCCCGCGGCGGGCGGTGAGCAGGACATGCAGGCCGGTCCGGGTACGGAGGTCGTGCCGGCCGAGGGCGCGCAGCCGACCGGACGGCGCCGGCGTGCGCTGGCCGCCGCGGCGGAACGTGCCGCTGCCCAGGAGGCGGGCGGCGCGCGTACGGTCTTCGCCCTGCCGCCGGCCGAGGCCGACCGCTCACCGCGGTCCGCGGACTCGGCGACCGGGATGGCCACGGTCCCGGCGAACGGTACGGTCCCGGGACCCGGTCAGGTTCCGGGTGCTGCCGAGGGGCAGCCGCAGATGCCGGGTCCGGGTGCCGGGCCGGTGCGGGTGCCCGCCCAGCTGCCGGTGTCCGTCGAAGGCGCACCCGGTGACGCCGGCCGGCACGACGCCGCACCGCTCGACCAGGCCGCGGACCACACTCCGCCGCAGCCGCATCCGACCAGCGCGCCGACCGGCCGGCGCCGCCGGGCCGCGGCCCAGCCGGCCGAGACCGCTCAGCCGGCGGCGGCGCAGGGGGCCGCACAGCCCGGCGCCGCACAGCCGGGTACCGCAGCTCCGGGGGCGACGCCTGCGGCTCAGGGCGCTCCGGGACAGCTCGCTCCCGTACAGCCGGTCCCGGCACAGGCCGGGCCGCACCCTGCGGGGACGCCGACTCCCGGGCAGGGCACGCCGGTTCACGGCGTTCCGGCGCAGGGTACGGCCGGGCAGGGCATCCCCGTCCAGGCCGGTCCCGTGCCCGCCCCGGGGCAGCCGCCAGCTCCGGGCCGGACGTCCGCTCCCACACAGCCCGTGCCCGGCGTCCCCGCGCCCGGTCAGCAGCCCGCCGTACCCGCCGTACAGCGTCCCGCCGCGCCCGCGCAGGGCACCGCCGGCCGGCCCGTGCCGTCGGCTCCCGGGCAGACGGCCCCGGCCCAGCGGCCCGCCGCGGCACCGGCCGCGACCCCTCCCGGCGGGACCCCGAACGCCCAGCCGCTGCCCACCGAGGCCGGTGCCGGACCGGCTACGGCGCCCGGTGTGCCGCAGCAGTGGCCCGGTGCCGACGACACCTCCGGCGCGGGCACTCCCGTACCGCAGACCGCTACGCCGGCCCCCGGCACCGCGCTTCCCGCGGAGCGTGCCGGTCTCCAGCCGCAGCGGGCCGCACAGCCGTTGCCCGCCGAGGGTGGCGCCGTCGACCCGAACTCGACGCAGGGGCGGGCGATCAGCGTCCGCACGCTCGGGCAGGGCGTGCCGTTCTCGCGGCAGGCCGCGCAGGTGCAGCAGCCGACGGCGACCCCGCCGCCGCACGCGCCGGGCGGTTCCGGCCGCCGGCGCAAGCTGGGCACGCCGCCGGACCCGGCCCAGCGTCCGGAGCAGCCGCCGGAGCAGGCGGCGGGCCGGCCGCATCCGTCGGCCGAGCCGGCGGCCCCCGGACAGCCGGCTCCTGGACAGCCGGGCGCCGGACAGCCGGGGCCCGCACCCGCGCAGGCGTCACTCGCGGGGCAGTCCCGGCTCGCTCCGGGCACCGAGGGTGCCGGGCGTTCGTACGCCATAGGCGCGCCGGACGCGGACGCCGCCGAGGGGCCGGAGCCGCTGGACGGTCCCGGTGGGGCCATCGAGGTCGCGGACGCGCCGCTGCCGCAGCCGCTCGACGACGAGCTGCCCCCGGAGCCGCTGGACAACCCGCGCCGACTGCTGGTGTGGCCCGCGCCGGACGTCACGACCCAGCAGGCGCTGAGCGACCGCGGCTACCGGCCGGTGATCGTGCACTCCCGTGAGGAGGTCGACGCACAGATCGCGGCGTTCCCGGCCGCGCTGTTCGTGGACCCGCTGACCGGGCCCATCACGCGTACGGCCCTGCAGTCGCTGCGCCAGGCCGCCGTCGCCGCCGAGGTGCCGGTGCTGGTCACGGCCGGGCTCGGGCAGGCGACGCGCGAGGCGGCGTACGGCGCCGATCCCGCCGTACTGCTGAAGGCGCTGGCGCCGCGCGACAGCGAGCAGCATCCGCCGCGGGTGCTGCTCATCGAGGAGCACGCGGAGATCGCGCTGGCGCTGACCTCGACGCTGGAGCGGCGCGGGATGCAGGTGGCGCGGGCCGGGAGCGACAACGACGCGGTGACACTGGCGGGGCAGTTCCGGCCGAACCTCGTGGTGATGGACCTGATGCAGGTGCACCGGCGGCAGGCCGGTGTCACCGGGATCATCGACTGGCTGCGCGCGAACGGGCAGCTCAACCGCACCCCGCTGGTCGTCTACACCGCCGCCGTCGACCAGGCCGACCTGCCCCGGCTGGCCTCGGGCGAGACGGTTCTCTTCCTCGCGGAGCGCTCCACGAGCACCGAGGTGCAGAGCCGGATCGTGGATCTGCTGGCCCGGATCGGGACCAATTAGGGCCGGCAGGAGCGTCCTTGGAACCGGAGCGCCCCTGAAAAGGGGCGCTGTACCGGGCCGTCAGAGACTGGTGACGTCCAGCTGGCCGTCGGCGTACTGCCTGCGCAGCACCTTCTTGTCGAACTTGCCCACACTGGTCTTCGGCACCGACTCGACGATCGTCCAGTGCTCGGGGAGCTGCCACTTGGCGATCTTGCCCTCCTCGGCGAGGAAGGTGCGCAGGGTCGCGAAGTCGGCGGTGGCGCCCTGCCGCAGGACGACCGTGGCCAGCGGGCGCTCGCCCCACTTGTCGTCGGGTACGGCGACCACGGCGGCCTCGGCGACGTCCGGGTGGGACATCAGCGCGTTCTCCAGCTCCACCGAGGAGATCCACTCGCCGCCGGACTTGATGACGTCCTTGGCCCGGTCGGTGAGGGTGAGGAAGCCGTCGGGCGAGATGGTGCCGACGTCGCCGGTCTTCAGCCAGCCGTCCTCGCTGAACTTGTCGGCGGGGCGCAGCGGTTCGGCGTCGGGGCCGTTGTAGTACGCGCCGGCGATCCATGGGCCGCGCACCTCCAGCTCGCCCGCCGACTCGCCGTCCCAGGGGAGGCGCTCGCCGCCGGGACCGCTGAGGCGGGCCTCGACGCCGGCCGGGAAGCGGCCCTGGGTGAGGCGGTAGGCCAACTCCTCCTCGGTACCGGCCGCGTGGGCCGGCGGGCGGGCGACCGTGCCGAGCGGCGAGGTCTCCGTCATGCCCCAGGCGTGACAGACCCGCATACCGAGCTTGTCGAAGGCCGCCATGAGGGAGGGCGGGCAGGCCGCGCCGCCGATGGTGACCTGGGTGAGGGAGGAGACGTCCCGGGGCCTGGCGGTCAGCTCGGCGAGCAGGCCCTGCCAGATGGTCGGGACGGCCGCCGCGTGCGTCGGCTTCTCGCGCTCGATCATCTCGGCGAGCGGCGCGGGCTGCAGGAAGCGGTCCGGCATCAGCAGGTTGACGCCGGTCATGAAGGTGGCGTGCGGCAGACCCCAGGCGTTGACATGGAACTGGGGCACCACGACGAGTGAGGTGTCCTGGTCGGTCAGGCCCATCGACTGGGTCATGTTGACCTGCATGGAGTGCAGGTAGATCGAACGGTGGCTGTACACCACGCCCTTGGGGTCACCCGTCGTGCCGGAGGTGTAGCACATGGCGGCGGCCTGGCGTTCGTCGATCTCCGGCCAGTCGAACCTCTTCGGCCGGTCCGCGATCAGCTCCTCGTACTCGTGGATCCGGGCGTGCGCGCCCTGGAGCGGGGAGCGGTCGCCGGGGCCGGAGACGACGATGTGCTCGACCGTCGGCAGCTTGGACAGCAGCGGCGCGAGCAGCGGGATCAGCGAGCCGTTGACGATGATCACCCGGTCGGCCGCGTGGTTGACGATCCACACCAGCTGCTCGGCGGGCAGCCGCAGATTGAGGGTGTGCAGCACCGCGCCCATGGACGGGATGGCGAAGTACGCCTCGACGTGCTCGGCGTTGTTCCACATCAGGGTCGCCACGCGGTCGTCACCCCGGACGCCGAGTTCGTCCCGCAGGGCGTTCGCCAGCTGCACCGCGCGTACTCCCGCCTCGGCGAAACTGCGCCGCTGCGGCTCGGACTCCCCGGTCCAGGTGGTGATCTGGGACCGCCCGTGCACCAGCACACCGTGCACAAGGATGCGGGTGACGGTCAGCGGTACGTCCTGCATGGTGCTCAGCACGAGTCCTCCCGGGGCGGCGTTGCCTACGCGGTAGTAAGGGCTCCGCTGATTCTGCTCACATACCGCGCGGTATGTCACTAGGGGGTGCGTCACTGGGGGAGGAAATTGCGGGCCGACGCACCAGCCCCCTGCTCCTAGCGCACCAGTCCCAGCTCAGGGTCCTCGCGCAGCTTGCCCAGCGCACGGGACACCGCCGACTTCACCGTGCCCACCGACACCCCGAGCACCTCGGCGGTCTGGGCCTCGCTGAGGTCCTCGTAGTACCGCAGGACGACCATCGCCCGCTGGCGTGCCGGAAGCTTCATGACCGCCCGCCACATGGCGTCGTGCAGCGCCTGCCGCTCAGCCGGGTCGTCGTCACCGGGCACCGGCTCCGGCTCGGGCAGTTCGTCGCAGGAGAACTCGTCCACCCTGCGCTTGCGCCACTGCGAGGTCCGGGTGTTCAGCAGCGCGCGGCGCACATAGCCGTCGAGCGCCCGCTGGTCCTCGATCCGCTCCCAGGCCACATAGGTCTTGGCGAGCGCGGTCTGCAGCAGGTCCTCGGCGTCGCTCAGGTTCGCGGTCAGCGAGCGCGCGGTGCGCAGCAGGACCGGCTGGCGGGCCCGCACATACGACGCGAACGACGGGTATGCGGGAGCCTCCCCGCCCGCCCGGACCCGGGGGTGGGGGAGGGTCTGCCGCCTTGGTGCGGCAGCGGCCGAGGCGCTGGTGCAGACGGGTGTGGTCATGGCTCCACGCTAGGAGCGGACTCCCCTTCGGCGGATCGCCCGCAGGTCCCGAAGCGGAGTCCCCCTCAGGTTGTAGGGGTGGTGCTGACTGCACCTCCTGAAGGTGGACGGCGAGTGCACCCCGTCTGCGGGTACGACCCTGAGGCCGCCCCGGTCATCCCTGGCCCCGTCGGCCGAACCGACCCTGACACGGAGGTCCGACCCCCACGCTGACCTGGGGCGCGGCTCTGGGGCGCGGATCGGGGTGCCGGCCAGCGGCTCAGGTGCGCTCCCGCCGCTAGCCGCTAGCCGTCAGCCGTCAGCCGTCAGCCGTCAGGATCAAGCCCGATGTCGGGACGCCCGTGCCGGCCGTCACCAGGGTTCGGATCGCACCCGGTATCTGGTTCACCGCCGTACCCCGTAACTGGCGTACCGCTTCCGCCATGCCGTTCATCCCGTGCAGATAGGCCTCGCCGAGCTGGCCCCCGTGGGTGTTGAGCGGCAGCCGCTCCTCGGCCACGAAGTCCGCCGCCTCCCCCTTCCCGCAGAACCCGAACTCCTCCAGCTGCATCAGCACGAACGGCGTGAAGTGGTCGTACAGGATCCCCACGTCGATGTCGTCCGGGCCGAGTCCGGAGGTGCGCCACAGCTGCCGGGCCACCACCCCCATCTCCGGCAGGCCGGTCAGATCGTCCCGGTAGAAGCTGGTCATCTGCTCCTGCGCCCGGCCCGCACCCTGGGCCGCCGCCGCGATCACGGCGGGCGGATTCCGCAGGTCCCGGGCCCGCTCCAGGGAGGTGACGACGATCGCCTGCCCGCCGTCGGTCTCCTGACAGCAGTCCAGCAGCCTGAGCGGCTCCACGATCCAGCGGGACGCCGCGTGCTCGGCGAGCGTGATGGGGCGGCCGTGGAAGTACGCCGCCGGGTTCGTCGCCGCGTATCTGCGGTCCAGCACGGCCACATGCCCGAACGCCTCCGGCGTCAGCCCGTACGCGTGCAGATACCGCTGGGCCGCCATCGCCACCCAGGAAGCCGGGGTGAGCAGCCCGAACGGCAGCATCCAGCCGAGCGCGGTGCCCTCCGCCGACGGCTCCCGGTGCTGCACACCCGCACCGAATCTGCGGCCCGACCGTTCGTTGAAGGCGCGGTAGCAGACCACCACCTCCGCCACGCCCGTCGCCACCGCGAGCGCCGCCTGGAGCACGGTCGCGCAGGCCGCGCCGCCGCCGTAGTGGACCCGGGAGAAGAAGGACAGCTCGCCCATCCCGCAGGCCTGGGCCACCGTGATCTCCGGGTTGGTGTCCATCGTGAACGTCACCATCCCGTCCACGTCCGCAGGCGCCAGCCCCGCGTCGTCCAGCGCGGCCCGCACCGCCTCCACGGCCAGCCGCAGCTCGCTGCGCCCGGAGTCCTTGGAGAACTCGGTGGCCCCGATCCCGGCGATCGCCGCACGCCCGCCCAGGGTGTCCCGTGCCCGGGCGCTCATGACACGTCTCCGGCAGGGAGGGTGACCGTCACCGTCCCGGTCACATGCCGGCCGCTGCCGTTGGCGCCGACGACCCGCACGGTCGCCGTGTCACCGTCGACCTCCTCGATCCTGCCGGTCAGCACCATCGTGTCCCCCGGATGGTTGGGCACCCCGAGCCGGATGGCGACCTTGCGGAGCACCGCCGCCGGCCCGAAGTGGTCCGTGATGTATCTGCCGACGAGGCCGTTCGTCGTCAGGATGTTCATGAAGACGTCCGGTGAGCCCTTCTGCCTGGCCAGCTCCGCGTCGTGGTGCACGTCCTGGTAGTCGCGGGACGCGATCGCCCCCGCCACGATCAGCGTGCGCGTGACCGGGACCTCCAGCGGCGGCAGTTCGGCACCCACGCGCAGCACCGCCCCGGCCTCACTCCCCATGTGCGATCAACTCCCCCATTTCCTGGAGCACTTCGGCCCCGCAGCCCAGATACGCGTCCAGCTGCCGGCCCCACAGGAAGTGCCGGTGCACCGGATGGTCGAGGTCGGCTCCCGCCCCGCCGTGCAGATGCTGGCCCGTGTGCACGACTCGGTGTCCCGCCTCGGACGCCCACCAGGCGGCGGTCAGCGCGTGCGTGGCATACGGCAGCCCGGCGTCCCGCCGCCAGGCGGCCTCGTAGGCCGTCACCCGTATCGCCTCGGTGTCCATGTGAGCGTCGGCGGCACGCAGTTGGACGGCCTGCCGGGTGGCGAGCGGGCGCCCGAACTGCTCCCGGCTGTTGGTGTGCGCGACGGTACGGGCGAGGGAGCCCGCGCAGACGCCCGCCTGGAGCCCGGCGAAGGCGGTACGGGCGGTGGCCAGGACGTCGGTGCAGGCGTCGGTGCCGGAGCCGAGCGGCTCGGCCCGCGCGCCTTCCAAAGTGAGCCGTCCCGCCGACCAGGGGGCTGTCAGCTCGACCTCCTCGATCCCGGTGCCCTCCCCGAGCGGCACCAGCCACAGCCGCCGCCCTTCGTCGGCGACCAGTACATGGGTGGCGTCCCGCAGCCAGGGGACGACGGGGACCGTGCCGGTCAGCTCACCCCGCGCCGAGGCCCGTACACCGGCCTGCGCGGGAAACGCCCCCGCCACCACCACCGAGCCGTCCTCGACCGCAGGAAGCAGCCTGTCCCGCTGCTCCGCACTGCCGTGTGCGGTGAGGGCCAGCACCCCGTACACACAGCTCGCCGCATACGGCACCTGGGCCGTCGTCCGCCCCTGTTCCTCCAGGAGCAGCACCAGCCCCAGCAGGCCGAGTTCCTCCACCGCGGCCACCAGCCCGGCCGCGCAGAGGGCCTTCCACAGCTCCGGGTCGCTGCCGGTTCCGGCGGCGTTCAGCCGGTCATGGGTAGCGAGGTCGCCGAAGATCCGCGCGGCCAGGTCACGGGCCTCGGTCTGGGCCTCGGTGGGTGTGAAGTCCATGTCAGCCCTCGCCCTCGACGACCCGGAAGACCGGCAGCACCGGCGCGCCCTCGTCGTCCCCCTCGGCCCCGTACCGCCGGAACTCCACCCGCACCGGAAGCCCGATCCGCACCTTGTCGTACGGCACCCCTACGACGTTGCTCACCATCCGCACGCCCTCGGCGAGTTCGATCAGACCCACCGCGTAAGGCGGCTCGAAGGCCGGGAAGCGCGGGTGGTGCATGACCACGTACGAATAGACCGTGCCCTCGCCGCTCGCCTCGACCGTGTCCCACTCCGGACCGCCGCACGCGTTGCAGCCCGGCAGCCAGGGGTGGCGCAGGGTGCCGCAGTCCGTGCAGCGCTGGATGAGGAGCCGTCCCTCGGCCACCGCCTCCCAGAAGCCGGCGTTGTCCCGGTTGACCACCGGGCGGGGACGCGGAGCCGGGGGTGTGCGGCGGGCCGGGGCGTACTTGAGGATGCGGAAGCGGTGGGTGCCCACCAGTTCGCCGGCGGACCGGATGTCCGTGCGGGTCGTGACGAAATAGCCCGTGCCCAGCTTCGTCGTCTTCCGTTCCGACACCGACTCGATCACCGAGTCGAACGTGACCTCGTCGCCCGGGCGCAGGGGCCGTAGATACTCCTGCTCGCAGTCGGTGGCGACCACCGACGTACAGCCCGAGGCGTCGAGGAGGGACAGCAGGGCGTCGTAGGCACCCGTACGGCCCTCGTGGCCG
Organism: Streptomyces sp. IMTB 2501; assembly: GCF_001953885.1. Lineage (GTDB taxonomy): Bacteria > Actinomycetota > Actinomycetes > Streptomycetales > Streptomycetaceae > Streptomyces. Next base: position 138,136 of record NZ_MQUS01000011.1, on the reverse strand, counting down.
GAAAGGCCGCCCATCGTCCAGGCCTGGAGCATGGTGGGCGGGGCGATGGCGTCCGGTCCCGAGTAGGCCGGGTTGGTGTCGCCCATGGCCTCGCACCAGTGCCGGATCATGGGCAGGTTGACCAGGTCCTTTCCCACCCCGGCGACGGCGGCGGGCCGCCCCTCGTACCCCTTGAGCCGCGCCCCCACCGTTTCCTCGTCCGGCACGCGCCCGGCCTCCGTCTCACTGCTTCCCCCGCTCACCGCCGTCCCCTCCTCATCCCGAGCCGCATCGTCGCGACGATCTCCCGCTGCACCTCGCTCACCCCGCCCCCGAACGTGTTGATCTGCGCCGCCCTGTTCAGCCGCTCCAGCTCGCCGTCCCCGAAGGCTCCCGGGGAACCGGAACGGACGAGTCCCGCCTCGCCCGCGATCTCCTGACACATGCGATACGTCGCGACAGTCGATTCCGTTCCCGCGAATTTCACGCCGCTCGCCTCGCCCGGAGCCAGTCGGCCCGCCCCCACGTCGGCCACCAAACGCCAGCTGAGCAGGCGATTTGCCGCCAGCCGGGCATGCGCCTCGGCGGCCCGCAGGCGTACCCACGGCTCATCGATCCGACGGCGCAGATTCACCGGATCGGGTGTACGGGCTGCGGTGAGCGCGGCAGCGAGGAACTCCTCGGCCTGCATGCCGAGGGCGGCCAGCGCGACCCGCTCGTGGTTGAGCTGGCCGGTGATCAGCGACCAGCCCTCGTTCTCGGCGCCGACCAGGTTCCCGGCCGGGACACGTACGCCGTCGTAGTAGGTGGCCGTCGTCGTCTGCCCGCCCACCGTCTCGATCGGCGTCCAGGAGAACCCGGGTGCGTCGGTCGGGACGAGAAGGACGGAGATGCCGCGGTGCCGGGGTGCCTCGGCATCGGTGCGGCAGGCGAGCCAGATCCAGTCGGCGTGCTGGGCGCCCGAGGTGAAGATCTTCTGACCGTCGATCCGCCAGCCGTCGTCCTCGCGCACGGCGCGGGTGCGCAGCGAGGCCAGGTCGGTGCCGGCGGAGGGCTCGGTGTAGCCGATCGCGAAGACGGCCTCGCCGCTGAGGATGAGGGGCAGGAAGTGGGCCTTCTGCGCCTCGCTGCCGTACCGCATGAGGGTGGGGCCGACGGTGTTGAGCGTGACCATGGAGACGGGGGCGCCGGCCCGGTGCGCCTCGTCGAAGAACACGAACTGCTCGTCCGCGCCCCGGCCCTGGCCGCCGTACTCGACCGGCCAGCCGATCCCCAGCCAGCCGTCGGCGCCGATGCGGCGCAACAGGGCGCGGGCGTCGGTGGGTTCAGGGGGGTCGGCGGATTCGCGGGAGTCGGGCAGGACGTCACGGAAGTAGGCGCGGAGTTCGGCGCGCAGACGCTGCTGCCGCTCCGTGGGGGCGAGGTGCACGGCGGGCCCTCCCGGCCTCGCGTACCTGACAGGACGGTTTCTGACTGTCCGTCAGATACCGGTGGGTGTCAAGGTCGGCCACCGCCACCGGGGTCCACCGCCACGGAGCGGGCGCAGCGAAAACGTCTGCGCGGCGGCACCGAAGTACCGCCGCGCAGACGTGTTACGACCCCTGAGCACTCCCCACGAGGACCCTCACCAAGAGGCGCCTCGTCCGAGGGTCACCACAGGTGGGTGAAGTCGATGGCCACGTTCTCGCTGCCCTGCTGAATGGGTGCGAACGCGGAGTTGTTGGCCTGGGCGGCGTTGCTCTGGCTTGAGGCACCGTTGCCGACCGCGTTCTGCTGCGTGGTGGACGAGTTGCCGAAGTTGTTGTGGCCGACTCCGCTGCCGATGACGCCCGCCACACCGGTGTTGGCGCTCGATCCGTTGCCCGCGAAGGAGCCGTTGTCGGCGGCCGCCACGCCACTGAAGAGCGCGGCTGCGAGCGGGAGAGCGGCGACGGCGGCGAGTACGCGGGCGGTACGGATGCTTGCCATGTTGTTCCTCCAGAACCAAGAACTCGGCGGCCCTAGGGCCGGAACTACGTGAAGTACGGCTTGCGTCAGGGCAGTTGGCCGACCGCTCTGACTTTGTGGGCGACGTCGCGAGATCAGAGCTGCCCACCGAATCCCCGGCGAACCACCCCGGAAGCGGCGATTAGCACGCAAGCGTGATGACAAGTCGATAAACCTCTATCGCCATCTTTTGCCCTCTGTCATCTCAGGAGGGATCAGGAAGCCCTTTGACTCATCAAGCGGCACAAGAGGTGAATCGTTCCGCCTCACATCCGGCCGTTTTCCCGGCGCGCGGCGAGCCGTCGCGACCCCCTCTTTCTTTTTTCGAACGTACGTACGAACATGGAGTCATGGCCACCCCCGACCGGCAGGCCACGACGCTGGCCCTCGCACACGCCCTGTCAGCCGCCGAACGCGGCCTGGCCGTCATCCCCCTGTCCCGGACGAAACTCCCGGCCCTGCGCTCCCCCCACCGCGACGACTCCGACCCGGCCGGACCGCGCTGCCACGGCGAGTGCGGCCGCTTCGGTCACGGTGTGTACGACGCCGCGACCGACCCGGTCCGGATCCGCGAGCTGTTCGCCGCCGCGCCCTGGGCCACCGGCTACGGCATCGCGTGCGGGCTGCCGCCGTACCGTCTGATCGGCGTCGACCTGGACACCAAGTGCGGCACCGACTCCTCGACCGCGCTGCGCGAACTGGCCCTGCGCCACCTGTTCACGATTCCGGAGACGGTCGTCGTCCGCACACCGAGCGGCGGGCGTCATCTGTGGCTCACCGGCCCACCGGACGTCGTCGTACCGAACTCCGCCGGCCGGCTCGCCCCCGGGATCGACATCCGTGGCGCCGGCGGCTACCTGGTGGGCCCCGGCTCCCGCACCGAGCACGGCGTCTACACGACCGCCCCCGGCACCGCCCACCTGACCCCCGCGCCCTGCCCGCCCTCCCTGCTGCGCCTGCTGGTGCCTCCGCCCCGAGCCCCGGAGCCGGCCCCGCGTGCCTCGTCGGCTCCGGGTGATCACGGCCGCGGCCTCGTCCAGTTCGTCCTCTCCGCGCACGAGGGGCAGCGCAACACCCGGCTGTTCTGGGCGGCCTGTCGCGCCTACGAGAACGGCATCGGCCCCGCCCTGGTCGACCCCCTGACCGAGGCGGCCCGGGGCACCGGCCTGTCGGAACACGAGGCCCGGGCCACGATCGCCTCGGCGGCACGGATGACGGGACACCGGCCGTGACCGACGAAAACCCGGCCCGGCACGCGAAAGGGACGCCCCTTTCGGAGGCGCCCCTTCCCAACGTCCGCGGTGGGTGTGGGATTTGAACCCACGGTGACTTACGCCACGACGGTTTTCAAGACCGTTCCCTTAGGCCGCTCGGGCAACCCACCTCGCTCCCGCCCACCTGGGACGGAGCGGGTACAGCGTACCGGGATCGAACGTCCGACGGGCGGCGCGGTCCCTACGGGAGCCTCCGGAGCCGCTTCCGGACCTGGGGGTGGGCATCCGCAGCACGTAGGGCGGACGCCTGTGGCCGTCGGCATGAGCGAGGGGCGCCCCTCCTGGAGAGGCGCCCCTACGCGTGCGTGCCGTTCGCCGAGGGGTCAGTTGTCGCCCACTCGGGAGGCCAGGGTCAGGGTGGCTGTGTGGTCCTGGCCGCCTCGCTTGTAGGTGACCGTGACCTTGTCGCCGGGCTTGTGGGTCCAGATCTCGCCGATCAGGGTCGGGCCGCTGTCGATGACCATGTCGTCCAGCTTGGTGATCACGTCACCGGGCTTGAGGCCCGCCTTGTCGGCCGGGCCGCCGGACTCGACCGCGGCGGAGCCGGCCGCGCCCTGGTCGGTGATCTTCGCGCCGCCGGTGGAGTCCTCCAGCGAGACGGAGGCGCCGATCTTGGCGTACACCGGCTTGCCGGTCTTGATCAGCTGCTGGGCGACGTACTTGGCCTGGTCGATCGGGATGGCGAAGCCCAGGCCGATCGAGCCGGACTGGCCGGAGCTGCCGAAGCCGCCACTGCTGCTCGACTGGATCGCCGAGTTGATGCCGATGACCGCCCCGGAGCCGTCCAGCAGCGGGCCGCCGGAGTTGCCCGGGTTGATCGACGCGTCGGTCTGCAGCGCGCTCATGTACGACGCCTTGCTGCTGGAGCTGCCGTCGCTGGAGGCCACCGGACGGTTCTTGGCGCTGATGATGCCGGTCGTCACCGTGTTGGACAGGCCGAAGGGAGCACCGATGGCGATCGCCTCGTCGCCCACGGCCACCTTGTCGCTGTCGCCGAGGGCGAGCGGCTTGAGGTCGGACGGAGGGTTCTTGAGCTTGACGACGGCGACGTCGTAGCCCTGCGCGTGGCCGACGACCTCGGCCTCGAACTTCCGGCCGTTCGGGAACGTCGCCGTCAGCTTGCCGCCGTTGAGCGCGTCCGCCACCACGTGGTTGTTGGTGATGATGTGGCCCTGGGTGTCGAAGACGAAACCCGTGCCGGTGCCACCGTTGCCGCTGCTGCCCTCGGCCTCGATGGTGACCGTGCTGGGCAGCGCCCTGGCGGCCACATTGGCGATCGTGCCCGGCGCGCGCTTGACCTGCGAGGCGCCGTTGTCGGAGGCGGAGACAGTGGTGGAGCCACTGTCGTCATGGTTCTTGGCCAGGGTGTAGCCGAGGCCGCCGCCCAGGCCGCCCGCGACCAGCGCGGCCACCAGGACCGCGGCGACGAGCCCGCCGCGTCCGCCGCGCGGCTTGGGGGCGGGCTGCTGGTACGACGCTCCCCAGCCGCCGGCGCCACCCGCACCGGCCGCGCCGCCGAAGCCGCCGGCGGCACCCGCACCACCGTCGCCGTAGGACGCGCCCTCGCCGTACGGCGGGGTGGCCGGCGGCGGGGGCGGCCAGGAGCCGTCAGGGGCCGGGCCGGAGGCGTGCGGGACGGGCGCGTGCGGGGTGGTGGGCTGGGCTCCGGCGGGGGCCGGAGCGTCCTGGGGGACCGGCGGAAGGGGAGCCGTCGGCGCGTTCCCCTCGGGAGCCGGGCCCTGCGGGGAGGCGGAAGAGGCCACCGGCACGGGAGGTGCGGACGGGGCCGGGGGTACCTCGTTGCCCTCGTTCTCGGTGCTCACAGCTCTTCTCCTCGATCCACGGCTGTTGTATGCAGTCAGCTTTTCCCACGGGCCGTCAGAGCACCATAAGCGGTCGCTGTGGGTCCGGGGACTCTCTTTACATAGGACCTTTGCGGCAAAAGTTATATAAACGAGCAAGGTGGATACCGTCGTTCGCCGCACAGACGCATCCTCGCCGCCGCGCGTACCCCACGACGGTGGCACCATGACGCGGTGACCCACGCACCACAGCGCTCCATCCAGGTCGTCGCCCACCGAGGCGCCTCCGAAGACGCGCCCGAGCACACTCTGGCCGCTTACAAGAAGGCTCTCGAGGACGGCGCCGACGCCCTCGAGTGTGACGTACGACTGACCGCCGACGGCCATCTGGTCTGTGTCCACGACCGCCGGGTGAACCGTACCTCCAACGGCCGCGGCGCCGTCTCCGCACTGGAGCTGGCCGATCTCGCCGCCCTCGACTTCGGCTCCTGGAAGACGCGCGAGGCCTGGCGCGGCCGGGACGAGGAGCCCGACTGGGTGCACCGGCCGGAGGACGCCGCGGACACCTCCGTGCTCACCCTGGAGCGACTGCTGGAGCTGGTCTCGGACGCCGGGCGGCGGGTCGAACTGGCCATCGAGACCAAGCACCCCACGCGCTGGGCCGGCCAGGTCGAGGAGCGACTGCTGGAGCTTCTGAAGCGGTTCGGCCTGGACGCGCCGGCCTCGGCCGCCGAGTCCCCGGTCCGGATCATGAGTTTCTCGGCGCGTTCGCTGCATCGCGTGCGTGCCGCCTCGCCGACGCTGCCGACGGTCTATCTGGTGCAGTTCCTCACTCCGCGACTGCGCGACGGGCGACTGCCCGCGGGCGTGCGGATCGCGGGGCCCTCGATCCGTATCGTGCGCAACCACCCCGCCTATGTGGAGCGGCTGAAACGCGCCGGTCACCAGGTCCACGTCTGGACCGTGAACGAGCCCGAGGACGTCGATCTCTGTGTGGAACTGGGCATCGACGCCATCATCACCAACCGCCCGCGCGCGGTACTGCGACAGCTGGGACGCAGGTGACCTCAAGAGGCCGGTAAGGAGCCGGGCGCATCCCTTGACCCTGCTGTGCGGCTGCTGAATTCTCCACTCTCGGCCACACCAATGAAATCCAGCCATACGACGACCAGAGGAAAGGCCTTCGTCACAGGGAGTGCTCCGGCGCGTCCGCTCCGTACAGGGCCATTGCGAATGCATCACCGGAAGGGGATTGGCCGGTTTCCGGTACAGGCCAATGGGGCATCCACACCGTGGCGTGGGGCAAAGGAGGTCTCGGGGGTGGCGTTGGTGGTGGCACAGGAGGTGCCCACGTCGTCGAGCATGGCCGTACCCCATGGCCCTGCGGGCGTGGGGAAGGCGAGGCACCGGATGCGTTCGCAGCTGCGCAGCGGCGGGGTGTCCGAATCGGTCATCGACGATGCCGTACTGATCCTTTCCGAACTGTTGAGCAATGCCTGCAAACACGGGCGGCCCCTGGGCGACGCGCTGGCCGGCGACGGTGACGTGCGTGCCGCATGGCGGGTGGACGCACGGGGCCGGCTCATCGTCGAGGTGACGGACGGCGGCGGTCCGACCCGCCCGGCGCCGGCCACCCCGTCGGTGACCGCGCACGGCGGCCGGGGGCTCAACATCATCACGGCTCTCGCCGACGACTGGGGCGTCCGGGACGGCGTCCGCGGTGAGGTGACGGTCTGGGTGGTGGTCCACGAGGACGTGCACGATCCCGATGCAGGGTGCCGCCAGGACGGTTTCGCTACGCGCGTCACCGCCCCCGTCCTCGCGGACATGGCCGGCCTCGACTTCGCGGACGCGTTCGACGACCTGGCCTGAGCCGACCCGGGCCGGGACGACTTGAGCCGGGACGGCCCGAGCCGAGACGGTCTGGTCCGAGGGGAATTGGCCCACAGGTTCACACCTCTGGCGCCGTGCTGGCGTGCGTTGTCCACAGGTTCCCGCCGGTCACGGCCTGAACGGCTAGGCTCCCGCCCGTACGAGAAGCGCCGTAACCGGGAGACCCCACGATGGCCAAGAAGCGACCCCAGACGAAGGCCGAGCAGCCGAAGCTGATCGACGGCGAGATCCCGGTCGTCGGCGCCCGTGAGCCCTGCCCCTGCGGCAGCGGCCGGCGCTACAAGGCGTGCCACGGCCGGGCCGCGGCACACGCGGTGACCGAGCTGGTGCACCGCCCCTTCGAGGGGCTGCCCGGCGAGGGCGACTGGGTGGCGCTGCGCGAGCTGGTTCCGGCCGCGACGGTCGAGCTGACCCTCAAGGACGGGCTGCCCGAGGACGTTCCCTCGGTCACGCTCGCCACGGTGCTGCCGATGGCCTGGCCCGCGCTGCGCCGCGACGACGGCTCGGTCCTGATCGGCCTGCAGAACGACACGGCGTCCGGCGACCTCAGCCGCGACCTCGCCGACACCCTCCTGCGCGCGCTCCACGCCGAGCCCGGCACCCCGGTGCAGGGCCGCCGCGCCCCGGCCGAGGGCCCGCGGCTGCAGGACGTGCTGGACCTCCAGGCGCCGTTCGAGCCGGTCGTGCAGAGCGGCTTCGAGTTCTGGGTGCCCGACGCGGAGAACGCCACGCCGGAGGTGACCGCGTCCCTGGAGCGGGCGAACGCGGCCGCCATCCCGACGGCCAAGCTGACGGGCGTGGACGCGGCGTACTGGTGCGAGACGCCGGAGAAGAACCACCTGCGCTGGGTCATGCCGCATCCGGAGGAGCAGCTTCTGGACGCTCTCGCACGGCTGCACGCGGCGGGCCGCTCCAACCTGGGCGAGGGCACCCGGCTCGTGGGCTCCTTCCGTGCTCACGGCCTCACGGTGCCGGTCTGGGACCTGCCGAGCGGGGTCACCGCGGACGATGTGGAGAAGCCGGCCACCGAGTTCGCCGAGCGCCTCGCCGCCGCCCTCGCCGCCACCGAGCCGCTCACGCCGGAGGAGCGCCGGGCGCGCGGCGGACTGACCAACCGACAGGTCACGCTCAGCTGACGCGTTCACGGGCGCGGGCCACGACTGAACGGTCGGTGAGCCGGGGGCCGCGCCCGCGAATCAGGTGACTCCTGTCACAACTCCCCCTGGCGACAGGGAAATCGGTGGCCGAATGCCCCAGACGGAATTTGCGAACCGCCGATCTCTTGTTACCGTTCCATTAGCCCGGTTGCTGGTGCATCCCCCGTCGCCAGCAACCGGGTCTTTCCATGTCCGCGTACGGTGTACATACCGTCGTGGAGTGTCAACTCCCGCCCGTGGGCCGACCGTTGTTGGTCACGTTCGCCGCGTCACTGCCCGAGCGCAGCAGGAGCGCGCCGTCGACCCCGCGTGTGGCGAACTCGTCGACGGCCGTGTAGCCGTCCGGTCCGCCCTTGGTGTGCTGACGGGGAGTCTCACAGGTGGCGGGCTCGTTGTCGGTGCCCGTGACGCAGTGCATCTGCACACTGCGGCCGCCGGGGCCCATCAGGCTCAGCACGGAGTCCAGCGCCTTGCCGGTGGCGTTGCGGTAGTAGGTGCGGGCCCAGGTGTCCGCGCCCTGGGTCAGCACACAGGTCTGTGCCTCCAGGCCGTCGGCCGAGGTCAGCTGGGGGCCGCACCGCGCGGCGGTGGCCAGGCCGAGCCCGAGCAGCCCCGGTGTCCGGCCGGCATCGGGCATCTTGGCGTCGCCGCCCCCGCCGGCGTCCTCGGCTACGGCGGCATCACCGGCCGCCGCGTCGTCGCGCGAGCCGGCGGCACGGTCCCGCCCGGAGCCCTTGCCGCTCCCGGAGGCGTGCTTGTGCCCCGAGTCCCCCGCGGCGTCCCGCGGCCGCTCCGCCATCGCGTGCCGGGCCGCCTCGCCCACCTGCCCCGCGGACGCCACGGCCAGCGGCAGCACGACCGCCGCCACCACGACGCCGATCAGCGCGAGCAGCCACCACGTCCGGGAATCCGACCGGTGCGCCTCCGCCGGCCGTGCCCCGTGCCGTGGCGATCTACGGCCGTGCCTCCCGGACGGCCCGTTCCCCTGTCCCCCCGAACCCCCAGAACCCCCAGAACCCCCATAAATTCGCAGCATGTGCGGAAGATAACGAGCGAGCGGGGCTCGCCCCCGGCGCCCGCGCCGAGATGCCTAGAACTCGGGTGCGCTCACACCCGTACGAGTGAGGGCGTCGACCACGGCGTCCACCACGGCCTCCACATCGGGCACCCAGGGCGCGGCCGAGCCGGGCAGCGGGGCCCGCTCCCAGCGGAGGGCGCCGTGGCCGGTCTCGGACGGGGGCAGCGCGACATAACCGCCCTCGCCGTGGAAGCGCAGGGAACCGGGGACGAAGTCCTTGGCGTAGAGCAGTTCGCCCAACTGCTGCAGCGAGTACGGCTTGACGAGCAGGGCCCAGCGGTTCGGAGAGGCGATCACCGGGCCGAGCCGCATGCCGCGCCGGTCGAGCAGGGCGAGGGCGTGCGAGGCGGCGAGTGCCGGCAGGCTGACCGCGCAGGGCGCCTTGCCTCCGGTGGCCAGGACGATCGGCGCGCTCGGCCGGTTGGTCCACCACCAGCGCACCATGCGCGCGTCGGTCGTGGCCGCGAGCAGGCCCGGATCGAAGGGGTGCGCGCCGGGCACCGTGCACTCCGGGTCGGGGCAGCCGCAGCGGGCCCGCCCCCGCGGGTCCGGGGCCACGCCCGGGAGTACCGGCCACTGCCATTCGGTCGCGAAGGTCAGGGCCGCGCTGATCAGCTCAGGCCTCCCGTCGTTCCGCCTGGACAGGAGCCTGCGTCGCCTTCCGAGGATCTCGCGCATGAGCGCTCGTTCCTTTCCGTTGCACCGCTGGCAACACCGTGGTCCACATCACACCATGTGTCGATCACTTCACTGTGCGTACCTGTTGGCGCATCACACCCCTGTACACGACAGGGGGAACCCCAAGGGGTCGAGCATTTGAGCCGTGTCCGCGTTCCTTAGTGCGTCTATCAAAAGCACGGTTGCGGCACGGGGGTGGCGAAGTATGGCGTTTTTGCCGTCGCGCGTGTTTCTCTCCGCCTCCGCCAGGGAGGATGGGGCTCGGCCGTCGGTGGCTATGACGCCCGGGTCCGTCGCCAGGTTCCGGGTGGCCCCCAACCACCCCTGGCCTTCTCCGAGTACGTACCCATCACGACCGCTGTGACGCTGCGTGGAGCAAGGCCAGTCGACCGCAATGAACCGATACCCGAGGCAGTTTTAAGCCAACTTGGCAGTAAGGCAAGGGGTTCGAAAGAAACCCTCGTCCGTCTCATGGACACCAGGAATCCCCGCAGGACAATGCTGGACATCCCCTCACGAGTGCGTGTACATGTGGAGACACTGCTAGCGGCGCAGAATGACATGGGGGTTTGCGATGCTTTTCAGCAATACGCACCGGTCTGAAGGCCGGACGCCATGAACGCCCCGCACCCTCCGAAAGTGGCCGGAATCGATCCCACGGTTCCGACGGCAGCACACACTGTCGCGCCCACCCCCCAAACCCCAGGCGCCACCGCCTCCCCGGACGCCGCTCCCGTCCCGGCACCGAACACCCCCGCACCCGGCACCCTCCTCCAGGACCGGCTGGCCGGCTGGGTCTCGGACCTCACGACCCTCCACGAACTCACCGAGCGCCTGTCCCGCACGGACGCGCTGGAACCCGCCCTGCACGAGCTGCTGCGCGCCGGAGCCGCCCTCGTCGGCGCCCGCCGCGGCCTCGTCGCCCTGGAGCCCGGCGACGGACTCGGCCCCCGTACCACCCTCGGCCTCGGCCTCGGCCGCGCCGACCTCGGCCATATCGAGACCGTCCCGCGCGGCGCGCTGCCGTACGACACCGGCACGACCGCCGAGATCGTCCACCCCGACCTGCTCGCCGAGGACGGCCTCGACCCCCGGCACCGCGAGGTGGCCGCCCGCCTCGGCTACGCCGCCAGCTACGCCCTGCCCCTCGCCTCCCGGACCGCCGGCCGTCTCGGCGCCGCCGTCTGGCTCTACGACGAACCGGCCGAGCCCCACGAACGGCAGCGTCATCTCGCCGGCCTCTACGTCCGGCACGCCACCGAGCACCTCGCCCGGCTGGTGGAGGTGGAACGCACCCGCGCGCGCGTGGCGACCATCACCGAGGAACTGCTGCCCACCCGGCTGCCCCGCGTGCCCGGCGTGCAGCTCGCCGCCCGGCACCGCACCGGCCCGCGCGGCGGCGGCGACTGGTACGACGCACTGCCGCTGCCGGACGCCGCGCTCGGCCTGTCCGTCGGCTCGGTCACCGGCTCGGGCCCGAGCGCGGTGGCCGCGATGGGCCGCCTGCGCGCCTCTCTCAGGGCCTACGCCGTGATGGAGGGCGAGGATCCGGTCGCCGTCCTGTCCGACCTGGAGCTGCTGCTGCGGCTGACCGAGCCCGCCCGCTCGGCCACCGCGCTGTTCGCCTACTGCGAGCCCGCCCTGCGCAAGGTCACCCTGGCCGGCGCCGGACACAGCCCGCCGCTGCTGATCGGCCAGCGGCGCACCGAGTTCGCCGAGACCTCCGTCTCCGCCCCGCTCGGCATGCTCGCCTGCTGGGAGGCGCCCAGCGTGGAGTTCCAGGCCGAGTCCGGAGAGACGGTCCTGCTCTACACCGACGGGCTGCTGCACCGTACCGGCGACCCCGTGGACCGCGCCTTCGCCCGCCTGCACGCGGCCGCGGCGAGCATCCCGCGCGCGCTGCGCCACGACCCGGGCGCCGTCGCCGACCACGTCCTGCGCACCGTCCTGCCCAACGGCCTGGACACGGCCGACAGCGAGGAGGACGTGGTGCTGCTGGCGGCCCGCTTCGACTGAGCGAAGCCCCAGGGTGTCGGCATGACCGGGCATAACAGGTCATCCGGCCCGGGTCCACCCACCGTACGACCGTACGATGATGGAGGCCCCCGCTCGGCCACAAGCGTGAGCGTCGCGGGCCCGGGGGAGATCACACGTCGTACCGAGGAGGATCACGTGGCCGACGAACTCAACCCGGCCGTGCCCGATGAAGCTGCTACCGCAGCGGGCCCGGAAACTGAGTCCGAGGAGCCCATCAAGCAGCGGAAGAACGGCCTGTACCCGGGTGTCTCCGACGAGCTGGCCGAGAACATGAAGTCCGGCTGGGCCGACACGGAGCTGCGTGACCTGCAGCCGATCCCGCAGGCCGCCGAGACCGCGCGCCGCCGCGCCGCGCTCTCCGCCCGCTTCCCGGGCGAGCGCCTGGTGATCCCGGCGGGCAACCTGAAGACCCGCTCGAACGACACCGAGTACGCCTTCCGCTCGTCCGTCGAGTACGCGTACCTCACCGGCAACCAGACGGAGGACGGCGTCCTGGTCCTGGAGCCCACTGCCGAGGGCCACGAGGCGACGATCTACCTCCTGCCCCGCTCCGACCGCGACAACGGCGAGTTCTGGCTCTCCGGCCAGGGCGAGCTGTGGGTGGGCCGCCGCCACTCCCTCACCGAGTCCGAGGCGCTCTACGGCATTCCGGCCGCCGACGTGCGCGAGCTCGCCGGCCAGCTCCGCGAGGCCACCGGCCCGGTGCGTGTGGTCCGCGGCTACGACGCCGGCATCGAGGCCGCCCTGACCGACAAGGTCACCGCCGAGCGCGACGAGGAGCTGCGCGTCTTCCTCTCCGAGGCCCGGCTGGTCAAGGACGACTTCGAGATCGGCGAGCTGCAGAAGGCCGTCGACTCGACGGTCCGCGGCTTCCAGGACGTCGTGAAGGTCCTCGACAAGGCCGAGGCGACGAGCGAGCGCTACATCGAGGGCACGTTCTTCCTCCGCGCGCGCGTGGAGGGCAACGACGTCGGCTACGGCTCCATCTGCGCCGCCGGCCCGCACGCCTGCACGCTGCACTGGGTGCGCAACGACGGCCCGGTCCGCTCCGGCGACCTGCTCCTGCTCGACGCCGGCGTGGAGACCCACACGCTGTACACCGCCGACGTCACGCGCACGCTGCCGGTCAACGGCACGTACAGCGAGATCCAGAAGAAGATCTACGACGCGGTGTACGAGGCCCAGGAGGCCGGTATCGCGGCCGTGCAGCCGGGCGCCAAGTACCGCGACTTCCACGACGCCGCCCAGCATGTGCTCGCCACGAGGCTCGTCGAGTGGGGCCTGGTCGAGGGCCCGGTCGAGCGCGTCCTGGAGCTGGGCCTGCAGCGCCGCTGGACGCTGCACGGCACCGGTCACATGCTCGGCATGGACGTCCACGACTGCGCTGCCGCGCGGACCGAGACGTACGTGGACGGCACGCTGGAGCCGGGCATGGTCCTCACCGTCGAGCCGGGGCTGTACTTCCAGGCCGACGACCTGACCGTGCCGGAGGAGTACCGGGGGATCGGTGTGCGGATCGAGGACGACATCCTGGTGACCGAGGACGGCAACAGGAACCTTTCGGCCGGGCTGCCGCGCCGCTCCGACGAGGTCGAGGCGTGGATGGCGTCGCTGAAGGGCTGATCTGCGTTTGAATGGCCGGGTACCGGGGAGGTGCCCGGCCATTCGCGTGCCTAGGGGGAAGGTTCTCGTGAACGACTTCTGGTCCGGTGTGGGTGTGGATCTGCATCTCGAACCCGACTCGGCGGACGGCCGTCGTATCGGGCTGGAGCGGTCCCTGCGGGATGCCGTGCGGGACGGGCGGCTCGCGCCCGGGACGCGGCTGCCGGCCACCCGGCGGCTCGCCGCCGAACTCGGGATCTCGCGCGGCACCGCCAAGGCCGCCTACGACCAGCTCGTCGCCGAGGGATATCTGACGGCGCGCCAGGGCTCGGGCACCCGGGTCGCCGAGCTACCCGCCGTCGAGTCGGCGGAACCCGGCACGGCGACACGCACGCGTGCCCCGCGTTTCGATCTGCGCCCCGGCAGCCCGGACGTCGGTGCCTTCCCGGCGGCCGCCTGGCTGCGCGCGCTGCGCCGGGCCATCGCGACGGCGCCCTCACTGGCGTACGACTACGGCGACCCGCGCGGCCGGATCGAGCTGCGCACGGCGCTCTCCGGGTATCTGGGCCGGGCGCGCGGGGTGCTCGCGCCGCCGGAGCGGATCGTCATCACCTCCGGGTACGTCCAGGGCCTGGCGCTGCTCACGCGCGTGCTGGACGGCGCCACCGTCGCCATGGAGGACCCCGGGCTGCCGTTCCACCGGGAGGTCGTGCGGCGCAACGGCGGAACGGTCCTGCCGGTGCCGGTCGACGCGCGCGGGGTGCGACCCGAGCGGCTGGGCGAGGCGGCCGCCGTGGTGGTCACCCCGGCGCACCAGTACCCGACCGGTGTGACCCTGCACCCGGAGCGGCGACGGGCACTCGGCGACTGGGCACGCGCGCGTGGCGGACTGATCGTCGAGGACGACTACGACGGGGAGTTCCGCTACGACCGCCAGCCGGTGGGCGCGTTGCAGGGCATGGCGCCCGGCCGGGTGGTGTACCTCGGCACCGCCTCCAAGACGCTCGGCCCGGCGCTGCGGCTCGGCTGGATGGTGCTGCCGCCGCAGCTGGTCGACGCGGTCGCCGACGCCAAGCTGCACAGCGACCACCACACCGAGACCATCGGCCAGCTCGCGCTCGCCGAACTGATCGACAGTCACGCCTACGACCGGCATGTGCGCGCATGCCGGCTGCGCTACCGGCGTCGCCGGGACCAGCTGCTGGACCGCCTGGGGGCCGGCCGGAGCGTGCACGGGATCGCGGCGGGGCTGCACGCGCTGATCGACGTGCCCGACGAGGCCGAGGTGCTGGCCCGCGCGGAGGCGGAGGGCCTCGCCCTCGGTACCCTCGGCGACCACTGGCACACCCCCGGCCCCGGCCGCCCGCAGGGCCTGGTCGTCGGCTACGGCACACCCCGCGAGCGGGCGTACCCGGAGGCGCTGGAGGTGCTGGCGAAGGTGCTGGAAGCCTGAACCGCTCAAGCGATGAGCAGGGGAGGATCCTTCTTCCACTTGAGGATCTTGTCGAAGCTGACCACCGTGCCGCTCCGGCCGGGCTTGGCGCCGATCTGGACGTGATCGGCGAGTTCCTGGATGAGACAGAGTCCTCGGCCGTGCTCGGCGTCCGGGCGTGCGGGGCGGATCTCCTGGGCGCGCGGGAACCCCGGTCCGGAATCGGCCACTTCGATACGGCACTTCTCGCCGTCGAGATACGCCGTGACCCGGTACGCCCCCGAGAAGCCGCCGTGCGGGGTGCGCCCGCCGTGCTCGACGGCGTTCGCGCAGGCCTCGGTGAGGGCGACGGACAGGTCGTAGGAGATCTCGGGGTCGACGCCCGCCGTCTCCATGGTGCCGATCAGCAGCCGTCGGGCGAGCGGCACGCTCGCGGCCTCGCGACGCAGATGGAGTGACCACCAGATGCTCATGCTCCAGCCTCCTGGCCGCGGCTCGACATACCGATACGTATTGCCGCCCATAGCTGCCCGTAAGCACACCGATGACGTGACTCCGCCCATACGGCCGATGCGCCGCCGGAGGAATCGGTGTATGAGGGGCGATCCCGCGGCCCTGCCGTAGGGCGCCGGTAAACCCAGTGCGATGATGGGCCCGCCATGACTGCCCTCCACCCGCGCACAGCGCGCCCCGGAGCCGGGCTCCGGATCCTGCGGGCCGCGGTGTTCGCCGCGGTCTGTGTCGCGCTGGCCGCGTGCGGGCACGCCCTCGCCTCCTGCGCGGGCGTGCCGCTGTGGACGCTGGGTGCGGGGTTCGCCGGCTGTCTGCTGCTCGTGGTGCCACTCGCCGGGCGGGCCCGCTCGCTGCCCGGCATCGCCGCGCTCCTCGCGCTCGGCCAGACCGCGCTGCACACGCTGTTCGGGCTGGGCCAGCACGGGGCCGCCATGGTCTCCGGGCAGATGGCGACGGGGGCGATGGGGTCCATGAACCCCGCCGGCTCCACGGGCTCGCTGGGCTCCTCGCTCAGCGACACCGCGCTGGTCGAGCAGGCCGCGCGGTACCTGTGCGGATCGAGCCCCGGGGCCCTGACCCCCGGGCGTGCCTTCCACGTCCTGCTCGCCGCGCACCTCATCGACCGCTCCGGCCGGCCCTTGACCGTGCCGGGCGCCCTGCCCCACGCATACGACGTCACCGGCTCCTCCACCGCGCTGCTGCCCTCGCTGCCGATGCTGCTCGGCCACATCCTCGCGGCAGTCGCCGCCGGCTGGCTGCTGCGCCGCGGCGACCTGGCCCTGATGCGGCTGATCGAGCTGTCGGCGCACGGAGTCACGGAGGGGGCGCTCGTACGATCGCTGCGCGCGGCGCTCGCGCTGACGTGCGCCCTGTGCGCCGAGTTGCTGCCCGCCGCGGGGTCCGGCCCGCGCGGCCGTCGTACCGCCGGGGACGAGCCACCCACTCCGCGCACCGGCGCCCTCCAGCACACGGTGATCCGGCGCGGCCCGCCCGACGCCCGCTTCCTTCTCGCCGCCTGACGCGACGCGCGCACCACTCCACGGCAGACCGATGGGAGAGGCCGCCGCGGTCGCGCGGCACGCACGCGTGCGCTGAACGCGCAGAGCAGCAGGGCACGCGCGCGCCTCTCTTCGTCACCGGAACTCTCAGAGTGGAGTACCCCTGCCATGCAGGCTTCTCGTCTCGCCTCGCGCGTCGCCGCCGCCACCGCTGTCGCGGGCACGGCCGTCCTCGCGCTGTCCGTCCCCGCCTTCGCGCACGTCACCGTGCAGCCGGAGGGCACCGCGGCCAAGGGCGGCTACGCGGTCGTCGACTTCAAGGTCCCCAACGAGCGCGACAATGCCTCGACCACCAAGGTCGAGGTCGCCCTCCCGAACGACCACCCGCTCGCCTCGGTCATGCCCGAGCCCGTGCCCGGCTGGAACGTGCAGGTCACCAAGGCCAAGCTGGACAAGCCGCTGACCATGCACGGTGAGAAGACCGACGAGGCCGTCACCAAGGTCACCTGGACCGCCGCCGACGGCAAGGGCATCCAGCCCGGCTACTTCCAGAAGTTCCCGCTCTCCGTCGGTGCCCTGCCCGAGAACACCGATCAGCTCGTGTTCAAGGCGCTGCAGACCTACTCCGACCACGAGGTCGTGCGCTGGATCGAGGCGCCGCAGGCCGGCCAGGACGAGCCGGAGAACCCGGCGCCGGTCCTGCAGCTGTCCACCGCGACCGACGGCCACCACGGCACGGCGAACGCCAAGGACACCGCCGACCGGACCGGGAACGCTGCCGCCGCCACGGACTCCGGCTCCCATGACACCGACACCACCGCGCGCGTGCTCGGCGTGGTCGGCATCGTCGTCGGCGCCGCGGGCGTCGCCTACGGCGTCCTCGCCGGCCGTCGCCGGACCGCCTGAGCCCGTTCCGTACCGCGCACGGGGGGGGTACGACGCGTGCGACGCTGTCGTGGCCGTCGTACGACCCCGGTGCGCGCCGGATTACTCACATCTGGGACATTTTTCTATGCGTAAGAAGACGTTCGCCGCGGCCGCGCTGCTCGCCGCCGCCACCCTGACCCTGTCCGCCTGCGGCAGTGGGAACGACGACAAGTCGCCGGTCTCCGTGGTCTCGGAGGAGTCCGGCTCGGGCAAGGCCGCCACCGTCCTCGACCAGCCCTTCGAGAAGCCGGACCTCGTCCTCACCGACACGCACGGCAAGAAGTACGACCTGCGCAAGGAGACCAAGGGCCATCCGACCCTCGTCTACTTCGGCTACACCCACTGCCCCGACATCTGCCCGACGACGATGAGCAACATCGCCGTCGCCAAGAAGGCGCTGCCCCAGGCCGAGCAGAACGACCTGCGCGTCGTGTTCGTCACCACCGACCCCGGCCGTGACACCCCGGTCCAGCTGGGCAAGTGGCTCAAGGGCATCGACCCCCAGTTCATCGGCCTGACCGGCGACTTCGCCACCATCCAGGCCGGCGCCCGCTCGGTCGGCATCTCCGTGGAGCCGACGACGAAGGACAAGAACGGCAAGCTGGTCTCCGTCCACGGCACCCAGGTCATCGCCTTCTCCCCGAAGACGAACGCCGGTTACGTCCTCTACGGCGAGGACGCCTCGGTCGACGACTACACCAGGGACCTGCCCAAGCTCGTCAAGGGAGCGAACCCGTGAGGCAAGCCCCAGGGCGCCGAACCGTCCTGACCGCAGCCGCCCTCGCCGGCACGCTGGCCCTCGCGGGCTGCTCGGACTCGGGGTCGAAGTCCGGCTCCGGCTCCTCGAAGGCCGAGCTCTCGGTGAGCGGGTCGTACATACCGCAGCCGGTCTCCGCCGACATGGCCGCCGGCTTCCTGACCATCACCAACAAGGGCGGCACCAAGGACGAGCTGACCTCGGTGAGCAGCGACGCCGCCGGCCAGGTCACCATGCACAGCACCATGGGCGGCGCCATGCAGGAGCAGAGCTCCTTCGCCATACCCGCCCACGGTCAACTGGTGTTCAAAAGCGGTGGCAACCATCTGATGTTCGAGAAGCTGAAGCGCAAGCCGAAGCAGGGCCAGACGGTCACCGTGAGACTCACCTTCGCCGAATCCGGGCCCCTCACCGTCGAGATGCCGGTGAAGTCAGCCACGTACAACCCGTCGACCGGCCACTGAGGGAGGGACCGACACCGTGACGCGGACCATCACCCCCACACGGCAGCGGAGCAGCCTGCGCATCCTGGTGCTGCTGTTCCTCGCCGTCACCGGCGCACTGCTGGCGGGCGCCGGACCGGCCTCCGCGCACGCGGCGCTGACCGGCAGCGACCCCACGCAGGGGGTGGTGGTCAAACAGGCACCCAGCCAGGTGTCGCTCACCTTCTCCGAGAAGGTGGCGATGAACGACGACTCGCTGCGCGTCCTCGACCCACGGGGCAAACCGGTGCAGAGCGGCAAACCCGGCAACGTGAGCGGGACGACGTACGCCGTGCGGCTCAAGAGCGGCCTGGGCAAGGGCACCTACACGGTCACCTACCAGGTCGTGTCGGCCGACAGCCACCCCGTCTCCGGCGCCTACACCTTCTCCATCGGGGCGCCCTCGCAGACCGTGGTCTCCGGCACCGGGCCGGTCGCGGGCGGCGGAGTCGTGGGCGGGCTCTACGCGTTCGGGCGGTACGCGTCGTACGCCGGCTTCATCGTGCTCGCGGGCGGCGCCGCCTTCGTACTCGCCTGCTGGCAGCGCGGCGCCGGTGTACGGGCCCTGCAGCGGCTCGTCGTCGGCGGCTGGCTCACGCTCACCGCGGCCACCCTGTGGCTGCTGCTCCTGCGCGGCTCGTACACCACCTCCGGCAAGGTCGCCGATGTCTTCGACCTCGGGCTGCTCGGCCAGGTGCTGCAGACCAAGACCGGCGCGGCCCTGGTCTCCCGGCTGCTGCTGCTCGCCGCCGCCGCGCTGTTCATCGCCGTCCTCTTCGGCGCCTACACCAAACGGGAAGAGGGCGAGGACAAGCGCGACCTGACCTTCGGGCTCGCGATCGGCGGGGTGGTCGTCGCGGCCGGGCTCGCCACCAGCTGGGCCATGGCCGAGCACGCCTCGGTCGGGCTCCAGCCGGGCATCGCCATGCCCGTCGACGTCCTCCATCTGCTCGCCGTCGCCGCCTGGCTGGGCGGGCTCACCGCCCTGCTCGTCGCCCTGTACCGGGCACCCGCCGAGACACCGGTGGAGGCCGCCGCCGTCACCCGCTTCTCCCGCGTGGCATTCGGCTCCGTCCTCGCGCTCGTCGCGACCGGCACCTACCAGTCCTGGCGCCAGCTGGGCTCCTGGTCGGCGTTCACCGACACCCGGTACGGACAGCTGTTGCTGGTCAAGATCGGGCTGGTGGCGCTGCTGGTCGGCATCGCCTCGGTCTCCCGGCGCTGGACGGGCCGGCTCGCCGACACGGCCGCCGTCACGACCGAGCAGCCCGAGAGGGAACGGGTCGCCTCCGGGGCGGCCAAGCAGTCCGCCGGCTCCGGTGCGGCCAAGCAGTCCGCCAAGGGCAAGACCAGCGGAGACCCCCGGCGCGCCGAGCAGCTCGCCCGGCAGCGGGCCGCGATGGACACCGCCCGGCAGAAACGGCTGCGCGACGGTGACGCGAACCGCTTCGGGCTGCGCCGCACGGTGCTCGCCGAGGCGGGCGTCGCGGTCGTGCTCCTCGCCGTCACCACCTGGCTGACCCAGACCGAGCCGGGCCGCACCGAGCTGGAGGCCAAGGCCGCCGGCTCGTCCTCGAACTCGGCCACGGCGCCCTCGAACGGCGCGCTGACCCTGGACATGCCCTTCGACACCGGCGGCAGCGACGGCAAGGGCATCGTCAGCATCGACCTCGACCCCGCGCGCGTGGGCGGCAACGAGATGCACGTATACGTCCAGCGACCCAACGGCCGGGCTTTCGACATCCCCGAGATCAAGGTCGCCTTCACTCTCGAGGCGAAGAAGATCGGCCCGCTTCCCGTGACCCCCGACCACATCACGACCGGCCACTGGTCGGCGAGCGGAGTGCAGATCCCCATGGCCGGCGAGTGGAAGATCGCCGTCACCGTGCGGACCTCCGACATCGACCAGGTGACCGTCTCCAAGAACGCGCAGATCGGCTGAACGACACCATGCCCGACCAGTCCACCCCCCAGGCCCGTATGTCCGCCGAGGTGTCGCAGGAGCCCGATCCCACCGGCGGCCTCGGCGTCTCGCGGCGCGCGCTGCTCGGCACCGCCGGTGCCACCGGGCTCGTGCTCGGCGCGGCCGGCGGGGCCGTGGGCTATGCCGCGGCGCCCGCCCCGGCCACCCCGCTGACCTCGGTGGGCTCCGACCGGGTGATGTTTCACGGGAAACATCAGCCCGGCATCACTGAGGGCCTCCAGGCCCGTGGCCATCTCGCCGCCTTCGACCTGGCGGCGGGCGCGGGCCGCAAGGAGGCTGCGGCTCTGCTGCGCCGCTGGTCGACGACGGCCGAGCGGCTGATGTCGGGCGAGGCCGCGCCGCACGACGACACCGATGTGGCCCGCGACGCCGGGCCCTCCTCGCTGACGATCACCTTCGGCTTCGGGCACGGCTTCTTCGGCAGAACCGGTCTGGAGAAGCAGCGGCCGAGCGCGCTGGACCCGCTGCCGGACTTCTCCTCCGACCACCTCGACAAGGCGCGCAGCGACGGCGATCTGTGGGTGCAGATCGGCGCGAACGACGCCCTGGTCGCCTTCCACGCCCTGCGCGCGATCCAGAAGGACGCGGGCGGCGCGGCCCGGCTGCGCTGGCAGATGAACGGCTTCAACCGCACCCCGGGCGCCACCGCCCGCCCCATGACCGCCCGCAACCTCATGGGCCAGCTGGACGGCACCCGCAATCCGAAGCCCACCGACTCCGACTTCGACCGGCGGATCTTCGTGCCCGCTTCGGGCGAGCCGGCCTGGATGGCGAACGGCTCCTACGCCGTCGTACGCCGTATCCGGATGCTCCTGGACGACTGGGAGAAGCTGTCGGGGTCCGCCCAGGAGCAGGTCATCGGGCGCCGCAAGGCCAACGGGGCACCGCTGTCCGGGGGTGGCGAGACGACCCCGATGGATCTGGAGAAGACCGACGCCGAGGGCGAGTACGTCGTCCCGCTCAACGCGCACGCCCGGATCACCCGGCCCGACAAGAACGGCGGCGCGGCCATGCTGCGGCGCCCCTTCTCCTACCACGACGGTTTCGAGGCGGACGGCACGCCCGACGCCGGCCTGCTCTTCGTCTGCTGGCAGGCGGACCCGCTGCGCGGCTTCGTACCGGTACAGCGCAAGCTCGACCGGGGCGACGCGCTCTCGCAGTTCATCCGGCACGAGGCGAGCGGTCTGTTCGCGGTGCCGGGCGGGGCGGCGAAGGGCGAGTACGTGGGGCAGCGGCTACTGGAGGGGTAGCCCGGGTGTGACGGGGTCCCGGAGTGCGACGAAGTTACGGGGTTTACCAGGGTTACGTGGTTCAACAGGCGTTACGGAGTTGACCGGGGTTACGGGGTTGACTGGATTTACTGGGGATTCCGGACACAAACCACCCGGTCGAGTGGCTGTCGTGAGACACCTGAGCCCGGGCGGCGCGCGGCCATTAGGGTGAGGGACATGCCAGCGAGCTATGCGTATCTCGGCCCCGAGGGCACCTTCACCGAAGTCGCCCTGCGGACACTCCCGGAAGCCGCCACCCGGGAACTCGTTCCGTTCGTGTCGGTGCAGTCCGCACTGGACGCGGTGCGGGCCGGCGAGGCCGAGGCAGCGTTCGTGCCGATCGAGAACTCCGTCGAGGGCGGCATCACCACCACCCTGGACGAGCTGGTCGCGGGCGAGCCGCTGACCATCTACCGCGAGGTCCTGCTGTCGATCACCTTCGCGCTGCTGGTCCGGCCCGGCACGAAGCTCACGGACATCAAGACCGTCTCCGCGCACCCGGCGGCCCAGCCGCAGGTGCGCAACTGGCTGCGCACGCACCTCCCGGACGCGGTCTGGGAGTCGGCCGCCTCCAACGCGGACGCCGCCCGCCTGGTCCAGGAGGGCCGCTACGACGCCGCCTTCGCGGGCGAGTTCGCCGCCGCCCGGTACGGCCTCGAGGCCCTGGAGACCGGGATTCACGACGCCGAGAACGCCCAGACCCGGTTCGTGCTGGTCGGCCGCCCGGCCCGGCCCGCCGCGCCGACCGGTGCCGACAAGACCTCGGTGGTGCTGTGGCAGCGCGACGACCACCCGGGTGCGCTGCGCGACCTGCTCGGCGAGTTCGCCTCGCGCGGCATCAACCTCATGCTGCTCCAGTCCCGGCCGACCGGCGCCGGTATCGGCAACTACTGCTTCTGCATCGACGCCGAGGGCCATATCTCCGACCGGCGGATGGCCGAGGCACTCATGGGGCTGAAGCGGATCTGTCTCCAGGTGCGCTTCCTCGGCTCCTACCCGCGCGCGGACATCACACCGGCCCAGGCCCGTCCGACGCCGCCGGGGACGTCGGACGAGGAGTTCATGGCGGCGGCGGACTGGGTGACGCGCTGCCAGGACGGCCGTTTCTAGCCAGTCATACCTGCATATCATCGTTATCCACAGAAGTTATCCACAGGTCCGCTTCTCGACCTGGGGACAAGTCGACAGGGGTGTGTGAGTCAGTCGACAAATCGCCTCTCGCGGCCCCCGGGCGGCCACCGCTCCACACCTCACCCTTCGTCCACTCGTTTCCGTTGATTCATCTTTTGGAGCGACCACTTTCCACCCAAAAGTGGGTGTGACCCGGGTTTGCCCTGGGAATTCCTCAGTCCGGTGACAGCTTCCGGAGTGATCAATTCCGAAATCCACAGACCTTCCACACAGCCTGTGGATAACTCTCCGAGGGGTGTGGATTTCTGTGGACAACCGGGTCGCGAAGTCCCGTTCTCCACAAGGGAATCCAGTCAATCAGACGCCTGGGACCTGCCCCGTCCCAGGGAGTGAGACACTTTCCCTTGACGCTGTTCTTATACGTTCCGCATTTTGCCCATAACGGAACGTAAGTGTACGAACAGTGGCAAATGAGAACTCCATGGAATAGGGATTCGTGAGCGGCAAGCCCGCACCGGTAGCCTTGGCCTCGTGATTGACCTTCGCCTGCTCCGTGAGGACCCCGACCGTGCGCGCGCCTCTCAGCGCGCCCGTGGAGAGGACGTCGCGCTCGTCGACTCCCTCCTGTCTGCCGACGAGCGGCGCAGGTCCTCCGGCGTCCGCTTCGACGAGCTGCGTGCCGAGCAGAAGCAGCTCGGCAAGCTGATCCCCAAGGCCACCGGCGACGAGAAGGCCGAGCTGCTCAAGCGCGCCGAGCAGCTGAAGGCCGACGTCAAGGCCGCCGACGCCGAGCGGGACGCGGCCGACGCCGAGACCCAGGAGCTGCTGCTCCGGCTCGGCAACCTCGTCCACCCCGACGTGCCCGTCGGTGGCGAGGAGGACTTCGTCACGCTGGAGACGCACGGCACCATCCGTGACTTCGGCGCCGAGGGTTTCGAGCCCAAGGACCACCTGGAGCTGGGCCAGATCCTCGGCGCGATCGACGTCGAGCGCGGTGCCAAGGTCTCCGGCTCCCGCTTCTACTTCCTCACCGGTGTCGGCGCCCTGCTGGAGCTGGCCCTGGTGAACGCGGCGATCGCCCAGGCCACCGCGGCCGGCTTCACGCCCATGCTGACCCCGGCGCTGGTCCGCCCGCAGTCCATGGCGGGCACCGGCTTCCTCGGCCAGGCCGCCCAGGACGTCTACCACCTCGACAAGGACGACCTGTACCTGGTCGGCACGTCCGAGGTGCCGCTGGCGGCCTACCACATGGACGAGATCATCGACGCCGACCGTCTCCCCCTGCGCTACGCGGGCTTCTCGCCCTGCTTCCGCCGCGAGGCCGGCTCGCACGGCAAGGACACCCGGGGCATCTTCCGTGTGCACCAGTTCGACAAGGTCGAGATGTTCTCGTACGTCGCGCCCGAGGACTCCCAGGCCGAGCACCAGCGCCTGCTGGAGTGGGAGAAGCAGTGGCTGACCTCGCTGGAGCTGCCGTTCCGCGTCATCGACGTCGCCAGTGGTGACCTCGGCTCCTCGGCCGCCCGCAAGTACGACTGCGAGGCGTGGATCCCGACCCAGGGCAAGTACCGCGAGCTGACCTCGACCTCGGACTGCACCGAGTTCCAGTCCCGCCGCCTGTCCATCCGCGTCCGCGACGGCAAGCAGGTCAAGCCGCTCGCCACGCTCAACGGCACGCTGTGCGCCGTACCGCGCACGATCGTGGCGATCCTGGAGAACCACCAGCAGGCCGACGGCTCGGTCCGGGTCCCCGAGGTGCTGCGCCCCTACCTGGGCGGCCGGGAGGTCCTGGAGCCGGTCGCCAAGTGACCGGCCTCCCGTACCGGCTGATCGCCACCGATCTTGACGGAACGCTTCTGCGCTCCGACGAGTCGGTCTCGCAGCGCACCCGTGACGCGCTCGCCGCGGCCACCGCGGCGGGCGCGGCCCACATCGTCGTCACCGGCCGCGCGGTCCCGTGGACCCGGCACATCCTGGACGACCTCGGCTACGACGGCCTCGCCGTCTGCGGCCAGGGCGCGCAGGTCTACGACGCGGGGACGCACCGCCTGCTGACCTCGGTCACCCTGGACCGGCAGCTGGCGGGCGTGGCCCTGGCCAAGATCGAGGCCGAGGTGGGCCCGCTGTACCTGGCGGCCAGCCGCGACGGCCTCGACGGCGACGTCCTGGTGGGCCCGGGCTACGCGGTCACCGGTTCTCTCCCCGCCACCCCGTTGACGGAGGTCTCCGACCTCTGGGCGGCTCCGCTGAACAAGATCTACATACAGCATCCGACGCTGTCCGACGACGCGCTGGCGGACGCGGCCCGACAGGCGGCCGGCGGCTTCGTCACGGTCGCCATGGCGGGCGAGGGCATCGTGGAACTCCTCCCGCTGGGCCTCTCCAAGGCGACAGGACTGTCTCTGGCTGCTCGCCGTCTGGGTCTGAAGGCGGCCGACACGATCGCCTTCGGCGACATGCCCAACGACATCCCGATGTTCGCCTGGGCCGCCCACGGCGTAGCCATGGCCAACGCCCACGAGGAGCTCCGCGTGGTCTCTGACGAGGTCACGGCCTCCAATGAGGAGGACGGCATCGCGGTGGTACTGGAGCGACTGCTGGCGTAGCTGCGGGGCCGCCCCGTCGGGCCTGCCGTCGGCTGCTTGGCGCCGTCGTCGCTGCTGGCAGTCGTGCCGCTGGGGCGGTACGGGTGGGCGCTGAATTACCCCCTGGGGTACCCGAGGGAGGCGCCTCTTGGCGCCGAGTTGCGCGACTCACCCGCCCGCCCCAGCGCAGGATGCCCCCTGGAACTGGGGGCCACAGGGAAGGCGGCCCACGCGAGCGAAGCGCTCACGTGCTCGAAGCGGCCGCCCCGGGCTGCCCCTGGGGCTCGACGGTGGGGTAACTACACCGGAGCCGGCCTCGGGCTGCCCTGCCGGGAGCTGGGCGTACTGCCGTGCATGGACATCGCCCGGCTCCTCTCCCGGATCGCGGCGCCGGGACGTTCCCGGCGGATGGGGCACAACCACTCTGCCCCGCCGCCGAGTTGGACGCCACTGAATTAACCGGTACCCGGACAGCGAGAGCCCTTGCTACCGGCGGCGCCACCTGCGGCGCCGTGCCTTGCTGAAGAACCAGCCCGCCGGCGGCTCGTCGGAGCGCCACGGCTGCGGCTCGGGTTCCTCGGCCCGCCAGCGCGCGGCGAGCATCCGGGCTCTTGCGGACGGCTCGGAGGTCCCGGCGGCGTGGACGAAGGCCTCGTCCAGGACCAGTTCGTCCCAGGCGTCGCCATCGGACCGCCCACGCCCGTCGTTCTGCGGTATCTCCTCTGCCATCACCGGCCTCCTAGCCGTGCATCCGCTTTTGCCCAGTGTGCCCGGACCGAGGTCAAGCCCCCGTCAAGGCCGCCGGGCCCCGACGGGGCCCCACCCGGTGCCTACTCCTCGCCCGCCAGCTTCAGCGTCCGCAGCTTCTGTCCGGCGTACCAGGTGGCCAGCGCGGTGACCGCGACCAGCAGCACGGTGGCCGTCGTCAGGCTCACGTCCGAGGTCACCAGGTCTCCGCCGGCGATCTTGTGGGCGACGGCCAGCGACCACTGCTGAACGCTGAGCGTGCGCGCGCCGGGCACCAGCGAGCCGAACAGGGCCTCCCAGACCAGTGCGTAGACGAGCCCGAAGACCACCGCGTGCCGGGAGACCGTGCCGAGCAGCAGGAACACCGCCGAGTAGGCGATGGAGGAGACCAGCGCGGCGACCGTGTAGGCGACGGCGATCTGCTGGCCGTTGCCGTTGAGGATCAGGCCGGCAATCAGGGTCGGCACTGCCGAGAAGACCATGGTCACGGCGATGGCGACGATCAGCTTGGTGAAGATGATCGTAGGCCGCTTCAGCGGCTTGGACAGCAGATAGACGACGGAGCCGTCGTCGATCTCCGGGCCGATCGCGCCCGTGCCCGCGATGACGCCGATGATCGGCACCATCGTGGCGATCGCGAAGCCGCCGAGCACGTCGGAGGCGGTCTGGTCGTCGGCTCCGGTCAGGGCCCGCACGGCCACGGAGAGCACGATCAGCAGCAGCGGCAGCGCGCCGAGGATGAGGGCCCGGCGTCGGCCGAGCAGGGCCCGGTAGGTGAGCCGGGCGACGGTGGGGTCGTACATCTTCGGCCTCCTACGCCGCGACCAGGTACGAGAAGACGGACTCCAGGGACTCGTCGGACGGCGAGACCGTGAGGAGCCGGATGCCGTGGTCCCGGGCGACCTTCGGCAGCAGGGCGGTGAAGCGGCCGAAGTCGACGGCCTGGATGCGCAGCGCACCCTCGCTCATGTCGACCTCGATGCCGGCCGTCGAGGGGTCGGCGATCAGCGCGGCCGCGAGTGCGCGGTCGTCGCTGGAGCGGACCAGATAGCGGTGCGGGCGGTCGGTCATCAGCCGGCGGATCTTGCGGAAGTCGCCGCTGGCGGCGTGCCGTCCGGCGACCACGACCTCGATGTGCCGGGCGAGCTGCTCGACCTCTTCGAGGATGTGCGAGGAGAACAGCACGGTGCGGCCCTCGTCGCCCATCTTCCGCAGCAGGTCCATCAGTTGCATGCGCTGACGCGGGTCCATGCCGTTGAACGGCTCGTCCAGCAGGAGCAGCGAGGGGTCGTGGACCAGCGCGCTCGCCATCTTCACGCGCTGGCGCATGCCCTTGGAGTACGTGGCGATCCTGCGGTCCTGCGCGTACTCCATCTCGACCGTGGCCAGCGCCTTCTGCGCCGCCTTGGCGCCGAGGCCGTGCAGTTCGGCGTTGGCGACGACGAACTCGCGACCGGTGAGGAAGTCGTACATCGCCTCGCGCTCGGGGACGATGCCGATGTGCCGGTAGATCTGCTCGTTGCGCCACACCGGCTGTCCGTCGAGGGTGACCGTGCCGGTGGAGGGGGCGAGGAAGCCGCCCATCATGTTGATCAGGGTGGACTTTCCGGCGCCGTTGGGACCGAGCAGGCCGGTGACGCCGGGGCCGATGGTCATGGTGATGTCGTTGACGGCGACCACATTGCCGAACCAGCGGGAGACGTGGTCGATGCTGAGCGTGGTCACAGTCCCACCTTCTTGTAGCGGCGCATCAGCAGGCCGTAGCTGCCGGCGATCAGGGCGAGCACGACCAGGACGTAGAGCACTCCCTGTCCGGCCGACGGGCTGATCGCTCCGGGGTTGCGGGCGGTCGCGCCCAGGAAGGCCGACTGGACGCCGTCGATGAGTGTGACGGGTGAGAACAGGCCGATCCACGGGATGGCGGAGGTGTGGTTCTGCACGTCGGCGATGGCCTGGAGGGTGCTGACCGCGCCATAGGAGATGATCAGCACGGCGATCACGGCGGCGATGCCGAAGCCGCGGCGCGGGGTGACGGCGGCGATGACCAGGCCGATGCCGGCGAAGAGCAGGGAGAGCAGCGCCACGGAGACCAGTCCCTCGGCGAATTCCTTCGTCTGGTGGGCGAAGCCCAGCTTGGACAGCAGCGCGCCCACGTACATCACGAGCAGGGGAGCGGCGGTCAGGATGAAGATCGCCGAGGCGAGTGACGCGAACTTGGCGCGGACGTAGTCGGCGGTCTCGATGGGCCGCGAGAAATACAGCGGCACGGTCTTGAAGCGCAGGTCGCGGGAGACGGCCTGGGGTGCCTGTGCGGCGACGTACAGGCTGATCACGGCCTGCATCATGATCGCGTAGCGGGTGTAGGCCACCGGTAGTTCGTGCGCCTTGGTGGCGACCGCGACGGCCACCATGATGGCCGCGGGCACGCACATCACCGTGAACAGCAGCATCGGCAGCACCTTGGACTTGGCCGAGCGGCCGAGGCCGTAGGCGCCGCGCAGGGACTGCGAGAACAGCGAGCGGCGGGCGTAGGCACGGCCGAGGCGGGGGCCGTCGTAGCCGCGGTAGCCGATGTCGTGGATGCGGGTCTGGTCGCCCGCGAGGGTGGTCAGGGGCTGCTCAACCGCCATGGCCGACGGCCTCCTTCCGCTGCTCGTCACTGCCGCGCTCGTCGCTGCTGTGCTCGTCTGCTGCGCTGGTGAACACCTCGGAGATGTGGTGCCGGCGCTGCTCCATGCGGACCAGGCCGAGGCCGAGGTCGGCGACCACGTCCCGGACCAGGTCGTAGGTCTCCTCGCCCTGGGCGGTGAGCAGCAGGATGTGCCCTGCGCCGGGCAGGCCCGCGCCCTCGGCGTGCGTCTCCACCCCGCGCGCGTGGAACTCGTCGCGGACCGCGCGGGTTCCGTCGGGGTGGGTGTCGCTGTCGGTGACCTCGATCGCGAGGGTGGTCGTGGTCTGCGTGAAGTCGGTGGTGGAGCTGGAGCGCAGGAGCTTGCCGCCGTCGATGATGACGACGTGGTCGCAGGTGCGCTCCAACTCACCCAGCAGATGGGAGGTGACCAGGACCGAGATGCCGAACTCGGTGTGGATGCGACGGATCAGGCCGAGCATCTCGTCGCGGCCGACCGGGTCGAGGCCGTTGGTCGGCTCGTCCAGGAACACCAGCTGCGGGTCGTGCACCAGCGCCTGGGCGAGCTTGACGCGCTGCTTCATGCCGGTCGAGTAGCCGCCGATGGGGCGGTAGCGCTCCTCGTACAGACCGACGTGGCGCAGGGTGTCCG
The DNA here is from genome assembly GCF_001953885.1 of Streptomyces sp. IMTB 2501. Classification (GTDB taxonomy): domain Bacteria; phylum Actinomycetota; class Actinomycetes; order Streptomycetales; family Streptomycetaceae; genus Streptomyces. Next base: position 108,542 of record NZ_MQUS01000011.1, on the reverse strand, counting down.
CCGTGCGCTCGCGCGCGGCGGTGGGCGGCAGGCCGGACATGCGCGCCATGTGGACGACGAACTCGGTGGCCGAGACGTCCGGGGGCAGGCAGTCGTGCTCCGGCATGTAGCCGACGCGCTCGCGGATGGCCCCGCCCTTGGTGGCGACGTCGAGGCCGAGCACCTCGGCGCGGCCCTCCGTGGCGGGGGAGAGACCCAGCAGGATCTTGATCAGGGTGGACTTGCCGGCGCCGTTGGCTCCGACGAGTCCGGTCACACCGGGCCCGATGTCCACGGACAGCCGGTCGAGAGCGGTCACCCGGGGGAACCGCTTGCTCAGGCTTTCGGTCGCGATCACAGTCACGCCTACGACGGTAGTGATCCCGGCCACGGCGGTCGTCAGACCAGAGAGCCGTCTTCGCGTCAGACCCAGGTATTACGGGACCCTAGGGGTCACCCTGCCCAGGAGTTACCGCGGGTTTTCCACAGCCTGCCACCCCTCCTATTGACGCCACCTCTAACAACTGTCACATTCACCAGTGTCAAGTTACGGACGCGTACCGCAGTCGACGGACGAGTCGGCGGCACGACGGGACGGGGCGGCATGACGACGGCAGTGAGCAGCGAACTCCCCGTGGAACTGCGGGGTTTCAGGCGGGTACAGCGCCTCGCCTACGAATGCGCGGAGGCGGTCGCGGCGCGGCTGGAGCCGGGTGTGACGGAGCGCGGGGCGGCGCGGATGCAGCGGGAGTATCTGCGCGAGCGCGGGGTGCGGGACTGGTTCCACCTGCCCTTCGCGTGGTTCGGCGACCGCACCGCGTTCGTGAACTTCCGCATCCCCCTGCAGTTCTTCCCGACCGACCGGGCCCTTGAGCCCGGCATGCCGTTCATCCTGGACATGGCGCCGGTGTACGAGGGGTACACGGCGGACATCGGCTATTCGGGCTCGCTCGGGGTCAACCCGGTGCAGGACCGGCTGATGACCGACCTGGAGGCGCATCGCGAGCTGATCCTGCGCGAGGTGCGCGAACGGCGCCCGCTGCGCGAGATCTACGAGGACGTGGACCGGCTCATGGTCCGCCAGGGCTACGCCAACCGGCATCGCGCGTACCCGTTCGGCGTGATCGCCCACAAGGTGGACCGGGTGAAGCAGCGCCGCTTCTCGCCGCACCTGTTCGGGTTCGGTACGCAGTCCCTGAAGGGCCTGGCCGCCGACGCGCTGCACGGCCACCGCGAGGGCTGGTCCCCGCTGTGGTCGCCGTACCGCTTCTCGGACCACCCGCCGCAGCCGGGCCTGTGGGCGGTCGAACCGCACCTCGGTTTCCGGGGTACGGGCGCGAAGTTCGAGGAGATCCTCGTGGTCACCGACTCGAAGGACCCCGAACAGAGCGCGTTCTGGCTGGACGACGATCTGCCGCACGTGCGGCGCTGGGCGGAGGAGAAGTGACGCTGAAAGGTGCGCGGGAGCGCCGGGTGGCGGCCGGCGGGGTCGAGCTGTGCGTGGCCGAGCTGGGCGATCCGGAAGCGCCGACGGTGATGATGGTGCACGGCTACCCGGACAGCAAGGAGGTCTGGTCGGAGGTCGCCGTCCGCCTCGCCGACCGTTTCCACGTCGTCCTGTACGACGTCCGGGGCCACGGCCGCTCGACGGCCCCCCAGCCGCTGCGCGGCGGCTTCACCCTCGCCAAGCTCACGGACGACTTCCTGGCCGTGGCGGACGCGGTGAGCCCGGACCGCCCGGTGCACCTGGTCGGCCATGACTGGGGCTCGGTGCAGTCGTGGGAATTCGTGACGGCGGGCCGCACGGAGGGCCGTATCGCCTCCTTCACCTCCATCTCCGGGCCGTCCCTGGACCACTTCGGACACTGGATCAACGCACGCGTGAAGCGTCCGACGCCCCGCCGGGTGGGTCAGCTCCTCGGCCAGGGCGCCAAGTCCTGGTACGTGTATCTGCTGCACACACCCGTCCTGCCGGAGCTGGCCTGGCGCGGGCCGCTCGGCAAACGCTGGCCGGGGATCCTCCAGCGGGTCGAGAAGGTCCCCGCCGGGAACTACCCGACCTCCTCCCTTCCCTCCGACGCGGCGCACGGCGCCTGGCTGTACCGGGACAACGTCCGCGCCCGGCTGACCAGGCCGCGCCCCGACGCGTACGCGCACGCGCCCGTGCAGCTCATCACGCCCCAGGGGGACGCGTTCCTCTCCGAGCGTCTCTACGACGACCTGGAGCAGTGGGTGCCCCAGCTGACCCGCCGTACGCTCCCCGCCAAGCACTGGGTCCCGCGCACCCGCCCCGATCAACTCACCTCCTGGATCGAGGAATTCGTCATGTCCGTGGACGGCGGCCGCCACGCCGACCGGTTCTGCGGGCAGCTGGTGCTGGTCACGGGTGCGGGCAGCGGCATCGGCCGGGCCACCGCGTTCGCGTTCGCGGAGGCGGGCGCGCGCGTGGTGGCCGTCGACCGCGACACCGAGGCCGCCGCCCGCACCGCCGAACTGTCCCGGCTGATCGGCGCGCCCGAGGCCTGGGCGGAGACGGCCGACGTCTCCGACGAGCAGGCGATGGAGAAGCTGGCCGAGAAGGTGCACCGCGAGTACGGCGTGCTGGACGTGCTGGTCAACAACGCGGGCATCGGCCTGTCGGGCTCCTTCTTCGCCACGACGACCGACGACTGGCGCAGGGTTCTGGACGTCAACCTCTGGGGCGTGATCCACGGCTGCCGGCTCTTCGGCGCGCGGATGGCCGAGCGCGGCCAGGGCGGCCACATCGTCAACACCGCCTCGGCGGCCGCCTTCCAGCCCTCCCGCGCCCTGCCCGCCTACAGCACCTCCAAGGCGGCGGTGCTGATGCTCTCCGAGTGCCTGCGCGCCGAACTCGCCGGTCAGGGCATCGGGGTGAGCGCGATATGCCCCGGAATCGTCAACACGAACATCACGGCCACGGCCCGCTTCGCCGGCGTGGACGAGGCCGAGGAACGCCGCCGCCAGAAGAACTCCGCCCGCCTGTACGGCCTGCGCAACTACCCACCGGAGAAGGTCGCCGAGGCAATCCTGGACGCGGTGACCCGCAACCGAGCGGTCGTCCCGGTGACCCCGGAGGCCAGGGGCGCCCATGCGTTGTCCCGGTTCATGCCGGGGGCACTGCGCAGGCTGGCGCGAGTGGAACCGAAGTTGTGAACCTCGGTGCGGCTCCGTCGACTTGACAGTGCCGCCGCCGCTGCGGGCAGTCGTGCCTCCCCCCAATACCTCAAGGGCCCTGGGGACCCCCAGGCGGCACCCCACCCCCGCCACAGCTCCAGCTCCAGCTCCAGCTCACCAGCCAAGGAGCCGCACATGCCAGATCCCCCGGCCGAGAACACGTACCGCATAGAAGACCTGGCCCACCAAACCCGCACCACCGTAAGAACCATCCGCGCCTACCAGGACCGCGGCCTCCTCCCCCGCCCCGAACGCCGAGGCCGCGCGAACCTCTACTCCGAGACCCACATCACCCGCCTCCACCAGATCGCCCACCTCCTCGACCGCGGTTACACCCTGGCCTCGATCAAGGAGTTGCTGGACGCCTGGGACACCGGGCGTGGTCTGGGCGGAGTCCTCGGCCTGGTCACCGAGGTGGACGGACCGTGGACGGACGAACGCCCCGACCGCGTCACCCGCACCGAACTGAACGCGCGCTTCGGCGGCACCCCCGACGACGACGCCGTGAGCGAGGCGGTCGAACTCGGCGTGCTGGAACGGATCGACGACGACCCCGACACGTTCCTCGTACCGAGTCCCCAAGAACTCTCCGTGGCCGTCGAGTTGCACGCGGCCGGAGTCCCGCTGTCCGCGATCTCCGGCCATCTGCGGGAGTTGAGGGGTCAGGTCGAGCACATCGCGGCCCGTTTCCTGGAGTTCACCACCGAGTACGTCTTCGCACGCTATCTGGACGACCCCGAGCACCGTACGGACGCACACGCCGCGGAAGCCGCGTCACTGGTGCGGCGGCTGCGCCCGCTGGCCCGGCAGACGATGGACGCCGAACTGGCGCGGGCCATGCGCTCGTTGGCCACCCGGCATCTGCGCACACACCTGGGTGCGGAGCAACCCACCGAGGAGCGGTCCGACGACCGCTGCGTCGCGCTTCCCGCCGGCACGGTCGCCGCTGTGGAAAGGCTGGTTGGCCGGGAACACGTCTCCGAGTTCATAGCACTGGCAGCCGAACGCGAGCTGCGGGCACGCGCCTTGGACCATCTCGCCTCAGGCACCGTACAGAGTGAGGAAGTTCGCTAATCACCCCAATAGGTACGCCACTTGTCCACAGATTCGCCAATTCCCCTGTGGATAACCTCACTTGGTTGTGGATCAAACCTACGAACAAAAAAACCTGCGTGATCCGTGCCTCTCCCGCAGGCTGGACACATGAATGCAAGACACGACGAACGACACGACGCGCGACACATCGACGAAAGACGCACCGTGAAGGTGTCGAAGTACCTCTCCAAACACCTGCGTCACCAACCCGAGCGCATCGGGCTCACCCTGGACCCGGCCGGCTGGGTGGAGATCGACACGCTGATCTCCGCGGCCGCCTCCCACGGCTTCCGGTTCACACGCGAGGAACTGGACCACGTGGTGGCCACCAACGACAAGCAGCGCTTCGCGATCGAGGGGAGCCGGATCCGCGCCAGCCAGGGCCACAGCATCGAGATCGACCTCGGCCTGCCCCCGGCGACCCCGCCGCCGTACCTCTACCACGGCACCGTCGCCCGGAACCTGGACGCGATCCGCGTGGACGGCCTCCGGCCCATGAACCGGCATGACGTGCACCTCTCCGCCGACCGTGAGACCGCCACCCGGGTCGGCGCCCGCCGCGGCCGCCCCGTGGTGCTCGCCGTCGATGCCGGCGCCATGCACCGCGACGGCCACGTCTTCCGCGTCAGTGCCAACGGAGTCTGGCTGACCCAGGCCGTACCACCGCGCTACCTGCGGTTTCCCGGCCCCCGGTGACACCGCGCGGCGCACCGCGGTCATGATCGGTGCCATGGATCACTCGAACGAGCATCTGCCGACGACCGAAGCCGCCGTCACCGCGCTGCGCGCCCTCGCCGCCCAGTACGGGCGCGAGATCGAGGTGACCCACGACATCGGCGCCGACCAGACCTCCCGCCGCACTGCCGCGGGCATCGGCGTGACCGCGGACCCGGACGGCTCCCTGCCGCACGAGGCATACGCCGAATTCGGCGGCGTGCCCCGGGTGAGCGTGCGGCTCTACCCGGACGACGACGCGCTGATCACCGTCGAGGGCATCGAATGCCACGACGTCCCGCGCGACGACGTGCCCGCCTTCCTCCGCTCCGTCTTCGGCGATCTCGCACACGTCAAGGCGCACCGCTTTCCGCCGGGCTACCGCCTGGTCGTCCCGCTGCCCGGCGACCGCACGTACAAGGAGTACGTCCCGATGATCCTGCTCAGCCCGTGGCTGAGCAGCCGCGTTCGGTGACCGTTCGGTCCGTTGTCAGTCGGGCCGCTTACCCTCGAACGCATGAGTCTGCGTCTGAGCACCGTGATCCTGCCCTACCGCCGCTGGGGCGAAGGCGGCCGTTCGGCCTGGGTGCGGGCCGAACAGCTCGGCTTCCACGCGGCGTACACGTACGACCACCTGTCCTGGCGCAGCTTCCGTGACGGCCCGTGGTTCGGCGCGGTCCCGACACTGACGGCCGCCGCCGGCGTCACCGAGCGGCTGCGCCTCGGCACGCTGGTGACCTCGCCGAACTTCCGGCACCCGGTGACCCTCGCCAAGGAGCTGATCTCCCTGGACGACGTCTCCGGCGGCCGGATCACCCTGGGCATCGGCGCCGGCGGCATCGGCTTCGACGCCACCGCGCTGGGCCAGGAGCCGTGGAGCCCACGCGAGCGCGCCGACCGGCTCGCCGAGTTCGTGCCACTGCTGGACCGGCTGCTCACCGAGGACGCGGTGTCGTACGAGGGCCGCTTCTACTCGGCCCACGAGGCGCGCAACATCCCCGGCTGCGTCCAGCGGCCCCGGCTGCCGTTCGCCGTGGCGGCCACCGGCCCGCGCGGCCTCAAGCTCGCGGCGCGGTACGGCCAGGCCTGGGTGACCACGGGCGATCCGAAGCTGTACGAGTCCGGCACCCCCGAGCAGTCCGTAGAGGCCCTGCGCGGCCAGTTCGCCAAGCTGTCCGAGGCCTGCGCGGACGCCGGGCGGGACCTGGCCGGCCTGGAGAAGATCCTGCTCACGGGCTTCACCCCGGACCGCGCGCGCCCGCTTCAGTCCCTGGACGCCTTCGTGGACTTCGCCGGCCGGCACCAGGAGCTGGGCTTCACCGAGATCGTGATCCACTGGCCCATCCCGGACTCCGACTTCGCCGCGGGCGAGAAGGTCTTCGAGCAGATCGCCATGGAGGCCGTGGCCCAGCTGGGCTGACCGGACCGCCGCGGGGCCCCGGACTGCTGCAGGGCCGCAGGGATCCCCGCAGGTCCGAGGGGGTCGCCGCCGGGGCCGAGGGGATCCCGCGGGGCCGAGCGTCATCTGTGTCTCATCTGTGCGCAGTCCCGCACGGCCGTGCTGGCATATGCGCCAGAATGGCCCGGTGACCTCAGCGACCAGACAGCCCGGGACCCCGTCCGCCGCCCTACGGCCGCGGCTGATCGCCACCGACCTCGACGGCACACTGCTGCGGGACGACAAGTCGGTCTCCCCGCGCACGGTCGACGCACTCGCCGCCGCGGAAGAGGCCGGCATCGAGGTCTTTTTCGTCACCGGCCGCCCGGCCCGCTGGATGGACGTCGTCAGCGACCATGTCCACGGCCACGGCCTGGCGATCTGCGGCAACGGCGCCGCCGTGGTCGACCTGCACGGCGGCCCCGGCGCCCACCGCTTCGTGAAGGTGCGCGAACTGGCCCGCGCGAACGCCCTGGACGCCGTACGGCTGCTGCGCGAGGCGGCACCCGGCACGGTGTACGCGGTCGAGCAGACCTACGGCTTCCACCAGGAGCCGGACTATCCCAAGCTGCACCTGGAGATACCGGACCATCTGCTGCCCGCCGAGCAGCTCCTCGCCCCCGACGGCCCGGACGCCGACCAGCCCGTGCTCAAGATCCTGGCCTACCACCCCGATCTCGACCCGGACGCCTTCCTCACCCTCGCCCGGCTGGCGATCGGCGACCGCGCCAACGTCACCCGCTCCAGCCCCAGCGCCCTGCTGGAACTGAGCGGCCCCGACGTCTCCAAGGCCAGCACGCTCGCCCTGTGCTGCGCCGAGCGCGGCATCTCGCACGAGGAGGTCGTCGCCTTCGGCGACATGCCCAACGACGTCGAGATGCTCACCTGGGCCGGCCAGTCGTACGCGATGGGCAATGCCCACCCGGACGTCATCGCCGCCGCGTCGGGCCGTACGGTCGCCAACAACGAAGACGGCGTCGCAGTCGTGATCGAGCAACTGCTCGCGGGACGTTTCTAGCGCCTGAGGGCGCCTCAGTACGGCGCCTCCCACACCACCGCCGTCCCGCCGCCGTTCTCCCCGATGCCAGGGCCGATCCGGCTGTCCCCGCCGAGCGACTCGGCTCGCCGCTTCAGGTTCCGCAGCCCGCTGCGCCGGCCGCCCTCGGGGATGCCGACGCCGTCGTCCGCGACGGTCAGCCGTACCCCGCGGCCCCCGCCGGCCAGGGTGACCGTCGCATCGACCACGACGTCGATACGGGAGGCGTCGGCATGCCGGAACGCGTTGGACAGCGCCTCCCGCAGCGCCGCGATCAGGTTCTTGCCCGTGAGGTCGCCGACGGTGTCGACGGGGCCGAGAAAGCGGTGCGACGGCTTGAACCCCAGTGGTACGGCAGCCATGTTGATCTCCCGCAGCACCCGCGTCCGCAACCCCGACGGCGCCTCAGCCGGGCTCTGCTGCAACGCGAAGATCGCGGTGCGGATCTCCTGGATGGTGACGTCGAGTTCGTCCACCGCCTTGCCGACGCCCTCACGCACCTCCGGCACCACGGACCGCCGCTGTGCACTCTCCAGCATCAGCCCCGTGGCGAACAGCCGCTGGATGACGAGGTCGTGCAGATCCCGGGCGATCCGGTCGCGGTCCTCGAACACCGCCAGCCGCTCCCGGTCCCGCTGTGCCTCGGCCATCATCAGCGCCAGCGCCGCCTGCGAGGCGAACTGCACGGCCAGTGTGCGCTCGGCCCGCGTGAACGGCCGTCCGCCGCGCGCCCGGGGCGTGACCAGCGTGCCCAGCACCCGGCCGTCGCTCTGCAGTGGCACCATCATCGCCGGGCCGTAGCCGCTCGCGTACTGCGTCAGCATCCGCGAGTCGGTGGCCGCGTCCGCGACGAACACCGCCTGCCCGTCCAGGAGTTCGGCGACGATCCGGCTCTCCGGCGGAATCACCGCGCCCAGCATGCCCGTCGGCTCGTCCGAGGCCACGGCCACCACCTCCAGGCCGCCCTCCTCCGCGGGCAGCAGCACGACCCCGGCCGCCGCTCCGGACAGCCGGCGTGCCTGCTCCGCCACGACCTGGAGGGCGTCGTCGGCGTCCCCGCCGGACAGCAGCGCCGTGGTCACGGCCACGGACCCGTCGATCCAGCGCTCCCGCTGCATGGCCGCCTCGTACAGCCGGGCGTTGCCGACCGCGATACCGGCCTCGGTGGCCAGCACCTGGACCATGGCGAGGTCGTCGTCGTCGAAGGGCCGTCCATCGCGCTTCTCGGTCAGATAGAGATTGCCGAAGATCTCGCCCTGCACCCGGATCGGGACCCCGAGGAAGCTGCGCATCGGCGGATGGTGCCCGGGAAAGCCGCACGAGCGCGGATCCTCGCTCAGATCGGCCAGCAGGACCGGCTCCGGCTCCCTGATCAGCGCACCGAGCAGCCCCCGGTGCCCGTCGGGCAGCCGGCCGATCCGGCGCGCGCTCGCCTCGTCCACCCCCTGGTAGACGAAGTCGGAGAGGCCCCCACCCTCCTCGGCGACAACCCCGATCGCCGCGTACCGGGCGCCGGTCAGATCGGCGGCGGTCTCACAGATCCGGTCCAGCGTGGAGTGCAGTTCCAGCCCGCTGCCCACGGACCGCATCGCCTCCAGCAACTGCGGCATCCGCAGAGCCGGCTCGGGGTCGGGCGAGGGCGAAGCGCACATGCCCCGAGCGTAATTAGTGCCTTTTGTCATCGAAACCGGAGCCGGGAACCGGGGTGACACCGGGTTGACGCCGGAGCACCCGTCAGGCCGCCCCCACCAGCGACTCCGCTTCCGCCTCCCGCAGCGCCAGCGCCCGCAACGGCCCGTCCACCGCGAGAAGCTCAGCGTACGTGCCCCGCTGCACCGCTCGCCCGGCGTCGAGCACGATCACCTCGTCCACCGCCTCCAGCCCGGCCAGCCGGTGGGTGATCAGCAGCGTCGTACGACCCTCCGTGGCAGCCAGCAGATCGGCTGTCAGCGCGTCGGCCGTCGGCAGGTCCAGGTGCTCGGCGGGCTCGTCGAGGACCAGGACGGGGAAGTCGGCCAGCAGCGCCCGGGCCAGCGCCAGCCGCTGCCGCTGCCCTCCCGACAGCCGCGCTCCGTGCTCGCCGACGAGCGTGTCCAGGCCGTCGGGCAGCCCGTCCACCCAGTCCAGCAGACGGGCCCGCTCCAGCGCCCGGCGCAGATCGGCCTCGGTGGCGTCCTTCCGCGCCAGCAACAGGTTCTCGCGCACGGAGCTGTCGAAGAGATGCGCGTCCTGCGCACACAGCCCGACGAGCCGCCGTACGTCGTCACCGGCCAGCGCGTACGCGTCCACGCCGGCGAGCGTGTAGGCGCCCTCCTGCGGGTCGAGGAAGCGCAGCAGGACCTGGGCGAGGGTCGTCTTGCCGGAACCGGACGCCCCGACCACCGCAATCCGCCGCCCCTCGCGCAGCGTGAGCTCGAACCCGGCCAGCGCCTCCCTCTGCTGCCCCTCATAGCGGGCCGCCAGCCCCTTGACCATCACCGGGAACGGCGAGGCGGGCGCCTGCCGGGGCCGCTCGGGCTCACGCACGGGCTCCGGAGCGTCGACCACCTCGTAGACACGCTCCGCGCTCCGCCGCACCCGCTGCCGGTGGCGTACCGCGAGCGGCATGCCCAGTACGGCCTCGAAGGCGGCCAGCGGAGTGAGGACGACCACGGCCATCGCCACGCCACCGAGCCGGCCCGCAGCCACCGCCTGGGCGCCGAGCAGTGCGGTCGCCGTGACGGTCAGCCCGGAGATCAGCGCCGTGAGCCCGTCGCCCAGCGCCGTCACGGCGGCGGCCCGCGAGGCGATCCGGGTCAGGGTGCCGTCGGCTCGCCGGGCCGCGTCCGTACGGGCGGGCAGCGCACCGGCGACGGTCAGCTCCGCGGTGCCGGTGAGCAGGTCGGTGACCCGGGTGGCGAGGGCACCCCGGGCGGGGGCCAGCCGTCGCTCGGTCCGCCGGGCCACGGTCGCGGTGACGAGCGGGACGCCGACACCGGCCGACACGAGGCCCGCCGCGAGGGCGGCACCGGCCTCGGGCAGGAGCCAGGCCGTGAAGCCGACGGAGGCGACGGAGACGGCCACGGCGACCGACGCGGGCAGCAGCCAGCGCAGCCAGTAGTCCTGGAGCTCGTCCACGTCCGCGACCAGCCGGGTGAGCAGATCACCACGCCGGGCGCTCCGCAGCCCGGCGGGCGCGAGCCGCTCCAGCCGCCGGTACACGGCGACCCGGGTGTCTGCCAGCATCCGCAGCACCGCGTCATGCGACACCAGCCGCTCGGCGTACCGGAACACGGCCCGCCCGATCCCGAAGGCGCGCGTGGCTGTCACGGCGACCATCAGATACAGCACAGGAGGCTGCTGCGCGGCCCGCGAAATAAGCCACCCGGACGTCGCCATCAGCCCCACGGCACTGCCAAGCGCCAGACCGCCGAGCAACATGGCCAGCAACAGCCGCCCCCGCCGGGGCCCGGCGAGCCCCCGAACCCGGCCAAGCACGCGAGCGGACCGCCCGAAACGACGCCCCGAACCGCCACCCTGGCGCCGCGCTACCGGACCACTCTCCAGCCCATCGAAGCCGGCCTCAGCCAAGTCCCGCTCTGCCAAGTCCTGGTCTGCGGATACATCGTCCATCCCACCGGGTCGGGTGGCGAGTGGGCGAGGGCGGGGGTCCAGGGGGCGGAGCCCACTGGCAGGCCCGCCGTAGCCCCGGTCGGCCAATGACTCGGCGCTCTCCAGCCGCACCACCCGGTCCGCACCCTCCAGCAACGCCGGCCGGTGCACCACCAACAGCACCGTACGACCCGCCGCGAGCCTCCCTACCGCAGCCACGACCTCCGCCTCGGTCGCCCCGTCCAACCCCGCCGTCGGCTCATCCAGCACCAGCACAGGCCGGTCCGCGAGAAACGCCCGTGCCAGAGCCAACCGCTGCCGCTGCCCCGCCGACAGCCCGGCCCCGTCCTCCCCGAGCACGGTCTCGGCCCCCTCGGGCAGCGCATCCACGAACTCCAGCGCCCCGGCATCCCGCAGCGCCCGCCGTACGGCGACATCGTCCGCGTCGGGCCGCGCCAACCGCACGTTCTCCGCGATGGTCCCGGCATACAGATGCGGCTGCTGGGGCACCCACGCGATCCGCGACCGCCACTCCTCCGCGTCGAGGCCGGCGAGATCCGCTCCCCCGATCCGCACCCGCCCCTCGGTGGGCGCGACAAATCCGAGCAGCACGTTCACCAGCGTCGACTTGCCCACCCCGCTCGGCCCGACCAGCGCGACCGTCTCACCGGGCTCGATGGTGAACGACGCCTCCGTGACGGCAGCCGTGGACCGGCCGGGATAGCGGACGGTGACCCCGTCGAAGGCCACCGCACCCGCGGGCACGGCACCGGAACCGGACGCCGGAACCGGCGTCTGCAGCACGGCGAAGATCTCCTCCGCGGCGGCAAGCCCCTCGGCCGCCGCATGGTACTGCGCACCGACCTGACGCAACGGCAGATACGCCTCGGGCGCCAGCACCAGGATCATCAGACCGATGTACAGATCCATGTCGCCGTGCACGAGCCGCATCCCGATCGTCACCGCGACCAGGGCGACCGACAGCGTGGCGAGCAACTCCAGCGCGAAGGAGGAGAGAAAGGCGATCCGCAGGGTCCGCAGGGTGGCCTGCCGGTACTCTCCGGTGATCCGGCGGATGGACTCGGCCTGCGCCTTGGCCCGGCCGAAGACCTTCAGCGTGGGCAGTCCCGCGACCACATCCAGGAAATGCCCGGACAGCCGGGACAGCAGCCGCCACTGACGGTCCATCCGGGACTGGGTGGCCCAGCCGATCAGCATCATGAAGAGCGGGATGAGGGGCAGGGTGCCGACGATGATCGCCGCCGACACCCAGTCCTCGGTGACGATCCGCGCCAGGACGGCCACCGGCACGACCACCGCGAGCCCCAACTGAGGCAGATAGCGGGAGAAGTAGTCGTCGAGAGCATCGACCCCGCGCGTGGCCAGAGTGACCAGCGAACCGGTGCGCTGCCCGGCCAGCCACCCAGGACCCAGCGCCGCCGCCCGATCGAGAAGCCGTCCCCGCAGTTCGGACTTCACCGCCGCGCTCGCCCGGTGGGCGGCGAGCTCGGTGAGCCATGCGACGACCGATCGACCTACGGCAACGGCCACCAAAAGCAGCAGGGGAGTGCGCAGTTCAGCAACGGACTGCCCATGCTGGAACGCGCCGACGACAACCTCGGCGATGAGCATCGCCTGGGCGATGACCAGCCCCGCACCGACGGCGCCGAGGCCGACGACCGCTACGAGGAAGAGACGGATGGCGCGGGCGTACTTCAGCAGGCGTGGATCGATTGGTTTCACGTGAAACGTGCCCTTCGGTCCAGAGGGTGTGTTTCACGTGAAACACACCCTCGACGGACTCAGTGTGCGGTGCCAGCCGCAGCGTCGGGAGCGATGTGCTGCGTGCCGATCCGCTTGCGGAACACCCAGTAGGTCCAGCCCTGATAAAGCACCACCAGGGGCGTGGCTATGGCAGCCAGCCACGTCATGATCTTCAGGGTGTACGGGCTCGACGAGGCGTTGGTGACTGTCAGGCTCCAGTCCCCGTTGAGCGTGGATGGCATGACGTTCGGGAAGAGCGACAGGAAGAGCATCGCCACAGAGGCCACGATGGTGACGCCCGACAGGGCGAACGCCCAACCCTCACGCCCGAGTTGATTGGCCACCAGAGCGGCCACCAGGGCGACGACCGCCACGAGCAGGACCACCAGGCTCTTGCCATTACCGTTGTGGGCCTGCGTCCACAGCAGGAATCCGAGCGCCACGACAGCCGTGACGAGACCGACCCGCAGGGCCAGCTTCCGTGCCCGCACCCGGATGTCGCCCACGGTCTTGAGCGCGGTGAAGACCGCTCCGTGGAAGGTGAACAGCGTGAGCGTCACCAGACCGCCGAGCAGGGCGTAGGGGTTGAACAGGTCCCCGAGGCTGCCGACGTACTCGAAGTGCTGGTCGATCTTGACGCCCGCCACGATGTTCGCGAAGACCACGCCCCACAGGAACGCCGGGATCAGCGAGGTCCAGAAGATCGCCGCCTCCCAGTTGCGCTGCCAGTTCTCCTCGGGTCGCTTCGCCCGGTACTCGAAGGCGACGCCTCGGACGATCAGACAGACCAGGATGACCAGCAGCGGCAGATAGAAGCCGGAGAATAGGGTGGCGTACCACTCCGGGAACGCGGCGAAAGTCGCGCCGCCGGCCGTGAGCAGCCAGACCTCGTTGCCGTCCCAGACGGGCCCGATGGTGTTGATCAGCACCCGTCGCTCCGGCCGGCCGCGGGCCAGCAGCTTGGTGAGGATGCCGACTCCGAAGTCGAAGCCCTCCAGGAAGAAGTAGCCCGTCCACAGGACGGCGATCAGGACGAACCAGACGTCGTGAAGTTCCATGACTGTTCCCCCGGCCTAGTACGAGAAGGCCATCGGCTTGTCGGCGTCACGGGTGTCGCCGCCGATCTTCGTGGGCGGATTGAGGTCGGCCTCGGTCAGCTCGGGCGGGCCGGCCTTGACGTACTTCGCGAGCAGCTTGACCTCGACCACGGCGAGGATCGCGTACAGCGAGGTGAAGACGATCATCGAGGTGAGGACCTCGCCCTGGGAGACACCGGGGGAGACCGCGTGCCGGGTCTGCAGGACGCCGTAGACGACCCACGGCTGGCGGCCCATCTCGGTGAAGATCCAGCCCCAGGAGTTGGCGATCAGCGGGAAGGCCAGGGTCCAGGTCGCGATGCGCCAGTACCAGGGCGTGAGCTTCGGGCTGAGCGCCTTGTTCTTGAACAGCACCAGATGCGGTACCTCGTCCTCGCCGACCCGCAGATGCTTCGGCAGCATGAACTTCTTCCGGGTCAGCCACAGGCCGGCCAGGCCGATGGCGAAGGAGGACATACCGAAGCCGATCATCCAGCGGAAGCCCCAGAAGGCGACCGGGATGCTGGGACGGTAGTCACCCGGGCCGAACTTCTGCTGCTCGGCCTTGTTGACGTCGTTGATGCCGGGAACGTACGAGGTGAAGTCGTCGTTGGCGAGGAAGGACAGCAGACCGGGTATCTCGATGGCCACGGAGTTGTGGCCCTTCTCCACATCGCCGTAGGCGAAGATCGAGAAAGGTGCCGGCTTCTGCCCGTCCCACAGCGCCTCCGCGGCCGCCATCTTCATGGGCTGCTGCTTGAACATGACCTTGCCGAGGGTGTCACCACTGATCGCGGTGAGCAGACCGGCGATGACCACGGTGACCAGGCCGAGCCGCAGCGACGTCTTCATCTCACCGATGTGCTTCTTGCGGGCCAGATGGTAGGCGGCGATGCCCACCATGAAGGCGCCGCCGGTCAGGAACGCCGCGGACAGGGTGTGGAAGGCCTGGCTGAGTGCCGTGTTCTGGGTCAGCACGGCCCAGAAGTCGGTCAGCTCGGCCCGGCCCTTCACCTTGTCGATCTTGTATCCGACCGGGTGTTGCATCCAGGAGTTGGCCGCGAGGATGAAGTACGCCGACAGAATCGTGCCGATCGAGACCATCCAGATGCAGGCCAGATGGATCTTCTTGGGCAGCTTGTCCCAGCCGAAGATCCACAGGCCGATGAAGGTGGACTCGAAGAAGAACGCGATCAGCGCCTCGAAGGCAAGCGGGGCACCGAAGATGTCACCGACGAACCGCGAGTAGTCGGACCAGTTCATGCCGAACTGGAACTCCTGGACGATGCCCGTGACCACACCCATGGCGATGTTGATCAGGAAGAGCTTGCCCCAGAACTTTGTCGCCCTGAGGTACTTCTCCTTCTCCGTGCGCACCCAGGCCGTCTGCAGCCCGGCCGTGAGGGCGGCCAGGGAGATGGTCAGCGGGACGAACAGGAAGTGGTAGACGGTGGTGATGCCGAACTGCCAGCGCGCCAGTGTCTCCGGCGCCAGAGCCAGGTCCACGTCGTCACTCTCCTTACTACGGCGTGGTACAGCGGCGGTTTGCCCTGTTTGTATCGCTCATACAGGGCAATCGGGACACGCTTGTGAACGCGTTCACATTCACAAGCCATTATGACGTACTGATTTTCGGCAACCAACGGGGGGTCCCCCCTTCGCCTCCCCGTCAAGACCTTGGCAGCGACTTCAACATCTTGTTGAATTGCGCGGCATGCAGATACGTATCTCCTGGCCCGCGGGAAACATCACCGCGACCTTCGACGCAGACACACCGACATGCCAGGCCCTCGCCAAGGCACTGCCGCTCACCTCCACCGCCTGCACATGGGGCGAGGAGGTCTATTTCGACACAGGTGTCTCCGTTTCACGTGAAACGGACGCCCGTCAGGTCGTGGAACCGGGCACGGTGGCCTTCTGGACGGACGGTGACGCGCTCGCCCTCCCCTACGGCCGCACGCCGATCTCGCGAGGCGACGAATGCCGCCTCGCGAGCCCGTGCAACATACTGGGGCGCCTCGACGGAGACGCCCGGATGCTGGCGACCGTCCGCGACGGCGACCCCGTCCGCGTGGAACTGATCGGCGAGTAAAACCGCCGCTGAGCTAGAGCTCCTTGCGGAACGCCTCCGTCACCTTCAGGAAGATGTCGTTCGCCTCGGTCTCGCCGACCGTCACCCGCACACCCTCGCCCGGGAACGGCCGGACCACCACACCGTGCTGCTCGCAGGTCTGAGCGAAAGCGACCGTACGCTCCCCCAGCCGCAGCCAGACGAAGTTCGCCTGTGTCTCCGGCACCTTCCAGCCCTGGGCGCGCAGCGCGTCGACCACGCGCGTGCGCTCGCACACCAGCGAACCGACCCGGCCGAGCAACTCGTCCTCGGCCCGCAGCGAGGCGATCGCCGCTTCCTGCGCGAGCTGGCTGACGCCGAAGGGCACCGCCGTCTTGCGCAGCGCGGCCGCGACCGGCTCATGGGCGATCGCGAAACCGACCCGCAGCCCCGCGAGCCCATAGGCCTTGGAGAAGGTACGCAGGACACAGACGTTGGGCCGGTTCCGATACAGCTCGACGCCGTCGGGCACCTCGGGATCGCGGATGAACTCGCGGTAGGCCTCGTCCAGCACGACCAGGACATCGCGGGGCACCCGGTCGATGAACCGCTCCAGCTCGGCCCGCCGCACCACCGTGCCGGTCGGGTTGTTGGGGTTGCAGACGAAGATCAGACGCGTCCGGTCGGTGATCGCGTCCGCCATCGCGTCCAGGTCGTGCACATCGCCGGGCGTGAGCGGCACCTGCACCGACCGGGCACCGTTGATCTGCGTGATGATCGGGTACGCCTCGAAGGAACGCCAGGCGTAGATCACCTCGTCACCAGGACCGCTGGTGGCCTGGACGAGCTGCTGGGCGACACCCACCGAGCCGGTGCCGGTGGCGAGGTGGGAGAGCGGGACGCCGAAGCGTTCCGACAGTTCGTTCATGAGCCCCGTGCAGGCCATGTCCGGGTAGCGGTTGAAGTTGGAGGCGGCCGCGGTCACGCTCTCCATCACACCGGGCAGCGGCGGATACGGGTTTTCGTTGGAGGACAGTTTGTAGGCGACCGGCCCTTCGGCCGCGGCAGGCTTGCCCGGCTTGTAGGTGGGGATACCCTCCAGCTCAGCGCGCAGCTTGGGGCTCGTCTCGCTCACCGCAGTCCTCCTCGCGACCCCCGGCGGACCGTCGACGCCGCCGGCTTCCAATACTCCACACCTTATGAGGATTCGGCCCCGGTGCGTACAGGTGGAGGGCCTGCAATACGCGAGCCACGCCCGACTCGGCGCCATCGCGGGCATCGCCGTACGAAGGCGTACGTATCAAGGGGCGCGCCTTACATATATCTATGCGCCGGTGGCTCGCGCCGTGGCGCGCATCCCTCGTGCAGGTGAGTTGAGACCTCTTCGAAACATCGGACACTTGGCAGGCTCATACGCGTTGACAAGTCACGTCCTAGCGATGAATGGGTCAACTCCCTTTCTTTCTAAGGCAGTTATCCGCAACTGACCATGCAGAAACGTGCCTGTCAACGCGTGCATATGCGTCCGCACTACCCCACCGCATGAGCCCTACTATCGGCTCGCCATGACAGCAGCAGGGAAGCACCAGGTGAGCCGCGCGGAAACCTCACGTCGAGGCAGTCGGCCGGGCCGGGCGGGCATCAGAGACGTGGCCGCCGCCGCCGGGGTCTCCATCACAACCGTCTCCGACGCCCTCAACGGCAAGGGCCGGCTCCCGGATGCCACCCGGCGCCACGTCCGCGAGGTCGCCGACCGGCTCGGGTACCGCCCCTCGGCCGCCGCCCGCACCCTCCGTACCGGCAAGTCGGGCCTGATCGGCCTGACGGTGACGACGTACGGGGATGAACCTTTCACCTTCACAGAGTTCGCGTACTTCGCCGAGATGGCCCGGGCCGCCACCTCGGCCGCGCTCGCCCGCGGCTACGCCCTCGTCATCCTGCCCGCGACCTCCCGCCACGACGTGTGGTCCAACGTCGCCCTGGACGGCACGGTCGTCATCGACCCCTCCGACCAGGATCCGGTGGTCAGCGAGCTGGTCCGGCAGGGACTGCCGGTCGTCTCCGACGGGCGCCCGGCCGGCTCGCTGCCGGTCACAGCCTGGGTCGACAACGACCACGAGGCTGCCGTCCTCGGCATCCTCGACCACCTCGCCGACGCCGGCGCCCGCCGAATCGGCCTGCTCACCGGCACGACGACGGACACGTACACCCACCTGTCCACCACCGCCTATCTGCACTGGTGCGAGCGGGTCGGCCAGGATCCGGTCTACGAGGCATACCCGGCGCACGACCCGTGCGCGGGCGCCGTCGCCGCCGACCGGCTGCTCGCCCGACCCGACCGGCCCGACGCGGTCTACGGCCTGTTCGACCCCAACGGCACCGACCTGCTGGCCGCCGCCCGGCGCTACGGGCTGCGCGTCCCCGACGACCTGCTGCTCGTGTGCTGCAGCGAGTCCATGGTGTACGCCAGCACCGAGCCGCCCATCACCACGCTCTCCCTGAAACCGCGCCGCATCGGCACCGCGGTGGTCCAACTGCTCATCGACGCCATCGAGGGCGTGGAGTCGGACCAGCCGGTCGAGCAGGTGATACCGACGGAGCTGATCGTGCGCACCTCCTCCCAGCGGCGCCTGCCGCGCACGACGGTCAGCCCGCCGCGGACGCCGGACGACAAGTAGCGCGGACGTGCAGCCCTGGGAACCCAGAAAGCGGGCGCTCACCCCGTGTGTGCACCGGCCGATGCCGGGAACGCGACGGGCCGGCGACCGTCGGGCCGGGTGTCCGGTCGGCGCGCAGCCGGCCGGACACCTGCCCAAACGGGGCGAAAGCCGCGGTGAACTGGAGTCTTGTTCCGATTCACCACCCCTGGGTCATCACACGGCGCGACGCTCATTCCTATGATGGGCCCACGACACCGTGGACCGCTGCGACCAGGCAGTCCGAAGCGGTGCAGATGCGGCGCGATGGTGGAGGGGTCTGATGACTCAGGGGGCCGGTCAGGGACCCGAAGTGGAGCGGACGGCGACGCTGCGCGACTTCCGGGTACCGGCGTACGTCCACGAGACCGGTCCGTACATCCGCACCGCCCACCCGGGCGACACCGTGCCGCCCGCCGACGAGGCGGGGCCCGACGACTACACGCCCACCCAGCGCGACCTCCCTGTCGTCAACCGGACACCGACCCTCCAGGTCTCCGTCGCAACGGCGCCCGCCGCCCCGGCCCCACAGCCCGAGACCGGCCCCGGACCACTGTTCGTCGTCGGAGACGTCCACGGATACCTCGACGAACTGGTGACCGCCCTACAGGAGCAGGGGCTGATCGACGCCTCGGGCCAGTGGTGCGCCGGCACCGCCCGGCTGTGGTTCCTCGGCGACTTCACCGACCGCGGACCCGACGGCATCGGCGTCATCGACCTCGTGATGCGGCTGTCCGCCGAGGCCGCGGCGGCCGGCGGCTACTGCAAGGCCCTCATGGGCAACCACGAGCTGCTGCTGCTCGGCGCCAAGCGGTTCGGCGACACCCCCGTCAACTCCGGCGCGGGCACCGCCACCTTCCAGGCGGCCTGGCTGCTCAACGGCGGCCAGAAGACCGACATGGACCGCCTCCAGGACCACCATCTGCAGTGGATGGCCCGCCTCGATGCCGTCGAGGAGGTCGACGGCTATCTGCTCGTGCACTCGGACACCACCGCCTATCTCGACTACGGCGACTCCATCGAGGCGGTCAACGACACCGTCCGCGAGACCCTCACCCGCAACGACGCGGACGAATGCTGGGATCTCTTCCGCAAGTTCACCAAGCGCTTCTCCTTCCGCGACGAAGGCGGCGCCGACGCAGTACGCTCTCTCCTCGATACGTACGGCGGCACCCGCATCGTTCATGGCCACAGTCCGATTCCCTACCTCCTGGGCGAGGTCGGCTCCGAGGACGGAGAGGAGGAGACCGGCCCGGTCGTGGAGGGACCGCACGTCTACGCCGACGGGCTCGCCATCGCGATGGACGGCGGGGTGACCATGGCCGGAAAGCTACTGGTCCGGCAACTCCCTCTGACTACCTGACCGTTCCGTGGGCAGGCGTCCCCCGGCGAGGTTCACGCAGGCGAGGGCAATTTCCGGCAACCCCCTGTCACCGCGTGCCGTCACGGCTCTACCATCGGCTTATCCGTAGCAGGCTCCCCTCCGTTTCTGCCCGACGGCTCGCCGGCGTGCGAGCCCCAAGCCCTACGGAGCATCGGGGGATGCACATGAACAGCGTTCCGCAGTACCTGCAGAGCGAGGACCGCCAGGAATTCGAGCGGCTCCTCGATGAGGCGCTGCGCTCCGCACCACACCGCCCGGAACTGGCCGCTGTCGGACAGCGGCTCAACGCCGAACAACTGCGCACCATGGCGCTCAACGCCTCCGCTTTGATCACAGCCGCCGCCGCGGCCGAATACCAGCACTATGTGAAGGTCCGCGAGCAACTGCGGCACCCGGTGATGGCCACCTCGGCCACCGGAGACTCCGGTTCCACGCAGCCGGGTTCGGCCACGGCCGGGCTCGTCACCAGCTTCGGCGATGCGGCCGAGAGCACCGGCGCGGGCGCCATCGCGGTCATCGCCGTACTGGCTCCCGTCCTCTCGGGAACCGCTGCGGCGATCTTCCTGCTCGTCGGCTACATCCTGAAGACGCTGGGCCCTGGTCAGGCCTTCGCCCAGACCATGCTCACCGCCGGCTGGGTGTTCGGCGCCGTGACCGCGGCCGCGATCCTCGTCGCCGCCGTCGGACTGCTCCTCACCGCCTTGCGCAACGGCAACTCGCCGCAGGCTCAGGCGCTCGACGCTGCGCACCGGGAACTGGACAAGGCCAGAGCGGCCTGGCGGGACGCCCTGCTGGAGCGCGGCATCCTGCCGTTCCTGCGGGAGGCACTAGCCGAGCCCGGACCGGCCGCCCTGCACCGCACCACCCCGCCCACCCCGAACGGCCGTATGCCCCGGCTCGGGTACGACCGTCCCGGCTTCAGCAGCCCCGACGACGGCACCGGCTCCGACCGCCCGAGCTTCACCAGCCCGGACTACACGAGCCCGGACTTCGGCGGCCCGGAGCACCAGCTCGAGTAACCCCGCATCCGCGGCTGAACAGCCCCGGCTCGCGCCCCGGAACAGCGGGGCCCGACGGGGTGGGCCGAGCGGCCAACCGGTGTGGTGCCCCCACCCCGGTCAGCCGCCATCCCGCCGTTTCCCGACCGCCCCGCCGCCTCGACAGGCGATCCTGCGCGGCGAGTCCAGCCCGTCCGGCTCAGTCGGCGATCGGCAGGTACACCCTGTTCCCGCTCGCCGCGAACTCCTTCGGCTTCAGGGCCATGCCCTCCTCGATCTCGGTCCGGCTGCCGCCGTGTGCGCGGCGGATGTCCTGCGAGATTTTCATGCTGGACAGCATCGGCTCAGAGTCAGCGCATTCGCTGTGTGAGGGTTGTCGCTGCATACTCACCGGCAGGGACTTTGGGATCTGAGCACACGTCAGGGGCGGCATGAGTGGCTCAATCAGTGAGATAGCCGTTGCGGTTTTGGGCATCGGCGGCACGCTGGCATCCGCCTTGCTCACCCAACGCAGCGCCGACCGTGCCAGAGCGCGCGAACTGGAACACACACGGCAGCTGACCCAAGACGAACGCGAGGATGCCCGTCGGCAGGCTCAGCTTGAGGCGCGGCGAGCGTGTTACGCCGCGCTCAACGCCGGCACTCGCGATTACATCAACGTGATGTCGGCATTCCTCCACAGCGTGGAGGCGGGCGATGTCACCGACGAACTGCGATCGGAGCTGGACCGTGGACGCCGAGATCATCGGATGCTCCACGCCGAAGCGCAGATGATCATGCCTCGGCCCGTGATGGCGGCTGCCAGCACGGTGAACCGCGGCTTCGGCGATCTCTACGGTGCACTGAAGCGGCTCGACCGTGACATTGCACAGCAGGGCGAGAGCACGGACACCGCCCGAGAGGATATGAGAAGCCTCTGGGACGCTCTGTGGAATCTGCGCGACGTCATGCGTGTTGATCTGGGCATCACGGCACCTGATCAGGACGCGTAGGAAGCAGGGCCACGGCGGCGCTCGGCACGGCTCCGTGACCCCGCTGCTCCTACTCCGCGTCAGTCCGCGATCGGCAGGTACACCCGGTTCCCCGCCTCAGCGAACTCCTTCGACTTCTGGAGCATCCCCTCAGCGACCTCCTCAGACGACGCCCCCTCAGCCGCCGCACCACCGAACCGCTCTGTGATGCTTTGACTAATCTTCATGCTGCAGAACTTCGGCCCGCACATGGAGCAGAAGTGTGCCGTCTTGGCGGGCTCGGCCGGCAAGGTCTCGTCGTGGAACTCCCGTGCCGTGTCCGGGTCCAGGGCGAGGTTGAACTGGTCCTCCCACCGGAACTCGAAGCGGGCGTCGGACAGCGCGTCGTCCCACTCCTGGGCGCCCGGGTGTCCCTTGGCAAGGTCGGCCGCGTGTGCGGCGATCTTGTAGGTGATGACGCCGGTCTTGACGTCGTCCCGGTTGGGCAGGCCCAGGTGTTCCTTGGGCGTGACGTAGCAGAGCATCGCCGTGCCCCACCAGGCGATCATCGCGGCGCCGATGCCGGAGGTGATGTGGTCGTACGCCGGCGCGATGTCCGTGGTCAGCGGGCCGAGCGTATAGAACGGAGCTTCATCGCAGATCTCCTGCTGAAGGTCGATGTTCTCCTTGATCTTGTGCATCGGGACGTGACCGGGGCCCTCGATCATCGTCTGTACGTTGAAACGCTTGGCGATCTGGTTGAGTTCCCCGAGCGTGCGCAACTCCGCGAACTGCGCCTCGTCGTTGGCGTCCGCGATCGAGCCCGGCCTGAGGCCGTCGCCCAGCGAGTACGTGACGTCGTAGGCGGCGAGGATCTCGCAGAGTTCCTCGAAGTTCTCGTACAGGAACGACTCCTTGTGGTGCGCCAGGCACCACGCAGCCATGATCGAGCCACCACGCGAGACGATGCCGGTCTTGCGGTTGGCGGTGAGCGGCACATACGGCAGGCGCACGCCCGCGTGGACCGTCATGTAGTCCACGCCCTGCTCGGCCTGCTCGATGACCGTGTCCTTGTAGATCTCCCAGGTCAGTTCCTCGGCCTTGCCGTCGACCTTCTCCAGGGCCTGGTAGAGCGGCACCGTGCCGATGGGGACGGGAGAGTTGCGCAGCACCCACTCGCGGGTGGTGTGGATGTTGCGGCCGGTGGAGAGGTCCATGACCGTGTCGGCGCCCCAGCGCGTCGCCCAGGTCATCTTCTCCACCTCCTCCTCGATGGAGGAGGTCACCGCGGAGTTGCCGATGTTGGCGTTGACCTTCACCAGGAACCGCTTGCCGATGATCATCGGCTCAATCTCCGGGTGGTTGACGTTGGCCGGCAGCACCGCGCGTCCCGCCGCGATCTCCTCGCGGACCACCTCGGGGGAAACGTTCTCCCGGATGGCCACGTACTCCATCTCCGGGGTGATCTCACCCCGGCGGGCATACGCAAGCTGCGTCACCGCCTGGCCGCTGCGGCCCCGGCGCGGCTGGCGCGGCCTTCCAGGGAAGACCGCGTCCAGGTTGCGCAGCCCGCCGCGCGGCGAGGTGTGCTTGATCCCGTCGTCCTCGGGACGGACGGGGCGGCCCGCGTACTCCTCGGTGTCGCCGCGGGCGATGATCCAGTTGTCCCGCAACGGCGGCAGGCCCCTGCGGACATCGGTGTCGACGAGTGGATCGGTGTATGGGCCCGACGTGTCGTACAGCGTGACCGACTGCCCGTTGGTGAGGTGCACCTGGCGGACCGGCACGCGCAGGTCGGGGCGCGAACCCTCGACGTACGCCTTGTGCCAGCCGATGGACTTCCCGGCCTCCTGGGACATGTCGTCCTGAACAGAGGCAGGCGTGCGTGCGTCCTTGTTGGTCATGAGACCTACTCCCTACGCCGGCATTACCCGGTAACAGGTTCGGCGGTCGACGCAGCGGTTTCCGTCTGTCGACGTTTCCTGCGGAACATCGCCTGTTCCACGTGAAACATCGCACGTACGGAGGTCAGCGCCCTCTCAGCCCGGTGCTCCGAGCTCCCGCGTGTGCAAAGGTGCCTCCACGCTAGCGTCATATGTGGCGCGGTGAACAGTGGGCCCCCTAGCGTTCTTGCGATGATCGGGCGGTGACCAGGATGGAGCAGTACCCGTATCGACCGCCCGAGCCGCGCCGCCCAGGCGTCTCGGGGCAGGGCGGCGGCTACGGCCAGGACACCCATACGAGCGGCGATCTGTACGGCCACGACGCCCGGACGAGCGGCGTTCCCGGGCAGAGCCATGGGCACCCTCATGCCCCCACAGGGGCCAGTCACCGGCAGAGGGCGGCCGCGTTCGACGGAGACGGGGGGCACGGTCCCGAGCGGCGATCCGGCGGGGACGACGACGGCGGCGGTCACGGCCATGGGCAAGGGCCGGGCCACGGGCACAGTCATAGCCACAGCCACGGTCCCGCCGCCCCCGTTTCCAAGCACCTGCGCAAGGTCATCGCCGCGATCCTGGTCCCGTTCACCGCGGCGGTCGTCGTCGGTCTGCTGGTGCTCTGGCCCGGGGGAGCCCCGCCTCACAAGCGCACCGGCGTCGGCTTCGACCGGGAGACGCAGCAGGCCACGGTCACCAAGGTCGTCGAGGTGAGCTGCACGTCGGCGAACGCCTCAGGTGACACCCCGACCGGCGACACCTCCACCGCCGAGGGCAACTCAGCGGAACAGGAGGCGAAGGGAACCTGCAAGAAGGCGACCGTCCGGGTCGACGCCGGCAAGGACAAGGGCCGTACGTTCACCGAGATCGTGCAGCCGGACCAGCCCCGGCAGCTGCACCAGGGCGAGCAGGTGGTGGTCGCCTACGAGCCCTCGGCACCGAAGGATCTGCAGTACTCGGTGACCGATGTGAACCGGAAGTTCCCCATGACGCTGCTCGCGGGGATCTTCGCTCTCGCCGTCGTGGTGGTCGGCAGGCTGCGCGGTGTCATGGCGCTCGTCGCACTGGCCGTGAGTTTCCTGGTGCTGACCCTGTTCATCCTGCCCGCGATCCTTCAGGGTTCGAATCCACTGCTCGTGGCCGTGGTCGGGGCGAGCGCCATCATGCTGATCGCCCTCTACATGTGCCATGGCCTGTCGGCCCGCACCTCGGTGGCGGTGCTCGGCACGCTGATCTCCCTGTCGCTGATCGGTGTGCTCGGTTCCCTGTTCATCGGCTGGGCCTCCCTGACCGGGAACACGGACGACAACACCGGCCTGATCCACGGCCTGTATCCGTCGATCGACATGAGCGGTCTGCTGCTGGCCGGCGTCATCATCGGCTCGCTCGGCGTCCTCGACGATGTGACCGTGACGCAGACGTCGGCCGTCTGGGAGCTGCACGAGGCCAATCCGTCGATGGGCTGGCGCGGACTGTACCGGGCGGGCATCCGCATCGGCCGCGACCACATCGCCTCCGTGGTCAACACCCTCGTCCTCGCCTACGCCGGCGCCGCACTGCCGTTGCTGCTGCTGTTCTCGATCGCGCAGAGCGGTGTGGGGACCGTGGCCAACAGTGAACTGGTGGCCGAGGAGATCGTGCGCACGCTCGTGGGCTCGATCGGTCTCGTCGCCTCGGTCCCGGTCACCACCGCGCTCGCCGCCCTGGTGGTCGCCGCCGACCGCACCGGCCCGCACAGCCCGGCACCCGCAGCGGCACAGCCCGTCCCGGCACGCGGTGGGCGGGGACGACGCAGAAAGCGGTAAGTGAGGCGGACCGGGCCGACGTGACACATGGCCGACGACGAACCACTGACCGGCCGAAGGCCATGCCCCCGGCCAAGCCCAGCACTCTCCGCTCTACGCAGAAGCGTTCCTGCATGGTTCCACGCGGCACGGCGGAGCGTCCGGCACCTCCTGCCGTAACGCTTCAGCCGGCGCTCTGCTCTTCGGCCAGAATGCGGTCCAGAGCCTCTTCCAGGTGGGCGTCGAAGTCCGCCAGCGCACCCTCCTGTCCTAGCGGCACGAGCTTGTCCGTACGGTCCAGGAAGGCCACGAGCGGCGGTACGGAAGAGCGGAACAGAGCCTGGTCACAGCCGACCTGAAGCCTGATCAGAACCTCGCCCAGCATCTCGCAATCGGCGGGAGCGATGTGCACATCCCCCTCCCCGCACGGCCGGCCGACGCCGTCGATCAGCAGCTCACGTCCGAATGCCCAGGTCACCGGGGCATCACCGGGCAAATGAAAGGTGAGCCGCACTGCATAGGGATCACTGGTCTCGTAGCGCAACTCCACCGGGATGCGGAAGGAGAGCTCCTCCGACACGAGAAAGCTCATCATGACTTCTGCCTGTACGGACTCGCGCATCGTCTACCCCGTCATATGACATCGACTGGCCGGGATTGATCCCTCTAACGGTGGTCAAATCTTGCTGAACGTACACGGGAGATCACAAGGAGTAAGTTTTCAGATACTGATAGAGAGCGTGAGCGTCCCCAGGTGCCGCCCGATCTCCGTCTGCAGCCGACGGGCCGCGGGCAGCAGCCGGTCGGCCTGATGGACGGGCAGCGACATGGCCATCGTGGCCACGGTGGTGCCGACCGTGATCGGGACCGCCGCACAGACCGTGCCCAGCACGTACTCCTGGCGCTCCACCACCGGTTCCATGCGCGGCATCCGGGCCAGTCGCCGCAACAGGGCATCGTTGTCACGCACGGTGTACGGGGTGAGTGACTCCACGGGGTACCTGGCGAGATGGTCGCGGCGGGCGTCCTCGTCCAGTTGGGAGAGCAGGCACTGCCCGATGGCGTGCGCATGGCCGGTCGCGCGGAAGTCGGCCCACTCGTGGACCGCCGGCGCCTCGGGGGAGTCGGAGACGCACATGACCTCGATCTCGCCGTCCCGGTACATCGCGTAGTACACCGGCACACCGATGGAATCGCGCCAGTGCGCCAGCGTGTCGGCCACCGCGCTGCGACGTTTCTGCTGCGCTCCACTGCTGCCGAGCCGTTCGGCCGCGTCGCCGAGGAAGAACAGCCCCTTCTCACGGCGCAGATAGCCCTCGTGCACCAGGGTGCGCAGCAGGTGGTACGTCGTCGGGAGGGCGAGGCCGGTCTCGCGGGCGAGTTGTTTGGCAGGGGCGCCGTAACTGTGTTCGGCGACGGTCTCCAGCAGGCGCATGGCGCGCTGGACGGACCCGATGAGCGTCGCGGCGGCCGGCGGGCCCGAGGTGTCGGAGGAGTGCGGTGGGCCAGAGGCGTCGGTGGGGCGCGGTGGGCCGCAGGGGGCGGTCGGGTGCGGTTGTTCCGGGACCGCGACGGTCGGTGGCCGTTGGGCCGGGGGTGCGCAGGAGCGCGGTGAGGTGGGGGCTGTGTGCGGTTCTGCCGGTGCGGTGTCAACCGTGGCCAAGGGTCACTCCCGGAGCACGAGGGGCAGCCCGTGCGGAGGAAAAGCACGGAGGGGATCTGCGCCGCCCGCGGGGCCGGACCCCGCGGGAGTTCCGGACTCTAACCGTCCGCCACCGCACGCAGACGGCCTCACGGGGAAACTTCCCCCGCCCGAGGGAAACCCGTCCCCACCTTGCCGGGAACCGGTGGCGCCGTTGCCGGTCACCGGTCCCCGCTTCCGTCACCAGTCGCTGCGTGACGAGGAGTTCGACAGGAACTTGCGCACGATGTAGATGAGTCCGCCGACCAGAGCGACGAAGATCAGCGCTTTGAAGAGAAGAGTGATCACGAATCCGACCACGGTCGCTATCAGGCCGCCGAACACGACCAGGGCGATGACCGGCACCGCGACCCACTTCACCCACCACGGAAGTCCCGCGAAGATCTCTCGCATCGCCCTTGTCCTTTGCGTTCTCGTACGTCTGGGTTCTCAGTACAGCGTTTGGTGTTCTGCACTCGATGCTAGGGCCGGCAGGGGGTCCCGCGGGGGCCTCGCGTCCCTTGTCCTCCCCTGACCCGTCCCCTAGGGAACCCCGAGATCCGGACTCACGCCTCGGGCGGAGAGAAGACGACGAGAACCCTCAGATCCTCGCTGATGTGGTGGAACTTGTGGGCGACTCCGGCCGGCACGTACACGACGCTCCCCCGCGCCACCTCGGTCGTCTCCAGTCCGACCGTGATCGACGCCCGGCCGCTCACGACGAAGTACACCTCGTCCTGGTTGTGCGGCTTCTGCGGGTCGTGCTCGCCCGCGTTGAGGGCGTACAGGCCGACGGACATGTTCCGCTCCCGCAGGAACTGAAGGTAGGCCCCCTCGTTGGCGGCGCGCTCCGCCTCCAGTTCGTCCAGCCGGAATGCCTTCATCGCCGCTGTCGCCCTCATCTCACTGCTCGGTTTCGATCCGGTCTGCCACGATCAGACACATGAAGAATTTCGTAGTCAAGACGATCGCCAACGCGGGCGCCCTGGCAGTTGCCGTGTGGCTGCTGGACAAGATCACTCTTACCGGTGACAGCACGGCCAAGAAGGCCGGAACGCTGATCGTCGTCGCGCTGATCTTCGGCCTGGTGAACTGGCTGGTCAAGCCGATCGTGAAGGTGCTCACCTTCCCGCTGTTCATCCTGACCCTGGGCCTGATCACCCTGGTCGTGAACGCACTGATGCTGCTGCTGACCTCGTGGGTGTGCGGCAAGCTCGACCTCAGCTTCCATGTGCAGGGCTTCTGGACGGCCGTCGTCGGCGGTCTGATCATCTCCGTGGTCTCCTGGGCGCTGCACGTCGTCCTGCCCGACGAGGACTGAGCACACCATGACCTACCGCGTCTGCTTCGTGTGCACCGGAAACATCTGCCGCTCCCCGATGGCCGAATCCGTCTTCCGCGCGCGGGTGACGGAGGCCGGGCTCGAGGACCGGGTGGAGGTCGACAGCGCCGGCACCGGCGGCTGGCACGAGGGCGAGCCCGCCGACCCGCGGACCGTCTCGGTCCTCGAAGAACACGGTTACGACAGCGATCACATCGCGCGCCAGTTCGAGCCGTCGTGGTTCTCCCGCCTCGATCTCGTGATCGCCCTCGACACCGGTCATCTCAAGGCCCTGCGCCGCCTCGCACCCACCGAGGAGGACGCGCGCAAGGTCGGCCTGCTGCGCTCCTACGACCCTGCTGCCGATGACGACCTCGACGTCCCGGATCCGTACTACGGACGCCGGGACGGCTTCGAGGAGTGCCTCGAGATGGTGGAGGCGGCGAGCGCCGGTCTGCTCGCCGCCGTACGCGAGCAGCTGGGAGGGCGGGCCGCATGAGCGACTCCCCCGAGGACGCGGGTCGCACTGGCGACGGCACGCGCGCGGTACGCGCGGGACTGCCCGAGCCGGTCAAGCACGAGCCGACTCTGCCCGGACCGGTGTTCGCGGCCCACTTCCACCTGCCCGGCGAGGTGACGGGCCCATACGCGTACGGCCGTGACGACAACCCGACCTGGACGCTGCTGGAGCGAGCCATCGGCGGTCTGGAGGCGCCCGAGCGGGACGACGTCGAGACGCTCGTCTTCGCCTCCGGCATGGCGGCGATCTCCTCCGTGCTGTTCTCCCAGCTCCGCGCCGGGGACGCGGTCGTGCTGCCCTCCGACGGCTACCAGGTGCTGCCGTTGGTCCGCGCCCAGCTGGAGGCGTACGGCATCGAGGTGCGCACGGCGCCCACCGGCGGCGACGGCCAGCTGGAGGTCCTCGACGGCGCCCGGCTGCTGTGGATCGAGTCCCCGTCGAACCCGGGGCTGGACGTGTGCGACATCCGGCGGCTGGTGGCGGCGGCCCATGAGCAGGGCGCCCTGGTGGCCGTCGACAACACCCTCGCCACTCCGCTCGGGCAGCGCCCGCTGGAGCTGGGTGCCGACTTCTCCGTGGCCAGCGGCACCAAGCAGCTCACCGGCCACGGCGATCTGCTGCTGGGCTACGTCGCCGGCCACGACGCCGAGGCGATGGCCGCCGTAAGGCGCTGGCGCAAGATCGTCGGAGCGATCTCCGGGCCCATGGAAGCCTGGCTCGCACATCGGTCCATCGCCACGCTCCAGCTGCGCGTCGACCGCCAGAACGCCACCGCCCTCGCGGTCGCACAGGCCTTGAAGCAGCGGCCCGAGGTGTCCGAGCTGCGCTATCCCGGGCTGCCCGACGACCCCTCGCACAAGACCGCCTCACAGCAGATGCGCCGCTTCGGCTGCGTGGTCTCTTTCACGCTGCCCACGCGCGCGCGTGCGGAGCGTTTTCTCCAGGCCCTGCGCCTGGTGGAGGACGCGACGAGCTTCGGCGGGGTGCGTTCCACGGCCGAGCGTCGCCGCCGCTGGGGCGGGGACGCGGTCCCGGAGGGCTTCATCCGTATGTCCGTGGGTGCCGAGGATCCCGAGGACCTGATCGCCGATGTGCTGGGGGCCCTGGACGAGTCCGCCGAGTGAGCCCCTGCCCATCCGCCCGCCGAGGGCGCACGACGGTCCGAGCCTCCCCCCTCGTGGCTCGGACCGTCTTCGGTTCCGCGCGCCAAGAACCGCGCGAACAAGGCTAGTTGACTCTCTGTCAGTGTCCAATCACGCTAGCGACAGGGACCTATCGACTTATTTATAGTTGGAACCTGCCTGGGGGCCGAAGGAGGGCAGAGATCTAGGGGAGGGCACGCCATGGACCTGGCCTTGCTGCGCACCTTCGTCACTGTGCACCGGGCTGGCTCCTTCACCCGCGCCGCCGCTCTGCTCGGCCTCTCCCAGCCCGCCGTCACCTCGCAGATCCGCACGCTGGAACGACAGCTGGGCAAGCCTCTCTTCCTCCGCCAGGCACGCGGAGTCACCCCGACGACCATCGGCGACGAACTCGCGCACAAGGCAGCTCCCCATCTCGACGCCCTGGTGGAGATCGCCGAGACCGGCCTGGACGACGAGTCCTCCCTCAGAACCCTGCACCTCGCCGGCCCGCCCGAGTTCACCGCCGAACGCGCTCTGCCCGCCCTGACGGAGCTGACCGGTGACGACGGCCAGGGGTTCGCGCTCCGCGCCTCCTTCGGTACGGCGGAGGAAGCGCTGGAGGGACTGGCGTCCGGACACCATGATCTGGCCATCAGCACGGCCCGGCCGCGCGGTGCTCTGCTCACCGCGACTCCACTCTGCGACGAGGAGCATGTGCTGATCGCCGCCCCTCGCTGGGCGGAGCGGATAGACGCGGAGGCGCTACGCCTCAAGGGCGCGCCGGCACTGGAGAATCTGCCCGTCGTCGAGGTCCACGAGTCGCTGCCCTTCGTCTCGCGCTACTGGGCCTCCGTCTTCGACTCCCGCCCGGCCGCCTCGGGCACGGTCATCGTCCCGGATCTGCGGGCGGTCCTCGCCTGTGCGATCGCGGGTGCCGGACTCGCGGTGCTGCCCCGCTATCTGTGCGCCGTGGCCCTCGAAGACGGCACGATCGCTCCGCTGAACGACCCTGTGGTCCCCCCGCTGCGCACCTACTTCCTGGTGGTGCGCACGGGCACCCTCGCCATGCCGCACATAGCGCGGGCCCACGAGTGGCTTCAGCAAGCCGCCGCGGCCTGGTGCTGAGGCCTTCCGGCACGGCACGCACCCACGGCGGTCGAGCAGTGACGCCTTGCGATGTTTCACGTGGAACCAGCCGGGCCACATTTCTCCCATGACCGTCCGACCCGTGGTCAAGCGCACCGCCCGTGCCGTTCTTCTGGACGGTGACGACCTGATCCTGATCAAGCGCACCAAGCCTGGTGTCGATCCCTACTGGGTCACTCCCGGTGGCGGGGTCGAGCCCGGGGACCCGACCGTCGTGGACGCACTGCACCGGGAGGTGTCCGAGGAACTCGGCGCCAAGATCACGGATGTGGTGCCGTGCTTCGTGGACACCGTCGAGCACATCGGCGAGGACGGCGGCGCGACCGGTGTGAAGGTGCAGCACTTCTTCGTCTGCCGGCTGGAGTCCATGGACCCGGCCCTGCGGCACGGCCCCGAAGTGGACGAGCCGGCCGGTGAGTACGAGATCGTCCGTGTCCCCTTCACTCGCGTCGGCATCGCCTCCGTCCACCTCGTCCCGCTGTCGCTGCGCCACTATCTGGACGGCAATATCGAGGGGGTGCGCGCCATGCACGCTCCGGACCTCGGTTAGGGCGCTCAGTTCCCGACGACGAGCAGTTCCTCCACCGCGTCGTGCCGTATGCGGTTCGACGGGATACCGAAGCCCCGGAGCATGTCGACGCTGCTGCGGATCATGCCGGGCGGGCCGGAGAGATAGGCGTCGTACTCGTTCCAGGGGCCGTAGTCGCGTAGGGCTTCGGGAAGCTGGAGTCGCGCCTGCTGGTCGATGATCGCCCGGACCGACAGCCAGGAATTTCTCTGCTGGAGCCGGAGCATGGTGTCGATCTCATAGAGGTCGTGGTCGGTGCGGGCGCCGTAGAACACCTCGACAGGTCGGCGTGCTCCGTGTTCGGCGACATCCTCGACCAGGGCCTTGATGGGCGCTATGCCCGTACCGCCGCCCAGGCACAGCAGTCCGCTGTCGGTCGTATGGTCGACGGTCATGGAACCGGTGGGCGGGCCGAGGCGGATGACGTCTCCAGGCCGGGCGCGGTGCACCAGTGCGTTGGAGACCCAGCCGGCCGGCACAGCCTTCACATGGAAGGTCAGCAGGCCGTCCGAGCGGGGCGCGGAGGCGAAGGAGTAGTGCCGCCACACCCGTGGCCACCAGGGTGTCTCGATGCTCGTGTACTGGCCGGCGAGGAAGGGATAGGGCTGGTCCGGGCGGACGGTGAGGATCGCCACATCGGGGGTTCTGAGGTCGTGGGTGACGACCTCGGCGTGCCACCAGGCCGGGGATCGCAGTGCGTCCGCCGCCGCAGAATCGATCATGACCTGGGAGATCGTCGTGTAGGCCCGCACCCAGGCCGCCTCGGTCTCCGGGTCCCATACGGCGGTGGCGTACTTGCTCAACGAACCGATCAGGCACTCCCCGACGGCCGGATAGTCCTCGGCGCGCGTCCCGTACTTACGGTGTCCACGGCCGAGGTTCTGCAGGTAGTCGACGAGGACCGGCGTGTTGTCCATGTGCTCGGCCGCGGTGAGCAGCGCCTTCAGCAGACGATCCCGCTGGGTGTCCATCGCGGGCGGGAACAGCGCGCGCAGATCGGGACGGCGGACGAAGAGCAGCGCGTAGAAGTAGGAGGTGACCTTGTCGGCGACCGGGCCTATCTCGGACATCGTGCGGCGTATGAGGATGGCGTCCGGAGACCCCTCCTCGTCGGCCGGCCCCGTCCGCTGAGACGGCACTCGCTCCCGAGCCGGTGCGGCCATCGGCTGCGGGGCGGGTGGGTCCGCCGGGTGTGGAACGGGTGCGGCCATCGGCCGCCGGGCGGCTGCGGCCGCCGGCTGCATAGCGGGTGCGGCCATCGGCTGCCCGGTGGGTACATCCGCCGGGCGCGGGCTTGCGTGGTGCCTCTCCTGGTCAGAGTGCGGGGGCGAGGCCGGTGGTGTCTTGCGTGGCGTGAACCAGTCGCTCCCGCCCGACATGCCGTTCTCCCCCGACGTAGTGGTCGGAGTGTCCATGGTGTGCCCTCGCCTCGAACGTCTTGCGGTCGGTCTGCGCACTTCCACCCCGGAAGGTGCATGCTTCCCCCGGCGGACGGTCAGCCGTAGGACGGCGTGAACCGGACTCGACCCTACCGGCCGTCGCCGCACACACAAGTCCCCCCTTTCTTCCTCACGATTCGGGCAAGAGGGCATACCACGAAGTCCGTCAGCTAGCGGGCAGAGCGAACCAATTCATAGGCATCCCACAGATCCCGCCCCGTGTAAGAGTGCGTCGCGAGCCCAGCCAGATGGGTATCCGCATTGACCGCCACGGAGACCGGTACGGCAGCGAACAGGTCCTTGTCCGACGACGAGTCGCCGTACGCCACGCAGTCCGCTCGCGCCACTCCGAGCTCCTCGCAGAGCCGGTCCGCGATGATCACCTTGGCCGCGGCGCTGAGCACCCCGGACGGATCGACGGGCTCGGTGAACGGCACGGCCGGGAAGCGAGATCCGTGCGCGGCGTGCGCACCCCAGTCGAGAAGACGCTCCACGAAGAAGGACGGCGAGAGCGAAACCACCGCGCAGTATTCGCCCGCGTTTCTGATCTCTGTCCAGACCTCACGGATGCGGGCCAGCCAGGGAGCCGCCTCGAATGCGGCGCTGACATGCGCCTCGGTCAGATCGGCCCACAGGTCGTACACCTGCGCCGCGTACTCCGGCGGACCGATCCGTCCTTCCGCGATCGCCCGGTCCAGTGCCACGGTCTCCGCTTCCAGTCCCAACTGGCGGGAGATCTCCACCGGTGCCGTACTGCCGTGCAGCAATGTGCCGTCGAGATCGAAGAGATGAAGTCTCGCCATGGCGTGAGGCTAACCAGCTGCCGGTGTTTCACGTGAAACACATTCTGCTTGTCGATGGGCTGTGCATATGGCGACGGCATGGCCAAAAGCACGTGTGTCTACGGCGAAACAGGTGGACGCCGGGGCTGCCGGTCGGACAGCCTGACCTGCGTGTCGACTCCTTCCCTCGCCGCTCTGCCCATCCGCCGTCTGACGCTTCGCGATCTCACCGCCTGCGCCGACTTGTCCGAGGACCGGGGGTGGCCACGCGAGGAGCACAAGTGGGGACTCCTCCTTGCTGCCGGAAAGGGATTCGGCATCGACGACCCTGAGGGTGGTCTCGTCGCCGCGTGTGTCGTCACGGAGTACGGCTCATGGGAGCGCACGGATCTCGGTGCCATCGGCATGGTTCTGGTGGCCGAACGTCATGCCCGCCGGGGCGTCGGGCGCCGTTTGATGCGCCATGTCATGTCCACCATGGGCACCACTCCGCTCACCCTGCACGCCACACCCAATGGCCTTCCGCTGTACGAAGAACTGGGCTTCAAGGTGACGGGCCGGGCGGAGATGCTGACAGGCCGCTTCACTCCCGGCGGGCCGGAATCCGGCGTACTCACCCGCGCCGCCACCGCGGAGGACCTCCCCTCAGTCCTACGGCTCGACGAGGCGGTGTTCGGCGTCGACCGCACTCCCCTGATCACCCGACTGCCCGCCTTCGCCGACCAGTTGCGGGTGGCCGAGGAGGACGGCCGGATCATCGGCTACGCGGCCGCATGGCCCAACATGGACACCCATGTCGTCGGTCCGCTGGTCGCCCGGGACGCGGAGACCGCCCAGGCCCTCATCACCTCGCTGGCCGCCCGTACCGACCGCCCGCTGCGCACGGACATCGACGTGCGTCATGAGGAGCTGCTGACCTGGGCGAAGGCGCGGGGGCTGGCCTCCGTGGCTTTCAACGCGGTGATGACGTATGGCATCACGGATCTCCCGGGGGACTGGACGCGGCGGTTCGCACCGCTGACCGTGGCCGCGGGCTGAGCCGTCGTACGACACACGTCGGCCCCGCCACGTTGTGCGGCGGGGCCGACGTTGTCCCTGCGCGGTGGGCGATCAGGCGAGAGCCCGCACGGCCGCGGTGGCGAAGGCGTGATCCTGCTCCGGCGCACCGCCGCCGACGCCGATCGCGCCGATCAGCCTGCCGTCCCGGTGGACGGGCACACCGCCCGCGATGAACAGCAGGGGCCTGTCGAGGGCCGTGGGCAGCGTGTGGAAGAGGCCACCCGGCTGGACGGCGTCGACCAGGTCGGCGGTGGGGGCGTTCAGCTGCAGCGCCGTGTAGGCCTTGCGGGTGCTGGTCTCGCCGGAGATCAGCACGGCACGGTCGTCCCGGCGGAAGGCGAGCAGATGGCCGCCCGCGTCCAGGACGGTGACGCTGACGGTGACCCCGGCGTCCTCGGCCGCGCGGCGGGCCATGGCAACCAGAAGTTCGGCGTCCTCGATGGGCAGCGGGGCGACGGCGGTGGTGCTCATGGAGATTCTCTCCTCGGGTGTTGCTGAGACGGGGTGCTCGCCGTACCGGGGATGCACCCCCAGCGCGGAAGTCTGTGAACTGCAGGCGGTGAAGCGCTCTGTGGGTCCGAAGGACTTAGTGGTGGACCGGCGTCTGCTGCCCGGCGGGCGTCGCGGAGGCGACCACAGTGCTGTGGGCACCGGCCCGGCGCTCCAGCGCCGCCGACAGGACGGCGAGGACCAGGGCGGCCGCGGCGAGGGCGGCACCGACCCAGTTGGGGGCCGTGTAGCCGTAGCCGGCCGCGATCACGATGCCGCCGAGCCAGGCGGAGAGCGCATTGCCCAGGTTGAAGGCGCCGATGTTCACGGCCGACGCGAGCGTCGGCGCACCGTGTGCCTGGTCGAGCACGCGCTTCTGCAGCGGCGGTACGGTCGCGAAGCCCAGGGCGCCGATCAGGGCGATGGTGACGGCCGCCGCGATTTTGTTGTGGGCGGTGAGCGTGAAGAGGGCCAGGACCACGGCCAGGGCGCCCAGGGAGACGTACAGCATCGGCATCAGGGCGCGGTCGGCGAACTTGCCGCCGATGAGGTTGCCGCCGACCATGCCGAGGCCGAACAGGACCAACAGCCAGGTGACCGAGCCGTCGGCGAAGCCCGCGATGTGGGTCATCATCGGCGCGATGTAGGTGATGGCCGCGAAGACACCGCCGAAGCCGAGGACGGTCATCGCCATGGCGAGCAGCACCTGGGCGTTCTTGAAGGCGGCCAGCTCATGCCGCAGATGTACCCCCTCGGGCCTCGGCATCTCGGGCACCAGCTTGGCGACGCCGACGAGACCGACGACCCCGAGGGCGGCGACGATGCCGAAGGTGACGCGCCAGCCGACGTGCTGGCCGATGAGTGTGCCCAGCGGGACACCGACGACATTGGCGACGGTCAGACCGGTGAACATCATGGCGATGGCGCCGGCCTTCTTGTGGGATGCCACCAGTTCGGCCGCGACGACGGAGCCGATGCCGAAGAAGGCGCCGTGCGCGAGCGAGGCCACCACGCGTCCGATCAGCATGATCGCGAAGGCGGGGGCCACCGCGGAGAGCAGGTTTCCGGCGATGAAGAGGCCCATCAGCAGCATGAGCATGCGCTTGCGAGAGACCTTCGTACCGAGCACGGTCATCACCGGGGCGCCGACGACCACACCGAGCGCGTAGCCCGTCACCAACAGGCCTGCCGTGGGGATGGAGACCCCGAAGTCACCCGCGACCTGGGGCAGCAGTCCCATGATCACGAACTCGGTCGTTCCGATTCCGAAGGCCCCGATCGCGAGGGCCAAAAGCGCGAGAGGCATGGAGGGGTACACCTTCCCAGACGATTGCAGGAGCGCTTTGCATTCATCCACAATAATTGCAGACGCGGGCTAATGGCAACCGCGCACTATTGCGCGCTTGCTCTACTCTTGGTGCAGCCGCTCCGGGACGGAGGAAAACGCCAATGACAGCGACGGACCCCGCACTCACAGCCCTCGCACAGGGCTGGTGTGCCCTCTCTGCGCTGCACGGAAGGATCGAGGCGCGCATCGAGCGCGCCCTGCAGGCGCGGCACGACCTGAGCGTGCGCGAGTACTCCCTGCTCGATGTACTGAGCCGCCAGCACGACGGTGAGGGCGGCCATCTGCAAATGAAACAGGTTGCCGACGCGGTCGTCCTCAGCCAGAGCGCCACCACGCGCCTGGTGACCCGGCTGGAGGACCGCGGCCTGCTGGAGCGCTATCTATGTCCCACCGACCGGCGCGGCATCTACACCAACGTCACCGAGGCTGGCCTGCGGCTACTCGAGGAGGCACGACCCACTAACGATGCCGCCCTGCGGGAGGCCCTGGACGAGGCCTCGAAGAACCCCGAACTGGCACCGCTGGTACGGACCGTGGAGTCTCTGAACGTGCCCGCATAGGGTGCGCATATGGGAGATCTTGAAATACGGCGTGCGACCGCAGACGACCTTCCGGCGATCGTCGCGATGCTGGCCGACGATCCGCTGGGCGCTCAGCGCGAGTCCACCGACGACATGACGCCGTACCGGGCCGCGCTGGAACGCCTGACCGCTGACCCGAACCAGCACCTCGTCGTCGCCGTCCGTGAGGGCCGCGTGATCGGAACCCTCCAGCTCACGATCATCGCTGGACTCTCCCACAAGGGGACGACCCGCGCACTCATCGAGGCCGTGCGTATCCACGCCGACGAACGGGGCAGTGGGCTGGGTAGCCGGCTGATCGAGTGGGCGATCGACACCTCGCGGCACGTCGGCTGCCGGATGGTACAGCTGACATCCGACAAGACCCGCTCCGACGCCCACCGCTTCTACGAACGGCTCGGCTTCAGCGCCACGCACGAGGGCTTCAAACTGCGGCTCTGAGGATCGCGGAACGGCAACGCGACGGGGGTGTGTTTCACGTGAAACACACCCCCGTGGCACGTCCCCGTCGGCCCGGGGCTTATCGGCCCGAGGTTTAGAGGATGCCCCGCCACCCCTCCGGGTCCACTCCACCGGGGACCGCGGCCTCAGGGTCGTACGGCTGCCGCGTGAACACGAACGAGCCGAGGTCGAGGTGGCTCACAGCCCCGTCCGGGCGTCGTACGGGCCGCAGCAGTTCCCCGGCGAAGTAGCCCTCCAGACCGGTCCAGGTGCCGTCACCGTTCGAGCGCAAGCGGGCACGCCGGCCACTGCCGGTCAGCGGGCCGAGCGCGAGAAGGCCGTCCGCGCACATCCGCAGACCGAAGGCATGGGTCCCCCAGTACCACTGCCCCGCCAGCTCCAGGACCCCCGGATCGACCTCGCGTAGCGGCCGCCAGGGCTCCGGGATCCGTGGCTCCGACTCTGCGACGATCCGCACGAGATCAGCGCCCACGGCCCCCAGCAGCGGTCCGCTGGTGCAGTTGGCAAGCACCACCGCCGCCACGTCGTCCTCCACGCTGAGGGTGAGGTTCGCCAGGAAACCCGGCAGTGAACCGGAGTGCCCGACGAGAAGCCGGTCGTCGCGGCGCTGGATCTGCAGACCGAGGCCGTAAGTGACCCCGTCCAGCACGTCCGCCGCTTCTGCCGGCGCCGCCGGTGTACGCATCTCCCGCACCGACTCCGCAGTGAGTACCCGATCGTCCCCCACGGCCAGGAACGCCGCGAACCGCGCCAGATCCCCCGTGGTCGACCACAGCTGACCGGCCGGCGCCATCCTGCCCAGGTCCTCCAGCGGCTCCGGCAGCATCGCGTCCGCCCACGGGTGCACGGCCCATCCGCCGGCATGCGGGGACTGCGGTTGCGTGCTCGTACGGCGCAGGCCGAGCGGCTCGAGGATCTCGCTGCGCAGCACCTCTTCCCAGGGGGCGCCTCGCAGTTCCTCCACCAGCGCGCCGAGCACCGTGTAGCCGGGGTTGGAGTAGTGATGCCGGCGGCCGACGGGGTGCAGGAGGGGCTGCTCACCGAGTACATCGCTCAGCTCGGGGCGGAGGGTGCCAGGGGTCCGCTCCCACCAGGGCGCAGGCGACTCGGCCGCCAATCCCGCGGTGTGCGCGAGCAGTTCGGCGATCGTCGCTTCGCCGGCGCCGGTGCCCGGCAGATGCTTCTCCAGTGGATCACCGAGGTCGAGCAAGCCCTCGTCACGCAGCCGCATCACCAGAACGGCAGTGAAGGTCTTGGTGATGGACCCGATCCGGTACTGCACCGTCTCGTCCGGGCCGTGCCCGTCCACCGAGGTCCGCGCCCCGTGCCACACGGCCCGCCCACCCCGTACAACGGCCGCGACCAGCGACGGCGCCCGCCCTTCGGCCTGTGCGACGGCGATCCGGTGCAGCAGGGTTCGTCGGGTCGTGGGGAGCAGCTCGTCCTGAGGTGTCGTCATGGCCCCAGTCCATCGGGTCGGGCTGCAGCCGTCGAGTTCATTTCACGGACGCCGTCCGTCTGGGAGAGCCGACCCCATCGAGATCCTGCAGACGGGCCGATCAGGTCTGGGCCATGTCCACGAAACGGGAGTAGTGGCCCTGGAAGGCGACCGTGATCGTGGCGGTGGGACCGTTTCGGTGCTTGGCCACGATCAGGTCGGCCTCGCCCGCGCGCGGGGACTCCTTCTCGTACGCGTCCTCGCGGTGCAGCAGGATGACCATGTCGGCGTCCTGCTCGATGGAGCCCGACTCACGCAGGTCGGAGACCATGGGCTTCTTGTCGGTGCGTTGCTCGGGGCCACGGTTGAGCTGGGAGAGCGCGATGACCGGGATCTCCAGCTCCTTGGCGAGCAGCTTGAGGTTACGGGACATGTCCGAGACCTCCTGCTGGCGGCTCTCGGCGCGCTTGGAGCCACCGGACTGCATCAGCTGGAGGTAGTCGATGACGACCAGCTTCAGGTCGTTGCGCTGCTTCAGGCGCCGGCACTTGGCGCGGATCTCCATCATCGACAGGTTGGGGGAGTCGTCGATGTAGAGCGGTGCGGCCGAGACGTCCGGCATCCGGCGGGCGAGCCGAGTCCAGTCCTCATCGGTCATCGTGCCGGACCGCATGTGGTGCAGGGCGACCCGGGCCTCGGCGGACAGCAGACGCATCGCGATCTCGTTGCGGCCCATTTCCAGCGAGAAGATGACGCTGGGAAGATTGTTCTTGATCGAGGCAGCCCGCGCGAAGTCCAGTGCGAGCGTCGACTTACCCATGGCGGGTCGGGCGGCGATGACAATCATCTGGCCCGGGTGCAGACCGTTCGTCAGTGAGT
The DNA here is from genome assembly GCF_001953885.1 of Streptomyces sp. IMTB 2501. GTDB lineage: Bacteria > Actinomycetota > Actinomycetes > Streptomycetales > Streptomycetaceae > Streptomyces. The sequence goes on along the minus strand of NZ_MQUS01000011.1, from coordinate 68,018 downwards.
CGAAGTCGGTGAAGCCGGTCGGCACACCGGTCATCTCGCCGCTGCGCGAGCCGATCGCCTCGATCTCGTCGAGGGCGCCTTCCATGATGTCGCCGAGCGGCAGATAGTCCTCGCTGGTGCGCTGCTCGGTGACGGCGTAGATCTCGGCCTGAGCGCTGTTGACGATCTCGTCGACGTCGCCGTCGGCTGCGTATCCCATCTGCGTGATGCGCGTACCGGCTTCGACCAGGCGGCGCAGCACCGCCCGCTCATGGACGATCTCCGCGTAGTACTCGGCGTTGGCCGCCGTCGGCACGGTCTGGACGAGGCTGTGCAGGTAGGCGGCCCCGCCGACCTTGTTGATCTCGCCGCGCTTGGTGAGTTCGGCGGCGATGGTGATCGGGTCGGCCGGCTCGCCCTTGGCGTAGACATCCAGGATCGCCTGGTAGATCGTCTCGTGCGCGGGCTTGTAGAAGTCGTGGCCCTTGAGGATCTCGACGACGTCGGCGATGGCGTCCTTGGACAGGAGCATGCCGCCCAGCACCGACTGCTCGGCATCCAGGTCCTGCGGCGGCACCCGCTCGAAGGAGGAACCTCCTTCGTCCCAGGAGGTGTTCTCCCTGCCCCGGTCGTGCTGTTCGTCACGACCCCGGCCGCTGTCACCGCGCCGACGGGAGGCCGGCAGACGATCGCTGGGTCCGGCGTCGGCCCACGGATCGTCCAAGGGCTCGGAAATGCTCACCGAGACACCTCCTCCCGTCCGCGCAGCGGACCCTCGCCGTGTCCTCTTTTGTACGGCACGACACTGACAACTGAGAGGCCCAACTCCGGTTCCGGCGCGCCGGATTTATGACGGTTCCAGGGCCAGGGAAAGGGCGCTTCTCAGGCCGAGGGAAGGAGGGGGCGCCGGACAACGGTAGGCCCCTCGGCACCGTCAGCCAATCTGGTTATCCACAGGCCATGTGGACGACGGCCCGGATGCTGTGGAGAACTCGCCGAAACCTGTGCACGACCCGGTGGACAGTGCTGTGAACAAGCCCTCCCTCCTACTCAGCAAGCCTCCATGACCTGCACCTTTACCGTCCACCGGCTGTGCAGAAGAAAAACTTTCCCAGTCGGACCAAGATCGCTTCGAACGGTGCGCGAAGGGACACGACCCGAGAGGAAAAGTAAGGGTCAATAATGAGTTGCATCACTTACCTGTGGACGATTAGATTAGCGCTCATGACCCAGGCTCCCGCGATACCCACGGCCGCCCGCCGGCGGCACGACAGAGAGATCGTCGCGCTGGCCGTCCCGGCCTTCGGCGCCCTCGTCGCCGAGCCTCTCTTCGTCATGGCCGACAGTGCCATCGTCGGCCACCTCGGGACCGCTCAGCTCGCCGGCCTCGGCATCGCTTCCGCCCTCCTCACCACCGCGGTGAGCGTCTTCGTCTTCCTCGCCTACGCCACCACCGCCGCTGTGGCCCGACAGGTCGGCGCCGGTCATCTGCAGGCGGCCATTCGCCAGGGCATGGACGGTATCTGGCTGGCACTGCTGCTCGGCATCGGCGTGATCGTCGTCGCCCTTCCCCTGGCGCCCGGCATCGTGGACCTCTTCGGCGCCTCGACGACCGCGGCCCCCTACGCCACGACGTATTTGCGCATCTCCGCGCTGGGGATCCCGGCCATGCTGATCGTCCTCGCCGCCACGGGAGTGCTCCGCGGGTTGCAGGACACCAGAACCCCGCTCTACGTTGCCGTCGCAGGCTTTGTCGCCAACGGCGTACTCAATGCGGGACTCGTCTATGGTGCCGGGCTCGGCATCGCCGGTTCTGCCTGGGGCACGGTCATCGCCCAGTGCGGCATGGCGGCCGTCTATCTGACCGTGGTCGTACGCGGGGCCCGTCGGCACGGGGCTTCCCCCCGTCCGGACTCCGCCGGGATCCGGGCCTCGGCTCAGGCAGGCGTTCCACTCCTGGTCCGTACGCTGTCGCTGCGGGCGATCCTGATGATCGCCACGGCGGTCGCAGCACGTCTGGGCGACGCCGATATCGCCGCTCACCAGATCATCCTGTCCCTGTGGAGCTTGCTCTCCTTCGCTCTCGACGCGATAGCCATCGCGGGACAGGCCATCATCGGCCGCTATCTCGGAGCGAACGACCCCCTTGGAGCGCGTGAGGCCTGCCGTCGCATGGTCCAGTGGGGCATCGCGACCGGTGTGGTCCTCGGTCTGCTCGTGGTGGCCGCCCGGCCGCTCTTCCTGCCGCTGTTCACCAGTGACTCCGTGGTCAAGGGCGCGGCTCTCCCCGCCCTGCTGTTGGTGGCGCTCTCGCAACCCGTCTGCGGGATCGTCTTCGTGCTGGACGGAGTCCTGATGGGTGCCGGCGACGGGCCGTACCTGGCCGGGGCGATGGTCGTGACGCTGGCGGTGTTCGCTCCCGTCGCCCTGCTGGTCCCCACGCTCGGCGGCGGTCTCACCGCGCTGTGGGCGGCCATGACGCTGATGATGACCGTCCGCATGCTGACGCTGTGGCTGCGCACCCGGTCGGGCAGGTGGATCGTGACGGGTGCGACCCGCTGAACCGTTCGACGGAGTCACATCCGCCCGGTTTCACGTGAAACATGCCGCGCCTTCGTACAGCGAACCCCGACACCGAACGCGAAGAGGGGCCGCCCACACGGGGCGGCCCCTCTCTCAGCTGCTCAAGCCGAGCGCAGCGTTACGCCGCGACGACCTCGATGTTGACCTTGGCGGCAACCTCGGGGTGCAGACGCACGGACGTCTCGTGGGCGCCCAGGGTCTTGATCGGGGCGGACAGCTCGATGCGACGCTTGTCGACCTCGGGGCCACCGGAAGCCTTGATCGCGGACGCGATGTCGGCCGGGGTGACGGAACCGAAGAGACGGCCGGCGTCGCCGGAGCGGACGGCCAGACGGACCTTCACGCCCTCGAGCTGGGCCTTGACCTGGTTGGCCTGCTCGATGGTCTGGATCTCGTGGATCTTGCGAGCGCGACGGATCTGCTCGACGTCCTTCTCGCCACCCTTGGTCCAGCGGATAGCGAACTTCCGCGGGATCAGGTAGTTGCGAGCGTAACCGTCCTTGACGTCGACGACGTCGCCCGCGGCACCGAGGCCGGTGACCTCGTGGGTGAGGATGATCTTCATGAGTCGGTCACCCTTCCCTTAGCGCGCGGTGGACGTGTAGGGCAGCAGCGCCATCTCACGGCTGTTCTTGACGGCCGTGGCGACGTCACGCTGGTGCTGCGTGCAGTTGCCGGTCACGCGGCGGGCACGGATCTTGCCGCGGTCGGAAATGAACTTCCGCAGCATGTTCGTGTCCTTGTAGTCCACGTACGTGACCTTGTCCTTGCAGAAAGCGCAGACCTTCTTCTTCGGCTTGCGCACAGGCGGCTTCGCCATGGTGTTTCTCCTGTGTGATCAAGAAGTTGGGGTACGACCCGCCCTTGGTCCGAGGACCTAGAAGGGGGGCTCGTCCGAGTAGCCGCCACCGCCGCCGGAGCCTCCGCCCCAGCCGCCGCCACCCTGGTTGCCACCGGCGGGAGCGCCGGTCGCCCACGGGTCGTCGGCCGGAGCGCCGCCGCCCTGCTGGCCGCCACCGGGGCCTCCGCCCCAGCCGCCGCCACCCTGACCGCCACCGCCGCCGTAACCACCCTGGCCACCGCGAGCGCCACCGGCGGTCTTGGTGACCTTCGCCGTGGCGTTGCGCAGGCTGGGGCCGACTTCCTCGACGTCCAGCTCGTAGACCGTGCGCTTGACGCCCTCACGGTCCTCGTAGGACCGCTGCTTCAACCGGCCCTGCACGATGACGCGCATGCCTCGCTGGAGCGACTCGGCGACGTTCTCCGCCGCCTGACGCCAGACCGAGCAGGTCAGAAAGAGGCTCTCGCCGTCCTTCCACTCGTTCGTCTGGCGGTCGAAGGTGCGGGGAGTGGACGCGACGCGGAACTTCGCGACCGCCGCACCGGACGGGGTGAAGCGCAGCTCGGGGTCGTCGACAAGATTGCCGATGACCGTGATGACGGTCTCGCCTGCCATGGGGGAACCTCTCGGCGGGTTTGCTGCTCTGGCTGCTTGCTGCTACTCGAATCCCGAGATCAGCTGAGCGGAAAGCTCAGTGGGTCTCGGGGCGGAGGACCTTGGTCCGGAGGACCGACTCGTTCAGGTTCATCTGGCGGTCGAGCTCCTTGACGACCGCAGGCTCGGCCTGCAGGTCGATGACCGAGTAGATGCCCTCGGGCTTCTTCTTGATCTCGTACGCGAGACGACGACGGCCCCAGGTGTCGACCTTCTCCACCTTGCCGCTGCCCTCACGGACGACGGAGAGGAAGTTCTCGATCAGGGGGGCGACAGCGCGCTCCTCCAGATCGGGGTCGAGGATGACCATCACCTCGTAGTGACGCATGTGGAACCCACCTCCTTTGGACTCAGCGGCCACGGTCGTTCCGTGGCAGGAGGGTTGTGATGCGTGCGCAACGGTATCGGCCACCACTGACAATCGGGGGTCCCTGAGGGTTCCCGCAGCGTTACCTGGGAAGGCTTGGGCAGACACCGGTGCAGACGGTACAGACTACCCGCACACCCGCTTCCGGTTGAAATCCGGCCGTGAAGGCCGCCAATCTGTACACGACGGGTGTGCGCGGCGCTACGATGCGCCGCCTTCCGCAGGAGGTGCCCATGGCACAGGCATTGCATCCCAACACCGCCGGTTCCCTCTTCGCCACGGACGGCAAGCCCCATCCGCTTCAGGACAGCCTGATGGCGGCCACGTTCGTCCTGGGCGTGCTGTCCTTCATCACGTCCTTCTTCCACAGCCTCCACCTGCTGACCTCGTGGACAGGCCTGGCGGGACTTCTCGTCGGCATCTACGGTCAGTGGATCTCCGTGACCACGCGACAACGCTTCGGTCTGATCCTGGGTCTCGGCGCCGCAGGGGTCGGTTTCCTGATCGGCATGGCACACGGCGGACTGTTCGGCGGAGTCATCAGCCGCTGAGCATCGGACGGTGTCGTCAGACGCCATTTCGAACCCATAGACCGTCCCGGTCGCCCATGAGACCGGGAATAAGGCCCGTACGCCCAGTCGGGGCGCTCGCACGGCGCAGTAGGCTTCGGCGCGAGAGCCGGAGCCCCTGTACCCATGGGGACACACCAGCCCGAGGAGCGCCCCGACATGAGCCTGACCCTGAGGACCATCAGCCGCGAGCAGCATCTGGCCTACATCCAGAGCCTGCCGGCGGCGAGCCACATGCAGGTCCCGGCCTGGGCCGATGTGAAGGCGGAGTGGCGCTCGGAGAACCTCGGCTGGTTCGACGAGCGCACCGGCGAGATGGTCGGTGCGGGCCTGGTCCTCTACCGCCAGCTGCCCAAGATCAAGCGTTACCTCGCCTATCTCCCCGAAGGCCCGGTCATCAACTGGTTCGCGCCGAATCTGGACGACTGGATCCAGCCGATGCTGGCGCACCTGAAGCAGCAGGGCGCCTTCTCCGTGAAGATGGGCCCGCCGGTGATCATCCGGCGCTGGAACGCGGAGACCATCAAGAAGGGCATCCAGGACCAGGACGTCAAGCGCCTGCGCGACATGGAGGCCGACTTCATCGAGCCGCGCGCCTTCGAGGTGGCGGACAAGCTGCGCCGTATGGGCTGGCAGCAGGGCGAGGACGGCGGGGCCGGCTTCGGCGACGTGCAGCCGCGCTATGTCTTCCAGGTGCCGCTGGCGAACCGTTCCCTGGACGAGGTCCACAAGAACTTCAACCAGCTGTGGCGCCGCAACATCAAGAAGGCCGAGAAGGCCGGCGTCGAGGTCGTCCAGGGCGGCTATCAGGATCTGGCCGAGTGGCAGCGGCTGTACGAGATCACCGCGGTGCGCGACCACTTCCGGCCCCGCCCGCTGTCGTACTTCCAGCGCATGTGGACGGCCCTCAACACCGAGGACCCGAACCGGATGCGGCTGTACTTCGCCCGCCACAACGGCGTGAACCTGTCCGCGGCGACGATGCTGATCGTCGGCGGACACGTCTGGTACTCCTACGGCGCCTCCGACAACATCGGCCGCGAGGTCCGGCCCTCGAACGCGATGCAGTGGCGGATGCTGTGCGACGCCTACGCGCTCGGCGCCACCGTCTACGACCTGCGCGGCATCTCCGATTCGCTGGACGAGACGGACCACCTCTTCGGCCTGATCCAGTTCAAGGTCGGCACCGGCGGCCAGGCCGCCGAGTACCTCGGTGAGTGGGACTTCCCTCTGAACAAGCTGCTCCACAAGGCGCTCGACATCTACATGTCACGCCGCTGAGCCACGGGCGTTTGGTTCCATAGGGTCCACAGCTTTCACATCTCAGATACACCGCAGCCACGAGAAAGGTTCCAGGTCCGGCCATGGCGCTCACGCTCTACGTCGACACCGCGCGCTGGCGGGCGCACCACAAGCACGTGCAGGAGCAGTTCCCGGGTCTCGTCCCGGTCTGCAAGGGCAACGGCTACGGCTTCGGGCACGAACGGCTGTCGGAGGAGGCCACGCGGCTGGGCGCGGACCTGCTCGCGGTCGGCACGACGTACGAAGCCGCGCGCATCAAGGACTTCTTCAGCGGTGACCTGCTGGTGCTGACGCCGTACCGGCGCGGCGAGGAACCCGTGCCGCTGCCCGACCGGGTGGTGCGCTCGGTGTCGTCGATCGACGGTGTGTACGGCCTCGTCGGCGCACGTGTCGTCATCGAGGTGATGTCCTCGATGAAGCGCCACGGCATCAGCGAGCAGGACCTGCCCCAGCTGCACCAGGCCATAGAGAACGTCCGGCTGGAGGGCTTCGCCATCCATCTGCCGCTGGACCGCACCGACGGCTCGGACGCCGTCGAGGAGGTCATCGGCTGGATGGACCGGCTGCGCGCGGCCCGGCTGCCGCTGCACACGATGTTCGTCAGCCATCTCAAGGCCGATGAACTCGCCCGCCTCCAGCAGCAGTTCCCGCAGACCCGGTTCCGCGCCCGCATCGGTACGCGGCTGTGGCTCGGGGATCACGAGGCCACCGAGTACCACGGTGCTGTCCTGGACGTCACGCGCGTGTCCAAGGGGGACCGGTTCGGCTACCGGCAGCAGAAGGCGGCCTCCGACGGCTTCCTGGTGGTCGTGGCGGGCGGAACGTCCCATGGGGTGGGCCTGGAGGCGCCTAAGGCCCTGCACGGCGTCATGCCGCGCGCCAAGGGCGTCGCACGGGCCGGCCTCGCCACGGTCAACCGGAACCTTTCTCCATTCGTCTGGGGCGGCAAGCAGCGCTGGTTCGCCGAGCCGCCACACATGCAGGTGTCGATCCTTTTCGTCCCGTCGGACGCCCCCGAGCCAAAGGTCGGCGACGAGCTGGTGGCCCATCTGCGGCACACCACCACGCAGTTCGACCGGATCGTGGACCGCTGATCGGCCGGCTCGTGAACCGCTGAGCCGGCCCAGGACAGCGAGAAGGCCGTACACGCATCGCTCGTGTACGGCCTTCTCCATGATCTTCCGACGATGCGTTCGCTCAGAGCGAACGGCTCTCGGGGGAGGACGGGAGCGGCCTGCCCCAGTCCACCTGAGGCACGTCGATGTGGGCGGCATGCCGCGGCGGATGGGCTGCCGCGCCGAGCACGAAGACATCCTGCGCACCGTCGAGCACCCCACCCGAGGGGTCGTCGTCGCCCGACCGGCGCACCACGTCCCGCTCCGGCATGAGGATGTCCCGTACGACGACGGCGCACAGGTACAGCGTGCCCGCCAGGTGCAGCACGATGGCCCAGTGATAGCCGTGCGTCGGCAGTCCCTTGTGGGCGTCTCCGCTGGTCGTGTAGGCGAGGTACATCCAGATGCCCAGGAAGTACGCGATCTCACCCGCCTGCCAGATCAGGAAGTCCCGCCACTTGGGCCGGGCCAGGACCGCGAGCGGCACCAACCACAGGACGTACTGCGGGGAGTAGACCTTGTTGGTGAGGATGAAGGCCGCCACGACCAGGAAGGCCAGCTGGGCGAAGCGCGGCCGGCGCGGGGCAGTGAACGTCAGCGCTGCGATGCCGAGGAGGCACAGCACCACCAGCACCATGGCGGCGGTGTTCACGAAGCCGGTGCTGGGCGGGTTGCTGGAGTTCTGCGCCCAGATCAGCCAGAACGAACCGAAGTCGACGCCGCGTTCCTGGCTGAACGTGTAGAACTTCGACCAGCCCTGGAAGGCGAAGAGCATCACCGGTGCGTTCACCACGAACCAGGCGATCGCGGTGCCGGCCACGGCCTGGCCGAACTCCCGCCACTTGCCGGCCCGCCAGCACAGCACGAACAACGGGCCGAGCAGGAACACGGGATAGAGCTTGGCGGCCGTGGCGAGGCCCAGGAGGACACCGAAGGCGACCGGACGGCTCCGGGACCACATCAGCATCCCGGCGGCCGTGAGCGCCACGGCCAGCAGGTCCCAGTTGACAGTCGCGGTCAGCACAAAGGCGGGTGCCAGAGCGACGAGGAGGGCGTCCCAAGGGCGCCGGCGGTGGGTGCGGGCCACGCAGACGGCGATGATGACCGCGCACACCATCAGCATTGCGGCGTTGACGAACCAGTACCACTGCTCCTGGTGCTGGATGCCGCCGCTGTGCGGGGTCAGCCAGGAGGCCACCTCCATGAACACACCGGTCAGCACCGGGTATTCGAGGTAACCCATGCCGCCCGACATGTCGTCCGGGAGCTTGTCGAAGTACGGCACAAGATGGTCGGCGAATCCTCGGCCCTGGTAGAGGTGCGGGATGTCCGAGTAACAGGCATGCGTGTACTGGCTGCTCGCGCCGAAGAACCAGGAGCTGTCGTAGCAGGGCAGCTTCTGGACCATGCCGAGGGCGAACATGCCGATCGCCACGAGCGCGACGACCCGTACGGGGGTCCACCAGGAGGTCCCAAGCAGGGCGCGCCGCCCGAGCGGACCGCCGATCAGCTCACTGCCGGCCCGAGCGATCTCATCCTCACCGGTCGGCCGCACCGGTTCTGCCGCGCCGGGCCGCACCGGCTCGGGCTCGTGCGTGCTCGCGGGCGTCATCTCTGCACTGGGCATAGGGCACATCCTGCCGTAACTGTCTAGGAGAACGCCGAGGGCCGCCGCACCTCGTGGGGTGCGGCGGCCCGTGTTTCACGTGAAACACCCGCGGCGGGCGAAATGGCCGCCAACCGGTCAGACCCGGCAGCTAGCCGTTCTGACCTGCGAAGAGACCTCCGTTGCCATTACCACGGGTGGTGCCGTTGCCGGTCGTGTCCGTGGCGGTCGGCGTTGGAGTGGTACCTCCGTCGGTGCCACCTGTGCCATTGCCGCCGTTGCCGTTCCCATTGCAGGGGTTGCCCCAGCTCCACTGGCAGGTGTCGCTCGCCGACGGGGACGGTGATGTGGACGGCGTGCTGGGCGACGGGCTCGGAGAATTGCTCGCCGTCTGGCTCGGCGTGATGCTGGGGGTCGGCGTCGGGGTCGGAGCACCGGCCTCGTCCTGGACCTTTCCGATCTGGGTGGCGCTCGGGAAACCGGAGTCGTTGGCGTTCTTCAGCGCGGCCTTCATGTACTCGGTCCACACCGACGTCGGGATGTCACCACCGTGGATCGACGCAACGCCGGCCGTGCCGTTCATGGACAGCAGCTGATGGTCCTTCGGGTTCTCACGGAACATCGCCACCGAGGTGGACAGCTGCTGGGTGTAGCCGACGAACCAGGCCGACTTGTTGCTGTCGGTGGTACCGGTCTTGCCCGCCGCCGTACGGCCCAGGGCCTTGGCGTTCTGACCCGTGCCGTTCTGGATGACGTTCTGCAGGACATCCGTGACGTTGTTCGCCACGTCATCCGGCATCGCCGTAGTGATCTTCGGCTTGGCGAAGCCCGGCAGGTCCTGGCCGTCCTTCTTCACCGAGGTCACGGAGTACGGGTCCGTGTGCTGGCCGGACGCGGCGAAAGTGGAGTACGCGTCGGCCATACGGATCGCGCTCGGAGTCGAGGTGCCGATGGAGAAGGACGGGTTGAGCGTGGAGAAGCTGTCCTTCAGGATGCCGGACGCCTGGGCGACATCCTGGACATGTGTCAGCCCCACGTCCATGCCGAGCTGGACGAACGGCGTGTTGACGGACTGCTCCATCGCCTTGCGCAGCGTGATGTAGCCCCACTTGTAGTCGCTCTCGTTGCGCTGGTAGAAGACCGAGTTGTCCTTGGCGAGGACCGTGGAGCCATCCTGGTTGAGCACCTTGAGATGGTCGTTGCCGTTGTACTTGCTCAGCGGGGAGAGGCCCTCCGGGGAGGTCTTGTAGGTCCCGTACTGCATGGCGGCGGCGAGCACGAACGGCTTCCACGTCGAACCGACCGGGACGCCTGAAGTGTCGGCGTTGTTCGTGAAGTGACCGTTCTCGTAGCCGTCACCGCCGTAGAGGGCGACGATCGCGCCGTCCTTGGGCTTCACTGACGCCGCGCCGAACTGGACGTACTTGTCCAGGTCACGACGCTTTGGATCGATGCGTTCCTTCTGGACCTTCTTCACGGCCGCGGCCAACTCGTTGACCTTGTCCTTCTGGAAGGTGGTCTTGATCGCGTAGCCGCCCTGGTCGAACTGCGCCTCCGTGATGTCGGAGTGGGCGAGGACGTACTTCTTCGCCGTGTCCACCAGGTAGCTGATCTGGCCGGTCATGCCCCTGGTCGCCTTGCGGCCGTCGGGCATGGGGTACTTCGAGATGGCTTTCTGGTAGTCGGCATCGCTGAGGTGGTGATCGTTGTGCATCTGCTCGAGGATCCACCTCGAGCGGTCCTGCGAGCGCTTGGTGTTGGCAGCCTGCGTCGCCGAAGGGTCGAGGTCCGCGTTGCCCTCCGGGTCGAAGTACGTGGGGCCCTTGAGCAGCGCCGCAAGAACTGAGCACTCACTCGGCGTGAGATCCACCGCGTTCTTGCCGTAGTACGTCTGCGCCGCCGCCTGAATGCCGTAGGCACCGCGGCCGAAGTACGAGGTGTTCAGGTAGCCCTGCAGGATCTGCTTCTTGTCGAGCTTCGTCCCCACCTTGATGGAGATGAACATCTCCTTGAACTTACGGGTGAGGGTCTGCTGCTGGCTCAGATAGGTGTTCTTCACAAACTGCTGGGTGATCGTCGAACCACCCTGGGTCTGGCCGCCCCGCGCCATGTTGACCACGGCGCGCAGGAGCCCCTGGGGGTCGACACCCGAGTCCTGGTAGAAGCTCTTGTTCTCGGCCGAGATCACGGCCCACTGCATGGCCTCGGGGATCTGGTCGATGCTGACGTTCTGCCGGTTGACGCCCGTGCCCGTGGCCACCATCTGCGAGCCGTCGGCCCAGTAGTAGACGTTGTTCTGGGACTTGGCCGCGTCGTTCTCGTTGGGGATCGAGACCATCGCGTAGCTGACGCCGACCAGCGCCACCAGGCTACCGACAAAGCCGACGAACAGGCCGGTGACAAGCTTCCAGGAAGGCACCCAGCGGCGCCAGCCATACCTTCCGGCTCGGGGATAGTCGATCAGACGCTTCTTGCCGGGCGCGGTGGACGCACGGCCCCTGCCGCGCCCGGGACCGGTCGGGCCGCCCGGGCCTCCACGCCGGCCATCCGGGCCCGCGTTGTCGGCGCCTCTGCGGCGGCTGCCTCTCTGCGCCGCCCGGCGGGCCTCTGCCCGGCCGCCATAAGGGCGCTCTTCACCTCCGGGACCGTTGGAGTCCGACCCATAGGAACTGGACCCATAGGAGTCGGATGGGGACCCGGTGGCGCCTCGCGGTGCCGCGCGGCGACCGGAGGACGAACCGGACTGGCCGCGTCGGGCCGCGGCACGTCCGCCTCCCTGCGGCTGCGGCGGTTTGCGACGGTGCTCGCTCATCGAACGATTACTCCTCGGGCAGGCGCACCCTTGCGCGCCTGGAACGGCGGCTGATTTCCGGTCCCCCCGAAGTACGGATGTGGTCGGTTCTGCATTCACCCGTACTGCACCGGGGACAACGACGCCCCCGAGGCGTCACTTGGTTCCCGGTGGTCTGCATGCCGCACAGACTACGCACCACCAAAACCGGCCGAGGCCTGAAGTTCACCCCAAATCAGGCAACTTGCATCGTATGAATCGGTGATGTGACCCCGTTCACCACCGTCCCTCTTGTCGCCTGCGGGACACCGTTCTATCGTCGTGATGTATCGAGTCGATACATCAGCGCGAGATAAAGATGCTGAGAGGCACTGCGAGACCCGCGGGAGCGATCAGCGGGACCGAGAGGAGGCGACGATGAGCCGGCGTTCCGGCATCCTCGAGTTCGCCGTCCTCGGCCTGCTCCGCGAATCCCCGATGCACGGCTATGAGCTGCGCAAACGGCTCAACACGTCCCTGGGTGTGTTCCGGGCGTTCAGCTACGGAACCCTCTATCCCTGCCTGAAGACGCTGGTCGCCAACGGCTGGTTGATCGAGGAGCCGGGCAGCACTCATGAGGACGCCGCTCCCCTCGCCGGACGCCGAGCGAAGATCGTGTACCGATTGACGGCAGAAGGTAAGGAGCACTTCGAGCAGCTGCTCTCGCAGACGGGCCCCGACGCGTACGAGGACGAGCACTTCGCCGCACGTTTTGCCTTCTTCGGGCAGACGTCGCGCGATGTGCGCATGCGCGTGCTGGAGGGCCGGCGCAGCCGCCTGGAGGAGCGCCTGGAGAAGATGCGCGCCTCCTTGGCACGCACGCGGGAGCGTCTCGACGACTACACACTCGAGCTCCAGCGCCACGGGATGGAGTCCGTGGAGCGCGAAGTGCGCTGGCTGAACGAGCTCATCGAGAGCGAACGGGCCGGGCGGGACCTGAGGGGTTCCGCTTCCGGGGGGCCCGCTCAGGACACCACCACAGGATCGACGGGCGGCCTGCCCCGTACCGGAGGCACCTCCGGCTCGGATACGCCCGACGAAACCGCCACGTGAGTCCCACTTCAGGGCCTCACTCGTACACACAGGGAGCAACCGGAATGGGTTCGGTTCGCGTAGCCGTCGTCGGCGTGGGCAACTGCGCGGCGTCGCTGGTGCAGGGAGTCGAGTACTACAAGGACGCCGACCCGGCGTCCAAGGTCCCCGGCCTGATGCATGTGCAGTTCGGTGACTACCACGTGCGCGACATCGAGTTCGTCGCCGCGTTCGACGTCGACGCCAAGAAGGTCGGCCTCGACCTCGCGGACGCGATCGGCGCCTCCGAGAACAACACCATCAAGATCTGCGACGTGCCCAGCACCGGTGTCACGGTCCAGCGCGGCCACACCCTCGACGGCCTCGGCAAGTACTACCGCCAGACCATCGAGGAGTCCGACGCCGAGCCCGTCGACGTCGTCCAGATCCTGAAGGACAAGCAGGTCGACGTCCTCGTCTGCTACCTGCCGGTCGGCTCCGAGGGCGCGGCGAAGTTCTACGCCCAGTGCGCCATCGACGCCAAGGTCGCCTTCGTCAACGCCCTCCCGGTCTTCATCGCCGGCACCAAGGAATGGGCCGACAAGTTCACCGAGGCCGGTGTGCCGATCGTCGGTGACGACATCAAGTCCCAGGTCGGCGCCACCATCACGCACCGCGTGATGGCGAAGCTGTTCGAGGACCGCGGTGTCATCCTCGACCGCACGATGCAGCTGAACGTCGGCGGCAACATGGACTTCAAGAACATGCTCGAGCGCGAGCGCCTGGAGTCCAAGAAGATCTCCAAGACGCAGGCCGTCACCTCCCAGATCCCCGACCGGGACCTCGGCGAGAAGAACGTCCACATCGGCCCGTCCGACTACGTGGCCTGGCTCGACGACCGCAAGTGGGCCTACGTCCGCCTCGAGGGCCGCGCCTTCGGTGACGTCCCGCTGAACCTGGAGTACAAGCTCGAGGTCTGGGACTCCCCGAACTCCGCGGGTGTCATCATCGACGCCCTGCGCGCCGCGAAGATCGCCAAGGACCGCGGCATCGGCGGCCCGATCCTGTCGGCATCCTCCTACTTCATGAAGTCCCCGCCGGTCCAGTACTTCGACGACGAGGCCCGCGACAACGTCGAGAAGTTCATCCGCGGTGAGGTCGAGCGCTAGCTCGACACGGCACAGCGCGCTGAGGCGCCGAAGAAAACGCTCCTGCCAGGGCTGTGAGGGTCCCCGGGTTTCCTGACCCGGGGACCCTCGGCATATGTGAGGCTTTGCTCCATGCCCGTCGTCCGTGACCTGCGCGTCCTGCTGTGTCTGCGGGACTTCCGACGTCTGCTGTCCGTGCGCCTTCTCTCTCAGGGCGCCGACGGCATCTATCAGGTCGCGCTCGCCGCGTACGTCGTCTTCTCCCCGGAGAGACAGACCTCGGCGGCGGCGATCGCCTCGGCGATGGCGGTCCTGCTGCTCCCCTACTCACTGGTCGGCCCATTCGCGGGCGTCCTACTGGACCGCTGGCGGCGCCGCCAGGTCCTCGTGTACGGCAACCTACTGCGCGCGCTCCTCGCCGTGGCCACCGCCGTACTGATGGTCAGCTCGGTGCCGGACTGGCTGTTCTACGTGTCCGCGCTGTGCGTCACGGCCGTCAACCGGTTCGTCCTCGCCGGGCTGTCGGCCGCCCTGCCGCGCGTGGTCGACGCCCAGCGCCTGGTGCTCGCCAACTCCCTGTCCCCGACGGCCGGAACCCTCGCCGCGACCGCAGGTGGCGGCCTCGCCTTCCTCGTCCGGCTCGTAGCGTCGGGTTCCGATGCGGCGGTGGTCCTGCTCGGCGCCTTCCTCTACCTCTGTGCCGCCCTGACCTCACTGAGCATGGAGCGCACCCTGCTCGGCCCCGACCGGGCGCCGACACAGCCCCACCTGCGGACCGCACTCGTCGACACCGCACGCGATCTACTAGCGGCCGTCCGGCATCTGGGCGAGCCCCGGCGCCGGGAGGCGGCCTGGGCGCTGGCCTCGATGACGCTGATGCGCTTCTGCTACGGAGCGCTCCTCGTCCTGCTGCTCATGTTGTGCCGGTACACCCTCGCCGCCACCCCCGACGACGGACTCCGGCTGCTGGGTCTCGCGCTGGCGGTGTCCGGCGCGGGCTTCTTCGCGGCCGCTGTGGTGACCCCATGGGCAGTGGGACGGCTCGGCCCCGGCCGCTGGATCATGACCTGCTCCGGCGCGGCCACGCTTCTGGAACCTGCACTGGGTCTGCCATTCAGCATCGGCCCCCTGATGGCCGCGGCCTTCGTCCTGGGGCTGATCACCCAGGGAGCCAAGATCGCCACGGACACGATCGTCCAGTCCTCGGTCGAGGACAACTTCCGGGGCCGGATCTTCTCCGTGTACGACGTCCTCTTCAACGTCGCCTTCGTCGGCGCTGCCGGAGTGGCCGCCCTGATGCTCCCGCCGGACGGCCGCTCGGCGGTGCTGGTGGTACTCGTCGCCCTGATCTATGGCGGGGTTGCCGTGGGCATGGCCCGCTTCGAAGCACGCGGAGGCAGCAAAGGGGGGCGATGTTTCACGTGAAACATCGCCCCCCTCGCTAGACCCTCGGGACATGTTTCACGTGAAACACGACCCGAGCACGGCCTCAGCTCTGCTCGGCCCACCACTCCTTGAGAGCCGTCACCGCCGCGTCGTGCTCCATCGGACCGTTCTCCAGACGCAGCTCCAGCATGTGCTTGTACGCCTTGCCGACGACAGGTCCGGGGCCGACACCGAGGATCTCCATGATCTGGTTGCCGTCGAGGTCCGGGCGGATCGCGTCCAACTCCTCCTTCTCCTGGAGCTGGGCGATGCGCTCCTCCAGGCCGTCATAGGCCCGGGACAGCGCGGCCGCCTTCCGCTTGTTGCGGGTGGTGCAGTCGGAGCGGGTCAGCTTGTGCAGCCGGTCCAGCAGCGGGCCCGCGTCACGGACGTAGCGGCGCACCGCCGAATCCGTCCACTCTCCGGTGCCGTAGCCGTGGAAGCGCAGATGAAGTTCGACCAGCCGCGAGACGTCCTTCACCAGCTCGTTGGAGTACTTCAAGGCGGTCATGCGCTTCTTGGTCATCTTGGCGCCGACCACCTCATGGTGGTGGAACGAGACCCGGCCGTCCTTCTCGAAGCGGCGTGTGCGCGGCTTGCCGATGTCATGCAGCAGCGCGGCCAGCCGGAGCGTGAGGTCGGGTCCGTTCTGCTCCAGCGCGATCGCCTGCTCCAGGACGATCAGCGTGTGCTCGTAGACGTCCTTGTGCCGGTGGTGCTCGTCACTCTCCAGCCGCAGCGCCGGCAGCTCGGGCAGCACATGGGCGGCGAGACCGGTGCCAACGAGCAGGGCCAGTCCCTCGCGCGGGTATGCGGAGAGGATCAGCTTGTTCAGCTCGTCCCGGACCCGCTCGGCCGAGACGATCTCGATACGCCCCGCCATCTCCGTCATCGCAGTGACGACCTCGGGGGCGACCTCGAAGTCCAGCTGGGCGGCGAACCGGGCGGCCCGCATCATCCGCAGCGGATCGTCCGAGAACGACTCCTCGGGCGTACCCGGTGTCCGCAGCGCTCGTGCCGCGAGATCCTCCAGGCCCCCGTGCGGGTCGATGAACTCCTTCTCCGGCAGTGCCACGGCCATCGCGTTGACCGTGAAGTCCCGACGGACCAGATCCTCTTCGATCGAGTCGCCGTAGGACACCTCGGGCTTGCGCGAGGTGCGGTCGTAGGCCTCCGACCGGTAGGTGGTGACCTCGATCTGGTAGCCATCCTTCTGCGCGCCGACCGTGCCGAAGGCGATGCCGACCTCCCAGACGGCGTCCGCCCAAGGCCGGACGATCTTCAGTACGTCCTCGGGCCGGGCGTCGGTCGTGAAGTCCAGGTCGTTGCCGAGCCGGCCGAGCAGCGCGTCACGCACCGATCCGCCGACCAGTGCGAGAGAGAACCCGGCTTCCTGGAATCGGCGAGCGAGATCGTCAGCGACCGGGGCCACCCGCAGCAGCTCGGCGACCGCGCGATGCTGCGCCTGGCTCAGGGCAGAGGGAGTGTCTTCGTTGGGGTTCGGCACAACAGAACAGGGTACGTGGCCCGGCGACCAGGGGCGCCCTCCATTTCCTCCGGGGAGCTGCTCCGGCAGAGGCCGCGGGAAGCTCGTCGCATACCCACAGCAAGCACTGCCCTCGCGGCGTACGGAAGCTCTCCGCTCGATACTGGATATAGAGGACAGGCTGCCGCTGTTCCTCGATCTTGTGCAGGAGACCGCGGCACTTCCCCTCAGCGCGCATCGTTACCATGCGTGGACGCACATTCCGACGACCACTGACGACGACGAGGGACGGGCGAGCGCGTGGCCGAGGCGGCTGACTTCCAGGGGACCAGTGCCTCATCTGCCCGCCGGTGGCTGCGGCGCACCGGCGCGCTGCTCGCCGGTGTGCCACTGCTGGCCGGGCTGCTGCAGCTGCCCGCCGCGGCGCCCGCCCAGGCCGCCTCCGCGGACCCGGTGTCCGTCTCCCTGGACTCGCTGACCCCCACCGCCCCCACGGACGGGGACACGCTGACCGTGTCGGGCACGGTGACCAACAACGGCAAGCAGACCGTCACCGGCGCCCACGTGGGCCTGCAGGTCGGGCCCATGCTGAACACCCGCTCCGCGATCGACACCATCGCCCAGCGCTCCGACGACCTGCAGTCCGGCATGGGAACCGAGGTCGGCGGCAAGTACGTGGAGAAGTTCGCAGCGCTGTCCCCCGGTGTCGCGGAGCACTTCAGCATCTCCGTCCCCGTGGACAAGCTCGATCTCAGCGACGACGGAGTCTACGAGTTCGGCGTCGCCCTCTCCGGCCAGACCGCCGCGCAGCCCTGGGACCAGGTGCTCGGCATCCAGCGGACCTTCCTGCCGTGGCAGCCGTCCGGGGCCGACACCAAGACGAAGACGACGTTCCTGTGGCCGCTGATCTCCACGGTCCACATGACGGCCAAGACGGGCGCCGGTGAGCTTCAGACGCCGGTGTTCCTCAACGACGACCTGGCCAAAGAGCTCGCGCCGGGCGGCCGGCTGGCGCAGATGGTGTCTCTGGGCAAGGACCTGGACGTCACCTGGGTGATCGACCCGGACCTGCTGGCCTCGGTGGACGCGATGGCCACTGGCAACTACCGGTTGGCGGGAGACGGCGACACCACCACGCCCGGCCCGAAGGACCACCAGGCCATCGCCAAACAGTGGCTGGCGAGCCTGCAGAACGCGGTGACGGGCAAAGAGGTCGTCGCACTGCCCTTCGCCGACCCGGACCTCGCGTCCCTCGCGCACAACGGCACCAGCGTCACCGGCTCACTCAGCCACCTCAAGGACGCCACCGACGTCGCCGCCATCACCGTCAAGACCGTGCTCCACGTCACACCGAGCACCGACTTCGCCTGGCCGGTCGAGGGCGCCGTCGATCCGGCGATCATGAAGGTCGCGACCTCTGCCGGAGCCGACCGCGTGATCGCCCGCAGCGACAGCCTCCAGGAGACCGCTGGGCTGCCGTACACGCCCTCCGCCGCCCGCCCGGTCGGCGGCGGCACCACGGCGGTGGTCTCCGACGCCCGGCTGTCCACGGCCTTCGAGGGCGATCTGACGAAGGCGGGCTCGGCCACGCTGGCCGTGCAGCAGTTCCTGGCCCAGAGCCTTGAGGTGAACGCGCAGACGGACAAGCAGCGCAGTATCGTCGTCGCCCCGCAGCGCATGCCAACGGGCAGCCAGGCACAGGCGATGGCGGCGGCGCTGAAGACGCTCCAGGACGGGAACTGGTCCCAGTCCCAGGACCTCGGTGCGGCGGCCAAGGACAAGCCCGATCCGAACGCCACCACGCGTATCCCGTCGGCGTCTGCCTACCCGTCGTCGCTGCGCGCTCAGGAGCTGCCGCGCGCGGCCTTCGAGCAGATCGAGCGCACCCAGGACAAGCTCGGCAGCTTCCAGGTGATCCTCTCCGACCAGTCCCGCGTCGTCACCCCGTTCGGGCGGGCCATAAACCGTGAGATGTCCACCTCGTGGCGGGGCAGGAGCGCGGAGGCGGGCAGCTACCGCGACGGCGTGGAGCAGTGGCTCGACAATCTGGCCAAGCAGGTCAAGCTGATCGACAAGTCGGAGACCAAGCTCTCCGGCCGCAGCGCCACCATCCCGGTGACCGTCCAGAACAACCTCGTCCAGCCCGTCGGCCATCTGGTGCTGCGCCTCACCTCGAACATGCCGACCCGGCTGAAGATCGGCGGCAAGGCCTACGCCGAGCAGCCGGTCGAGATCTCCGGCGGACACAGCCAGTCCGTGAAGTTCAGCACGTCCGCCAACGCGAACGGCCGGGTCACGGTGGTCGCCCAGCTGTACACCGAGGACGGCCAGAGGTACGGCGACCCCGTCAGCTTCGATGTGAAGGTCACCGAGATCACGCCCACCGTGATGCTGGTCATCGGCGGCGGCGTGCTGCTCCTCGTCCTCGCCGGCTTCCGGATGTACACCCAGCGCAAGCGCGCCGCCGCCCGCCAGGCGGAAGAGGACGGCCCCGGCACGGCGGAGGCGGCCTCCGACAAGCCCGGGAACCCCGACGCCCCCGCGGACCGTCTCCCGGAGAAGCCGGAGGAAGCGGAGGAATCGGACTCCGCTTCCGGGGCAGAAGCCCCGGAGCACCCGAGTGACCCTGTGCCGGACACCTCACCGGAAAGCACCGACCCGTCCGGGACGGGTGAGAGAGTGGACCGTTGAGCGATGTCGTGGCCGGTCGGCCCGGGACGATGAGGTGGGGTAAGCATGAACGCGCCGTACGACGGTGATCGCGGCCAGGGCGCGGCCGGCTCGGGCTACCCCGAGACGCCGCCGGAGCCCGGTCAGGTACCGCCGCAGCAACCGGCGGACATGTATCTCCAGGACGCCTACGACCACGACCCCTACCGGGCACAGGACCTGACCGCCCAGGACCCGGTCGCCGAGGCGCTCTACGACCGCGCCGCGCACCCGCCGCCCGCCCCGGGCACCTACGAGCAGCAGCCGCTCTACGGCCCGCCTGCCCAGTCGCCGTACGCGCCCGACCCGCGGGTGTGGGCGCAGACACCGGCGCCGGAGCCGGACGGCGCGGCCCCGTACATTCCGCACGGCGACAACCCGCGTACGACCGAGTTCGTGGGCGTGGACGACCTGGTCACGCACTCGGGTGAGGAGTATCACGAGCCGGACGCATTCGCGCATCTCTTCAAGGACCAGCAGCAGAGCGGCGGGCCCGCTCCCATGGATCCGCCGGGCTTCTCCGGGCCGGCCGCCGCTCCGGGCGCCGGATACGGTCCCGCCGCCCCGTACCCGCCGGCGCACGGCCAGGGCCCGCAGCAGGGCACCCCGTACCCCGAGGCCTCCTACCCGGGTGCCCCGGGGAACCCGGCGCAGCCGCCGGTGCCCGCCCCGGCCGCGGCACCGGCTCCCGCCGGTCCACACCAGGCCGCGGAACCGGAGGTGACCGCTCCCGCGGCCTCCGCCGCGCCCGCGAAGAAGGGCGGCAAGGCCGGCGGGCTGCTGAAGTCCAGCGCCGTGATGGCGGCGGGCACGATGGTCTCCCGTCTCACCGGTTTCATCCGCTCCGCGCTGATCGCCGCGGCGCTCGGCCTCGGCTTCCTCGCCGACTCCTTCCAGGTGGCCTACCAGCTGCCGACGATGATCTACATCCTCACCGTCGGCGGCGGTCTCAACTCCGTCTTCGTGCCGCAGCTGGTGCGATCGATGAAGGAGGACGAGGACGGCGGCGAGGCCTTCGCCAACCGTCTGCTGACCCTCGTCATGGTGGCGCTGGCCGCACTCACCGGCCTCGCGATGTTCGCCGCGCCGCTCCTGGTGCGGGCGCTGTCGCCCACCATCGCCGGCAACCCCGCCGCCAACGACGTGGCAGTCACCTTCACGCGCTACTTCCTGCCCTCGATCTTCTTCATGGGCATCCATGTGGTGATGGGTCAGATCCTCAACGCGCGCGGCAAGTTCGGCGCGATGATGTGGACGCCGGTCCTGAACAACATCGTCATCATCATCTCGCTGGGCGCATTCATCTGGGTCTACGGCAGTGCCGCCAACTCCCACATGGACGTCACCAACATCCCGCCGCAGGGGCAGCGCCTGCTCGGCGTCGGCGTGCTGCTCGGCCTGGTGGTCCAGGCACTGGCGATGATCCCCTACCTGCGCGAGACCGGCTTCCGGATCCGCCTGCGCTTCGACTGGCGGGGCCACGGTCTGGGCAAGGCCGCGATGCTCGCCAAGTGGACGATCCTGTTCGTCCTCGCCAACCAGGCGGGCGCCATGGTCGTCACCCAGCTGTCCACCGCCGCCGGCAAGGACTCCGGCGTCAAGGGCACCGGCTTCGCCTCCTACGCCAACGCGCAGCTGATCTGGGGCCTGCCGCAGGCCATCATCACGGTGTCCCTGATGGCCGCCCTGCTGCCGCGCATCTCGCGCTCTGCCGCCGAGGGCGACGCGGGTGCCGTCCGCGACGACATCTCCCAGGGCCTGCGCACCACCGCCGTCGCCATCGTCCCGATCGCCTTCGGCTTCCTCGCGCTCGGCATTCCGATGTGCACGCTGATCTTCGGCTCCGCGGGTACCAGCTCGGCCGTCAACATGGGCTACATGCTGATGGCCTTCGCCCTCGGCCTGATCCCGTACTCGGTGCAGTACGTCGTTCTGCGCGCCTTCTACGCCTACGAAGACACCCGCACGCCCTTCTACAACACCGTCATCGTCGCCGCGGTCAACGCCGGCGCCTCGGCGCTCTGCTACTTCCTGCTGCCGGCCCGCTGGGCGGTCGCGGGCATGGCGGCCGCGTACGGCCTCGCCTACGCGATCGGTGTGGGCGTCGCCTGGCGGCGGCTGCGCAAGCGGCTCGGCGGTGACTTGGACGGCGTCCGGGTGATGCGGACGTACGCGCGCCTGTGCATCGCCTCGGTGCCTGCGGCCCTGCTCAGCGGCGCGGCCTGCTACGGCATCGGGCACACCCTCGGCCAGGGCGTCGTCGGCTCCTTCGCCGCGCTGGTCGCGGGCGGAGCCGTCCTGCTCGGCATCTTCTTCGTCGCCGCCCGGCGTATGCGCATCGAGGAACTCAACTCGCTCGTGGGCATGGTCCGCGGGCGTCTGGGCCGCTGAGGTGGGGGTAGGCGCACAACCATCGTCCGCCGTCGTGTGTCGTGCATAGCGGCGGACTGTGGGCACAATTGGTTTCGGCGTCGGACAGCGTGCAACAGATGGGGAGGCAGGGACGACGGTGGCGGAACGGAGCACGGCTGCCGTCGACGTGGCAGACAACAGCGGCGAGCAGCCGCTGACCGCCAAGGCGGACCAGTCCACGGCCGACGGGGTGGCCAAGAACCCGGAGCGGGACACGGACAGCGACGAGGCACAGGGGAGCGGCGGGACCGAGGGTCCCGGGACGAAGGCCTCGCCTCCCGAACTGCACAGCGGTCACAAGCTCGCCAGACGCTACCGGCTGGAGGAGTGCGTCACCCGTCTGGACGGATTCAGCAGTTGGCGTGCGGTCGACGAGAAGCTCCGTCGAGCCGTCGGCGTCCATATCCTGCCCGCGGACCACACGCGGGCCCGTTCCGTCCTGGCTGCCGCCCGTTCCTCCGCGCTGCTCGGCGATCCCCGTTTCGTCCAGGTCCTCGACGCCGTCGAGGAGAACGATCTCGTCTACGTCGTGCACGAGTGGCTGCCCGACGCCACCGAGCTGACCACGCTCCTTGCCCCCGGCCCCCTGGAGCCGCACGACGCCTACCAGATGGTCAGTCAGATCGCCTCCGCGATGGCCGCCGCGCACCGTGAGGGCCTCGCCCATCTGCGGCTGAACCCGAACGCCGTGCTGCGCACCTCGACCGGCCAGTGGCGCATCCGGGGCCTCGCCGTGAACGCCGCGCTGCGCGGCATCAGCTCGGACACCCCGCAGCGCACCGACACCGAGGCGATCGGCGCCCTGCTGTACGCGGCGCTCACCCAGCGCTGGCCCTACCCGAGCGACGCGTACGGCCTGTCCGGTCTGCCCAAGGGCGTCGGCCTCATCGCACCGGACCAGGTGCGGGCCGGTGTGCACCGGGGCCTGTCGGAACTGGCCATGCGCGCGCTCGCCAACGACGGGGCCACCGCCTCCCGGCACGAGGCCGCGTGCACCACGCCGGAGGAGCTGGTGAAGGCGATCGGCGAGATGCCACGCATCCGCCCGCCGGAGCCGGCGTTCACGGCCCCGCCGGAGTACCAGCGCACGACCTACCAGCAGGGCACATACGGCCGCCAGGCGCCGCGCCCCGGCGTCACCCAGCCGATCGCGACCCCGCCGCCCCCGCTGCAGAGCCGCACCGGCAAGGCTCTGAAGTGGGCGGTGTCCGCCCTCCTCATCGCCGCCCTCGGCCTGGGCAGCTGGCAGTTGGCGGACGCGCTCATGGACCAGGGCGGCAAGTCCGACGACACCAACAAGAGCCAGCAGAACGGCGACGGCGACAAGGGCGCCGCGAAGGCCAAGTCGGCGCCGATAAGCATCAAGGGCAGCCAGGAGTTCGTCGCCAAGGGAGACCCCCAGCACCCCGGCGACGTCCAGAAGACCTACGACGGCAACACGACCACCTACTGGCGGACCAAGACCTTCAACGAGGGTCCCCCGATCGCGCCCTACAAGCCCGGGGTCGGCATCGTCTACGACCTAGGCTCGGCCAAGCAGGTCAACGCTGCCACCATCGGGCTGCGCTACCCCGGCGATCACACGACCATCGAGTTGTACGCGGCAGACTCACTGTCACCGTCGTCACTCGACTCGATGGTCAAGATCGGCAAGGTCACGACCAGAGGCACCACGGCTACGGTGAAGGTCACCAAGTCGGTGAAGACGCAGTATGTCCTCGTGTGGCTGACGGCTGTGCCGTACTCCGGTCCTGACGCGGCCGCGTACGCCCAGGCCGGCTACAAGCAGGGCATCAGCGAAGTGCAGTTCACGGGCTGACGTCTCACCCGGACCGGAGGGGCAGATGACGGAAGGCGCCGGATACGACCGGGTGAGCGACAAGGTTCTGCTCGCCCGTCATGTGGAAGGCGATCCCGATGCCTTCGGCGAGATCGTGCGGCGGCATCGGGATCGGCTGTGGGCGGTCGCTCTGCGGACGCTGGGGGACCGTGAGGAGGCCGCTGACGCGGTCCAGGACGCCCTGGTGTCGGCCTACCGGGCCGCGCATACCTTCCGGGGCCAGTCGGCGGTCACGACATGGCTGCACCGGATCACGGTGAACGCCTGCCTGGACCGTGCCCGCAAGGTTGCCTCGCGGAAGACCTCGCCGGTCGACGACACGGAGCGGCTGGAGCAGCTGCTGGAGCCCCACGAGTCGGCCTCGGCGCCGGCCGAGCGGAACGATGTGCAACGCCAGCTCTTCGAGGCGCTGGGCACACTCCCGCACGACCAGCGGGCCGCCCTGGTCCTGGTGGACATGCAGGGATATCCCGTGGCCGAGGCCGCCCGGATCCTCGATGTACCGACGGGCACGGTCAAGAGCCGGTGCGCCCGGGGCAGAGCCCGGCTGCTGCCTCTCCTCACCCATCTACGGCCCGAAGGTCCCGGAAAAGGTCCCGGAAGCGGAAAAGAACCCGGCGCGGGACGGAACCGGGTGCACGGGACATCCGTCCCACCGGCAACGGGGTCTCCCAACGGAAGAAGCCCTGAGAACACGGGACCGAGCGATTCAGCCGTAGTGAAGGGCGGAGGTGGGCGAGCGTGACTTCCACGACAGACACGGCCGGGCACCCGGACGTCGAGGAGATCTCCGACCTCGCCGAAGGCCTTCTCCCTCCGGACCGCAGCAGGGACATACGACAGCACCTGGACGCGTGCGAGCTGTGTGCGGACGTCCATACCTCACTGGAGGGGATCCGGGGGCTGCTGGGATCCGTGTCGGAAACAGAGCGCATGCCGGCCGACGTGGCCGGTCGTATCGATGCCGCCCTGGCCGCGGAGGCACTGCTCGGCGCCTCCGCTCCGCAGCCGCTGAGCGCCCAGGCCTCCTCAGCGACGGAGCCGGGCCGTGAGGGCGGCGAGGGCCATGTTTCACGTGAAACATCGCCTCTCTGCGACCGACCCTCCGACCGGCCCGCCGGGCGCCCGCAGGCGGCGACCGGTCCGGGCCGCAAGGGGCGCGAGCGAGGCCGGCGCCGCCGCCATGTGGTCCTCGGGGCTGTCCTCACCGCGGCCGTCCTCGGGGCCGGGTCGCTGGTGCTGCAGTCGCTCGTCGATCACGGCTCCGACACCACCGCACATGGAAGGCCGACGGCTTCCGTCGGGCCGTTCTCCGGTACCACTGTCCAAAGCCAGGTGAAGGGTCTGCTCGCCACCGAGAAGAAGTCCCAGCGGGGTTCCGGCACCCAGCGGCCTCGATCGGGCCTCGAATCCGAGCGGAACACCCCTCAGTCGACCGAGAGCGCGAACACCTTGATCCAGACGGATGTCGCTGTCCCCGACTGCGTCCGGTTGGCGCTTCACCAGGGCGACGACGTCCTGGGCGCCAAGACGGGAACGTACGACGGGAAGTCCGCCTATCTCGTCGTGGTGCCCGATGCCAGCGACAGCGCACAGGTCACGGCCTATATCGTCGATGCGGCCTGCATGCGGCAGCAGCCCGGCACCGCTGGCACGGTGCTTCTGAAGCACTCCTTCCCCCGGACCTGAGTCTGCTGGACCGGTCCGTCAGTCCCCGGGCAGTGGGCGTGTGCCCTGACACACCGGGAATGCGCGCCCCGTAGGATCCGTTGGGTGGGGTGAGAGCTCGGAAACGGGCTCGCACCGGTCGACTGACGCAGACCAGAGACGAGGAATCAAGCCGTGAGCGACGTCCGTAACGTGATCATCATCGGCTCCGGGCCCGCAGGCTACACGGCGGCGCTCTACACCGCGCGAGCGTCGCTGAAGCCCCTGGTGTTCGAGGGCGCCGTCACTGCCGGTGGCGCGCTGATGAACACCACCGAGGTGGAGAACTTCCCGGGCTTCCGCGACGGCATCATGGGCCCCGAGCTCATGGACAACATGCGGGCGCAGGCCGAGCGCTTCGGTGCCGAGCTCATCCCGGACGACGTCGTCTCCGTCGACCTGGCCGGTGAGATCAAGACGGTCACGGACACCGCCGGCACGGTCCACAAGGCGAAGGCCGTCATCGTCACCACCGGCTCCCAGCACCGCAAGCTGGGCCTGCCCAACGAGGACGCCCTCTCTGGTCGTGGTGTCTCCTGGTGCGCCACCTGTGACGGGTTCTTCTTCAGGGACCACGACATCGCCGTGATCGGCGGCGGTGACACCGCGATGGAGGAGGCCACCTTCCTCTCTCGGTTCGCCAAGTCCGTGACGATCGTCCACCGCCGGGACAGCCTGCGCGCCTCCAAGGCGATGCAGGAGCGGGCCTTCAACGACCCGAAGATCAAGTTCGTCTGGGACAGCGAGGTCGCCGAGATCCAGGGCGACCAGAAGCTCTCGGGTCTGAAGCTGCGCAACGTCAAGACCGGCGAGCTGTCGGAGTTGCCTGTGACGGGTCTGTTCATCGCGATCGGCCACGACCCGCGCACCGAGCTCTTCAAGGGCCAGCTGGACCTGGACGACGAGGGCTACCTGAAGGTCGCCTCCCCGTCGACCCAGACCAACCTGAGCGGTGTCTTCGGCGCCGGCGACGTGGTCGACCACACCTACCGCCAGGCGATCACGGCGGCCGGCACCGGCTGCTCCGCCGCTCTGGACGCCGAGCGCTTCCTCGCTGCCCTTGCGGACGAGAACAAGGCCTGACCCGAGAAGACCGCCGCGTCTGATCTTCTCCTTCCCCCGCCCCACCGCACGATCAAGTTGAGGAGCCCGCTGTGGCCGACCTGAAGAATGTGACCGACGCTTCCTTCGACGAGGACGTCCTCAAGAGCGACAAGCCGGTCCTGGTGGACTTCTGGGCCGCCTGGTGCGGTCCGTGCCGCCAGATCGCCCCGTCCCTTGAGGCGATCGCCGCCGAGCACGGCGACAAGATCGAGATCGTCAAGCTCAACATCGACGAGAACCCGGCGACGGCCGCCAAGTACGGCGTCATGTCCATCCCGACCCTGAACGTCTACCAGGGCGGCGAGGTCGCCAAGACCATCGTCGGCGCCAAGCCGAAGGCAGCGATCGAGAAGGACCTCGCGGACTTCATCGCCGACTGACGTTTCACGTGAAACACGAATGGGCCAACCCCTGTGGGTTGGCCCATTTGCATGCGGGCTGACTCCCGTGCCTGCCACGGTCCCGTCCTCTACAGGGGCCTCAACGCCGGCTCCTTCTGGACGGCTCCCAGGAGCCGGTCGAGTGCCAGCTCCACGTCCTCCTTCCAGGAGAGCGTCGACCGCAGCTCCAGCCGCAGCCGGGGGTGCTTGGGGTGCTGTCGGACCGTTTTGAAGCCCACGGCCAGCAGATGGTCCGCCGGCAGTATGCAGGCGGGTTCCTTCCAGCGGGCGTCACCGAAGGCCTCTATCGCCTTGAACCCCCGGCGCAGCAGATCCTTGGCGACCGTCTGCACCAGCACTCGGCCCAGCCCCTGTCCCTGATAGCCGGGCATGACGAATGCCGTCATCAGCTGTACGGCGTCCGGCGAGACCGGACTCGTGGGGAAGGCCGTCGAGCGCGGGACGTAGGCCGGGGGTGCGTAGAGCACGAAGCCGACCGGCAAGTCATCGACGTACACCACCCGGCCGCACGAGCCCCAGTCCAAGAGGACGGCGGAAATCCAGGCCTCCTTCTCCACCGCCGAGGTGCCCGCGTTTACGGCCGCTTCTCCGCTGACGGGGTCGAGCTCCCAGAAGACGCACGAGCGACAGCGTGGGGGAAGGTCCTGAAGGTTGTCCAGCGTGAGCGGCACAAGCCGACGCCCCATGAAGGCTGTTCCTCGCTTCCTTCGCCCGCCGCATCACGAGCGGCTGTCAGAGCGCTCCGTTCCCTGAGCAGGCTGCCGACGAAACCGCCGACCGCTCCAAGACTCAGGCCCGCGCTCACCAGTCCGGTGCGGCTCATCGATCGCATGGCTCCCGACTCCCCACTCAGAGATGCAGATGCTGTCCGGTGGATGCGCCATAACCGTTCGCATCGTATCCACGAAGCGATTCGCTCGATACAGCCTCAAAGCAAAGAGCGGGCCGTGTTCCGGTACACACCGGACACAGTCCGCTCCCTGCGCGGCTGAGAGGCGCAGGCTCAGTCGTCCTGCTCCTCTGTCGCCTCCTCCTGAAGTTCCTGTGGCAGAACCGGCCCCTCGCCGGGAGCGAGCGTGCCCAGGATCCGATGGAGATCGTCCACGGAGGCGAACTCGACGGTGATCTTGCCCTTCTTCTGACCGAGGTCGACCTTCACCCGGGTCTCGAAGCGGTCCGACAGTCGGGTCGCCAGCTCGTTCAACGCCGGGGAGAGCCGGGAACCGGCGCGCGGCCCCTTGGAACGCTGCGGCTTCTGGGGCCGCGAGCCCATGAGGGTCACGATCTCCTCGACGGCTCGCACCGACAGCCCCTCGGCCACGATGCGGTGAGCCAGTCGGTCCTGCTCCTCGGGGTCCGTCACTGACAGCAGTGCTCGGGCATGGCCGGCGGAGAGGACTCCGGCAGCGACCCGCTTCTGGACCGTGGGCGAGAGCTTCAGCAGACGCAGCGTGTTGGAGACCTGGGGCCGAGAGCGCCCGATCCGGTCGGCCAGCTGGTCATGCGTGCAGTTGAAGTCCTTCAGCAACTGGTCGTAGGCAGCGGCCTCCTCCAGCGGGTTCAGCTGGGCGCGGTGCAGGTTCTCCAGCAGCGCGTCCAGAAGGAGCTTCTCGTCCTCCGTGGCCCGGACGATCGCCGGGATGGCCTCCAGGCCGGCCTCACGGCAGGCGCGCCAGCGGCGCTCGCCCATGATCAGCTCATAGCGGGCTGGCCCCAGCTGCCGCACGACGACGGGCTGCAGGAGACCGACCTCCTTGATGGAGGTGACCAGCTCGTGCAACGCGTCCTCGTCGAAGATGTCACGCGGCTGGCGCGGGTTGGGCGAGATCGCGTCGAGAGGGATCTCGGCGAAGTGCGCCCCCAGCGGAGGAGCCGGCGTCTCCATGACAGGGCTTGCCGGGGGCTCCTCGGTTTCATGTGAAACAGGCGGCAATGTGGCCACCTTCGCTGCGGCCACCCCGCGGTCGCTCGTCAGCACCGGGACGGCTGCGGGGGAGGTGGAGGCTCCGCCTCCCAGCGCAGCCGGAGCCGGGGTCTTCTCGGTCGGGGCAGCGGGGATCAGTGCGCCAAGGCCACGACCCAGCCCCCTCCGTCGTTCACTCACTGGATCCCCTCCACCATGCTTGGGTCGTTCTGGGCGCTGAGGTGGGCCTGGCTCGCGTCATAGCTGATGCCGATGCCCTTCAGCGCGATTTCTCGGGCCGCCTCAAGATACGAGAGGGCACCGCTCGATCCAGGATCGTAAGTCAGCACCGTCTGCCCGTAGCTCGGCGCCTCGGAGATACGGACCGAGCGGGGAATGCTCGTCCGCAGCACCTCGTCACCGAAGTGGGTGCGCACCTCTTCTGCGACCTGGGAGGCAAGACGCGTCCGCCCGTCGTACATGGTGAGCAGGATGGTCGACACATGCAGCGTGGGGTTGAGGTGCCCCCGTACCAGGTCGACGTTCCGCAGCAGCTGGCCCAGACCCTCGAGTGCGTAGTACTCGCACTGAATCGGGATGAGCACCTCCTGGCCCGCCACCAGCGCGTTGACCGTCAACAGGCCGAGCGAGGGCGGGCAGTCGATGAGGACGTAGTCCAACGGCTGCTCGTACGCCTGGATCGCGCGCTGCAGTCGGCTCTCACGGGCCACCAGGGACACCAACTCGATCTCCGCACCGGCGAGATCGATGGTGGCAGGGGCGCAGAAGAGGCCTTCGACGTCGGGGACCGGCTGGACGACCTCGGCCAGGGGCTTGCTCTCCACCAACACGTCGTAGATGGAAGGGACTTCGGCGTGGTGATCGATGCCTAGGGCGGTGGACGCGTTGCCCTGCGGGTCGAGGTCGATCACCAGAACACGGCCGCCGTGCAGAGCCAGCGAAGCAGCGAGGTTGACGGTCGTCGTCGTCTTGCCCACGCCGCCCTTCTGGTTGGCGACCACGATGACTCGGGTCTGCTCCGGTCGCGGCAGACCTTCGCCGGCGCGGCCCAGAGCCTCTACCGCCAGTTGGGCCGCACGGCCGATGGGAGTGTCGTCCATCGGAGGCGGTGTTTCACGTGAAACATCCGCCCCCATCGACTCGGTACGGGGACCGGGGACCGGATCGGTCATCGGTCCCGCGATGTTGGCGTCGGACCGCAAGGATTCACTCTCCTCGACTTCAGGCTCGCAATGAACAGAGCCTCCCATGCCTTCGGGGTCGTGAACCAGTGAGGCCTGGTGTTCTGTGGAGAATTCCACCTCTGTGGGCAACTCCGTGCCCCTGGAGAGGGACGGAGCGCCCTGAGAGACGGGATCCTCGCCCAGAGAACCCAGGGGCTTGCGGTCGCGAGGTTCGGCCGCGGCGCGGCCGCGGCTGATGATGCCGTGCAACAGTGAGCGACGTTTCACGTGAAACACGATGCACAGCGGCGGCGACCGAATCTTCGCGACACTCCGGCCTGCGTAGGTTTGGCAGCTTGTGTGGAGTACGTCTCGTCGTCAGGACGGATCAGAGGCGCCCACGCCTCTCAGCATGGACGCCTCCCTCGGACTCAGCGATCCTCAGCGCTACCGACGCCGACGGGCGCGGCCGGCGCGGGCCGCCTTCGCCCGCTTCGCCGCGAACCGCACACCGCCGGGGCTCTCGCCGACCTCGACCCGCACGACAGTGGACAGCGGATCCACGATTCCCTCGCCCACGTGCAGGATGGACGTCTCCACCGCGCCGAGCTTGCTGAGGGCCGTGGCCGCGGCCTTCAGTTCTTCCTCGGCGGTGTCCCCCTTGAGCGCGAGCATCTCGCCGTAGGGGCGCAGCAGCGGGATGCCCCAGGTGGCCAGACGGTCCAGCGGGGCCACGGCCCGGGCGGTCACCACATGGACCGGCGGAAGCTTGCCCAGGACTTCCTCGGCACGCCCCCGCACGACGGTGACGTGGTCCAGGCCGAGCAGCTCGACGACCTCGGTGAGGAAATTGGTGCGCCGCAGCAGCGGCTCCAACAGGGTGATGTTCAGGTCGTCCCGGACCAGGGCCAGCGGAATGCCCGGCAGTCCGGCGCCGGAGCCGACATCGCAGACCGTTACGCCCTCGGGGACAGCCTCGGAGAGCACCGCGCAGTTCAGCAGATGCCGCTCCCACAGGCGGGGCACTTCCCGCGGGCCGATCAGGCCACGCTGCACGCCCGCCTCGGCGAGCAGCTCCGCGTAGCGGACCGCATCGGCGAAGCGATCACCAAACACTTCCCGCGCCTGTTCGGGCACGGGGGGAAGCTCCGCTGCCTCCGTCACGGGGACCGTCCTTCCGTACAGCGCCGGCGCTTCGCGCACCGGCCACCAGAACTACCAGGCTGACAAAGTTCGGCCCCGTCTGCTCTACAGACGGGGCCGGTAAAACGTGGGGGCCGATCAGGCGGGCAGCACGACGACGAACCGCTGCGGCTCCTCGCCCTCGGACTCGCTGCGCAGTCCTGCGGCCTTGACCGCGTCGTGCACGACCTTGCGCTCGAAAGGCGTCATCGGCTTGAGTTTGACGGGCTCGCCGGTGTTCTTGACGTCGGCGGCCGCCTTGGCGCCGATCTCGGACAGCTCGGCGCGCTTCTTGGCCCGGTAACCCGCGATGTCCAGCATCAGCCGGCTGCGGTCGCCGGTCTCCCGGTGCACGGCCAGACGCGTCAGCTCCTGCAGTGCCTCCAGCACCTCGCCGTCCCGGCCGACCAGCTTCTGCAGGTCGCGGCCGCCGGTGTCGCTGATGATCGACACGGAGGCTCGGTCGGCCTCGACGTCCATGTCGATATCGCCGTCGAGGTCGGCGATATCCAGCAGACCCTCCAGGTAGTCCGCCGCGATCTCACCCTCCTGCTCCAGGCGGGAGAGGGTGTCTGCACCCTCGGCAGCGGCAGGGGTGGTGCCTTCCGTCACGGGATGGGCTCCTTCTTACTTCTTGGACGGGGACTTGGGCCGCTGCGGGCCACCCTTGCGCTGGCCGGACTGGGCCTTGCTGCGGGTGCCGGAGCCGGGCTTCGGGGCCTGCTCGGGTGCGGCGGGCTCGTCGGACTTCTCCAGCGAGGCGGACGAAGTGGTCCCACCGGCCTGCTTGGGCCCGCCGGACTGACGCTGGGCCTTGGACTGGCGCTTGGGCTGCTGACGCCGGGCCGCGGCGCCGGTCGCCGCCGAGGTGGTCTCCGCGCCGTCCTCGGTCTGTGCCTCGGCCTGGGCCACGCTCTTCAGCACGGTGCCGTCGGCCTGGGCGGCGAGACCGGCCTTGTTCAGCGCGTTGATGAACTTACGCTCGAACTCATTGCGGTCGCGGCCCTTGGCGACGATCGCCTTGACGATGGTCTTCTCGCTCCGGCGGCGGACCTTGCCGTGGTGCGTGACGTGCTTGGTCAGGCGCTCCAGGTAGGAGGCCTGAGCCTTGGAACCCGGGGTCGGGTTGTTGTGGATGACGTACATCTGCTGGCCCATGGTCCACACGTTGGTGGTCAGCCAGTAGACGAGGACACCGACCGGGAAGTTGATACCGAAGACGGCGAACATGACCGGGAAGACGTACATCAGCATCTTCTGCTGCTGCATGAACGGCGTCTTCACCGTCGTGTCGACGTTCTTCGTCATCAGCTGGCGCTGCGTGTAGAACTGCGAGAACGACATCAGGACGATCATGACCGCGGTCACGACCCGGACGTCGGTCAGCGTGGCGCCGAGCGCCGCGACCTTGTCCGAGCTGTCCATGAACTTCGCGGCCAGCGGGGCACCGAAGATATGCGCCTGACGGGCGCTGGCAAGCAGCGGCTCGTTGATGACGCCGATCGTCTTGCCCGTCGCGATGCCGTTGAGCACGTGGTACAGGGCGAAGAAGAACGGGGACTGCGCCAGGATGGGAAGGCACGAGGAGAGCGGGTTGGTACCCGACTCCTTGTACAGCTTCATCATCTCTTCGGACTGGCGCTGCTTGTCGTTCTTGTAGCGCTCCTGGATCTTCTTCATCTCGGGCTGGAGCGTCTGCATCGCCCGGGTGGCCTTGATCTGCTTCACGAAGAGCGGGATCAGGCAGATTCGGATCAGGATCACCAAGGACACGATGGACAGGCCCCAGGCCCATCCGGTGTTGGGACCGAAGATCTTCCCGTACACCGAGTGAAACTGGACGATGACCCAGGAAACGGGTGTCGTGATGAAGCTGAAGAGGCTGGCAATCGTGTCCACTAATCATGCTCCTTGGGCATGGGACGAGGTCTCTGCGGCCGGGCTCGAAGGAAGCCCGGAAGGGGGCTTCGCTTCGGTGGCCGGTTCGCCGGCGGAGGGCCCGCCCTTGCGTGCGCGCCAAGCGTTGCGCAGCATTTCGTGCCACCGGGGACGCTTGCGCGGCGGAACATGGTCCACACCGCCCAGCGACCACGGATTGCACCGGAGGATGCGCCAGGCGGTCAGTGCCGTGCCCTTGATCGCACCGTGCCGGTCAATGGCCGTGTAGCCGTAGCGGGAGCACGACGGGTAGTACTTGCACACCGGCCCCAGCAGTGGACTGATCGTCCACTGGTACAGCTTGATCAGAGCCAGCAGCGGGTACTTCATCGCGCGCCCCCTCCCAGTAGCCGCTGAAGAGCGGCGTCCAGGTCTCGGGCCAGCTGTGCATGGTCTGCGTCGCCCGCTCCGGGCAGCGCTCGTACGACTACCAGGCTACCGGGGGGGAACAGGGCGATACGGTCACGCATCAGATGGCGCAGTCTGCGCTTCACTTTGTTGCGCACGACCGCGCCACCCACGGCCTTGCTCACGACGAAACCCGCACGCGTCGGGGGAGCGCTCTCCCCAGGCGCGTGCGGGTCCGTGGCACCGCTACGAAGGTGGACGACGAGAGTCGGGCGTCCTGCCCGGCGTCCTCGTCGGACCGCGGTCGCGAAATCCTCGCGCCGCCTCAGCCGGTTCTCGGTGGGCAGCACGACGTCATGACCTGATCGGGATCAGGCGGACAGGCGGGCGCGACCCTTGCTACGGCGGGACGCGAGAATCGCGCGGCCGGCACGGGTGCGCATACGCAGCCGGAAGCCGTGGGTCTTCGCGCGACGACGGTTGTTCGGCTGGAAGGTGCGCTTGCTCACTCGGGGGCTCCAGAAATCAAATCGGTGGTGGCGGGTGCCGTCTTGGCTGTCACCGTGCGCCCACGAGTAGCTCGCTTCACGCCCGAGTGCACCGCTTCCCGATCACCTGACGTGACCTGTGCCCTTCGGAGGCAGGCGGCAGCAGCCATCGACAACTCGACCTGGTTACGGTACGCGGGGCTACGCCATCCGGTCAAACCGGGGGTCACGGAGAGACACTATCCACAGGCTGGGGACAACAACTTGAACCGCACCCGCCGCGCTGACTACCGTGGCTGAACTCCGATTCGTTCTTTTGTCCCCCGCCCCGGCGGGTTTGACCCACCGACCACCCGATGTACACCCCGACCCGTCTCGCGATCACACGTTCGTGGGACCTGTGAGAGAGCGTGCCCTGTGGCTGACGTACCTGCCGATCTTGCCGCAGTGTGGCCACGAGTACTGGAGCAGCTCCTCGGAGAGGGCCGCGGACAGGGTGTCGAGGCGAAGGACGAACACTGGATCCGGCGCTGCCAGCCGCTCGCGCTGGTGGCGGACACCGCTCTGCTCGCCGTACCGAACGAATTCGCGAAAGGCGTACTGGAGGGTCGTCTCGCGCCGGTCGTCAGCGAGACGCTGAGCCGCGAGTGCGGCCGCCCCATCCGCATCGCGATCACCGTGGACGACTCCGCGGGCGAGCCGCCGGCCCCCGCAGCGCCGGTGCAGCAGCCGCCCAAACCGCGCTACGAGGAGCCGGAGCTGCCGTCCGGCCCCTCGTACGAAGAACGGTCGTACGAGGGCTACGGCCGCCACCGTGCCGCCGAGCAGCCGTCGGCCGACCAGCACCGCGCCGACCAGCTGCCCACCGGCCGCCCCGACCAGCTCCCCGTCGTACGCCCGGCGTATCCCTCGGAGTACCAGCGCCGTGAGCCCGGCGCCTGGCCGCGGCCCGGGCAGGACGAGTACGGCTGGCAGCAGCCGCGGCTCGGCTTCCCCGAGCGCGACCCGTACGCGTCGCCGTCGTCCCAGGACGCCTATGGCTCAGGCTCCGACGCATACGGCTCGCCGACCTCGGACTACCGCCCGCAGGGCATGGACCGGCCGTCGTACGAGCAGCAGCGCGCCGAGTACGACAGTCCACGCGGCGACTACGACAGCCCGCGCGCGGACTACGACTCGGGGCGCCCGGACTACGACACCGCCCGCCCCGAGTACGACCCGTCCCGGACCGAGTACGACCAGCGCGACCCCGTCCGTCGTGAGCTGCCCGAGCAGTCGGCGGCCGGCGGCCCGGCGCATCGCGGCGGCCCCGGGCGCCCGGACCTGCCCTCGACCGGCGCCCCCGGCCCGCTGGCCGCCCAGCCGGCGCCGGCGAGCGGTCCCGGAGAGCCGACAGCCCGGCTGAATCCGAAGTACCTCTTCGACACGTTCGTCATCGGCGCCTCCAACCGGTTCGCGCACGCGGCCGCGGTGGCCGTCGCCGAGGCACCGGCAAAGGCGTACAACCCCCTTTTCATCTATGGGGAGTCGGGGCTCGGCAAGACGCATCTGCTGCACGCCATCGGGCACTACGCGCGAAGCCTCTACCCGGGCACGCGCGTGCGGTACGTCAGCTCGGAGGAGTTCACCAACGAGTTCATCAACTCCATCCGCGACGGCAAGGGCGACAGCTTCCGCAAGCGCTACCGCGAGATGGACATCCTGCTCGTCGACGACATCCAGTTCCTCGCGGACAAGGAGTCGACGCAGGAGGAGTTCTTCCACACCTTCAACACGCTCCACAACGCCAACAAGCAGATCGTGCTCTCCTCCGACCGGCCGCCGAAACAGCTGGTCACGCTGGAGGACCGGCTGCGGAACCGTTTCGAGTGGGGTCTGATCACCGACGTCCAGCCGCCCGAGCTGGAGACGCGTATCGCGATTCTCCGTAAGAAAGCGGTGCAGGAGCAGCTCAACGCCCCGCCGGAGGTGCTTGAGTTCATCGCCTCCCGGATCTCACGGAACATCCGTGAGCTGGAGGGTGCGCTGATCCGGGTGACGGCGTTCGCGTCGCTCAACCGGCAGCCGGTGGACCTCGGCCTGACGGAGATCGTCCTGAAGGACCTGATCCCCGGCGGCGAGGACAGCGCCCCCGAGATCACCGCGACGGCGATCATGGGGGCCACCGCGGACTACTTCGGGCTGACGGTGGAGGACCTGTGCGGGACCTCGCGCGGGCGGGCGCTGGTCACCGCGCGGCAGATCGCGATGTATCTGTGCCGGGAGCTGACCGATCTGTCGCTGCCGAAGATCGGGGCGCAGTTCGGGGGGCGTGACCACACGACCGTCATGCATGCCGATCGCAAGATCCGTGCGCTGATGGCTGAGCGGCGGTCCATCTACAACCAGGTCACCGAGCTGACGAACCGCATCAAGAACGGGTGACGCGCGGCTGACTCGGCCTGTACGCCGACGCTGAGGGCGCCTTCGGGACACCGCATCCCGGGGGCGCCCTTCGCTGTCCCTTGCCGGCGGGCGCAGGGTGCCGCCGCGACCGCCGCCGCAGAGCGGGGGCCGCCTCAGCGAGCCTGTGAGGCGACAGCTCATCGCCTGTGGAGTGTTGCTCGTTCGTCGTCGGCTGTTCGAATTCGTGCCGGGTTACGGCCACTCTCCACAGATTCGCCGACTTTCTTCCGTCCACATCCTGGGGACTGGGGAGTTGTCCCGAACAGTGTCCACAGGGGGTCTGTTCATATGGCATTCGCCCAGCTCAGCTGCCTGTGGAATCGTGGACGAACGATCTCCACAGACTGTGGACAGAAGGAAGATCCACAGGCTGTGCACGGAGTTGTCCACCGGCGACCCACAGGCTGAGGTCGGTTGTCCCCAGTGATCCCCAGCTTCTCCACATGGCTGTCCACTGTTCGGCAACGCGACGCACCCGATCACCGCCTCGAGTGAAAGCCGTCACACGAAGGTGCCGGATTGGGGTGTGGGAAACGTGGGTAAACCTGGGGACGCAGCTGGGGAGAACTGCCCTCGGGCTGTGGGCGGTGTGTGCAGAACTTTCTGTTCTCCACAGAGACACCTGGTTGTCCACTGCCTCCACCCACAGGCCCGGTGGACAAAATTCCGCCTCTGAGCTGGTCAAACGAGGTTATCCACGGTATCCACAGGCCCTACTACTACTCCCGACTAGAGAGAGTTCGGCATTCGTTTTGAAGCGGGGCCTGTGCACAACTCGCTGTCTCGAGCCCGGCTGCCTCTCGGCGCGACTTGACCCCGACGGGCACCTACTGTCAGTGCGGTGCGTCAGACTGGTCCCCGGTGTCCTTCCCTTCGCAGTGGGCGGTGACACCGAGTCGGAGGACTCAGTAGCAACAGCAGGAGGCGGCTTACGGTGAAGATCCGGGTGGAACGCGACGTACTCGCGGAGGCAGTGGCGTGGGCGGCACGCAGCCTCCCGGCCCGTCCGCCGGCGCCTGTCCTCGCGGGCCTCCTCCTCAAGGCCGAGGACGGCCAGCTGAGCCTGTCGAGCTTCGACTACGAGGTCTCCGCGCGCGTGTCGGTGGAGGCCGAGGTCGAGGAGGACGGCACCGTCCTCGTCTCCGGCCGGCTGCTCGCCGACATCTCCCGCGCTCTCCCCAACCGCCCGGTGGAGATTTCCACAGACGGTGTACGGGCGACCGTGGTCTGTGGGTCCTCACGGTTCACCCTCCACACACTGCCTGTGGAGGAGTACCCGGCGCTGCCGCAGATGCCGAACGCCACGGGCACCGTCCCCGGCGAGGTCTTCGCCGCCGCCGTGTCCCAGGTGGCCATCGCCGCCGGCCGTGACGACACGCTGCCCGTCCTCACCGGTGTGCGCATCGAGATCGAGGGCGACACGGTCACCCTGGCCTCCACCGACCGCTACCGCTTCGCGGTCCGTGAGTTCCTGTGGAAGCCGGAGAACCCGGAGGCCTCCGCGGTCGCCCTGGTCCCGGCCAAGACGCTCCTGGACACCGCCAAGTCGCTCGGCGCCGGTGACAGCGTGACGCTGGCGCTGTCCGGGTCGGGCGCCGGTGAGGGCCTGATCGGTTTCGAGGGCGCAGGGCGTCGTACGACCACACGACTGCTCGAAGGTGACCTGCCGAAGTACCGGACGCTGTTCCCGACCGAGTTCAACTCCGTCGCCGTGATCGAGACCGCGCCCTTCGTGGAGGCCGTCAAGCGTGTGGCGCTGGTGGCCGAGCGGAACACCCCGGTGCGGCTGAGCTTCGAGCAGGGTGTGCTGATCCTCGAGGCCGGGTCCAGTGACGATGCACAGGCTGTGGAAAGGGTCGACGCCCAGCTGGAGGGCGACGACATCTCCATCGCCTTCAACCCGACGTTCCTGCTGGACGGTCTGAGCGCGATCGACTCCCCGGTGGCTCAGCTGTCGTTCACCACGTCCACGAAGCCGGCGCTGCTCAGTGGGAAGCCGGCGGTGGACGCGGAGGCCGACGACGCGTACAAGTACCTGATCATGCCGGTGCGGCTCAGCGGCTGACGTCGTCCACAGCGCCGGGTGCCTGTTGTGGGTGCCCGGCGCTGTGGCTGGGCGGAGCCAGGCGGGTACGACGGCTCGCAGCTGCGGCAGCGTATTGAGAAGCTGCAGGTCAAGGGCCTAACGCATGAGCGCGTATGCCCACAGCTGTGCGTGAACGGGCGGGTTTAGGCTCGGCTCGGCACTTCGGTGTCTGTCACGCCACACAGCGACCTAAGGAACACAACTGATGGAGCTCGGTCTCGTCGGCCTCGGCAAGATGGGCGGCAACATGCGCGAGCGGATCCGCCGCGCGGGCCACA
Source organism: Streptomyces sp. IMTB 2501 (assembly GCF_001953885.1). Taxonomy (GTDB): domain Bacteria; phylum Actinomycetota; class Actinomycetes; order Streptomycetales; family Streptomycetaceae; genus Streptomyces. The sequence continues at coordinate 29,077 of NZ_MQUS01000011.1, read as the reverse complement.
CCGTCCTGGGATACGACCGCAACGCGGACCTCGCGGATGTCCACAGTCTGGAAGAGCTTGTGGGCAAGCTCAGCGGTCCGCGCGTGGTCTGGGTGATGGTCCCGGCCGGCGAGCCCACCCAGTCGACCATCGACCAGCTCGCCGAGCTGCTGGAGCCCGGCGACGTGGTCGTGGACGGCGGCAACTCCCGCTGGACGGACGACGAGAGGCACGCCGAGGAACTCGCCGCCAAGGGCATAGGGTTCGTGGACTGCGGTGTGTCCGGCGGCGTCTGGGGGCTGGAGAACGGCTACGCGCTGATGTACGGCGGCGATGCCGAGAACGTAGCTAAGGTGCAGCCGGTCTTCGACGCGCTGAAGCCGGAGGGTGACTTCGGCTCGGTGCACGCCGGCAAGGTCGGCGCGGGCCATTTCGCGAAGATGGTCCACAACGGCATCGAGTACGCGATGATGCAGGCCTACGCCGAGGGCTGGGAGCTGCTGGAGAAGGTCGACTCCGTCACCGACGTCCGTGAGGTGTTCCGGTCCTGGCAGGAGGGCACCGTCATCCGGTCCTGGCTGCTCGATCTCGCCGTCAACGCGCTCGACGAGGACGAGCACCTGGACGGGCTGCGCGGTTATGCACAGGACTCCGGTGAGGGACGCTGGACTGTGGAGGCCGCGATCGACAACGCGGTGCCGCTGCCGGCGATCACCGCGTCGCTGTTCGCGCGGTTCGCCTCGCGCCAGGAGGACTCGCCGCAGATGAAGATGATCGCCGCGCTGCGCAACCAGTTCGGCGGCCATGCCGTCGAGAAGAAGTAATCCACAGATCCACAGGGCCGCCCTCGCGAGCCCCGTGTATCCACAGTTCATCAGCACTCTGGGGAAGGCCGGCGAAACGACCATGCACGTCACGCATCTTTCGCTGGCCGACTTCCGCTCGTACGCCCGGGCCGAGGTTCCGCTCGACCCGGGCGTCACCGCCTTCGTCGGCCCCAACGGGCAGGGCAAGACCAACCTGGTGGAGGCGGTCGGGTATCTCGCCACCCTCGGCAGCCACCGGGTCGCCTCCGACGCCCCCCTCGTCCGTATGGGCGCCGAGCGCGCCGTCATCCGGGCGCAGGTCCGGCAGGGCGACCGGCAGCAGCTGGTCGAGCTGGAGCTGAACCCCGGCAGGGCCAACCGCGCCCGCATCAACCGGTCCTCGCAGGTCAGGCCCCGCGACATCCTCGGCATCGTCCGCACGGTCCTGTTCGCGCCCGAGGATCTCGCCCTGGTGAAGGGGGATCCCGGGGAGCGGCGGCGGTTCCTCGACGAGCTGATCACCGCCCGGTCGCCGCGCATGGCAGGGGTGCGGTCCGACTACGAGCGGGTGCTCAAGCAGCGCAACACGCTGCTGAAGACCGCCGCCCTCGCGCGCCGGCACGGCGGGCGGTCCATGGATATGTCCACCCTCGATGTGTGGGACCAGCATCTCGCGCGCGCGGGTGCCGAACTGCTCGCCCAGCGGCTCGATCTCATCGCCGCGCTGCAGCCGCTCGCGGACAAGGCGTACGAGCAGCTTGCCCCCGGCGGCGGGCCGATCACCCTGGAGTACAAGCCGTCCGCGCCCGGTGAGGCCCACGCGCGCGAGGATCTCTACGCCCAGCTGATGGCCGCCCTGGCGGAGGCGCGTAAGCAGGAGATCGAGCGCGGTGTCACCCTCGTGGGCCCCCACCGGGATGATTTGATTCTCAAACTCGGTCAGCTGCCCGCCAAGGGGTACGCCTCGCACGGCGAGTCCTGGTCCTATGCCCTCGCGCTGCGCCTGGCCTCCTACGACCTGCTGCGGGCCGAGGGCAACGAGCCGGTGCTGGTCCTGGACGACGTCTTCGCGGAGCTGGACGCGCGCCGGCGCGAACGGCTGGCCGAGCTGGTCGCGCCCGGCGAGCAGGTGCTGGTCACCGCCGCTGTGGACGACGACGTACCGGACGTACTGGCCGGCGCGCGGTATGCGGTGGCCGACGGGGCGGTGGAGCGCGTATGAGCAGCGACAGCACCGGCGGCATCGGCGAGCCCGGCCCCAAGCAGCCGAGGAAGGCGCCCGAGCCCTCCGGTGTCGACCTCGCGCGCGTGGCGTTGCGTGCGGCGCGGGAGCAGGCACGCGCGCGTGGCGACGCGGCGCGGCAGAAGAAGCAGGCCCGGCGTGGCGGCGGGCTGCGCTCCGGTGCGCGTGCCGACGGCCGCGACCCGATGGCGCTGGGCGCCGCGATCAACCGGCTGCTGACCGAGCGCGGCTGGGAGACACCCGCGGCGGTGGGCGGCGTCATGGGCCGCTGGCCGCAGATCGTCGGCGCGGACCTGGCCAACCACTGTGTGCCGCAGCGGTACGACGAGGACGAGCGCGTGCTGACCGTGCAGTGCGACTCGACGGCGTGGGCGACCCAGCTGCGCCATCTCGCGCCCGCGCTGGTCGCCCGGCTCAACGAGGACCTGGGGCACGGCACCGTGCGGATGATCAAGGTGCTCAATCCCGGCGGCCCGGCCCGCCGCTACGGCCCGCTGCGCGCTCCGGGCAGCTCTGGCCCCGGCGACACCTACGCGTGACGTACCTCACGTCACGCTGTCGGCCGGAGGTGCCGTCGTATCCCCCGGCGCACCCCCGTTCGTCCCCCCGTAGACCGATGCCGATCGCCGCCTGACACGGGTGTGGACGGCCATCTGACCCCCCAGTAGCCAAGGGTTGACGCCTCGAAGCGCTGAGTGCCGCTGTGAGCCCCTTGGAGCCCCCATCCGCATATCGGGACCCGGTCGAGGCTGGTTCAGGGCGGCACATGGGGACTCAGGTACCGGCAAACCCCCATCGATGTCAGAGCTACCGGTAGACTGGGAGACAATCCCGCCCCATTGTGGGGACCGCCCGGGAAAAGCTGAGCAACGCTGATCAAGGCTTACCAACGCAACATGCCGCAGCCGCTCCGGCAACCCGCCGACGAGCCCGGCTCGTGCTGTGCCAGAAAGGGCGCTTCGTGGCCGATTCCGGCAACCCCAACGAGAACATCCCGTCCACCGACGCCGGCGTGAACGGGGAGGCCGCCGAGGCCCCCGTGAGCGGCGAGGCCGCAGCCTCCGCCGCCTACGACGCCAGTGCCATCACCGTGCTCGAAGGGCTGGACGCGGTCCGCAAGCGGCCCGGCATGTACATCGGTTCCACGGGCGAGCGCGGTCTGCACCACCTGGTGTACGAGGTCGTCGACAACTCGGTCGACGAGGCGCTGGCCGGGTACGCGGACACGATCGACGTCACGATCCTCGCCGACGGCGGCGTCCGGGTCGTCGACAACGGCCGTGGTATCCCGGTGGGCATCGTGCCCTCCGAGGGCAAGCCGGCCGTCGAGGTCGTGCTGACCGTGCTGCACGCGGGCGGCAAGTTCGGCGGCGGCGGATACGCCGTCTCCGGCGGTCTGCACGGTGTGGGTGTGTCCGTCGTGAACGCGCTGTCCACGAAGGTCGCCGTCGAGATCAGGACCGACGGCCACCGCTGGACGCAGGACTACAAGCTCGGTGTCCCGACGGCCCCGCTCGACCAGCACGAGGCGACGGACGAGACCGGCACCTCGGTCACCTTCTGGGCCGACCCCGACATCTTCGAGACCACCGAGTACTCCTTCGAGACGCTGTCGCGGCGTTTCCAGGAGATGGCCTTCCTCAACAAGGGCCTGACGCTCCGGCTCACCGACGAGCGCGAGTCGGCGAAGGCGACCAGCGGCGCGGACGAGGCGGGCGCCGACGAGAAGGCCGAGGTCAAGTCGGTCACGTACCACTACGAGGGCGGCATCGTCGACTTCGTGAAGTACCTCAACTCCCGCAAGGGGGAGGTCGTTCACCAGACGGTGATCGACCTGGAGGCCGAGGACAAGGACAAGAGCCTGTCCCTTGAGGTCGCGATGCAGTGGAACAGCGGCTACAGCGAGGGTGTGTACTCCTTCGCGAACATCATCCACACCCACGAGGGCGGTACTCACGAAGAGGGTTTCCGGGCCGCGCTCACGTCGCTGATCAACAAGTACGCGCGCGACAAGAAGCTGTTGCGCGAGAAGGACGACAACCTCACCGGTGACGACATCCGTGAGGGTCTGACCGCGATCATCTCGGTCAAGCTGAGCGAGCCGCAGTTCGAGGGCCAGACGAAGACCAAGCTGGGCAACACGGAGGCCAAGACCTTCGTGCAGAAGGCGGTCTACGAACACCTCAACGACTGGCTGGACCGCAACCCGGTCGAGGCCGCGGACATCGTCCGCAAGGGCATCCAGGCGGCCACCGCGCGCGTGGCGGCCCGCAAGGCCCGCGACCTGACCCGCCGCAAGGGCCTGCTGGAGACGGCGTCCCTGCCGGGCAAGCTCTCCGACTGCCAGTCGAACGACCCCATCAAGTGCGAGATCTTCATCGTCGAGGGTGACTCCGCCGGCGGCTCGGCCAAGTCCGGCCGCAACCCGCAGTACCAGGCGATCCTCCCGATCCGCGGCAAGATCCTCAACGTCGAGAAGGCCCGGATCGACAAGATCCTGCAGAACCAGGAGATCCAGGCGCTGATCTCGGCCTTCGGCACGGGTGTGCACGAGGACTTCGACATCGAGAAGCTCCGCTATCACAAGATCATCCTGATGGCGGACGCCGACGTCGACGGCCAGCACATCAACACCCTGCTGCTGACCTTCCTGTTCCGCTTCATGCGGCCGCTGGTCGAGGCCGGGCACGTGTTCCTGTCGCGTCCTCCGCTGTACAAGATCAAGTGGGGCCGGGACGAGGTCGACTACGCGTACTCCGACCGGGAGCGCGACGCCCTGCTGGAGATGGGCCGCCAGCGCGGCAAGCGGGTCAGGGAGGACTCGATCCAGCGCTTCAAGGGTCTCGGCGAGATGAACGCCGAGGAGCTGCGCGTGACCACCATGGACCAGGAGCACCGGGTTCTCGGCCAGGTCACCCTGGACGACGCCGCCCAGGCCGACGACCTGTTCTCGGTCCTGATGGGCGAGGACGTCGAGGCCCGCCGCCAGTTCATCCAGCGCAATGCCAAGGACGTCCGCTTCCTCGACATCTGAGTCGGTCTCAGCTGACCGCACCAGGAAGGATCTTCACCAGCAATGGCCGACGAGAACACTCCGGAAAACCCTGAGACCGAGGGCGGCGAGGTCGTCATGCGTGTCGAGCCCGTCGGGCTCGAGACGGAGATGCAGCGCTCGTACCTGGACTACGCGATGTCCGTCATCGTGTCCCGTGCGCTGCCCGACGTCCGGGACGGCCTCAAGCCCGTCCACCGGCGCGTGCTCTACGCGATGTACGACGGTGGCTACCGCCCCGACCGCGGCTTCTACAAGTGCGCGCGCGTGGTCGGTGACGTCATGGGTAACTACCATCCCCACGGCGACAGTTCGATCTACGACGCCCTGGTGCGCCTCGCCCAGCCGTGGTCGATGCGGATGCCGCTGGTGGACTCCAACGGCAACTTCGGCTCTCCGGGCAACGACCCGGCGGCCGCCATGCGGTACACCGAGTGCAAGATGGCGCCGCTGTCGATGGAGATGGTCCGCGACATCGACGAGGAGACCGTCGACTTCACGGACAACTACGACGGCCGCTCCCAGGAGCCGACCGTCCTGCCCTCCCGCTTCCCGAACCTGCTGATCAACGGCTCGGCCGGTATCGCGGTCGGTATGGCGACCAACATCCCGCCGCACAACCTGCGCGAGGTCGCGGCCGGCGCCCAGTGGTACCTGGAGAATCCGGAGGCCTCGCACGAGGAGCTGCTCGACGCCCTGATCGAGCGCATCAAGGGCCCGGACTTCCCGACCGGCGCCCTGGTGGTGGGCCGCAAGGGCATCGAGGAGGCGTACCGCACCGGGCGCGGCTCGATCACGATGCGCGCGGTGGTCGAGGTCGAGGAGATCCAGGGCCGCCAGTGCCTGGTCGTGACCGAACTGCCGTACCAGGTCAACCCGGACAACCTGGCGCAGAAGATCGCCGACCTGGTCAAGGACGGCAAGATCGGCGGCATTGCCGACGTCCGCGACGAGACGTCGTCCCGCACCGGCCAGCGTCTGGTGATCGTCCTGAAGCGGGACGCGGTCGCCAAGGTCGTGCTGAACAACCTGTACAAGCACACGGACCTGCAGACGAACTTCGGCGCCAACATGCTGGCGCTGGTCGACGGTGTTCCGCGCACGCTGTCCCTGGACGCGTTCATCCGGCACTGGGTGACGCACCAGATCGAGGTCATCGTCCGCCGGACCCGGTTCCGGCTGCGCAAGGCCGAGGAGCGCGCGCACATCCTGCGCGGTCTGCTGAAGGCCCTGGACGCCATCGACGAGGTCATCGCGCTGATCCGGCGCAGTGAGACCGCCGATGTCGCGCGCGACGGCCTGATGGGCCTCCTGGAGATCGACGAGAAGCAGGCCAACGCCATCCTTGAGATGCAGCTGCGCCGGCTGGCCGCCCTGGAGCGCCAGAAGATCCTCCAGGAGCACGACGAACTCCAGGCGAAGATCAACGAGTACAACGAGATCCTCGCCTCCCCGGTCCGCCAGCGCGGGATCGTCAGCGAGGAACTGGCCGCGATCGTCGAGAAGTACGGCGACGACCGCAAGACCAAGCTGATCCCGTACGAGGGCGACATGTCCATCGAGGACCTGATCGCCGAGGAGGACATCGTCGTCACCGTCTCGCGCGGCGGCTACGTCAAGCGGACGAAGACGGACGACTACCGCGCCCAGAAGCGCGGTGGCAAGGGCGTGCGCGGCACGAAGCTGAAGGAAGACGACATCGTCGACCACTTCTTCGTCTCCACCACCCATCACTGGCTGCTGTTCTTCACCAACAAGGGCCGGGTGTACCGGGCGAAGGCGTACGAACTGCCCGAGGCCGGCCGGGACGCGCGCGGCCAGCACGTGGCGAACCTGCTCGCCTTCCAGCCGGACGAGGCGATCGCCGAGATCCTCGCCATCCGTGACTACGAGGCGGCGCCGTATCTGGTGCTGGCCACCAAGTCCGGCTTGGTCAAGAAGACGCCTCTGAAGGATTACGATTCGCCCCGCTCCGGCGGTGTGATCGCGATCAACCTGCGTGAGCGCGAGGACGGCAGCGACGACGAACTGATCGGTGCCGAACTCGTCTCGGCCGACGACGATCTCCTTCTGATCAGCAAGAAGGCACAGTCGATCAGGTTCACCGCCTCCGACGACTCCCTGCGCCCGATGGGCCGCGCCACCTCCGGTGTCAAGGGCATGAGTTTCCGCGAGGGCGATGAACTTCTGTCCATGAATGTTGTTCGACCCGGTACGTTCGTGTTCACTGCCACCGACGGTGGGTACGCGAAGCGGACCGCCGTCGACGAGTACCGCGTCCAGGGCCGCGGCGGCCTCGGCATCAAGGCCGCCAAGATCGTGGAGGATCGTGGCTCGCTCGTCGGCGCGCTGGTCGTCGAGGAGACGGACGAGATCCTCGCGATCACCCTCTCCGGCGGCGTGATTCGTACGCGAGTCAACGAGGTCAGGGAGACGGGCCGTGACACCATGGGCGTCCAACTGATCAACCTGGGCAAGCGCGATGCCGTGGTCGGTATCGCACGTAACGCCGAGGCGGGGCGCGAGGCGGAGGAAGTCGACGGCGACGTGGTCGTGGACGAGCCCGCCGAGGGTGCCGCGACCGCCGGCACGGACGAGGGTGAGTCGCCCTCGGCCGAGTAGCACGAGGAGTGAGTCATCGTGAGCGGAGCCACGGGCGCCGGATCGGCCGGTACCTCCACGGGTACGGAAACGGACGGCGGCGGCCGTGGCTCCGCCGCGAACGCGGCGGGCCCGGCGGGCCCGCCCGACCCGCACACGACCAACCTGAAGCCGGTGAAGGTGTCCGAGAACGGCTCCTCCGGCACACCTGGATCCCAGGGGGGAACCGTGACGGACACCCGAGGCCCGGCCGCGGCCGGCGAGGCACAGTCGTCGTCCCCGCTCCCCGGGGTGCGGCATCCGGAGCAGCCCGCCGGGCCGTACCACCCGCCGCAGGCCTATCCGGCGCAGCCGCCGGCCGGTGCCGTACGGCGGCCGCGTACCGGCGCCCGGACGGCGCCGCGCACCCGTAAGGCGCGGCTGCGGGTGGCCAAGGCCGACCCGTGGTCGGTGATGAAGGTCAGCTTCCTGCTCTCCATCGCGCTCGGCATCTGCACGATCGTCGCCTCGGCGGTGCTGTGGATGGTCATGGACGCGATGGGCGTGTTCTCGACGGTGGGCGGCACGATCTCGGAGGCGACCGGCTCGAACGAGGCGAACGGCTTCGACCTGCAGGCGTTCCTGTCGCTCCCCCACGTCCTGACGTTCACGACGATCATCGCGGTCATCGACGTGGTCCTGGCCACGGCCCTCGCGACACTCGGCGCGTTCATCTACAACCTCTCCGCGGGCTTCGTGGGCGGCATCGAGCTGACCCTCGCCGAGGACGAGTGAGCCCCTCCGCGCGCCCCGCGGGTTGCTGACCTGATGGTCCCCCGACAACCGATTTTGGGACTGACGTGGTCGTGCGCTAATCTTCAGGAGTCAGCGCGCGGGACACACCGCAGAGCGCGGCGGGGCTATAGCTCAGTTGGTTAGAGCGCATCCCTGATAAGGATGAGGCCACAGGTTCAAATCCTGTTAGCCCCACATCAGACGAAGACCTCCGGTCCATTTGGACTGGGGGTCTTCGGCGTTTCTGGTCCGGATCGTCCAACGCACCGTGGGCAGGCCGCCGGAGCTCCGCAGGGAAGACACAGGAAAGCCGTAGGGCGGGCGCGGGAGAGATACGGGAAGTGCGCGGGGGCGCCGTGAAAAAGGCCCGATCGCTGGCGACGGGGGATGCACCAGCGATCGGGCTGTGGCCAAGGGTAACAAGACTGGGCGGCTCGTGGGGGCAAGTCGGCCGGGAATCAGTCAGGTTGGCCGATCATCGACCGCACGGAGGGCCGTAGGAGAGGCGGGGCAGGTATTCGTGCCATCTCTGCGGGGTCAGCACGCCCCGGGTGACGGAGCAGATGTGTTCGATCGCCGCGTCGGTGTCCAGGCTGAGGAGCCGGACCGTGTTGTCGCCGCTGGAGAGGCCCAGGACGCGGCTCCTGGGGCTGAAGGACAGGAAGTTGCCCGTCTGGCCATTGGGGCTCATCGACTGGCCGATGGGCCTCGCCGAGCCGGGGTCGGAGACGTTCCACAGCCGGACGGTGTTGTCGTCGCCGCCACTGGCCAGAATGTGCCCGTCGGGGGTGAACGTCAGTGAGGTCACCGCCTCGCTGTGGCCGATGAGCGGCTTGCCGAGCGCGGACACCGAGGTGGGGTCGGTGACGTTCCACAGCCGGACCGTGTCGTCGTCGCTGCCGCTGGCCAGGGTGTGGCCGTCGGGCGTGAACGCGAGTGCGTTGACCGGCCCGGAGTGCCCGGCGACCGGGGTGCCGAGCGGGGCCGGGCGGGCCGGGTCGGTGACGTTCCACAGGCGGATGGTGCTGTCCGCGCTGCCGCTGGCCAGGGTATGGCCGTCGGGGCTGAAGACGAGGGCGTTGATGTACCCCCGGTGGCTGCTGACCGGCTTGCCGAGCGGTACGGCGTGGGCGGGGTCGGTGACGTTCCACAGCTGGAACCTGTGGTCGTCGTAGGCGGTGGCGAGGGTGTGGCCGTCCGGGCTGTACGCCAGCGCGTTGGGGCCCATGAAGCGGTTCTGCAGGGCGAGGGGCGCTCCGGCGGGGACCGGACGGCCGGGGTCGGTGACGTTCCACAGGTACACCAACCGGTTGGGGGTGAGGACCACGAGGGTGCGGCCGTCGGGCGAGAACAGCACCCGCCGGCCGTCCTTTCCCTGCATGAACGGATCGCCCAGCGGCACGGGCCGGCCGGGCCGTGCCACGTTCCACAGCCGGACCCGGCCGTCCCGGGCCACCGTGGCCAGCACCTTTCCGTCCGGGCGGAACACCGCGCTGCGGCCGATCACATCGGTGGTCGGTACCGACCACAGCCGCACCTTGCCGTCGCCGCTGCCGGTGGCCAGGGTCCGGCTGTCGGGGCTGAACCCCAGGGCGTACATCTCGCCGCTGCTGCCCGCGAGCGGCTGGCCGACCTGCGAGGGGGACGTCGGATCGGTCACGTTCCACAGGCTCGCCGTGCTGTCCGCGCTCGCCGCCGCCAGTCTGCGGCCGTCCGGGCTGAACGCCACCGACCAGATCGGACCGGTGTGGCCGGTCAGCGGGGAGCCCAGCGCGGACGGGTGCGCGGGGTCGGCCACGTCCCACAGCCGGATCGTGTCGTCCGCGCTGCCGCTGGCCAGGGTGTGGCCGTCGGGGCTGAACGCCACCGAGTGCACGAGGTCCGTGTGGCCCTTCAGGGCCGTGGGGTACGGCTTCGGGTGGCGCGGGTCGGCCGTGTTCCACAGCAGGATCGTGCGGTCGTCGCCGCCTGCCGCGAGGGTGTGGCCGTCAGGGCTGAACGCGAGGCTGCGCACCGCGGCGCTGTGGCCGGTCAGCGGGGAGCCCAGCGCGGACGCGTGGGCGGGGTCGGCCATGTTCCACAGCCGTACCGTGCGGTCTTCGCTCGCCGAGGCCAGCGTGTGGCCGTCGGGGCTGAAGGCGATCAGGTAGATCGTGCCCTTGTGGCCGGTGAGCGGCTTGCCGAGGGGCCGCGGGTGGGCGGGGTCGGTGACGTTCCACAGCCGGACTGTTCCGTCGTCGCCGGCGCTCGCGAGGGTGCGTCCGTCCGGGCTGAAGACCGCGCTGCTCACCCAGCCGGTGTGCCCGGTCAGCGGCTTGCCGAGGGGCGTGGGACGGCTCGGGTCGGCCACGTTCCACAGCCGCACGGTCCGGTCGTAGCTGGCCGTGGCCAGGGTCTTGCCGTCGGGGCTGAAGGTGGTGAGGTAGACGGCGCCGGTGTGGCCGGACAGGGGGGTGGCCAGCGGCGCGTTCACGATCGAGATCAGCCGGCTGTACGTCCCCTCGTCGTCCGGGCGCAGCTGATGGGCGACCAGGTCGAGCTGCGCGGCCAGGGACGGATCCGTGTGCTGGACCCGGTCGGCCTCGGCGAGCACCTGCTCGAAGACGGCGTCGTCCCGCTGCTGCCAGGCGATCACCGCCGAAACGCCCGCGACCAGCGCCAGCACCACCAGCGCCGCCACCGCGGCCCGGCTGATCCACACCGTGCGCTTGCGCAGCCGTACCGAGGCGGCCAGGAACTCCACCGCGCTGCGGGTCAGGAAAGTGTCCCCGGCCGATCTCGCCCAGCTGCGGGCCTGCTCCAGCCGGGAGCCCCGGTACAGCAGCGAGCTGTCCCGGCCCGAGCCCTCCCAGGCCCGGCCGTCCTCCTCCAGCCGCTGGCGCAGCAGCTGGTCGCCCCGGTCGTCGTCGATCCAGTGCCGCAGCCGGGGCCAGGCGTGCAGCAGCGCCTCGTGGGTGATCTCCACGGTGTCCGCGTCCAGCGTCACCAGCCGGGCCCGGACCAGGGCCTCAAGCGACTCCTCCGTCTTGCCGGGGTCCGCCGACTCCGCCGCGAGCTGGCGCCGGGTGCCGCGCCGGCGGGTGGCCTGGGTGTCCTCGCCGAGGCGGACCAGTCGCAGCAGGAGCAGCCGGGCGGCCGCACGGGCCGCCGGGTCGAGTCCCGACCAGGCTCGCTCGGCGGTCGCCGCTACGGCTCCCTGGATCCCGCCAGCCGCGCGGTAGCCGGCCAGCGTCAGCCGTCCGGCCTTGCGGCGCTGCCACGTGGCGAGCAGGGCGTGCGAGAGCAGCGGGAGCACGCCCGCGTCGTGTGCCCCGCGCGGGCCGTCGGCGCTCACCTCGCGGACGATCAGCTCGGCGAGCCCCGCCTCCAGCTCCAGACCCACGGCCTTGGCCGGTCCGGTCACCGCGTCGCGCAGCTCGGCGCTGGTCAGCGGGCCGAGCACCATGTGCTGGTGCTGGAGGGCGTCGGCCAGTTCCGGATAGCCGAGGCACTGCTCGTAGAAGTCGGCGCGGACGCCGAGGACGACGAGGACCGGGGCAGGCCCGTACGAGCCGGCGGACGGGGTGCAGGCGGCGTGCAGCAGCTGGATGAACGTCCGCCGGTCGGCCTCGTCCGGGCAGAGCGTGAACGCCTCCTCGAACTGGTCCACGACCACGACCGGCCGGGTCTCGGGGGCCGCCTCACGGCGCGCCCACTCCGACACGGCCTCGCGCGCCGCCCGGGCCACCCGGGGCGACTCGGAGCCGGGAACCCCCGGGTTCTCCGTCGCCTCCTGCTCGGCCCGGCGCGCGTCGGCGACGACGTCGGTGAGATCGGGGATACGACGGACCAGCTCACCCAGGGGGTCGGCACCCGGGACGAGGTGCAGGACGCAGCCGGCCGCGTTCTTGCCATTACCGCTGGAGCTCGTGGGGGAGGAGGGGGCGTCGGCCAGTGCGCCGGAGTCGTCGCGCAGGGCGCCGCCGCGCAGGGCCGGCACCAGGCCGGCGTTCAGCAGCGAGGACTTGCCCGCTCCTGAGGCGCCCACGAGCATCACCAGGCCGCCGGTCCGCTCCGCGGCCCGCAGCTGTGTGACGAGCGCACTCGTGCTCCGTTCCCGGCCGAAGAACCACCGGGCGTCCTCCTGCCGGTAGGGGGCCAGCCCCCGGTAGGGGCAGACACCGCCGGTGACGGACGGGGCCTCGGCGGGCGGCCGCCGGTCCTCCTCGGCGGGCGGTGCGGGCCGGTCGCCGACCGGGTCGGCCAGCGCGCGCTCCCAGAGCCGCTGCCAGTGCGCGAGGTCGTACAGGCCCGAGGACACCGGCGCGGGCCGCAGCCGGCGCGCCTCCGGGATCAGGATGTGCAGCACCGCCGCGAGGGCGGTGAACTGGGCCGGCACGTTCTTGGCCCGGCGCCAGTCACTGATCCGCTGGGCCGACACGCGCACGGGCCGCCCGCGCTCGTCCACTCGCTGCAGCCGTACGACCGCCTCGGCGACGCTCTTCAGGGGAGGGTTTCCAGCCTCCTTGTAGAGCAGCGCGAGGCGCTCGGCGAAAGCTGTGCGTGTCCCTGAGTCGGAACCCAAGGCCCCACCCCTTTACTTTCCCCCCGCATCTGGACGTCCGGACCGGAAAACCCACCTTATACGGCTGACCTGCGGATAAGCACTGGGCCGGAGGTCGCGGTCTCCTCGCGGGCGGGCAACAGATGGCAGGATCCGGACGCGGTAGCGGACCGGTCACACACCGTCCGGCGCCGTCCCGCACCATCCGAACAGGCCACGGCCCTGGGCCCGGCGAGACGGAGCCGCAGCGCCGAGGGATCTCGGCCAACTTCTACCGACGACCTACGAGCGGACACCGCCTTCGGGCCGCTCCCCTTCTTCGACCCGTGCCGAGCCGACATGGCACGGGTCGACATCCCGCACCGTTCGGCACCGGTCCCCACGAGGGGAGGGACCGGTGCCGGGCGGGTGGGGGTGTGTCCGGGCGGACCGGGTGACGTTTCACGTGAAACATCACCCAGTGTCATGCGTTCTGTCTGATCCGCGCGCTCTGCCTCAGTTGGTCGTGATCGCTTCGAACCAGCCGGCCGCGCGGGCCGTGGCCACGGCGTGCCGCTCGGCCTCCTCGGCGCAGGCGTTCAGGGCCGCGTCCTGGCCCCGCGCACTGCCCCCGGCAGCGGCCGCGGCGGCCTGGGAGGCCGCGAGCGCGGCGCGCAGAGCCGTGGTGCAGGCGACGGCGGACGCCGTGGGCGATGCCGTGACGGATGTCGTGGCCGAGGGTGTGGTGTCGCCGTCCCGTGCCGCGGCCACCTGGGCGGCCAGTGCCGCGGTGGCGGCGGCGTTGCGGGCGCAGCGGGCGTCCGCTGCGGGATCTGGGGCGGCCGCGGTCAGCGCGGCGAGGGACTTGGCTGACAGCCGCAGCGCGTTGGCGGCCCGGCCGACGGGGTCCCTCGGTACGACCTCGGCCTGGTCCTGACCGACACCGGCGTACCGGCACGCGGCGACCGCGCGGTCGTGGGCGCTGTGCGCGCGGGCCCCGTGGAGCCTGCGCAGCGCTTCGGCCTCCGTGATCGCTCCGGCGGCTGTTGCTGCTTCCTGTTCGCCCATCCTCGGCCTCCCTCGTCCGGGACGACACCGCACCCCGCTCCGGGGTGCGGGCAGGGTGCCATGCCGGCCGTGAAGAGACCAGAAGCACGGGTCGGGTCCGGGCGGACCCTGGTCATCTGACGAGCCGTCAGATACGGTTCCCTCCGCCGGCTGTTCCCGCAGGGGTGAGCGTCCTGTTCCCGAAGGGGTGTGTGCCATGCAGAAACGTCCCCCGTGCCCGCCACCGCCCGGTGCCCCGCGCTGGGTCGCGATGTTCCACCGGCCTGACCAGGACTCCTGGACGGTGGGCGCCGAGTCCCCCGACCGGGCTCCGGTGCTGTACGCCGTCGGCGACATGACCCAGACCGTGCGGGCGCGCGGCGAGGAGGTGACGGTCGCGCTGTGGGGCCCCGATGACGGCACTGACGGCGCCTGGCACCTCTTCGACGCCCCTACCGCGAGGGAAACCGCCCCTGCCCCCGCCGCCCCGCCCGCGCCCGGCGCCGGTGCGCCGGCCAAGCTCGCGGAACGCATGACCGGCCGTCGGCACCAGGTCCTCCTGGCCGGTCTGAGCAAGGCGGGCCTGTACGACCTGGGCGCCGAGGACGGTGAGGCGGTACGGGCGATGGCCGAGCTGCTCGACGAGCCGACGGTCCGCCGGGTGGCCCACTGGCTCTCGGTCGCCGGCGGGCAGGGGTAGCGCGCACGGGTCCGGTTCGGTGTGCCGTTCGCCGGGCAGTGACGTCCTGGAAGCCACCGTCTAGGGCTGGAGGGCGTATGAAGGTCTCCGTCGACCGCTCGCTGTGCTACGGCTCCGCCGAGTGCGCGCACCGGGCGCCGGACGTGTTCGCGTTCGACGACGGATACGGCGTCGTAAGGCCCGGCCGGGAGGAGTCCGCCGACGACCCGCGGGTCCTGGAAGCGGTCGAGAAGTGCCCGTCTCAGGCGATCACGCTCAAGTGACAACTCAACGTCCTCGGACCGTAACTCGACGTGCTCGGGCGGTGGTTCAGGGAGTGTGGGCGTCGGCCGGGTAGGTCCACCCGAGGTCGGCCAGGGCGCGGGCCCGCGCCTCGGTGACCGTCGTACGGGCCGCGCGCTCGACGGGGTCTACATGGGACGCCTGGCCCGTGACCTGGCCGTCCCACTTGCGGTACAGCAGGCCGGCCTCCGCCGAGAACCAGCCGCGGCTCACCGCGTCCAGCGCCAGCAGCAGGCCCGTGTCCTCGGAGGCCGGCAGGGCCATCCAGCCGCCGAGTGCGACGAGCAGCTCCCGCCGGACGCAGAGGGTCGCCGGATGGACCGGGGCGCGGAAGTCGTTCCGCTTCCAGTGATCGAGCACGGAACCGCGGTCGAGCGGGCCGTCGTCCGGGTCGTCCGGGAAACCGGCCGTGGAGCCGTCGGGCAGCAGGTCGAGGGCCCGGGATGTCGTCCAGCCGATGGTGCGGTCCGCCTCCAGCACGGCCAGATCGCGGGCCAGGGTGCCCGGCGTGAGCCGGTCGTCCGCGTCCAGGACCTTCACATACGTGCCCCCGGCGCGCGCCAGCGCGATCGTACGGGCGACTCCGGGCCCGCCCGGCCGGCCCCGGCCGAAGCTCACGCGCGCGTCGTCCGGGACGTACGCGCGGACCTCGTCCGTCGTGCCGTCCTGCTGGATCACCCATTCCCAGTCCCAGCCACCGGGCAGCCGCTGCTCGCACAGGGAGGCGTGGGCCTCCGTCAGGAAGCGCGCGGACGGGCCGTGGACAGCGGTTATGACGGTGACGCGCCGGGACACGGCGGCACTCACCACCTTTCCGGGAGCGGAGTGGGTGTGTGCGCCATGGTGTCCGTCATGTCGCCCGGGTGACAACGGCGGGTGAGAACAGCGCAAGACCCCCGGCCCAACCTGGCCGGGGGTCTGTCCGTATCGACTGATGCGTACGCAAGTCGCCCTGTGTCGAGACGTCGCGGTGTTGCGAGGGGGAGGCGGAGGGTCAGCAGTCGAGTCTCGCCGCCGTGGGTTCTTCAGGAACGGCCGTGCTCTCCGGGGTGTCGGTGAGGGGACGCTGTCGGCAGCTCGGGGACTTTCCGTGGGCCTCGGCCCGGATGCGTTGCTTCATCGTGGGGGGCAGTGCTCTGGAATAGGACCAGGCCCAGTGGCGTGGCGCCGGGATCGTCGGGACGGTCCGCTGTGCGGTACCGGTGCGGGTGCTCTCGGTCTGAGGTGCCGCCGTCGCGGTCGTGGCGGTCGTGGTGGTGATGAGTCCGAGCGCCGTGCACAGCGCGAGGAAGGCGGTGACGATGGCGGTCCACAGGTTCATGACCTTGTTCTGGGTCATGGCCCCTCACTTTCGGGTTGGGCGATTTGCGTACTTTCCTCATGATGTGTATGTGGGCCGCGAAGTGGTGGACCTACGCCCGTGGCGCGTCGATGTTCAGATCAACACCACCCGGATGGCGGTAAGAGGGCCGGAAAACTCCCAAAAGCTGGTGAGGGTGAGCGAAGAGGGAGCAAAGTAACGGTCCGTGGAGGTGTGATCACCCTCCGATCGGAACGGCGCCGGACCAGGGCTATTGCGCTGCCGGAGGCGGGAGTTGGGGCCCGACGCAGATAACCGATCGATATCGGTCGGTGTGTATAGTCGGGCGCCAGAGGTCCCCTACGTCAAGGAAAGACGAGGTCGCGCGGTGAAGAAGCTGCTCCTGGTCGCACTGGCCGCCATCGGCGGGCTCCTCGTGTACCGCCAGATCCAGGCGGATCGCGCCGAGCAGGATCTGTGGACGGAGGCGACTGACTCCGTGCCCACGGGTTCGTGAGTGCCGATACCAGAATCTGAACAGACCCCGACCGCCTGCGCGGTCGGGGTTTTGTGTTGCCCCTCCAGTGCCGCTTCCTGTTGCGGGGGCCCGGCGGGTGCTGTAGGCGTTCATGTGGTCCGGTACGGAGAGTGCGACCAGGGGAGGGCGGCACGTGCGGGGGCGAGGGCGACGTACGGCGTGGCGGTGGCGGGAGCGGGAGGGGCGGTTCGGCCGGCGGGCGGTCTTCGGCGCCGGTGCGCTGCGGACGGTTCTGCTGTCGGGACTGTGTGCGCTGCTCGTCCTGCCGGCGGCCGGTACCGCGACCGCGCCCGCTGCCGCCGCTGAGGACGGGCGGTCGTACGCCTTCGCACCCGGCGCCCGCGATGTCGCGGGCACGCCGGACCCGGCGACGGCCGAACGGCTGGACCCCGGCCGTGTCTACCGCAGCTCCCTGCCGAGGAACGGCAGCCTCTACTACCGGCTCGACCTCACCGCCGCCGACACGGCCTACGTCCCCGTCACCGCCGTACCCCCGGCGAACGCCACCGTCTCCGCCACCGACGGCATCAGGGTGTCGGTCCAGGACGCGCACGGCACGCCCTGCGGCTACGCCTCCGCCCGTTTCGGGGCGGGGCTCAGCCCGCGCCCGGTCACCGCGCTGGGACAGCGGGAGGCGGGCAAGACGCTGTGCCAGGGCAAGGGGACGTTCTCTGTGCTCGTCCAGCGCCTCGACGCCGAGGGCTCCGGTACGGCAGCCCCGGCACAGCGCTGGGACCTGGAGATCGCGCCCGCCACGGAACCGCGCCCGGCCCGGGCCGGCTCCACCTCCGCACCGCAGACCTGGGACTCCGCCACCCCCGAGCCGCTCGGCGGTACGCCCCGCGACGCCTCCGGCGGCACCGGTTTCGCCTCGGCCCGCCCGCTGGGCCAAGGGGTGTGGCGGACCGGTCTGGTGCCCGGTGAGACCCGGTTCTACAAGGTGCCGGTCGACTGGGGCCGGCAACTGAACGCCTCGGCCGAACTGGACGGTGCCTCGGGGCACGGGTATGTCGGCGGCGCATTGAACCTCTCCCTCTACAACCCCGTCCGCGGCTACGCCGAGGACGCCGCCCTCGGCTACACCGGCATCCGGAAGCCCGCCGTACTCGCACCGCTCCCGCCGGTGGAGTACGCCAACCGCTACGCCGCTCCCGCCGGGGTGACCTCGGTCCGCTTCGCCGGCGACTACTACCTGGTTCTGCATCTCAGCGAGCAGCTGACCAGCCTGTACGGGCGGGGTCCGTTCGGTGTGACGCTGCGGGTCCGGGTGACCGGGCGGGCGCATGCGGGGCCGCAGTACGCCGGGCGGCCCGTGCCGGGCGATGTGTTCACGCTCACCGGGCCGGACCAGGCGGCGGCGCTCACTGGGGGCACGGGGGGCACCGGGAGCACCGGGGGCGGGGGCGACTCCGGGATGAGGCTCGTAGCGATCGGCGGAATCGGTCTGGGGACCGCGCTGCTGCTGGTGCTCGCCGTCTGGACCGTGACGGCACGGCGGGCTCAGACCCGGGTCAACGCCCAGAAGCCCACCGCGTAACAGGCCAGGGCCAGGAGCAGCATCGGGATCGCCACCTTGGCCGGCGGCCCGCTCCGCCGACTCCGGCCCGCCCGGCGCGACCGGCTCGCCCTGTGCCGTTGCGCGGGCGCGCCGGAGACCGGCCGAGGCGGGGGCGGAGGCGGAACCTGCGCGTTCTGGGTGGTGTACGAAGCGGTGGAGGCATCGCCACGATGCCCTGTCGTCGCGCTCGGGGTGGGGGTGTGGGGAGAGAAGTACGGCTGGTGGGGCGGGAGTTGGGAGGAGGGTTCGGACGGGGGCTGGGGCTGTGGGACGTACGAGGGGTAGGGGGAGGGAGTGGCGGCCTGAGGCAGCTGCTCGACGGCGTGCTGGGGTGGTTGTCGGTGGTACGGCTCAGGGGCCGGGGGCTCTTGGCGGTACCGCTCGGGAGTGGAGGGCTCTTGGGGAGGCGGGAGACGGAAGCTGCCGGTGTCCGAGAGGGAGCCGGTGCCCGGGTCGTCGTGGGAAGCCGTGCCGGGGCCGGGGCCGGCATCCGGCGCCGGAGTCGTGTCCGCGCCCTCGACCGGCTCGACCAGTTCCAGGGCCACTCCGGAGGCCTGCTTGAGGGGGCCTTCGGGGGCGAACCCGGGTGGGAGCGGCCCCAGTTGGTCGAAGATCTCGATCAGCTCGTCGTCGGGTTCGGGCTCCGGCAGGAGTTCCGCGGCGGTGGCGAGGGCCTTGCGGGCACCCGTGGCGGTGCGGAAGCGCGCGTCCGGGTCGGGCTGGAGCAGGGTGGCGACGACCTGCCAGAGCGGCTCCGGGATGCCCTTGGGCGGCCCGGGCGTCCCGTGGTCCGCGAAGTGCTCCACGAGCGCCTTGGCGTCGGGCTTGGCGCCTTCGAGGAGATACAGCGCGACCAGCCCCACGGCGAACAGGTCGGCGGGGAAGTCGGGTTCGGAGCCGAGCATCTGCTCGGGCGCGAGATAACCGGGCGTGCCCACCACGAGGTTGGTCTCCGTCAGCCGGGGTTCGCCGAGCCGCATGGCGATGCCGAAGTCGGACAGCCGCAGCCGCGGCCGGCCGGTTCCGGTGGCTTCGAGGAGGACGTTGGCGGGCTTGATGTCCCGGTGGATGACGCCCTCGGCGTGGACGGCGGCGAGGCCGGACAGCAGCTGGTCGAGCAGGGTGCACACGAACGCGGGCGGCAGGGGGCCGTAGTCACCGACGAGATGGACCAGTGAGCCGCCGCCGACCAGGTCCATGGTGAAGAGCACCTTGTCGTCGTCGGCGGCCCAGCTGGCCGGGGCGAGGACATGCGGGTGATCGATCCGCAGGGCCTGCTCGCGGACGAAGCGCAGCAGGGAGTGGGCGTCGCGCTGCTGGAGCACCTTGGCGGCCACATAGCGCCGTCGGCGGTGGTCCCAGGCGCGCCATACGGCGCCCACGCCACCGCGTCCGATCGGGTCGGCCAGCTCGTACCGTCCGGCGAAGACCTCACCCATGAAAGCCCATCACTCCTCCCCCTGGCCCCCCGCCAGTCCCTCTGTCCCCTTACTTCCCCGCTTCCCCGCTTCCCCGCTTCTCTCGCTTCCCCCTGACCTTCCCCGGTCTCTCCCCCGCGATGACTGGGTGAGTGAGATGAGTGATACGACCCCGTCCTCGCCCGAGGACTGGTCCCGCTGTCCCCCGATCCCCCCAGGGACCTGGGCCCCGGCCCGGCTCCCGGACCCCCTCCGTGAACCGGGCCGGAGCTGCTAGTTCTGGTGGGACTGGTAGTGCGCGACGGCGTCGGAGGTGCGGCCGGCGCCGTAGACGCGGAGGAACTCAGCCAGTTCCGGGTGGGTCGGGGCGAGGCTGTCGGCGGCATCGATGATGTCGCCCGCGGCGGCCACCGAGCGCAGCAGCGACTGGATCTCGCGGACCACCCGCTTGACCGTCGGCGCGCCCGAACCGCTCGTGGTCTGGGTGGTGTTGCTGAGCACGGAGCCCCCCTGCGACTTCTTGATCTCCTCCATGCGCTGGGTCGCCTCGGCGGCACTCACACTGCCGTCCGCGACCTGGGCCGCCAGCTCCTGCAGCAGCTGCACCCGCTGGACCACGGCGGGATTGCCGATCTTCGCGCGCTGGCCGCTCATCAGCTGCGAGAGCATCGGAGCGGACAGCCCCAGGACCGCCGCGAGACGGGCCTGATTGAGCCCGAGATCTTCGATGAGCTTACGGAAGAGCGCCCCCAACGGCTCTCCGTACCAGTTCCGCTGCAGCTCCCGCGCTCTCGCGGTGGCTTCCTGCTGTGCGGCGTCCATTGCGTCTCCCCATCGCTTCCCCTGAAAAACCGCGGTTCGCTGTAGCGAACCACGTCGAGCATCTTACGGAGAGTGGTCATCTGCGGGGACCCCCAATCTTTTTGCGGAACACCGGGGGTGACCCGGTACTCTGGTCTGCAGCACCCGCCGGAACGCGACATCTCCGGCAGGTCGCTGCTTCCCGGGGCCTTAGCTCAGTTGGTAGAGCGCCGTCTTTGCATGGCGGATGTCAGGGGTTCGACTCCCCTAGGCTCCACTTATCAAAGCCCCTCTGAGCTGCGGAAACGTGGTTGGAGGGGTCTTTTTGTGCCGGTTTTCCGTGCTGACGTGTCAGCGAGGTGGAGCGTGAGTATCGCGCCGGGGACGTCGCCCAGGGGCCCGGCCACCAGCGCGGCCGCATTCTTGTGAGCAGGTGGGCTCGTCACCTTGCTGTCCCTCGAAGACCCTTGCCGTCCCTCGAAGACCCTTGAAGGCGGCCCTCGTGGCGCGCATGGCCCGCGCGCTCGGAGCGTGGAACGGCCTCCTCTTCCGCTCGTGCTCACCCGATCCGACGCCCGCCGCACCCTGACCCCGGGCTGTGGAACTTCCAAGGCCGGCCGGCGTCGAGTGATGACCCTGTTGCCGTCGACGGCTTCGGCGGCAGCTTCCCCGGCCACCGCAAGAAGGCGTCGCTCGGTACCTATTAGGGTTTCTTGTGGAAGCTATTCGAATTCCTTCTGGAAGAAGGGCTGAAGCCACGCGATCGTCCCGGTTCTGCCACAGAAGAACCGGCTTTTGTCCCGCCCCTGCCACAGTCGAGCAGCCGACGCCGGATCTCCCCGTTCTCGCCCGGGTTTACCGAGTCATGGAAAACCGGACAGCCGGTATCCTTGGTCGTTCAGCAAGGCCGAACGGGGGAATATCCTGTGACACACGAACCGGGCTCTCCGGACAATCTCTCCACACTTGTGAGGGACTGGCGCAGACGCCTCACCCGGGATCGGATCCCGGAACTGAGGGGAAGCCACCAGGCCACCCAGGCCAGGTCCAAGATGGTCAGCCAGGAGGACATGGCCCGGATGACCGGTGTCAGCAGCGTCTGGTACGGGAAGTTCGAACGGGGCGTCGCGGCGCAGTATTCGGAGGACTTTCTGAACCGTGTCTCCTGCGCCCTGAGACTGGACGAGGCCGAACGAAAGCTTCTGTTCCTTCACGCGGTCGGCTGGGAGCCGACGAGTCCTGCGAATTGCCAGGAGACCGGCATCACCGACGGAGTCCGTCGGCTGCTCGAACTCCAGCCCTGGCCCGCCTACGCATCCGACACGGCCTGGGACGTCGTTTACCAGAACCGGGAATTCAGCGAATGGTTCCCCAACGGACTCACCGGCCAGAACATCGCCAAAGAAGTGTTCACTTCCGATACCGGCAGACGAATTCGCTTCCACCGCTGGGAGCAGGAGTGGGCCGGGCCGATGCTGGCCCAGATGCGGATGGCGCAGGCCCGCCACCCGGAGAACCTCCGGCTGAGCGCGGTTGTCGACGAGATCCTCGAAACCAGCGCATGTGCACGCCGGCTGTGGAGCCGGCACCAGGTCGTCGAGCATGCGAACGGGAACCGGCGCGAGCTGTTCCTGGCGGGCCAGGAGACACCGACGACCATCGAGATCGTCATGACCTCCCCGCTGGGCAACGGGGGGCTGCGGCTGGTCTCGCTCATCCCGGTGCAGCTGTACGAGGGCTCCAGGTAGCAGGGTCATTGACTGGCGTTGCCCGGAGACAGGGCCGGGGCAACGCCAGTCAGCAGGTCAGAGACTCCTGGCTCACCAGGAGTTCGACTGCGGAAGCGGACCGCCATGCCAGTGTTCGATCATCACCCGGGCGATCGACACACCGGACGGCAGCGCCACCGCTCCCTCGGCCATCGCCTCCCGCAGCTGAGCCCGGGAGAACCAGCACGCCTGGGCGATCTCCTCGCCGTCCACCGTGATCCCCGGATCCGTGGCCCGCCCGAAGAAACCGATCATCAAGCTCGCGGGGAACGGCCATGCCTGGCTCCCGGCGTACTCGACCGAGTCCGTCCGGACGCCGACCTCCTCCAGCAGCTCCCGGCGGACCGCCTGCTCCAGGGACTCACCGGGGTCCACGAACCCTGCCAGCACGGACCAACGGCCCTCGGGCCACGCCGAGTTCCGGGCCAGCAGGCAGCGGTCCTGGCCATCGGTGACCAGCATGATCACCGCCGGGTCCGTACGCGGGAAGTGCTCCGTCCCGCAGGAGAGACAGCGCCTCATGTGCCCGCCGAAGGCGATTTCGGTGGAGTGCGCGCACCGGGGGCAGAAGGGGTGGGTCCGGTGCCAGGTGTCCAGTGCCACGGCGTGGACCAGCAGCCCGGCGTCCCTGGCGGTCAGGAGGGCCGCGATCTCGCGGAGTCCGGCCTCGCGAACACCGGGTGCTCGGCAGGACTCCAGGTCAGGCACCGAGACGGCGAAGTAGTCCACCCCCGCGGTGTCCGAGCCGAGGAAGTACCGCATCCCGTCGGGTGCCGCCGAGGACGGCAGCAAGACGACCTCTGCCTGCCCTGTACCGTCCTCGGCCACCAGGGTCCGGTCCTGTGCCACCAATACCACCCGGGTACTGTCCCGGAGCCACGCCGCACTCAGCCAGGCCTCGTCCGTCCGGTGCTCCCCGGCACGCCCCACCGTGGCCCGGGACAGCGCCGGCTCCGGCATCCCGGCAGCGGTCGCGGTCCGCACTACGCCTCGTTTCCCGAAGCGAGTGTCCGCACCGTGAGCTCGGCCACCCGCGCCGCGGAGGCGGGATTCTGTCCCGTCACCAGACGGCCGTCCGACACAGTGTTCTCGGCCCACATCGGACCGGTGCGGACCTTGGCCCCACGCTCCGTCAGCCGCGTCTCCAGGAGGAACGGAACCACCTCGGCCAGCCCAACCGACACTTCCTCGTCGTTGGTGAAGACCGCGACCTCCTTGCCGTCAACGAGGTAAGTGCCGTCGGAGAGCCGCAGATTGACCAGGGCGGACGGGCCGTGGCACACCGCCGCCACCACACCACCCCGCTCGTACACCGCCCCCGCGAAGGCGGTCAGCTCGGTGGCATCCGGGAAGTCCCACATCGTCCCGTGCCCGCCGACGAAGTACACGGCGGTGTAGTCCATGGGATCGAGCCGGTCCGCAGTGGGCGTGTCGGCGAGCTGCGCGGCCACCACCGGATCGGCAAGGAACCGGGCTGAATGCTCGTCGTCGGGTTCGAAACCGTCCAGCGGCGACGAACCGCCGCGCACGGAGACGAAGTCGACCTGGTAACCGGCCTTGGTGAAGACCTCATGGGGGTGCGCCGCTTCGGGCACGTAGAACCCGGTGCTGCGGCCCGTGTCTCCCAGCTCGCCATGGCTGGTGAGTGCGAGAAGGACCTTTGTGGGCGGAGACGAGGACACGGCTTACCTCTGGGAGGGGACGGTGGGGGTACGGCGGGAGCGGCGTTCGCCCCATGGGCCACGGCGGGGAGCCGAAGAGGGCGTGGACGTGTCGGCCCACCGGGATGCCGGGGTCCGCCGTGAGGTGGTCGGGACGACCGAGCCCCGGGAGGCGGCGGGGTTCCCCGACGGCGTCCGCCGGGCGACGGCACCGGGCCGCGCCGACGGCGTCCGCCGTCGGCCGGCAGCGGCACCGGCGCCCTCCGGCCGGCTGTTCGCGGCCGGTGACTGCAGGATGCGGTCGGCGCTGGCCGGGTTCAGTGCCATCGGGATGTCCTGAAGGACGGTCAGCCGCATGAGTGCCTGCACATCGGGGCTGTGCGGGTGCAGTCCCATCGGGTCCCAGAAGAAGATCATCAGATCTATCCGTTGATCGACGATCATCGCGCCGATCTGCTGGTCACCACCGAGCGGACCACTGGCCACCTGTTGGACGGCCAGCCCGAACCGCTCTGCCAGCAAGGCGCCGGTGGACTCGGTCGCCACCAGCTCGTGCCGGGCGAGTTCGCGATACCGATGGCCGACCCAGTCGACCATCTCCGTCTTCATCCCGTCATGGGCTATCAGCGCGATTCGCATGTCACATACCCCCGGTAGTGAATTCGGTGCTGTGCGCCGCGACCGTGTCCGTCGTCGCGGTCCCGACGAGTGGTCGCCGTGCTCATCCGTCCTCCGTCTGCTCCGGCGCCCACGGCTTATACCGCGTAGCCGTACTGGTCGGGCCAGTTCGACTCGGCGCCGAGCTTGGCCGCGGCATACTGCGGCCAGTACGGATTGCGCAGCAGTTCGCGGCCGAGCAGCACGACGTCGGCCCTGCCCGCCTCCAGGATCTCCTCGGCCTGCCACGGCTCAGTGATCTTGCCGACGGCGCCGACCAGCATCGAGGTCTCGCCCCGCACCTGCTCCGCCAACGGAACCTGGTAGCCGGGACCGACCGGGATCCGGGCGTCCGGGGCGATGCCTCCGCTGGACACATCGAGCAGGTCGATGCCGTGCTCCAGCAGCTCCCTCGCCAGCCGCACGGTGTCCTCGCCGGTCCAGCCCTCGCGGTCGTCCCGGGTGTCCTCACTCAGCCAGTCGGTGGCCGACGTGCGGAAGAACATCGGGAGGTCGTCCGGCCAGACCTCGCCCACCGCGTCCACGATCTCCAGAGCGAGCCGGATGCGGTTCTCGAAGGATCCGCCGTAGGCGTCCGTCCGCTTGTTGCTGTACGGCGAGAGGAACGAGTTGATCAGGAAGCCGTGGGCCCCGTGCACCTCGACGGCCTGGAAACCGGCCTGCAGCGCCCGCCTGGCAGCGCCCGCGAAGTCCTTGACGATTCCGGCGATCTCACGGGTCGTCAGTTCGGTCGGCGTCGGGTAGTCGCCGAACGGTACCGCGCTCGGACCCACCGTCTGCCAGCCTCCGTCGGCCGGGGAAACCGCCTTCCCGCCGCGGAAGGGCGCTGCCGTCGAGGCCTTGCGCCCGGCATGGGCCAGCTGGATCGCCGGAACGGTGCCGTGCTCCAGCAGAGAGTCGTTGATCTTCCGGAACGCCTCCTGCTGGCGGTCGTTCCACAGCCCGAGGCAGCCGGGGGTGATCCGGCCCTCCGGGTTGACCGCGGTGGCCTCGACCATGATCAGGCCGGCTCCGCCCACCGCGCGGGTGGTCAGGTGGGTGACGTGCCAGTCGTTGGGCACTCCGAGTTCGGGGCCGCTGGAGGCCGCGGAGTACTGACACATGGGGGCCATCCACACACGGTTGGGGACGGTCAGATTGCGAAGCCTGATGGGCTCGAAGAGTTTGCTCATGTCTGGCCTTCTAGGAGTGGCGCTGAACGGGACCTGAGAGTGATCCGGGCTGGGGGCTCAGTGCCCCATGCCGAGGCCGCCGTCGACGGGAATGACCGCGCCGGTGATGTAGGCGGCCTCCGGTGAGGCGATGAAACGTACGACCGGGGCGATCTCACCCGGCTCGGCCATCCGCCGCAGCGGGACCTGTCCGCAGATCTCGTCCCTGCGCTCCTGGGGGAGCACGGCTGTCATGTCGGTCGCCACAATGCCCGGCGCCACGATGTTCACGGTGATTCCGCGACTGCCCAGCTCCCGGGCCAGCGAACGGCCGAAGCCGATCAGGCCCGCCTTGGTCGCCGCGTAGTTGCACTGGCCTGCCTCACCCGACATGCCGACCACCGACGAGATCAACACGATCCGTCCCGACCTGGCCCGCAGCATCCCTCGGCCGGCGCGCTTGACGACCCTGAAGACCCCGCCGAGGTTGGTTGCCAGCACGGCGCCGAAGTCCTCTTCGTCCATCCTCAGCAGCAGCCTGTCCCTGGTGATCCCGGCATTGGCCACCACCACCTCGACCGGCCCGTGCTCCGCCTCGACCTCGGTGAAGGCGCGTTCCACGTCGTCCGCCGACGTCACATCGCAGCGAACCCCGAAGAGCCCCTCCGGCGGTTCGCCCGAGCGGTACGTGACGGCGACCCGGTCACCGGCCGCGGCGAACTCCCGGGCGATCGACAGCCCGATTCCGCGATTCCCGCCGGTAATGAGAACTGAACGTCCCACAGTCTTCTCCCTTGCCTGTCGTGCACGGCAGCCATCATGCGGATGGCTCCCCCGCCGGCACCGACAAGTCAGAGAGTAGAGACAAGGACCAACAACTCGCACTTTCGAAAGTTCCGGTTGTGAGATGCCTGACGTGACTCCATCCAGCTGGCGGGGCAGGCAAGTTGACAATCCATGCGGTGGTCTTTTTCACTGAACCCCTGAGGACCGGGGGCACATGACTGCGTGAAAGGGCCGCCCCTTCGGCCGACGATCGTTCGCGACGCATCCATCGCCCCGAATTCGGCAGGCTCCGAGCTGTTGTCCGCAGGCCCGGTGCTCAGCCCCGAGTCCTCCGAGCGCCGGTGCCAGGTGACCAACTACGCATCGCGGATGACTACACGAACGACCAAAGGAACCACGCATATGAAGTTCTGGCTCGTCGCAGGCGGCGCCGGCTACATCGGCGGACACGTCGTAAAAGCAATGCACGACGCAGGAGAGCACGTGATCGTCGTGGACGATCTCTCCACCGGAACGAAGTCCAACGTTCCCGACGGAGTTCCCCTCGTCGTCGCCGACGTTCGCGATGAACGAGCCTTGGACCAGGTTTTCCAGGAATACCGGGTGGAAGGCGTCGTCAACCTGGTCGCTCGGACACAGGTCGGCGAATCCGTCGAGCTTCCCTTGGCTCATTACCACCAGAACGTCGAGGGTTTCCGCGTCCTGCTGTCAGCGATGAACACCGCCGAGGTACGGAAGCTGGTGTACTCCTCCAGCGCCTCCGTCTACGGGATGCCGGATGTGGACCTGGTCACCGAGGACACCCCGTGCTCCCCGATGAGCCCGTACGGCCAGACCAAGCTGATCGGCGAATGGCTCGGCATGGCGGCTCACGAGGCGTACGGGGTGGACGTGATCAACCTGCGCTACTTCAATGTCGCCGGGGCCGCCACCCCGGCCATGGCCGACAAGCGCGTGCTGAACCTCGTCCCGATGGTCTTCGAGAAGCTCACCGCCGGTGAGGCACCCCAGATCTTCGGCGACGACTACGCCACGCCGGACGGCACCTGCGTGCGCGACTACATCCACGTGGCCGACATCGCCTCCGCACATCTGGCCGCCACCCGCCACCTGCGTGAGCACGACGGCGTCGCACGGACTTTCAACGTCGGCCAGGGCAAGGGACTTTCGGTGCGCGAGCTGATCGAGGTCATCACCACGGTGACCGGCTATGGCACCGAGCCGGTCGTGGTCGACCGCCGCCCGGGAGACCCGGCGAAGGTCGTCGCGGACGCCACTCCGATCAAGCAGCACCTGGGCTGGTCCGCCCGTTACAGCGTGACGGACATGGTCTCCTCCGCCTGGGAAGGCTGGTGCCTGCGCCACCCCGAGGCACGCAGGGCCGCCTGACCGCTTTCCAAGGCAAGGTCCAGGAGCTCGGGCCGACTGCGCGCGCCGCGCCAACCCCGACGAAGGTCTTCGAGGGCGAACGGGACGCGCCGCGCGAAGAAAGCCGGTTCGGCTCCGCTGGGCTCCACCCGGGGAATACCCTCCGACCTGCGGAAACGCGGTGTCGGGGGGCATTTTTGGTGCGTCATCGGTGCGCAGGCGGGCGCGCAGAGGGCGCGAGTGCCTGGGCGGCTTGGGCCGGCAGTCGCCGTCTCGGGTGAGCCGTGCAGGCTTCTTCAGCACCCGAGCGACACCTATAAAGAGTTGCGCAAGCTCTAAACTGTCGGCGTGGAGACGACTGATGCGATCTGGGAGACCGCCGTGCTCGACGGCGGGCCGGCGGACGGCTTGCACATGAGGGTTTCCGACCGGCCGCGAGTGATCCAGGTGACCTACCCCTGCCCCGTCGACGCCGCCCCGTCCGGCGTGCGCGCGGAAGGCGTGTACGTCTATCGCCGCGACTACGGCGTGACCGGTGAGCCGCTGCGGTACGGCTTCGATGTCGCCAGTCCCTGAGGAGCGCGGCGTGTGCGGCGTCAGCCGGCCGCGTGATTCTCCTTTGTGGGGCGGGTAGTTCCGGTCTCTTTGGGGGGCGCCTGGATGACCCGCAGCGCCGGGTCGGCGGGTGCGTCCCCGGTCGCGGCGGCGGGGGGCTGTATGCCGCCCGCCTCCTTCATGGCCTTGGTCTCGCTCTTGAGGATGCGCAGGGACTTGCCCAGCCCGCGGGCGGCCTCGGGCAGCTTCTTCGAGCCGAACAGCGCGATGATGACGATCGCCACGATCAGCAGGTGCCAGGGTTCCAGTCCGTTGCGGAGCATCCCGCCCGCCTCTTCTCTTCTGCCTTTATTGCTATTTTGCGCAACTGTACAACTGATCTCAGGCGTCGGAGTCGGGTTTGCCGCGTGCTGCCGCGTAGGCCTGGGAGGGGGTCATGGAGACGCCGTTGAGGTTGACCGTCTTGTAGGGGCTGACCTTGGCGCAGG
>NZ_MQUS01000044.1 GCF_001953885.1 Streptomyces sp. IMTB 2501 | reverse complement strand
GCCGTCCTCACCCTGGAGAGTCACCGCTGAAGAAGCTCAGTGAGTCTGCTCCCCACGCGTGCGGGGATGGTCCCGTGTGGTCGGCGTCTTGGGATCCCAACACGGGCTGCTCCCCACGCGTGCGGGGGTGGTCCCCAGCCGCAGGTCGCCACCACCTACCCCGACGGGTGCTCTCCGCGCCCGCGGGGATGGCCCTCGGTGTCGCAGCTCGTCCACACCCTCAGTCCGGCAACGCCGACCCGGCCGTGACGCCGTTTCCGCCGGGCCGAGGCGTGTCGGCCCGGCCGTACCCGAGTCGGCGGTTTTGGCTATTTGAGGGTGGCGGTGGCGAGCCGCAGTTCGCGGAATGCCTGGTCGATCTGGTCGTGGAGGGGGACCGACGGGTCCTGCATCCAGCGGTGGGTGGCGATGGCGAAGGTGTCCATGCCGACCTGGGCGCACAGCGGCGCGGTCCGGGCGTCGGCGCCGCGGGCCCGCAGTGCATCGGTCAACGCGGTGACCAGCATGGCCCGCCTGGCCAGGGCGCGTTCCTGCAGGGCTGGGGTTTCGGCTACGAGGCGGGCGCCGGGCTCGGTGATCGGGCGGTTGCGTTCGAAGAGGGGCACCGACTCGTGGAAGGCGGCGCGCAGGGTCGGCAGTGGTTTCGTGCCGTGCGGGACGGCGGCGATGGCCTGGACGAGTAGGTCGCGGAGCTCGCTCTCGCGGTCGAAGAACATCTCGCGTTTGTCGGCGAAGTGCCGGAAGAAGGTGCGCTCGGTGACACCGGCACGGGCGGCGATGGCTTCGACCGGTGTCTGGTCGAAGCCGCGCTCGGTGAACAGCTCAAGGGCGGCCTGCAGGAGTCGCCGGCGCACCGCTTCCCCACTTCTTGGCATGCGCCAACCGTAGCACGTTGCGTCAGTGACTGACTCAACGTAGTGTCAGTTCCTGACAAGTTTCGAGTCAGTGACTGACACATACTTTGGAGGTCGCTCACGTGGAACGGCGCTTCGATGGAAAGACGGTGGTCGTCACCGGCGCGAGCTCCGGGATCGGGGTGGGCATTGCCCGGCGATTCGCTGCGGAGGGAGCGAACGTCGTACTCGCGGCGCGCCGCAAGGACCGGCTGGAGGCGCTCGCGGCCGAACTCGGGACGGACCGGACACTGGCGGTGGCCACCGACGTCACCCAACAGGATGCCGTGCGAGCGATGGCCGAGGCCGGCGCGGACCGGTTCGGCGGCCTGGACGTGCTGGTGTCCAACGCCGGCGTGGGTCTGGGCAAGGAGTTCGAGGAGACCACGCTCGCCGACTGGCGGCTGGTCATGAGCACCGATGTGGACAGCTGCTTCTTCGGAGCACAGGCCGCGCTGCCGTACCTGAAGCAGAGCCGTGGCAGCATCGTGCAGATTGCCTCGGCTTCCGGGCTGGGCGGCGACCGGATGCTCACCGCCTACAACGCGGCCAAGGGCGCCGTCGTGAACTTCACCCGCGGGCTCGCCTTCGACCTCGGCCCGTTCGGCATCCGCGTCAACACCGTCGCCCCGGCCTTGACGATCGGGGCGGAACACGCCGATCACCCCATGGCCGCGGACCTGGTGGAACGGTTCAACCAGCGCCGGGCGCTCACCGGGTACAGCACCCCGGCCGACATCGCCGGCGCGGTCACGTTCCTCGCCTCGGACGACGCCCGCTTCATCACCGGAACCATCCTGCCCGTCGACGGCGGCATCACCGCCGGCAGCGGCCAGCCCCCCTTGTTCTGATCCCCCAGAGGAAAGAGACCATGGACTACGGCATCGACCCCGAACTCGCAGCCGCGCTGGCCGCCATGCCCAAGGGCCCGAACGGCGCTCTGCTGGACCTTTCCGACATCCCCGCGCTCCGTGAACAGATACGGACGGCCGGCGAACGGTTCCCCGCGCCCGACCCGGATCCGCGCGTCACGATCGAGACGCTGAGCCTCCCCCGGCAGGACGGGAGCCTGCTCGACGTGGTGATGTTCCACCCGGGCAGCGCCGACCGCGCCCGGCCGGCCCTGGTCTACTTCCACGCCGGCGGACAGGTCCTCGGCAGCGCCCACGACCGCGTGGCATGGGCGTACGGCGCGGCCGTGGCCCTGCAACTCGACATCGTGCTGGCCGTGGTCGACTACCGGCTGGCGCCGCAGACCCCGGCGCCGGGCGCGGCCGAGGACGGCTACCTGGCCTACACGTACCTCGCCGAGCACGCCGCCGAGAACGGAATCAACCCGGACCGGATCGGGCTCGCCGGCGCGAGCGGCGGCGGGGCACCCGCCACGGCCACCGCACTCATGGTCCGCGACCGCGGCGACCGCCGCCCGCGACTGCTGTCACTGAACTACCCGATGCTCGACGACCGCAACGAAACCCCGTCCAGCCACGAGATCGTAAACCTCGGCATCTGGGACCGCCGGGAGAACCTGTACGCCTGGGCCGCCGTACTGGGTGACCGCACGGGAGCCCCGGACGTCCACCCGTACTCCGCACCCGGCCGCGCCACCAACGTAACCGGCCTGCCGGACACCTTCATCGCCGTCGCCCAGTTAGACGTCTTCCGCGACGAGAACATCGACTTCGCACAGCGGTTGATCGCCGCCGGCGTCCCAGTCGACCTGCACGTCTACGCCCACGCCTTCCACGCGTGGGACGTGTTCGCCCCGCAGTCGGCCCTCGCCAAAACCTTCGAACAGACCTGGCACGACTACCTGCGCCGCCACCTCCACAGGTGAAGAACCCTTTTCGCGACACCGCCGCTGCCGACTTCGCCGGTGGCGGCGCACCATGCACCGGCAATCCCGCCGGACCGCCCGGCCAGAGGTCCTCCCCCGGCATCCAACCGACCGGCCTCAACGACCACGGACGTCGAGCATTGACTCAGCAGACAACCCAGGTATCCGTACCGAGGCAGGAGGCACCGGTGCTGTCGAAACCCACGACCATTTCGAATTGCTTCTCAACGTCGGCTGCCTTCCGAATCCGTGACCAACTGCTGCCCTTCGTCACGAACAAAGCCATCCTGCTCCCTGCGCGGGCGCGGGTGGCTGTGAGCGTGTCTGCTGTCGGCGGCACCGGCAGGCGCGGCGGCTCTACCTGCGCCCTGCTGCAACGGCATGCTGCCTGTGGTGGTCAGTGCTGCCCTTTACCCTGCTGGCGTGTTGGCGACCGGCAAACCGCGTCGAGCTGGCATTGCAGCTGAAGTACCCGATGAGCACCATGAGTCGGTCGTCGGTGACAGGGGTCGTGGGCTACACCTCAGCAGGGCGAAAGGGCGGTTTGCCAGTGATGCCGGATTCGATGAAAGTGATGAAAAGCGAGCCGACAACGCGGTAAGAAAGCGGGTCAGCCAGTGTGCTCCCCGCGCCCGCGGGGATGGTCCCCAGATCAAGGCCAGCCCCACGGCCCTGATGATGTGCTCCACGCGGCCGCGGGGATGGTCCCCGGTACGCGAGCAGGCCTCGCGCAGTGGAGGTGTGCTCCCCGCGCGTGCGGGGATGGTCCTAGGGCCTGTCCGACGGGTCGTGTGACTGGTCCACGTTCATGTCGTTCCGGCCCGTGTGGGGCGCGGTGATCTGTCGGACGAAGAGTGGGCTCGGCTGGAGCCACACCTGCCGAAGAGCGTGGGTCGGGGCGGGCGTTGGAAGAACCACCGCACCGTCATCAACGGCATCCTCTTCCGTCAGCGGACCGGCATACCGTGGCGGGACCTGCCCACGCGATTCGGGAAGTGGAAGACGTGCCACGATCGCCATCGCCGATGGTCGGCCGACGGCACCTGGGAGAGAATCCTGCGGTCCGTCCAGGCTGACGCGGATGCGGAAGGCCGGATCGACTGGAGCGTAGTCAGTGTGGACTCCACAGTGTGCCGTGCCCACCAGCACGCAGCAGGAGCCCGCCGCCGATTGACTCTGATACCGGGGCGACGCCGTCACCCTGCCCGGCATCGCCCCGACGAGGCGCTCGGCCGTTCACGTGGTGGGCTCACTACGAAGATCCATCTGGCGAGTGAGGGCGGACGCCGCCCGCTGGCCATCCTCATCACGCCTGGACAGTGGGATGATGCTCCTCAGCTGATCCCGGTCCTGGACCGTATCCGTGTTCCGCGGCCAGCCGGTGGGCACCCGCGGACCCGT
The DNA here is from genome assembly GCF_001953885.1 of Streptomyces sp. IMTB 2501. GTDB lineage: Bacteria > Actinomycetota > Actinomycetes > Streptomycetales > Streptomycetaceae > Streptomyces. The sequence goes on along the minus strand of NZ_MQUS01000044.1, from coordinate 53,373 downwards.
CCGGACTACCTGTGCGGCGACAAAGCGTATAGCTCACGCCGGAACCGCCATTACCTGCGGCGACGGCAGATCCGGCACACGATTCCCGAGCGCCGGGACCAGCGGGCCAACCGCCAACGCCGCGGAAGCCGTGGCGGCCGGCCCAGCGGCTTTGATCGGGCCCGCTATGCCCGCAGGAACGAGGTCGAACGGACCGTCAACGCCCTCAAGGGATTCCGGGCCGTAGCAACCAGATACGACAAGAGAGGTACGTCTTCCAGGGCACAGTCACCCTCGCCGCGATCCGGCTGTGGGTCCGTTGATGACCTACCCGGGGGCCGAGCCGAAGCGGACGCCCATGGCTTGGGCGCCCGTGGGCGCGTCCCATGTGGCGCCGGTACCGACGAGTTCGCCCCATTGCCCGCTGCATGATCCGCTGGCGTAGAGGAAGGCAGTGTCGGTGGTGTCGTTGGAGAACCTCACCGCGCCCCCGGTGAGCGGGATGCACGTGTCGCTGGGCGGGTCCTGGCCCTGGATGATCTGCCCTGACGGTGTGACGTAGGTGTATGTGCCGGACGCCGCCTGCGCGCTGCCCGCCGTCGCCGTCAGCAGCGCGAGCGCCGACGCTCCCGCCAGGACGGCTTTCCTGAGCCCTCGCCGCCCGCATAGTGACCTCATAAGTCCTCCTCTGTCGAGCCGAACCCGGCACCTCAGTGGACGAAGCCAGCACAGCGCAGCACGTCAGCCTTGGACAGAGCCCAGGCAACGCTTCACCCAAAACAGGGAGGACAGGATCTTATGTTCGAAATGACACCAAATGCGCGGATCAGCGCTGACCCATCGGACAGGCCCTAGGACGCTATGCCCGCAGGAACGAAGTCGAACGGCTGATCAACCGGTTGAAGATCTACCGGGCCGTCGCCACACGCTATGACAAGAGGGCGTACGTCTTTCACGGCACCGTGACCGCCACGGCCATCCGACTCTGGCTCCGCGCGTAACCCACCAGACAGAACCTAGTGGTCACCAGATGCATGGGGCGCGGTCATTTCGGCGCGTCGGGCGTTGGCGAGGAAGCGGCGGACCGTCTCCACGAGGGCGGCAGTGTCCGCCCGGAAGCCCTCCCTATCGGCCCCCGATGGTTCATGCCGGGCCGATGCCCCACATGGCGAGTCGTGCTCTCTGTGCCAAGTGCGTTGTGGACTGTGTGCTGACGACAAGGCCGCGAGATCGCGAGATCCTTAACCCCTGCCGGGGAAAGGGCTGCATCGAATTGACGGGTTGACATACCTGCACCAGGCCACATGGCCAGGAACTTGGGACCTTCAGCGCGGCATGCACATCTCGCCGTGATTTGACCGCTTATGCCGTAACTGGCTTTGTGCGCCTTCCGGTTGTATGTCATGTCATGCTCGCCACCTGGCGGCTGTCGGTTACGGTTCCCCCGCCCGACCCGGCTGGCTCGGGGGCAACGGGGTGGTGACCTGGACGGTCACGTGAACTGTGTAGGGCAAACCATGCGGCGCCCACGGCGCAACACCTTCTCCTGCCCGGCTCCTCCCGGGCATTCCAGACTTCTCCGGTCGATCCGGTCCGGAGTTTCCTCATGAGCAGGAAGGTTCTTCCTTGCGTACCTCACGCACATCGAATACAGCGCATCGCCGTTTCGGCAGTCAGCGCCGCGGTGTTCCTGACGGGCGGCTCCGGGCTCGCCCACGCCGACGGCGGCAAGCAGAGACCCGTCCCAACCCCCGTAGGCACGCCCTCCGTTGGCGCGAGGCACGGTGCGACCCCGGCGCCGAAACTGCCCTCGCCTTCCCCGAGCAAGGGTCTGCCCACTGCCAAGCCGACCGACAAGAGCGGCTGGACGGACGCGGACGCCCTCAAATTCTGGACGCCCCAGCGCATGGCCTCGGCGGTCGACCCCGCCAAGCGCAAGGTAACCCCGAACGCCAATGTCCGGCAGCGGGGACTGGCAGCGAGCATGCCGACCGCCGAGCACTTCCTCGGCATGAAGTCGGTCGGCACCCTCTTCAGCTATGACAAGGACCCGACCACCGGCGAGATGCAGGCGCACGAGTGCACGGCCAGCGTGGTGGAGAGCCCGGGACACAACCTGATCCTCACCGCGGGGCACTGCGCCGGCGGCAAGGCGGTGTTCGTGCCCTGGTACCGCACCGAGTACCCGCTGGACAAGCAGGAGTACGGGTTCTACCGCGTCGGCCACTGGTTCGTGGACAACCGGTATCCGGCGGGGCACCAGATCAAGAGCAAGGTCTCGGACCTGGACTTCGCCTTCGGCAGCCTCGCGGTCTCGCCCAGCGGCAAGAACGCCCAGGACGTGGTGGGCGCCAACACCCTCGCCCGTACTCCGGGTTACAACAACAACCTGACGATGGTCGGTTACCCCAAGGCCGCGTACGACTCGGAGGACCACGCTGTCCGCTGTCCGGTCCAGACCCGGGCCCTGTCCGGCTTCTACCAGATCCAGGCTCTGTGCCGGGGCATGTACGGCGGCGTCTCGGGCGGCCCCTGGTTCTCGAAGATCGACACGGCCTCCGGCACCGGTGTGATCGTCGGCAGCGTCGGCGGCTACAACGGCGGCGGCAATGACGCCAACGTCGACTACATCACCTACAGCCCGGTGCACGGCGACTGGTTCTTCCGTCTCTACGAGGAGGCCAAGGCCGACCAACAAAAAATCAACCACGGCAGTTCGTACGACCAGCCCCCGCTCCCGTACTCGCTGGGCGGCGGCGACACCTGGCAGCACGCCCAGCTGATGGCCTCCGGTGACTTCAACGGCAAGGGCCGCAGCGACATGATCGTGGTGTGGACGGACGGTGAGGTCACCCTCTACAACAGCGACGGCCAAGGCAACTTCACCAGCGAGCGCCAGCTGATGGCCAAGAACACCACCTGGCCGCACGCGGAGACCATCACCGCCGGTGACTTCACCGGCTCGAACCAGGCCGACCTGCTGGTGCGCTGGTCGGACGGCGAGGTCACGCTCTACGGCGACGTCGGCTCCAACGGCCTGAACTGGGCAGGGACTCAGATGGCGGACCCCAACAAGACCCACCTCTGGAAGTACGCCACCCAGATCGCCGCGGGCCGCTTCAACGCGCAGCAGTACGCCACCGACCTGATCGTTCGCTGGTCGGACGGCGAGGTCACCCTCTACACCAACGTCAGTGCGGGCAGCTTCGGCCAGGAGTACCAGCTCGTCGACCCCGACAAGTCGAACCACTCCTGGAAGGACGCCAACCTGCTGACCGCCGGTGAGTTCTCCGGCAACCAGAAGTGGGACCTGATGGTCCAGTGGGCGAACGGCGAGCTCGACAGCTACGTCGGCACCGGCACTTCCGGCCTGGGCAGCGCGTCGCGCGTCCAGGACGCCAACTCGACCTGGACCCACAACACGGTCATGACCGCCGGCAACTTCACGGGCAACGGCCGTACCGACGACCTCGTTGTCCGCTGGTCCGACGGCGAGACCACGATGTACATCGACACCACCGCCAACCACCTCGGTACCGAGGAGAACCTCGTTCCTGCCGCGTGATCCGGTCGACGCACGGCCCAGCGGCGGCGCTCCGAGCCGAGCGGACTATCGTCGCGCGCGACCGCCCCAGCCCGACGCATCCTGAGGTTCGCCCCGGGGAGTATACGCTTGCGGAGGAGGTCGAGCTTCGCCCCGCCGAACATCTGGGACCCGGAAGCCCGCCGGCCGCCTCGCTCGGGGCCGGTTGCCGGCCTCTCAGGCGGAAGCGTCGGGTACGGCGTGGGCCAGTAGGCCGAGGTCGCCGTACAGGGCGGCGTGGAGTGCGGCGGCGAGTTTGCGGGCTCGTTCCTCGCTGCGCACGCCGTGCAACCCGGTGACCGGCGGCGGACACAATCAGTTGGGAGAGGCGTTGGACCGCTCCCGGACGGGTGGCGACGGCTCGGTAGATCTTCAACCAGTTGATCAGCCGTTCGACTTCGTTCCTGCGGGCATAGCGTCCCAGGTCAAAGCGGGTGGGCCTGCCACCGTTGCCGCCACGGCGTTGGCGGTGGGCCTGCTGGTCGTAGCGGCGGTTGCGGCGCGATGAGTACGCCGCTCAGGTGGTCCGACCGTGTGCGGGGGCGGCCGCGAGTCGGACGGGGAACGCGAATGCGTTCCAGGACCGGGATCATCTGCGGGGCGTCGCCCCATTATCCGGGCGTGACCAGTATGGGACCCGCAGGATGTAACTGCGTGTCTGGCCGCCGCTCTGGATCGTGTGGCTGCCACTGGTCAGGGTCGGGGCCTTGCCGCAGCCGGCGGTCGCCCGGAGGGCGCCGGTGGGTGTGGTCGACGCGGGCGTCCCGAGGCCGCTGCCGAACGAGGAGCCCGCAGCCGACAGGACGAGAAGTAACGCTGCCGCGATGGACGTCAAGAGTGGTGTGCGTTTCATGCACTCCTTCTTCCGTGGTGGTGGGGGGCGGTTCACACGCCGGTGATGGTCCATGCGTTGTTGGTGCTGGAGTTCGGCGTCCACAGCACCGCGGTCGAGCCCACCGTGGTGCTGCCGCTGCCATCGAGCGCGGTGCCGGTGCCGCGGTTGACGATCTGGTAGCGGTCGCCGCCGAGGCCGACCAGCGACCACTGCTGGTTGTTGCCGCCGTTCCAGGTCTCCTGCCGGGCGGGAGCGCCGTTGGCGGAGTTTCCCCAGCTGTCGGCGGTCATGCCGTTTGTGCGGTTGATGATGCGGTAGTAGCCGTTGCCGAGGTCGATCAGCTGCCACTGCAGGTTGGTGCTGCCGTCGTAGTTCCACTGCTTGAGGTTGGAGCCGGCGGCGACATTGCCCCCGCTGTCGAGCACCAGCCCGCTGGTCACGTTGGCGATCTTCACCCAGGTCTTCGAGCCGCCCGGTGCGCCCAGAACGGGAATCTCGCCGGAGAAGGTGAGCTTGACCGTGTACGCCAATGCGCTGAACGGCGGGTTCGACGAGGGCATGGCCAGGTGCAGGCCGGTGCCGTCCTGTGTCGGGGTGGGCAGGTTGACGTAGGTGCCGGCTGTGTTGTCGAGCAGTTGGGCGCCGGTCAGGCTGCTGAGGTTGATCCGGTTGGAGTTCAGCGTCGTGATGGTCGTGGTGCCGCCCTGCCAGCCCAGCGTGGTGGCGTAGAGCACCTTGTTGTCCTGGCTGCGGGTGAACCGGATGTCCTTCGGCGTACCGCCCACCGGGCCGCTGAAGGAGCCTCCGCCCATCGGCGTGGGGCCCTCGCCGTAACTGGTCCAGGAGCGGGTGCCGTAGATCGCCTCTCCGAAGCGGCCTAGCCAGTCCCCCATGGCGAGCAGGATCGACTGCTGTCCGGAGGGGATGGTGCCGTCGGCCATCGGGGCGATGTTCAGCAGCATGGTGCCGCCCTTACTGACGCGGTCGATCAGCGAGTGCAGCAGTGCCTGCGTCGAGTAGTAGCCGATGCCCACCGTGTAGCACCAGCTGGAGGAGGAGATGCTGTCGTCGGTCAGCCAGTAGGGGGTGAGCAGTCCTGCCGGGCCGCCGCGCTCGAAGTCGAAGACCTCGCCCTTGTTGTCGAGTCCGTCCTTGTAGGTCGCGGCCACGTCCTTGTTCCAGGAGACGGCCTGGTTGTAGTAGTGCGCGAGGAACTGGAGCCGGTAGGACTCCTGCACCAGGTTCAGGTCGAAGTCCTGCCAGAGCAGATCCGGCTGGTAGGTGTCGATGACCTCGACCAGCTTGTCGTACCAGAGCTTGTTCTCCGCGGCCGAGCCCTGCTGGCCGAAGAGGATGCGCAGGGCCGGGTCCGACTGGGACGGCACATGGTCGTAGTAGCCGTTGAAGTGGTAGGCGTGGTGCAGGGACGCCATGAACTTCAGGCCCTGCCCTCGGATGGCCTGCGCGTGCAGTCCCACGAGGTCGAGTCCGGGGCCGTGCCGGACGGAGTTCCACGGGTTGGCGCGGCTGTTCCACATGGAGAAGCCGTCGTGGTGCTCGGCGACCGGTCCTGCGAACCGCGCGCCCGCGGCCCTGAACAGCCGCGCCCAGGCGTCCGGGTCCCAGTGGCCGCCCTGCGAGGCGAGCTTGGGGGCGAACTGCACGAAGTTGCCCGCCTTGTCGCGGGCTCCGTCGATGAAGTTGTTGTACGGCCATGCCGAGGGGTCGCCGTAGGTGGCGATGTGATGCTGGTTCTCGGCCGAGCCGCCCACGTACATGTTGCGCGGATACCACTCGTTGCCGAACGCGGGGACGCTGAAGACGCCCCAGTGGTAGTAGATGCCGAACTTGGCGTCCTTGAACCAGGCCGGAGCCGGGGGGTGCTGGTCCACGGAGGGCCAGCTCGCGGTGTAGCTCGTGGGGCCGTCGGTCGCGGCGGCCTCGGGGGCGAACCGCAGCAGGCCGAGGGCCGTTGCCGCGCCGGTCGCCGCCAGCAGCCGGCGCCGGCTGATCGGGAGGGGTGAGGAAGTCATGGGGGCCTCTCGGCGTCATTGACGGGGTGGGTGGTCCCAGATCTCAGAGGGCAGATCTCAGAGGGCACCGGATCAGTTCAGTTGCGTGTCCACTTCTGGTTGCTGCCGCCACTGCAGGTCCACAGCTCCAGCAGGGTGCCGTTGGCCGTTCCGGCGCCGGTGGCGTCCAGGCACAGGCCGGACTGGGCGCCGGTGATCGTTCCGTCGGCGTTGAGCGTCCACTTCTGGTTGCTGCCGCCGTCGCAGGTCCAGATGTCGACCTTGGTGCCGGGGCTGGTGCCGCCGCCCGAGGCGTCCAGGCAGGCGCTGCCGTAGACCCGCAGTTCACCGGCCGAGGTGCTGGTCCACTGCTGGTTGCTGCCGCCGTTGCAGTCCCACAGCTCCACCTGGGTGCCGGACGTCTGCGACTGGTTCGGCACGTCCACGCACCGGCCGGAGCCGGCCCCGACGATCGCGGCGGTCGTGCCGCCGCCGGGTCCGCCGCTGCCGGGGGTGAGGGACAGGTTGTCGAACTGTGCCGTCTCGCCCTGGCTGGTCGCGTAGCCGGCCTGTCCGCCGGCCCAGGTGCGGTCGCTGACGGAACCGACCGTGGAACCGTCGACGACGGCGGTAAGGGTGGTGCCGGAGAAGGTCAGGGCCAGGGTGTGCCACCGGTTGGTGCCCAGCGCCGCGGTAGTGCCGTGGGCGAGGGTGGAGACATTTCCGTTGGTGCCGGAGTTCAGGATCGACCAGGCGCCTGTGTCGCTGACCCGCAGGTGGTAGGCGTTCAGTCCGCCGGTGCTGTTGTAGTCCTGCCCGTTCGCGCGGCCTATCAGCTCGGCGTATCCGGGCTGTTCCAGGAGCACGTCGGACGAGACGGTGTAGTTGCTCCAGCCGGTGTCACCGAGGAGGGCGTGCGGGTCGGACAGTGCGTCCCAGGTGATCGGTTTCTGCGGGCTCATCTGGCGCACGCACTTGCCGCTGCGGCCGCCGCCGCAGCCCGCCACCTCGAAGGCGCCCTGCCAGTCCATGAGGTACTTCGCCTCGGTGCCGGTGGCGTAGCCGTCGAAGGAGTCGCTGTACGGCATGCTCATCGCGTCCTGGGCGGGGCCGGTGGCGGTGCCCTTGCCCTGGCCGGTCGTGGTGGTCAGGGTGTAGACGTGATGGGGTTGCACGGTCAGGCTGAAGCCGCCGCCGGACGGGGTGATGTCCGTGGTGTGCACGAAGTAGTCGGCCTGGTTGCCGGAGTTGACGTCGGTCGACCAGACGTGGACGGCCGCGGTGGACAGCCCTCCGGTGACGTCGAAGTTCAGCGTCTGGGCGCTGCCGGCGTCCATGGTCTCGATGACCGTGGAGTAGTCGGAGTTGTTCGGGGACTTCAGGGAGACGTAGCTGCCGTTGTTCCGGTTGCCGCCGATGTAGCCGCTGGAGGCGTCGAGGTACCTCCAGCCCGCGGCGGTGAACTGGCTGGTGTGCGCCATCACCCAGGTGTTCTTGCCGATCGCGTAGTGGCCGGACCACGGCTGTGCGGCCAGGGCGAGGCCCATGGTGGGGTACGGCAGGTTGGGCGTGATCGCCGCGACCACCGGCCAGTTGAGATACGCGGTCATGCGGCCGTCGATGTATCCGCGGTTGATCCCGCGGGCCATGGCCGGCGCTCCCGCGTTGTAGCCGTCCGAGCCGTTCTCGCTCGCCCACAGCGACTTTCCGGACGACGTGGCGGCCGACGGCACCGAGCAGTTGGACTGGGAGGAGCGGTAGCCGCAGGGGTAGTGCGTGCCGATGACGTTCACCGCCGCGGCGAACGCCGGGTTGGAGTTGACGTCGCCCGCCACGTTCCAGTCCGAGTCGGCCGCTACGATCTTGACGCTGCCGTAGCCGTTGCTGTTGAGCGCGCTGCGCAGCTGCTCGTACCAGGAGACGTTGTAGCCCCGCTCGTTCCAGCCGCCGAGGTAGTCGATGGTGAGGCCGTGCTGCTTGGCGCAACCCAGCCAGGAGACCAGGTAGTTGACCATGTCGGTGGACCAGAAGTTCCCGCCGCCGATCCAGCCGGGGGCGCCCCAGGCGAGGCCGTACAGCTTGATGTTCGGGTTGCGGGCCTTGGCCTGCTCCATCAGCCACCATTCGTAGCCGCGGTCGCAGTTCAGGTCGGAGCGGGTGTGCTGGTGGCTGGGCTCGGCTCCCGAGGTGGAATTGGTGTCCCCGCCGATCTCGGCCTTGAGGATCTGCAGGGAGGCGCCGTACCCGGGTTTGAAGAGGTAGTCAAGGATCTGGCCGCGTTCGGGCTCGGGATAGTCGATCAGGAGTCTGCTGTTGCCGCCTCCGCCGCTGATCGCGCCGACGCCGTCGAAGGTCCGTCCGCCGGACGTGCCGTTGACGGTGATGGAGGTGGCGGCATGGGCCGTGGCAGCTGCCGTGCCGACGAGGCCGCCGGCGGCCAGGACGAGGCCCGTGAGCACGGCCGTCGAGCCGCGCAGGCGCCGTAACAGCCGTCTGAGTGCTGACACGGTGGGGGTTCCTTTCGCAGGTCGGTGGGGTTCGCGGTCCGCGTCGGGTGCGGCATCAGCGGACGGCGAAGTCCTGGTTGGTGCCCGGCGCGTTCTTGCACTGCCACTGGTCCAGCTGCTGTCCCGCGGTGCCGCCGGCACCGTAGACGTCCAGGCACAGACCGCTGTTGCGGTTCTGGAAGGCGTAGGTGCCGTCGGACTGGCGCACGGGCAGCCAGAGGGCGCTCGGCGCCGTGCCGGGGGCCTGCTGGACGATGTCCGGGGTGCCTGCTGCCGTGGAACTGCCGGCGACTGCCACGTCCTGGCCGGAGCTCTGGGTGCGCAGTTCGCCGTAGCCGTCCGAGGCCGGCACGAACCGGAACTGCTGGTTGCCCTGCCCGTTGCAGGTCCACTGGTCGATCGCGGCGCCCGCGGTACCGGAGTTGCCGTACACGTCAAGGCACAACTGGTTGCTTGCGACCACGAGTTGGTGGTAGCCGTCCGGGAAGCCTCCGCCGCCGGACGTTGCCGGGGTCAGATAGACGGCGAAGGCGTCGTGCGAGGCCTGGAACGTGAACGGCACGCTGATCGAGCCGCCGGAGGTGCTGACGTTCTGGTCGTACACGGTCTGCGGGGCGGCGAGCGGCGCCTGGTCCGGGATGCGGTGCACGGTGACGTGGACGCTGCCGGTGTTCGTCAGCCAGGGCACGGACGATAGCCCGTTGAAGGTCACGGACACGGCGCCGGTGTAGCCGTTGGAATCGCCGATGACGGCCACCGCGCGCCCGGCGGCGGAGTCCTGGGAGGCCGCGATGGCCGTCGACCCGACCTGGCCGGAGGTGTCGACGAGGGTGCCGGTCATGTCGGCGTAGTCCCGAAGCGCCCACCAGTTGCCGGTCGGCTGCCAGCTGCCCCCGCTCTGGGTGAGGACTCCCGTCAGGTTCGGCGTGACGCAGCACACCCAGTTGCCGCGCATCGCGTTGGCGTACCCGGACTGCGCGAACCGCGCCAGGTACCAGGCCGTCACCCCGGCGGTCTGCCGGTCGGCGGGCTGGTACTCGTTGGCGGACAGCGGCCGCGCCCCGATGCCCGCCCTGCTGAGCGCACTGTTGAGAGACTGCGAGACGGTGACGGGGTCGTCGACGTCGCCCTCGTCATGGTTGGTGATCATGTCAGGCACCGTCCCAGCCGCCTTCACGTGCGCGAGCCAGGTCTGCCACTGCCCTGACCTGCCTTGCGGGGTGTAGGCGAACGAGGGGCCCACGATCTGCGCCGTGGGGGCGATGCGCCGGATCTCCCGGTAAGCGGTGTCCCACATCTGGAAGTACTGGGCGCTGTTGACACCCCGGGTCCAGAAGTAGGAGATGTCGGGCTCGTTCCAGATGTCGTAGGAGAACTTCAGCCCCGACGCCTGGAGCGCTCCCACGCTGGAGTCGATGAAGCTGATCCAGTTCGCGCAGTTGCCGTTGTCGCACGGGTACATCGTGTTGGACGGCTGGCCGCCGTTCGCGCCGTAGATGTCGCTGACCAGCACCTGGTACTGGGCGTGGTACGGCGGCTGGGTCAGCCGTTTCGCCTGCGCGATGATCGAGTCGACGTCGGCCCGGCTGGCCGCGCCGTACTGGTAGTTGTCCTTGATCCAGCCGCCGGAGAACCAGCCCCCGCCGCGGAACGCGTTGATCCCCAGCGGCTGGACGAACTGGTCCACAGGCTGGCTGCCGTCCTGGGTGAAGCCGTAGAGAAACCCCTCACCCACACCGGTCGACGGGCCTCGCGTCGACGCCAGGTTCACGCTCAGCGCCTCGCCCGTGGCGGCACGGCTCCCGGCCGCCGACAGCAGCTGCAGCACGAACGCCAACACGACGCCGACGGTAAGCAGCACACGGCGGTCCCTCGCTCGCGTCCTCATACGGACCTCCTATGGGCCGGCGGTTCAGCGATACAGCGATTTGTCGGTTCAGCTCAGCGACCACTTCTGGTTGGATCCGCCGTTGCAGGTCCACAGCTGTACGAGGCTGCCGTTGGCGGTGGCGGCGCCGGTCACGTCCAGACACAGGCCGGACTGGGCACTGGTGACGGTGCCGTTGGCGTTGAGGTTCCACTGCTGGTTGGTCTGGCCGTTGCAGGGCCAGGTGATGACCTTCGTGCCGGGGCTGGTGCCCTTGTTGTAGGCGTCCAGGCACACTTGGCTGCTGCCGGAGTACACGGTGAGCTGGTGGGACGCGGTCGCGGTCCACGTCTGGTTCACCGCGCCGTTGCAGTCCCAGATCTGCGGCTGCGTACCCGCCGTCGTGGATGCGCCCGGCACGTCGAGACACTTGGCCGCACCCACCGCGTGCACGGCACCGGTCGTGCCGCTACCGCTTCCCGTTCCGTAGTTGGCGGCGGTGATGGCGGCCTGGACCGCGTACTCGGTGGCGTCGGACGGATAGCCGGCCGTGATCGCGCCTTCGAAGAACTCGCCCACGCCATTGGGACTGTTGTCACCCCCGGTGCCGAGCAGGACCGAACTGTCGACCTTCATCGGTGAGTAGCCGTTGGGCAGGGGGCCGGAGAAGGTGGTGGTCAGGCCGCCGCTCGTGCCGTTGCCGTATTTGAGAGTGAAGTTGCTGGTGCCGTTGTTCTTCAGCCACGCGCTGACGAACGGATAGTGCACGCCCGGGTTGTTCGGGTCCTTGTTGGAGCCGGTGTTGGTGTGGAACATGCCGTTCTCCAGGTCGGCCTCGACCCACGGGCCGCTGCCCGTGCAGCCGCCGAACCAGCAGGCGGTGCCCCAGTAGATGGCGTTCATGGTGGCGTTGCCGGTGTCCGTGTGGGAGTTCTCGCCGCTGCCGTAGTCGAAGCAGCACCACTGGCTCGTGTAGTTCGACGAGGTCACCATGTAGATGCCCTCGGGCTGGGCGCCGGTGGGCACGCCGCTCGCGTGGTCGAGACGGTAACCGACGCCCGGGGTGACCTTGACACCGAACACCTGGTGACCGGCCGCGGTCACCGGCAGGGCCATGGCGTCCGCCCCGACGTCGGATCCGTTCGGACCCGGGCCCTTCCAGTAGCCGCCCCAGGAGATCGGCATGTCGTTGTGCCTGGCGGTCTGGTCGTAGATCTTCGTGATCGTGCAGGACGTACCGGCGCAGAACGACACCTGGGAGGCGCCGTCGGCGTACCCGCCCGCGGTGAGCACTCCGATGTCGCGGTATGTGTGATCGGAGGACCGCTGGATCTGGTACAGCGGCCCGTTGTACGCCGCGAAGAGCGCCCTGGTGGTGGCGTGCGCCGTCACGCACGGCGTGCCGCCCGCCGCGTAGAGGTCGCACGGAAGCGATGCGTCCGCCGCGGGTACGGGCGCGTGGCCGGCGGCGGGTGTGCCGGTCCGCGCGGAGGTGGCGAACGAGGGTGTCCCGAGCGCGGCCAGGGCCATCGCCAGGGCGATCAGGAGCACGGCCGGGAAACGCCTTCGTCGGCGATCGGTTGCTGATCCGGGCAAGGAGACCTCCTGGGTGGCGGTGGGGAGGACGGGGTCAGCCCAGCGTCCACCGCTGGCCGCTGCCGCCGTTGCAGGTCCACAGCTGGGCGAGGGTTCCGTCAGCCGTGGCCCCGCCGGTGACGTCCAGGCACAGGCCGGACTGGACGCCGGTGATCGTGCCGTCGGAGTTCAGCGACCACTGCTGGTTGCTCTGACCGTTGCACTGCCAGATCTCCACCTTCGTCCCCGGTGTGGTCTGGTTGTTGTAGGCGTCCAGGCACATCTGACCCCTGCCGGAGTAGACGGTGAGCTGGTTGGAGGCGGTGTGCGTCCAGGTCTGGTTGGCGCCGCCGTTGCAGCTCCAGATCTCCACCTGGGTGCCCGCGGTCGTGGTGGAGTTCGGCACGTCCAGGCACTTGCCCGCGCCGACCGCGTGCAGCGGACCGGTCACGCTGGTGCCGCCGCCACCGCTGGTGCCGCCCGCCACCCGGTACATGACCGTGCCGTGTGCCGGTACCGAGGCGCTGATGGTGCCGGAGGTGGTCGAGGACGCGCCCGACCACAGGTCGGTGAGGGTGTAGGCGGACGCCCCGGTCTTCCCGATCGCCGAAGCGGTGGTGGTGATGGTCGCCGTGGATCCCGTCTCGTTGAACAGCGCCACCGACACGTCTCCGTTGGCCAGTGGCTTGGCCAGCACGTCCAGGCCGCCCGAGGAGGACACCATGGTCCCCTGCTTGCCGAGGGGGTCCTGGTCGACCTCGATCACCCGGGAGTTGGTCAGGACGGACAGGGTGTCGGAGCTGGCCGAGGGGATGTTGGTGCCCGCGACGAGCGGTGCGGCCATCTCCGCCCACAGACTGAACTCGCTGCGGTTCTCGGTGGCCGTCATCGAGCCGTTGCCGACCTCCAGCATGTCTGGGTCGTTCCAGTGGCCGGGTCCGGCGTAGGAGGCCAGTCCCACGTTGCTGTGGAAGATCGACAGCATGCTGGAGAAGGTCGGGCTGATGTCGCCGGTGGTGCGCCAGCTGTTGCCGACGTCCGCGCCCCAGGTCCACACGTTCTCCTGGCCCCAGTTGCACAGGCTGTACAGGATCGGCCGTCCGGTGGCCGCCAGGGCGTCCCGCATCGCCGCGTACCGGGTCCGCGCCGGCACACCGGTGTTGTTGCAGTTGTCGTACTTCAGGTAGTCCACGCCCCACGCCGCGAACGACTGCGCGTCCGTGGTCTCGTGGCCCAGGCTGCCGGGGTATCCCGCACAGGTCGCGGTGCCCGCGTCCTCGTAGATCCCCAGCTTCAGCCCGAGCGAGTGCACGTAGTCCGCGGTGCCCTTGATGCCGTCGGGGAACTTGGCCGGGTCCGGCACCAGGTGGCCGCCGGAGTCGCGGTTGTGGGTCATCCAGCAGTCGTCGATGTTGACGTACGAATAGCCGGCCGCCTGCATGCCGTTGGTGTGCATGGCCTGGGCGGTGGACTTGATCAGCGACTCGGTGACGTTGCAGCCGTACGCGTTCCAGTCGTTGAAGCCCATCTGCGGGGTCGGCGCGAGCCCGTTGCCGAGTGCGGCGGCGGGCCCTGCCGTGCCGAGGGAGAGGAGGGGCGCGGTCGCGGTGAGCAGGATGGTCGAGAAGGCGAGCGCGAGGGTTCTGCGCAGGGAACGTAGCGGGGACAGCGACCGGGGACGCCTGGCTCTCGCAGTGGTCGTGGGCATAAGTCATCGACTCCTGGGGCGGGTTGGGGAGCTGGGTGCGGGTCAGCGGTAGCCGGCGGCGGTGATGTTGGCCTGCACCGCGTTGTCGGTCGCGTCCGAGGGGTAGCCGGCGACCATGGCTCCCTCGTAGAAGGTGCCGGCGCTCAGGTTGGCGCCGCCGCCGGGCTTGCAGCAGTCGCCGCCGCTGCCCAGCACGATGGCTCCTTGTTTCTTCATGGGGTTGTATCCGCCGGGCAGCCCGCCGTCCCACAGGGTGGTCAGGCTGCCGGACTGGGCGTTGCCGCCCTTGAGGGCGAACCTCGTCGTGCCGTTGTTCTTCAGCATCGCGGTGACGAACTTGCTCGGAAACGCCCGCTGGTTGGGGTTCCAGGACTGGCTGCCGCCGGGGTACAGGCCCCATTCGAGATCGGCCTGCACCCAGGGGCCGCTGCCCGAGCAGCCGCCGAACCAGCACTGGGTGCCGAAGTTGATCGCGTCCATCGCCCCGGCGGCATCGGCCTTCCTGGTCGTCTCACTGTTGCCGTAGTCGAAGCAGCAGCCGCTGTTGACGTGGGTGCCGCTGGTCACCATGTACGCCCCTTCGGGTGCGGCACCGGTCGGTACGCCCGTCAGATGGCCGTCCCGCCAGTAGCTGTTGCCGGGGTTGATGTACAGCGAGTACGCCTTGCTGCCGCCGGCCGTCAGCGAATCGGACGTCGCCTTCGCGGGACTGCTCTGACTCGACCCCGGGACCTGGGCCGATCCCTGGTACCACAGGTCGTTGCCGTGTCCGGACTGGTCGCGGACGACCGTGATCACGCACGAGGTGCCCGCGCAGAACGCGTCCTGCGCCGCCGCGTCGGCGAAGCCGCCCGACGCCAGCACGCCGATGTCCCTGGTGGCGTTGTCCGAGGCGCGTCTGACCTGGTAGAGGGAGCCGTTGTACGAACCGTAGAGCGCCCGCACGGTGCTGTGCGCGGCCACGCACGGCGTACCGCCCGCGGCGTAGATGTCGCACGGGCCCGACCCGCCCGCCGGGGGTGGGGGCGGAGGTGTCGGCGTGGTCCACTTCTGGTTGCTCTGGCCGTTGCAGGTCCACAGGATGACCGCGGTGCCGTCGGCCGTTCCCGCCCCGCTCACGTCCAGGCAGAATCCGGAGGCGACGCCGGTGACGGACCCGTCGGAGTTCTGCCGCCAGACCTGGGTCGCCCGCCCGTCGCACCCCCGGACGACCACCGGGGCTCCGGGAGCCGTCCGGGTGTCGTAGGCGTCCACGCACCGGGTGCCGTTCATCGTCCTCAGCTCACTCGCCGCCGTGAGCTCGAACGCCTGGTTGGCCTGGCCGTTGCAGTCCCAGATCTCCAGCCCCGTGCGCGGCGTGTCGACGTTGCCCTTGACATCCAGGCACCGCCCCGACGGCGAGCTCACCAGGGCTGCCGCGGACATTGGCACCGACCAGGTCGGCGCGGTCGCCAGCAACATGGCCAGCAGCGCCATCACGGATACTGCGGCCGCAGCCGGTAAGCGCGATGCACGAGCCGCGGGGCTGCGGTGCGGAGCGGATGGAGGCTGCATTCTGTGTCCTCGGATATGCGGGGGGGGAGGGAGGGGACGGAGAGTGCCACTGCACGCACAGGGAACACTCAGACATCCCATGTCGCATAGTGATCCCACACGGTCATGGGCCTGTCAATAGAAGTTTCCGAGTCGTCCAGAGCGCGATCCATCCCATGTTTTCCCTGGTCAGACCGCTCTGAGGGCAGCCGAAACCCGCGTCCGGCGACGACCGGAGTGCCGGACGCAGGCGTTCGTCGGGGGATCAGGTGCGAGCGCTCGGTTCCGATCGCCTCACCTGAGGTTCCAGTGCTGGTTGGCACCGCCGTTGGAGTCCCAGACCTGGACGGGACTCCCGTTGGCGCTCTGCCCCGCGGGGACCTCCAGCGCCCGGCCGGACGCGGCATTGGTCAGGGTGTAGGAACCGTCGCCGTTCCGGCTCGCACGCCAGTGCTGGTTCGCGCCGCCGTTGGAGTCCCAGATCTCCATCCGCGTGCCGCTGCCCGTCTGCCCGCCCGGCTCGTCCAGCACCCGCCCGCTGCCGACGTTGGTCAGGGTGTAGGAACCGTCACTGTTCTGACTCGCCCGCCACTGCTGGTTCGCGGCGCCACTGGCGTCCCAGACCTGCAGGGACGTGCCGTTCGCCGTCTGCCCGCCCGGCACGTCCAACGCCCGGCCCGCGGCGACGTCGGTCAGCGAGTACACCGTTCCCGCGACGATGCCGCCCGAGTTCCCCGAACTGCCGCCCAGCGCCGACAGGGCCGCGTCGTACGCGGGCTTCTTGTTGCCGTTGTTGTCGAACAGCAGCGGGTTCTCCCCGCTGCGCCAGGAGTCGCTGTCCCGGATGCCCCACACGGTGATGCCGGTGCAACGCGCCACGTTCATGCACGCCTTGACGGTGTTCGCGTACGCGGTTGCCGGCGCCTGCGCGATGTCCAGCTCGGTTATCTGTACGTCGACGCCGAGCGCGGCGAAGTTGGACAGGGTGGTCTGGAAGCTGGCCGGCGGGCCGCCGGTGCCGAAATGGGACTGGAAGCCAACGCAGTCGATGGGCACGCCGCGCGCCTTGAAGTCGCGCACCATGCTGTAGACGCCCTGGGTCTTGGCGTCGGACCAGTTCTCGATGTTGTAGTCGTTGTAGCAGAGCTTGGCGGAGGGGTCGGCCGTCCGTGCGGTGCGGAACGCCTCCTCGATGAAGCCGTTGCCCAGCACGTCGTGGAACACCGAACTGCGCTGCCGGCCGCTGCCGTCGTCGGCGAACGCCTCGTTGACCACGTCCCAGGCGTAGATCTTGCCCTTGAAGTGGTTCATCTCGGTGGTGATGTGGTTGTCCATCACACCGCGCAGGGTGTTCGCATCCCTGATGGAGCTGACCCAGCCGGGCAGCTGGGAGTGCCAGACGAGCGTGTGCCCGCGCATTCGCTGCCCGTGCGCGGCGGCGTGGCTGACGATCTGGTCGCCGGGCCCGAAGTTGAAGTTGCCGCGGGAGGGTTCGGTGGTGTCCCACTTCATCTCGTTCTCCGGGGTGATCATGTTGAACTCCCGGTCGAGAATGGTGGAGTACGTCGGGTCGCCGAGGCGGCCCGCGGCCACGGCTGTGCCGAAGTAGCGGCCGCTGTCGGCCGCTGCCGCGCCCAGGGTGCCGGAGGCCGCGTGAGCAGCGGGGTTCGCCGGGCCGGCCAGGGCCAGAGCCGTGCCGGCTGCCAGTACGGCGGCCAGGGCCAAGGCCTTGCGCGGACGGGGCTCTGCGTTGAGCCAGAACATGACGGATCGTTCTCCTTGTGTGTGTGGGGGGGACACCGACCACAAGCCGGTGCCGGGGTCGCGAATCGGGCCGGTCACAAAGCCGAGCTGACGGGCAGTGCGCTCCACTGCTGGTTGGCTCCGCCGTTGCAGTCCCACAGGACCAGCTGCGTACCGTCGGTGGCAGACGCACCGGGGTCGTCGAGGCAGCGGCCGGAGACCGGGTTGCGGTAACCGCCGTTGTACGCCTGCCATTGCTGGTTGCTGCCGCCGTTGCAGTCCCAGATCTCGATCTTGGTGCCGTTGGCGGTACCACCGCCCGTGGCGTCGAGGCACTTCCCGAGCGCCCGCAAGGTGCCGTCCGAGCGCGCGGACCATCGCTGCGCGTCGGCGCCGTTGCAGGACCAGATCTGCGCGGCGGTCCCGTTGGCGCTGTTGCCGCCGTTGACGTCCAGGCACTTCCCGGCGACCCCGGAGTGCACCGGCTCGCCCACGGAGACCGGCGGCTTGATCCAGCCTGCGGCGTCCGCGGCCTGGACTCCGGCGTTGAAGGCGTCTGCCATCTTGCTGTAGCCGTTGTCGTTGGGGTGGAAGGGGTCGGACAGGTCAGCGGTGGTCAGAGCGCTCATGTCCACCAGGCGCACATGCTTGCCGGCAGCCTGCTCGGCCTGGACGATGCCGGGCAGCTTGGCGTTGAACGCGGGGCGGGTGGCCTCCTCGGTGCTGCTGGTGGAGACGATCACGGTGCCGACGAGGACCGTCGCGTCAGGGGCGTCGGCCGTGATCTGGTCGATGAGCGCATGGAGCCGTTCGGCGGCGGGGTCAGCCTGAGAGCCGCCGTTCAGATCATTGGTGCCGATCTCCAGAGTGACCACGTTGGGCCGGTACCGGGCCAGCACGGAGTCCGCGATGCCGGCTATCTCGCCGATATGCCAGCCGGAGTGGCCTTCGTTGTCCGGGTCGGACATTGTGCCGTTGCGGCCCGACCCCACGAAGTCCAGGGCATGCCCCTCGTTCGCCAACCGGTTCCACAGGAAGCCCCGGTAGCCGTTCCCGGACGGGCTGCCGATGCCCCAGGTGATGGAGTCGCCCAGCGGCATCAGCCGCAGGGCGGTGGGCGCGGCGGCGGCCGGTGATCCGGTGCCGGTGGCGGCCGTTGCGGGCAACGCGGTGCCGGTGCCGATCGCTGCCGTCAGAGCGACGGCCAGGAGTGCCGCGTACTTCTTCATCTGGGTTCCTCACTGGGTGCGGGACAGTGGGTGGGGGTGAACGAGCGGGTGAGTCGGTCAGCGCGGGGTGAAGTCCTGGTTGCTGCCGGCCGTGTTCTTGCAGAGCCATTGGTCGAGCTGCTGGCCGAGGTTGCTGCCGCCGCCGTAGACGTCCAGGCACAGGCCGCTGTTCTGGTTCTGGAAGGAGTACGAGCCGTCGGACTGCTGCACCGGCAGCCACAGAGCCCCGGCCGCTCCGCTCGGGGCCTGCTGTACGACGTCGGGCGTTCCGGCGGTCGTGGAGCCGCCCGACACCGCCACGACCAGCCCGGAGCTCTGCGCCTGCAACTGCCCGTAGCCGCCCGCGGCCGGCACGAACTGGAACTGCTGGTTGCTCTGCCCGTTGCAGGTCCACTGGTCGATCGCGGCGCCCGCGCTGCCGGAGTTGCCGTACGCGTCCAGGCACAGACTGCCGCTGCCGGTCACCAACTGGTGGTATCCGGTGGGGAAGCCGCCACTGCCGCCCGAGGAGTTGACGCCCGCCTGCTGGATGACCTGCTGCGCGCCCTGCGGCCAGTTGGTGCCGCTGACCTGGACGTTGCCGGTGAGGACGTTGTTGTGCGGCGGGCCGGTGGCCACGTATGTGTTGCCGCCGATGTACCAGTTGCCGGAGAACGTGCTGTCGTCGGTGTGGTTGTTCGCATTCGCGTTGGTGAGCGCCCAGTTGCCGGCGTCCTGCACCACGTTGTTCGACACCGTCAGATACCGGGAGCCCTCGTCCAGGTACAGCGCGGTGGTGTGGTGGTTTTCGTACATGTAGCTGTCGGAGATCACCGAGCCGGGGTTCGCGGACAGGTTGTAGATGCTGCCGCCGTCGGACATTGCGTTCTTGGTGTCGAAGATCAGGTTGTGGGAGACGGTGTTGTTCTTCAGCGTCGTGGGGGTGCTGTACACGGGCTGGTAGTTGTACGTGCCCCAGTTGACGTAGTCCTGACTGCCGCCCGGGTCGTTGGCGTCCCACCCCCAGCCGATGTCGATGCCGTCGTAGGGCAGGTGGTCGCACTGGTTGTGGGTGATCGACGCGTTGGTGACGTAGGTGGACAGGATGGCGGCGGTCTCCTTGTAGTCGGTGCCCACCCCGCTGACCTTGTTGTTGCTGATGGTGATGTTCTAGTTGGTCATCTGCGGGTTGCCGGGTTGGTGCGCGTCCGGCTGGATCCCGCCGACCTGGATGCCGCTGCCGGCGGTGTCGGTGAACGTGTTGCCGGTGACGGTGACGCCGTTCGCGTCGAGTCCGGTGCCGGAGGCCGTGCCGACGTCGTCGTTCCCCACGCCGAGCCCGGCCTGCCCGAGTTCGGAGAACATGTCGCCGGAGAACGTGATGTCGCCGGCGGCGGAGACCTGTACGGCAGCGGGCATCTGCGCCCAGTGGTTACGGGTCGCCTCGAACTGCGGACACCCCGACTTGCAGGTGCTCAGCCAGTTGGCGGGCATCGCGTAGGCGCCGGTGATGTGCGCGCCGCTCTGCTGGTCCGCGTAGCCGTCGGGTCCGCTGGGTCCGAGCCAGGAGGTTCCCGTGAACCGGATGCCGGAGAAGCGCAGCCCCGTGGCCGGTGAGCTGTAGCTGCCGCTGATGTCCAACAGGCTCTGCAGTCGGGGCAGTTCGATGTCGAGACCGCTCGGGTTCTGTCCTTGCTGGGCCCGGTAGTAGAGGTCTCCGGTGGACGCGTCGAGGTACCACTGCCCGGCCTGCTTCAAAAACGCGTAGTCGTTCTCCAGGTACATCGTCCCGCCGGCGAACGGCGCGTTGATGGTGTCGTAGCCCCAGGAGTTGTTGTTCCACGCGGGCTGCTGCATGGTGACCGTCCTGCCGCTGATCGACTGGACCGGCGCGTAGCGGTCGGTGAAGGAGTCGATGCTCTCGACTTCCATGTGGCTCTGGTCCGACAGGCCCGCCAGGTAGTCGAGAGGCGAGTCGGTGATGGTCAGGCCGGTCTGCGTGAAGGTGAAGGCCGAGCGGGGCACCTGGATCGCCGCCCTCGGCGCCTCCTTGCCGTTCACGTACAGCTGGCGGGTGTTCACGCCGGTGCCGACGTGGGCCGACCAGATGTTGCTGCTCCGATCATGCACCTGCCAACCAGACGCCTGCTCGGCAACAGTCACGACCGGCTGTTGCCCGGGCATGGCCTGGTAGCTGATGGTGTGGCCGTTCTGGCCGCCGTCGCCGGAGCCGAAGGCCAGCGGCTCGGACAGCCGGTAGGTGCCACCGGCCAGGTGGACGACGACGTCTGAGCCTGCCGAGAGCTGATGCGCGGGCTGCCGCGCCTGGTCGATGGTGGCGAACGGCTGCTGGGCGCTGCCGTCCCCTCCAGGGGACGCACCCGGCGCCATGTACAGTTCGGCGACCGCCGCCCGGGGCTCGGCCGGTCCGGCACTCGCGGTCCCGGCGGTGGCCATGCTCCCGGCCAAGAGGGCGAGCAGGCCTACGGGGACGGCCCAGAGGCCGCGCAGCGCATTGGCTCTGGGTCTGGCTCTGGCTCTGGCTCTGGGACTGAGTCTTCTGGCGCTGGACATCGTCATCTTCCTGTCTGGACACGTTCCGGTCAGCCGAGACGCCATCGCTGGTTCGATCCGCCGTTGCACGGCCAGAGTTCGGCCAGGGAGCCGTTGGTCGTGGAGGCGCCGGTGACGTCGAGGCAGAGCCCGGACTGCATACCGGTGACGGTGCCGTCGGAGTTCACCTGCCACTGCTGATTGGTCCCGCCGTTGCACGGCCAGATCACCGTCTTGGTCCCGGCGGACGTCTGGTTGTCGTACGCGTCCAGGCACATCTGGCTGCCGCCGCTGTACACGGTCAGCTGGTTGGAGGACGTACGGGTCCAGGTCTGGTTGGCAGCGCCGTTGCAGTCCCAGATCTGCAGTTGCGTACCGGCCGTGGTGGACGCCCCCGGCACGTCCAGGCACTTCCCCGCGCCCACCGCGTGCAGCGGACCGGTGCCCGTCCCGCCCGAGGAGTTGCTGTACCCGGCCGCGGTGATGTTGGCCTGGACCGCGTTCTCGGTGGCGTCCGACGGGTAGCCGGAGGTCATCACTCCCTCGTAGAAGGTGCCTTGGGCGCCCTTGCTGTTGTCGCCGCCGGTGCCCAGGATGATGGCGCCCTGTTTCCGCATCGGGTTGTAGCCCGCGACGTTGGGGCGCGGCCCGTCGTAGAAGGTGGACAGGCCGCCCGACTGGGCGTTGCCGCCGCGGATCGCCCAGTGGTTCGCCCCGCCCTTGATGATGGCGGTCGTATACCGGTAGTTGATGGTCGGGTCGTTCGCGTTGTAGTGCTGGTTCACCCCGGAGAACAGGCCGTTCTCCAGATCGGCCATGATCCAGGGGCCGTTGCCCGACCCGTAGCCCCAGACCTTGATGTTGCCGAAGTAGATAGCCTCCATGGTGCCGTTGCCGTCGTCGTTGCTGTCCGTTTCGGCGTTGCCGTAGTCGAAGCAGCAGCCGCCGTTGTAGTGCGTGCCGTCGAAGATCGCGTACATGCCCTCGGGGTTGTCCCCGGTCGCGATGCCGTTCGTGTGGTTGTTGCGGTACCCCGTGCCCGGCGCCACGAAGACGCCGTAGGCCTTGTGGCCTCCCACCGTGGTGGGCGCGGCGGTCGCGTTCGCGAGGTCGTCGGGGCCGCCCGCGGCACCGCCGCCGGGCGCCTGGGTGAGGTTGTTGTTGCGCCCCGACTGGTCATAGATGGCCGTGATCAGGCAGGTCGTCCCTGAGCAGAACGAGTCCTGCGCGGCGGCGTCGGCATACCCGCCCGCGCTCAGCAGACCGATGTCCCGGGTGGCGTTGTCCGAGGCGCGACGGACCTGGTAGAGCGGTCCGTTGTACGCGGCGTACAGCGCTCGCGTCGTGCTGTGCGCCGCCACACAGGGCGTGCCGCCTGCCGCGTAGAGGTCGCACGGCCCGGACGTGGCGGCTCGGGCCGTGTGGGCCGTGTTTGTGGTGGCCTGGGCCGTGCGGACCGTTGTCGTGGCGGCGGCCAGTGTGCCGGCGACGAGCGCGGCCGCGGCCCCGGTCCGGACGAGCCGAGTCCACCGGGAGCGGGACGAACACCCTGGCGGATGGCCGAGTTCATGGTCCCGCACATTCTTCGGCCGCCCGAGGCGTCGTAACGCCGCAAGCAGCCAGGGGACGCCCTCGCGCCCTGACAGCGGGCGGCGTCGTGCAGGTGTGGTTCCCATCTCATCTCCCTACCGTGCCGGCGCAACCCGGTCGGGTTGTGCGAGTGGCGCTGTGCTCCGGAAGCGCTTGCGTGATGTGCTTCAGCGAGATTGCAGAGAGGTTTCGGAGGGAGACGGTGCTCCTGGCCACACGGGACTGTCAAGGGGGAGGTGTCTCTCGACTCAACCTTGTCGCGGAATCGATTCGATGGCTGATTCCGGCGGATCGAGTGCCTGTCTGCTGTCGGGCGGCACCGTTCGGCAGGAGACAGCCGCCGGTGTGACCGGTGGCTTTCGTAGGCATCGACGGCGTATTCAGCGGGGCACACCGTTGACCCGGCACCCCGGTTGTAGCCTCCCTTCGAAGCGCTTGCGCGGAATCGATTCGATTCACGCCTTTCGGTATGACGTGAATCGTCCCGCCGGAAGCCAAAGGTCTCAGTAGCCCCAGTCGCCCTCCCCGCTCCCTGGCCCAGGAGCGAACCGATTCGTACGCGGTAACCTTGCGGGCCTGTCGGCGGGTTCTTGGGAGCTGCATGAACATCGGGGAGATCGCCCGGCGCGCGGGCGTGTCACGGAGCACGGTGTCCTACGCGCTCAGCGGCAAGCGCCCCGTCGCGACCAGCACTCGCAGACGTATCCAGGACGTGATCGACGAGTTGGGCTATCGGCCCAACGCTGCCGCGAGGGCGCTCAAGGAGGGGCGGACCCGCACGATCGGTCTCGTCATCCCGCCCGCGGGGAACCGGCTCACGCACATGCAACTGGACTTTGTCGCCAGCGTGGTCGACGCCGCCGCCCGGGTGGATCTGGATGTGCTGGTGTCCCCCTCCGGCCGGGATCACGACCGTTCCTTCGAGCGGTTGATATCGGTGAGCCGCGTGGACGGTGTGATCCTCATGGAGATCAGCCTGGAGGACTCTCGTGTCCGTCGTCTGCAGGACGCCGGGCTGCCCTTCGTCGGCATCGGGCACACGGCGGGCGACCAGGAGATGTCCTGGATCGACGTCGACTATGCCGGCCTGGTCCGGCACTGCGTGCGGCACCTCGCCGATCTGGGGCACCGCCGGGTGGCTCTGGTGACCCGCTCCCCCGAGCTCGTCGCGGCGGGTTACGGCCCCGCCCACAGGGCCAGGGAGGGCTTCGAGAAGGCCCTCGCGGAACGGGGGATCGACGGCGTCGAAGTGCCGTGCGGGGACGATGCCCGTTCCGGCCGGGAATGCGTCACCGCGCTCCTGGAGAGTCATCCCGATCTCACCGCTGTCACCACCATCAACGAGGCCGCCCTGCCCGGTGTCCAGAGGGCGTTGGCGGACGCCGGTCTCGAAGTGCCGTACGACTTCTCCCTCACCGCGGTGGCGGGCAGGACGTGGGCCGAGGACTTCCACCCGCCGCTCACGGCGGCGGACGTACCGGCCCTGGAGATGGGCGAGAAGGCCGTATCCCTGCTGGTGGAACGCATCACCACGCCGGACGGCCCGCCTCGGCACATCCTGCTGGCACCGTCGATCTCGCTGCGCTCCAGCACAGCCGCCGCTCCCGTCGGCCGCCGGGCGCGCACTCATCCGAACGGGGTGCGGTAGGAAGGGACTCGGGTGCACGGGTCGAGCCGGAGGGTGAGGCGGATCGTGGTGGAGCGGGGCAGTTCCCCCCTCAGCCACGGTCCGTCGACGGTCGCCGACGCGACGGTCACGGTCGGCGGGGTGTGACCGTAGTCGTACAGGTCACCGGTCCAGGACGGGTCCGCGCAGACGGTGTGCTCCACCGAGCGGATGGTGTGTTCGGCGAACGCGCCGGTCTGGGCGATCAGCGAACGGGCCTGCGAGATACAGCGCCGCGTCTTCGGCTGAGCCGAAGTCCTCGGGGCCGGCAGACCGGTCCGGCCGGGTCCGGCCCTCGGCAAGGACCGGACCCGGCGGGCACACACCACGCCAGAGGACTACGGCAGCGGCGGGTAGGCGTTCTGCATCAGCTGCTGGAACTGGGCGGAGAACCAGTGCCCGGCCAGCGGCGCGTTCGGCAGGGCGCCGCTGGGGTTGTTGCCGTTGCGGGCGTTACCACCGTACGTGGGGTCGCACATCCGGTCGAAGCCCTTGCCCTCGTCGTTGGGGATGGCGGTGCTGGAGCCGTCGGACTGTCCCGGCGGCTTGACCCAGACGTAGGCGTCGACACCGGCGGCCGGGGCCGCGGTGGGCCGCTGCCCGAGTCCGGCGCCGCTCTGGTTGCACCAGTTGCCGACGTGGACGCGCCGGTCGATGCGGCCGCCGTTGACGTAGGCGTCGACGGAGGTCAGCGGGCCGGGGCCGGTGGGCCGGGCGGTTCCGCCCCAGCCGTCGCGGGAGGTGTCGATCAGCATGCCGAGGCCGGAGTCGAACCCGGCCGCGATCAGCTTGTCCCGCAGACCGAGCGCGTACGACTGCTCGTCGACGTACTGGTTCCAGTCGACCCACTTCGACTGGCGCACGGTCTGCCCGTTCACGGTGTCCGTGACCTTGACGTTCGGCTCCGTGACGGGGCCGTAGTTGGCGGTGTTGACGATGAAGCCGGCCACGTCGTTCACGCTCGCGCCGTTGGAAGTGGCGACCTTGGCGAATTCCTGCACGGACGGGCCGAGGTTGGTGTCCCAGCCGAGCCAGCCGTGGTGGCCCGCGTCGAGGTAGTTGTAGACGTTCGGCATGGCGCCGAGCTTGCCCAGGGCGTACGAGACACCCTTCTCGTAGTTGCCGTTGCTCTTCATGGTCACGCAGGCGTCGGTGGTCGTGTTCGTGCCGCCCGCGTTGGTGACCAGGTTGGGCAGCGAGTCAGGCTCGATGACCGTGGCGATGCGCAGGCCCGCGTACTTGGGGTCGGCGAGGATGGCGGCGATAGGGTCGATGTACTGGCTCTTGTACTTGTCGAGGTCGTTCGGCCCGAGTTCACCGTTGGAGGCGAGGGCGGCGCAGTCGCGTCCTGGCAGGTCGTAGATGACGAGCTGGATGACGAGGTTGCCGGAGCCCTTCTGCTTGAGTGCCTCGTCCAGGTGCGCGCGCAGGCCCATGCCTCCGTCGACGCCGTCGATCGCGGCGATCCGGTCGAGCCAGACGGCGGTGGACTGATTGGCGATACGGCTGCCACCGGGTTCGGCGGCGGCTTTGGCCGACCACTCGGGGTCCACATACCCCTTGGCCCCGGCGTAGGGGTTGTCGACCCGGTTGCCGGTGCCCCCGCCCCCGCCTCCGCCGCCTGTGCCACCACCACTGGAGCCACTGCCGTCGTCGACGTTGCAGGTGACCCCGTCGAGGGTGAAGGTGGCGGGTAAGGCATTGGTGCCGGTGTAGGTGCCGTTGAAGCCGAAGCTGACCGAACCGCCGCTCGCCAGCGTGTTGTTGTAGCTCTCGTTGGCCACGGTGACAGCGGCACCGCTCTGGGTGATCTGCGCGTTCCAGCCGCTGGTGACCTGCTGGTTACCGGCGTACGACCACTTCAGCGACCAACTCGACTTGGCGGCCGCGTTGTTGGTGATCGTGACGGCGGCGGTGAAGCCGGTGTCCCACTGGTTCTGCACCTTGTAGTCCACGGAGCAGGGGATCGAGGAGGTGGCGGCGCCCGCCGGTGCCGCGAGAAGCGCTGCCCCGGAGGATCCGGCGAGCACCGCCAGCGCGGCGAACAGTGACAGGTGAGTACGGCTCATGAGAGTGGATTCCTTCCCTTTGAGGGGTGTTGACGGAATGCGGGTGACCAGGTGATCGCACAGGCCGGTGCCGAGGGAGTGGGGTGCCGTCGCGGGCGGAGGTCAGAAACCCCCGGCGGATCGGATCGTCACGGTGATCGTCACGGAGCCCCGGACGTCCCTGGCGATGGCCGGTGGTGAGGAATGCGGGGATGTCGCATGGGCGAGCCCTTGCATCCGGGCGCGCCGTGACAGACGCGTCGACTGATGGAAGCGCTCCCACTGGTGCGAGGGACCGTATCGCCAACTCACCAGACTGCACAGGGGTGTTGCCAACTTTTTTATTTGGCACGGTTCCAATGATTCAACTTCTCAACACCTTGACCTCGCCCGCACACATCCCCACTATGGGAGCGCTCCCATCGGTTCAAGCCTTGACCACCTTCGGGTCGCCCCTGCCTCGGAGGAACAAGCACCACGGCTCCCCACACCCCACACGGAGGATCCGCATGCACCGGTCAGCTCCCCAGGCCCGAAGAGCGCACGCCTTGCTCAGCGCGCTGCTCACCACCCTCGTCGCAGTCGCGGCGCTGCTCACCGCCGCTTCGACATCGCACGCCGACACCACGGTCTGCGAACAGTTCGGCTCCACCACGATCGGCGGACGCTACGTCGTACAGAACAACCGCTGGAACACGAGTGAGCCCCAGTGTGTCTCCACCACGGACAACGGCTTCCGGGTCGTCCAGGCCGACGGTTCGGTGCCGACCACCGGCGCCCCGAAGTCCTACCCGTCCGTGTTCAACGGCTGCCACTACACCAACTGCTCCCCCGGGACGAACCTCCCTGCCGTCCTCGGCTCCATCGCCGCAGCACCCACGAGCATCTCCTACAACTACGTGAGCGGAGCCATTTACGACGCCGCCTACGACATCTGGCTCGACCCCACGCCCCGCACCGACGGTGTGAACCGCACCGAGATCATGATCTGGTTCAACCGTGTGGGGGCCGTGCAGCCGGTGGGCTCGCAGGTGGGTTCCGTCACCGTGGCCGGCCGCCCGTGGCAGCTGTGGTCCGGTAACAACGGCTCCAACGACGTCCTGACCTTCGTCGCGCCGTCGGCGATCGGCAGCTGGAACTTCGACGTGATGGACTTCGCCCGGCAGGCCGTCGCCCGCGGGCTCGCCCAGAACAACTGGTATCTGACGAGCGTTCAGGCAGGGTTCGAGCCCTGGCAGAACGGCGCGGGACTCGCCGTCACCTCCTTCTCCTCGACCGTCGACCTCGGCAGCGGCCCACCCAGCGGGCCCACGGCGTGCAAGGTGGCCTACAGCACGAACACATGGCAGGGCGGATACACCGCGGACATCACGCTGACCAACACGGGTTCCTCCCCGGCCGACGGCTGGCATCTCGCGTTCACCCTGCCTGCGGGGCAGCAGATCACCAGCACATGGAACGCCGGCATCTCTCCCTCGTCGGGAGCCGTGACAGCCGACGGCCTCGCCTACAACGCGTCCCTCTCCCCCGGCGCCCAGGTTTCCTTCGGGTACCAGGCCACCTACAACGGCAGCTTCGCCAAGCCGACGGCCTTCAGCCTGAACGGCCTTTCCTGCAGCGTGGCTTGACCGGTCCGCAGCAGGCTGCTGGTGTCCCGCCGAGTCCATCGGTGATGCCACCGCCACCGGGCCCCGGACGGATGATGTCAGCCGTCCGGGGCCACCGCACGGCCGGTCCGCGGGGAGATCATGCCCGCACACAGCCCGCGGCCCGCCAGGCCCTGCGCGATGCGTGGGATCGCGGCGCGTGTGTTGGCGGCCCAGTCGTGCATGAGGATGATCTGGCCGTTGGTGAGCCGTGCCGCTGCCTGCACGATCGCATCGGTGCTCGCGCCGTTCCAGTCCTGCGAGTCGACGTCCCACAGGATCTCGGTCAGGCCGTACTTGGCCTCGACGCTCCTGACCGTGGCGTTGGTCTCGCCGTACGGGGGACGGAACAGCCGGGGTGTGCCACCGCCCGCGTTGCCGATGGCCTGCTGGGTCCGGGAGATCTCGGAGTCGATCTGCGCCTGGCCGAGTTGGGGCAGGTGGGGGTGGGTGTAGCTGTGGTTGCCGACCCACATGCCGGCGGTGACCTGTGCCCGTACCAGGGACGGCTTGGCGGCGGCGTACTGCCCCTCGTTGAACATCGTGGCTCGCAGTCCGTTCTGCCGGAGCACGTCGAGCAGCGCCGGCGTGCCGACGGACGGGCCGTCGTCGAAGGTCAGCCCGACGTAACCGGTGCAGGCGGCGGCCTGGGCCGAGGCGCCGGGGTCGACGGCGAGGGTGCAGGCGCCTACCGTCGCGACGACGGCCAGCTTCGCCATGAGGGAGCGCGACAAGTGATGTGGTCGCGTGCTTCCCAGTCGGATTCTCATGCGGATGCTCCTTCGACCTGAGGCGGGGGTGGGGAGGGGGCCTGCCCGACGGGACGGCCGGGCAGACCCGACTCACTCAGCTCACCGTGATGTCGGAGCTGCCGCTGCTCTGGTAGCCCTCGGTCGCCAGGATCATGTAGTACTTGAAGCTGCCCAGGGGCATCCCGGCGCGGCCCCATGCGTCGAAGTGGTTCCCGGTGGTGATGGATCCGCCCGTGCGCTTGGACTGTCGGACGCTCCAGTACTGGTCGAAGGTGCGGTTGCCCTCGACGGACGGGGCGTTGTACCGCGTCGTGCGGTACATGTCGTAAGTGCCGCCGTCACTGGTGACGGTGCCCTGGTACGCGCCGGTGGGCCGGTACGTGCCCCAGTTGTCGACGATGTAGTACTCGACGAGCGGGTTCGTCGTCCAGCCGTAGAGCGACAGATAGGCGTTGCCGGAGGGGTTGAATGAGCCCCAGTAGTTCACGGTCCGCCGGGAGCCGTTGGCCCAGCCCTTGCCTGCCACGAAGTTCCCCGTGTTCCGCCACGAGGTGCTGTAACTGCCGCCGGAGGACAGGGTCATGGAGACGGTGCCGGCGGCGTCGGTCCAGAACGAGTAGTAGTAGCCGTGGTCGGTGCCGGTCTGGTTGGTCGTGATGGTCGTGTCCGCGTACGCGGTGCCCTGCAGCGCCGGCGTGGCCGCGCCGACCGCCAGGGCGCCTGCCGTGCCGATGAAGGTGCGGCGGTTCATGGGGGGTATGCGGGGGTTGTCGCGCATGTTCATGCGCCTCCTCCTGGTGGGGCCTGCGAGAGGCTGCACAGCCATTGAGGTGCCTGTCGACGTCGATAGGTTGGTGCCGGGTCTGTGGACTGTCAACTCTTTCGGCAAAGAGTGCGAAACTCTTGAGTTGTGATGATGTTGCTCTCGTACGTCAACTTCCCTGATGACAGGGCACTTTGGCGCACGCCACAACAGATCCGACTCAGCGACGCGCGACTCAGGCAACATGACGAAGTGTCAGTCAGAAGGAGTATCCGAAACTCTTTCGAAGGAGGGCGCCGCCGTGCTCTGCCGCACGACCAGGCTCGTCGCCAGTTCGAGCCGGGTCGCCACCGGCTCCTGTGACCGCAGGCGCAGCAGCATCTGGGCCGCGCCCTCGGCCATCTCCCTCAGCGGCTGGTGGACCGTCGTGAGCGCGGGGCTCGACCACTGGGCCAGGGGTACGTCGTCGTAGCCGACCACGGACAGATCGTGCGGAACGCGCAGGTCCCGCAGCCGGGCGGCCTCCAGGACGCCGAGGGCCTGGAGGTCGCTCCCCGCGAAGATCGCAGTCGGCGGATCGTCCAGATCGAGCAGCTCGGCCGCACGCTCGCGCCCGCCCTCGACGTGGAAGTCGCCGTACCGCACAAGCTCGGGATCCGCCGCCAGACCCGCCATACTGAGCGCCGAACGGTAGCCGTCGAGGCGGGCCAGCGAGCAGAGCATGTCCTGCGGACCCGTGATGATGCCGATGCGACGGTGACCGAGCTGGACCAGATGCCTCGTGGCGGCCAGGCCCCCGTTCCAGTTGGCGGAGCCCACCGAGGGCACGTCCGGGTCGGGGTCGCCGGCCGGGTCGATGACGACGAACGGGATGGAACGCGAGCGCAGCCGCTGCTTCACCTCCGCGGGCAGCGTCGAGAGGACCAGCACCACACCACGCGGGCTTCGCTGCAGCACGCCCTCGATCCACTCGGGCCCCGGCGCCTGGCGGGTGCCGCTCTCGGTGAGCACCACGCTGGCGCCGTTGGCCTTGGCGACCTTCTCCACCCCACGGATCAGCTCCAGCGCCCAGACGCTCTCGAGTTCGTGGAAGACAAGCTCGATGAGAGGCGCCTCGCGAGCGGCCCGGGTGGTACGGCGGTACGCGTTGTCGTCCAGGACGCGCTCCACTTTGACGCGGGTCGGCGCGGCCACGTCCTGTCGCCCGTTGAGCACCTTCGAAACTGTCGAAATGGAGACCCCCGCCAGCTGGGCCACCTGCGCCAGGGTGATGCGACCAACGCCCTCGTCATCTCGCATGCCCAGGAGCATAAGGCACGGTCAACTACCCACACCGGGTGATGCGTGGATCGTTCGAAAGGTTTCGACGCGCGACTCGGGTGCCTTTGTGGCCTGACGACATCACCTCTCGGCCGTCCGCGTCACGGAGCCACAGCGTCCAGGGTGCGGACGTGTCCAGGCGACCGACAGGGCTCCGCTGACCTCAGGTGGTGAAACGCTTCAACTCGCGGAACTGGTCGTCACTGGCCACTCGCCGAGGGTCATCTTCCTCTGAGGTCTGGCTTGACTCTGTCGGGGATCTTGGGTGGCCGAGGGCAACTGCCCAGCGTCCGCCAGGATTTCGACCGGGGGATGCCATGCCGCCAGTGGCGCATGCCGTGTCCGTGGGCCTACTTGTCGACGGTGCCTTCCACTCCGGAGCGGACTCGCCCAGAAGTACAGCGCCGCCGGCATCACCGCGGGCGCGACCCCTCCATCTGGGACGCCTACAGCCACACCCCGGGCCGCGTCGATCGCGGCGACACCGGGACGTGGCCTGCGACCGCTCCCACCGCCACCCCGAGGACGTGGCTCTGCCGCGCGGCCTCGGCGACGACTCGTACCGCTTCTCGATTGCCTGGCCCCGCATCCACCCCACCGGCAAGGGCCCGACCAGCCGGAAGGGCCTGGACTTCTACTCCCGTCTCGCCGAAGACCTCCTCGACGCCGGGATCGAACCGGCCGCCACCCTCTACCACCGGGACCTGCCGCAGGCCCTGGAGGACGAAGGCGGCTGGCGGGTCCGCGCGAGCGCCGAGCGGTTCGCCAAGTACCCGGCGATCGTCGCCGAGCGCCTCGGCGACCGCGTCCCGAGCTGAATCACCCTCAACGAGCCCTGGTGCAGCGTCTTCCTCGGCTACGCCGTCGGCCGCCACGCACCCGGCGCCCAGGAGGGCACCGGCGCCCTCGCCGCCGCCCACCACCTGCTCGTCGGACACGGCCTGGCCGTCGAGGCACTGCGCGCGCCCGAGGTCTACCGCAGAGCCTCACGGATCGCGTCGTACGCGGGCTTGTGTGCGAGGTTCTCGTCCCAGGGCAGGGCCGCGCCCTCGCCCGGGAAGACCGCGGGGATCCACGAGTGCTTGTCGGAGTAGCCCCACAGGGTGATACCGACGCAGCGCTTCACGGCGAGGCAGGCGTCGGTCACCTTGCCGTACCAGTCGGCCTGTCGGGCCAGTTTGGCCGCATCGGACGGCAGGGTCATGCGGATGTCCAGCTCAGTGATCGCGACGTCGACGCCGAGGTCGGCGAAGCGCTGGATGTTCTGCTGCATCCGGTCCGGGAATCCGTACTGCAGCGCCAGATGCGCCTGCATGCCGAACCCGTCGATCGGGACGTGGTCGGCCTTGAGCCTCTTGATCAGCGTGTAGTAGGCGTCGGACTTGGGGCCTACGGCCTCGACGTTGTAGTCATTCAGATAGAGCTTGACCTTGGGGTCGGCGGCGTGGGCCCAGCGCAGCGCGTCAGCGATGTAGGACGGGCCGATCGTCTTGTAGAAGATGTTCTCCCGGTAGGTGCCGTCCTCGTTCATGATCTCGTTGGCGACGTCCCAGGCGAAGACCTTGCCCTTGTAGTGCTTGACGACGTGCGTGATGTGGTTCTTGAGGATGGAGCGCAGTTCGTCCTTGGTCCAGGTGCCGGAGGTGAGCCAGTCCGGCAGCTGCTGGTGCCACAGGAGGTTGTGGCCGCGCACCTTCAGGCCCTTGGCCTTTGCGTAGTTCACGATCTCGTCGCCCGCGGTGAAGTCGAAGACGCCACGCTGCGGTTCGGTGGCGTACCACTTCATGCCGTTGCCAGGGGTGGTGGCGTCGAACTCCTTGCCGAGCAGGTCGGCGTACGGGGTGTCGGCGAGTTCCGGGTTGTCGACGGCGGCGCCGAAGTAGCGGCCGGTGCGTTCGGCGAGTTGGCCGAGGGTGGGGTCGGCGGTGTGCCGGTGGGTGCCCGCGTGGGCGGCCGGGGCGACGGCGAGCCCCGCCAGAAGGGCTGCCGCGGCGGCGAGCGTGGCGGTTCGGACACGAGTGGAGCGCATCGTGGATCTCCTCGACTAGGATGCGAATAACGGTGGTTGAGCTTGAGCCGACGCGGCTACTTGACACGCATCTCGCAGCGCAGCCGCCGCTCGTGCCCGACCTCGCGGACCGGACCCGTCAGGGTGAGCGGCACAGTGTGGCGGGCGTGTGCGCTGGAGGTCGCGAGGCGCAGTTCGAGGGCGCCGGGTTCGACGACGCGGCGGCCGTCGGCTCCGGTGTACGCGGCCAGGTCCGCCGGGAAGGTGGCGTGGACCTCGGCGGACGCCCCCGCGTCGAGCGGCACCCGGGCGTAGCCGACGAGCCGGACATCGGGCTGGGCGACGGTGGCGAGCGGGTCGTGGAGGTACAGCTGGACGATCTCGGTGCCCGGCCGGTCGCCGGTGTTACGGACAGTGAGGCGGATCGAGGTCTCGCCGTCGGTGGGGAGTTCGGCGCTCTCGCACTGGGGGACGTCCCAGGCGAAGGTGGTGTACGACAGGCCGTGGCCGAACGGGTAGAGGGGGGTCGGGTCGACCGTGCTGGGGAAGCCGTTCCGGGCGAGCGGCGGCGCGAGGTACGGGGCGGGCTGACCGCCGGGGCTGCGCGGCACCGCGATCGGCAGTCGCCCTGACGGCTCCACACGCCCGGAGAGGATGCCGGCGACGGCCCGGCCGCCCTCCTGCCCGGGGAAGAACGCCTGGACGACGGCCGCGGCCCGTGCGGCCCAGCGGCCCAGCGCGTAGGGCCGCCCACTGAGGACGACGACGATGAACGGAGCGCCGGACGCCATGATCTCGTCCAGCAATTCCCCTTGCCCGTAGGGTAGTTCCAGGTCCTCGGCGTCACAGCCCTCGCCCGACGAGCCGCGTCCGAACAGGCCGGAGCGGTCCCCGACCACGGCGAGCACCACATCCGCGCCGGCCGGCTCGTCGACGAACTCGGCGCCCGGGAATTCCGCGTGCAGCGCCTGGGCCAGCGTCAACACTTCGACACCGATGGGGAGTTCGGGGTGGTGCACGCCCACATGCCGGGGGAAGGTGTAACAGCCCATCATGGCGGCCTGCTCGTCGGCGAGCGGCCCGACGACGGCGATGCGCAGCCCGTCACTCAGCGGCAACGTTCCGGCGTCGTTGGCGAGCAGCACGACCGACTCCTCGGCGACCCTACTCGCCAGCTCCCGCATGTGCGGCGGGTTCAGATCGACGGGCACACCCCCGGCACCGGGCTCCCCGTCGGCGTCGAGCAGCCCCAGTTCGCACTTCTGGGTCAGGACGCGCAGCGCGGCCCGGTCGAGCAGATCCTCGGGGAGCGGGTCCGTCAGGCTGAAGCAGCGGGCGGCGGGCAACTCCACGTCGACACCCGCGGCGAGGGCGAGCCGCGCCGCTCCGGGCTCCCCGTCCGCGACCCGGTGCGCCTCTTCGAGGAGCGAGATCCCGTAGTAGTCCGAGACCACAGTGCCACTGAACTCCCATTGTTCGCGAAGGATGTGAGTGAGCAGCATCTGGTGAGCGTGGGCGGGCAGGCCGTCGATGTCGTTGTAGGAGGGCATCACGGAGCGGGCGCCGCCGTCGCGGATCGCCATCTCGAACGGCAGCAGAATGACGTCCGCGAGTTCGCGCGGCCCGATCGACGCGGGCGCGTGGTTGCGGGCGGCTCGGGAGGCCGAGTACGCGGCGAAGTGCTTGAGCGTCGCAACGATGCCGGCAGTTTCCAGGCCGCGTACGTACGCGGAACCGATCGTGCCGACGAGATAGGGGTCCTCGCCGATGGTCTCCTCGGTGCGGCCCCAGCGTGGATCCCGTACGACGTCCAGGACCGGGGCGAGGCCCTGGTGGATGCCGACCGCGCGCATCGACGTACCGATCGCCCGGGCCATGTCCGTGATCAGCGCGGGGTCGAAGGTGGCGCCCCAGGCGAGCGGGGTCGGGAAGACGGTGGCCTGCCAGGCGGTGAAGCCGGTCAGGCACTCCTCGTGGGCGAGCGCGGGCAGCTCGAACCGGTTGCCCGCGCGGATGGTGCGCTGCAGTTCGGCGAGGCGGGCGGCGCCTTCTGCCGGATCCACGGGAACGGTACCGAAAGGGCGGGTCAGCTGGCCGACCCCGTACGGGAGCAGCGTGTCCAGGGCGGCGCTGCGGTTGGCGTACGCGTTCTGGCCGGGGGCGACCTCGGCGCCCGTTGTTTCGTCTGCGGAGCTGCCGAGCCAGACACTGGACAGCTGGGCGGTCTTCTCCTCGCGGGTCATCCGGGCGAGCAGGTCCGCCGCCCGGGCTTGCGCGGACAGGGTGGTGTCCTGCCATGGCTGAACCATGGAACTCCTCACGTACGGTGTGAAAACGGGGTGTTGACGGCCGACGGCGGTGTCAGCCCTTGGTCGCGCCCAATGTGATACCGCCGATCAACTGCCGTTCGGCCACCGCGTAGAAGGCCAGCGCAGGTGCCATGGACAGGACCAGGTAGGCGAAGATGCGGGCGGTGTCGCTGGAGTACTGGCCCTGGAACTGCTGGACGCCGACCGGGATCGTCCACCAGGTGGGTTCGCTGAAGACGAGCAGTGGGAGCAGGAAGTTGTTCCAGCTGGTCACCACGGCGAGGACGGAGACGGTGCCGAGCGCGGGCCGCGCCATCGGCAGCAGGACCCGCCAGAAGAAGCCGAACGCGGAGCAGCCGTCGAGCGTGGCTGCCTCCTCCAGTTCGCCGGGGATCTCCCGGAAGAAGTTGCGCAGGATGACCACGGTCATGGGCAGCCCGAACGCGGCCTGCGGCAGGATCACGCCCCACGGGTTGTCGAGCAGTCCGAACGTGCGCAGGAGCACGAACAACGGCAGGATCGCCACCGCGAACGGGAACATCAGGCCGACCGTGAAGAGGGCGAAGAGCACCTCCCGTCCCCGGAAGGCGAATCGGGCGAGCGCGAACGCGGCGAGCGCAGCGGCACCCACCGTCAGCACGGTGGTCGCGACGGCGATCAGGGTCGACGAGCCGAGCATGCGCCAGAACGCGCTGTCCTTGAGGATGTCGGTGTAGTTCCTCGTCACCCACGGGGACGGCAGGCCGAACGAGTTGCCGGAGAGCTGGTCGGTGGACTTGAAGCCGGACATGAGCGCGTACAGCAGCGGCGTCACCATGACGACGCCGATCAGCCACACAGTCACGTACAGGGGCAGGGACTTGAAGCTGCGTCGCCGTGCAGTCGGAGCCGGGGCCGTCATCGGGATCCTCGCATGTTCGTGAGGGCGCCTTCGGTGTCGCGGCGCAGCACATAGCGCTGGTAGAAGAGGGCGAAGACGAGGCTGATGAGGAACATGACGATCGAGATCGCGCTGGCGTACCCCATCTGGTAGCGCTTGAAGCCGAACTGGAACATCGTGACCGCCATGGTCTCGGAGTGGTGGTCGGGTCCGCCCTGCGTCACCACCCACACCAGGTCGAAGAGCTGGATCGCGC
The DNA here is from genome assembly GCF_001953885.1 of Streptomyces sp. IMTB 2501. Lineage (GTDB taxonomy): Bacteria > Actinomycetota > Actinomycetes > Streptomycetales > Streptomycetaceae > Streptomyces. The sequence goes on along the minus strand of NZ_MQUS01000044.1, from coordinate 17,032 downwards.
CGATCACGGACAGGAAGATGCTCATCCGGATCGTCGGTCCGAGCAGGGGCAGGGTGATGTGGCGGAAACGCTGCCAGGCGTTCGCCCCGTCGAGGCGGGCGGCTTCCGTCAGTTCGGCCGGAATGCCCTGAAGCCCTGCCAGGAGCAGCATCATGTGGAATCCGAAGTACTTCCAGGTCATGACCAGGAAGAGGGTCGCCAGGACGGTGTTCTGGCCGGCGAACCAGAGGCCGCCGGCGCCGCCGAGGCCGACGGCGCCGAGCACTTTGTCGGCGAGCCCGCTGTCCGGCGCGAAGATCATCGAGAACAGCACGCCGGTGATGACTTCCGACAGGACGTACGGGGCGAAGAACAGCATCCGGTAGACGGCGCGGCCGCGCAGTTTCTGGTTGAGGAGCACGGCCATGGCGAGCGCGAACGGGAGTTGCAGGCCGAGCGAGAGCCCCACCAGGAGCAGGCCGCGCCACAGGTCGCCGAGGAACACCGGATCCTGGAACAGGCGGGTGAAGTTGTCCACGCCCACGAAGTCCGAAGGCGAACCGAAACCACCCCAGTTGAAGAAGCAGACGTATCCCGCGTACAGGATCGGGATCGCCACGAACACGAGGAACAGAGCGAGCCCGGGGACGGTGAACAGGAAGGCGGTCAGCCAGTCTCGCACCCGGCGGGCCACCGGCCGCCGGTTCCTCGCCTGACCGGTCGGCGACCCCTCTCCCAGAGCGGGTTCCGCGTCCTCGATCTGGGTCGAAGTCATCGTCATCTACTGGCTCTTCGCGACCTGGGTGATGGAACGGGTCACCTCTTGCGGGGACTTGGAGCCCGCGATGAGCGCGGCCACCGAGTCGTTGACCTCCTGGCCGACGGCCGGCGGATAGGCCTGGTCGAGGTAGAGCTGGAAGGCCGTGGCGGCGTTCAGCAGGTCGGAGACTGCCTTGAGGTTGGGATCGGTGAGGGCGTCCCGGGCCTTCGTGTTCACCGGGATCATCCCGCCTTCCCTGACGAGCCTGCTGTCGCTCTCGGGGCCGACGAACCACTTCAGGAAGTCGAGGGCCTCCTTGGGCCCGCCCTTGCGCAGCGCGTAGCCGCCGCCACCGCCGAAGACGTCGGTGGGCTTGCCCTTGCCGCCGTCGACCGCCGGGAAGGGGAAGAAGCCGAGGTCGGAGCCGATGCCCTTGCCCTCCGACTTCTGCGTATTGGGCGCCCACTGGCCCATCAGTTCCATGGCCGCCTTGGCGTTGCCCATGGTGGCTGCCTCACCGGTCGGCCCCGGGTACGCGGCACCCAGGAAGCCCTTCTGGAACGGCTGCAGGTCCACGAGTTCCTTGAGGTGCTCGCCCGCCTTGACGAAGTCGTCGCCGCTGAAGTCCTTCGCGTCCGCGGCCTTCTGCATTCCGTCGACCCCGGCGATACGGATCGCCAGATACGCCCAGTAGTACATGCCGGGCCACTTCTCCTTGCCGGCGAGGGCGATCGGCGTGATGCCGGCCGTCTTGAGCTTCTTGACGGCGTCGAGGAGTTCGGCCCAGGTCGTGGGCGGGGCGGCGATCTTGGCCTGCTTGAAGAGCGCCTTGTTGTACCAGAAGCCGACGGCTCCGATGTCGACCGGAACGGCGTAGGTCCGGCCGTCGAACTCGTACGCCTTGCGCGAGGCGGGCACCAGGTCGCCGATCCAGTCCTTGACCTGGTCGGTGATGTCCTCGGTGAGACCTGCGTCGACCTGCTGCTTGAGGACGCCACCGCCCCAGGTGTTGTACAGGTCGGGCAGCTTTCCCGTACCGACGAGGGCTGTCATCTTCGACTTGAAGGCGTCGTTCTCCAGCGGCACGAGCTTGATCTTGACCTTGGGATGCGCCTTCTCGTACGCCTTGGCTTGCTGGGGCCACAAGTGCTTGCCGGGCTCCGTGGTCTGGATGTGCCACCACTCGACAACGGTCCTGCCCTGGCTGTCCTTGCCGCCGCCGGAGTCGGAGCTCCCGCACGACGTGAGCACGGCGGTGCCCAGCCCCGCGACGGAGACCACTCCAAGGAAGCGGCGACGGGAGAGAGAAGAAGGGGCAGTGTCTGGCATGACACACCTTCCGGAAGAGATCCGTAAATTATCGGGGAGGTGGCCACGGAAATTACGGGCATGCGTCGGGGGTGTCAACGGCCTTGACAAAAAGCGCCGTTGACACCCCCGGAGTATTACGTTCCGTTACGCTTGGCGCGGCGCTGCCGTACTGGCCCTGACCACGAGTTCCGTCGCCAGTTCGACCCGTGGCGACGCGGGGGCGACCGAGCGTGCGAGATCGAGGACCGAGCGCGCCGCCAACTTGCCCATGTCCGCGAGAGGTTGGCGCACGGTCGTCAGCGGCGGCGCGGACCAGCGCACCTCCGGCAGGTCGTCGAAGCCGACGATGCTCATGTCCTCGGGCACCCTGAGGCCACGCCGCCGCAGTGCCTCGATCGCGCCGAGCGCCATCTGGTCGCTGGCCGCGAAGATCGCGGTCGGCGGGTCGGCCAGGTCGAGCAGGCAGCCCGCGCCCGTGAAGCCGGACTCGTGGTAAAAGTCGCCAGGCACGATGAGTTCGTCGGCGGCCGGCACGCCCGCGACGTCGAGCGCGGCCCGGTAGCCGTCGAGCCGGGCCCGGGAGCACAGCAGCCGCGGCGGGCCCTCGATGAACCCGATGCGCCGGTGCCCGAGGTGCAGCAGATACTCGGTGGCCGCCATGCCGCCCGCCCAGTTGGTGGCGCCGACGGTCGGCGCCTCGGTGGCGGGTGATCCGGCCGGGTCGATCACCACCAACGGAACGCCCAGACGCCGCAGTTCGTCGTGCAGGCCCGGCTCCAGGGCCGAGGTCACCAGGATCACGCCGTCCGAGGCGCGGGCTCGCAGATTGGTCATCCACTGGCGCGCGGCACCCGCCCGGTCGTGGATCGCGGAGACGACGGTGCCGACTCCCGCCTCGTGGGCGACCTCCTCCACGCCCCGGATGATCTCCACGGCCCACGGGCTGTCCAGATCGTTGAAGACCAGGTCGAGCAGGGCCGCCCGGTCGCCCGTGGGCCTGCGCCGGTAGCCGTGCCGGTGCAGCAGGTCCTCGACCCGGGCCCGGGTGGCGGGCGAGACGTCGGAGCGTCCGTTGACGACCCGCGAGACGGTCGGCACCGACACGCCGGCCTCTCGCGCGATCTCGGTGATCGTCACCTTGGCCGGCCCGTCCGGGCTCCGCGTGGCTGTCTTGCGCTGAGCGCCTTCCCCGGCCACATTCCCCTCCTCCGTCGACATGTGCTCCCGAAAGGTCTACGCCCTCCTTCCGGAAACCGTAGGACATGCCGTCGACCGGTCGCCGGTCAAGCCCTCCGCCCATACGACCCGTCGAACATCGGCCTCGAATCTGGGCCCTGGCGCCGGGCGGATTCAGGATCCCGGCAGGCCGACGCAGATGCGGGCGGGGGCCTGGGCGCGCCGGGCGAAGGGGATCTCCTCGACGTACCCGAGCGTGGGGTGAGCGGCGCATCGGGGTGCGCGGCGGATGCCAGGGCTCCTGCCAGAAGGTGTCGAAGTCATCCGGTTCGCCCAGCGGCGGCCGGTGTCACTCCGTTTCGCTCGGGGGCAGGTCGAAGGCGGTCACCAGGCCTCCCATGGGGGTCAGGAACGCTGCGGCATCGGTCCAGGGATGTGAAGGCCGTTCGGCATTCCGGCCAACTCCCGTACGTACGCACCCCATTGACAGGGTCCAAGAGCGGTCCTAGGTTGCGGTGTTGTTTCCGGAAGACTCTCGGAACTTCTCGGTCCTCGTTCCCGATACCGCCTTTCCCGGCTGCGCACTGCCCGTGAGACGAAAGGCCCAGCATGAGTTCCTCCTCCACCATGATCGCCGCCGCCCCGTGGCGGACCTGCGTCGGCACGGGCCGCATGGACCTCACGCTGCGTCGCGACCACCGGGAGTCCCTTGCCCTGGTGCAGCGCGAGATCGGCTTCGGGTACATCCGGGGGCACGGGCTGCTCAGTGACGGCATGGGGGTGTACCGCCCGTACGAGTGGCAAGGCGAGCGGCGGGTCCACCATGCGTTCACGTACGTCGATCAGGTCATCGACAGCTATCTGGAACTCGGCATCCGGCCGTTCCTCGAACTCGGCTTCATGCCGGGCGAGTTGGCGTCAGGCGACCAGACGGTGTTCTGGTGGGGCGGCAACGTCACGCCGCCGTCCTCATGCAGGGAATGGGTGGACCTCGTGCGGGCGACGGTCCGCCATCTCGTGGACCGCTACGGGCTCGACGAGGTACGCACCTGGCCGATCGAGGTGTGGAACGAGCCGAACCTCCCGGACTTCTGGGAGGGCGCCGACGAGCACGCATATCACCGCCTGTACGAGATGACCGCGCACACCATCAAGGCGATCGACGCGTCGCTGCAGGTGGGCGGCCCGGCCGTGTCACCCGGCGCGGACGACTGGATCGGGCGGTTCGCCGCGTTCGCCGCGGCACGGGAGGTGCCGGTCGACTTCGTGTCCCGGCACGCGTACACGTCGGGGCCGGCCCAGCATGTGCCGTTCGGGGTGCATCAGACGCTGGGCCCGGCGCAGGGGCTGCTCGACCAGTTCGGTCAGCCCCGGCGCGCCCTCAAGGACACGGGTCTTGCCCACCTCCCAGTCCACATAACCGAGTTCAACTCCTCCTACCGGCCGGACAACCCGATCCACGACACCGCCTTCCATGCCGCGTACCTGGCTCCGGTCGTCGCGGAGGGCGGGGAGTACGCGGACTCCTTCTCGTACTGGACGTTCAGCGACATGTTCGAGGAGACGGGCGTACCGACCGCGCTGTTCCACGGCGGGTTCGGGCTGCTCACCCACCGGCAGGTGAAGAAGCCGACGTACCACCTCTATGCGTTTATGGCGCGGACGGGCGAGGTGGTACTTGCGCGCGGTGCCGACCATCTCGTGACGCGGCACGCCGACGGGCGGGTGGCGGTGCTCGCGTGGGCACCGGTGGACACGGACGGGCACCGGGTACGCCTCTCGGTGCCGACCGGTCCGGGCGAGGTGTTCACCCTGCGGTCGTCCGTCGACGGGGAGCGCGGCAACGCGTACACGGCGTGGCGGCGCATGGGCAGCCCCCTCTCCCCGGACCTGCGCCGGCTCGACCGGCTGCACGAGGCCGCCGAACCTGCGCGTACGCACGGCCGGGAGACCGCGCGGGACGGCATGGTCGGCCTCGATCTCGCGCTGGCCCGCCACGAAGTGACGCTGGTCGAGTTCGACCCGGTCCGCGACGAGACGCCTCCCTGGTGGGACGAGAGCCGACTCCTCGGCGGTGCCCCGTGAACATGCGCACGGCCGAGCTGGGCACGGGCCCGCTCTCCCGGGCCCACGGCGGCCGCCGTCATCGCTGCCATTCAGTTCACCGCGCTATGGACCCGTTGCCCAACGGTGAGCGAGGCATCCCGGGCGCACGGCGTTTCGCCGACAACGGCGCAAGCCGGCCAGGATGTCGGCGCGGGCCGGATTCCAGGAGGTATTGACGCTGCTCTTTGGTTCCCTATCATCCAAGCTGCTCGGTATTTCGACCTTCGAACGAGATACCGAACCAAGAGGTCACTCCACTCGCACAGCAGAGCACCGCCGAGTCGCGCCACCGCAACCACCGAGCCGCAAGGGGCATGCCGCACGACGCCAATGACATGCCCGCATCAATGTGTCTCGCGTCGACAGTCCGGGCAGCCCCTGATGGGGCCAACCGGAGCCGCTCACCCAAGGATGACGAGGTCCCCATGCCCAGACGAGTTTCAAGCCGCGGACATCTGCCCGCGGTGTTCGCCGCCACCGTCGCGGCCCTGCTCCTGCTGGCGGCGACACTTGTCGCCAACCCGGCTCAGGCGGCCACCAGCGGCGCCTTACGCGGTGTGGGTTCCGGCCGGTGTCTCGACGTACCGAACGCCAGCCAGACCGACGGCACCCACCCGCAGATCTGGGACTGCTCGGGCGGCACCAACCAGCAGTGGACATGGACGGACAGCAACCATCTGACCGTGTACGGCAACAAGTGTCTGGATGTTCCGGGCCACGCCACCGCGGCCGGTACCCAGGTGCGGATCTGGACTTGCAGCGGCGGTGCGAACCAGCAGTGGCGGGTGAATTCCGACGGCACGATCGTCGGCGTCGAATCCGGGCTATGCCTGGACGTCACCGGCGCCGGCACAGCCAACGGCACGGCGGTGGAGCTCTGGACGTGCAACGGCGGAAGCAACCAGAAATGGACAGGCCTGTCCGCGACGCCGGGCGGCGGCACCTGCTCCCTGCCGTCGACGTACCGATGGACGTCGACGGGTGCGCTGGCGCAGCCGGCGAACGGGTGGGTCTCACTGAANNACTGGTCGGACATGGCGTCGGCCGGCCAGACCGGGATGAGCCAGTCCACGGTGGCGCCCACGCTGTTCTACTTCGCGCCCAAGAACATCTGGGTCCTGGCGTCCCAGTGGGGCGCGTGGCCGTTCTTCTACCGCACGTCGAGCGACCCCACCAACCCCAACGGCTGGTCCTCGCCGCAGCCTCTGTTCACCGGCAGTATCCCAGGTTCCGGCACCGGGCCGATCGACCAGACCCTGATCGCCGACGGCCAGAACATGTACCTGTTCTTCGCCGGTGACAACGGCAAGATCTACCGGGCGAGCATGCCGATCGGGAACTTCCCCGGCAGCTTCGGCTCGTCCGCCACCACGGTCATGAGCGACTCCACGAACAGTCTGTTCGAGGCACCGCAGGTCTACAAAGTCAAGGACCAGAACCAGTACCTCATGATCGTCGAGGCGATAGGTGCGAACGGGCGCTACTTCCGCTCGTTCACGGCGTCCAGCCTCAGCGGTTCGTGGACCCCGCAGGCCGCCAGCGAAAGCACCCCCTTCGCGGGCAAGGCCAACAGCGGCGCCACCTGGACCAACGACATCAGCCACGGTGACCTGGTCCGCAACAACCCCGACCAGACCATGACCATCGACCCCTGCCACCTGCAGTTCCTCTACCAGGGCAAGTCCCCCGCGGCGACCGGCCCCTACGACCGACTGCCGTGGCGGCCGGGTGTCCTCACCCTGCAGCCCTGACCCGCCTGATCCACGGTGATCGCGATCGGGTGCGGTCCGCCGGCGTGTAGACGAGCGGTCTACGGCGCAGGCACCTCCACCCGCTGACCGATACCCGCCGCCTCAAGGAACCCCAGCCGTGCATCGGCTGGGGTTCCAATCGTTCGGGGACCAGGCGGAGGCCCGGAGGGGCTTGTCCGGCTGAAGGGTGTGCTCCTGATCCTGCGCGGCGTGGGCCTGGGCGCCGACGACCCGGTTCGGCGTTCTGCCGTCACCTGTCAGCACCATCATCCCCTTCGCCAAGGCCGCCTCGATCGGCGCCCGCACCGACGGCGGCACGGCCGGCGCCGACCGAGAAGTCCTCAGCCCGGCGAAGATGACGAATGCGCCCCCATCGGGGAGATGGGGGCGCATTCGTGCCTTCGCCTACTTGAGCGCTGTACCGCGCGAGTTGTGATAGGCGATCGTCTTGCGGATCAGGTTTCCGCCGTCGGACTCGGCCGTTGTCTGTTCCTGCTGTCCTGGACCGAAGAGCAGGCCGGCGACATGGGCGTTCGCGACCTGGTCCATGTGCGCGAAGAACCAGTCCACCTTGTCGTCCTTGTAATGGTTGAGAGTGTTGTTCTGCGCCATGTTGCCCACGGGGATCTGCCACAGGACCACCGGCTTGCCCACGGACTCGGCCATCGTCTTGTAGAACTTCAGCGCGGCGGCGGCCTTCTGGTCGGTCCAGAAGTGGTCACTGCCGCCGTGGGCCGGCTGTGCGTACCAGCCTGCGTCGCGGTCCGACACATCGGTGACCAGGAAGTCGGCGTTCTTCGCCCCGAGGTCCGCGTAGTCCTTGACGCATGCCTGTGTGTTGGTCTGCCAGTCGAAGCAGGAAAGGTGCAGCCCCGCGGCGGTGTTCGGCGCGTACTTGTGCGCCATCGATATCAGGCACTGGGCCAGGCCGGCGGCGCTGTTCTCCTGCGATCCGCAGTCCGTCGGATTCGAGGCCGTGACCTGCGCGGCGACCTGGTGCGGATTGCCGAGCGACCGGACGTAGCCCCAGAAGTCGGGTTCGAGGTCGATCGCGTCGTGCGACGTGCCGATCTTCTGGAGGAAGAAGCGGTAGTCGTTCAGGTATCGGGTGAGCAGGTCGGTCCTGTTGATGGCCTTGACCTCGCCCGGACCGTCGCCCTGGCCTGCCGCATCCCCGAGGTCGCGCAAGGAGTACCAGGTCCAGAGCATCTTCTGCGGGCGCGGGCTGCCCTTGTACGTCGCGTGGGCCGCCACGGTCTCCCGATAGGTCACGTACGTGCCGGGCGCCGTGGTGCTGCCGGTCCAGCAGCCCCACCAGCCCGACCACCCGTCGTGGCAGCGCGCTGCCGTGTAGTAGTCCGACGAGGGCGCGGGCTGGCTGTGCACATAGGCGTAGCGCACGTCGAACGGCGCGGCGGTCGCCGAGGCGTCAGTCATCGAGCCGCCGATGAGCACCGTGCTGCTGCCCATGAAACGTGTCGTCGAGCTGCCGCCACCAGCCTCGGGAGACGACGGCGACGACGGGTGCGAGCCGCTCGGAGCCTGGCTGGTGGGAACGCTGCCGCCCGGCGCGGTGGGCGTACCGGCGCTGCCGACACTCCCGGCCGGGACGAGTTGCCATTGCTGATCGGCGCCGCCCCGGTCGCGATCCTGGACGACGTCGCCCCCGTCGGCCTTGGCGGCGTTGTGGACCTCGACGGCCATGCCACTGAAGCGATTGATCAAACGCACGTAGCCGTCCGGCGACTTGGCCAGTTTGAACTGCTGGTTGGTGCCGTTCAGGTCTTTCCACTGCACGATGGCGGAGCCGGCGGTCTTCGACCAGCCGAGGTCGTCCAGCACCTTGCCGGAGTTCCGGTTCTGCAGCCGGTAGTACCCGTCACCCGCGTCGATGAACCGCCACTGCTGGTTGGCCCCGCCGTGGCGCGCCCACTGCACCACCGCCGCGCCGTCGTTCGTGGCGAAGCCGCGGTCGTCCAGCACCTTGCCGCTGTTGCGGTTGACCAGTACGTACGACTTCTTCAGATCCAGGGTTTGCTGCGCCGAAGCCTGGCTGACCACAACGGCGGAGCCGGCCACGACCACCATGACGAGGCCCGCCCAGAAGCCCCGACGCGCGAGCAACCGACGGCCACGATGCTTCGGGCGACCACCGCGGGCGTGGCCGTCGGCACGGCGGCCGTCGGCGCGGGACGCCACCGATGACGTGGGTGGACTGGGGACATGTCTGTGCTCTCGTTCAAGGGGCATGTCTGTGCTCTCTTTCAGTCGTGCGTCTGACCGGACCACCTGGCCGGACACCACTGAGTGGTCCGAGAGGCCGAAAAGGTTGCCGCGAAGATCCACGGAGTTTTTCCGCCTGCGCAGGGGTGAGAGGTGGTTCGGCCCAGATCGTCTTGCCTGCGCGGGTGTGACGGCTGCCCCACTGCTGTGAGAGCTGAGCGACGATGAGGAGACCCCGATCGCCTTCGTCGAAGAGGCGGGCACGCCGCAGATGCGGACGCTTCCTGCCGGTGCCAGGCGGCCAGACGTTCACCGGCGAGTTCACGGGCCAGGGCTACGACGGAGGGTTCGGCGGGTGACGCGCCCACGCCCCCGCCGATCGGCGGGGGTGAAGCAGCCGACTGCGGGATGGACAAGGCAGCAGAAATGCAAAATAATCCTTGCGGGCAATTGTCGTCCCGCTCGCAGACGGTCCATCGCAATTTGTTCACATTTCGTGAAGCCTGAATTCACCATTCGGGCAGGTGTTGCGAATCGAGCGTTTCGGCCATCGAATCCGCTGCCGGCATCTTGCAAACCAGCAGGTCAGGGCGGTTGTGTAACTCCTGCTCCCATGCGCGAAACGGCACATTGTCGCCGATGGGTGAGTGCCGTCACACCTCCCTGATAAACCGGCGAAGCATTCCCGTCGTCAGGCAGGTCAAGAACTTCTGTTCGTTGCTTCACGCGGCCTCGGCAGAGCTCGGAAAGGATGCTTCTTGACCACCACTCGATCCCCGATATCCACACGGGGCCCGGCTCGGCGTCGGGCGGACATGGCTGTGTTGGGAGGTGTGCGGCCGCCACTGGCGACCCTGCCGGTTCTGTTGGCGCTCGTCGCGGGCCTGACGGTGTTCGCCGTCGGGAGCGATGCCGAACGGGGCGTTCCCGAGGCCGTCCTCAGCTCCCAGCAGCACATGGCCGAGGACGGGGCGGTGGCGCTGCAGGGCGCCGTCGACCAGAGCGTCACCGATCTGCGGGCAGCGGCCGCGGACTTCGGTGGCTCCAAGTCCGTACCGGCGGACGGAATGCTGACCCGCCTCGACCGGGCCTACCGTAAGTGGCGCGGTACCGCCGTCGTCGACCTGTCCACCGGTCGGCTGCTCGCCTCGCAGGGCGAGGCCGTACCGCTCGGGAAGGTGGATCTCCGCGGGCTGCCGGCGAACCCGCCTCCGAGGCTGGTGCGGGACGACTCGGGCGTCACCCGGCTGCTGGTCTTTGCGACGCTGTCGCAAGGCGGCAGGCAGGAGTTGCTCGTCGCTTCGCAGAGCCTGAAGCTGCCGGGCATTTCCGTCGGCAGTAATCACACGCTGGGCGTCGTGGACCGTGGCGGGGCCACTCTCACCTCGACCGGGCCGGGATCCGGCACTGACCGGGCCAAGGCGCTGGTCGGCACCGCCGCCCGCGAGGCGCAGCGCAAGGGACCGTCGGACACCGCCGCTGCCGGCGGCTTCGACGGTCCGAGCGGCAGTCTCGTCGGGGCAGCGGACGGCAACACCCGTACCGCCGTCGGGTACGCCGGAGTGGCCCGGGGGCTTGCCGCGAAAGAGAGTCCGAGCAGTGGACTCGGACTGACGGTCGTCACGACGGTGCGAACCGAGCGTCATGGGGCCAGGACCGGCGACCTTCGGCTCGCCCTCCTCGCCGCGGCCGTGCTGCTGGCCCTCGCGGCCGGGGTCACCGCCGCCCTCCACATGGTGGTGCAGCGGCCTGTGCTGCGGTTGCGTCGCGAAGCGCGGAGACTCGGCTCGGGCGACCTCACGGCTCCCGTCCACGTGCCCCGCTTCGGGGAACCCGCCCGGGTCGGCGCCGCGCTGGAGGCACTGCGCCTTCAACTCCGTGGCAGGGACGACCCGTCGCAGGAGACAGCCGCGCAGCCACCGGCCAAGGGGCGTGTGCTGCTCGGGACCGGCAAGGGCCGGCATCGGCTCGGACTGCGCACCGTCCTTGTGGTGTGCGCGTTCGCTCTGCTGGCCTGGCCCGCGTCGATGCTGCTGACGCTCGGCAGCACCTGGCCGCACCCAGCTGCGGTCGTACCACGACTGATCACCGACGACCAGCGGCAACGCACCGAGACGACGGCGGATCGCGTGCGCAGGGGGATCAACGATGGATACGCGGATCTCGCCCATCTCGCCAACGTGATCGACGCTGCTCGGCCGGAGGAGGCGCGCAAGATCCTCGACAGATCCCTGGAGCAGCACGGCCGATATCAGTCCCTGTACGTCGTCGACGGCGCCGGTGAGATCCTCGTCCGTGCCGGCGGTGAACCCCGTACCCCGAAGAAGGTCCGCATCAGGCCCGGGGTCATGCAGACGAACACCTCCGGCAAGGAACCGGTGCTCGCCGCAGTGGCCGCTCAGCCGATCGAAGGTGCGCCGACGAGGTCAGGACGCCGCTATGTCGTGGGCGAGTTCAAGGTCCAGTACCTGGTCGGCATCCTCAACCGACCCGGCCTGGGCTCGGTGTGGCTGGTGGACTCCGCGCATCGGGTCATCGCGTCCAACAAGGGGTTCGTGGCCTTCGGGCGGGTCTCCGACGGCCGGCTGCGGGCCCAACTGGAGGCCGTCCGCACGACCAAGGGCTCCGCTGAGTTGCTGCTCGGCTGGAGGAATCCGGCGGTCGCCGCAGTGGCGCCGTTCAACGACAAGCTGGGCGTCGCGAGCGCACTCGGCTGGAAGGTCGCCTCGATCAGGCCGGTGTTGTGGATCGGTCTGCCCGAGTACCAGGCACAGCGGCGGATCATGCTCGTCGGTCTGCTGGGGGTGACCACGGGCGCCCTCTGCCTCGGCTGGCTGTACCTCGTCGTCGTCCGTCCGCTGCGTGAAATCGCCCAGGGAGCCGAGGCGTTGGCAGCCGGGGACCGCAGAACGGTGCTCTACCCGCGCTATCACGACGAGGTGGGATCCGTCGCCCGCAGCCTCGAACTGATCAGACAGCGACTCTCCCGCACCGACACACCGCCCGCGCCCGGTTCCCCGGACGGGGCGCCCACCCCCTCCACTTCCCCGTCCGGCCCCGGTCCCAGGAGCTGACCCGCCGTGCTCTTCCTGTACTGCGTCCTCGCGACGTGCTGCGCCGGCCTGCTCGTCGCAGGCATCGTCGAACAGCGCCGCCATGACGCGAATCTCGTCGCCATACCCACCCGAGTGCTGGTCAACGGCATTCGCGGTAAGTCCTCCATCACCCGGCTGTGCGCGGGCGCGCTGCGCGGCAGCGGCCTGGTGACCGTCGCCAAGACCACGGGCACCGCGGCCCGGTTCATCCATCCCGATGCCACCGAAGAGCCGGTCTACCGCAAGTTCGGCATCGCCAACGTCGTGGAGCAGATCGGCATCGTCCGGCGGGCCGCCACCTACCGACCCGATGCGCTGGTCATGGAGTGCATGGCCGTCATGCCCGCACTCCAGGAGATCAACCAGTCCAAGCTGATCCGCTCCACCATCGGCGTGCTCTGCAACGTCCGCGAGGACCATCTCGCCGAGATGGGCCCGACGTTGGACGATGTGGCCCGCTCCCTGTGCCGGTCCCTGCCGGAGGGCGGCGTCTGTGTCACCGCGGAGAAAGAGCGCTTCCCCATCCTCCAGGAGGAGGCCGACGCCCGGAACTGCCAGCTGATCTACGCCGACCCGCAGACCGTCACCGACGACGAACTGCGCGGCTTCAACTGGTTCACCTTCAAGGAGAACGTCGCCATCGCACTCGCGGTCGCCGAACTGCTCGGCGTCGACCGCGCGACCGCGCTGAAGGGAATGTACGAGGCGCCACCGGACCCGGGCGTGCTGTCCGTCGAGCGGTACCGCACCCCTGACGGAAAGCGGCTGCGATTCGCGAACGTCTTCGCCGCCAACGACCCCGAGTCAACGGTGATGAACATCAAACAGCTGCTCGAACTGGATGCGATCCAGCGTCCGTTGCACGTCGTCATCAACTGCCGCCCCGACCGTGTGGAGCGCAACGGGCAGATGGGCGCGCTCATCCCCCAGCTCGACCCGGAGACGGTGTTCCTCATCGGCCACCCCACCAAGTCGGCCGCCGACGCCATACCCAGCCACTGGACCGGGAACGTCGTCGATCTCGGCGGCGACCGCCGCGACCCCGACCGGCTCACCACGGATCTGCTGGCTCACCTGGGTCCGGACTCCTCGCTCGTCGCCATCGGCAACATCCACGGCCAGGGCGAACACTTCCTGGAGCGGCTCGCGGCACTCGCGCCCGAACCCCCCGACGCCGCCGACCCCGGCGATCCGACAGACGGCCGCACATCGCCCGATGCCCACTACAACTCCTCCCACGGAGAGTTCCGTTGATCCCCGCAGTAGTCACACCCCAGATCGCCGCCATCGGCATCGCACTCGGTCTGGCGTTCTCCCTCCTGTGCTACCTGACCACGAACCTCTCACCGGGCGGCATGATCACCCCCGGCTGGCTCGCCCTCACCCTCGTCGACGATCTGCGGCGCGCCGCCATGGTCGCGAGCGTGGCAGCCCTGACCTACCTGCTGACCAAGCTGCTGCAGCGCTTCGTCATCCTCTACGGCAAGCGGCTGTTCGCCGCCGTCGTGCTCACCGGTGTCCTGCTCCAGGCCGGGCTCTCCCTGTTGCTCCAGCAGCAGTTCCCCCTGCTGTTCGCCCATCAGGCCCTCGGGTTCATCGTCCCCGGACTCATCGCCTACCAGCTGGAGAGGCAGCCCAGGACGGCGACGGTCCTCTCCACCGGCGCGGTCACCTTCGCCACCTACGTGATTGTGGTGTCCGGGCTGCTGCTGGGCGCCCTGCCCACGACATGAGCCGCCCCCTCCCCGACACGCGGCGCCATCTCTCCTTCCATGTACCGGAGTTGACCAGTGAAACGCCTCCTGCCCGGAATCCGTAGGTTCTCCTTGACCAGGAACTCGGCCCTGTTCCTGGTGACAGCCGTCCTGCTCACGGCGAGCTGCGTGCTGACCGTGCGGTTCAGGCACCACACCGACCATGCGGAGGCATCACAGGCATCACCGGGTGCCGGAATACAGGCCAGTAGCGGCCAGCTGCACTTCGAGCGGATCGGCAACCCCGCCCGCACGGTCGCCCGAGACCGGCACGGCACCGTCATCGCCACGTTCACCGACGGCGCCCGTACGGCCGTACTGACAGGGCCCAGCAGGACCTTCGCGGAGCCACGTACGACGGATGCCCAGGTCGTCACCAAGAGCTGGGTGCGGCTGCTGCCCAAGGCATGGGCCCGTGGCGCGGAGCGGAGCGACTGGTTCAAGACCTGGCTCAGGTCCCGGCTCGGCAGCCGCGATCCCGACATCCTCGCCACGGCCTTCGACTACATGGCCGGTGCTCCGGCCCGGACGACGGCGGCGGGAGTCACATACAGCGGTGCCGCTCGCTACACACCCGGCACCACCAGCGACTCCGGGCGTGCTCTGCAGGGGAAGCCGCGCGTGGGTTCGGACTTCTACGACTACCTGGGCATCCCCTGGACCTTCCCCGACGCAGTCACCCGCCGCCCCGAGAAGGACCGCTCGCGCTCCGTCGACAGCTCCGGCTATGTCCGGCTGGTGTACGGATACCGCTCGGGGTTCCCGCTGAACAGCAGGGACAGCGCGGCGGGCAGCGGGCTGCAGCGGACCGCCGACGCGATCGCCCACGGGCGGCTCGGCGTACCCGTGATCCCCCTCACCGACCGCCGCCCCGCTGTCATCCAGCAGCTCCAGCCCGGCGACCTGGTCTTCTTCAGAACACGGGAGCTGCCCGGCGGACGGATCGGCCACATCGGGATCTACCTCGGCCTGGACACCGCCGACCACCCGCGTTTCATCTCCAGCCGGAAGAGCGCGGGCGGCCCCACCATGGGTGACAAGGGCGGTACCTCACGGCTCGACGGTGACGGCTACTACGCACAAGGACTGCGCGCGGCCCGCCGCCTCTGACCGCGCTCCGACCGGGCCGACGCCTTCAGGACGGTGGGTTCCAGCCTGTCGGCGGGGTGGATCCCGCTGACCGGCGGAGTGACCTTCGGTGAACGGTGCGCTGGGATGAGAAGGACGACGGGATCACGAGGAACTGCTGAGTTGACAGAGGGGGGCCGTGGCCCTGTCGGCGCTGGTGCACGCTCCAGCGGCGGTATGCCGGAGCCGGGCGTAAGGGCCCGTGCTGTTCGGCCGGGCGTCGTCCGTTGCACCGTCTGCCCGTGCTGGCGCCGGCAGACGCCCTTGTGGAGGCCCCGATGGAGTGGCCGCCAGTCTGTTCCGAGTTCTGAAGCGGATTCAAATGATCTCTGTCCTGATTGTGATCACCACGGTGGTGGCCGGCTGGTCGCTGGTCGCCGGGCGACTGGAACAACGACATGTGCGGGCTCCTCTGGTGCTGGTGCTCGCGGGAGTCGTCACGGGGGTGTTCACGCACAGCCATATCGCCGCCACGTTGAACTCCGAGGTCGCTCAGCATGTGGCCGAGGTCATCCTGGCCGTCCTGCTGTTCGTCGACGCCACCGAGCTGCCGGGCGGGCGACTGTTCGGCAACGACCCCGGCTCCGCCGCGCGGGCACTGCTGGTGGCCCTGCCGCTGAGCCTGATCACGATGGTGCTGCTGGGAACGCTGCTGCTGCCCGGGCTGCCGGTGGCGCTGCTGCTGCTGATCGCGTGCATCGTCGTCCCGACCGACTTCGCCCCGGCCGAGACGCTGGTCCGCGACCGGCGTATCCCGGCGAGGGTGCGCAGCGTGCTCAACGTGGAGAGCGGCTACAACGACGGCATCGTGTCGCCCCTCTTCCTGTTCGCACTGATCCTCGTCGGCACCAACTCGGTCACCCACACGCCCGTGCAGGCCCTCGGCACGGCCGTGCCGTTCGCGCTGAAGGCCCTCGTCGTCGGCTTCGTGGTGGGGGCGCTGGTGGCATGGCTGATCAATCTGGCCGACCGCGCAGCGTGGATGACGGAGCAGTCCCGGCGGATCGTCGTGCTGGTCACTCCGCTGCTCGCCTACACCGTGACCGTGGCGATGGACGGCAATGGCTTCGTGGCCTCGTTCGTGTGCGGGATCGCCTTCCGCTACGTCAGGCAGGCGCCGGTCCGCCGACGGGGCGCTTCGGCTCCCCACGCCTCGGACTTCCAGCTCATCGAGGACACCAACTCGATGATGACGATGTGCATGTGGTTCTTCTTCGGCAACGCCGTGGTGCTCGCCGTGGGCGACGGCGTCCACTGGCCCACCGTCGTGCTCTGCGTCGCCGCGCTCACCCTCGTGCGCATCCTTCCGGTCATGCTCGCCTTCCTCGGCTCGACGTTCACCTGGCGAGAACGGCTCATGGTCGGCGCGCTCGGACCACGCGGCACCACCTCCATCGTGTTCGGCCTGCTCGCGTTCAACGCTCTGCCGGACGGGCCGTACGCCGACACCGCCCTGTACGCCATGACCCTGACGGTGCTCGGCAGCGTTCTGCTCCACGGCGGCGGCTCGGTGGTCATCGCCCGGTCCCTGACCGGCCCGACCCCGTCGGCTGCCGACGGCCCGGGCTCCCCGAGGACTGACGAGGCGGACTCACAGGTCGTCGCCATGCGGAGTTGATGTGCCTGGCGGTGCTGCGCTTCTCGCGATGCTGTCGTGTCATGCGGTGCTGCGATCGTGGGGTTTCAAAATGGCTTCATCGGCTGTGATCTGCGAGTTTGTCGGTGGTCAGCCTGCCTGCCGGTACTCGT
>NZ_MQUS01000022.1 GCF_001953885.1 Streptomyces sp. IMTB 2501 | reverse complement strand
TCGACCCCTGCCACCTGCAGTTCCTCTACCAGGGCAAGTCCCCCACCGCAAGCGGCCCCTACGACCAACTGCCCTGGCGGCCGGGCGTCCTTACCCTGCAGCGCTGACGTGCCGAGCCCGGCCCGGCGAACTGGCGTCCTCCGAGGCCCGTACGACGACCGTCACCGCCGTCCGCGAGGGCCGGCCGACCGTCGGCCTGGACTCGGACACCTGCGCGTTCCACGGCGGCGACGTTCACCCTGTCGACGCGCCTCGACTACTGGGCAGGGCCCCCTCTCGCCGCTCCCCGCCCCTCTACGGAGTCAGCCCTGCCTTCGCGCAGGGGCTGTCGCCACCCCAGTCCCAGCAGGCCGGGTTACCCGGACGCGGGTCGTACAGCGCCCGCCCGCCGGGTCCGAACTACCCGACCTCGGTCTGGAGGGAGACGCCCGTGTTCGCGTCCGGCGTCCAGCCGGTGATGTCGAGCAGCAGCCCCTCCAGCGGCCCGCCGACCAGTTCGGCGTAGGCACGGCCGGGGCGCGGGCCCGGGTGAGGGTCGTCGGCATAGTGGCCGTGGACCCGGCCGCGCAGCAGCTGCTCATCGTCGCTGTCCATACGGTCAGCCTCGCAACCCAAGGTGTGGTTCTTCTGCCACGATCCGGACCGCTCGCCCTGGTGCGAGCTGTCGAGGACGCCCGCCGCCGAGGCAAGCTGTCCGGCCGCTGGACTGGATCCCCGAGGTCCACCACCCGCTCGGGAACGGCGAAGCCGTCATCCCCGACGCCCTCCTGTACTACCTGCGCGGTCCCGCCGACGGCGACAACGGGTCAATGCTGCGGGCATTCTTGGAAGTCGACCGGGCCACCATGGACCCCGAACGCCTCGCCGCCAAGCTCACCTCCTACGAGCGTGAAGTGACCGGTGACCGCCGCCCGCGGTGAGGCGGCGGTCACCGCCGGTCCTAACAGGGCCTGACGGACCACACGTAGTACCAGTCCCCGTTGGAGTCCGAGCTGTAGGCGCCCGGGGTGGTGTAGAGCAGGTCGCCGTACTTGCCGTACATACGTGCCTGGCGGCCCTGGGTCTGGTTGTTGATCCATGACCCGCCCCGGCCGAAGTTCATGGCGTAGCTCTGGCAGTAGTACATCTGCTGCTCGGAGCCCTGGTAGTCGGCCTGGCTGTAAGCACAGAAGTACCCGTTGTAAAGGCTCCCTTGGAGGCAGGGGTCGTAGGCGGGGCGCATGCCAGCGCCGGAGGCGAAGTCCCGTGGGTGGGCTTCTCCGGGGATGGCGACAAGCACCTTCCCCTTGCCGCCCAGGTCGATCTCGTTGAGGGCGACCTGTCTTCCGCCCGTCGCCTTCAGATAGCGGTCGACTTCCGACCTCAGCGACTTGGTCTGAGCCTGCGTCAGGTGTGCGGCTCTGGCCTGCTGCGTGAAGGCCTCACCGGTGGGAGTGGCGTGAGCCGTTCCCATGCCGGCCCCGAGCGTGAGCAGCCCGCCGGCCATGACCGCGGCCAGCCCGGCCTTCGCCTTGCTGAGCATCTGCTTTCTCAATGTTCCGCCTTGTGTGTCGTCCCGTTCCAGCGGAGGGTCCGCCGAACTGGTCCCGGGATGGTGTGGACCGCGCGGTCGCCGGGCACCCCCGGTGTCGTGTGCCCGGCGACCGATCCAACCGCGGCGACCCTGGTCGGCGAGTGGCTGATCCAGCCCTGCCTCCCCGATCCGCCGCGGCGGATACTGATTGGTGCGCCTCACATCGTCCAAGCCGACCGGGGGGACATGCGATGCATTCAGCTGTGGCTGAAGTCTGGGAACGGATACGGAGGAGCGCGTGCTGAGGGTGCGCTTCACGGCAGAAGACCTCTTACGCGTCCGTGTCGCCACGCATCCGGCACCGTTGATGGAGCTGTCACTGGCCCTGATGACGCTCAAGCGCCGCGATGCCGACGCCGTGTTCGGCCGATGGCGGCACCGTCTGCGGCAGACCCTTCCGGCGCAGGCCCGGCCGATGCTGCAACTGGTCTCCCCCACCGGCGTCGGCCCGCTCTTCCTGGACCCTGTCAGTACGGGCCTCGCCGACGGCCTGAACAAGGTCCGCTCCACCTCACCTGCCTTCGCCCTGGCGGAGTTTCAGAGAGTCTGCGGGGCGGGCGTGGCGAGAACCGAATGGATCCGCCGACTCGCCAGCCACGACCAGCAGGCCTGGCAGAGCCTCGAAGAGTCGATCACCGCGGCCTACCACCATGTCCTCGCCGACGCCTGGCCCCGGATCCTAGGCGGGTTCCACGCCGAAGTCGCCTTGCGCACCCGCTTCATGGCCCAACACGGGCTGCTGGCCACCTTGACCAGCCTGTCCCCCGGCATCCGGTGGAACGGCATGACCCTTGAAATCCCCCACTCGCACAACCGCGAGATAGCGCTGGGCGGAGTCGGGGCGGTGCTACTGCCCTCACTGCTGTGGACCGCCCCTCCTCTGGTCGCCGTCCAACGCGATGGTCCGGCACTGCTGGTCTACCCGGCCGTCACCCCACTGCCGCTCCAGGACGCCCCTACCACCGCCGACCCGCTCACCGCACTGCTGGGAACCACCCGCGCCCTGATGCTCCGCCTCCTCACCCGGGAACACACAACCACCGGCCTGGCCCAGGCACTTGACATCACCGCACCTGCCGCCTCCATGCAGACCAGGACCCTGCGTGAAGCCAGACTGATCACCACCCATCGGGAGGGCAAAACGGTCTGGCACTGGTGCACCCCCCTCGGCCTCGACATACTCACCGCGACCCAGCCACCCCTCACGTGACGCGTTCGGCCAGGAGTGCGTGCGGTGCCCGTTGAGGTCGCCGAAGGCGTGCCGTGCGTCGAGGGCGCCGTCCCACAACTTCCCCGACGCCTTGTCCTCCGGCGCGGACACCAGCCGCAGCCACACGGGCACACCGCGTCTCGACACGCTGCAGCACCCAGACCGTCGGGCCCCAGCTCACCCCGAGCCGGGGCCCGCTCCCAGACGCGGAAGGCGGGTCGCCTCGCCCCCGGCCGACCACGGGGCGGCCAGGCGCAGACCGAGGACACCACGCGCTCGGCTTCGCCGTCATGCTCCGGGCACCTCCCCTTCCGCCGTGTCGAGCTGATCAAGCAGCAGATGGACAGCGGTCGCCAGAATCCGGCACGTGACCGCATCGCGCTGTGGTTCGGTGCCGTACTCCTTGAGGAACACGTGCGTGTCCTGCGTGATCGGTTGCCCACCGGCGTCAAACTCGTGCAGGCTCAAGCCCTCGGAGGCGAACGCTCCGCACAGGGCATGGGCGTAGGCAACATGTTCATCGCTCCCGTTCGCCGAGTGTCGGCCGATTTCAAGCGCCCGGCGGTGCGCCCACTCCAACTCGATGAGGCGTTGAGCCGCCAGCACGATCCAGGGCCGTTCCGGAATCTTCACGCGGTGTGGAAATCCTTTGGTCGCACGTACTGTCGCCCCCGGAGCAGGGGGCTTCTTCTGACCGCCCCTGCCCCGAACGCACCAACGACAGAACCCACCCCCACGTTTGCGGGCAGTACCGACCGCGCCCGGCCCCGACGCCACGCAGTGCGCAGATCGGTGATCAAGTCGTTGACCCACGTGAACTGGCGTCCTGGCACAGCTGGGACGAGGGCTCGGGTCATCCAGTTCAGTGCGCATGCCCAGCACAGGGCAGCGCCAGCAGACGCGGACCGTGTCTGAGGCCGATCTCCGCCGGCTGGGGATGCCACACGTCCCGCCCGGCGCGCCACCCTCCCCTCCGGGGGCGATGGCTCACACGACCCCGCTCCGGTCGGCGATCGCCCAGCGCCCGCTCGGCTCAAGTCATGGTGACCACCGAGTACCTGTCGTTCGCGGAGCTGTCCCACGAGACGTGGACCCGGCAGCGCACCGGCTGGCCGGTGGCGGTGAGTCCGTTGGCCGCGATGGCCCCCGACGGGTCGGACAGGGTGCTGTACAGGCCCCCCGCGGGCGCGGCCCCGCCCCGGGTGAATCCCAGAGTGCCCGGCGCCGCAGTAGTGGGGTAGAACACGGCGTCCCCCGTGATCGTGTAGGTCCCCCGCGTGGTGTCCTTGCGTTTCCTTCCCGGGATGATGGAGGGCAGGCCGAAGGTGTCCTCCGCGCCGTCGGAGACGTTGCCCTGCGCGTCTACCTCCCACAACTCCCAATAGCGGCCGACAGTGGCGTGCACGGTGGAGTTCCTCGCCGTGACGTAGGCGTCGATGGCCGTGCTCGGCAGGGCGGTCCATGCCGCCCCGTCCCACTGTTCCACGGCGAAGACCCGGTTGATCTCCTGGATGATCACCCCCTGCTGAGGCGGGTTGACGCTCAACGCCCGCCTGCGTTCGAAACCGCCGCACTCGCCTTCCAGATCGTCCCCCGCAAGGTGCGTGAAGGCGGCCTGCGTCGCGACCGGTGCAGCAGTGGTGGTCGCCGCGGGAGCACGCTGAATCGGCGCCCGCGAGTGGTCCTCCGTCCGCGAACCCCCGAGCGGCACCGGGCCGGACCCCGGGAAGGGCCGGGCCACCGGCGCGGGCAGCGGGCGGCGCAGGGCCTCGGTGGCGTTCGCCTCGGCCGCGCGCTCGAAGCGGTCGGAGGGGCTCGACACCCGCAGTCCCGATCCGATCTCGGTGCCGGCCACCGGGCCCTGCCGCTGCTGGATCACGTGAGTCAGTTCGTGAGCGAGGGTGTGGTCGTCCGAGCCGCCGCGGCCGAGCACAACGTGGTCGCCCGAGGTGTAGGCGCGGGCGCCGATCTCGGCCGCAGACCGGGCGGCCCGGGCGTCATCGTGGACGCGCACGGCACGGAAGTCCTCCCCCAGGCGCGATTCCATCTCGGTGCGCACCGGTTCGGCCAGCGGCCGGCCCGGGGAGCGCAGGACGTCGTGCACGGCGGAGCGCTGCACCGGTGCGGCCCCGGCCTCCGTGCCGGTCGCGGCATCCCGTCCGCCGCCAGGGGGGCGGTGGGCGTGCCGCTGTTGCTGGATCATCCGGGTGACCGCTGCGTTGCCGACGGTGGTCTGGAGGAACAGAGCCGTCTCCGGAGTCATCGGTGCGTCCGCCCGGACCTTCTGATCCGTGGCGGACGGCCGGGCAGCGGTCCGGCGGTCGGGCGCCGTGCGCGACGTCGTGTCGTTCCGCGGGTTCTTCGTGCGCTCGTGCACAAGCCCTTCCTTTCTCCGCGGCACCCGCGCCACGCGGATGCCCGTGGCCACGCTTACCAGGCACCGTCGCGGCGGAGCAGGGCCGCGAGTGCACACCGCGGGACACACTCCGTGCCCGGCAAGGTCGCCGACCTCCTCCGCACCACCGAGCTGGAGCCCACCGAGCGGGCCGCTCTCGACCAGGGGGTGACCGTACAGCGAGGCCAGAGGGCCGCGTTCAACGACCGCAGCGCTCCCAACTCGATCGTCGTCAGCGGGCCGCGCTCATCGAACCGTGGAAACCGCATCGCCACTCCCCACCCCGGGTCCGGATCAGTCCCCCGGCACGCTACCCGGCACTTCGGCAACGGGTGACAACTGCGAGCGGATACGCGTTGCCGCCCGGGCGGCTACCGGTGGAGACGGCCGTGGATACGATGCGAAACGCCCCCGGCCCCGGCAGCTGCAATGCCGGGGCCGGGGGCGTTGTCACGAGTGGCTGTCCGAGCCAGACGATGTTCAGGACGGTCAGTCAGCGCAGGGGCCGGTTCACCCAGTAGGTGAGGGAGAGCTGGCCGACGGACGCGTAGCGGACGTCCTCGCCCTCGGGGTCGTCGGCGTTCCACTGGCCGAAGCCCCACGGGTCGTCGGCGGCGGCGTCCAGGACACCCCACACGGTGTCTTCGACGTGCTCGGGCAGGGTGTCGAGGACCTTCGCGGCCTGCGTGGAGAAGCGGACTGCGTGTGGCTGTCCGGTCACCGGCGCCTTCTCCTTCCCCGCAGCTCCGCCGTGTCGATGAACTCGGCGTCGTCGTAGCCGGAGGCGACGAACGCGTCGACCGCCGGGGCGTGAGCGAGGCGGCCCTGCCAGTCCTGGATGACCTCGTACAGCGGCGCAAGGGAGAACGTGGCGCGGGATTCCTCGAGGGCCGCCGCCCACTCCCGCTCGAAGGCCGGCACCCAGGTGTCGGCGCGCCGGTCGGCGCGCAGCTGCGCAAGGAGTTCGGCCGGCGCCCCGGGCGCGGGGGCGTAGGGGGTGACGGGGGCGTGGTCGGGCTGCGCGCTCATCTGGTCCTCCCGGCGGGTCGTCACCTCACGGTACGCGCGCCGGGTGGCCGTGGATGCGGACATGAGCCAGATCCCCCTACTGGGTGCGCAGGGTGCGGGCGACGGCCTGGGCGTGCTCACGCAGCGGCAGGTCCTGCTTGTCCCAGGTGGCGGCCACGTAGTTGAGAAGTTCGGCCGTAGCGCGCTCCGAGTCGCTCGGGTCGCTGGCGAGCAGCTTGTCGGCCGCGAGGGCGACGTCGACGGCCGGGGTGGACAGGTCTTCCGGGGCGCGGGCGTTGCCGCGGTCGACGTCCAGGACCAGGAGGTGGCGCACCTGGTTGCGGGACTGGATGGTGATGGTGTCCTCGCGCGGCGAGTCCGCATCTGCGGTGACGAAGCCGGGGTGGTTGAGGATCGCCGCGGCGATGGCCTCGGTGAGCACCGGCTCGGGCAGCAGGTCGTCGTCGGTGGGCTCTGGGTCCTTGAAGGTCAGCGTGTAGTTGATGCCAGCCTCGGTGGTGAACCACACCGTGTCGCCGCCGGAGTCGGCGTCCGTGGCGGCGAAGTGCGGGCTGCGGCGCAGCGCGTCGGTGACGCGGACCGGGTCGTGGTCGGCGTCGAACAGCGGGCTCTTGGCGCGGTCGATGGGCGTGTGCCGAAGCACGATAGGGGTCACCATCGAGAGCAGCTGACCTGCGATTCCACCGCGGCGAGGCACGGTAGTTGTCACCAGATCGGCATGCTGCTTGTCACGGTCGGCTCGAGCAGCACAGTTGTTGTCACCGTTGATGGGGTTCCCGAATTTCATCGGCCGGGGCTGCTCTGTCTCCCCAGGTCGTTCTGGGTTGAACGAGGCGGGGACGGTTTCGGCGACAGCGCTTGTCCGCAGGTCGGAGGGCAGGCCGCTGTGACCGCCAGCTGGAGGCGTGGCGTTACGTGCGCAGGCCGCGCATCAGCGCGGCGAGTCCGCCGAGGAACTCTTGGTCGGCACCCACGTCACGCGCGCGCTGCGCGGTCTCGGCCAGGTGCGGGAACTCGGTGGGCGGCAGCGCGGAGATGGCGACCGTGCCCTCGCCCGCCAGGGGCCCCAGGTGCTCCAGTTGGATGGACCCGATGATGTAGCTCAGCAGGGCCCGCAGTGCGATGACGCGTCGTGCGCCGTCGAAGCCCGCCTCGGTGAGAACAGTGAGTACTGCTTCCGACCAGTACAACACCCCGCGGGACTGGTGCCGGTGGGTGACCGTCAGCGGCACGACCGCGGGGTGGGCGCTGACGTTGTCGCGCAGGCTCCGCACCAGGACCTCGATCCGCTGCTCCCAGGGCATGTCCGAAGGCGCCGGCTCTGTGTCGACGGTTCCGAGCACGGATTCGACGACCAGCCGTTCAAGTTCCTCGCGGTCGCGCACGTAGCGGTAGAGCGCCATCGTGCTCATCCGCAGTTCCTTGGCGACCGCGCGCATCGACAGGCCGCCGAGCCCGTCGCGATCAAGGACGGTGAGGGCGGCCGAGGTGAGCTGATCCGGGGTGAGTGAACGGGGGCGAGGCATGGCGGTTGACAGCGTACGGCATATGCCTACGCTGGTAAGCGTATGGTGTACGCCTAAAGGCAGGGGGAGATCATGCGCACGTCTCGAAGGCGCACGCGGCGAGGGACCTTAGGACCTGGTGCCACGGTCGGCGCTCATGGGCTCACGGCCGTATCGGGCGCCCCGGTCGCTGTGCCCGACCGCGACCGGCTGACCCATGTGCAGTTCCGACGGTTCGCCGGCTGCCCGATCTGCAACCTGCACCTCCGATCGGTGGTGCGGCGACACGCGGAGATCACTCAAGCCGGAATCCGCGAGGTCGTGATCTTCCACTCCCCCGCCGAAGAACTGCGGGACCACATATCCGACCTTCCCTTCGCGGTCATAGCCGACCCCGCCAAGCGGCTGTACACCGAGTTCGGCGTCGAGTCGGCGCCTCGCGCGCTGCTGAGCCCGCGCGCCTGGGGACCGACCGCCCGGGCCATCCTGCGCAGCGCGTGGACGATTGCCCGCGGACGGGAGCGTGCTCCGGCCCGCAGGCCGCATGGCGGACGGCTCGGCCTTCCCGCCGACTTCCTGATCGCGCCCGACGGCCGCATCCTCGCCGCCAAGTACGGCGAACACGCCTACGACCAGTGGTCGGTCGACGAACTGCTCGAACTGGCACCCGAACACCACTGCCGTCAGGATCCCGTCCCGAAGGAGCGTCATGAGTGAGAATCACCGGCCTACCCCTGCCCAGGAGCTCGCCGGGTACCTGAGGTCGTACATCCAGGAGATGGGCCTGGGCAACGAGGACCCCGGCGTGGTCATCGACCGCTACCACACCCCGGACATCGAGTGGCACAACGACGGGATACGACTGGACCGGGACAGGCTGATCGCCCACGCCCGCCCTGCACGGAAGAACGCGATCGCCCTCGACGTGGAAGTCCATGACGCCCTGGTGGCCGGCGACCGCGTCGCCGCCCGCTACACCCTGCACTCCACCATGCGAAAAGGGCGTCGCTTGAGCAACGAGATCTACCTGTTCGGGAAGTTGGCTCCGGACGGACGGCTGCGCCGCATCTACTCCACTACCCGTGACATGGCGGACCGCGCCAGCGACGGCACCCAGAAGTGAGGCATCCGGGAGACCATACGAGAAATCGTGGGCGTGCCGTTGGCGGCATCGGCCGGCGGAGACTGACTGACCAGGTTCGAGCCACCCGGAGCAGAGGGTGACGAGTGCAACGAGCGCCATCACCGTCCGCGGCGCACCCGACTGGCCCTCCAGCTCGACGGGTGTGCCGGTCAGGGAGCGGAGACGGGGCCGCCGGGACGGAACCGCTCTACCCCGACGATGTGCCGCACCTTGACCGGGCGCACGATCACCGCCACCCGCTGCTCCCCAGGCATGATCCACTCAAAGTCGCTGCCCAGATACTTGCGGGCCAGCCGGTCCATCCGGTCGTGTGCCTCCTGCCCCTCGATGAAGCGGGCCACCACACCACTGATCTGCACTCGATCGAACGGGTTGGTGGCATCCGCATGTGAGAGATAGACACGGGGGTCACGGCGCAGGTTTTCTTCCTTCACGCGACCCACCGAGGTGTTGAACGTCAGCTCCGCCTCCCCCTCCAGATCCACCCACATCGGGTTGACCTGCGGAGCACCGTCGGCGAACACGGTACCGACGTACCAGATGTTGGGGGCGTGCAGCCGGGCTCGGACGGCTGCATCGAATGTCGCAGTCATCCCGGGAGGCTACCAACCATGGTTGATGGCGGGGCAGTTCGGGGAAACCGTGAGTCCGCCAGGTGAAGCCGATGCCCGGGGAGCCATCCCGCGCCCCTGCCCCATGTGGTCGAAACATCGCGGCGGGCTCGTCGCCAACGTTCCACTGCGTCAGGTCGAGTCCCGGCTGATGCTCAGCCCCGCCAAGTCTCGCGCTCACTCGCCAGCTGAAGCGCTCGGTTGTGCCCAGGCTCGATAGTTGTCACCGGCGGAGCCGAAAAGGCTGGCAGAAGGGCCGGGCCGAAGCAGCCTGGTTGTCACCTGGAAGGCAGGCTACTTGTCACAGACTCTCGGTGCCTTTCGATCCCTCACCTCGTGGCCCGCCGGCGGCTCGGGCTCGACGGCCGTACCGACACAGCGTGAGGGCGCCGGTCACGAGGACGCGCATGCGCCGTCCCCCCGGGGTGGCGCGAACCGGAACCGCGTCACCAGGGCACCTCTCCCTCGTCGTCGAAGAAGCGGCCCGTCGGCCCGTCGGCCGATACGGTGGCCAGCCGGATCGCGGCGGCTGCGCCCTGCTGGGGGGTGCGCACTCCCCGGAAGCCGTTGAGGTCGGTCGCCGTGAAGCCGGGGCAGACGGCGTTGATCAGGATGTGGGTGTCGGCCACTTCTTTGGCGTACTGCACGGTGACGGCGTTGAGGAACGTCTTCGACGGAGCGTAGGCGACGGATATGGGGCCCGTCTCGGCGTCAGGCGTGGTCTGGAGTGTGAGGGAGCCGACGCTGCTGGAGACGTTCACGATCCGCGGCGACGGTGAGCGGCGCAGCAGAGGGAGCAGGGCGTTGGTGACGCGGATGACGCCGATCACGTTGGTCTCCACGGCCGCCCGTACGCGGTTCACGTCGACCGTGGTGGGCTCCTGCGGTCCGCCGCCGGTGATCCCCGCATTGTTGACGAGCGCGTCGAGCCGCCCGGCCCGCTCCTCCATCAGCCGAGCCGCCGCTGTCACGCTGGCGTCGTCGGTCACATCCAGCGGCACGCCGAACGCGTCGGCTCCGGCCGCGCGCAGCTTATCCACAGCGGCCTCGCGCCGCTCCCCGTTCCGCGCGCCGATTGCGACGGACCAGCCGAGGGCGCCGAGCCCGGCGGCGATCTCGTACCCGATGCCCTTGTTGGCCCCGGTCACCAGCGCGACCTTGTGGTGGTTCACGGTGTTCGTCTCACTCATGACATCGACACTTCTCCCCCGCCGGGCAGGGCGTCCAAGACCGACTGGGTGGACGGCGATACCGCCCGGGTATCGCTCCTGGCCGTCCCGGTTAGGCTGGCGGGGTGGAGACACGTGAGCTGCGGTACTTCGTCGCGGTTGCCGAAGAGCTGCACTTCGGCCGGGCCGCGCAGCGGCTCGGGATCGCCCAACCCCCGCTGTCGCGGGCGATCGGCGGGCTCGAACGGCGCCTGGGCACCCTCCTGCTGGAGCGCGGCAGCCGGGGTGTCACCCTGACCGGGGCAGGGGCGGTGCTGCTGCGGGAGGCGCGGGCGGCGCTGGACGCCGTCGAGGCCGCCGAACGGCGCACCCGCCGGGCCGCCCTCGCGGCGACCGGCCGCCCCGCCGTGGTCCTGGCCGCGAAGGCGGGCGCCTCCGGTGAACTGCTGGCGAAACTCCTCGGCGCCTACGCCGCCGAGCCCGGCGCCGTCGCCGTGGACGTCGTGCTGTGCGGACCGGGCGAGCAGACACGGTTGCTGCACGACGGCCGGGCCGACATAGCCCTGCTGCATCGGCCATTCGACGACACGGCCGGCTTCGACACCGAGGACCTGCACTCCGAGGGTCAGGTCGCGATCCTCCCGGCGGGCCACCCTCTCAGCGCCCGCCCCCACGTGCGGCTCGCCGAGGTCACCGACCTTCCCGACCTGCCCCTGCCCCGCTGGCCTCGCCCCGACGGCACCTTCCCGGACGGCCCCGGACCGCAGGTGCGCGACCACACGCAACTCACCCAGCTCATCGCCCTCGGCCGCGCCTGCGCGGTCGTGCCGGAGTCGGGCCGCACCGGCCTGCGCGAGGACCTCACCGCCGTACCGGTCCCCGACGCCCCCGCCGGGTTCAGGATGTCGGCTGGCTTGCCGACGAGCGCGCTCAGCCGCAGGTGTTAAGCATCGTTTCGAGCGTCCTCTTCTCCGGTTCCGTGATTCTCAGCCCGAACACATACTTGATGTCGGTCCAGGCACGCCCGTAGGTGCACCAGTAGTCCTTGTTCGGTGGTGCCCGGGGACTGTTCGCCTTTGGATCGGTTGGAGCTGGCGGAGACGGCGATCAGCTTCGAGTGATCGAGATCGTTGGCGAACTTCTTCCGCCTCTCTGTGGTCCGGAGGTATGCGCCCATCTTCCAAGCGTTGGAGATGGGGACGAGATGGTCGACGTCGGTCTTGGAGGCGGAGTCAAGTGTCTTGCCGTCGTGGGGGCTTGTACCAGGTGCCTTTGATGGCCCGGCACATGGAGTCCTGGGTGACGACCTTGTGCTCTGGCTGACGCAGACGGCCAAGCCACGCAACTCGCCACGGACGAAGTCAGCGGCCACCGCAGTGGTCGAGCGCGCCGCGTGGTGATCACGAGCGCGCTCGATCCGCGTACCTCGGACAAGCGATCGTTACTCCTTTACGTGGAGCTGGTAGACGCCTCGGCCGAAGGTGGCTGCGATCACGGTGCCGCCGTCGGCGCTGAGCTGGACATCCATGACCGGGCAGTTCGGCAGCTGCGAACCGAGCCGAGCCCAGTTCTTCTTGCCGTTCTTGAGGTTGAAGACGCCGTAGTCGGTGGCGACGTAGAGCTGACTGTGGGGCTGGTCGTAAGTGACCTTCCAGACCGGGGCGTTGGGCAGGTTGCCGCTGATGTTGGTCCAGGTGGCGCCGCCGTCGGTCGACTCCCACACGTTCGCGGCCAGGTCGCCCTCCCGGTAGGAGGAAAAGGAGGCGTAGACGTGGTTGGCGTCAGTGGGGTCGGCGACGAGCGAGGTGACCCACCGCTGCGGGAGCACACCCTTGCCGAGCTGAGTCCAGGTCGGGTTGTCGGAGTTGGCGTTGGTGGTCTTCCAGACCTTGCCGGTGTCGGTGCCCGCGTAGATGGTGCTGGACGGTGACGTCGACGTGCCGGTGGTCTTAGCCGGGGCGATCTGGGTGACCGCGCCGTACTCGTTGGCGTAGTAGAGGTCGGGGTTGATCTCTTTCGCCGGGACCTTGCCGGGCAGGCTCTCCGGGCTATCGGGCGTGGCCGGGCTGATGAGCTTCCAGGCGTCGGTACCGGACACCACGCCCTTGCCGGAGCGCGCAATCGCGGTGCCCGCAACGTACAGGTAGTCCGGGTCGGCTGGGTCCGTCACGATCGGCATGTCGGTCGTGATCCGGGTGCCGGACGGCCACGCGGGGGTGGAGAGGCTCGTGCGGGTGCTGGTCGTCGCGCCGGCCGCGGCGTCATCCGTCGTGCGCTGGCAGCTGATCCGCGGCGGGACCGGCTGCGAGCACGCGTAGTAGACGAGCTGGTCCTTCGGGTTGATCTGCACCCAGTGTCCGTCACCGCCGCCGTATGAGTTCCACTGCGTCAGGTCGGTCGGCTCGACGCCCGGCGTCCAGGTGCGGATGCTGCCCTGGTCCTGCAGTCCGGTGGCCATGCGGGTCGGGTCCTGTTGCGAGACCGCCAAGTGGTACAACTGATTCCACGGTTCGACCTTGGCGTGCGTCCACGTGCGGGTGGCGCCGTTCTGGGTGGAGTAGTAGACACCGCCGTCGTCACCGTCGTAGACCCGGCCGGGATCTTTCGGGTCCCACGCCATGGCGTGGTGGTCGGAGTGCCCGCCGCTCGAGTTGCTCCACGTGTTGCCGCCGTCGGTCGACTCATTCAGGCTCACGTCCGCGGAGAACATATGGTTCTCGTCGGCCGGGTCGACCCACAACCGCCCGAAGACCCACTCGTACCCGCCGGTGACGGATCCGGGTTCGCTGCCGCCACAGGTCCAGGTCTTACCGGCGTCGTTGGAGACGTAGAAGCCCTTGTCCGGGCCGTTCGCGCCGGCGAACTGGATGTAGACGCGGTTCGGGTTACTGGGGGCGAACGCGATGCCGATGCGGCCGAGGTCCGCGTCGGTGTTCAGCCCGCTCTTGGTCTGGTCCCACGAGCAGACCTGACCGTTGATGCTCGAGTTGTCCTGCCGGGTCCAGGTGGCGCCGCCGTCGGTGGAGCGGTACAGGCCAGAGCCGGTGCCGCCGTACTGGAACGCGCCGTCGTTGCGGGAACGGTCCCACAGCGAGGCCAGCATGATCTTCGGGTGGGCCGGGTCGATGGCCACGTCGATCACGCCCGTGGTCTTGTTCGTGGGCGCGAGAGCAAGCTTCCAGTCCTTACCGCCATTGGTGAGGTGGTAGAGACCGCGCTGGCCGGACGACCAGGACAGTGATCCCGTCGCGGCCGCCCAAACGTCGCTCGCGTTCTTCGGGTTGACCGCGATGCGGCCGAAGGCGCCGCTGTCCGGAAGACCCGACTTCTGCCAACTGGAGCCGCCATCCGATGACTTGTAGATGCCGTCGCCGAAGAACGTGGTGCCGCCACCGGAAGGGTTCGCCTCACCGGTGCCGGCCCACAGGGTGCCGTCCGAGCCTCGGGCGAGTGCGCCCATTGCCTGCTGGGTGTCGGTCGGGTAGGCTGGCTTCCAGGTGACGCCGCCGTCCGTGCTCTTCATGATCCCGCCGCTGGACACCGCGGCGTAGACAGTGCTCGGCGAGGTCGTGGGGTCGACGGCCAGGTCGACGATGCGACCCCCGACGTTGGTGGGGCCGACGGACTTCCATGGCTGGCTGGCGTAGCCGGTCGGGATGCGTGCCGCCTGTCTCCGTGCCAGCATCACCTGCCCTGCTGACACCGGCTGGCCGGAACTGGCCTTCACGGAAAGGTAGTCGACGGGGGCTTCTTGCTCTTCCTCTCCTTCGGATTCGCCCGCAGCCTTGTCCTTGTCCTGGACCGTGGCGCGATCGTGGCCGGCGTGGCCGCTCGATACGACCTCGGGGGTCAAGCCCGCCACCGTGCCTGCGGCAACGAAGAATATGCCTAGACGCAGGAGCTTGGCCGACTTCTTCATGTGTACATCACCTTCTTGGCGAACCAGTCGACATCTGCACGTGGCATCTGCTTCTTGGCGATCTAGGGGGCATCCGCCGGGTGCCGACACCATGCCGGTCGCCCGGACTGTATGGATCCGGCTCGGTAGGCGTCTTCGAGCAGTTGTCGAATACCTGCGTTCGCTGCGCCGTCGTGATGGCAAGCCGGTGAAGAAGTGGGTGCCTGGTGAGCACGGCCCGGCGTGGGTCATGCTCATTGAGTGAACGGACCGCTCGGGCAGTGGCGGCGGCAGGGACGGGCCGAGGAGGCCGGGAAGCAGGGCCGGGCGATGGCCTTGCGCGCGGTGCCGCGGGTCCCGGTCACCGAGGCGCCAGCGGCCATGTCCCGGCCGTATTCCCAGCGTGGTCAGCACCAGCTTCCGTCGGTGCCGTCGCCGAGGTGGGAGAACGCCTTCCAGGCGGCCTTGGTTTTGGTTCCGGCGACGCCGTCGACACCGCCAGTGTCGTAGCCGAGGGCGTTGAGGAAGCGCTGGAGGCCGCGGATGGTGTTGGGGCCGACCTCGCCGTCGACGGTTCCGGCGTTGAATCCGCGGTCGTTGAGGAAACGCTGCCAGGCCGCCCAGCTGTTGGAGCCGAGCTGGCCGTCGATCGTGCCAGGGTTGAATCGGGCGTCGCGGACGTAGCACTGTACGCTCTGGGCTTCGGTGGTGGTGAGGCCGAGGTTGTTGACGGCCTGGATGGTGACGGTCTGGGTGGGTACCTGATGGGCGGATGCGGCGGTGGCTGTGGTTGCACCGGTGAGGGTGCCGGTCAGGCCGAGGACCAGGCCGGCAGCCGTGAGGGCGACAGCGGCCTTTGCGCGTCTGAGCATGAATGTTCCCCTTCTTCCGATGGGGCGGTTGCCCGAGGTTGACCGCATACAGGCAGGGATCGATCTACCAGCATTGCTGAAGGCGGGTCGAGCACCGTGCAGAGGGTTGCCCGTTAATCCAGCCAACCAAGAACCTGACCGATAACCATACTGAGGTTCCCGACTTGTATTGGCCGTAGCGGAGCGCGGTCAGGTTGGCCGCTCGTAGCGTTCCGTCAGGACGCTGGGCTGGATGCCTCGTGCGGTTCTTGCCGACCCTCGGGGCTGTGCGGGTGCCCCTCACCAGCAGTCCCGCTCCTGTCCCGCCCGGTGGGTTGAACACTCTCCATCGGGACGCGCTGGAGCGTGTCCGTCGCGGTGGTGGCGCCGAGGCTCCACACTGACCCGGCGTGCTGCGCGGCATGCCCTCAGGCGCCAAGACGGTCCGCTCCCAGGCCCGTTACGCGATCCGGCGCACAGGCTCTAGCTTTGCGCGAGTGTCGCCGGGCGTGCCGCGTAGCACACGGCACGCGCCCCTTACGGGGTTCCACGCGCCGGCTTGTCGAAGCACGGCATGCGTACTTCCCCAGCAATGCTGAAGCCATGCGAGGAGATCATGCGGGAAGTGTGCGGCAGCTTCGAGACGGNNTGGGCTCCGTCTTCTGGTCCCGCTCCTACTTCGCCGGATCGTGCGGCGGTGCACCGCTCAGCATCGTCCGTCAGTTCCTGGACGGCGCGCCAGGCGACGCTCCAGTGCCGTACGGAGGCCTGGGCGACCATGCTCATGCGCCAGTCGGGCCGCCAGAACGGGGACCGCTGTTCCTTGCGCTTGGGCCACAGCAGGCGCAGCGCGATGGACAGCCGGGTCTTGTACGCCTTGTACGGCTCACCGCCGGCCTGGACGAGCTCGGTCCGAGCCTTCCGGGTGGCCTCATAGAAAGGCTTGAAGAGCGACTCGTTGGCCTTACCGGTCCAGGAGTCGTGGATGGCCGGCGCGGCGCCGAGGTGTCCCTCGCGGACGAGCTTGTCGAGCTGCTTGAGGTGGGGGGTGGTGACCCACACGCGGCCTTGGTCGTCGGGCCGCTCGATGATCCGCCCCAGGGGGTGCGGCATGTCGGTGCGGGTCCACTCCGGGATGTCGATGAGGTAGATGCCGGCCCGGGCTTTGTCGAACGCGTCGAGGGGGCCGGTGTGCAGCAGCTTGTTCGGGGCGAGGGGAACGGCCGAACACGCGGACGGGTAGCTGCCGTTGCGGTCGATCAGGCACAACACGCCCGCGCCGAAGGACGCGGGCACGTCCAGCTGGTCGCGCCGGACACGCTTGCCGTTCTCCCGGATGTACGGCACGCGCGTGCTGGTGACATCCGGGTGGACCCAGCGCGGTTCGCTGTCCATATGCTCACTGATCAGCGGCCACGGGCCACTGTCTCGTTCCTCGGTGCGGATGACCGGGATCGGGTGCATCTTCGACCGGGCGACCGCGTCCTTGAGGACCTTCAGGGCAGGGAAGACGTGGCCCTCGGGCTCGTCCTCCTCATCCCCCGCTACCAAGCCGTCCCCTTCGTCTTCTACGTCGACGGCGTCGGGGACTTGCGCGCTGTCAGCGGTCGTTTGGACCGCGGCAACGATGGGCTGCTCGGTGGCGCCGGCGGACGCGGCGGTGCTGTACGCCTGCAACGCGGCGGCGAGGCGGCGTCCTTCAGGGGTGTCCGGCAGCTGCCGCGGTACCGCAGCCGCCTCGTCGAGGGATGGCCCGAGATCCGCAAGGGCTTCCGGGTCGCCGTTGGTCAGTGCGGTGCGCAGTGCCGCCAACACGTGGGTGACGGAGGCGGGCAGCCCCTGCTGAGCACCGGATGTGTACGGGAGCGCAGCTTCGGCCATCTCCCGCTCCACCGCGCTGCCCAGTGACGGCGCGGGTCCTTCGCCGCCTGTCCGGCCGACCAGGGCGACTCCGGCGTCGAGGAAGCGGGCGTGCACCAGATCGGGCCGCAGGTATGCCGAACCGATCGCGCCGAAGTCCCGCTCCGCGACCGTCACCTGGACCTTGGCAGGGTCCCCGGTCGGGGCGAGCGTCACCAGCACGTCGGCGTCCAGGAGACCCAGGAGAGTGGGATCGGCGCTGTCCACGACGGCGAGCACCGGCACGTGCAAGGTGCGCGCGAGGGAGGCCAGGACCTGGGAGGCGCTCGGGAGCCGGGTACCCGACAGGGGAAGCCGGGCGTTGTCGGTGGTCTGCAGGCGGTCCACGACCACCAGGGCCAGGTCCTGGACGTACGGGGCGGTCTCCGCGATCGCCTCAGCGGTCAGATCACTGCCGTCGTCGATCAGCAGCGGCGCCTGGACCAACTGCTGAGCGACCTGCTGCTCGTGCGGATTGAGGCGGCCCTGCTTCAGACGCGGGTAATCGCCCCCGGTCTCCGCAGAGATGATCCGGCGCATGATGTCGGCCTGATTCGGCCCCGACGCCGCGTACAGCACCTTGTGGTTGTCGACGAGCGCAGTCTGCCGCGCGGCAGCCAGCCCCAGCAGACTTCCGCCCACATTAGGGGCGGCAGCCACCAGCGTCAGCCGGCCGGACTGCAGACCACCTGTCGCCGCGTCCAGCCCGGGCAGCCCGAACGTGGGGCCGCCGGTCGGGCCGGAGGCGAGCACGGCACCGATGGCGTCACCCAGCGAGGCGAGCCTGCGCGGCGCGCTGCCGCAGTCCTGAGTGCCCTGGCTGTTCACCGCACCTCCTGCGGATGCCGCGCCCATGGCCGCGGCCGGATCAGATGATTAGGAACCGGAGGCGGCGTCGGCGGGCAACAGTACCGTGACCGGCGTGCGGCTCCGCCGGAGCACCTGCGGTTGGCCCTGAGCCGCCCGCGAGACCAGGTCACCGAAGTCCTTCTGTGCCGCACTGAGCGCATGAGAAGGAAACGCGTCGACCTTCCGGGCTGCCGGAAACCGGTCCAGCGGTGCCAGCAGAGCACGGTCCTCCCGCTTGTGGATCAGCGTCGTAACCCCGTCATTGTCGGCACTCTTCACCAGGGCGAAGAGCTCCGTACGGGCTTCGGTCGCGTTCATCGCGGCCTCAGCCGACAGCTCCCGACTCTGACTCACTCACCCTCCCGGACTGTCAACGCACCACCCCCGTATCACTCTTCACTCATTTACCAAGGCTAGATCACACGGATTTTCTCATGCGTCACTCATTTGTGAGGTGTTTCAGTGTGGGTTGACGGCCCAGGCGGTGCGTTCCGTCTCCGCTGACGGCGGTCGCTGCGGTCGGGTAGCCGGGGCCCATTGCTGGACCCCGGCTGGCCGACCACAGGTGTGAGGGTGACGTCGTGGCCGAGGGCCTTGAGCTGGCGGACCAGGTCTCGGGTGAGGCGGGCCGGGGCGGCCCCGACTACCGAGAAGAGATGAACGAACGCCACGCCGTCTGGAAGCAGATCACCGGCGTCACCCTCACGACAGCGACCGCCTAACCAGACAC
Organism: Streptomyces sp. IMTB 2501; assembly: GCF_001953885.1. Lineage (GTDB taxonomy): Bacteria > Actinomycetota > Actinomycetes > Streptomycetales > Streptomycetaceae > Streptomyces. Next base: position 143,947 of record NZ_MQUS01000022.1, on the reverse strand, counting down.
AATCAGCAGCGCTGACACGCCTCAGCCCACCCTCCGCAGCAGCGACTTGACAAAGCCATCCCGGCCATCCCCCTGGTCCGATTGCATCCGTCAGCTGTCGAAAAAGCCCCGCTCCCGGTCGGCAATGAAGCGGGCAGGCGGGGGGGGAGCCTCTCCTCCTTCCGGGCACCGACTTCGCTTCCGCACAGATGCCTCGCGGAGATCTGAACATTCGCCGTCATCAACGACGTACATAACCACGACTGTTGCAACGCACCTCGACCCAGATACCGATGGAGATCATCATGCTCGCCGCCCCCGTCGACTTTGACCAGTTCACCGGCGTGGGTAGATCGACCTCGTCCACGCCCAGGTCGGCTTCACCGTGCGTCACCTCATGATCCAATGCGAGGCAGCTGCACACTACCCTCCGGAACCCTCACCGTTGGGAACGAGCCCGCACAGTCCAGCGTGCGGGCAGAGATCCACACCACCTCAGTCGACACCCGCAACGACGAGCGAGACAGGCACATCCGTGACGCTGACTTCCTCGACTGCGGCTCTCACCCCACGGCATCGTTCCAGTCCTCTCGAATCCGCACAAAGGACGGTCGGCACACCATCGAGGGGCACCTGACCCTCCGGGGCCAGACGTGCTCGGTCCGCTTCGACCTCTTCCTCCTCGGTGTGGATACGGACCAACAGGCCGTACCCGGGCGGGATTCCGGGCCTATTCCCGGATCAGCCGCTCCCACTTCAGGGTGACAGCGAGGTGCCTCTGCCCGGAGGGCGTGCGCAGATCAGCAACACCGTCATGCTCGAACTGGAGGATGAGCGAGAGAGCCGGTGGCGCCCCCACCCGTCCACACTCCGGCCACGTCTTCACGTGCCGAACACATCATCACCACAGCAACGCCGCACCAGGGAGCTGTTTTCCATGAGCGCTGAGACTCCTGCCGCATCCGGCCAGTTCACCCGCCGGAGGCTGCAGTTCCGCGCCTGGCGGGGCACCCGTCCGTTCTGGTCCGGTCTGTACGTCCTGCTCAGCGGTCTTCCGATCATGTACTTCCCGTACTTCCACCTCCAGCTCGGTCATCTGACGCTGGCGATGGCGACTACGGCCGGGGCCGGCTCCCTGATCATCGGGGTGCTGCTCGTCGTTCTGGGCATCAGCCTCTGGTTCCAGAAGCACGTACGGACCTTCGCGGGCGTCGCCGCCATCCTGCTGGCGCTGGTGTCCCTCCCCGTGTCCAACTTCGGCGGCTTCGTCATGGGCTTCCTCCTCGCCCTCATCGGCGGAGCGATGGCCGTGGCCTGGGCGCCGGACGCGCCACCGCAGCCGGAGCCGCCGGCCAAGGCCGGACCGGGCGAGGGCGGTGCCCTCGAGGCCGCACCCATTGACAGGGACGAGTCCCGTGTGAAATCCAGGCCACGCCATGCGGCCCGCAGAAAGCCTCTGTTCAACAGGTTCCAGATGTCTGCCGGCAAGACTACAGCCCTGGTGGCTATGCCGACTGCCGTCATCATGGGGATGAGCTTCATGCCCTCGCTGGCCTCCGCCGACAGCAACTCGTCGTCTCCGTCGTCGAAGAGCCTCACGGCCGACGAATACAAGAACTGTGTGGCGGCCCTGAAGCGGGCCGGTGTCTCGGCCTCGCCGTCCCCATCGGACCGCGCCGCCCGGTCCGCGGACAAGGCGGCCACGCCCGAGCCGTCGGCCACGTCGTCGTCTTCGTCGTCCGGGAGCAGCTCGACGTCCACCCCGTCGACGTCCGCGAGCCACGGCGGCGGCCTGCTGGACACCATCAGCGATGCGATCAGAAGGATCCTCGGCGGCGGCAGCTCCAGCTCCGGCTCGTTGTCCACGACGACGCCGTCCGCCACTACCTCCGGCGTGTCAGGCGAGATCAAGGACACGACCAAGACCGTCAAAGACACCTCCAAAGCCGTGATGGACACAGTGTCCAAGTCCGCCCAGGATGCAAGAAGGGCCGTCAAGAGCGCCGCCAACACAGCCACGTCCTCGCCTAACCCGTCCGTAGCCAACTGCCCCACGGCGACGAGCGCGGCAAGCGGCGTCGGCAACAAGGTGCCCGTGGCGCAGGCCCCTTGGTACCTGCAAGCGAGCTCGCTGCTGCTGAAGGGTGCGGACTACCAGGGCATCGTCGACGTGAAGACGGCCAGCGGGACGACGAAGAAGGCGCTCAAGTTCGTCGTATCCGGTGGTATCGACATCGGCAACCTGCACCAAATCGTGAAGGACCACCTGTCCGGCAAGACCTACCACGTACAGGCGGCCGCCGGTTCGACGTCCACGATCCGCAACGGTGCCACGACCCTCTACACCGAGAGCATCTCCGGCAACCTGTTCGGCCTGATCCCGGTGACATTCAGCCCGAGCAGCCCACCACCGCTGAACATCCCGGTGATCTACTTCACCAAGGTGAAGGTGACCCAGGCGGCTCAGTTCGGCGGCACCCTGCGGGTGCCCGGTCTGCACAGCTACCAGACTTCCTGATGCTGTTCTCAAGCCGCTGTTGTGCCCGAGGTCATAGGCAGTGGCGTCACCGCCCCACCATGAACCGCGTCACGAAAGGTCCTCGCATGTTCTCGAGGAACGGTCGTCATCGCCGCTCAAGCCAGGCTCCCGACTTCCTCGTCGAGGCCGGAGGGAACGGCTCGGCCATCGCCGTCCCGCTACCCGGGGCCACCGATGCCACAGCGGCCGACGGCACCAAGTGGGGCCGGAGCCTGGAGCAGCCGTCGTTGACCGTCCGTCAGCTGACCGTCCGAGTCAAGCACGGCAAGGGCAACCGAACCCTGCTGAACAAGGTGAGCTTCACGGTGCCTTCGAAAGCCCTGGTCGCGGTGGTCGGTCCGTCTGGCTCTGGAAAATCAACCCTACTGCGCGCCCTGACGGGCCTCCAGCGGGACGTCCAAGGCGAAGTACTCTTCGAAACCTGGAATCTCCGTGAGCGATTCGCCGAACTGCGTCTGCATATCGGCATCGTTCCTCAACATGACATTCTCCACCCGCAGCTCACGGTGCGGTCCGCGCTCCGTCATGCCGCCAGACTGCGTTTCCCCCGTGACACAGGGCCGACGGAGCGCGACCGTCGAGTTGAAGAGGTACTGGCTGAGCTGGGACTCGGTCTTCACAGCGACCAACGTATCTCCGCGCTCTCCGGAGGTCAGCGCAAGCGCGTCTCGGTCGCTCTGGAACTCTTGACCAAGCCCTCGCTCATGTTCCTGGACGAACCGACCTCCGGCCTGGATCCGGGCATGGACCGCGATGTCATGCAGTTGCTGAGGGGGCTCGCAGACGACGGCCGGACCGTGCTGGTGGTCACACACTCAGTCGGGGAATTAGAGCTGTGCGACCAGGTATTGGTCTTGGGACCTGGGGGGTCCCTGACCTACTTTGGCCCGCCGGCCAAGGCACTCGAATACTTCGGGCATACTAGATGGGCCGACGTCTTCTCTGCCTTCGAGAAGCACCGCGACCGCGACTGGTCCCACAGGTGGCGTAGGCACCAGCAGCAGGTGGCTTCTGCGGACGCCTCGAAGCAGGCGGCGCCCATGCTCCCTGAGGCCGTCCTCATACCGAAACCGCCTCGTTGGACGGCCCAGCTGTCCGGGCTGATCCGTCGCCAACTGGCTGTGATGGCCTCTGACCGAAGGTTCGTCGGCCTGCTGGCATTCCTCCCCACTGTCCTGGGCTTGGCCTGCACCGTCATACCTGCAGACTTCGGCCTTCGCAGGGCACCTGGCGGCATGCCGAACCTCGACGCCGGCACGATCCTTGGGTCCCTCGCCGTCAGCACCTGCTTCATGGGGGCTGCGAACTCCGTCCGTGAACTGGTCAAGGAACGGCTGATCTATGAGCGGGAACGGGCCGCAGGTCTCTCCAGATCCGCCTACCTCATATCGAAGATCACTGTTTTGGGGCTGGTCACCAGCCTCCAAGGAATCATTCTCTGCCTGCTTGGTCTCTTACCACGCCCATTGCCGAACGATGGGGTAGTGGTGAAGGACACCCCCGTCCTCGAGATGACCTTCGCTATCACAGCGCTCGGATTCACCTCGATGATGTGCGGTCTAGTCATCTCGTCACTGGCGAGGACCACCGAAAGCACCATGCCGTTGTTGGTTTTGTTCTCTGTCTTCCAGTACCTGTTCTCAGGCATCACCTTCCGCCTCTTCAACAACCCTGGCGTCGAACAAGTGGCTTGGCTGGCGCCGTCGCGCTGGGCTATCGCATCGGAAGGTGTGACACTTGATCTCGGACAACTCCTCGGACCGATGGACAAGTCGGCCCCTTCGGCTACCGATCCCCTATGGCATCACACGCTCAGCCATTGGCTGACTGACACCGGCATACTCTTCGGTATAGCAACGGGCTGCTATGTGCTCACGATCCAACTCCTGCGCCAGTACGAACCGCCAGCGCTAAGAGGTCATCTCATTTGGCGTATTGGGTAGCCTGCTGGCGGGTGGGAATCGTTGAGCGGCTGGTGCCGGACGAGTTGTGGGAGCTGTTTCACCGGGTGGCACCGGACGCGCCTACCCGGCCTCAGGGAGGCGGCCGGCGTCGGGCACGGTGACCGCGAAGTGCTCGCTGCGATCGTGTTCGTGGCCACGTCGGGCTGCACGTGGCAGCAGCTGCCGTCTGCATCGTTCGGGCCGTCGGGAGCGACGGCTCACCGGCGATTCGCCGAGTGGACCAAGGCCAGGGTCTGGGCCAAGCTGCACCGCCTGGTCCTGGACGAACTCGGCGCCCGCGGTGAGCTGGACCGGTCCCGCTGCGCGATCGACTCGGTGAACATGCGGGCTCTGAAAAGGGGGACATGACAGGCCCGAATCCTAATGGGCGACAGGGGCAAGTACGGCTCGAAGATCCACTTGGTCACCGAGCGGACCGGTCTGCCCCTGTCCGTCGGGATCTCGGGAGCGAACCTGCACGACAGCCAGGCCCTGATCCCGTTGGTGAGGGGCATACCGCCGATCCGCTCCCGACGCGGTCGCCGACGACGCAGGCCGGGAAAGCTCCACGCGGACAAGGGATACGACTGCGACTACCTGCGGCGATGGTTACGCAGTCGGGGCATCCGACATCGCATCGCACGTAAGGGCATCCAGTCATCGACACGCCTGGGCCGGCACCGTTGGACCGTCGAACGCACGATGTCCCGGCTTGCCGGATGCCGCCGACTGCACCGCCGCTACAAGCGCAAAGCCGAGCACTTCCTCGCCTTCACCAGCATCGCCGGCACCCTCATCTGCTACCGCAGGCTCGCCAAATGAGATCACTTCTAAGAATGAGAACTCACACACGGCCACGGCGCAGTGGCTGCTGTACGGCCTCGCAGTCGACCAGGCCCGCGACGCCCTCCTCCAAGTACCGCCCAGTTCGGCGACGTCCTTGCGACGGCGTCCCCCGGCCCGCAACACGATGCGGGCCCGAAGCGCCACATCGGACGGCGCATGACGGCACGTTGCCAACTCCCCCAATTCCACTGCCTGTTCAGGAGAGAGATCCTGCGTGGCTCAACGAGGCAGAACACTGCAGGTTGACACGAACCGGATCACGGGCCCTAGATCCCCAGCTCAACGCTTCGCTCATCCAGTGATCGACAACGGATTTGTCAAATAAGGCTAAACGCAGCTCAACGTCTTGCCGTGGCCATGACCCGTTGAGCACGCTTGCGTGCACCGTCTGAGGAGAGCGGGCCCGCTCGTGGCGGCGTCACCCGGTGCCGGGCGGCCCTGTGCCGTCGGACCGGCAACCCCACGATCAAGGGAGTCCCCCTACCATGCCCCAGAGAGCTTCCGCCTGCCTGCTCACTGTCGCCGCGACCATAGCCGTCACGGCCCTCACAACCCCCGCCGCCCTGGCCGCCGCCCCCACCACCCACAGAGTGCTGGAGGCCCGGATAAACGGCACCGCCGCGAGCCGGCAGAGCCACGACCTGCAAGGGCTCAGCGACCCCACGAAGACCAACGCCACCTCGGGTAACTGGTCCGGTTATGTAGCCACCGGCTCCTCCGGCACCTACAAGTCCGTGGCCTCTTCATGGATTCAGCCCGCGGTCAAGTGCGACTCCCACGACTCCTACTCGTCCTACTGGGTCGGCCTGGACGGATACCAGAACAAAGCACTGGAACAAACCGGAACCGAAGCCGACTGCATCGGTGGAAAGGCACACTACGGCGCCTGGTGGGAGGTAATTCCTGCCGCCGAGAGCCCGTACTCGGTCACCGTCGCCCCCGGCGACCACCTCACCGCCTCCGTCAAGGACAACGGCGACGGCACCTTCACCATGACGCTCTCGGACAGCACCCAGGGCTGGACGAGGACCACCACTCACGCCGGGTCCGCCGGCTACCAGGACAGCTCCGCCGAGGTCATCGCGGAAGCCACCACCGCGAACGGCAGCATAGCCAGCCTGCCCGACTTCGGCTCGGTGGACTTCTCCGACTCCCAGGCCAACGGCACCACCTTCGGGAGCCTGTCGCCGACCCCACTCACCATGCAGAACCACGGCAGCGGTGATGTGATGGCGAAGCCAGGCGCCATCTCCGGCGGGGACTTCGCTGTCACCTGGGAGAGCTCCAGCTGACATCGGCCCCTATCCGCTCATCGGACGCTGGTTCGCCCCTGCCCGCTCGATCTTGTGTGTTTCAGGCGGCGTTTGGGGTGTTCATCGAACAGTAGTCGGTTTCTGAGGGCTCTGGTCCACTTCGTGTGGCGCGGTCGCTGTGCGTGACGGCGGCAATATGATCTCCATCTCGGTCGTGAGGCAGTGGGCTCGAAGCTACGGTGCAGTGGTGAGCAATGACTCCCTCCTCGGCCGCGCCGTCCGTCTCATCCCACTGTCCGTCGACCACGCCGAAGCGCTCTTTCCCTCTGCGTCGGATCCCGAGGTCTGGCAGTGGATGCCCCGGCCTCGGCCCGGCTCTCTCGAAGAGATGCAGGCGATGATCAGCCAGATGCTGACGGACCGAGCCCGGCGGTGCTTCGCGGTCCAGCGTCTGACGGACGAGGCGGTGATCGGTTCGACCAGTCTGTATGAGCTCGACCTGGCTGAGGGCCGAGCGGAGATTGGTGCGACCTGGTTCGATCGTTCTTGCTGGGGCGGCCCTTATAACGCCGAGTCGAAGCTGCTGCTTTTCGGGTACGCCTTTGACGATCTGGGCCTTGCCCGAATTGCCTTGCGCACCGACAACCTCAACGTGCGGTCCCAGCAGGCCCTGACACGGCTGGGTCTCGTCTATGAAGGGAGGCTGCGCAGCCACATGGTGCGCCAGGACGGCACGCGCCGTGATTCGCTGTACTACAGCGTGCTCGCGGACGAGTGGCCCTCTCTGCGCGACAAGCTGCTCACTCGGGTTACGGCCAAAGCCACTGTCTGATCGTGCGCTGCCGTCACGGAGCGAGGAGGACCCGTTTCCGCAGGAGAGCAAAGCCGGCGCGGCCGAACATCTGGCGCTTGAGCATCTTGATCCGGTTGACGTGGCCTTCGACGACGCCGGAGTTCCAGGGCAGTGTAAGGCCGGCGGTGACGGCGTCGAGGTCGCGTTCGAGGTGCTGGGCGAAGTGCCGGAGGCTGGGCAGGTTGGTAGTGGAGGTGGCGGCTTCGATCCAGGTCGGCAGCTGGTCGCCCCGGAGGTGGGCGACCATGTGACCGAAGGAACGCACGTGCTCGGAGAGTGCCGCCAGTTCAGGGCAGTTGGCCAGGACGGCTTTGAGCTGGAGCCGGTCGGCTTCGGGCAGGGCATCGGGGTGGGTGAGGAGCCAGCGCGTGACGGCGCGGGCCGACGGCGGGCGGGGTCGACCGGCTGGGGCTTGCCGCGAAGGTTCCCGCTGACGTAGTCGCGGACGCCGGCGTAGCCGCGGGGATAGCCCTGCCTTGATCTCCCCCCATGGTTTCCAGGCGTTGGTGCAGCCTTCCTGCCAGCGCTGATCGAGGTAGGGCTTGTAGGCATCGAGGTTGGTCGCAGGGTTTTGCCGCTGCCGGTGAACATCTCCTCCGGGGTGGTGGCGCGGGAGAAGCGCAGGATCGTGTTGAGGGTCATCCCGAGTTGCCGGGCGACGGACCGCTTGCTGTGACCGGCGGCGAGGAGAGCGTGGATGGTGGCGTGCTTGGCGCGGGTGCGCTCGGCGAACCGGTGCCCTGTCGGCCAGCGCGATGACGCAGTCGGCTCCGGCTCCTCGTGGGGTTCCTCCGGCTGCTCCGGCGTGGGCGTAAGCAGCCGCGGTGCCGGTAGACGCACTTCTCGGCGGCTTCGCCCAGGTTGTGCCAGAGATGCCACCGATCAGCGACCTGGAGAGCCTGCGGGGCTCCGCGGGTGGCGCCCTCGGCGAAGGAGGGAGCCCGGTCACGGCAGACGATCTCGATGCCGGGCCGCTCGGCGAACCAGGCCGCGAGCGTGTCCGCCTCCCGTCGGGAAGAAGGTCGACCGGGCGACGTGTCTCGACGTCGACGAGCACGGTTCCGTAGACACGGCCCTTGCGCTGGGCGTACTCGTCCGCACCGACCACCCGGGGCGTGGTGACGACGGGATCCGGAAGCGAGGCAGTCAGCCTCAGCAGGGTGTTCCGGCCGACCGGAACCTTGACGGCGGCCGTCATCCGGGCGCCGGCCCGGCCCGCGAGCGCGAGACCGACCGACACCAGCGTCGACCGCAGCCGCTCGGTCCGTCGCCCGAACCTGCGGGTAAGACCGGGTACTTGCTCGGCTAAGGCCTTGCGCTCGCAGGATTCTTCCTCGCAGACGAAGCACCGCACCCGCAACGACACAACGACGAACTTGCCCGCTGTCGGCAGATCACGAGGGAACCGCAGGTAGGAGCCGTGTATTCGCCCCGACCAGCATCCACACCCAAGACAGGCCGCCCGTCCTGCGGTCGTACGGGCCCCGACCCGGACGACCGCGTCCGGCAACACTTCGTTCACGGCGCAGGACTGTCGACCACACCACCATCCAGCCGGGCGATTTTCGGGCGAACGCAAACGCCATCGCACGAAGATCAACAGTCACCCTGCGTACACGCCCACACGAAGTGGACCAGAGCCTTTCTGCGGGAGTCGTTCTGTGGCGAGTATCAAGATCAATATCAGTGACTTTTGGGCTCTGGCACAGACCTTGGGGACCAGTCACGGAAGGTGACATACCGTTTGATTCGGGGCGTCCCAATGAGAGAATGCGATCGGCTCCGCTGCCAGACACGCCAGCTGGGCTCGGTGCTCGCTGCCGGGCCTGAGCCCCGGGCTGCTTTGGCTCAGCCCACTGCGTCCATCAAGGCGGTGACATAGGCGTCTAGCCGTTCCTCCACGACACGCGTCGTCAGCTCCACTCTCCCTGCCTCCCGCCACGGCTGCGCCACTTGCTGCACTTCTTCTGAGCACGCCAGCGCGTCCCGCACCTGCCAATACAGCCGCTCGCTCGCGGCCGCGGCCAGCACCCCGCCGGCCTCCTTGTACGCCTCGGCGAACTGCAGACCCCACGCCGGGCCGTGCAGCAGCGCGAGATTGGTCGAGCAGTGCGCCACATCGAGATCCGCCGGGCCCCAGGAAGCCGCTGCCCAGTCGACGACGCCGGTAATCCGGGCACCGGCCGACTGTGAGGGCCGCTCGTCGAGCAGCACGTTGCCGGGCTGGAAGTCCCGGTGCAGGAATCGCCCTTCATAGGACGGCGCAGGCCTGCGGATCACGTCCATCGCCGCGGCCCATACTGTCGCGTCGGCATCCCTCGGAACCACGACGGTGTCAGCGGTTGTCAACGCCACATACTCCCGGAGCGGCTCAACGGGACGTACCGCGTGGATCGTCACGAGTTGCCTGGCCAGCAGGGGAACGCGCTTCTCCAATCCCTCATTGTCGAGGACCGTCCGGCCCGCCAGACAGGTCATCAGGAGCGATGGATACTCGCAGTGCGCTGCGGTCGGATCAACCGCGACCAGTCCAGGAGCCGGCACACCGGTCCCCGTGAGCAGGGTGAGAGCGTCGGCCTCCCGGCTCAGCCGGTCCGCGGCGTGCTCCAGGTAGCGAGAGTCGACGAAGCTTCGCAGGACCAGGCCACGGGTGCCTCCGTCCCGCGTGCCGACGGTCAGCCTCCGCATTTCGGCAGTGATGCCGCCGCGCAACGTCTCGGTTTTGACGACCCGTTCGCCAACCTTCAGGTGCTGGCTCACCCAAGCCAGGGTCCGCGGTCGGAGAACCTCCTCAACATGGTTGGTCACCGTGCCACCTCACCATTCGGACGGCGGCTTGCGCAAAACCCTTCGTGGAGGCGATTGAATGCGGCGAGCCGTCACGATCGATTACTGAAGCAGGATCATCTTGCGGAGTAGTTCGAATCCCGCGCGTCCGTAAAGCTGCCTTTTGATCTTCTTGATGCGGTTCACGGCACCTCCTGTGCCGCCGGTGCTCCAGTGCAGGGTGAGGCCAGCGGTCACCGCGTCGAGGTCTCGAAGCAGGTGGAGAGCGAAGTAGGTGAGGCCGGGCAGCTGGCTGGCGTCAACGGCATCGATCCACGTGGGGAGCGTAGAGCCGCGGCGGAGGGCGAGGATCTCTCCGAAGTCGCGGGCCAGAACCTCTTTCAGCGCGGCGCGCTCGTCCTCGCTCAGTGTGCGGCATGCAGAGCGGCGATGTAGGCGCGGACCATCTGATAGGTGGCGGGGGCGTTCTCGGCCAACAGTTCGCGTTGCAGGCGAGTGACGTTCGAGTGTCCCTCGGCGAACCGACGCTCCAGATAGGGCTTGTAGGGGGCAGCCAGGCGACTGCACCGCGGCCGGTTCTCCCGGAGCGTTTCTTGCCAGGTGCCGGCACGTGCGTAGCGCAGCACGGTGTTGAGTCCTCAGCCCAGGTGCCGGGCGATCGCCCGGCGCGGACGCGATCCGCATGCTGACCAACTACCAGATGGACTCCACAACGCCGTTCGCGGTGTTGCTGATCGGCCAGCCCACCCTGCGGAAGCGGATGAAGCACGGCGTCTTGGCGGCGCTGGACCAGCGGATCGCGTTCAGCTATCAGGTGCCCACGATGACGAAGGAGGAGACGGCCAGCTGTATCAAGCACCGTCTGACGATCGCCGGACGGCAGGACACGCTGTTCTCGGACGACGCCGTCGAGCTGATCCATCTCACCAGCCGCGGTCCGCCCCGTTCGGTCAACAAGAACGCCTGGCAGTCCCTCATCGCCGCCTTCACCGAGGAGAAGGGCATCGCCGACGAGTCCTCCACCCGCGTTGCCATCACCGAGGCGCACGCGACAGAGCGACCCTCAGTTCCCGCCGGTCAGGCGGCAGCGGCTCGCAGATCCGCTGCCATCAGCAACGACAACAGCCTTATGCCCTCGGCCGCGAGGGCATCAGCACCGCCTTGCTCACGGTCGATCACGCACAGAGCCTCATGCACGTGAGCCCCCAGGCCACGCAAGTCCGCGGCCGACAGCACGATCTGTCCACCGCTGGTGACCACATCCTCAACGACCAGCACACGACGACCCTCAACGTCGGCGCCTTCGGCGAGACGGCAGGTGCCATACGGCTTGGCCTGCTTGCGCACGAACGCACAGGGCAGACCCGTGTGTCGGCCGAGCGCGGTCACCACCGGAATGCCGCCCATCTCCAGCCCGGCCAGCACCTCCGTGCCGGACGGCACCAGCAGAGCCATCCGCTGGGCAATCTCGTCCAGCAGGACGGGATCGCCTTCGAACCGGTACTTGTCGAAGTACTCCGTGGCACTACGTCCAGACCGGAGCGTGAAATGCCCGGTCAGATGAGAGGCAGCATGGATACGGCGAGCAAGGTCAGAATGTGTCACAGGCGTCCTGTCTTCCAGCAGTCCCGGGCAGCCCGCACACCGGCTCCCTGCACGGAGCCAAGTCCCAAGGCCCCACTGTTCTTGCCGACAGCGTGAACACGAAGCCGACACCGTGATGAACACCGAACACCCCTGCGGCCTGCGGCCGCAGGGGTGTTCTCGTTCTCTTACGTCCACCACGGCAGTGACGCCGATGTGCTCAAGCAGCATGTCGGGCAACACCGGATCACCCGCGAAGCCCTTGGACTTGGTTCCCAGCAAGCTTCGCTACGTCGTGGAGCAGACCTCGCTCCTGCCCCACTTCAAGCCCCTGGCCGTCCGCTGGGAGAGACGCCTCGACCTGCACGACGCCCCCGTGCCTGCGTTCTTCCAAGTCGAGGACTGTTTTCGCACCGTATCAACGGGGACCGGGTCAAGGACCGGCACTGCGGTCGCGCATCGGGTCCCGTCACGTCGCATTTCACTACCGGTGATTGAACGGGTCCACTGCGAGTGATTCCTGCACACTGAGAATTCGACAGGCGATGAGCCGAAGCACGATAGTTGTCACCATCGGCGCCCACCGATGATCACCAGCCTCTCCACGACGGCCGGTTTCCTGAACGTGGGCTCAGCGGGGCTCGCCGAACCAGCGGTCGAGCGCCGGTTCCAGGTCTTCCGCGCCTGCCCAGCACACGTAGCCGTCCGGCCGGATGAGCATCGGTTCGGTGTCGGTGCCCTGGCTCACCCGGTCCACCCGGTCCGACCAGGGGCCGGCAACCCTGGCGAACGTGTCGGCCGGGTCCAGCAGGATGCCATGTCCGGACCGCAGCAGTTCGTGCACCCGGGCCGGGCCGAGGTCGAGGTCCGGTGCGGGCCTGCCGACGAGCGGATGGGTTTCGGTGCCCTGCATCGGATAGCGGATGGCCATCCCGGACGTCAGGTCGGCGAGATAGTGCTGGACGTCCGGCAGTTGGGCCATGGCTGTGAAGATCTCCCGGGCGGCCAGCACGTCCGGATCGCGGGTGCCGGCCCAGTCCATCAGCAGGCTCTGTGCCCGGACGTTGCGCAATACGGCGGCTCCGGCCGGATGCCGTTCCGCGTGATACGTGTCGAGCAGGTTCTTTGGTGCCCAGCCGTGCACGGCGGCGCCGAGCTTCCAACCGAGGTTGAGCGCGTCCTGCATCCCTGTGTTCATGCCCTGCGCGCCGATCGGAAGGTGGACATGGGCGGCATCGCCCGCCAGGAACACCCGCTCGTGCCGGTACTGCTCGACCTGCCGTGACGCGTTGGTGATACGGCGGGCGTAGCGCAGTTCGAGCAGGTGCACCCGTGTGCCGAACACGGTGCTCAGGCCGTGGCGGATTTCGTCCTCGGTGACCGGGATCTCCCTCGGCAGTGACTGGCCCGGCCCGCCGAGGACCAGTCGGCGCAGTTGCCTGCCCTGTGGATCGGTGCCGAGCGGGAACAGCGCTGCCCAGTGCCCGTCCTCGTTCCAGGTGTGCGACGTGGACGGATCGACGCCGCTCAGCCGCACGTCGGCGGCGGTGATCGTCAGCGTACCGGGCTGACCGGGGAACTCGGCCCGCAGGAGCGACCGTACGGTGCTGTGGGCTCCGTCGGCGGCGACGAGGTAACGGGAGCGGAGGGTGGCGCCGTTGGCGAAGGTCGCGATGACCCCGTTGTCGTCCTGGGCGAGGCCGACCAGTTCGTGGTCCCTGCGGGCGTGGAGGCCGTGCGCGGCGAGGTGCTGCTCGAAGAATCCCTCGATCACCACCTGCGGCACGGACCGCCATGGCAGACGGTGCCGGTTGGAGTGGAGCGGGAGGGGGACACCGGCGAAGTGGCCATGGGTGACGGGGTGATCTCCGGTGGCCAGCAAGGGCTCCAGCAGCCCTCGTTGGTCGAGCGCCTCCAGTGTGCGGGACTGCACACCGCCTGCCTTGGACAGGTCGCTGCGCCGCGACAGCTTGTCGACCAGCACGGTCGACACCCCCGCCAGCAGCAGCTCGTTGGCCAGCGTCATTCCGGTCGGGCCGGCGCCGACGATGAGCACATCGGTGTCCATGGACTCTCCTGTGTCTGTGTCGATCAGGACAGAGGCAACGCTCCGTCGGCCGAGCCGCCCGACCCAGAAACCGGCTCGATTGCGTTGATATCTGACACCGCCTAGCCTCGGCTCGGTGGAATCCGACTACGACGAGCTGGATCGTCGGCTCGTGCACGCCTTGCAGATCGACGGCCGCGCCCCGTTCAGCACCATCGCCGAGGTTCTCGGCGTGTCGGATCGCACCATCGCCCGCCGGTACGCCCGTTTGCGGTCGGCCGGGGCGGTACGAGTGCTGGGCGGGGTCGACCCAACCGCGCTGGGCGCCATCTTGTGGTTCCTGCGGGTGCGATGTGCGCCCGCCACGTCGCTCCCGGTCGCCGAGGCGCTGGCCAGACGCCCCGACACGTCCTGGGTGAGCCTCAGCTCCGGCGGCACCGAGATCACCTGCGTGGTCCGCACCGAGAGCGAGGCGGACAGCGAGACACTGCTGCTGGCCAAACTCCCCCGCACCCCGCGCGTGGAGGGCGTGACCGCGCACTCCGTGCTGCACGCCTTCTACGGCGGCCCGGACAACCTGGTCGGAAAACTCGGGTCGCTGGACGCGGAGGCGATCGAGCGACTGCGCCCGCCTCCGATGCCGCATCGACCGGGACCGGTGCGGCTCGACGACGGCGACCGCAAGCTCCTCGCCCTGCTCGCCACCGACGGCCGGGCCGGGTTCGAGCAGTTGGCCGCGGCGACTGGCTGGTCGCCGACGACGGTCCGGCGCCGGATGACGGAGCTGCGCGAACATGGCCTGCTCTATCTCGACATCGACGTCGACTGGCGCATGTTCGGCGTGAACGCCCGAACCCTGCTCTGGCTCTCGGTCGCCCCCGCACACCTGGAGGAGGCCGGTCAGGCGCTGGCCGGGCATCCGGAGATCGCGTTCGCCGCCGCCACGACCGGCCCGACCAACCTGTACGCCAGTGTGGTGTGCACGAACCAACGGGAGCTGTACCGGTACCTGACCACCCGCGTCGCCACACTCCCAGCCATCACGCACATCGAAACGGCCCCCGTGATCAGGACCGTCAAGCAGGCAGCGAACCAGACATAGCAACCGCCCAGCCCCCTGTTGTCTCGATCGCGCAAAGCACACTGCTTGTCACCAGGTCGGCGCGCTACCTGTCACCGGCAGCGCGCGAAGCACGGTGGGTGTCACCGGCTCCGGCGCTGTACCGGCCGCCTGGCTGCACAGCGGCTCCGACGGTCAGACCGGCGTACACCGTCCGACGGTCGTCGTGACAACACGCTGCCTTGGTGACACCTATCGCGCATCGGCTCAAGTCGGCCTATGAAAGCGCTCCTTACCTTGTTGGCGGGTTGATTCCGGTCCTTCGTACGATCGGCAGGCCCAGGGGCCTGGGTGTGGCTGAAAGCGCTCATGCCGTACGTGTGGCTTCGACTGATAGGCCGCCCAGTGCCCCGCGACGACACGGCCACTCATTGGGATGAGCGAACAGAGATCGCTTCGTAAGGACACGTCGGCGTGGTCGTCTGCAGGGACCAGTCAACCGATCGGCGAGGGAGGCTCGGGTGCCCGAGCTCTGGGCGGGCGGCGAGGTCCGGGCGGGGCTTCTTGATCTGGTCCTTCACCTACCGTTCGACGGTGCGCTGGGAGATCCGCGGCATCTGGGCGACCGGCTTGGTTCCCTTGAGCTGCTGAGCTGCTTGACCAGGTATCGCATCTGCGCGCCCGCGCTCTTGGGTGCTGGGCGGGTGAACGCCTTCTGCACCGCGGCGTCCAAGCCGGCCGCGGGCGAGAGCCCCACGCGGCCGGTGCGCACCCCGGCGTCAGTAGGCCGACGGCGTACTGACGCCCGTGCGGACCACCTCGTAGAAGTCCTGCAGGTCGTGGACCAGGCTGACGACCTGGTCCTGGTCAGTCGGGTCGGCGTCGAGCAGCCAGTCGGCGACCAGGTCAAACATGCCGCCGACCAAGCCGATCGCCACGCGGTGCGGGTCCAGGTCGGTACGGATCGGGTGGCCGCTGCCCAGGGCCCGGTAGTGCTGCCAGACCTGCTCGACGAAGCCGGCCGCCCAGCGCCGATTGGTGCGGCGCTGGCGCTCGACCGCCGGGGAGACCGCACCGGCCTGACCGAAGGTCACCAGTGCTAGCCGGGGGTCGTCCACCAGGGCATGAGCGAACGCGGCCACGAGCAGCCGCTCCCCCTGCCGTGCCTCAGTGGGCGCCTCCCGCAGACGTCCGGTCACGACCGTCTCCAGACGCGCTGTCACGTCCTGGAGCAGTGCGACGTAGCAGGCCTCGCGGCTGTCGAAGATCTCGTAGAAGCCCTTGGTGCCGACATAGGCGTGCTGGCACAGCTGCTCGATCGAGGTGTTGGCGTAGCCCTGCGCGGCGAACAGCTCCAGCGCCGCGTCAAGGAGCTGGCGGCGTCTCTGGTCGCGGCGCTGCTCGGCGTCCAGGCCGCGGATACGCCGCCCTGCGGGGTCCCCTGATGCGCTGATCGCTGACACTCCCCCAGCCTACCGCCCCGGGAGCACTGAAACTGTTTCCAACAAGATGTCTTGTTACTAGTTGGCCACCGTGCTCTACTGGCCGTACTCACCCCTAACCATCGGAGGACTCCGATGCGTCGACGGTTCCAACGAGCACTGCTCGCCCTGTCCACGGCGCTGCTCACGGTCGCGACCTGGGCCGCGCCCGGCCATGCCGCGAGCGCGCCGAGCGCCGGCTTCAACGACTGGAACTGCCGTCCCTCCGCCGCGCACCCCGAACCCGTGCTGCTGTTGCACGGCCTGGGCGGCAACGGGCCCGGCAACATGCTCACCCTGGGCCCGGCTCTGGCCGCGGCGGACTACTGCGTCTACGCCCCCACATACGGCGAGGCGGTATCCGGCATCCCGGTCGGCGGTCTGATCGCCATCGACACGTCCGCGCACGACATAGCCCGCACCATCGACCGGATCCTCGCCTCCACCGGCGCGGCAAAGCTCGACCTGGTCGGGCACTCCGAGGGTGCGTTCCAGTCGCTCTACATCCCCAAGTTCCTGCCCGGCTATGCAGCGAAGGTCGACAAGGTGGTGGCCATGGCCCCGCCGACCCACGGCACCACCTTCGCCGGCCTCATCACCATCGCGGACGACCTGGGCATCAGGCCCCAGGTGGACACCATCCTGGCCAGCGTCGGCTGCGTCGCCTGCACCGAGATCACCAGCGGCGGGCCCCTGGTCGCCAAGCTCAACACCGGGCCGATCGCCCAGCCCGGCATCGGCTACACCGTCATCGCCTCCACCAGCGACGAGTTGGTCACCCCCTATGGCACCGAGTACGTCAACGAACCCGGTGTCAGCAACGAGAGCGTCCAGAGCCTCTGCCCCTTCGACCCGGTCGGGCACATCGGCCTCGCCTACGACGGGGACGTGGCCGCCATGATCCTCAACGCACTCGACCCGGCCCATCCCGTGCCGGTGCGCTGCACCCTCGGCCCGGTCATCTGACCCGAGGACTCCCGAGGACTCTGCGGGTGCCGGTCAATCATCGGGGCTGCGGACCGGCAGGCAGTGATGGCCGCTCCAGCCTCGCTGACCCCTGTGGGCGCGGACGCGGGAAACGGGGCTTTCGACCCCTATCAACCGGGACAATGGGCAGTCCCGTCGCGGGCGCTGCCCGGCTCACCGTCATCCGTTCAGGGAGCCGCACGGATTTCCGACCGATCGAGCGCGATACGCAGGCGTTCCAGCAGTCGGTGACCGCTGGCGAGATCCAGGCGATCGGCCGCCGCGCGTTCGGCCCCGCGGCGAAGGTGGTGTCGGCCGTCGAACTGGGCTCGGGCATGTACAACAAAACCTACCGGCTGACGGTGGCCGGGCAGGAGCGACCAGTGATCCTGCGCATCGCCCCCGAGCCGGTCAGGCGGTTCCGCAGCGAGCGAGAGCTGATGCGCAACGAGTACGCGAGCCTCCCGTACTTGGCCGTGTTTGCGCCACTGCTGCCCCGTGTCATTGCCGCGGACTGGTCGCACGAGGTGATCGGCCGCGCCCTCCGGCAACTGCGGCGTCCAGAACGTCAGCGGCTGGACGGGCGCGGCCGCATGGGTGCCAGGCGACCACCACAGCGTGACTGCGGACGCCTCCTGCCTATGGGGGCCGGACCTGACCGGACCGAACACCACCAAGCCGCAGGTGATAAAGCTCGGCGTCGCGCTCGCACTGCAGGGCAACCCGAAGAGCCCGGGCAAGACGGTGCAGACGATCCCCGCGGTCTCCATGGACGTCGCGGGCGGCGACCTGGAGGACGGCGGAGCTTCCGACCAGATCCGATGCGACAACACCAAGATCATCAACGAGGTGCCGACGATCGGCTGCGTGTTCCACAACTACGTGTCGACCACACCTTCAACGCGGCGAAGTACCCGCAGGCCTCGTCGCACGCCCGGCCGATCCAGCACGAGCCGGCCAACCACCCGGGCAGCAAGGCCGACAGCAAGCCGCTGTACTTCCTGCCCGACGGTGACATCAGCCGCAACCGGACGGTGACCTGCCCCACCGGATGGGCGGCGGCCAACGGCGACACCAGCGCCCTCAACGGCACGACGGACAAGGAGCTGAACTGCGACGAGTTCGCGTTCAACGCCACCTACGACAGCGGCGGGATGCCCTCGCTCGCGGGTGGCCTGAACCCGGTCAGCAGCGGGGACGCCTGTGCGCAGACCCTTGCGAGCAAGCAGGACGGCACCGTGCACCTGTTCAACATCCACGGCCTCGTGCCGACGTGGAAGGAGGTCTGCGGACGGTCCGCGATCTCCGGGAACGACAACAGCGGTTCGATGGCCGGGTTCGCAGCCTTCAACGCGAACCAGCGACTGCTGGACCGTGACCTTTGCTGGCTGAACACGAACATGCTCGCGGCGTGCTCCGCCGACAGCACGACCGTGAAGTGCACCATGACCGCGAACAACCAGTAGCACCACCCCGCTCACAGGGGGCGCCGCGCCGAGAGGGCACGGCGTCCCCGCTGCTACCGGTTCACACCGGCGAGGGCAGGTGCACCGCGGGCAGCAGCCCCAGCTCGATCTCCCGACGCGGCAGCGACAGCCCGAGATGCTCGCCCACCGCCGCGAACAGCCGCTTCGCCAACTCCTCGTCCTCGTCCTCGGGGTCCCCGCAGCCGGGGAAGGTGTCCCGCACCGCCCCGGCCCGGCGCATGGCCGCGTCCAGTGCGGCGAACCTCCCGAGCCGGTCCCTGGTCCGGACCGCGGTCTCCAGCAGGCTGTCACCGGGCTCGCCGGAACTCACTTCGCCGGCTGCGTCGACGTAGCACACCCACGGGTGCTCGTGCAGGAAGCGGTCCAGGCAGACGAGTTCGTCGCCCTGCTCCACCAAGGTGTCCTGACCCAGCCGGTCGAGGAAGACGAGGTGCCAGGTGGATCGCTCGGCCTCCAGGACGTACGTCCACTCGCCGCTGCGGCCGAACATCGCCACGCTGTCGCCCAGGTTCACGCTCAGCCTGTCGAAGTCCTTGAACAGCGGCGGCCGTTCGGCCATGCCGCGGTCGGCGCCGAGGCGCACCACGAAGTCCACCGGGTCCACGCCCCGCACCGCCGTGAGGCTGATGTCCGAGAGCATCCCGTCCTTGGCGATCGCACCGCTGTACCAGTGCTCGCCGATCCACGCCAAGCTGTTGTCCGTCACCGTGGCGACCCCTCTCCTCGGCTTCGCGCACACGTTAGTAGCGGAGGCGCCGCATGTACTGCGTCCACCGGCCGATCATCGAGGTCGCATGCGCCAAATACACGCCGCGCGGAGGTGGGGTGGTGGTCGGCCGGCACAGTGTCAGTCGAGCACTTGATGTAGTACCAACGCATACCGAGGTACATGGATCAGAGGGCGACCCGTGGGGCTACACAGTTGCCGCGGCGGACATGTGGGGAACTCGGCCACCGAGATGCCGATCCACTGCTCGACGAACCCTCCGGCCGGGAGACGCTCAAGGCTCTCCTTCCAGATGCCGGACGCGCTCCTCCTGCCGATCCGGCTCGGCTTTGTGCTGACCACCCACCGTTTTGATCTGCGCCTTGATCTACGCCGTGTCGTCCGCGATGGCTCTGCACGCGTGCGCCGTAGCGAATTCACCGCACCTGGTGGGCCAACCCGCCCGGCCCCGCACTCATCGATCACCAGCGGGATACTCTCGAAAGGTGGCCCCAACAGGGGCGTCCGAGCTGGTCAGCGGCCTCGATCGGGTCGCTCTGTGGCTACTCGTTCCCCAGTATTACTCGGCCCAGACCCAGCCCGTCCGGCCGTCCGTCGTCTTACCGTGGAACCAGTGGTGGCCTGCGGAGTTGACGACGCAGGAGTCCACCTTGAAGTCCCAGGTGGACGTCCCCGTCACGCTGAAGTCAGCGCCGGGCCCGCTGCGCAGGGGGATGGAATCCGTGGAGGTGGCGCCGGGCCAGTTGCCTTCCGCCTGGCTGCAGATCTCGTCAGCCGGAGCGGCCGAGGCGGTGGGCGACGTCGCGACGACGACGCCGAACGCCACAGCGGCCATAACGGCGCCGATGGCAGCCCTACGGATGGCTGCGATTGCCATGGGGTCGCCGTTCCTTGCTCTCTGATCAGAAATGGTCATCGTGCAAGCGCAACAGACACGCCCACAAAAAATACCGAGGGCGGATGCCGTCGGGCGTCAACGCCTCTCGTTTCGCTGGCAGAGTCCACAGCTCTGTCCGCAATGAGTCCCCTACAGATGGGCCGTGCCGCCAACTCCCGTGTGTCTGCGGCGACCAGAGCAGTTCGTGCCCGTGTGGCGGCGCGGCTCACCGGGATCGATGGTGGCAGTTGGAGGAGCAGCGGGCTCGGCTGCTGACCGAGGCCGACATGGGCTGCAGGGCGACCGCACCAGACCAGATTGATCACGACCTCGAACAGGCCCTCAGGAATCCTCCGATCCGGCGCGGACGGCAGCGTGCTGGGCGCTGGCTCGCAGGAGCGCGGCGTCGAAGTCACGCTGAGTGTTACACCGGTGCAAGAGATCGGCGAGGACGCACTGCACAGTCTCGCCGGGGCTGCGGCGCCGCCCCTCGACGGACAGCGCGTACATCTGCAGGACCTCGTCGGCTCGTCGCACTGCCGCGTCGTGCCTGCCCGTTCCGGTCATGGCCACCCTCCTCGCCCTCCGGACACGGCTTCGACACAACGACATCCTTCTCACCCGCCCCACAGGGCACGCCAGCTCCATCTGCCTGGAGCTTCACCCGTCCACCACCCCAACTGGCCAACACAGTAGGCAGGTTGGCAAACGCTCAGTATGCCTCTGGTGGACTGAATGCGCATCATCTTGTGCACTCTGCGCTAACGACGTAGTCCCTCTGCCGAAGGAAACTGGGGCTCATACTCCGATCGGGGCGCCCACACGGGCCATAAGTGCTCTCTCAGATTCCGGGGCCAATCCAGCCAACGTCGCCGAGTGCGCGCCTGACCAGTGCCAACTCGGTGGGGAAACCGGGCCAGGAAGAAGCAACTGAGGGAAGTTCCATGCGCGACAAGAGGGGGAAGTTCCATGCACGACACGATTCACACGAAAACCCCAGGCGGAGCGCTGCGTCGTCATGCTGCCGCCGCATCTCTGACCCTCATCGTGACGGCTCTGCCTGTGGCCCTCGCGACGCCTGCCTCGGCATCGGCAGGAGATTGTACGAATTACCTGGCCGGGCAGGGCTACAGCGTCGGCTCGGGAGTGAGGAAGGCGTGTCTGGTCGGGTCGTCCCCCGGGGGCGAGGTGGGCTTCGGCATATGTCGTACGGAGCTGGTGGACCTCGGAGTCAAGGGCGACGACGCGAGCAGCGCCTGCGACCTGGCGTAGGAAGTGCTGATCGGCTTCATAGCTGACGTGGCGCCACAGCACCCCGAGCTCGGCCCAGGAGTGCTGCGAAGAGCTGACGGCGTGAACGGAGCGGAGCAAGGTGCTCCGGCCAGAGCAGAACGACAACGCGAAAACGCCAGTCATCCCCCATGGTCGTCCTCGAACATACCGCCCCTGCGGCCCGGTGTGAGGGCTCCTGATCCCCCACCGAAGACTCGCCACATGAGACGACTTCCTTAGGCGGCGTCAGACGCAAGAGGTCAAGGGGTCCGGCCTGACGGTCGGCCCCCTTGACCATTCGACTGACTGCTCCGCTGTTCGCCCTACCACCACGTCAGTGAGGGAGCCGGCTTCCCGGCAGTCCTCCTGACGAGTTCCGAGGGAGACGGCGTGGTGGATCCCCTGCATGCCGCGCAAGATGTGCGCGGCGCTCCAGCACGCTGCCGGTCACCTCACCCGCGCAAGACGGAAGGGGCCTCGCGCTCTTGCGCGTTGAGCCGGGCGCCGGTCATGGCGCCCGGACCGCTGGTCGAGAAGTCCAGTTCTCGCTGGACGAATTGTCTTTCGCGGCCTGCCGGTCCGGTCTGCCCTTGCCGAGCCAACTCGACCGGAACTTCGATAATGACGGCTTGACAGATATCGGTAATACCGTAGGGTGATTTCAAAGTGAGGGTTCGTCATTTGGTGCGACGGAAACCCTCCGCTGTGTTCTCAAATCCACCCGCACGGGTGGAGAAAGGTGGTAACAATGAACGTAGAGTTTGCCGTCAAGGAGCACGAGGACGTCTTTGACCTGGACATTCGCGAGGCGACCGAGGCCGTCGCGCCGACTGCCCAGGAGGCAGCTTTCACGCTCGGCACCCGATGTGAAACCACGGTCATATTCTGCTGAACCAGCATCGGTAGGCGCCTTTCCTGGACCGGGAAAGGCGCCTACCGCGTCGGCGAGAGCACTGAAAAGGACGGCAAAGGAAGACCGCGGTGGGGAAATCGTTGTTCTCTTGTGTTGGATTCGCCCTGCTGCGCGCCCCCGTACATCCGGCGCACCGCGCCCGCGAGGCCGTCGTCGACATACCGGAAGGCGCTGCCGACGAAGCCGTCAGGCTGACCGGCCAGTTGCGCGAGCTAGCCTCCGACGCGGGCTTCAAGGAGGCGGTCGCCGTGTCGAGTGCGGCGCTGACGCGCCGTTGGGACGCGGCCCTGACCGGAACGGAACAGAAGGTCACGGATCTGCGGCGGGCAGTCCGGGCACTGACCGCCTATCGACTGCGCATGGCCACCCGCGCCACTCCGTTCGGCCTGATGGCCGGGGTGGCCGTGGCACGCATCGCCACCCGGCCGCAGGAGTCGGAGGCACGTCTGGGCACCGCCCACCGGCGCGTGGTCCGGCCGGACCACGCGTGGCTCACCAAGCTGGCCGCCGACTGGGAGCGCCGACCCGAGGTGGTGCGCCATCTGCGCATCGTGGCCAACAACCTGTGTGTCGTCCGGGGAGACCGGATCGTGGTCGCCACCGGCCCGGACGACCCGGCGGACGAGCGGCCTGACGGGCGGGTGGTACGCGAGGTGAGCATGCGCTACACCGCGGCCGTACGCGCCGCGGTGGAGTCGGCCCGTGCACCCTTGCCCTTCGTGGACGTGGAGGAACGGCTGGTCGAGCGGTTCCCGCAAGCATCGCGCGAGACCATCGTCGAGATGCTGGTGGGACTGGTGGAGTGCGAGGTTCTGCTGACTGAACTGCACCCGCCCACCCACCACGCGGACCCCGCCGCTCATGTGCTGGCAGCCCTGGCGCCGTCGAACGCTCCAGAACTCACCGAACTCCATGCCATCACAACACAGTTGAACGAACAGTCCGAGCGGACCGCGGCCAGGCCCGGCGACCAGGTCTGGCAGCCGGCCTGGGAGTCACTCCTCCACCGGATGGGTGGGCTCTGCGAGCAGGAACACCTGGTGCAGGTGGATCTGGCGCTGGACGCGGAGGTGTGCCTGCCGCCTTCGGTCGGAGCCGAGGCGGAACGGGCCGCACACCTGTTGTGGCGACTGTCCGACGACGTCCCGTCCACCGCCCCGCTGATCCAGTACCACCGCGACTTCCTGGAGCGTTACGGCGAGGACCGCGCCGTGCCGGTCAAAGAGCTGCTCGACCCGGACATGGGCCTCGGGGTGCCCGCCGGCTACCGGCGCTCGCCGAGCCACCGAACGCCGCCGGGCCAGGACGGCCGGAACGCCGAACGCGACCGGCTGCTGCTCCACCTCGCCCAGGAGGCGACGGTGACCGGCGCCGCCGAGGTGGTCCTCACCGACGACCATCCGCTCGTGGTCCGACTCGCCCGGGACGATGGCACACCGCCCTCGGGACTGGAGCTGTTCACCCGGCTGGTGGCCACCTCACCCGCCGCGCTGCGCACCGGGCAGTTCCGATTGGTGGTGGAATCCACCGTCGAGGAGGCCGGGGCCAGCTTCGGCCGGTTCGCCCACCTGTTCCGGGACGAGGACCGGACGGCACTGTCGGAGATGGCCGCCGCGAGCCGGGGCGGCGGCGCGGCAGCGGACGCGCTCCGCGCCCAGGTGGCGTTCCGGCCACGCAACCGGTCTGGCAACGTGACCCGGACGCCCCGGCTGCTGGGGCCGCATGTCCCGGTCGGCGCGTTCGGCCCGGGCGAGGGGGATCAGGATCTGGGCCTGGACGACCTCGCTGTGCGGGCCGACTCCCACCGGCTGTTCGTGGTGCGGCTCAGCGACGGCCGGGAGGTGGTCCCTGCCGCCTATCACCTGCTCCGCCCCGACCGCGTACCGAACGTGGCGCGCCTGCTCGGTGACATCCCGCACAGCGGGCCGCGGCCGTGTCGAACTTGGAACTGGGGTTCCGGCGAGGACCTGCCGTACACCCCCCGGGTGCGGTACGGACGCGCGGTGCTCGCTCTGGCTCGGTGGCGGCCGTCGGAGGCGGTGCGCGACCAGGACACGCCGTTCGACCAGTGGGTGAAGCGGGTGCACGCGTGGCGGGAGCGCTGGCGAGTGCCCGAGCGTATCTGCCTGACCTACGCTGACCAGCGGATCGAACTGCTTCTCAGCGAGTTGGCACATCTGCGCGTCCTCCGTCACGAGCTGCGGCGCCGCCCGGATGCGGTGGTCCGCGAGGTGCTGGACACCGACGACGCATCAGGGTGGCTGATGGGAGAGGGCGGTGCCCATCGCAACGAGTTGGTCTTCCCCTTGCTCTCCCGGGCCGCGAGTCCCGCGCGGACCAGGACGGTGCGGGTGGGGACGGGAGAAACGCCGCCGGGATCCGCACTGGCCGAAGCGGCGCCGTCGACCCCGCCACCGACGGCAACAACCCCGGCCGCCTTCCGCGGACGGCAGGAGACCTGCCGTCCTGCGCGGACTCGTTCCTCGTGGGGCGAGCACCTGCCCGGAGGCGAGTGGCTGTACGCCCTGGTTCACTGTTCCCCCGACCGCCAACAGGAACTGCTTGGCCGGCATCTTCCTCGCCTGCTCCACGCCCTGCCGAAGGCGGTGGACCGCTGGTTCTTCATCCGCTACCGCGACCACGACGACCATGTGCGACTGCGCCTCCACGGGACGCCCGAGGTGCTCGCCGGTGCAGTGCTGCTCGACGTCCACCGGTGGGCCAGGGACCTGCGAGCGCACGGCCTGATCCAACGGCTTTCGCTCGACACCTACACACCGGAGTACGAGCGCTACGGCGGCCCGGAAGCGATGGCGGCCGCAGAACGTGTCTTCCACGCCGACAGCCTGGCAGTCGTCGAAACGCTCGGCCTGCGTGAGCGCGCGATGCTGGAGGTCGAGCCCGTGCTCCTCGCGGCAACTGGCTACGTCCACCTGCTCCGGGCCTGGCAGGGGACGTCGGTGACGTCCGGACAAGACAGCACCGAAGATGACCCGAGCGGCCCGGAGTGGCTCGTGCGGGCATATCCGAAGGACGCGCGGCACAAGGAGTTCCAACGGCGCCGTGCCGAGGCCGTCGCACTCATCGACCCCTACGGTGATTGGGCCGGGCTGCGCGCCCGCCCGGGCGGCGAGGAGGTGCTGGCCGCATGGGACAAGCGCTCGCGGGCGGTGGCCGATTACCGGCGTGCGGTGCTGGGACCGGATACCCGCGAGTGGTCCTCGCCCGGGCGGACGCTGTCGAGCCTGCTCCACATGCACCACAACCGGCTCATCGGCGTCGACCGGGAGACAGAGCTGGCGTCGCTGGCGGTCGCGCGAGGCGCCGTCCACGCGCACTGGGGCCGGCGGACACAGGGGTGGACATGACGGGACAGCACATACCGAACGGAGCACCGCCCGTTGACACGTCCGATGCCGCCGCCCGGAGGGCTTCCGCCCGCGGTGATGCCGTCCCGGGCGGAAGCGCGATGGCCGACAACGCACCGCCGGACGGTGACGCTGTCGCCGGCGACGCCGTGACGCGGGGCCGAGCCCAGCGGATCGTGGCCGAACTGGCCGAGCGGCTCAACCGCCAGGACCAAACCGTCGTAACGGCCACTACCGGCGTCGACACGGCGAAATCGCCGAGCACGGGAACACCGCAGCCACCCGTGTCCGGTCCAACCCTGGCAGCGGGACACAGCGGGGTCGCGCTCCTCTACGGGGAGCTGTCCCACGCGGCGCCCGCCTTGCGCATCACCGCCCACGCCCACCTGGCCACCGCCCTGTCCACGTTGGGCTCCCAACCCGGCGTGGGCCTCTACGACGGAGCGACCTCTCTGGCCTTCGCGGCCCGCGTGACGCGACACCGTCCGCAGGACTACGCCACCATCCTGAACCAGCTTGACGAACGGATCACTGCCGGCCTGCGCACCATCCTCGACGCGGAGTCGGCACGCCTTGACGCCGGGCACGCCGGCGTGGCCATGCGCACCTACGACACCATCAGCGGCGTCACCGGCATCGGCCGCTACCTGTTGCTGCGCGGGGACGGTGATCCGGAGGCGCTCACCGAGTCCCTGTCCTACCTGGTTCGGCTGGTCCGCCCGGTGCGCGCCCACGGATTCGATGTGCCGGGCTGGTGGGTGCCCACAGGCCCCTCCCTCCAGCCCGACATCCGCTTCCCCCGCGGCCACCTCAACCTCGGGGCAGCGCACGGCATATGCGGCCCACTGGCCCTGCTCTCGCTCGCCCACGAGTCCGGGGTGCGCGTGCCGGGCCAGTCGGAGGCCATCCACGTGATGGTCGAGCACGTCCTGTCCCTCCGCCTCGACGGAGGACGCTGGCCGCGGGTGGTCGGGTTCGACGACTTCGTCGCCGGTTCCCCGGGGACCGATTCTGAAGCCCGGCTCACCGCGGCCGGTTGGTGTTACGGCACCCCGGGTGTGGCCCGAGCCCTCTACCTGGCCGGCCGCGCCCTCGACCAACCCGAATGGCGGGACACGGCAACCCAGTCGCTCACCGGCACACTGCTCTCTCTGACACCCCACCAAGTCGGGAACGGTTCGCTCTGCCACGGGTGGGCCGGACTGCTGCAGATCGCCTGGCGGATGGCGGACGACAGCGCCGACGCAGGCCTGGCCAGGCTCCTGCCCGGCCTGGCCCGCCGACTGATCGACGCCTATGACCCCGGCCTGCCCTACGGGTTCTCCCACGACCGCCCCGCGCTGATGACCGGACAGCCCGTACCACCGCACCGCCCTGGCTTCCTGGAAGGCGCCGCCGGCATCGCACTCGCCCTCCACACCTACGCCACCGGACGAAACCCGTCCAGCCCATGGGACGCCGCGCTGATGCTTGACTGACGCGCTGTGCCTGAATGACTTGACGTGCTCCCTGGCCTGGAGCCCAGGGAGCACGTCACAGCGGGAGCGTCATGCCGAGTTCCTGCATAGCGGTGGGGGCGGGCCGCCTTCGTTGCGCCCGGTCTTGTAGCCCTTGACACGGGCCTCGATGGTGCGGGGATCGACCCCCTCGACGGGGCGCCTTCGGCATAGAGGTCGCCGGGCCAGCTGTCGCGGTCGTGGGGCAGGAACCAGAAGACGCGTCGGCGGAAGGTATCGGAGGCCCGGGAGTCCCTGGCGCCAGGGCCGAGGAGGTCGTAACCGACCATGGGGCCGTCCCGGTGGTAGGCGGGCTTGCCCCTGCGGGTGGGCAGCCGGTCCAGGCCCTGGCGGACGTAGTCGAGGGTGTCGATGTCCTCCAGCCAGACGATGCTGGTCTCGTGGCTGATCTCGTCCGCGCTCATCAAGGAGCTCATGCGCCTGCGCCCCTTTCCTCGTCGGTGAGCAGTCCGATGCCGGGGTAGTGCTTGCGCTGGTTGGACAGGATCATCTCCTTGGGCATGGCCAGCCCGACCAGTTCCCTGGTACGGGAGCCGAACGCACGCGAGGACATGGTTGGTGCGCTTTCACTGTGGCACCAGGCCCTGTAAGCGCCGCCGAGCTGCACATGATCAGGGCTTCGACGACGACCTGGCGGGCGAGGTCACCCGGGTCGCGAACCGGCTGCGCGGCCTGCTCACCCAGATCCATCCCTCGCTGGAGCGGGTGCTCGGCCCGCGCGTCCAGCACCCGGCCGTGCTCTGGCTGCTCGAACGCTTCGGCTCGCCCCAGGCGATCCGCAAAGCCGGACCCCACCAGCCGATCACCATCCTGCGGCCCAAGGACCCGCGCATGGCCGAGCGCCTGGGCGAGGACATCTTCACCGCGCTCCAAGCAGCGGGAAAGGGATACGACTCCAGGTGTCAGCAGAGGGTCCGAGGCCAGGAGGACACAGATGCCGGCGTCGATGCCGACCGGGAAGACGTAGGAGAAGTTTCCGAAGCCCTTCTTGACGGCCAGTTCGCGGCCGCCGCATACGAGGCGGCGAATCCGATACCGGCGATGATCAAGGCACCTGACACAACCACACCGACAAGCACCGATGCGCTCGGATCAGCTGGGTATCGCACCGCTCCCCGCAGCCACGCGCCGCTCCCCCATCCAGGCCTCATTACTGAGCTGTTCTCACACTCCCATGACCTGAGGCAGGTTGAGACCCTTCGGGATCGGCTCGGGGCGGATCGCCTACGAAAAGTGATCATGGAGGCATACCGGCGGGTGTGCAGCATGCGCTCCTGGACAGCGCGGCCTACCGGGCTCGGTTGGTGGCGGATCTTGCCGATGCCACGGGGCTGACCGCCGCGTACTCCCCCACTCTCAGGCCGTTGCGGCCTCGTGGGACCGGACATGATCCGGGACGGATCGCCACCGGTATCCGCCTGGTCCGCAGAGGTGACGAGCTCAACCGTCACTCCCTCCGGATCCGGGAATTCCTGCCGTTCTGAACTGGCTTCAATTGGCCGGAACTGCGAGAGATTTGTGAAGAGTTCCTGGTGATCCTCCACTTTGTTCGGCTACCGTTCGAGCCGCTCGCTCGACTCAACGATGCATCCTGCAAAGGAAGTTGAACTGGTGAAGCGCATCAGAAGGATCCTCGTACCCCTGGCCCTCGCACTTGGCCTGGGCTTCGCCGTGCCCACCGCCGCACACGCGGACCCGGCCAACCCGCAGCCCTACGCCTACGGGTTCCTCGCCGCCCTCTACAAGCCGCCGTCCGACAACGGAACCTACTTCTGCATGGACGAGTACCGGCAAATCAACGGCAACGGCCGGCCGGTCGTCATCAAACCGTGCATGGGCACGTGGAACCAGTTCTGGTTCTGGGGCCAGGACGGCCTCATCCACAGCACGAACGACGGCCGATGCCTGTGGGCCCACGTCGCCAATGGGCCCAGCGACGGACCCGACGCCCGCGCCTACGACTGCAACGGTAACGACCCGAACCAGCGCTGGACACTCGGCTGGGACCACAGCCTCTGCAACTCCGCCAACGCATGCCTTCTCGCCACAGGCATGCCGGGACCTCGCGGCTCATACCACCTCATGGGCTCCACACCCGGCGCAAGCGCCAGCATCTACCAGCGGTTCGACTGGCACCACTCCGACAGCAGCACGCCGATCAACCCCAACCTCTGACCTCGCCGTTTCGGTTGGGCGGCAGTTGTCGAGGCGGAAACCCGAAAGTTCCTTCCCAACCTGGGACGACGAACCTTGCCGAGGGGTTCTGCCGGTCCAGGAACAAGGCACCAAAGTCCGCACCGAGACCGCCCCGGACCAACGAACCGCGCCACGAATGCGCAGATCAGACACGCAAGGACACGCGGCGAGCGGACCGCGCGGAACTGAAGGAACGCCGGAAAACCCTCAAGCACGCCACCCTCTGTCCCAGCAGAATCGACGACACAGCCCGCGTCACACTCGTTCTCAACGGCACAAAATGATCTTCACCGAGAAAGCCTCGATGCCCCCGGTCGGTTTGATCACCGTTCGGGGTCCAGCACCCAACCCGTCACGACGTCCGTGCGTCTGCCCGCAAGAGCTACCCCTCACACGGTACGACCAGGAGTCGGCGCGGCGGTCCGGCGGGATCTGTTACCTGAGCTCGACCAAGTACGAGGCACCGGGGAATTCCCATCCGTCGGTGCCTTCGCCGATGTCCGCCACGATGATGTCGTCGATGAAGTGGTCCTCGAACGCGTCCTCGGTGAGCACGTCGGCCAGCCTGAGTTCCTCGATCTCGTCCCAGTCGCCCCTGCTGCCGTCGATGCGCAGAGGTGCGGCCCGTCGTGTGCCGCGCTCGCGCTCGTCGTCGCCCGTCTTGACGATACCGCTGACCTCGAACTGACCCCTCTTGACGTGGTCGGGGATCGGCTCGGCGGGAACGCTGGCCGCAGCCCAAAGGACGACCAACCGGCACATCGCTGAGCAGATGTGCGTGACACTGCGCGCGGTGGAGTACTCGGCGCCCGGCCACCCATCAGCCGTGTGAACAATGCTTCGGGTCAATACACCTAAGGCCTGTCCGACGGGTTGGCCGGGCGGTCCGCCGTGACCAGCCACGCCGTGCTGCGCAGCCGGACGGTGCCGTCCGCCGCCTCGTGGTCGTGCAGATGGTCCGTCAGGGTGCGGCGGGCGCGGGCCTGTGCGGTTGCGTCGGCCTGCTCCATCAGATGGCGACCGGGTCCCGTTGCCAGCAGGAACTCCGCCGCGTCCTC
The DNA here is from genome assembly GCF_001953885.1 of Streptomyces sp. IMTB 2501. Lineage (GTDB taxonomy): Bacteria > Actinomycetota > Actinomycetes > Streptomycetales > Streptomycetaceae > Streptomyces. The sequence goes on along the minus strand of NZ_MQUS01000022.1, from coordinate 113,194 downwards.
GGCTCCGTGCCCCCACGCTCCGTACGCCTGCGCCTGGTTGACGGTGATGTTGGTGAAGCCGGCCGCGGTGAGGACGTCGCGGATGTGGTCCGGGGCGGCCAGCGAGAACATGCCGGGCAGCCCGGGCTGCCCGAAGTCGCCGACCGGCAGAAAGTCGCGCAGTGATGCCATCGCCGCCACCCACTCGTTGAGCGTGGCATCGGCCGGGCAGACGAACGCCAGACGCCCGCCGGGCCTCAGTGCCTGGGCGACGTTGCCGAAGGCCGCTACGGGGTCGGCGAAGAACATCACGCCGTAGCGGCTGATCGCCGCGTCGAACGCACCCGCCTCAAAGGGGTATGCCTGCGCGTCGCCTTGTGTGAAAGAGACGTTGGCGATGCCCTCCCGCTCCGCGCAGGCCTGTGCCTCGGCCAGCATCGGGCCGGACAGGTCGAGGCCCAGCGCGCGCCCTTGGGGCGCCCGGAGCGCGGCGAGGCGTGTGGTCTGCCCGGAGCCGCAGCCGAGGTCGAGGGTCCGGTGATGCCGGGTGATTGCGGCGGCGTCGAGGAGCGGCTCGTTGAACCCCTCGTTCACGGCGTTCCAGCGGTCCTGGTTGCGGGCCCAGTGGGCTCCTTCGGGGCCGTTCCATGCCTGTGCCTGCTCGATGTTGATGATGTCCGGCACGGGTGCCTCCTGTGGTGGACGGCGGAGAATGGGCATACGCCCAAATAGTATGGGCGCATGCCCAAACTGGCAATGCCCGCTACCATCCAGGGGCTGTGCCCCTTTCAGGGCGGCGGAGGCGGAACGGAAGAGAGGCCCATGTCACCGCGTGGAGTGGCGACGCCGGACGTACGCGAGCGGCTGTTCGCGGCCGCCGAGCGCGTCGTGGAAAGGGACGGGCCCGGCGCACTCACCAGCCGGTCCGTCACGACTGAAGCGGGCTGTGCCAAGGGGCTGTTGCATGCGCACTTCGCGGGGTTCGACGAGTTCGTGGCCGAGCTCTGCCTCGACCGGTTCGCGCGGACGGCGGCGAAGGCACAGGCACTTTCGGGGCTCGCCGGGCAGGGCACGGTGGCACGGAACCTCGAGGCCGTCGCCCTCGCACTGTTCGACTCCGGTGGCCCCGCCATCTCGGGCCTCGCCATGACCCGCCCCGCCGCCGCACTGCGTATCCGTGAGGCCCTGGAAGGCGGGGCACCCGGTTTCAGTGCGATCCAGGAGGCCATCACCGGCTATCTGAAGGCCGAGCAGGGGCTTGGCCGGGTGACGGAGACCGTCGATCCGTGCACGGTGGCCCTCGCCATCGTCGGCACCGCCCACCACCTCCTGATGACGAGCTGGCCGGGCACACCTGACCCACGGGCCCCTATGGCGCGCCTGGTGTCCGCGTTGGTGGACGGCTAGTCAGGGGCCGGAGCCAAAGGCGCACGGCGGCAACGGTCACGGTGGCGTGAAAGACGAACGCCCTCTTGTCAAAGCACGTGGCCACGGCCCGGAAGATCTTCAGCCGGTCGATCAGCCGCTCGACTTCGTTCCTGCGGGCATGGCGTGCCGGGTCAAAGCCGGTGGGCCTAGCACCGTTACGGCCACGGCGACTGCGATGGACCCGCTGATCACGGCGTTCGGGGATGGTGTGCTTGATCTGCCGACGCCGCAGGTAACGGCGGTTGTGGCGTGATGAGTAAGCTCTGTCGCCGCTCAGGTGGTCCGGACGAGTGCGGCGATGGCCGTCGGCCGGACGGGGCACGCGAACGCATTCCAGGACCGGAATCATCTGCGGGACGCCGCCCCATTGTCCGGGCGTGACCAGCATGGCCAACGGCCACAGCCCGCCTGCACCAGTCAAGTGGATCTACGTTGTCAGCCCGCCGCGTGAGCGGCCGAGGCCTTCATCCGGACGGTGCTGGGCGGGCCCGCGTGCGCTTGCCGGGCTTCCGCGGCGCCTGCTTGCGTGCGCCGGCGGCCTGCTGGTGAGCACGCCACACACGGTCGAGTCCACGCTCACCATCTTTCAGCCGATGCCACTCTCCGCGTCGGCATCGGCCTGGACGGCCCGCAGAACCCTGCCCCACGTTCCATCCGCCGGCCAGCGGCGATGCCTGCCGTATACCGTCTTCCACCTCCCGAATCGAGACGGCAGATCCCGCCAGGGGATACCGGTCCTCAGGCGGAACAGGATCCCGTGATCACCTCACGATGGTTCTTCCAACGCCCGCCCCGGCCGACGTTCTTCGGCAAGCACGGCCCAAGCCGAGCCCATTCCTCATTCGGTAAATCACCCCGCCCACGCCGACCGGAACGATCAGCACGCTCCGCAGTCACGCGACTCGTCGGACAGTCCCTGGTCCAAGGCCATCGTGCCCTTGGTGTACCGCATGCCGTAGCGCTCGCCGATGACGTTGACCTTCTCCAGGTCCATCGCGCCCTCGGCGGTCCTGGCGGCGGGTCCGGCTGCGAAGAGATCCTCCAAGAACTGGTCCCAGCCGCCCGGCGTGGAGATCTGCAGTGCCCGAGCGGGCGGTTGGGACGCGTTGCGCATGGCGTGGGGTATGCCGTGCGGCAGGAGAGCGCACATGCCGGGTGTCAGCCGGTGAGTCGTGCCCTGGAAGTCGATCTCCATCTCGCCTTCCAGCACATAGACGAACTCGTCCATCAGCTCGTGGACATGGGGCGGGATGTCAACGTCCAGCCGGTTCTCCAGGACTGCCAGCCGACCTTCGCTGTCGTCGGTGGCGACCTTGACTCCGAAGCCGGGCGGCAATGGGATCCGGGTCTGCCGTGTCTCCCCGTGCTTCAGCAGAATGAAACGGTCAGCGGACATGGGCGATTCCTCCTTGTCGGCCGCATGAGGCCACGCCGAGTAGCGGTCCCCAGCCTATGCCCTATGCGGAGAAAATTCTCCGGATAGGGCTCACCGCCTACGATCGTCGCGTGACCAGTGAGCCGCCCCTGCGAGCCGATGCCCGACGCAACCGCGAGAGGATCCTCGCCGCCGCCTGCGAACTCTTCCGAGAACAGGGCACAGCGGTCGCCCTCGACGACATCGCGCACCGCGCCGGAGTGGGCGCGGGCACCCTGTACCGCCGTTTCCCCGACCGTGACGCGCTGATCCGACAGGTCGTCATCGACGGCTTCGGCATCTGTCTGGCAGCGGCGGAATCGGCCCTTGAGGAACTGTCGGATCCCGCCGGAGCATTGGACCGGCTGTTCCGGCATGTGATCGAACAGCGGGAGCGCCTCGTCCTCCCGCTGGCCGGCGGCCCCGTTCTCCATGATCCGCGGGTCCAGCAGCTCCAGCACGCCATCCTCGACGCCCTGAATGACATCCTCGCGGCCGGCCGCGCCGCGGGCGTCCTACGGGACGACATCACCGCGGAAGACCTGATCACCGCTGCCGCCATGGCCTGCCGCCCGATGCCGCACCTGCCACGAGAGACGGGCGCGGCCCTCGCCGCCCGGCACATCGCCATCTACCTGCACGGACTCCGTCCCGAGGGCGCTCCTCCCCTGCCGGCGCCCGCACCATCCCCGAGTGATGTCGGCCGACACGTCGCCTTGGAAAAGCAGGCTCGGCAGGAACGGCCCTGACGGCGCTCGGTTCGTCGGTTCGGTCGTCTCAGAGGTCTGTCCGGACTCCCGTGAGTTCCTCCTGTTCGGCGCATCTATTCCTAACCTGCAGCGCTGGTGAGCGAGGGTCCACTCGACCGCGTGGAGACTTGCGCGGCACCGTCACACGCCTCGACAAGACGCCAGAAAGCCACCTCGCCGGCCTGGACCTCCGCGCCTCGATGATCTGAGTCGGAGATCTCTTGCCGGCAGCCAATTGATCACGACATCACACATGCCCTAGTTCTCGCCCGAGTCGTTGACGCCCCCCTCCCCGGCATGTCCGTTCCATGCCAAGCTAGATGGGCCACAGGGCGGCTGGGGGAGCGGATGTGAACTTAGGACGCCGGAGAGCGGTCGTACTCCTCGCGACCATCGCTACCTTCGCCGCCGCGCTGGCCGGGGTGTACGCGCTGACCGGGTTATGGCTGGCGCACGACGCGGCCAACCGGTGGGCGGTTGCCGTCGCCTTCGCCGCAGCGGCCTCCAGCGCGGTGGACAAGGCCCTGTCGCCATGGGCCGGCCACACTCCTTCCCAGCCGCCCGCCGGTCCGGGTGACGACCAGGATGACGACTCCGGGACCATGCCCCCGGACGCGGATCCACCCGACCGCGACCCGGAGCCGTTCACCACACGCCGGTCGCGTACCCGGGACCGGGTGACGACAGCCGTGCTCTCGGTGGCCGTCACGGCCGCAGTGAGCGCGGTGGTGTACGGGGTCGTGACACCCAGGTCCGGACACAGTGGCGCAGCGGCGGCCTCGGCGACCTCGCCAGTGCCCGGCACGGCTCGGACCTCCGGCGCAGGGCCGACCCCGTCGTCGGACGGCTACACCCTGGTCTATGGACACCGGTCGCTGTCCTTGAAGAACTACAACTACGCCTTCGACCTGCGCGCAGGTACGGTCAGCGGCTCGGAGACCCCCTGGAGCGCCAGCACGGACGCCGGGGGCGACGGCGACGGCGCTTTCGAACTCCAGCCACTCACCGACGCGTACGTCGTACCCGGCAAGACCGTGCCGAGCGCCGGGCAGTGCGCCGCCAAGGCCACTCACCACCCGGCCAAGGGCTGGCTGCACTTCCGCCAGGTCCCACCGGGCAGCACCTTCTGCCTGCGCGACACGAGGACCGGCGACATCGCGGTGTTCACCGTCATCGACGTCGACCACGGCAACTACGCCACCACGGACGACATCACCTACTACCGCCACCAGAGCTGACCAACGGCCACCGCCGGCTGTACGCCGGCCGCGGGCTCGGGGCTCGGGGCTCGTGGTGAGCCCGCCACCTGACCCGCCGGACAGGCCCTCACAGCTCCGCCTCCAACGGCCCACCCATCGCTTCCGCCACCACAACCTTGGGGGAAGCCCGATGTCGGTCACCGACAAGTACCGGAAGAACAACGAGAGCTACGCCGCCGCGCGCTTCCCTGGCCCCCTTTCGAGCCCGCCCTCCAGGCACGTCGCCATCGTCGCCTGCATGGACTCCCGAATGGGCATCTACGTCATGCTCGGCCAGCTGGAGTCCGCGCCCTTCCCGCCGCTGCGGCCGTCGCCTCGCACTTCGCGACCGGTGACGATTGCGCCTCCTCGTCACGCACCGATCGTGGCGAGGGCGATGTGAGGCGCTTCTTCCAGGCGTAGTAGGTGGAGAGGGCGATTTCGCAGCCGTGCTGGGTCAGCACACTGCAGATCGGCTCGACACCGCCGTAAGCGGTCCCGGTGCTCGTCGGTGAACGCTCCGAGCGTGTGTGTGGCTGGTCGAGCTCGGCTACGAAGAAACTCGCCGCGGCCTTCAGGATCTCGTTGGCCCGCCTGAGTTCGGCGATCTCCGTCTTCATCGCCTCGATCTGCGCGGACTCCTCCATCGTCGTTCCCAGACACTGTCCGGAGTCGATCTGGTCCTGCCGGACCCACTTGCGCAGCGTCTCGCGGGAGCCGATGCCAACCTTCGTCATGGCCGCGTAGATCGGGGCAGACTCGGTCAGGTAGTCACCGCAGACCTCGGCGACCATGCGCACCGCGCGCTTGTGCAGCTCAGGCGGGTAGGAGGAGGGACGTGCCATGACTCTGATCCGTACATGGAATCAAGTCTTCATCCGGACCAGGGCAGTTCATTCATGGTGATGGCCCTGGCACCCGCGTCTTGGGAGTGCCGGGGCCTCTGGGCGACTCCCAGCCCGCAACCCCTCTTGGGAGGATGATTCAGATGCCTTCCGTCGCCACATGTGTGATGACGCGACTGATGTATTCCTCGCGGTGCCGAAGCAGTTCAACGCTGATGAGGATGCGGTTTCTGCTGATCGGAAGGAACAGGGTGCCCGTGATGGGCAGCGCGGTCACCTTGAGCCGGAATCCGCCGAGGCGCTCACCGGTGGTCCTCTCGTACTCGCGCACGGCATCCCTCATGCGCGGAGCGCCACGCGCAGGGCGGCTTGCGTCCGCGACTTCGCGTTTGCGTTCGGCGCTCCACAGGCGGACGACATCGCGATTGTCGTCGACAATGCGGCCGAGCAGGCCGCCCGGCGACAAAGGCACCGCCGATTCATCCTGCTCCGACGATGCCAGCGCGCGTTCCCACCACCGCAGCCACTCGGCATCAAATTCCATAGCATCATGCACAGTTGATTCGACGACCAGGCTCGGCCGCCCTACGACTTCCGGTATACCCAGCGGGTCACGAATGCCGAGCGCGTCGCGGACTGCCAGCGCAGCGGCCAAGTGGTAGGAGTACCTCAGGGCGACTTCCCACGGCGCGCTCGACATCGATCCCATGAGTCTTCCTTTGTCTCAGACGATCTCTGCGCTGTCGGTGGTACCGCCACTTGAGCAGATGTCGCCGTCCCCGCAGGAGCGCGTCACTGGAGGGGGAGACCTCCGCGGTCTCCCAGCCGGGTCCGCCGGCGTTCGCGTCCCACTCGCCCTCCCAGGGCGAGCCGCATGCCAGCCCGCCGCCCCACGCGTTGGTGTCCGAACCGGAGTCGTCGGACCTGCCGGCCCGCCAGTGGTGGGCGACCGCGTCTTCGTCGAGATCGAACCCCGTCTGGATCTCCATGCTGTAGCCGCCGACGGGATGTATCCAGATGTACGAGTTGCCGCAGTCCCCCTCGACGACGTCGTCGGGGTGGACCTTCGCGCGGTACGGACTTCCGTCGGGGTTGATCGCCTTGGGCGTCGGTACCGCGTGCCGGCTGCCGTCGGATGCGGTGACGACCTTGAAGCCGTGGGCTTTTGCGAGCTTCGCGTTCACCCCGGTCACCCGCATCTTGACGACCTTCGCGCCCTTGGGTAACGAGTGTTTCGGTGTGTGAACCGCGTGAACTCGCAGCCCAGCAGGGCCGATACGGTTGGCGGACGAGACTGCTTCGGCGATGTCGATACCTGCACCGGTGAGCGCGGACACCGCGAGCACGGTGACGAGTGCGGGCATGAACATGGCTCCGCTTCCTTGCCGTCAATCCCCCTGACTGCCGAGAGTTCTCTCCCGGGTCAGGCACACGGTGTCCCACAGCAGACGGGGTGACACTATGACCAATAAGGCGCATGTTCCTCAACTACCTCATGGCTGACCGATTCAGGCCAGAGGCGGGGCTTGTTCCGGGTTGTTGCCACAGCGGACAGACGGGTCAGGGCTCTGGACGGTACCGCGGCCGCAACGCGGCTCGTCTGCCCGCCCTGTGACCGACTCGCTTCGGTGGCGGGGTGCATCCGCCCGCTCGGCTGACCGTGCGTGGGCCGTACGGGCACGCAGCCCGCCATGCGTGTACGCGGCACGGCAGGCGTCGAAACTGGGGCCGCTCCAAGCCCCACCGACGATCCGTCACCAGGAGGTGCGCACGTATGATGCGCCGATTCCTCAAGGCCGCAGGCGCGTCCCTGGCCACCGCCACCCCCACTGCCTCCGCCGGCAACCACCCCAGCACGGCATGCTGCCATCCAAGCCCCACCCGCACAGCGCGCCCCCCTCGTCGGCCTGGGGGTGGTCACCTTCGCCACGGTCCTGCTCGCCTCGGTGGCCACCCCGACCGCTCCCTGGTCGGGACCAACATTTCCATCTGCAAGCCCCCCCCGGCCGCCTACACCTACCCGGTCGTCGTGGTCCCCGGCATCTTCGAGAACGCCTACGACATGCGGGCCGACCCCGGTGCTGAAGAACGCCGGCTATTGCGTCTTCGCCCCGCATGGGAGGTGACCAGGTGGACCACGGCCTGAGCCGGCACGCCACGGCACATCCCGAGGCCGGAGCAGATGAGGTGGACCGTCGCCTTCCTCGGGGCGAGACGACCGCCAGGCGTTCCCTCCTCAAGACGCGACGGAAGGCCTGCAGCAAGAAATGGTGATCCACGATCCCCCCAGCCGGCGTGCAGGAAGAGGAGAACTGCCTGCCGCACGGACTGCGCGGCGAGCATCGGATCGTGCACCCCGCACGAGGGGGCGAAACACAGACGGGCCGAGGGCCACCGGCCGCTGCACCGGAGTTGACGGACCCGGCCCGTACCCAACCGGCGGGAAAGAGTCGCACCGGCGAGTGCAGCGCACGCAGCCGAGCGGGACCTGCTCGTTGCGAACTTCGAAGGCGCAGGTGGGAGCGAGAACAACTCCTGCACTCGATGACCGCGTACGGCCTCCCGAAAACCGATTCTGACACAGAGTCATACCTAAAAGGAATAGTAAAATACGAACCGAGCGGTATGATCCGCCGAGGGCGTCACTCCGGTGCGGCCACGGCGAGACACGACAGACCGAGGAGGACGGCGTGGCCAAGCAGGACAGAGCGATCCGCACACGCCGGACCATCGTGCAAGCCGCAGCCGCCGTCTTCCAGGAACAGGGCTACGAAGCCGCCACCATCCTGGAGATCCTGAACCGGGCCCAGGTCACCAAGGGGGCCCTGTACTTCCATTTCAGCTCCAAGGAGGAACTGGCCCAGGCGGTGCTCGCCGAGCAGGAGGGACGCGCCCGGATCCCCGCCCGCGCCTGCAAACTCCAGGAGATGGTCGACCTCAGCGCCCTGCACGCCCACCGCCTGCAGACCGACCCACTGGTCCGTGCGGCCATGCGACTGGCCATGGACCAGCGCACTAACAAACCCGACCGCAACGGCCCCTTCCGCCAGTGGGCCGACGCTCTCGACGACACCCTCAGCGCCGCGGACGCACAAGGCGAACTACTCCCCCACGTGCGCATCAAAGAGGTCTCGGAACTCATCGTCGGCGCCTTCGCCGGGGTGCAGGCCATGTCCCAGGCCCTCACTGGATACGAGGACGTCACCCAGCGCGTGGCACAGCTGCACCGCTACCTGCTTCCCAGCATCGCCGTGCCCGCGGTCCTCGCCGCACTGGACCTCTCCCCTGGACGCGGAGCGATCACCGCGGCCGAACTCGACCCACCGGACACACCAATCGCAGCAACCGCGTCAACTTGACCCGGCGCTGGAGAGCCCCAGCCGGCATCCCACGCAGCCACCCGACGACTCTCCCAGCAGTGTCGTGCGCACCTTCGCCGCCCAACTTGCCGAGCTCAAGCAGCGGCACCGCGACGAGGGCCGGGCCCCGTGGCAGGCCCTCGAAGCCGCCCAGAGCGAGAACCCAAACTGCGGCGGCCTCTGGCCCCCGGCGCACGACCCACCCCGAGATGTCCCGACGCCGATCTTCTGCGGAAATCTGGCCTCAGTGGGGCGCAGCGACCGCAGTGGTGTGCCAGGCCCGCTCGATCTCGGTGGTCGGAAAAGGCGTCCGCTTGCTCTCGGTGAGCAGACGGCGGGCGAATTCGCCCATGACCACAGCAGCTCGGGAATGCCGGTCAATGATCGCGGCGATGTCACGCGGGACGCCATCGGGCCGGTGGCCGGCGATCCACTCGCGCAGGAACGCCTCGTGTTCCATATCGCCCCGCACACCATCGGGCAGGTGGTGGCGGAGCAGATGGCTCGCAGTGTGGCAGCGGTCATACGCAAGGTGGGCGGAGAGGAACTCCACCTCGGCTGCCGACAGTTCGAAGCCGCGGCTCAGGGCGAGCCCGAAGTCCGCGAAGTACAGCAGTCGACCGTCGGTCAGGACATTGGCGAAGTGGGCGTCGAAGTGGACGAGTCCGTGCGAGCTCATGAAGGCGGTGCCGCGCGCCAGGGCTTCCTCCACCCATGGATACGGCGAGCCCTCCCCGCCCTCTGGGGCGGCTGTCCGGTAGTCGTGCAGCCAGTCGGCGAGTGTCTGCGGGACGTGTTCCAAGAAGAGCACCAGGCTGGACGAAGACCGGCCGATGGCCTCCAGACGCTCACGCACGGCCGATGAGCCCTCCCAGTGCACGACCGCACCGTCGATGCCCCCGAAGTCGTCGGCGAACCCCTCGGGAGGGGAGTTGGGCAGGATCCGCCAGTGGTACATCATGGGAAAGCCCTCGTACTCGTTCCCGAGGACCCAATTGGTGGTCATGACATGCACGGCCAGCTCGCGCCAGGCCCCGAACCCCGCTGAGCCCACCCCGTACTGGTAGAACATCGGCAGGCCGAAGAGGTTTGCCGTCGACCGCGCGTTCTCTGGCCGTAACTCGGTGTCCGTCACCGGGACCCGCTTGACGAACACCCGGGTGCCATCGATGTCCAGCTCCGCAGACCTCCCGCCGATGCCGGACCCGAGCGGGGCTGCGGCGGCCGCGACCTCGCCTAGCCGATGGTCGCTCAGCAGGGATAGGCGCGTGGCCACGCTTCCATACGTGGCGAGCCGTGCGGCATACCGCGGGTCCGGGTGGTGCATCGACGACTCCTCGGTGCCCATGACCAGGGCTTCGGCGACCTCGCAGACGTGGTCGAGCCTATCCGCCCGGGCTGTCGAAGGAGCAGGTACTCGAAGTCGCCCAGCGCGACAACGCTGCCCCAGGCCATGGCGTGCCCCGCCACAAGACCTCCTGACACCGATCTCTTACGAACACGACCGCAAACGCGCTGCCTGCGCGAACACCTACTGTTCTCCCTTTTGCCCCGGATACCTGCTGGACGACTCGCTACCTGGACTCCGCCATCGCCCGTCTGCGGGCGCTGCCCGCCGGTCAGCGCGCGGACGGCTCCGCGCGCTTGACCTCCTGCTGCCGTAACAGCCTGCGCAGGAAGCCGGTGAACCGGGCGAACACGCCGTGCTTCTGCCACTTGGCGAAGTAGCCGTAGCAGGTCTCCCAGGGCGGGAAGTCGTGCGGCAGGTAGCGCCGCTGCACCCCGGTGCGGTCCACGAACAGAATCACGTTCATGATCTCGCGCAGATCGTGCTCGGACGGGCGTCCGGCGTTCAACGCATGCCGGCGTCGCTCCATCGCACAGATCACGCGGATACGGACGGCATTACGCCATGACCTGGGGATACCGCCGGTGAGAGTACTCGCCCGGGCGGCGACCACAACCGGTGGGAACACGGAGTGCGCGCTGGGCGTCCTGAGATGACACAGCTGCAAGCCAACTCCGTCCCTCGCCGTCACCCCATCCGGCGCATCCGCCACGTTCACGCCAGCAGATCCGCCGAAACGACTGCTACTTACCGAAAAGCCCTGGGGTGTCCCCGGTCGGGTGGCTTGTTCGCCCGGCGTCGCGTGGGGCTCCGCCGTCGCGCGCGGGAGCACCGGCGACGCCCGATCCCCTCGCGCGCCGCCCGGTGCCTGTCCCACCCACCCCACTTCTCTGATCTTGCTGTTGTGGGGCGTGGTCCAGGGGCGTAGGGGGATGTCGGCAGGCATACCGCGCCCGATAGAGCCGGGAGCCCGGGACGACGTGGAGGCGCAGCACCAGGCCGCGCACCTCTACTCCGATGGCTGCGGGCCGGCCACGGGTTGTGGGCACGGCCGTACGCGGCTGAGCTTGCCGGAACCGTGCTCCCGAGGGAGAGGGCGGTCAGCGGTTCAGGCCCGCGTCGCGTGCCAGCAGGGCCGCCTGTACTCGGTTCTCGCAGTCCAGTTTGGACAAGATCCGGCTCACGTACGTCTTGACGGTCCCCTCGCTCATGTGGAGCCGATGGCCGGTGTCGGCGTTGGAGAGGCCCTCGCCGAGCAGGGCCAGTACCTCCTTCTCGCGGGCGGTGAGTGTCTCCAGTCGCCGTCGGGCCTGCTCGGAGCGCAGGGCGGACGTGCCGGAGGCGAGGGAGTCCACGACGTGGCGGGTCGCGCCCGGTGACAGGTACGCCTGTCCGGCGGCCGCGGCGCGCACCGCGCCGATGAGCTCCGCAGGCGCCGAGTCCTTCAGCAAAAAGCCCGCGCTGCCTTCGGTCAGGGCCCGCAGCACGTTCTCCTGGGTGCCGAAGGTGGTGAGGATGAGTACGCGGGTGTCGGGGGCGGTGCGGCGCAGTTCGGCCAGGGCCGCCAGGCCGTCCATGACCGGCATCTGGATGTCGAGCAGGACGACGTCCACCCGTCGGGCCCTGACCGCCTCGATGGCCTCGCGTCCGTCGGCCGCCTCCGCGACCAGATCAATGTCCTCAGCGGAGGTGAGGATCATCCTGATGCCCGCCCGGATGAGCGGCTCGTCGTCCGCGACGATAACCCTGATCACGACTCTCCCGCGCTGTTTCGAACGGCCCGTCCCACAGGCCGCCTGCGCCATGATGCCCGCAAAGGCCATCCGCCCGCGAGTCGGACACCCCCAGCACCCCAGCCCTTTGGCCCCGGCTCGGGGCCTCCGAGACTCCGGCTGCTGCGGCGGGCGGACCGGTACAGCGCGGCAGGGGGCACAACCTGGTCAGGGCGCGCCCCCTGTTCGAGCGAAGTCGAAGGTCAAGCAGGAGCCGAGAGCGTTGCGAGGGTGGAGAGTGACAGCCACTCGGCCCCGGTGCGTGCCGGACATCGCCCGGTACAAATCGCCTGAGGTGCCGCAGCAGGCCGGGGACGAGTCCTCGCCGGGCGCCCCCGATCAAGCCCCTGTGGTCCCTCCGGGCCGCCTTCACCGCAAGGTGTCGCGGCCTGGTCATGGCCCTTTCCTTTGCCTACTTGCCGACGGACAGGAAGGCCAGAGCGGCCAGGCCGATCATCAGCGCCAGGAGGATCAGCGCCGCCAGCCCGCAGCCGGCCGCCAGGCTCTTGTTCTTGTTGTTCTCACTCATTGCTTCCGCCAGCTCCTTCGGCAGGCCGATCTCGTCCATGACCAGACCACCCTCGCCCGAGGAGACGGCCGGAAGCTGCTCCCGAAAGTCGTCGGCCGGATCAACGAACGTCGTCCCCGGGGCCCCCGGCTGGCCAGGGGAACTGATCTCCGGCACGGTGTACGGCAGCATGCCCGCCAGCCGGAAGCCGCCGTCCGCCGTCGCCCCCGCATGGACCATGCCGCCGATGAGCCGGGTCCGCTCCCCCAGCCCTGCCAGCCCCTGGCCGCCGCTCACCACGCTCCGGCCGGCCACGGGTGCGGGTGCGGGACCGTTGGCGACCTCGACGACGAGCGCGTCCGGCTCGTAGCGCAGCTCGATGGTGACCGGGACGCCCGAGGCGTACTTGTGGGCGTTGGTCAGCCCCTCCTGGACCACGCGGTACGCCGCATGGTCGGCGGCCGGCGCAAGCGGGCGCGGCTCACCGCAGCAGCGCAGCGTCACGGACGCGCCCGCGCTGCGCGAGGCCTGGACCAGGCTTTCGATCCCGGCCACCCCACGCGAGGACACCTCGGCCTCCCCGGCGTGGCCGGGCAGCCGCGTTACGTCTTTGAGCAGCCCCACCACCTCGCGCAGCTCATGCATCGCGGCCACCGACGCCTCCCGCAGCACACCCACCGCCTCCCGCTGTCGTCCGGTCAGCTGGCGGTCCACCTCCAGCGCGCCGACGTGCACCGAGATCAGAGTGAGGTGATGGCCGAGGCTGTCGTGCATGTCCTGCGCGATGCGCTGGCGTTCTCGCATCCGGGCCTGCCCGGCGACCATCGCGCGTTCGCGCAGCAGCTGGGCGTTGTACTGCCGAAGGGTGTCGGTCAGGGTGCGGTACTGCGACCAGTAACGACCGGCGAGGCCGGGGACAAGCACGGTCGCCAGCGGCAGCAGGGCGGTGAAGGCGTCGACCATCAGGGAACGGGGCTGCGCCCACAGGGTGACCTGGGTCAGGCCGACGTTGAGCAGATACGCGACGGCGAAGACACCGGCCGCCCGGCCGGCACTGCCGATCCGGCGCCCGGCCGACCAGGCGGTGACCACGAGCAACGGGGTGAGCCCGAAGAAGCCGTACGGGACCGAGCAGGCGGCGGCCGCCAGCAGCACGGTCGCGGGAACCACCCGGCGCAGCAGGCACAGCAGGACGGCAACCAGTCCAGCGCCGACAACGCCTACGGTGCCGCTCCCCTGCATGACCTCGGCTGCCGCGGCCACCAGCCCGAACACCACCATCAGCACCGACTCGCCCACGACGCGCCCGGCAGGCCACATCCCGGGCGCGAAAAGATCCCTGCGCACGGCGCGCAGCGCCCGGGGAAACGTGCGCAAGCGGGTCACCAACGCGCGCCAGACCGACATCACCAGGCCGTTCCCAAGGTCCACACCACTCACGCGGCAACGGTAAGCACCCCCCGCCGCCCGCCGCGCCCGCCATTGGTTGCAACCACGAACAACGAAAGTGAACCAAGACAACGCCAGACACCCCGACGGACGAACCACCCCCTGCGACCCGCTCCCGGCACCAACCGGCTCATGAAGCGAGCGGGGCTTGCCCGCATCCGCCGCACGGTTACGACTTCGCGTTCCTGTACCCCTACAGCCAGCCGAAGCCACGAGCAGTGGCGATGCAGGCCATACACCCGGTGCGGTCGCCGTGGAGCCGGTGCGCGACCCTGCCGGATGGGAGGTGCACCGGTGTGTTCGCGGGAGAGCGGTCACAGGCCGTCTTCCGCCTGTCGGGCACGCCGACCGTGCCGCCGACCATCGGCAGGCCTGCAGGGCATCGACGGCGGTGTGCCCGGCGCCGGGGCCGTCTTGGAAGCGGACGAGGGCCGCTCCCCGCCAGCGCCGGGGCCGGTGGCGACCTGGTGCGCTGCCCGCGTCGGGAGCAGGTAACCAGCCCGAGTGCGCCTTCAGCGTCGTACGGACGGCGGACTCGAGCGCGCCTGACGTCCGCGCCCGTTGTGGGACACGCCTTCGTGCTCAGGCCGCCGCGGGAGCGGCCCAGGGCATGGTCAGCGGGCTCTCCTCGGACAGGTTCACGCTTTGTGGGCTGCGGCAGCGTGCTTGTGGGCCCGACAGACGGTGGAGTCCACCGAAATGGTCCAGCCCCGATGTCGTCGTCGGTGTCCGCCACGGCCATGATGGCGGCGAAGATGTTCTCCTGTGTCCCGTCGACGGCCCACCGCAGCAGCCGCTTGTGCGCGGTCTTGAAGGAACCGAGTTCAGTGGGCCGATCCCGCCAAGGTGACCAAGTGCGGTATTTCCACGCGATGGCCTCGATCGTGCGCCGGTGATCCGCCCACCGCCGGCCAGGCACCGGATCGGCCGGTATCACCGGCTCGATCCGGTCCCACATCGCATCACTGATCATCAACCGAACAGACACACATCCGATCAACTGCTCAGCCCGGCAAAGAGACACTCCTCAGCGGCTGGGCGCCACATACAGGCTGATGTCTCACGTCGATGCTCCTTGGATGCGGCTGCCCCGCTGGCAACGGCCATGGGGACAGTGCCGATGTGGTGTCCGGGACGGCGCCCCGCAGCCGCGTCACCTCCGCGGGGCGCCACCGTCGCCGTCGGGCTCACTGAAGCCGTGCGACCGGGAGGGTGACCTGACACGGCAGGCCGCTGGGACATCTGCCCCGGTGCTCCGCAGCACGACTCCTTCTGAGAGACCTCTGGGTACGGCAGCTGCCGCCTGCGGTGCACCACGTGGTGGTGTGGGACCCCAGGCGGCAGCCCGGTCCCGCATGCCGGGCGCCGAGCCCTGCCACGCCGGGACGGTGCTACTTCTGTGTCCAGACCTGGTTGGGCTGTGTGCCGCCGCCGTAGCAGTCCCATATCTGCAGCAGCGCGCCATTGCCGGAGCCGTCGGCGTCCAGGCATTTCCCGGACCGGGGGTTGGTGACGGTGCCGTTGGCGTTGAACTGCCACTGCTGGGCGCCGGTGCCGTTGCACGACCAGAGCTGCACCTTGGCGCCGTTGGCCGTGGAACCGCCGGCCACGTCGAGGCACTTGCCGGTCTGCGGGTTGACGAGGGTGCCGTCGGTCCGCGTCCACTTCTGGTTCCAGCCGGTTCCGCAGTCCCACAGCTGGACGGGGGTGCCGACGGCCGTGCCCCAGTCCTTCAGGTCCAGGCAGCGGCCGCTCTGCTGACCGACGACCGTGCCGGACGTCCCACCGCCACCACCACCGGAGCCATTGGAGTCGTAGGAGAAGGAGTTCACAGCCAGGCCGGGGCCGCCGACCCATGGCTCGAAGCCGAACTGCACACTGGTCATGTACCACGCCGACGACAGGTAGCCGCGGCCGATCGAGTCGTTGGTGAAGTCCTTGATGTTCACCGTGATCGCGTTGGTGGGCTGCTGGCGGACATAGGAGACGGTGTTCCAGGAGATGCCGCCGCCCTGACGGCCGTACCAGACATCCCAGTTGGCGCCCTCGATCCACACCGTCCCGACCTTGGTGCCGAACGGCGTGGGCGACCCGGAGTGGTTGGCCCAGATCATCATCTCCTCGCCGTTGTTCTGGCCCGACGGGTTCGAGTTGGTGTCGAACCAGATGTCGTACGCCGCGTCCCACTGGCCGTCGGCGGTCGAGAAGTCGACGCTGGACTGCGGGTTGCCGAACGCCGACACCTGAAGCGGCAGGCCGTTGCCGCTGGAGCAGTTACCGTAGTGGCAACCGGCGTAGATCGACGGATACGCCGCCGGTGCGCCGTTGGTGCCCACGTCGTGCCAGCCGGTGGTGACCTTGAAGCCGTTGTCCGACACGTCGATGCACTGGGGGATCGAGTCACCCCACTCGTTGTTCTGGACGACGTACTTGCCGCCCGAGACCTTCATGCTGTCGTTCTTGCCGCAGAGGGTCGTGTTCGCGGACGCCGGCGAGGCGCCGGCCAGGGAGAGGGCAACCACGAACAGGGCAGTCACGACTGCCGCGACCGCCGCAGCTCCATTGCGCGGCTTCGGGCTCGATCTGGTCATGGGGATCCTTTCGATGGCCGGAGCGGCTTGTGCGGCACCCGGACCGTGGGGGGTGGACCCGGAGGGTGGAGCGTCGCTTTGGGAGCGCTCCCATGATGCGGAGCGCCAACGCCGGTACCTTCCGGAAATGAAATGAGAGGGGATTGCGCCGAAACGGCGGATCGGCGCCGCCGTGAGGCGGGACCACCAGGCGGCGTGCGAGCTCGCCCAGCTCACTCACGCCGCAACACATGAAGCCAGCGAGTTTGATTGACTGTCAAGCGGTCTGCATCCGTTCATTTTGTGAAGCCAACGCTAGATGCTCCTGACGAGCGCGGACGGACTGGTCTCGAACAGGCCGCTGCGGACCGGCACTTGTCGATGGCAGAGCCTCACCGGAAGTTTCTGTGCTTTCGAGTCCGCGTCCCTTCGGTGGTGCACGGGCGTTGCAGTCGTCACGCACCGCGAAGCGCCCGGCCTCGGCGCCCCTTGAACTCACGGGTCAGAAAGGACCTCTGTCGGATCGTCATGGTCAACAGCACCGCTTCCCGTGCGATCTGGACGCACCCCTTGCCGACGCGTCCGGGCGGGGCTAGGGTGCCGCCTCAGTCAAGTCACTAGCTAGTAGCTACTAACTAACTCGCCCTGGTAGCCACTGGCGGACCTCCGGCCCGGGAGTGGAAGTGGGTGATGTCCGAGATCGGTCGGCGACTGGACGACGGGGCGTGCTGCACGCCGGGCACGCCGCAACCGTGGTATGGATCAACTCCTGGACGACCAGGCAGACTTCCCGTGTGATACTGACCATCACTCGGGGAACTTACTGTCCCGCAGTTCTGTCCCGGAACGACGATGACGCCCGACGGAGAGGTCTTGGCGAACATGGCTGAGGGGGCGGCTTCGTACCGGCGCGACCGGCCACGACTACCGGCCGCCGAGCGACGGCGCCAGATCATCGACGTAACCTCCGCACTTATCGCAGATCGCGGTTTCTGGGGACTGTCGATGCAGGACGTGGCCGATCGCTGCGGGCTCACCGTTCCGGGTGTGCTGCGCCATGTCGGTTCCAAGACCGGCCTGCTCATCGCCGTGCTGGAACACCGGGATGTCGAGGATGCCCGATCGCTTCGCGCACACCTCGGCGTCGGTGAGGACGCGGTCCCGGACGAGTGGTCCGCCAGCGGCCCCGTCGGAGTCAGCCTGCGGCAGTTGTGCTCGGCGACGGTGCGGCGCAACTCGGAGCAACCGGAATTCGTCCGGCTCTTCACTGTGCTTGAAGCCGAGTCTCTGACACCGAGCCATCCCGCACACGCCTACTTCGTGAAGCGGCAAGAGCAAGCGACAGCCGCCTTCGCGTCCTTGGCCAGGGACGTCAGCGACCATCCCGAAGCACTCGCCCGGCACATCGTGGCGATGATGGACGGCCTGCAGATCCAGTGGCTGCGAGCGCCGGAGATGGTCGACCTGGTCCGGGAATGGGAGTCCGCCGCCGAGGTGCTGTTCGGTGAACGGGAGGGCGACGCCCGTACGAAGAAGCGGAGCGATTGACGGGCGCTGCACGCGCGGGGACCGAAGCCCTCTGCAGAACCACCGTCCTCCTCTGCGGTCAATTCGACGCCGGAGGCCTGCGATGCGGAGCACTCAACCCACACAACCCCGGGGGGACCACATCGACACGTGGTACGTGATGATGAGCCACGGCAGGCCAGTGCAGAGCCTGGCCGACGAGTTCCCCGAATGGAACGGTCAGGGGCGCTGGTCGCGAAGCAGGTGATCCGAATGCCGTCCGCGTCCGTGATCCTCAACTGGGCTCCGGGATGCGGTCGTTCATTGCGGACGGTCAACCGCATGCCCTTCGACCGGCCGTCCAGCAGCTTGCCGGTGACCTCGGCGGCCCAGGCCTCCCGTCGCGGACCGTGCCGCCGGCCTCGACGGCCGGCGTCCAGGCCGACGCCGGGATCTTCACAAAGTGCTGGTGAATCTGTCCGATGATGACCATGCCGACCGAGCAGGACAGCCATCGTCCACGCTCGGCGAGCCAGGACACGAGGTCGTGAGTGCCGCCGGCGGAGTCCGTGCGGATCAGGGTCTGTCGCCCTCGCCGGTACTGGTTTTACCGCCTGGAGCCAGCAACGTTTGTTGGTCACCGCTGGAAACGTTCCGTCAGCGACAAGAAACATGTCGCTGAGTTCTGGAAATCGCCGGTACTTGCCTCCGGCCGTCTCGTGTGCTGGTCGGCTCAGAGTAAGTGATCATGGTCCCGGAAATCCAGATCTCTGACCCCAGCCGCAAACTGACCGCCAGGGTAGGTCCGGAGCGCCGCAGGCGTAACCCTGCAACCGAAGGCGCCGCCGCGTACCTCGCTATCCGCCGACCTCACCACCCAAACCGACTACCCGAGAGGACCCAACACCTGATGTCCATATGGCCGTCGATCGTTGCCGTACTCGGTACCCTCGCCGGTGCCCTGACCGCCGGACTCCTCCAGCACCGTTCGGCACGCACCGCACGCGCCGAGGAGCGCGCCGACAGCCACCGCCAGGACCAGCTCAGTGCCGTCACCGACTTCGCGGCCGCCCTGGACGCGCACCGCTCGGCGATCTTCCATCGGGAGCGTCTGGCCTTGACCGAGGCAGGCACCGAGCACCAACTGGAGGCCCAGACGAGGTCCCACGACACCCGGGCGGCAATCACCGGGCCCCACATCCGCCTTCAGGTCCTGGTCCCCGAGCTGGCCGGCCCCGCCCAGCAGGCCGCAGATGCCACGTACGCGCTGCGCAAGGCCATCGACCGGACCGAGCTGGACGCCCGGCGGCATGCGGCCAAGGAAGCATCCGTAGCCTTCATCGCCGCGGCCGCCACGCTGCTGAGCCCCAACAACCCCTGACTGACCGCGACCACTAGCAGCCTCCCTGCCGTCCGGTCGTGCCGCTCCCATACGCCCTGCAACACTCGTGCTCTCCCGTGGCGGGTGTTCCTAATTCTCGCCAACATTCCGGACGTCGTGATCGTGAAGCGTTCCTGGAAGCCGCAAACAATCGTTCTTGAAGAAGACCTACTCAACCACCGGTACTTCTTCGGCAGCTGGACCATGGCCAGTTGAGCGGTGGCGATGTGGTCGGCGGCCGTGTTCGAGCCCGCGTTTCCCGGTCTGAGGAGGGCGGCGGGGACCGGCTCTGCGGTTCCGCCCGGGCCATGGTCGACGAACGCTGTCAGGGGATGATGGCCATAGGTCTTCTTCCAGTTCGCGGCGGCGTCCTCCTTGTCGGAGTGCGCGATCACCAGGTCACCGTCGAGGTCGACCGTGACCTGTCCACCGGCGTCCGGAGCGTGTTTGCCCGCCAGCGACCAGACCCGGTTACGCACCTCGGGCCGTGCGGACCGGATGGCCTGCGGGGCCTTCTAGCCGGAGGCGGTAAGGACGTCGATCAGGCGGGAGACCCTCGGGTCGGAGGGGCGACCGGGCCGAAGACGGCCGGCTCGCACCGCGGCATCGCGACATCCGCGAGGCAGTCACCGCCGAGCGCGACCGCCAGGGCGACGTCCAGGAGGACCTTGCCGGGAACGTGTATGGCCCGGGGCTTCCGTCACGGGGCCAGGGTTGCGGATAGCGCCGCGTCCAGACCGGTCATGCGGACCGTCTCGACCAGCAGTACCGCTCCGGCTTGCGAAACCACTCCGCGACCGCCGCCCCCGACGCGGACACACGGGTAGGACCCGATACGCCTCTTCACCTGGAAAGCGCCTCCGACGGCGGCAGGAACAAGGACCTCCGCAAACCTCATTCCCGCTGGTCAGAGGAACTCTCTGCCTTCTTGACCACCAGTCTGAAAGCCCGTCTTGTGTAAGCGCGAGGCCAAGTGACCCGATCGGCCGTCAGTTCTTCTTCAGCTCCTCGGCGAGCATCACAAGGATGCCGCTGGGACCGCGGACGTACGTGAGCTTGTAGACGTCCTCATAAGTCGCCACACCGCGAAGCGGATGGCATCCGTGCTTTGCGGCTGTCTCAAGGGCTTTGTCGATGTCGTCGACTGAGAAGGCGACGCGATGCATGCCAATCTCGTTGGGACGAGTGGGCTCTGACTCGATCGCTTCGGGGTGGATGTACTCGAAGAGCTCAAGGCGACCGTGACCGTCTGGCGTCTGGAGCATCGCGATGTTGGCGTGATTGCCATCAAGGCCGACGGCGGTGTCGGTCCACTCACCACTGACCGTGGCACGGCCGACGACCGTGAGGCCGAGGTCGGTGAAAAAGGAGATCGTTGCTTCGAGGTCGCGAACGGCGATGCCCACGTTCTCAAGTTTGATGGCCATGCGTTGCATGCTACCGAGCCGGGCCGATCGTGTGCTTCCGGCAAGGACGCAGCCGAGTACCAGGGCACCGTCGAGGTCGACCGTGACCTGTCCACCGGCGTCCGGAGCGTGTTTGCCGGGCGGTAAGGACGTCGATCAGGCGGGAGACCGTCGGGTCGGAGGGGCGACCGGACCGAAGACGGCCGGCTCGCACCGCAGCATCGCGACATCCGCGAGACAGTCACCGCCGAGCGCGACCGCCAGGACGACGTCCAGGAGGACCTTGTCTCGCGGAGCGTCTCGACCAGCAATACCGCACAGGCTTGCGAACCCACCCCGCGACCGCCGCCCTCGACGCGGACACACGGGTAGGACCCGACACGCCTCTTCAACTGGAAAGCGCCTCCGACGGCGGCAGGAACAAGGACCTCCGCAAACCTCATTCCCGCTGGTCAGAGGAACTACCTGCCTTCTTGACCACCAGTCGGAAAGCCCGCCGCGTGAAGCGCGAGGCCAAGGCTTCACCCGCAAAAGATCTCGGAGTCGAGCTGGACGGCTCAGCCGTTACGGCGCCATTCGTCTATCCGGCGAGGCAGAGGTTGTGCAGGTGGGCGATGCCGAGCATGGCGTGACGGACCGCGTCGCCCTTGAGACGGCAGTCGCGGAGGATCTTCCGGGTCTTCATGCGGGCGAAGGTGTGCTCGACTTGAGCGCGGACCTGTATGTGCGAGCGGTTGTGTTCCCGTTTCCAGTCAGGGAGTTCCTCGCCGGCGCGGCGGCGGTGTGGCATCACGAGTCCGGTGCCTAGGTAGCCGCCGTCGGCGATCGTCAGCGTCCTCCCGATCGCGGCCTAAGCGCCCGATTGCTCCGACGCCTTGCAGTCGTTTCGGTTGCCTGGCAGGGGCTGGCCGACCACGACGACCCGGCGGGTGTCGGCGTCGATGACGACCTGGTGGTCGGTGGAGTACCTGTAGTTCTTGGACTGCTCAGCGATCGTGTGGTCGCGGGTGGGCACCAGGGTGCCGTCCACAATGAGCACGGCATCTCTGGCAAAGCGGCGCCGAGGCTGCAGCGCCAGGAGCGGACCGAGATGGTCGATGATGCGGTCGTCCGAGGACTTGGAGACACCGAACAGCGGGGCAAGCTGGCACATCGTCGTATTCGTGCGCCAGTGCACCGTGCCCAGCAGAGCCCTGTCCGCCAGGGGCAGACTCCACGGCCTGCCCCGGCGGGCGGTATCGGGACCCCCGTGCGACGCAGCGTCGTCACCAGTTTCGTGAACTGGCGCGGGTCTCTGCCCGGTGAACGGGGGCTATCCAAGACGGCTCCGACGCCGTGATCACACCAGCTCACAGCAAGATCATTCCGCTGTGGCTGACCTCTCCAGCCGGTGAGGGAGGGATCCCGAAGCGAAAGCGAGGATGTCGCCGACCGCTTCGCGCAAGGTGGCGAAGTGGCGATGCACGCCGTCCACCGCTGCGGAGGTGTTGACGCCCCACACCCTCATCCCGGCACGCAGCCCAGCCTGCACCCCAGAGGGGGCGTCCTCGACGACCAGGCAGTCCTTCGGTTGGGCACCAAGTCGCGCGGCAGCCTGCAGATACGGCACCGGCGACGGCTTGCCTTCCCCCACAGCGGCCGCGTCCACCACGACCTCCGGGACCGGCAGGTCCGTCCGTGCGAAACGGCCACGCACCCGGTGCTCATAGTTCGACGTCACGAGCGCCCAGGTCCCGGGCTGCAAAGCATTGAGCAGTTCCGAGGCACCGTCGAAAGCTGCATAGACCCCGGTGCGGACGTCGTCGTCCTCCAACTCGTGCAATGCGGCAAGGCACTTTTGAGGATCCTGGTCCGGAGCGATCTGCGCGAAGGTCTCCATCGGCCGGGTTCGTAGCGCCACTCGATAGACCTCGTCGGGGTCCAGCCCGTATCGCTCTGCCCACGTTCGCCAGACCAGGCGCTGATTGTCCAGAGCATCGATCAACGTGCCATCAACATCAAACAGGACATACCCCATGGCACCAGACGGGCGGGATTCGCTTATCACGTGCCGATCATGCCATCAGGCCCTCAACAGGCAGTTTGCGGGACAGCCCTTAGGCTTGCTCCAAGAACACCTGGCACCAGGCCTGCCCCGACCTGGGCACTTACGGCGTCCGGGGCTGCCGTGATCATTCGTGGTTGAGCAGTTGGTGAGGTGGGAGTGCGGTCACGGCGGTGATTCCTGTCAGCAGCGCGGCGCGCAGGAAGGTACGTAGTCTGGCTGCGGTAGCTGAGCAGCGGCATCTCGATGCCGCTGCTCAGGGTAATGAACTGCACAAGCGGGGTGTCCTTCGTTGTGTGCGGGTGGGGTTCACGGGCGGATGAGGGCCTTGAGGACCCGGCGGTCGGCCATGGCTCGATAAGCATCCGGCGTCTGGTCGGGGGTGAATTCCTGGTCGAAGACGCGGCCCGGGGTGATCGTCCCGTCCAGGACGTCGGGCAGCAGCTGCTCGATGTAGGCGCGGGCGGGGCTGGCGCCGCCGGTCAGGGTGATGTTGCGCATGAACTCGGCTGGGCCGAGCGGCCCCTGCTCGTACTGAGGGACACCCAGTCGGCTGATGGTGCCGCCGTCCCGGACCGCGCCCAAGGCGGTGTCGAGGGCCTGGCGGGTGCCGACGGCTTCGATCACCTTGTCCACGCCGGCGGTCAGCTCGCGGATGCGGGCGATGCCCTCCTCGCCGCGCTCGGCGACGACGTCGGTGGCGCCGAACTCACGGCCCAGACCGGTGCGCGCCTCATGGTGGCCCGCGAGCACGATCCGCTCGGCACCGAGCCGCTTGGCGGCGAGCACCGCGCACAGGCCGACCGCGCCGTCCCCGACAATCAGCACCGCATCCCCGTGGCCGACGCCGGCGGTGACCGCGCCGTGATGGCCGGTGGTCATCACGTCCGACAGCGCCAGCAGCGACGGAACCAGCGTGGAGTCGGCGGCCACCGGCAGCTTCACCAGGGTGCCGTCCGCGTACGGGACGCGGACTGCTTCGCCCTGTCCACCGTCGATCCCGTCGAAGCCGTACCGGCCGCCGTTACGGCACGAGATGTGCATCCCCTTGGCGCAGTAGTCGCAGGTGTTGTCGCTGTAGGTGAACGGGGCGACGACCAGGTCACCTCCTTTCAGGCCGGTCACGTCCGCGCCGGCCTCCTCGACGACGCCGAGGAACTCGTGGCCCATGGGGCGGCCGGTGTCGGTCGCGGGCATCGACTGGTACGGCCACAGGTCGCTGCCGCACACGCACGCTGCGACCACGCGCACCACGGCGTCGGTCGGCTGGACGATCTTCGGGTCGGGCCGGTCCTCGACACGGACGTCTCCGGCTCCGTACATCACTGCTGCACGCATGAAGGGGGTGCTCCAAACAAGGGAATGGCTGCTGCGCCCGGCGGCGCGAGGACGGCAGGGGCAAGATCAGCGTTCGAGCATCTGAGCTTGAGCCTCGGTGTGGGTGTCGCCGGCTGCCGGCGGCAGGCTGCTCAACTTGTCGATCTGTTCACTGGTCAGCGCGATCGCGTCGGCGGCGGTGTTCTCCTCCACACGGCTGACCCGCTTGGTGCCGGGGATCGGGGCGATGTCATCGCCCTGGGCGAGCAGCCAGGCCAGGGCCACCTGCGCGGGGGTGGCGCCGACCTCCGTGGCCAGGGCCTGGACCTCGTCGGCGATCGCGAGGTTGCGCTGGAAGTTCTCACCGGAGAAGCGCGGGTTGTCACGCCGGAAGTCGGCGGCGTCGAACTGGTCGGTGGAGCGGACGGTGCCCGTCAAGAAGCCGCGTCCGAGCGGCGAGAACGGCACCAGGCCGATGTTCAGCTCCCGCAGGACGGGCAGGACGCGCGCCTCGATGCCGCGGGTCCAGAGCGAGTATTCCGACTGCACCGCGGTGACCGGCTGAACGGCGTGGGCGCGGCGGATCGTGTCCGGGCCGGCCTCCGAGAGACCGAAGGCGCGCACCTTGCCCTCGGCGATCAACTCGGCGACAGTGCCGGCGGTCTCCTCGATCGGCGTGTTCGGATCCACCCGGTGCTGGTAGTACAGGTCGATGTGATCGGTGCCCAGCCGCTTCAGGGAGCCCTCGACGGCGGTGCGGATATTCGCGGGGCGGGAGTCCAGGTTCCACGCGCCGTCCCCGGCGCCGTCCCCGCCATGGGAGACCAGGCCGAACTTCGTGGCCAGCACCACTTGGTCCCGGCGTCCCTTCAGTGCCCGGCTCAGCAGCTCCTCGTTGATGTAGGGGCCGTAGATCTCGGCGGTGTCGATGAGCGTGACGCCCAGCTCCAGCGCCCGGTGCACTGTCCTGATCGACTCCGCGTCGTCGGTACCGGAACCGGTGTAGCCGTGGGACATGCCCATCGCGCCCAGACCGATCCGGGAAACCTCCAGGTCACGCAGCTTGATGTAGCGCATCAGGTATCTCCGGTTCGTCGCGTATCCGGCACCCTTCGCTCTCGCCTGACCAACCAGGTCATGGCTGGCGGCGGCCGGCGTGCCGGTGTCTTGTGCTCAACCTTCGCCCGGAGTGCGCCGGTGTGGCAGGGCGGGCTCTTCGGGGGTAATGACAGGGCCCCCCTCGCGCCTGCGCCGCAGGAAGAAGGGGTGTGAGACTGAAAGGCATGGCATCCGAGAGCGCACACAGCGAGGGCGCCGAGCTGGGCCGCTTTCTGCGCGCCCGCCGCACCCAAACCAGTCCCGAATACGTCGGCCTCACCATCGGTGCCGGAGTACGCCGCACCCCGGGCCTGCGCCGTGAGGAGCTGGCCACGCTCGCCGGCATCAGCATCGACTACTACGTGCGCCTGGAACGCGGCAAGGAGACCCGACCCAGCCCCGCCGTCCTGGACTCCCTCGCGCGCGCTCTCCATATGGACGACCAGGAGCACCAGCACCTGCGCGAGCTGGCCGCCCGCGCCGCCCGCTACTCCCCCGAACCGCCGCCCGCCCCGAGCCGCACCGTCCGCCCCCACCTCAAGCTGCTGCTGGAATCACTGCGCCCGAACCCGGCGTACGTCATCAGCCGCAGCATGGACATGCTCGCCTGGAACCCGGGCGGCCTCGCTCTGTACGCGGGACTGGACGACTGGCCCGTCAAGCAGCGCAACCTCGCCCGCTACCTCTTCCTCCACCCCGCAGCACGCGACCTCTTCCACGACTGGGACCGGCAGATCACCGCCTGCGTCGCTCGTCTGCGCGCCGTCGCCGGCACCGCGCCCGACGCACCCGACCTCACCAATCTCGTCGGCGAGCTCCTCCTCAAAAGCCCCGACTTCGCAAGTCTGTGGGAACGCTACGAAGTGACCGGACGCAAGCCCGCCCGCAAGACGTTCCAGCACCCCCAGGTCGGCTCGCTCACCCTCACGTCACAGTCCCTGCACGTGGAAGGCACCCCCGGCCAGCGCATCGGCGTCTACACCGCCGAACCCGGCAGCCCCGACCACGATGCGCTGCTCCTACTGGACATGACCGCACCCGCCTCACCCGGCTTCACCTCCGCGCAGCAAGACGCAGCACGCTGACAGAGGTGAGCGCCACGCCTCCGCCGATTCCTGCCCAAGCCGACGTACAAGGAGATGCCGGTTGGTGCCGCCGCGCGGCGTTGGCGGGCACGATTTAGGGGTGCGGCTGGCGTCGGCCAGTGCTCCGACCGGGAAGGTTCGCCGGGTTGGTGGTCGGTCCTGCTCGGAGGCAGCAGCGAGGGGGCGACGGGAGAGGTCGTTAGCCGTGAGGTGGGGCTTGAGCAGCGCTGTAGAGCCGCATCTCACGGCCGCTCGGTCCAGGTGCTGCCAGAAGGCAAGTGGCGGGTCGAGGTCGTCACCGAGATCGACGAGGCAGTCGAAGGCGAGGCGGGCAGCCCCGCCAGGTGGCCCCGAGCAGCATCGACCGGGGCCCGGTTCCCGCCGGCCGAGGTCAGCAGCATCATCGCGCGCCGGAACCGCACCGGACTGGTGCTGCCCCGGCGCACGATCTGCTTCAGCTTCTGCCAGTCCTGGTCGGTCAACCTGCGCACACGGACAGGCTCGGTCACCACTCCCCAACGGTCGGATCGGACGCCACTTCTTACCGACCACTTCAACTGCTGCTCCGGCGGATCTCCCCGGTCAGAGCGCTAGTGAGTTGAGAGCGTCATCCGGCGACAACCGTGGGACCGTCCTGGACGCCGGATTCGGTCGGGTACAGGGACGCCTCGAAGCCGCCCGCCGAGCAGTGGACCCATGCCTCGCCGACGTTCGAGCCGTTGTCCTGGTAGTCGTTCCAGTCGGTGTTGAGACGGTCGCCGCATTCGCTGGCGACGCGGAGCCAGAAGCGCTCGTCGGTGCTGGTGCGGCTGGCGTTGACGGTCCAGCTGATCAGGGCGTCCTGGGAGCCGGAGTAGGTGACACACACCTGGTATGGAGCGCCGTACCGGCTGCCGCCCCAGTTGGAGCAGAGCGGATCGTCGGCATGCGCGGCACCCGCCCCCAGGCCCACGACGCCGGCGGCGGCCAGGCTGAGCGCGGCAAGGCTGGTGGTGATTCTTTTCATGGCAGGTTCCCCCTAGGCTGAAGCGGTGTCGCCGCTGTAGCTGCCGGATTCGGTCGGGTAGAGCTGGATCTCGACCCCGCCGATGATGCTTTGACCGCAGCCGATGCTGGCGCTGCCGTAGTTCTTGGAGCTCTCCGACCAGTCGTTCCAGTTGGTCCAGATGTCCTGGTCGACACAGTTGCTCATGACCTTGAGGTAGAAGCGCTCGTCGGTCTTGGAGTAGCTGGTGTTCACCGACCAGGAGACCGTGGCGTGGGCCCAGTCGGTGTAGTTGAGGCAGACCCGGTACTCGGTGGCGTAGTTGCTCCACAGGTAGTCGGAGCAGCTGGTGCTGGCGTGAGCGCTGCCGACGCCGAGCGCGATAACGCTGCCGGTTGCGAGGGCGAGCGTGGCTGCGGAGCGGGTGAGTGTGGAGAGTGCCCGTTTCATGTATCCCCCATGCGAGTTGATCTCACGTTTGACCGGATGCAGTGCGGAGCATGCCGGTTGGAGCAAAGAAGAGCTGGGGCTCGCGAACCGCCGGTTGAGGCGTCTGTCTGCCTCCCTGTGGGAGGAGTTACTGTGGACCGCATTCGTACGTGGTTCCCGGGTGGTTGACGCCTGTCCGCCAGTACACGGGGCCGAGGCGATGGTTTCTCCCCGGGGTCGTAGCACGCGAGCGTGGCCATCACGGCCTTGGCCAGGGTAACGAGGTGCATGATGATCTCCGGCGGGCCCCCTCAGCGGGCAGCTCCGCGTAGAGCGTGTGCTCAACGCCGCCGGGCTCCGTTGAAGGTGACGGGGACGAGCCGCTGCTGGTCGGGGCCCATCGCGGCCAGGCCGGAGATGAAGCTCACCGCTTCTCCTTCCTCGCCGATCGGCAAGCTGGTCGGGTGGCCTACTCCCGCCATCGGAGGGACTCTGCCGGTAGTCGGGGAACGGTGACCTCGTGGTGCAGGCACAGGCCGTCCGGGTTCGTGGCCGTGAGCGCACGCACGCGCAGCCAGGCCCTTGGGCAAGGGAACCATCCCGTCTTCGAGCAGCCGACTCCGTCATGCCTCCGAGGGCGGGTCCCGGCGGCGGCTCAGCCGAGGTAGATCGGGTCGGTTCCGAAGGTCCACAGGTTTCCGGAGCTCGCGTAGACCTGGATCGCGTCCTGACCGTAGTCCTCGCCCATGAGGTAGCCGTTGTAGTCGGAGTAGCACTGCCCAGGCTGGAGCACTGGGGTGGTGGTGCGAATGATCTCATCGCCCGTTTGGGCATCCTTGATCCACAGGTGGAAGCTGTTCGCCGAGCCCTGGTGGTTGCACAAGTCGGCGAAGACCCAAGGGGTGTTGTCCAGCGTGTTGATGCCCATGATGGTCACGCCGTAGGCGGTGTTGGAGTCGGTACCAGTGGCCGCGAACGCGGGAGTGCAGACCCCGATGACCGCGGTCATGGCGAGAGCGGCACCGGTGAGAATGGCGCGAGTCTTGTGCATTGCGTTCACTCCTCGACTTTCTTTTGTCCAGTGCGAGTTGGCACTTGATGAAGTGCAGCTGGCAGTTTCGGGTACGGTCAGGAACGCGGGCCTGTGTGGAGTCCGAGCTGGATATCCGTTGAGCGTGCCCGGGCTCAACGCCCCGGACCTCACGGATCCCACAGGGGTGTCTGGGGTTGGCTCAACACACGGCCAGAGGGCCATCGTTGCGGCCGATCTGACCGGCCGATCCCCCTGGGGCCTCCGTCCCCAACCACTGAGCGGGAGATGCCCTGTCAGGTGCTCTGATCAGCACTTGACGCTTCCCCAGGTGTTTGCTGTCGGAGTTCCGGTGTAGAAGTCCCACCAGTTGGAGGCCGCGTCGATCGAGCATGTGTTGTAAACCCAGCCCAGGAACGCGGTGAACTGCATGGTCGGATACCCGTCGATGGAGGCCGGCGGTGTCTCGAAGTCCGAGAGGGAGGAGTTCAAGCTGTGCGAATTCTCGGCCAGCGCGGGCGCTGCCTTGTCGGTGTAGAGCGACAGGTCGACGTTCCAGCCGGAGTGGTTGGCCCTGAACGTGGAGTCGACGTGGAAGTGCGCTTCGACGCTGCGACAGGCCGAGGCATACAGGAGTTCCACATAGCCGACGTGCTCGCCCTGCGGGGTGTAGATGTTCTGCGTTCCGTAGCGGCCCGTGTAGGAGCACGAGGCCGCGCTGGCCGGGGTGGCCGTGCCGATACCCGCGATCCCGGTCAGAAGGGAGGAGCCGATCAGGACCCAGCCGACGAAGTTCTTGCGCATGGCGACCTTTCCGGAGGTGCGTCCGATGGAGTTTCTGTGCGAGGTGAGGGGCTTCTCAGCCGTGGCAGCCCTGGCTGAAGGCGAAGGCGCCGCCGTCGTTGTAGTTGTAGCCGTTCGTGTAGTCATGCCAGCCGGAGCCCCAGTCGCCTCGGCAGGTGTTGTACGTCCAGGTCACCCCGGCCAGGAACTGTTCCGTCGGTTGCCCGTAGATGCTCGTGCTGCCGGACCAGTAGTCGGAGTACGAGGTGTTGTTCGGGTAGGGGGTGGTGACCAGCACCTTCTGGGCGGTGCTGTCGGAGTTCCTGCCGTTGTCGACCCAGAGGGTGACGTTCCATCCTGAGTGGCTGGCTCGGAACGAGCTGTCCACGTGGAAGTGCGAACGGGTGGTGTGGCAACCGGACGAGTACTGGAGCTCCACGTAGCCGACGTAGCCGTAGAGGTCCACGTCGCTCGTGGTGATGGTGTAGTAGGAGCAGTCGTCCGCGTGGGCAGCGGAAGCCGCCATGGTGGGCACAGCGAGGGCGGAAAGTGAAAGGGCCGCGCTGACGGCAAGGGCCTTGACGGTTCGGGCCAAGTGCATGTGTTGAGACCTCCTGGACGAAGAGCGCCTGATGGTTTGGACATGTGTCGGCCGCGCGGCGCGCACTGATGCTGGTCGATCGTGGGCGGACGTT
Source organism: Streptomyces sp. IMTB 2501 (assembly GCF_001953885.1). GTDB lineage: Bacteria > Actinomycetota > Actinomycetes > Streptomycetales > Streptomycetaceae > Streptomyces. The sequence continues at coordinate 82,776 of NZ_MQUS01000022.1, read as the reverse complement.
TGCGGCCGGCTGAGCTGAGCTGCCCCCGAACACACACTGTGAGTTCTTCAGAAGCTGCGGTTCAGCACCAGAACGGCGGTGACTGGACTGAGCCGTAGCGTTTCCCGCTCTCGGTGACCCAGGAATCGATCACCATCTTCTGTCCCGGCGGGCAGAAGAAGTCCTGCGAGAACTCCATGGATGTGGAGGGCTGTTGGTACAGCACCTGGCGGTAGGCACTGGTGTCGGTCACTGACCCGTCCGAGTTCACGGTGGCGGGGGCTATCCACACGCGGATACCGGTCGACGGCATCCCCTGCACCTCGATACGGGCATGTACTTCGTCGGCTCCCATCCAGCTGTGGTCCGCGCACGGCTGGAGTGTGACGTTGAAGCCGATGGGAGCGGGCGCGTAACGGCAACCGCCTCCGCTGGTGACGGCGTCAGCGGGGGCAGCCGTGGCGCTGAGACCACCTACCGTGATCGTCGCTACCGCCGCCGCACAGGCGAGGCCCCGCAAGTAATGGCTGTGTCGGGTGGTCTTGGACTTGTTCATCGTGACGTGTGCACCTTCCCTTCCTGGCATTCCTGGACCGCACTGCACCCAGGTGCGCTGCGTTGTCGGAAAGTGGCGGCTGTGTCGCCGCTGAGTGTGAGAACCGGTGAATCGCGGAAGCCGCACAGGGAGTCCGGCGAGGCGCTGTCACCTGCGCTGCAGGGCTGGATTCAGTCGACGTCGGCTCACGCCGCGGTGCGCACGCGCTGGGTCGAGTTGGTGAAGACGCGTGCCGCCGGCTGGGAGGTGGCCCAGACCTATTCGGCCCCGGCCACGGCACTGGTGGCGTGGCCGGGGTTGCTGCCGACTACGAAGTGGGATCGGGCCATATCGCCGGTCCAGAACGGCTGCGACGATTGGACCTCACCGGGCGCGGCGACGCCAGCCGCGATGACGAGGCTGGTATTGGTCTTTGCGGCGCCGCCTGTCACGTCGGGCATGTTGTATTCCCCCTGGAACAGCCCTGCCGGGTCCCCCCTGACGGTCCGGCAGCCGCTCGCGGCCGAAGCCGTGCGTACACAATCGACTCCTGGCAGCCCGGCGGCTAGGCTTTTGCGCGAGGATGCAAAGGCTCTATGACCAGCACCGCCAGGGACTGCGACCGGGGATGCCACGTTGATAGAGATCCGCCTGAAGACCGACGACCTCGAACGGATGCAGGTCGCCGACGCACCTGACTTCGGATATGAACTCGCCTTGGGCGGAGCACACTTGGCCCAGCGGGCGCCAGCCCGACACCTTTCAGCATGGCGACTCGAGGTCACCCGCAACTGGAACCCGTATCACAGCAGGCTGTTCGACCTGTACACGGATCTCTACCTGCCGGCATTCTTCGACGAAGCGGCCCAACCGGCACCGACAGCGATCCATCCGGAGTCCCCACCCGCGGTCGCTCACCTGCGGGACCTGGCCCGATCCAGCGCGTTAACACCCTTCACACGTGGGCTGGCTGACGGCCACCCACGCGCGGTTTCCGCTCTGAACCAGATACTGACCGGTCTGCGCGCCACCGCTCTGGATCCGTACCGCCGACGCGTCGCCTCCATCGTCGCAACCGCATCCGCGAGGGCGCGGACCCATGCCGCCATCGGCGGCCCTGACGGCCTGCTGCGCTCCATACATCCGTCCGTCAGCTGGGACGGTCGTCACCTGCGCCTGAACACTCTCGTCGACGCCGTGGAATCCCTCGAAGGACGACCCTTGATCTTCCAGCCCTCCGCACTGGCCACCCGGATCACCTTCAACCCCCTCGCCGATGTGGTGATCGTGAGTTACCCCGCAACCGCGGCTCCCCTCACACGGGACCCCGAACTCCACACCCCGCCCCAGGCCCTGCAGTCGCTCCTGGGCACGACCAGAGCAGCGACACTAGTCACCGTGGTCAGAACACCGGCCTTGACCACCGGCCAGCTCGCGGCAACCCTCGGTGTCTCCGCCGCAGCCGCATCGCGACACGCATCCGTCCTTCGCGACTCCGGGCTCATCGCCACCACCCGCAACGGCCAAACAGTCCACCACCACCCGACCCGGCTCGGCCTGGACCTGGCCCACGGATCAACCACCGACGACCAGCCAGAGCCGCGCACCTAGGCTGTGACCGCATAGGTTGGCTGGATCGGCGGTCCTGGCAGCTTGATGTGCGGTGACGTTCGTTGCGACCGCTGGAGGTGTAGTGACCGGAGACGTTCGTCACCGTCGCCACAGCTGAGCAGGATGACGCAGCGCGATTGAGGCCGCAGTGGGATTGGGTAGTTCGGGTTGAGATGCCCATGTGTCTGTTCAGGGCAGGCGGACTGAGATACTCCGACCAAGGATGCTGGGGTGACGGGGAGCGCTACGCGATCGGACGTGGCAGCGCCTGCACGGACCACCTCGGTGCACAACGCAGGCTGGGTGCTGCGTTCTGCGGTGGCAGCGGACATCGACGGGATCGCGGAGTTGCGGGCCACAGTCATGCGTGCGGGCCTGGAACGCCTTGGGCGCTATGACGAGCACCGGGTATGGCAGCGGCTGCGGGACTCCTTCTCCCCGTGTACCTCTTCAGCAACCGGAGCCGCAGTCGCCGGCTCCTCGACAGCGATCGGGTTGTCGGTGTTGTTGTCCGACGCCCACAGCGGGCCGCCGTCCAATTCACCGACCAGTCGATCCGAGGGTGGGGGCAGGGCTGGTGACTGGGCGCGAGGAGTGGTCGAGCAGTCCGTTCTCGCCGTGCGCGCGCCAGCGGGCGTACCACTTGACCAGGCAGCGGCGGGAGATCCCGGCTTCCCCGGCGACGTGTGCGATCGGCTGACCGGCGTCGGTCCGCAGGCACAAGCGCAGTCGTCCTTCGCAGGTCAGCGGTGCGTTCCGATCTCCCCTGCTGGTGGCGCTCCTGGACTCGGCGATCGCGTTCACCGGGAGCCCTGGAATCTCAGGGCTCCCGCATGAGCGGCAGTGCGTGGCGTCAACGTGCGAACTTTTCGATGGCCGCCGGGGTGATGGGGGTGAAGAAGTTGACGAGGTTGCCGTCGGGGTCGCGGAACAGCAGCGACCGGTTGCCCCAGGGCATCGTGGTGGGCCCGTTGACGAAGTCGGTGACGAAGCCGGTTAGGTTCTGGTGAACTCGGTCCACATCGTCGACGAGAAACTCGGTGATCACGCTGTGGTTGTCCGCCGGGCGGGCGGAGCCCGGGGCGAACAGCGGGACGGTGCGGGTGCCGGCGATCGCGAGGGTGGCGCCCGCGGTCTTGAGCTCGGCGAAGTCCTCGGTGGCCCACGTCGCCCGCGCCCCGGTGGCTCGCTCGTAGAACTCGACGAGGCGCGCTACGTCGCTGGTGATGATGCGAATCGAGACGAAGTCCATGGGATCTCCTTGGCTGTGCTGTAGGCGTGCACGACGCAGGCTAGGAGAAATAGCGGACAGAATCGGTCCTGTATTCGCGCTAGGCTGCGAACATGTCTCGACCCACCGGCCGCGTGCTGACACTCCTGGAGCTGCTGCAGTCGGGCGGCACCCGGACGGTGGCCGAACTCGCCGACCGGCTCGGCGTCGAAGGGCGCACCGTGCGGCGGTATGTGGACCAGCTGATCGACCTGGACGTGCCCGTGGAATCGGTGCGCGGGCGCTACGGCGGGTACCGGCTCGCCCCCGGGTACCGCTTGCCTCCGCTCATGCTCAGCGACGACGAGGCTCTGGCCGTGCTGCTCGGCCTGGTCGTCGGCCGCCGAGCAGGGTTGACGACGACGGAGCGCACGGCAAACGAGACGGCATCGGCGAAGATCCGTCGGGTGCTGCCCAAACACATCGCCCGTCGGCTCGACACGCTCCTGGAAGCTCTCGCCTTCACGGATCAGCCCGGTGATTTCGACACCCCGGACGCTGAGGTCCTGCTCACCATCGCCGATGCAGTGCGCCACCGCCGACCCGCCTCGATCCGCTACACCGACCGCGACGGACGGCGCAGCGAACGCACGCTGCACGCCTACGGGATCGTCGCCCACTCGGGCCGGTGGTACGTCACGGGCGAGGACGCCCGGATCGGCGAGGACCGAACGTTCCGGCTCGATCGCATCGCAGACGCGAGGATCCTGCCCGGCTCATTCGAAACGCCCGTGGGTCCCGGTCCGGCACAGCGGGTGTTGTCAGCATTCGCCACGGCCGAATACCGGCATGAGGTGACCTTGCGCATCCACGGGACGGTTGAGCAGATCCGCGCCCACCTCCCCGCCAGCGTCGCGAGCCTGGAGGAGTACGCGGCGGTGGCAGGCCAGGACCGGGCGACCGAGCGCTGGCTGCGCGTCGAGCTGCGGGTGGAGCGGCTCGCCTGGCTGCCTCCGGTACTGGCCTCACTCGACCGGCCGTTCGTCATCGAGCGCCCCGATGAACTGCGCGACCTCGTCATCGCACTCGCCGATCGCCTCACGTCCTACGCCCGCCAAGCCTGACCCTGGGCGACCAACCGCCCCGGCAAGGGCCGGCGCAGCTCCGCCCCTGCGGCACCGCTGCCTCCGATTTTGGCCGGCGGGGATCCCAACGAGTTCCTCGGCACATCCGAGGTCGCCAGCCTGCTCGTCTACAGCAGCACGGCCTCCTTCTCCAGCGCCCTCTACCAGGGGCGCATCCCCGAACTGCCCGAGCCCGACGCCCAGGTGAAGGAAGAAGGCAGCCACAGCCCGGGCCGCAACAAATGGCGTCGGGCCACCGTCGTCGCCGTCGCCCGCAAGCGCGGTGTACTGTCGCCGGACGACCAAAACGAGAACGTGGACCTGGTCTGCGCCGGCCGAAGCAGCCCGGATCCTCGGCTACAGCACCGTCGACCGTTTCATCAGTGCGCTGGGGCACGGGCTCCTGCCCGACTTTGAGCTGCCTGATGGTTACGAGTACCGGCGCGGCAGCGCTGGCCGTCACCGTCAGCAGCGCTGGAAACGCTTCCTCCTCGGGGAGCCTCCCGCCGCTCCTCACCGTCCTGACTGCAGGCGCCGAACCGCGCCGCAGGCGGAATACCGTACGACCGCGGCCTCTGGTTGAAGGGATCGACGAACTCCCGGCGCGCCAGACGCCGCACGATGGCCGGGATGGAGAGACCAGCCACCTCTCCCCCACAAAGCCGCACGGATTCTCGGAACCGGCCAGCGCTACGGTGGCTACGTAGGTTTTAAGCGCGCGCATTTGTCAGTGGGTTTCGGCGTCGCGCATTGCCCGGAGCGTGCGTGAATGTTGGTGAGACGTAAGAGCACCCGAGGTGGCGGGGAGTTCGATCGTGCCTGTGGAGCCAGCGCCGTTCGTGGCAGGATGTTGTCATGTTGATCAGCAAGGGCGATGCCGCGTAGGTGCCCGAAGGCCGTCCGCGCTGAGCGGTGGCGGCCTCGCAGACATGTTGCAGTTCGGCGGATCCGCGGTGTTTCCGCGAGGACGCGTTCAGCTGTCCGCCGTGTCGAAGACGAGTGGATGTGGACTGATGCGGTTGCGGACGCCCTCGCCCGTTTCGAATCGGCCTTCAAGCAATCCGGCCGTCATCTGAACGCGTCCCAGGTCTGGCGGCCCGGGCTGGAGTTGGAGTATGCCCGCGATGATCTGGAGGAGGCCATGCTCCGCCTCCCTCGCGGTGCTCGGCGTGATCTTGGCCTTCTGATTGCTCGCATAGACGACGAGTTCGAGCGTCGCACTCTGCCGGACCCTGGGCCGGTGAACGAATGGACGGTGGGCGGCTGGTGGTGGTCAAGGATCCGCGAGCGCTGACGCTGACGACGAATCCTCATGTGGGGCTGTGACGTTGTTCAGTGGCCCCGACATGTTGGCTTCCAACGGCCCCAGTTGGTGGGTCGCACGGTGCATTGAGGGATGGTGACGGGACGAGGTGGCGCCACCTCGGCTCTTACGGTGAGACGATTCGTGTGGTCTCCGGCGAGGGCGGTGCTATGGATGTCTTTGTCCAAGCAGGAGTTGTTCGACCGGATCCGGCGGGACAGCTGGCAACGGCAGCTGTCGATCCGGGCCCCGCCGCGGAAGTACGGCGTTCACCGTCGGCTGGTCCGTGAGGCACTTTCCTCGCCGGTTCCCACCCCGCATCGCCAGCCGGTGAGAACGTCACCTCGGATGGAACCGTACAAGAAGACGGTCGATGCTTGGCTGCGGGCTGATCTGGAGGCTCCGCGCGAGCAGCACACCGTACCCGACGGTCCGGGACTTCGTCGCGGCCCGGCGCAAGGAGATCGCAGCCCATGCGAGGGCTCCTGTCGAGGCGTTCGTGACCCGGCACAACGCGCTCGGTGCGGACACCGAGGTCGACTTCGGGGACGTCCAGGTGGACCTGGCCGGGCAGCGCGCTCGCTGCTATGTGTTCGCCTTCCGGCTGGCCTGTTCGGGCAAGGCCGTGCTCCGCATCTCGCGCTCGTGCGGTCAGCCGGCGTTCTTCGAAGGACACGTCCACGCGCTGACCACGCTGGGCGGCGTGATGACCGGTGAAATCCATCAGGACAGCCTCACCCCGGCCGTGAAGAAAGTGGCATTGCGCAGCCGCTCGCGGGAGGAGAACCCGCGCTGGACCAACTTCCATGAGTACTACGGGTTCACCCGTCCTACAGCGAGCCGGGTCTGCGCGACGCCCACGAGAAGGGCGCGGTCGAGGGCTAGGTCGGCCATTTCCGCCGCAACTACCTCACGCCGTTGCCTTCTCTGAACCAGACCGTCGCCCTGGCTTGCAGGAATCGCCTTGGACCGCTGCTTCGCGTTCGACCCTTGCTCCCGTGAGTGAGGCTCTTGACCCTCACGTGGCGTCAGGCTGCATAGTCGGTGCCGTGGAGGATCACTGGACCGTAGGACGCGTGGCCGAGCTGGCTGGCGTGAGCGTCCGCACGCTGCATCACTATGACGAGATCGGGCTCGTACGGCCGTCGACGCGAACTGCAGCCGGGTACCGGGCCTATTCGGCGGGCGACGTGGAGCGACTGCGGGAGGTGCTGGCCTACCGGCGGTTGGGCTTCGGGCTGCGGGAGGTCGCGGACCTGGTCGGCGACCGTTCCACCGACGCGGTCGCGCACCTGCGCCGACTGCGCGGCCTGCTGCTGGAACAGCGCGACCACGCTGACGCCATGGTGGCAGCCATCGACAGGGAACTTGAGGCACGGGCGAAGGGACTGAAGGTGACACCGGAGGAGCAACTGGAGATGCTCGGCGCACGGCTGTACGACGCGATCGGCGGCGCTTACACCGCGACACGGCGTACCGAGCCGCGGATCGCCGCGCAGATCTGGGACGCGCTCGGGGACGCGCAGACGGTACTGAACGTCGGAGCCGGCACCGGCTCCTACGAGCCTGCTGATCGCAACGTGACCGCGGTGGAGCCATCGGCGGTCATGCGAGGGCAGCGGCCTGCCGGCTCGGCGCCGTGCGTGGCCGCCGCCGCGGAGAGCCTGCCGTTCGAGGACCAGTCCTTCGACGTCGCGATGGCCGTCTCCACCGTTCACCACTGGGGGGACCCGATAGCGGGGCTGCGCGAGATGCGGCGCGTGGCCCGCCGCGTGGTAGTGCTCACGTTCGACACCGACGAGCCCGGATGGCAGGACCGGTTCTGGCTCACCCGCGACTACCTGCCCGAATTCGCCGCCGTCCTCGCAGATTTTCCCTCGCTTGCTGGGATGGCCGACGCGATCGGCGCCCGCGCCGAGCCGGTGCCCATCCCGTGGGACTGCGCTGATGGCTTGTTCGAGGCGTACTGGCGCCGACCGGGGGCGTACCTGGAGGATCACGTGCGCCGTGCGATGTCGGTGTGGACGAGGGTCGGGCCGGAGGCCGAGCAGCGGGCGGTGCGAAGCCTCAGCGACGACCTCGAATCCGGCCGGTGGGCCGAGCGCAACAGCGACCTCGCCGACCTCGACGCGGCAGACCTCGGCCTCCGCCTGCTCATAGCCTGAACCGCCCAGAAGTCGGTGGTGTTCACGGCCGCACCCTGCCATTCGGTTCCGACACCCGGAACTTGGGGCCGGTAGTGACATGGCGTCCTGCAACGTCGGGGAAGGCAGGCATACCGAGGTCCACCACGAAGGTGCGGCGGGCGATGAGGTTGTCGAGCTGGGCGAGTTTCGCGTTCGCCGCAGCCAAGCTGACCTTGAGACCTTCGGCCTCTCCGCCCCAGCCTTCGCGTTCGGCTTCGGCGATGCGGGCGATGAGGTTGTCACGGATGTCCAGCAGCCGCGGTCGTTGGGCCGGGTCGGCCCGCAGTAGTGGGCATCGGATGCAGCTGTGCTCGTGGATACAGCTGGTGCCGTAGGCTCGTCCGCAGTCGCCGAGCGCGACCTTCCGGCGTTCGAAGTGGCCGAGGAACTCTTCCCTCTCCTGCTCGGTCGGGCTGCGGTACTCCTCGCTGGGCCGAAGTTCCCGGCGGCGGGCGATGAACGCCCGGTGCCCGTTGATGGCCTCCTCGGGATAGACCGCCTTGTAACCCATGGTCGTGTTGCTGTCGCGGTGGCCCAGAACCAGCTGGGCAATGTGGGGCGGCGTGCCGTTCATGACGGCGTCGGTGGTGAAGATCCTCCTGAAGTCATGCGGGGCGAAGTGCAGCGGCCTGCCGCTCGCATCGGTGAACCCCGTAGCGGTGAGTGCGTCCTGGAGGAGAGTGCGGATACGGTCGATGGGGATAGGCCGGTCCTCAAGGTGGATTTTGCGCTGGAACAGCGGCGGCAAGGGCGGGTCCCAGACCTTCTCGTGGCGGTCGTAGGCGATGACGAGAGGGACGCTGCCGTCGAGGGTGGGGATGCGGCAGATGATCGCGGAGAGTACGTCGGCGAGTTCCGGGGAGACGACCAGGAGCCGTTCCTCGTCGGTCATGGAAGGGACGATCTGCAGCAGCGGCACGAGCTCGCCGGTGCTGGGCAGCCGGTATCGGACCAGGCTGTGGTGCGAGATCTCGCTCAGCTCCTCGATGCGTACTCCGGTCATGCGCACGGCTTCGACCGCGGCCCAGCCCCAGAAGGCGTTGCTCTCCTCCAGGGCCAGGTTCCGGCGTCGGCCGGTCTCGGGCTCTTCCGCCCAGAGGTGGGGCGAGTGCCGTTTGAGAACCGCGCGCCGCAGCGTTTGGCCGCCGGCGGTGAACAGCTCGCCGGGCTGGATGCGCCCGGCGGTGTCCAGGCGGTCGGCTGCGGCTTTGCGGTTCCGGTCGACGGCCTCGATCAGGGCCGGGAGGACGGGCAGACGCTCGCGACTACGCTGGTCCATCCGGGCCTTTCGACGGGACTTCATCTGGTGGTGCTGGATGTCGTCGACGCGGACCGGGCAGGGGACCGCCCACGGACCCCAGCGGGCCGGCTCGTCGAGCGCCCACTGTGCGAGGTCCAGGTAGAAGGCCCGCACTGTCATCAGGGTGTCGGACGCAGTGGCCCTCTCCACCGTGGTCTCCACGACGTCGCCGCGCTCGTTGGTGGTGCGGACGGTCCGCGTCTGCAGGCGTCGCTTCCAGGCCGCGGCGACGTCCGGCGCCAGCCTGAGCGAGTCGATGCCGGGGTGGTGGTTCTCCAGGTCCTTCCAGAACCACAGTGCCAGCGCGGTCGCGAGGCTGGTCAGTGTGTTGTAGTCGACGGAGGGCTGGCGTTCCCTCAGGTAGTCGACCAGCAGGTCGCGGACGGGTCGCATGCCAGGCGGTAGCGGTCGACGAGCTGCTCGACGGTGAGCCGGCCGGGGAACATCGTGCTGAACATGCGAGCCGAGGCGGGGGCGGTCTCGGGGAAGACTCCCAGGGAGTGCCGCTGCTGGTGGAAGAACGGGCTGTGCCGGGTGGATTTGGCCGGCCCGGGGAACACTTCGCGGCTGGTCTTCAGCAGTTCCAGGCAGTCGCCGGGGGTGACGTCGGCGACCGTGCCACCCTTGGCTGCCATGATGAGCGCGATCTTCTCGATCGCGGGTAGCACGGTGGAGTCGCCGACCGTACTCTCCGACCCAAGGGCCCGGAGTCGGGCGACAGCCTCGCCGTCGCGGACCCGCTCCATCTCCTTCGCGATCCGCAGTGGCGAGCCGGCGGAGTTCGGCGTCACCCTGCCCTACACCACGGTGCGGAACTTCGTCACCGCCCGCCGCCGGGCGATCGCCGACGAGGACGGGGTGCCAGCCGAGAGCTACCTGGTCCGGCGCAACGCGCAGGGTGCGGACACCGAGGTCGGCTTCGGGGAGGTCTGGGTCGATCTGGCCGGTCAGCGGTTGAAGTGCTACCTGTTCGCCTTCCGCCTGGCCTACTCGGGCCGGGCAGTACACCGGATCTCACGCTCGTGCGGGCAGCATGCGTTCTTCGATGGCCACGTGCACGCCCTGTGCGTGCTGGGCGGGGCGCCGGCCGGGCAGGCGCTAACAACCTCACCCCGGCCGTCCGCAAGGTCATCTTCTGCAGCCGGCTGCGGGAGGAGAACCCGAAGCGGACGGCCCTGCGCGAGTTCTACGCTTCAGTCCGTTCTACTGCGAGCCAGGACTGCGCGGCGCCCACGAGAAGGGCGGAGTGGAAGGTCAGGTCCGCTGCTTCTGGCGCAACTACCTCACCCCGGTACCGAAAGTAGCGGCACTGGAGGATCTCAACCTGCGGTTCACCGCGTTCGAGGAGCGCGAGCTGAACCGCCGGATCGGCTCGCGGAACCGCACGATCGGCCAGGACTTCACCCGCGAGGCCCCGTACCTGTTGCCGCTGCCCCCGGTGCCGTTCGAGACGGCGATGACCTTCCAGCCGAGGGTCGACCTCTACAGCCGGATCACCGTCAAGGTGTGCTCCTAATCCGTCCCGGTCCGCTTCATCGACAGCAAGGTCACCGTCCACCTGACCAGCGACAGAGTCGAGCTTCACCACGTCAGTGTGGCGTTCGTCCATCGAACTCACGGGAACCGCTTCGCGATCGCCGCCGCGATCGCGTCCGGTGCGTGTTCCTGAATGAAGTGCCGCGCGCGTGGCAGCTCGACTACGTCGAGATCGGTGAGGGACGCACGAATTCGCGGGATGCAGGCGTTCGGACGGAACACCGCGTCCCGCATTCCCCACACCAACAAGGCCGGCTTGTCGCCCAGCAGGACGGGCACGTCTCGGGCGAGTTGGTCCAGCAGGGGGCGCGCGGCACGAATTTCTTTGGGCATCACGGCGAGTCCACGCCGGGCTTCAGTGGTGGGCTGCACCGCGCGATAGTGGTCGGCCTCGGCCGCGGTGAGCTTGCGCCCCAGCTCTGCGAGCAGGACGCGCTCGACGAGGAAATTCTGTTCGAGTATCCGCCGCTGCATCGGACGGCTGCTCATGATCATGCTGAAGGCCCGATTAGCCATCGCTTCGGTCGGCCAGAACAAGGTGTTGCCCAGTACGAGCCCCCTCACCCGATCCGCGCGCACGGTGACCGCGCCCAGGCCGATGGGTCCGCCCCAATCCTGTCCCATCAGAACGAAACCGTCGAGCTGCAGGTGATCGATCAGCTCGCCGAGGACCGCGGTGTGCTCGGCGATCGTGTAGCCGAAACCCGAAGGACGTTCGGACAATCCGAAACCCAGATAGTCGACGGCGATACACCGGTACCGGTCCCGCAGGTCCTTCACGATGTGACGGTATAGGAAACTCCACGTCGGAGCGCCATGACAGAACAGGAGCGGCGGCCCGGCTCCCTCGTCGATGTAGTGCACCCGGCCGACGGACGAGTCCAACCAGCGCGACTCGAAAGGGTACAGACTCCCGTCGGGAACGAAGTCGATCAGCATCGGACCCTCCCCCGACGCCAGACTATATGTGGCGCACCCGAGCGCGAAGTAGCCTCCGCCGAAAGGCCCGTCTCCGGACCGGAGCCCCCGCCGTGCTGCCACATAGTCGAGATCCTCAATAGGAGACACGCCCTAAAGATCTTCTCTCAACTGTGCCGGGCCGTCTGTGTTGGTCTGGTCGCACAGGCGGCTTCCCCTCAACGTCACGAGTTCGTTGAGGTGCTCACCGGCCCCTGTCCGCAGCAGTTCCAGCGGCTCGTGAGGACGGTCTACCGAGCTATCGGGCAGGCTCTGGAACCGGGCCAGCCTGGACGTCCGTGGCTCGCTGCCATCGGACAACAGGGTGCTGCTCGTGGCGACGTACCGCGGCACGAACCTGCCCAAGCCGAAACTCGACTCGCTGTTCGGGATCTCCACGGCGGCGGTCGGCCGGTTCGTCAAGCGGCACGATCCGCTGGTGGAGCCGGTCGCCCCCGCCGCCCGGTACGGGATTCCTCCCGACCGCGCGGAGGCGCAAGCCCGCGCAATCGTCCAATCGCTACCTGACGGCGGGGCAGACACTGCCCATACGGGCGGCGGTGCTGGACATGTACGGCGAACTCGACCGGCTCGACGTACCTGGTGTCACCACCCGGCTGGAAGGGGTGACGTGCCCGCCACTGCTGGTGCAAGCCGGCCCGCCGCAACCCCCGGGACCCACGACGGACTGATGGTTCGCCGGCCTGTCCACCCAGTTCGCACGAGGGCTCTGGGCAGAACTGGCCCAGCCTTCCCGCAACCGGCCGACGATCACAGCCACGCAGATCGACGCCGGCCACTCCATGGTCCTGCAAGCCCCCGAAGCAGTGGCGGCGCTGATCACCGGATTCGTCCGGCGCGTGCCGGGCTGAGCACGGGAGCCGACCGGCCGCAGCGGGCGGTGTACTGCCCGAGCGGCTTCCGGGTACGGCCCTGCTGTCGTCGGCAGGGGTTTTGGAACAGTGTTACGGAAATGCGGCAGCGCAGCACCGCGGACTCAGGAGGACGGCGTGGGCCCCTCCATCTGTTCGCTGATCCACTGCGTGGGCCCCTCCATCTGCTTCAGGTAGGTGGCGCCGTTGTGGGTGCCGCCGGGTATCTCCCATAGCTTGGTGTGGACCGGGCCCTTGCCGTAAGTGGCCATGAAGTTCTTGATGGCGTTGATGGTCGCGGCGTTCTCCTTCGTGCCGACCTGGAACGCGACGTAGACGTCCGGTCCCTTGGCCGCCGCCAGTCGCTTGGCCAGCACCTTGGGGTTGTTCTCCCGCATCTCCGTCTCGTGGCCCCGCCAGAGCGGGGAGTCGGGGACGATGTCGGGGCCGTTGGCAATGGCGGTCTTGAACTTGTCGGGGTGCTTCAGGACGGCTTTCAGGCTCGCGAAGCCGCCGGTGGAGGAACCCATGTAGCTCCAGCCCGCACGGTCCTTGATGGTGCGGAAGTTGGCCTTCATGAGGTCCGGGACATCCTCTGTCAGCCATGTGCCCATCTTCGGCTGGTTGGGGATGTCACTGGCGTCCCAGTAGATGCCGTGTGTGTCTGGTCCCGGATTGAGGATCGGCATGGCCAGCAGGAAGGGCTTACTCCTTCCCTCCTCGTACCACTTGGAGATGCTCTTCTCCAGCGAGAGCCTGTTCGGGCCGAACTCGCCCACCGACCAGTAGTTGCTGTCGTTGCCGGGACCGCCGGGCAGGGCGATCATCACGGGGAAGCCACTCGCGGCGAACTTCGCCTCCCGGTACTCCTTGGGCGCCCAGACCCACACCTTGCCCTTGAACCCGGACTTCGGTCCGTCCAGAGTGACGACGCTTACATGGGTGCCGTCACTCAGGGTCTTAACGTTCTTGAACTCGGCCCTGGGGCCCGTGGGCATCAGCGTCTTGGAGTCGGCGGCCTTCGTGCTCTTCCCGTGCTGCGCGCTGTCGGCCTGGTCGTAGTTGACGGGGTCGCCCTTGTCTGTGAACGGCGGGATCTCGTAGTAGCTCATCACCTGCCAGGCGACCAGTCCGAGCGTGGCCACGGACACCGCCCCGACGATCCAGCGACGGGCACGGGACGCACGGCGCCGGCCACGGGACCGGTGGACCCCGGCGGATCGGTTTCTCATCTTGCGGCTCCGGCTAGTACTGCCCCAAAGGGGGCAAGAAGGTCAGTTCCTTCCCGTTTGATGGGCGTGCCAGGCCAGAGGTTGCTCCATCAGGTCATCCAGCAGGTCTTTGATACGAAACCACGACAACCGGACCGTCACAGGCTCGCTTACGGGTCCCAGCGTCTCGATCGGGCGCCGGATGCAGGCAGCCGAGTCCAAGCGGCGTTTCGGCCTGCCCGGCGTTTTCGCACGTCAGGTGACACTTCCCCCTGATGGACAGACATCCTGGACACTGGACTGTGAGGTGCAGAGGAAGAGCTGACGAAGGTCTTGCGTCGGCGCCCGGGGCTATCGCAGGAGAAGCAGCGGGCACGGAGGCGAATCACGGTCTCCAGACCGAGAGCGTGTCGGCGAGGCGGCGCCAAAAACGTCTGTGGACCCGGATGGCCCGCCAGCCGTAATCCGGGCACAACCCCGGAGGACCGCACCCGGCGGCATCGACCATCAACGTGCCTTCCACTGCTCTGACTTGGCGCACCACGACCTGCGAGCTGGGCGTCAGCGGGTCTGCGGACGTCTCGACCTTCACAAGTGAGCCATCCCCGGCAGCGGTGATCGGCGCGCCTACCCCCTGGCACGTGAGGTCAACTCCAGCAGACGCCTCCTCCGGCGCTGTTGGCCGCACCCACGGTGACGGGCGGATCGGTCGCCTGCTCGGTCCCAGTGCCTTGACTGCCTCCGCCCCGTAAACGGGGCGGAATCCAGTCCTGACATCGCCAGTCCCGCGGCGTGATCGATGCTGCGTGACGTGTTGGTCTCGGCGCTGCACTTGAACCCACAGTCGGGGTTCTTGCACACGAAGCGTGCCTGGGTCTCCCGGCAGCCGGGGATGACGAAGCCGCAGGCCGAGCAGCGGCGCGAGGTGTTTGGTGCGGGTGCCTTCCCCACGATGCCGCCTCGGTCGGCCATGTTGTGTCCGAGCACAGTGACCATGCGGCGCCATGCTTCCCCGGCGATGCTGCGGTTGAGCCCTGCCTTCTGGCGGATGCGGGTGCCGGGGGCTTTCACAGTGCCCTTGGCGGACTTGATCATGTTGCGAATGGTCAGGTCTTCCACTCCGGCCCGCGAGAACGTCTCGGCGATGCCGGTGGTGGTCTTGTGCTGCCCGGTCCAGTAGCGGGGAGGGCGAGGGCTCCGGTCGCTTCTGAGGGCGCTATCAGCGTGATCTTGGCCCGCAGTTCCGAGAGGGTACCGCGAGACGAGCGCGCCAGCCCGCTCACAGGCCTGCAGCCGGTCGACCCACGCACTGCGAGCGTCGATCCGACACGACGCACGGGCCCCATTGGTGACAGGATCGGTGCTATGGACACCGAGACGGACTGGGTGTACCGGGTGTTTGAACCGCACGGCTCAGAGGGATGGCGCCCCTACGGCAGCGACCCCGAACGGTGGCGGGGCACGATCACCGCCGACGATTCGAGCGAGGGCCCCCAGTACGCCCTCTCCCTCGTCGTTGCCGACCTGATGACCGAGTGGAAGGCGCGCGGCCTTCACCGAGCGAAACACGTGCGGGTCTACCTCTGGCGCGACGAGGAGGGCGCCCAGGAGGACGCCGACGCCATCGTGGAGATGCGGCCGAGCATCCACGCTGAGTTAGTGGCGAGCGAACGAATCCGCGCACAGGCGGGATACCGGCCCTGCGGCACTGGATAGATGGATCAAGGGACGCCCAGTGGTCCCGTTGTTACTGAGCGTGACTCCTCGGATCTTCCAGGGATATTTGCGAGTCGCGGCGCGCCTAGCTGAGCGATGGGACCCGTGATCACGTCCCCCGTACGCCCCTCCGGCGCTCCCGCACGGTACCCCCCATGCTCCGGCCGGCCACCATTTCTTGGGCAAGTGCGGCTCTAGACGAGCCCACGCCCGATCCGACAGATCACCGCGCCCCCTCATCGACCGGAACGGCACCAGCACGGCTCGGTCACACGAGCCGTCGGACACGCGTTAGGGAGTACGGCGTGTAGCGGGGATGGCCGACCCGGCCGCGGACCGGCGGCATGGCGTCGAGCAGGACCACCGGCAGAGTGCCGTGTCCGTCGATGATCAAGTGATGTTGCGAGCTGGCCCGGCCCCGGTCGACCGTCGAGGGGCCCATCCGGCTCTCCCTTTTAAGGCTCTGACCTGGCTGGAGTCGAGGACGCAGCGGGACCAATCCAGCTGGGCTGCCGCGTTCAGCTCGGCCAAGAGCACCTCCTGGAGCCGTTGCCAGACCTCGGCCTCGTTCCCGTCGCGCAGACGTCGCCAGCACGTCATGCCTGAGCCGAACCCCAGCTCCTGCGGCAGGAACTCCGCTGGATCCCGGTGTGCAGCACGCACAGGATCCCGCAGGGCACCTGCCGGTCAGGTAACCGTCTACGGCCCGGGTGACGGAACCTTTGCTCCTTGTGCAGCAGCAGCGGCTCGATCCGCTCCCACAGCCTCTCCGACACGATCCCACGGCGACGCCCCCACGAGCCGGACAACGCTCAACCCGGCCTCTGCACACGGCTACTAACACCAGCCCACCTCATTCTGTTAGGCATTGTTACCCTGATGCATCCATCAACTATTTGCAGAGATAGAACGACTCCATTTCGGTTTGATTGCCGTGCGAGAGAGTCGTGTTTTCAATGAATGAGGATGACGTGGAGGGTGTTTCTGGCCGGTCGGCGGTTTTTTGACTGGAAGGGGTTGGTCTACCTCTTGCGCTTCTGGCCTGGTGAGGAGAGTATCTCGGTGCTCGGCAATTCCCTTCGGTTCAATCTTCGAGGAGTTGCTCCATGAAGTTCCTGAACGTTCCGCTCGCGGTGGCCACTGCTGGTGTACTGGGCTTTTTTGCTCTCGGTACCCCTGCCGCACATGCTCAAGAAAATCTCCCGAGCGTGCGGTCGGACAGCGGGTACAGCGTCCTGTCGAACGACTCCAGCCCTCAGCAGGTTCTCGACGCCTACGGGTTCGGCACCATAAGCGGAACTCCGGTTGTCACCTGGTCTGCTAACGGGGGAATCAACCAGAGATGGTCTTTGGCCGATCAGCCGGATGACACCGTGGCCATCGTGGGTGCGCAGAGCGGAAAGTGTGTGGCTCCTTCGGGCTCGCACGGGGCTGTCATGCTGCAGGACTGCACTGCTGTGCAGTTCGGGCAGCGCTGGTACAAGGAACGGCGTCCCGGGGGCCGCATCATCTTCGAGAACGCCTTGTTCGAGGGGCAGTGTCTGGACATGGCGGGAAGCTACAGCCAGGCTGTCATCAGAGACTGCAACGGAAGTATAAGCCAGAATTGGCGGCTTTTCGCTTCATAGACGCCACCGCATACGGTCTTGTGTCGGAGGCTATCGGGCACGGATCCCTGAAAAGACTGCGAATTTGACCTTCAGCAGGGATTTCGTCTTCTTTGCTGCGACCGGTTGGCCGCAACAAGGAAGAAATCGGTAGGTATTTCCACCACACCCCCTGGTTCCCGGGGCTCGATGGCCCGGGAACCAGGCTGGTGAATATGCCCGTTTCCCAGGAATCTCAGTGCTCGGTGTCCATTAGACGGCCTACCCTCGGTGACAGGCCAGCGGCGGCAAATGGTCGCAGCGCGATTCCCTGCGGCGCTTCGGCACCGCCACCGCGGCACGCGCTCCAGCACTTCCTAGTGAAGGCCGGCCAACCGGGCTACCGGCACGGCGACGGGATTACCCGTGCGCGTATACCCTCGTCTGCTTCAGCGTGCTGGATGGCGATGCAGGCCAGGCCGTCCAGAAGCGGATGGCCAGCGATGGTCGGTTCACCAGTGGTCACGCCGAATTCAACGACCATAGCGCCGGCGAGGCCAGCCTTCACATGATCGACCAACGGCTTCGGAATCTGCTCGGCGCTTGGCCTCCGGCCAGACCAGCACCTGGCATATCGACTGGCAACTGGCGAATAACAACGGCTAACACAATGAGGTGGATCGGCCCTGGTTGCCGTGGCCGAGGCATGGGTTGCGCGTTCGGTCCGGTGCCGGGTTGTCTCCGCGGATCGTGCCCGCCCTGCGGTTGCGTGCGGCCAGCCCTGGCGCACCGACCTGCGGGTGCAGGACGTGTCCCCTACGTCTCCCGGTGGTGTGCAGGTCGGCCATGTACATCTCTGAGGGGACCTCACTTACATCTCTCAGCGGACGTCGCTCCGATGTCGCGGCTCTAGCGTCACCAGCATGACAAGAACCCGTCGCACGGCTACCGCTGTCGTGTTGGCCCTCGCCCTGCCGCTGCCGGTTGTCGCGGCGGCTCCTGCGCCGGCCGCCACCATTCCCGCGCATCGCACCCTTGCGGCTATCGGCACCGACGTCGCCCCCGCCACATTGCCTTCCCCGACCGGGCCACACGCTGTCGGCCGCGACATCCTGCATCTCGTCGACCAGCACCGCCAGGACCCATGGGTCCCCTCGGCGGGACCCCGGCAGCTCATGGTGTCGATGTACTACCCCACCCGGCCCGGCACCGGCGGTCCTGCCCCCTACATGACCACCGGGGCCGCCCGGCTCATGCTCCAGATGAAGGTGCCGAGCACCACGATTCCGCCCGAGCGGTCAGCGAATCCCGCACCTGGTCGCACACCGACGCGGTCCCGCAACACGGCAGATTCCCGTTGATCCTGCTCTCCCCCGGCTTCACCATGCCCCGCACGGAACTCACCAGCCTCGCCGAGGACCTCGCCAGCCGTGGCTACGTCGTCGCCCTCGTCGACCACACCTACGAGAACTCCGGCACCACGTTCCCCGACGGGCAGACCCTCACCTGCACCATCTGCGACGACCCCGACGCCTACCCGCCTCAGGCGATCGAGGACAGCAGGGCGAAGGACCGCTCCTTCGTCATCGACGCGTTGATCAGCCGCCGCAACCCTGCCTGGCGCTACGCCCGCGTGATCGACAGGAAACGGATCGGCGTGGCGGGGCACTCCCTCGGCGGCGCCTCCGCCGTCCCCACGATGGCCCACGACCAGCGCGTACTGGCCGGGGTCAACCTCGACGGCACCATGTTCGTACCCGTCCCCGACAACGGCCTGGGCGACCGCCCGTTCATGATGATCGGCCATCCCACAGGCGCCGACGAGGACCCCACCTGGACGGACGCCTGGGGCCGGCTCAAGGGCTGGAAACGATGGCTGACCTTCACCGGCTCCAACCACGCCGGCTTCACCGACCTGCCCGTCCTCGCCGACCAACTCGGCATCCCCGCCCCCCGGGCACGACCCTCTCGTCCCAGCGCTCCGTCCAGCTCACCCGCACCTCCGTCGCGGCCTTCTTCGACCTCCACCTGAGGGGCATCCCGCAGCCCATCTTGAACGGACCCACCTCGGCCTTCCCAGAGGTCAGCTTCCACATGCCGTGACCAGCGGGCCGCACCTCCGGCATCCAGTACCAACGCGCAGCTCCGGCCGTGCCGGTGTCCTGAACAATGGTCGGCGGCACGGCCGGTTGGGGCGGACGCGATCTTCGCGGGTTAGTGCTCCCGGGCTTCCGGGGCCGGAGCGATCCCGGTCGGCCAGGACGCTCCCCAGTTTTCCCGAAAGGGTCACCAAGTAAGTAGCACGGCAGGCACATTGGCGAAATCCCAGAGTGGCACGTATCGCTAACGGCAGTGTCCAGGTACTGGCCTTGGTCGCGGTGGTCTTCGCCGTGCTCGTGCTGCGGATCGCCGAGGGTGGGGATCATCGGCTCCAACGTGAACAGGATGCGCGGTGCACCGTCATTTCCAAGCGGGCTTCTGGCTTGGACACGACTCGGCAGCAGTTGAAGCGGCATGGGTTGACGCCCCGCCCGCCTGCGGCGAGCAGCATTGTCCGAGGTGTGCAGGGTGTTCCCGGAGTCCCGGGGCCAGCGGGGCCGTCCGGTGGTGCAGGAGCGCCAGGCAGCCCTGGCCCGTCGGGGGCTCCTGGCAAGGATGGCAGTAGCGGTTCGCCAGGCCAGTCGAACGCGTCCGGAGCACGTGGGAGTCCCGGGCCGGCATCTACCGTCGCTGGCCCGGAGGGGCCCCGGCTGGGCCATCCGGTACGCCGGGCAAGGACGGTACGGACGGCGCCCAAGGGCCCAAGGGCGACACCGGGCCGGCACCCAGTGGCTGGATGTTCACGTATACCCCGCTGGTCGGGTCTTCGGTCACCTACAACTGCGTCCCGGTTTCGGGCGGGTTCCACCCACTACACGTGTACGCCGGCTCGTCGAGTCCATGTAACCGTCTGGCTCGGAGCCTGTTGTCCTGAGCGGTTTCCTGGCCACGGCCGCCTATCGCCGCTTCGACCCGCGCCTGGACTGATCGCTTCGTCTACTGGCTGCCAAACAGGTCTCAGAGGGACATCGGTGTCACGTAGCCCGGCCGGCTCGGCTTTCCCCGACCATGAACCGGGCATTACGCACGCGCCGTCGAAGCCACCCGCCGATGGCCGGAGAAGTACTCCGAGCGCCTCGAAGCCTCCCGGAAGGCGTGGCCGAAGGAGAATCCCGGCGTGGGGGCGGCTCGCACTCGTGCGACGAAGTTCGTCGACCTCAACGCCCGCTTCCGTAACGCCAGTAACTCAGCAAAACGGAGAGGGGAGGCCAACGGCCTTCTCTGGGAGCAGGTAGACGTCGAGGCCCTGGCTGCCCGGGACAACTTCACCTGCCAGATCTGCCTGGCCCGGTTGACTGCACCATCATGATGCGGAGCACCGTCTGGACCCTGTCCATCGACCACGTTGTGCACGAGTCCGAGGGTGGAGCCTGGGCCTGGGATGACCTCCAGACCGCGCACTACGGCTGCAACATCCTGCGCGGTGCCGCCAGCATCGAGGAGGTGCGGACGTTCGCCCACGAGTTCATGCGGCGGCTCGCAGCGCAGCCGGTCATCCCAGATCAGCGCGAGTCGACGGCGAGCAGGTCGTAGAGCGCCATCGGCGTAACGAAGCCCGGCCAACGCCCATCTCGGAACAGTTGGATGCCGGCGTCCTGGTAGGCCTTGTCGCAGAGTTGCGAGCAGATCATGCTGCGGCTGGCGGCGATGGCGCCACGGAGGCCGGGTGCCGGGATGTGGAACCGGTGTAGAGCGAGGGCCAGGTAGTCGGTGAACCCGTAGGGCACTCCGACGTATTTGCGTGCGGCGTCGCAGATGGCTGTGCGTTGCTGGTCGGTGAGGCCGTCGGGGTAGACGTAGATGGTCGCCGTGGCCGCATAGCTGTTGAGTGGTCGGATGGCGGCACCGCCGGGGTCGGCTTCGATGAGCTGGTTGTTCGGCAGGACGACGAAGGCGTGTGCGTAGGCGCC
Organism: Streptomyces sp. IMTB 2501; assembly: GCF_001953885.1. Taxonomy (GTDB): domain Bacteria; phylum Actinomycetota; class Actinomycetes; order Streptomycetales; family Streptomycetaceae; genus Streptomyces. The sequence goes on along the minus strand of NZ_MQUS01000022.1, from coordinate 61,640 downwards.
GAACCCGTCTCCGTTGAGCCACTCACCCAGCCTGATGAGTCTGCCGATGGGTCCGTTGATGTTGGTGAGACCGATGTCTCCGGGGCGTGGGTGTGGGTCGATCATGGTGCCTCCTGGCGCGGGCTTTGAGGGGAGTATGCGCCGGAGGCAGCTGGTTTATGGCCAGGATGCTTGGCCGGATGCATCCTTCTTGTGCCTGGTCTGCTGTCGTGGGCATGCGGGCCGGGATTGACCGGATGACGCCGTGGACAAGAAGGTGCAGCGTGCGCGGGAGAGGTGGTGGTGGCGTGGTGAGGTTCGCGCGGCTGTCTTGAGCTACCGGCTGCCCCCATTGGCCGGTTGTTAGAGCCGGTACCCGGAGGGGGGAAGCGGGCCTCAACATTGGTGAGGGCGTCGGTGACTCGAACGGACTACGCGTCGTTGGCACAGTTGGCGCAGTTGAGGAAGTCGCACCACGTGGCCGGCGCCTGAGGAGCGTTGCCACGGTTGAGTTGCACGTGGCCGAGGTCCGCAGGCACGATCGCTCGGGTGCGCTTGCGGTCCAAGCCGTGGATGTCGAGTGGGAGGTGAAGGTGTTCTTCGGCGACGCCGAGGTCACCGAGCGTGGCGTGGTTCATGGCGGACGCGTGTGCCTATCGGCGGTGACTGCAGCGGGACGCCCAGGAACGGCCCTGCTTGTCGGAGCGTGCTGGATGGCCGCCTGCGCACCGGGCAGCATCCTCACCGCCGTCGCTCCGTCTCCGTCGGCGGCAGCTGCTCGCGCGAATGTGTTGCGGTAGTACGCCAAGGGCTTGGGCCGGCCCAGCTTCGTCCCGTACCGCTCGCATCCCTCGGCCAGACGCAGCGCGAGCGGCGGATGCCCCAGGTCGACGGCCTGATCCGCCAGGCCCCGCAAGGCGGTCGCCGCGAACTCGTGTTCCCCGGCTTCGGCGGCCAGCTTGAAGCTGTGCACGTGGTATCGCCGGCCGCCGGTTGTCTAGAGTTGTCAAGCGCCTGCGCAGGTCGAAGCGTATTTCGCGTGACGGGCACGTGAGTCACTTCCCTGCTGTGGATTCGATGAGTTTGCCCCGCTGGTGGGTCTGTTCACGAATCCCGGTTTGGCTCAACTTCCGTGAAGCGTGCACGGCGAGTGGCTGCGGTCGCCTGCGACTGCCTCAGGGAAGTTGCCTCAAAATGATCAGTAACGCTGCTCGTGTGGCCAGCAGTTTGGCCCCGTGGAAGAGGAAGTGCCCGGCCAGAGGAGCTGTTGTTCGCGTCGGTCGCAGACGTGACGGTGCTGTCGGGGGGTGAACAACGAGGCGATACGTATTGAGGCTTGTAGTGCGGTGGCCGGGGCCATGTGCCGGGTTTGTGGGCTCGGTGCTGGCGCAGGGTCATGCATTCCCCGCAGCGGATCGAGCAGCCTGGCCATCTGCGGTCCGGGGGCCGGGCACGGTCGCCGCGGCGAGGTGGAGGCAGGCGCCCACGTCAGTTGGCTGCCTGGCCGGACACAGCGTTTGAGGTTCCCGGCCAGGTACTCCTTCGACTACAGGGCAGACGCCGGACACCACCGCGGGCTTCGACACCCAACACACCACCTGACCGAACCTCCCAGGCCCCTCACCCCAGCCCGCCGGCGGGCCGAACACCCGGCCGGCCGATCTCATTCCACAAGGAGCCGAACGTCAGACACATCAACAGCGTGGCGCTACGCGCAGGCTGACTGGCCAACACCGTTCGTGCCCCCGGAAGAGCCCGTCTGCACAAGACCCGGCTCACCCCCCACCGGCTCAGGAACGGGCGGAGCAGTTGTCGGCATTCCTTCATGCTCGTCTGAGGCGTCACCCCTGCTGCCGGGCGCGAAGCTCCTGCACGTCACCGACCGGCGCGGCATGACCCGACTCGGGCTGTCTGCCGGAGCGCGGCAGCGTCGTACCGGCACGACGGCCTCAGTAGGACCGTCCTCCGCGCGAGCGGCCTTCGTCGGGCGGTCAGCGCCCGAACGGGGCATCTCCCGTTGTTCTACGGCGCGCTGCGCGGACTGAACGACCAAGAGAGGATTGAATGGTGATGAAAATGTACGCATATTCTTGGAAGGGTGGCCAAGATGTCCGAGGGTACTCTCCGCGAGAAGATGGCCAGGCTCTTCGGCGCCTACGACGCCGACGGCAACGGCTACATCGAGCGCCGTGATTTCGAGATCATCGCGGAAAGAATCAACGCGAATTTCTCGGATACCGGCTCGCGGCGCGCGGTCGCCGTCGCCGCGGTCTTCCAAGAGATGTGGGACGGCATGGCATCGCGTATGGATGTCGACGGTGACCAGCGCATCTCCCTCGATGAATTCATCACCGACAAACTCAAAACAGCTCTGGCCGATGCTGACGCTGCACACACCCGGCAAAGGGCTGACCGGAGAAGGCGCCTTTTCGATGCGATGGACCGCGACGGAGACGGCAAGGTGAGCCTGGACGAATACCAGGGTTTCTTCCGGGCGTTCGGCGTCCCTGCACCCCAGGCTGAGAAGACGTTCGCCAGGCTTGACGTGGACAAGGACGGGTTCCTGACCATCGATGAGATGATCGAAACAACCTTGGAGTACAGCACCAGCACCGACCCGCAGGCCAGCAGCAGCGACCTGCTCGGCCCTCTGGGTCCCGCACCCCGCAGCTAGGATCCGGCGGATCATGCTGTGCAGGGCTCGATAGGTTGGTCGCATGCCTTCTGCACTTGTTGTTGGTTACGACCCGCAAGCGATACTTGGCGTCGACGGCGAGGCGGTTCGTGTGGCGCTCGATGCGGAGTTGGCCCGGTTCGGTGAGCACGGCATCGACGCGGCCATGACGCTGATCGTGTTCGACGAGTCGGCCGAGTCGACCCTCGTCGCATCGTTGACCAAGCAGCCGTGGGATGTCGTGGTCGTCGGCGGCGGGATCCGCAAGGCTGAGCAGCTGCTTCCGCTCTTCGAGCAGTTGGTGAACCTGATCCGCCGCCATGCGCCCCAGGCCGCGATCGCGTTCAACACCAGTGGCGGGGACAGCGTCGAGGCGGCACAGCGGTGGCTCTAAATCCCGGCCGTTCGATCATTCCCCGAGCTCGACCGCGAAATTCTTGCGCAGCTCCAGCGGGACGGGAGACAGACGATCACGGAGCTGGCCAAACGCGTACGGGTCAGCGTGTCTCGCGGTCAGCGCCGTCTACGGGATCTCGAACGCAGCGGCGTGATCAGCGGGTACCACGCCACCCTCACGGCGCCGCCGTCGGGTTGGGCTTCGAGGTCCCGGTCTTCGTCCACCTGCGCCACAGTGACCGCCAGCAGCTCGCCGCATTCGACGAAGGGCTCGTGGCCATCCCCGAGGTGAACCAGGCGGAGCGACTGTTCGGCACCCCCGGCTACCTGCTGCGTGTGGAGACCGAAGACCTCGATGCCTACCAGCGCCTCTTCGAGGAGCAGCGGGCCAATACCAACCAGCTCATGTCGACGATCGTCATGAGACGGGTGATCGCCACCCGCCCCATGCCCATCCAGCGGAAACCGCCGCCACAAGGGTGTCTCGGAGACCGGCGCCCAAGGATCGTACGACGCTCAGGGGAGGGCGAGGGTCCCCTACAACCGCGGTCAGAAGCGATCTGAACTCGGGCGGACGGCTCGGGTTCATCCCGGAACTGCGTGCCCCCATCGCCGCAGCCGTTGCTGACCTGTCGGAAGGACCTTGCCGATGACCACTGTGGCCACCCCCGACGAGTTGCGTCGGGGCCTCGCGGACCAGCTCACGGACGACGGCGCGATCAGCAGCCCGCGAAGGTATCGTGTCTTCGCGACGGTGCCGCGCGAGGCCTTCGTCCCGGCCTTCACCGTCCGCACGCCCGAGGGCCTCCACAGTTACCGCGACGGCGAGCCCGGATGGCCGTCCACCGCCTACAGCGACGTGTCCCTCCTCACCCAGACCGACGCTCACAGCACGACCACGAGCTCGTCGAGCCAGACCTCCGTCATGGCTCGCATGCTCTGGAGGCCCTGAACGTGGCCGACGGTCACAAGGTCCTGGAGGTGGGTGCCGGGACCGGCTACGACTCGGCTCTCCTGGCTCATCGCTCGGGGACGGCAGCGTGTACTCCCTCGGCGTCGACCCGACGCTGGTCTCTGCGACCCGTGCCGCGCTCGCCCGTGCCGGGTACGCACCGACCCGGACTGCGGGAGATGGCATGCGCGGCTGGCTGGAGCGCGCGCCGTTCGATCGGCTGATCGCGACCTGCGGTGTCCGCCGCATCCCCGACTCATGACATGGCCGCCCGGCTGCCAGTCAGTTGCGGCGAACGCTCATCTGGGACCGGGGCCGTGAGATGGCCGAGCACCAAGCCATCACCGCCGAGACAGGTACGCCCATCTATCTTTGCAAGCCGCGGAGCCCATGGCAGCGCGGCACCAACGAGAACACCAATCGGTTGCTGCGGCGGTACCTGCCCAAGGCCGCAGACCTCCGCACGTTCAACCAGTCTGACCTCGACGCCATCGCCTACGAACTCAACCACCGTCCGCGCAAGACCCACAGCTACCGAACTCCGGCAGAGGTCGACGCTGACCTTCTCAACAGCGGTGATGCACTGACCGCTTGAGCTCGCCGTAGTTTGCCGACACTCCTGAGTCAACCGGCCAGGAGGCCAAGAGCGCGCGTCAGGGGATTGCGGACTCGATATGGGCGAGGTGGGCGGCGAGGATCTCTTCGAACGCGGTGCGGCGGTCTGCCCCGAGGGGGCGAATCTCTCGGGCGAAGTGCGCCAAGGCGGGGAAGCGTTCGGGGTCGGCCCCCAGGACCGCGACACGGAACTGCTCCATGCCCTGTTCGTACTCCTCGGGGGTGAGGGTGCCGATGCCAGCCTCGGAGGCGATCAGCGCGGAGAGGAGGATCACGATCCGGTGGTAGCACGCCGGGATCTCCTCCTCGGGCAGGCCTGAGGCTTGCAGGGCCTGGAGCACCTCCTCCATGACCAGCCGGGAACCGGTGCCGCCCGATGCGTAGCGTCCCCAGATCGCGGCGAGCTGGGGTTGCTGGCCGAAGGCCTCTCGCAAGCGCAGGGCTACGGCGGTGATGCGCTGCCTCCAGTCGCCCTCGGGACGGTAGCCATCCATCGCGGCCACCAGGATCCGGTCGGCGACCGTGCGCAGCAGTTCGGTCTTGTTGCGGAAGTGCCGATAGAGGCTGGAGGAGTCGGTGCCGAGCGCTGCTGCGAGCTTGCGCACGCTGAACGACTCGGCATCGCTCGTGCGCAGCAGCTCTGCCGCCGTGTCCAGGATCTCGTCGGTTGACCAACGCCTTCGGCCTGCCATCTCGCCCCTCTCGTCCGGAACAGCTTAACTTATGCACTTGCTGTTGCACGCACCGCGTGCATACTAGGGACACATGCTCGCCGAGAGGACAGGGCGGCAGAAGGAAGCGAAGGAGAGACGCGGATATGAGCGAGACCACTGCTGTGACACGGCCGCCAGAGCCGGACTTCGAGGCGATCACGACCGAGGAACTCATCGCCTACCGCGAGGCGGAGAACCGCTTCCGGGCGTCCAGCGCGGCGCGGGCGATCACCGGGGAGCCAGACCCCGGAGCCGCGATCGAGTGGCAGGACGTCGCGCTGCCTGGCCGCGACCTCCCGGTCCGGGTGTACCGGCCGGCGTCGATCGGCTGCGAGGTCGCCGCGCGAACCGACCTGCCACTCGTGGTCCATATCCACGGAGGCAGCTTCGTGGGCACAGCGGTGCAGTGCGACTGGACCAACAGCCACCTCGCCGCTCAACTGCCCGCACTCGTCGTCTCGGTCGAGCACCGCCTCATCGCCCCGGACAGCCCGCTCAAGAACGCCGCCGACGACGGCTGGGACGTACTCCGGCATGTGGTGCGGCACTCTGCGCAGTGGGGCGTCGACCCGGCGCGCACGGCCGTTTTCGGCGAGAGCTTCGGCGCGCTGATCAGCGCCCTGACCGCGATCCGGGCCCGGGAGGCCGGCCTGCGACTCAAGGCGCAGGTGCTGGTCAACCCCGCCGTCGACGTGACCGAGACGATGTACGACTACCCCTCGATCGCCCAGTACGCATACAGCCCGACCCGCGCCATGCCGCAACTGCGGCTCCTCCAGCGGCTCGCCGTCCCACCGGGAACCGACGCCCGCGCATTCTCGCCGCTGTACGCGGACGACCTGAACGGGCTCGCGCCCGCGCTGCTCGTGGTACCGACTCAGGACGCGGTCGCCGATCACGGCCGCCGCTACGCCGAGCGACTGCGGGCGGCCGGGACCTTCGTACGGCTCACCGAATATCCGGGAGCGAAGCACGCGTTCCTCGCCATGCCCGGTGTGGAACCGCAGGCCGAGACGGCCCGGGCGGAAATCCGCGAGTTCCTCCGCGCGGCCCTGGCAGCGTGACGGAGGAACGACGCACACCACCACGCTCGGACTCGTCGGCCCCGTCGGCCCCGCGATCTCCCGGCTCGGCCTCGGCCACATGAGCATGAAGAGCGCGTGTGGTCCCGCCGACCCACATGAAGCCGCGGCCACCCTGCTGGAAACCGTGCAACATCACCTTCAGTTCCCCGCGCGTGCGGGGATGATCCGCCGAGGCTGCTATGTCGTGTCAAGCCGGTTGAGGAAGCTCTGACGGGTCCGGCCGGGTCCGTCGTTCGAGGACCTTGAAGATCTGGCGGCAGGCGCGACGCCAGCGAAGGAGGCGAAGGCGGCCTCGGAACGGAACCTGCCCGGGTCGACCAACCAACCAGGATCTGAGCCGCAGTGATCGGCCCGACACCGAGCAACTCCAGTGATTCGGGGGCATGTTGGCGGATGAGCCGCAGGATCTCGTTCTCCAGCTCGCGGGCCTCGGCCTGGAGGTGCCGAATCCGCTGGGCTGTGGAGCGCAGGGACCGGATGGTCATGCGGCGCTCGGTGGACAGTGCGGTGCCGGAGGCAGGCGCCGCGTGTGACCTGCTGCGGTCGGCTCAGGCGGCGCATTTCGGTGCGGAGGTCGTCGAGTGCGTAGATGATCAGGGGCCTGGAGCTGGTTGGTCGCCGCGGTGGAGGCGTGCTCGGCGCCCTGTCGGGTGGCCAGCAGCAGTCGCATGCCTCACCGTTCTCCGCGTTTGCGAGGCTGGATGACGTGCTCGGCGGTCAGGGCTGCGCGGATGGCGTCGCGTATGTCCACCCTGCGTCCGCCGCGGACCAGCCGGCGCCTGGGGCGGCACACCTGGATGACGCGTTCGCCAGCGTCCTCGATGATGGTGGCGAGGCCGGCGCCGTAGCTGCCGATTCCTTCGAGTGCCCAGCAGCGGCGGCCGGGCACGTGCGAGGGGGCGAAGTCGAGAAGGCGCTGGTAGTCGCGACCGTGGGCTGGTGCGTCGGTGGCCTCCAGGACGGCGCCGATGGGGTTGATGGCGGCTGCGGCCAGGGTGCCTCGGCGAGTGGCGACGCCGATGACGCCGTCGACATGTTCTGCGAGCATGGTCACGCGGTTGTTCTCCTCCGGACGGACGGCCGTGGCAGGCGTCGGCCTGGGTGGAGTCACCACGTGGCGGAACTGTGATGAGTCACGCCGGAAGGCGGCGGACAAGCGGCTGATCAAGCCAACGGGCGGGCCAGGCCGACGCCAGTGTCCGGCAGACATCTCAAGGGAACGGCAGTCCCTGACGGGGCACCAGCCATCTTGCGAGTCATGCCGGATCACGAGCGCCGAGCCAGCCAGCAGCCCATCCCGGACCGCAGAAGGTCAGCGGGCCCGGGATGCGCCGTTGGAGACGCTTGATGCGAGGTCTGACTACCGCCTGGCTCCCCACCGCATCAGCGTCCTGCTCGCCACGCTCCGCGACGACACCTTGTACGAACCCCGCAGCCCTCGCCTCACTTGACGAAAGACATAGAGGCACCCCACGGCACGGGACACATCGGGCAGCCAGTCGCTCGCGGCGAGGACACCACGTCTCGGAAGAATCGAGATCAGACCTCCTCGACATCGGTGAAGAGAAGCCGCACACCGCCAGTCGCCAGCTCGGAAACCTTGGCGACGAACGCCGATGCCTCTTCGGTCGTCACGGCCCTGCTGGCCGCGTCGTAGTCGGTGAAGTACATGTCGAGTACGCGATAGGCCGGCGTCGCGCTGCCGTCCTCCTTCGGCCAGACCTTCGCGCTCTCGATCCTGTTGACTCCGGGGATCTTCTTCGCCAGCGCGATCTGCTCGTGGTGACCGGCCTCGAATTCTTCGGGGGATTTCGGGTTCTCGTAGATTGCAGTGATTTTCGTCGGCATTATTCTTCCTCCTTGTTCGTCCTGCTACTGGGTCTTCCACTTCGCGTTGTCCGGGATCGTTTTGTCAGGCACTCGCACCTGGATGATGGACGGGCTGCTTGAGTTCTCCAGTGCACCCGTCACGGCATTACTCAGCTCTCCATACGTGCCAACTTCCCACCCCCGGCAACCGAAGACCTCTGCCAACATGCTGTAATTCCACCGGTGCAGCACGCATGGCTTGTAGAACGGCTGGTCGGAGTGGAAGACCCCCGCATCGGCGAGCCACTGCTCCACGGCGTAAACGCCGTTGTCGATGACGAAGATGATGGGATTGAGCTGGAATCGGGTCTGCGTCGAGAGACATTGGGCGGTCATCTGGAAGCCGCCGTCGCCCGAGAACACCATCACCCTTTGATTGGGCTTCTTCGCCAGGCAGATACCCGTCGCGGCCGGCGCGCTGTAGCCGATCGAGGAGTACGACGACTGAACGATGAACCCTCCCGGGGCGGGCACGTCGAGCAGCAGGCTCCCGAAATAGTTCATGCTCGCGTCGCTGCTGATGACGGTGTTCCGGTCGACGTACCGCTGGATGAACTCGTAGAACCCCTGGTACGTGATGATCTCGGAGGGACTCATGGCAGGTGCGCTGCGTGCGGGACGCTCCGGGAGCTTCCGGGACTTGGGCGTGATCTTCTCCGCCAGAATGCCGCTTATCAGGTGCTCAAGGGCTACATGCCCGCCGAAGAAGGTGCCGAGCTTGACCGCGTCGAACGACGCGAAGGCGGTCTTGTCGTAATCCGGTTCCCAGCCAAGGGAGTTGATGTCCGTCAGCCACACGCCGAGGGCAAGCACGAAGTCGGAGGCGGCAGCCAGCTCCGTGACGGCCTCGGACGAGGCCTGACCGTCGAGCACGCCGGCGAACAGCAGATCGTCCTCGGAGAGGACGGCCTTGCTGAGGAGTTCCGTGACGAAGGGGATGTTCAGCTGCTGGATCAGGCGCGCGGCCTTGTCCTGCAGGCCGAACCGGTCGACCTCGGGACCCACCCAGATGAGAGGGTTCTCGGCGCTTTCGAGCCTCGCGCGGATCTGGGCGACCGACTGAGTCAGACTGTCCCGGTCCGACAGGGGCTTGGCCGGTTTGAGGGCGCCCCTGGGCGGCTCGCACTCGAGGTCGACCATGTCCTGGAGCAGCTCGATGTAGATCGGGCGGCGCTCGGTGATGCACGTGCGCAGCGCGTGGTCGATCAGGCCCGGCGCGAGCTCCGGGGTGTCGACCCGGATGGCCGCGGCCGTGATGTGCTCGAAGGACTGGAGGTCGGTCTCCCGCCCGGTGATGAAGTGGTGCGCGATGAAGCCGGTCTGCTCGAAGGTGATGGTCTTCTTGATGCTCGGCGTGCCGTTGATCAGCACGAGCGGCACCTTCTCGACGTAGGCGCCGGCGACGGCGTTCACGGCACACAGCGCGCCGGCGGAGTAGGTGGCGCAGAGGGCCCCGATGCCCTTCAGCCGCGCGTATCCGTCCGCCGCATAGCCGGCGTTGACCTCGTTGACTTCCTCGATGATTTCGACGCTGCTCGGCGCGACATACCGGTTCAGCCAGTCGATGGAGTAGTCGCCCGCGATGGCGAACAGGTGGTCAAGACCCAGCTGGTGGAGCCGGTCTACCAGGTACTGCCCGACCGTGCAGCGCTCTGCCATGGCGTAACTCCTCTGTGATCAGTGGTCAGTATTCGCTTGCACCGCCGAACAGCCGGGGCAGGTAGATGTCGAAGATGCCCGGGCACTTGCGCTCCGGATACCGCTGCAGCAGGAAGTCCTTGAAGGCAGCGCCCGTAAGGCCGTCGCCGGCGGCCTGCCGGGCCGCCGAGAGGTACTCGATGTTGCGGGCGACCTCGTTCTTGTCGGCGGGAAGGCCGTGGCCCGGCAGGAAGAGCTCGTACTCCGACACCAGCAGGTCCTGCAGCACCCGGATCCAGTGGCCCAGGTGTGGTGTCAGATACAGATGGGTGCCGCTGTAGAGCAGGTCCTGGGCGAAGTACACCCCCAGTTCGGGAAGTCCGAGGGTGAGGTGGAAGTCGATCTCGGTGTCCGTCACCCGGTCCAGGACGTAACGGACCCCGTCGATCGTCTCCTGCCCGGGACTGGCGACCTGCTTGGGGACGACGATGTGCTCCGGGAGGAGGCCGCCGAGCTTCCAGTGGTCGCTGAGCGACTCGTCCCCGTGCTCGTGGATGAAGGTCATGGTCTCGGAGAGCGCGTAGACCGTGACGTCGCGGAACGCGGCGCCCAGGCCGAACCAGTGGTCGGGGTGCCGGTGGGAGAGATACAGCCGGTCGATCGGCTTGCGCAGGCTGTCCGCGTACGCCCTGAACTCCCTTGCATAAGGGGCGAGGAACTGTGCGTCGACCAGTACGAGGCAGTTCCTGGACTCGACGATGTGCGTCGCGTTCGCGATGTTTCCGTCGCCGAAAGAGGAAACGAAGGTGTGAATACGGACGTCGCCCGCCTGTTTCACGACCATGACGATGGGGTCCGACATCTGAGCCGGCATCCGGGACCTCCCCGATAGGGAACGGGACGAGATAAGGGCGGGGCTATGCGGCGATGCGCGTGTTCAGTTCCTCCAGCGCCGCTTTTGCGACGTCGTAGGCGCTGTCCGCGCCCCGCACCGGGGCGTCCTCGCCGGGCCGCCAGAAGCGCCTGCGCGCCATCCGCATCGAGCTGACGAACGGCGGGATCGCGTTGAACACCTCGACCAGATACGGCCCGCGGTACACCGGCTCGACCTCGCTGCGCACGAGGTCCCACGGAATCCAGCTGTCCTTCACCGCGCCCCGGTCCGGTGCCGAGATATGGACGTAGTGCAGCCGGTTCTGCCGCACGGCCCGCGCGATGTTGTTCCGGAAGACCGAAGGACCCTGGCTTTCCATCAGGACCTGCGCGGTGTCGATCGTCACGCCGCCCTGCGGGTGTTCGAGCCCCTCAAGGAAGTCGAGGACCTCCGAGACCATGTTGGGCGGGGGAGTCTCCCAGCTCTTCACGGGCTCGATGGCGAGCTTCACCTCCCGGGCCGCGGCGTACTCCGACAGTTCCTCGAAGACTCCACGGGCCGCGTGAAAGCGCGGCTTCATCCACTCCTGGAGGTCGTCGCTCCACAGCGGCTCGCCGTCGTCCGTGAGGGGGAAGACGCCGTAGGGGTAGAGGAACGGACCCGACATGATGGTGTCGCCGCCGCCCAGGGCCCGGGTGATGTCGACGCGCGACTTCAGATAGGAGAGGGCCTGTGCACGCTGCTCCCCGTAGGGCGAGGTCGGGTCGAAGGTCCGCGTGGTCCCGACGTTGGTGGTGAATCTGACCTCCCGCAGGCCCGCCTGGTCGAAGGCCTTCCGCAGGCCGATGTAGCTGTCGAGCTCGAGCTTGTGGTCGACGGTTGTGGGCCGGGCGGCGATATGCACGTCGAAGCCGGCGTAGCCCATTTCGGTCAGGGCCTTCAGATGGGTGATCAGGATCTGGGTGTAGCGGGTGTCCTGCGGACGCAGATCGGCCGTGAACATGAAGAAGCTGAAGTACACGTCCCGCTCGACGTTCGGCTGGAAGCCCCGCGCCAATGTCACGTTCATCGTCACCAGCCCAGGACGTCGGCGAGGTAGGAGCGGGCCTTCTTGGCGTACTCGAGCGGGACGGCCTTGTTCGGATCCTGCTCGGCTTCCACCACCAGCCACCCCTCGTACTCGGCGTCGGCCAGCACTTCGAGGATGGGCCGGAAATCGATCGCGCCGTCTCCGGGCACGGTGAAGACGCCGAGCTCGACGCCCTCTTGGAAGGACAGGCCTTCTTCACGCACCCGGCTGACGACCTCGGGCCGGATGCTCTTCATGTGGACGTGGCCGATGCGGTCGGCGTAGGCCCGGGCCAGGTCCAGCGGATCGTCGCCGGCAAAGGCCATGTGGCCGGTGTCGAGCAGCAGGTGGACCAGGTCCGGGTCGGTCGAAGCCATCAGCCGGTCGATGTCGGCCCGGGTCATGACGCCCGTGCCCATGTGGTGGTGATAGCTGAGCTTCATCCCGGCCGAGCATGCGATCTTGCCCAGCTCGTCTAGGCCCGAAGTCAGGGCGTCCCACTGGGCGTTGGTGAAAACCGGTCGGTTGGCGAACACGTCCACGGGAAGCAGGTGCGACGAAGCGCCGAACTCGGCTACGACCAGTTCGGCTCCGCCCAGCGCCTTGATGTGGGCCAGTGTCTCCTCGAAAGCGGCGATCGTCTTCTGCCGCATCTTGCCGACCGTGAAGTACGTGCTCGTCCAGGGCTCGGACACCCGCAGGCCGCGGAGATCGAGGGCGGCCTTGAGCTCGGCAGAGTCCGAGGGGTACTTGTGCCCGATGCTGCAGCCCTGGAAGCCGGCGAGCGCCATCTCGCTCACGGCCTGGCCGAAGGAGATACCCGCGTCGATGGTGGGGAAGTCGTCGTTCCACCACAGGGTGCAGCAGACGCCGAGCTTCACCTTGTCCGGGCTGAGGCGGTCAGCCAGATCTGTCATCGTGTCGCCCCTTTCAGGTAGCGGTCCGCGATGCGCGGTGGCTGGGCCCAGGAGCCGTATCCGGGTGCCTTGGCACCTGGAGGATTGGCCCCGATGGCCCGCCACAGCAGCCCCTCCTGGTAGGAGGCGGCTGTAACCGTGGAGGTTTCGGCCGCCGTGTGGGCCCCGTACCGGTCGATCCACTCGGGTGGCAGCGCGTACCACGTCCCGGCGTACCAGAGCTTGATCACGTTGCGGGCCACCGGGCCGAGCCGGTCGTCGCTGAAGATCCGGTGGCGCAGGGCCCGGTCGAACAGATCCTGGTCGAGCGGGGTCCGGGCATGGCTTCCGGCGTCACCGGCTGCGTCGGCCCGGGCTGCCCGGTGGGCATCCAGGAGGGCGGTGACGACCTCGTCGCCGCAGGCGGCCCGCACTCTCGCCAGATATTTGTGGGCCATGCCGGTGCCGAGCAGATCGGTCTCCTCGAAGGCGGTGAGGTCGACCGACAGGAAGAGGAACTCCTCGAACGACGGGGCGGTCATCGCGTCACCGCCGCCCGGGTCGTCTCGCCGGCATCCGGCGACGCCTGCGGATCGGACCCGACCGCGGCCGGAATCTCGAAGGTAGGGGCAGCGTGCAGGCCGTCGCTGCCCGGCAGGGGGTTGCGTATCAGCCGGGTGAACCCGTCGCGCAGGCGGAACATGTCGCAGACGGCCTCCTGCAAGAGGCCTGGCTGCCCGTTGAACGCCTTGGTGAGCAGGGCGAGGAAGGCCCCGTAGTCGGCGTTGAAGTCCCGGGCGACACGGGCAAGTTCGGATCCCGTCGGGTAGTCGGCCAGCCGGGCGCTCACCTTCACCTGGTACACATCGTCCCAGGAGATACTCAGCTCAGGCCCCGAAGGTGAATCGGGGTGGTCGCCCGCCTGGTAGTAGCGCCCGAGTTGCAGCTGCCGGAATCGGTAGTAGTGCGCCAGCTCCCCGTCCGCGTCGTATATGCCTGAATCGAGGCCCTCGCCCTGGGCGGCGATGAAGCGGAGCGCCCGCTGGGCCGAGTCCAGGTCGGAGACGACGATCATCGCCCCGCCGCCGGAGTAGAAGTACTCGGGCTCCACCTGCAGGGCCGGATTCCCGCAGAAGAGCGCGGGGTCGTCGGCCGCCACCTTCTCGAGCCCTTCGATGATCTCCTCGTAGAACTCGCCGATGCTGTAGAAGCGCATCCCCTCGGCCGTGGGGCTGGAGACCAGGAGCGGAGTCCCGCCGTCCGATGTCTTCACCAGCCGTGAGTCGGCGCTGGGGGCCTTGTCCGGCCGCTCGATCTTGCAGAACGTCTCCACCGCCTCCGGGGAGAAGGGCCGCAGGTCGACGGTGAAGTCGTCCTCCCCATCGGGCAGGTAGGCCGGATACGACGGCACGAAGCCGGGGCGGGTCAGGTCGGGCTTCCCGCCGATGGCGTTCAGGACGTTGGCGACGAGGGTCAGGTGCAGCATCTCCTCCACCGCGGCCACCCGGATGATGTGGGCGGCGTCGGAGTTGGTGGTGGAGCGTATGGAGTAGTACGCGGTCAGGTACGGGGGGATGGTCGCGTGCTCAAGCGCCATCGCCGCGTGCAGGTAGCTGATCAGGTCGTCACGGTTCTCGATGGTCGACACGGTCACCGGGCCACCTCCTGAGGTGGGCGCTGGGTGGCGCCGGTCGAGATCACGTTGATCGGCGCGGTCTCGGAGTCGAGCTGGGCCAGCATGGCCCGGCTGCTGCGCAGGCACAGGGCGGCGACGGTGAGCGTCACGTTCGACGTGCCCACGGTGGGCATACTTCCCCCGCCGACCATGTAGAGGTTCTCGTAATCCCAGCACCGCTGATCCGCGTTGACCACCGAGGTCGACGGGTCGCGGCCCATCACATGGGTGCCGGCCAGATGGTTGCCCCCGCGGATCTCGTACCCCTCGCCGTCGTGGACGGCGTAGCCCCAGAACTTCGGGTCGTACGCGGTGTGGTCCTCGGCCCCGAGGCGGGCGAAGATCCGTCGCGACAACTGCCGGGCGTACGCCACTCCCCGCATCGTGTACTCGGGGATGTCGTAGGTGAGGATGGGCCGCATGTTCCCCAGCTTGTCGGTGAAGTCCGGGCTCACGGTGACCCGGTTGCTCGGGTTGGCGGGGACCTCGACCATGAACGCCAGCTGAAGCTGGCGGGACACCCGGTCCACCAGGCCCTGGCGGAGGGACTCGCCGTAGCGGCCACCGGAGTCCACCAGGTCGATCAGGTCGGTCATCGGCGCGCCCCGGGCCCAGCCCCAGCCGTCGTTGTGGATGTCGACGCTGAACGCCGCCTGGCGGCTGCGGAAGCGGCCCCCGCGCAGGTCGGTGATGCCGCCCGTGCAGTTCGTGCCACGGAAGGTGCCGGCCACCTCCGGCAGCAGGCCCCACGCCAGCAGGTAGGCGTGGTCCATGAAGTTCCGCCCCATCAGGCCGCTCGAACCGCGCAGGCCGGAGGCCAGCATCAGCCGGGGGTTCTCCACCGCGTTGGCGGCCAGGATGAACAGCCGGCCGCGGGCCCTCATCGTGGTGAAGCCGGGACTGTCGGGCCGGTCGTAGCGGCGGTACTCGATCTCGGTCACCCGGCGCGTGTGCTCGTCGATGTGCACCTTGTGGGCCACCGCCTGGGCCACCAGGTCGACCCGGCCGCTCTGGAGGGCCACTGCGAGGGTCTTGCCGGCGTTGTACTTGGCCTGCACCGGGCAGATGGGCACGCAGTTGTTGTTGCCCTGGCACCGCCCGCCGACCTCGACCTGGTAGGTGCTCACGGCACCTTGCGGCACATAACCCTTCCCGCCGTCGTAGGCCGGGTTCGGTATCCCGTTCCGGCCCTGTGGGAACGGCCGCACTCGCAGCTCTCGCTGCTCCCCGTCGAGTTCGACCGGCATCCCGTCGAGGTCCTTGGCGACCATCTGGTCCAGGTAGGACAGGGGCAGCCCCTTCATGGGGAATACGTAGCCCTCGTCGAAGGTGATCCCGAGGTAGGCCTGCTCCTCCACGTCGGCGGAGACGCCGATCTCGCGTTCGGCCTCGTTGTAGTACGGGGAGAGGTCCTCGTAGGTGAGCGGCCAGTCGGTCCCCTCGCCGTAGAGCGTCCGCATCTGGAAGTCCTCGGGCAGCATCCGAAGCGTCTTGCCCTCCCAGTGCATGGTGGTGCCGCCGAGGACCCTCGTATAGGTGGTGTCGGTGGCGAGGGGCCCGCTCTGGACGATGTAGGCCGAGGCGTCGGGCACACCCGGGGTGATGCGCCGTGCGTCGGTGCCGCGGGGCATCGGGGCGTTGGCGACGGCCGGGTAGGGGGCCTGGTTGTCCTTGCTGACAGCCGAGTAGAACCGGTCGAGGTAGCTCTCGTAGCCCCTCAGGGTGAGGTCCTCGGCCGGGCCCGCTTCGAGTATCAGCACTCTCCTGCCGGCGTCGCTCAGCCGTGAGGCGATGAGGGCGCCGGAAATCCCGCCGCCGACGATGACGGCGTCGTAGAGATCCTCGGCCGCCGCCGCGGGATCGGTGCGCTTCGCCGCCCCGTGAGGGAACTTCGCGTACATGGGGCAGTCACTCCTCCTCTGCCAGGCGCAGCCGGGACCGGCGTGGCGGCCGGGATTCGAGTCGTTCGGCCACGGTCACACGGCCTCGGCCCGGGCTCGCATGGCGGACAGGTAGGCGGCGTAGCTCCACGTCAGGTTGCGGACACTGCGCTGGTAGCCGGTGGTGCCGTCGAACTGCTCAGAGAGCTCCAAGTGGTCGCTGTGGTAGATGACGGCCATCACCATGGCGTCACCGGTGGCCGTCAGGGCGGCGGCGGCTGCCGCCGGGGCCGTCGACGCCTCGATGCCGGACTGGGCGAAGAAGGGTGCTGACAGGTCGTCCACGGGGACCTTGCCGCTCGACTTGATCTCGGCGGCCAGCTTGTAGTGCAGCTCGGCAACGTTGCACGTGGAGAGGGCCCAGGGGTGGCCGCCGAGGACGGGGTGCGCGGTGTCACCGTCGTAGACGTCGCCCGGGTAGCGGCCGAACATCGGCCCGATACCGAACTGCTCCTTGTCCGACTTGTTGATCGGGTAGAAGGCGATGCCGCCCTCTTCCCACTGCGAGCGCAGCTGGGCCGCCGTGGCCAGCAGCTTGGTGTCGATGACGGGAACGGCGCCGTAGACGGCCGCCTGGACGATGTCGATGTTCGGGTCGTACCCGCTGACGACGGGATTCTGGGGCGATGGCTGGGCTCCGCTACCGGGGTCGGCCATCATGCTCACGTACTTGCTTCCGTCCCAGTGGCCTGCGAGGGCCTGGCGCAGCCAGTCGATGGCGGGCCGGAGCCCGGTCGGCTTGTTGATACCGACGATCTTCGAGGCTTTGATCTCCTCGAAGCAGCGCAGCTGGGCGGACCGGGCGAAGAAGCTGTACCCGCTGTGCTCCTCCCACAGGTTCGTGGTGGGATCCTTGTAGACGCCGAGGAGGAAGGCCACGTTCGAGTTCACCAGGTCGACCGCCCGCTTCTGGGTGCCGAGGTCGAGCTGGTCGTAGGCGGCCAGGATGGTGATCGTCTGCAGGGCCGGACCGTCGTTCTGCTCGGTCCACGGGCGGGCGTCGCCGGCGATGTTGAAGCAGGCGTGACCCTTGGTCGGCTGGGCGTTGGAGTGGCAGAGGTCGGCGAACTGCACGTAGTCGTTGAGCGTCTGCACCGTCCCGCCCGGGCTCACGGGCATGTGGGCCTTCGCCACCTCCATGGCCGTGATGGCCCCGTCGCGCACCCAGTTGAAGACGTAGTCCTCGTCGATGCCGGGGGTCAGGGCCGGGAAGGACGGGGCGGCGATGATGCAACCCGGCTTCGAGTCGCGGGAAACGTCGCCGGGCGACTGAGGATCGCTGTAGACGAAGCCGTCGCTCGCGATGTTCCGGAACATGAACGTATACATGATCGGCACGAGCGACGGCAGATCGACCGCTCCCGGGGCGAGGGAGGTCTGGACGCTCGCCCGCGCTCGGGAGTCGTCGGTCAGCCGGTTGGTGCGGGCGCGCATGTCGGGCGTGGTGGACTCGGACATTGTTGAACTCCGTTATCTTTCGAGCGGATCTATCGGATCCGGCCGACGGTCGGCGTCCTGGTCACGCGGATGGAAATGCTTGGCACCGAGTGCGTCCATGGGTTGCCGCTACGGGT
The DNA here is from genome assembly GCF_001953885.1 of Streptomyces sp. IMTB 2501. GTDB lineage: Bacteria > Actinomycetota > Actinomycetes > Streptomycetales > Streptomycetaceae > Streptomyces. The sequence goes on along the minus strand of NZ_MQUS01000022.1, from coordinate 43,691 downwards.
GCGTGGAATTCCGGCGCGAGCAAGCCGGATGGACGCGCAAGAGGGCGCAGATTGTTCACAGGGACGTATATGGCCAGACTGCGAGTTGGTATCGCTGCTGGTGACACCTGACGCGCAGACCACCGCCGCGTCACCAACGATATGCGGGAACCATCGAGATCTCCGCGTGGGCTGCGGGCGCGTTCCGGTCGACTCTTTCGACCTTGGGCACAACCTGCCTGTCGCCGTACCCTGGCGGCCGCACGGGTGCGGCAGGCCTCTCGTGAGCCCCGCGCGTGGATGGCCGGCAGGATGCGCGGGCAGTCACGGGACTTCCCTTGACCGGACGAGTTGCGGTGACCTGAATGAGCATCAGAAGCCGTCCCTGTACACGACTTCCCAGGCAGCGCGCAGCCCCGCGGGACTCCGGCGGTGCCACACGCCTGCCGGGCAGGGCAGGCAAACGGATCGTCTCGGACTCATGTCCTCGCCCTGGGGACCGGGCGAGGAGCGTGGCGGACGGCAACGCAGTCAGGCCGGCGATGACACTCCGAGTCAGGTGCCCGAGTCGATTCCATTCCCATAATCGCGTCAATAGGGAATACATCCCTCGATCCCCCCGTTTTCTCAGAAGCACGCGACGCAGAGACTTTCCGGCAGCAGACCCCACGGCAGCTTTTCACTGAACGGCATAGACCAATTTAAAGCAGCCTGAGACGTGACCGTTTCCACGCGATAGGTACGCGATAGGTATACTACTTGACGTGCCCTTATCTTTGCGTACCGCAGGCTACAGCTAGCCGGGTAGATGCCGCAATAGGAAATTCCGATGTTGCGTATGAGGTTGGGGTAATCGAGTGCAGCTCACTGTTGCAAAACTGTGCGTCGAATCCCGATGGTGAGCGTGGGCCTCTCCCCCGTTCTGTTTCCCAATGACCGCGTCCCGGCTCCGGTGCAAGTCAGGGCCAGGTGCCGGACCCGCTCGGGGTGCTCCACCGCACAGCTTCTTACGGCGTTACGGGTGCGTGCGTCGTCGCCGTACGACGAACCCTCCCACCACCCCTGCCCCCGCCACGACAAGCGCTCCACCGGTCAGCCACACCAGGGAACTTGAGTCATCGCTCGACGCCTTCGCCGGGTCGATCCAGAACACCGCCTTCTTGACCGCCTGTCCCCCGTGTGTGACGACTCGCGCCTGAGCCTGTCCTGGATGCGCGTCCGGACGCAGGCGCGCCTTGCCCTCGTACTGGCGGCCGTTGAAGGTCAGCGTCGCGGGTGCTTCGAACGCCGACGACGTGACCTGCACGGTCTTCTCGTTGTCGTCGCGCCACTCGTCGAGCCACAGGGCCTTGACCTCATGCCCGGGAGTTCCGGTGTCGACGTTGAGGGTGGCCGAAGGGGCGTACTGGGGTGGCGAGGTGGGCCCGGCCAAGGCCGGAGACGCAAGCACTCCGAACGCCAGAGCGGCGGCTGCCGCGCAGCTCACCAGTGCCAGGCAGGCGGCACGAAACATGACAAACACCCCTGATCAGTGATCTAGTACCACCTGTACTTTACCCGTTCCTTGCATCCGCTTGAGACGGGGATGAACCATCGATAGCACACAAGGCACTGATGAGACGCTTCACTCTGAGCGCTGCCGCGCTCGGACTGTGCACCGCACTTCTGACCGCTCCCGCGATCGCCGCGACGGCAACACCCACGCCGCCGACGACAGCGCCGAGCACCCCTACGGTGACCAACTCCCCTACGCCCGACCCGACGTCGCCATCATCGGCGACCCCGCTCCCGACCTCGACGAAGGCACCCGGCGCGACGCCGGTCCCACCGAGCCCGAGCCCGACGCCCTCGCGAATGTCGGACGAGGAGTACTACCGCTCGCTCGGCATCGACCCGACACCCCGTCCCCCGGCTCCCCTTGACGCCGAACAGCTCCAGGAGGCCAAGGCGCTGGACGCGTACTGGACGCCCGAGCGACTGCGCAACGCGCGGCCCCTGGACGACCCGGACGGCGCCCGGCTCGGCGACACCCACGGCATGGGATCGGCGCTGCGCGCGCCCAGCCACGAGGTCGCGGGCGGCTTCGACAACGTCGGCGTGTTCGTCGTCACCCGCGCCGGCGGCAAGGAGGACCGGTTCTGCACCGCGTCCGTCGTCGACTCGCCGTCCATGAACCTCGTCATATCCGCGGCGCACTGCCTGTCGGACACCGACCGGTTCGAGAACTTCGGCTTCGTCCCGAAGTACAACGACTCGTCCAACCCCAAGCCCTACGGGATCTTCCGGGCCGAGAAGAACCGCGTCTACCTCGACGGCCGTTACATCAAGCTCGGCTCCTCCAAGGCCGACGACCTCGACTTCGCGTTCGTGCGCGTGCAGCGCAACGAGAAGAACCAGGTACTCGCGACCACGGTCGGCGGCGGCAACCGACTCAAGTTCATCGGCCCCGGAGACTTCGCCCAGAAGGACGCCCACCTGATCGGCTACCCCGGTGGTTCCAAGAAGCCCCGGGACTGCACGGCCACCACGAAGAAGTTCGACGACCGCTTCGTGCAGATCGACTGCGACGGCTACACGCCCGGCACGTCCGGCTCCCCGTTCCTGGCCGCCTGGGACGGCAAGCGCGGTGACGTCTTCGGCGTCATCGGCGGTTACAAGACCGGTGGCCCGACCGCCAACACGTCGTACTCCTCCCAGTTCGACGCCGACATCAACCGCCTGTACGTCCAGGCGGTGAACAACTACGAGCCGGACAAGGCGTCCAGCCTGGGCGGCGGCGGCACCTGGAAGCACGCCAAGGCCATCACCTCCGGCACGTTCTACGACCCGGCCGACTACGCGGCCGCTGCCCGCGCGACCGGCCTGCGCGGCACCGAAGTCCGCCGCACCGGCAGCCAGGACATGATCGTGCTGTGGGACGACGGCGAGTTGTCCCTCTACGAGGGCGACGGCGCCTTCGGCTTCGAGAAGGATCGCAAGCTCATCGGCCCCAACGGCACCTGGAAGAACGCGAAGGCCATCACAGCCGGCGACTTCACCGGTGGCGCCCAGTACGACCTGATGGTCCTGTGGGTCGACGGAGAGGTCTCCCTCTACAAGGATGTCGACTACGACTCCGGGTCGATCAACAACGTCCAGGAGATCACCCTCCAGCAGCCCAACGCCCTGTGGAAGCACGCCACCGCGCTGGCGACGGGCGCCTTCGGCGGCAACAAGTGGCCCGACGACGTGGTCGTCACCTGGGACGACGGCGAGGCCACGCTTTACTGGGACGTGGACGCGGCCGGCTTCCACACGGAGAAGAAGCTCGCCGACCCGGGATCGGTCTGGAAGTACGCCCGTGCCATCACCACCGGCGACTTCGGCGGCGCCGACAACAACGACCTGATGGTCCGCTGGACCGACGGCGAACTGACCGTCTACAAGGACCTCGGCATCAGCGGTCTCGGCGCCGAGAACCAGGTCCTCGCCGCCAACGCCCTGTGGCGCGACCACGCCAAGGTCATCTCGGCGGGCAACTTCGGGGGCAACTCCTGGCCTGACGACCTCATGGTCCGCTGGTCGGACGGTGAACTCACGATGTACGGCGACTCCTCAGCCTCGCAGCTCGGCAAGGAGCTCATGCTCGTCCCGCCCGCGTAACAGCGGCGCGAGCTGAACCCGTGCACCGCCTCGCGGGGTTCGGCGCCCACCCGGGTGCCAAACCCCGCGAGGCCGCAGGCGCATCCCGACGCACGGTCGCGGCAGGAGCCCTGCCGGCCTCCCTCCGCGCCTCGGAAGCTGTGTCACATCGTCTTTGCGCAGGTCAGGGCCACGAGGCTGGAGGGTGACGACGACGCCGTTCGGGAAAGCATCGTGGCGACGCGTCCGGGAACGGAGCCCCAGTCCGGAACAGCGGCTAGGCCCAAAACGGGTTACAAGGCGTTCATGAACTCCAAGGCCTGGTCAGAGTCAGCTTCCGGCACGATGACACCGGCTTCGCCCTCCGCGCCGCCGCCCTGCGCGACCAAGCCCTGTACGCGTTCGTCCAACTGCAGCGCAAGACCGACAAGAGCAGCGGAGACGCCATGGGACGAGGAGGACGAGCGCCGCTGACCGCGTCCCTTGCCAGAACCCCCTGCGGCAGTATGGCCAGGCACTCCCGATCCGACGTTTGCCGAGCCGGGCTGATCAGCCGGGGCGGCGGCGCGGAGGGCGGCGGCTCGGGCGGGCATCGCACGGGCGGATCGGCGCAGCCGGGTCAGCCTGGCGGTGGTCACGGGCTGCACACGCCGGCCGCGCCGGATCGTTACTGGTCCGGCACTCCGAACACCGTTGAGATGGTGACTCCCGTTCTGGTGAACATCGGCTATTCGCAATCACACGCGACTCCCGTTTTCGCGTCGCCCCAACGCCAACTATTCGCGAACAAAGCCAGTGCGCCGATCGTCGCGCCCACCACACCCACGTGCGTGCCCGAGCAGTCGGACCCCGCTACGCCTCGGCCGGACCCTGACCACCTCTTGGCGCCCATGCTCCGCGACAGCGCCTCCTGCAAACCACGAAGCCCAGAAGCTGTCGTGCACCAGACGCGAGAGGCCACATGGTGATGTCGCGCGATTCCGACGAGCGCTCCGCTCGACCGCCGATCTACTGCCCGATCCCCGCCGCCATGCATGACCGTGCCCACGACATCGACCGACGGACGATCACGTGCATGACCGATCGGGGGTTCTGCCGCAGCGAAAAGATCCGTCGCAAGCTGGAGCATGCCCATGTCGGCGTCCTAGCGGCCCGCATGTATCCCCGGGGCAGGCTCCACGCATTGGAAGCGATCACCAAACTGCATTTGTGGGGCTTCGCCTTCGACAACGAGATCGAAGCCCGCGCCGCCCATGACTTGCCCACCGTCGTCGCTCGGCATCTGAGCCTTCTCCGCATGCTGGAAGTTCCAGTCACCCCGTCCGGCGACGATGTATACGGGACAGTGTTCGGCGAGATCTTCAGCGCCTTGCGTACGCTGGCCACCCCTGCGCTCTATCAGTGGCGGATCAATCTCCAGCAAGGCTTCTCCCTCGGCGTGCTTGCCACGTGCGCCTACCACCGGGCCGCCACCGTGCCCACCGTCGACGAGCTGACCACGATGCGTCCCCTCGATGCTGGCTCCTTCAGCTTCGGCATCGGCGCCACATCGAACTGGCCGACGGCTATGAACTGCGGGACGAGGACCTCGCCAGCAATACCGTCCGCGCGGTCACCGACATCGCTGCGGTCATCCTGGCCTGGGACAACGACATCTACTCGTACTCCATGGAGGTGGAAAACAATATCGGTGACATCAACCTCGTCACCGCGCTGGCTGATCATGAACATCTGCCTGGCTGGCAGGCCCTCGCCGAGGCAATCCGCCTTCGCAATCAAGCCATGTGGTGCTACATGCAACACCAAAACCACCTGAACGTGACCCTCACCCCCAACCATCCGCTGCGCCGATACCTGGGCAGCCTTTGCCACCACATCTCGCAGCAACCTCGACTGGGCACTGCGCTCCACTCATCGGTATGACAGAAAGCTCCCTCCACCTGACACTCCGGAACAGCCAACCAGCCACCTTCACGGCCGACCTGACCGCACCACCTTGCGGGGTGCAGACGCCTGAAACACCCTCATGAAACGGTCCGGGGTTGTGAGCGACGAATTCAAGCGTGTGGAAGTGCACGAGTGCCTGATGTCCACCTGCTTGGTTCGGGCGTAACGGCGAGTCGGAATCGTGAGACTAGGGGCTCTCTGCTACGCCAGACCAGCAGCGCGGCCAATAGGGCTGGCTGGAAGAGGCTCCGTGATGACGGTGAGCGATGAAGACAGCCTCTACGCACGTTTCGCCCACCTGCCCCGCCCCAATTACCCATTTCCCAACCTCGTCAACGCCCACATCGACGAGTTGGCGGGCGAATGCGACCGATGCATCGACGAGGACTACCAGTTCCAATCACCACGAGCCCGCGAGCGACACAAGCGCACCGGCTCACCGATATTCCCGCCCGCGCGTTTCCCACGCTCACGCTCGCTGAGCTGCGGCCCGTCGCCCGTTTCACCGCTTCGGGGGCGATGATGGACGACTATTTCGACCACAGCACCCACGCCGAGGTGTCCCGGGCCCGGGAGGGAGTCATGGCACTGCTGTCCGGACAGGACACCGAAGAACCCCGCGGCCTCGGCATCTACCGACAGTTCTACCTGCTGCGCCGGGACGCCCTGGCCTGCGGGATGCCGACGCACCTGTACGAGAGGTTCATCGCCGAGCTGAACAATCCGTTCACCGCCTACCAGGACGAGAAGCGCTACATCATGGCCGACCGGCCACCTCCGCTGGAGACGTTCCTGGTGATCCGGGAGAACTCCTCCGGCGGCGTGCCGTTCGCCAAGTACGCCTGCGTGGAGAAGGACTTCCGCACCCTGCCCGACACCGTGCTGGAGCACCCAGTCATCCGCCGCCTGCACGCCCTGGCGGGCCGGCTCATCGGCTGGCACAACGACCTCATCTCCTTGCCCAAGGACCTCCACCGCAAGGGCGACGTCCTCAACCTCGTACGTGTCCTGCAACAGGAGCACGACGCGAGCCTGGAAGACGCCTATCTGATGGCCCTGGAGTTCCACGACCGGGACCTGCGCGAATTCGTCGTTCTGTGCGACCACCTTCCCGACTTCGGCGCTGATCAGGACTGCACCCGACGCTATGCCAAAGCCCTCGGCATCATGATCCAAGGCGCCTACGCCTGGCACGTGGAGAACAGTGGACGCTACATCCCCGGCACCTACGTCGAGCCCGAGCGCGACAGCCGCGACTTCCGGTGGCATGCATGACCGGCTCCGGTGCTTCCGTCGAAACCCCCAGCTGAACCAGATCGGTACGCACGCTGGTACCTACGCCGGTACCTCTTCCGGTCTTCCGGCGTCAGTCTCCCGGGCCCTTTACGGAGGCCGGCAAGTGGTCCGGCCTGGGCCGTACTCGCCGATCGGTCGGTGCGGTCCGAGGGTGCCCCTCGGCACCGCCGAACCCGGGCCGCAGGCGTTGAGCGCCTGAAGCACCAAGGGCACCGCCGCCTCTCGCGCACGAGGGAAGGCGGTGCCAACGGGGCGCCAGGTACGGCTAGTTGGTGAAGTACAGGTACTTCCAGGATCCGTACGTCGTCGTGTTCACGGTGTCGCCGGACGTGCCGTTGATGTACGAGGACCGGATCCGCGCCTGGATTCCGGAATGGCCGGGGGCCGGGATGTAGACGACGGACTTGCCGTCCGTGCCAAGGCTGAAGTACTTGGAACCGTCTGCCACCCACTTGCCGTTGAGGTAGACCTGCAGTTCGAGGCGCTGTTTGCGGCCGGGGTAGTAGGTCATGGTCGTGGTGAACAGGGGCGCGACGTTCTTGTGGAACCAGTAGTAAGGGGTCGTGCCGATCTTCGCCGTCTTGTACTGCCGGGCGACCGCGAGAGAGACGGCCACGCGCGCGTACGCGGTGGACTTCACCGTTTTGGCCGCGGTGCGGGTGTCGCCCTTGAATACGGCGGTGACGTCCGTGTCCCGGAGCATGTTGATGGTGACGGAGAGATTGCCGCGCGAGTCGACGGTGCCGCTCTTGAGCAGCTTGTTGGGCTTGTCGGCGCCGTAGGGGTTGGCCCAGATCGCGACCGTGCGGTTCTTGTACGTCGGGCCGAGGTGCGCGGTGAAGGTGACGGCCTTGTTGTAGTCGAACACGTTGCCGTTGTTGTTCAGGGTCAGGCTGGGCGTCGCGAAGGAGACCTTGACCTGGGCGGTGGCGGTGGCCGCCGCGTGAGTGGCGTCGCCCGCGTAGGAGACCTTGTAGGTGGCGGTGCCGCCGGCCTTGGGGGTGTCGGTGAAGGAGTACGAACCGCCGGCCGGCACGGTGACGGCGGGCAGGACCGTGCCGTTCGGGTTCTCCGCGTCGGTTCGCACGACCTTCAGCGTGGTGCCGGCGGGCAGCCGCGTCGACGTCGACAGCGAGCCGGAGACGGTGAGCTGTTTGCCTCCGGTCGCGGTGGACGGGGCGTTCACCCTCAGGGTGGGCTGCTCCAGAGTCGGGTTGCCGAGCGGGGTGACGACCCAGCCGCTGTTGGTGCCGACGAGGGCGAACAGCTCGGTGGAGTCCGGGGACCAGGCAAGCGGGGTCTTCGCCCCGTTGGAGCCGGTGTTGTAGGTGCGGATCGGCATGGTGCCGTCCGGGCGGTAGACCGCCACGGTGCTGCCGTTCGCCTGCGCGACCAGCCCGTTCGGGGCGATGTCGGCGTCGGTTCCGGCCGGGTAGGCGCCGTCAGCGGTGAACGTGCCGTTCGCGTACGCCTGCCGCTCGGTGCCGTTGACCAGCACGTGGGTGCCGCCGGGGACCAGGTCGATGTCGCGGATGCCGCTGTTGAGTGAGTAATCGCCGTGGTAGTACGCGACCTGCTGCGGCGTGCCGGAGGAGACGTCGAGGACGGCCATCGAGTCGGTGGACAGGCCGGTTTCGCCGACGGCGAGGATGCCGGGCTGGTTGGGGTCGGTGTCGAGCAGCGCCTGACCCCAGAGCCTGTTGGTGTACTGGCCCGTCGTCACCGTGCCGGCGCCGGCCGGGTCGACCGAACCGAGGTTGCCGTCCCACTGGTCGCCGTACGTGAACCACACCTTGCCGCCGGACACGGCCACATGGGTCGGACCGGTGGTGGTGGGCACGGTGTAGCGGGTCTTGACGGTGAGACTGGCCGCGTCCAGCGCCACGATCTGGTGGTTGCCCGAAGCAGCCGCGTACAGCGTGCTGCCGTCGTCGGACAGAGCGAGGTCGGTGACGTCGGTGATGCCGTCCGCCTCGCCGACCTGGTTGCCGTTGTAGTCGGCGGCGAAGACCTTGCCTGTCTCGGCGTCGCCGACGAAGACCCTGCCGACCGCGCCGTCGACGACGAAGCCGCCGACCGCGTATACGGAGGCGGGAGCCGCCGAGGCCGTACCGGCCGCGACGGCACTCAGCGCCGCCGAGCTGAAGAGAACCGCGAGCGCCGTCACGGTCGAGATGCTGCGCCTACGCACAGTTGTGTAACCCCCACGAAGAGTCCCGGTCAAAGACCGGGAGCCGATGGCGCCGCGCATCGCCCGGATTGACCGACACCGTGCAATGACGACCGGGGCGCGGTTGCCGACGGCAGCGTATGTCATGGGTGTGACAGTCGAGGAGCGGGATAGGTTGTGCGGCAGGAGGGACAACCTGTTATACAGCCGGCGGCAGATGGGGCCGACAGCCGACCGGCCGGACCGTGATCAGGCTGGATGCCCCCTGGCAGGACCCCCCTCCGCAGAGCGGCCCGGTTGGAGGGAACGGGCAGCGAACCTCGCCTGGCCGGTGCCCATGCCACCCGCTTGGGCGGATTGGGCGCCGGCCGCTTTCTTTGTCCGCGGCCGGCCGACCGTCCTTGCAGCGTAGGTGCCCCGTCGACGGGGGAACGACGGGGCAGGACCAGTGTCGCAGCCGGAGCCCCGCTCAGGGCGGCTTTCGCCGCACCGGCTCTTCCGATGGCCGAGTCCGTGCGCTCGTTCAGCCGCTCTGCTGCTGAACGAGGATGGGGCGAGCTGGGCACGCTGCCGCTCTTCCTCGGCCATGAGCTCGGCGAGGATCCGAGGATTCCCCGGTCGATGTAGCCGCCGACGGCCTCCAACACCAGGCGCTTGAGTTCGGCCGGTTCCAGTGCCTCGACCTCCCACTGAACCGGACGGTCCAGGTCGAAGCCGTGCCGGCGAGCGAACCCGGGCCAGCACGGATCATCCCTCTTCCCTTCGGCCGGCGGCAGCTGGTACTCGCGGACCTGCCGGTCCGTCAGCAGCACCCGGTCCACCCGGTCCCAACAATCGGTGTGCTCCACCCAGTCACGTTCGATGTCCGAGGCGCTGGCGTCGAAGTCGCCGTCGTAGAGCAGCGCCGCCAGGCGGGGATCGCTGCGCACGGTCGCGGACGACATCTGCGTAGAACTGGCTGCCGAACCCTCTCACGACCAGGACCGGGATGCTGTACTCGGCGAGCCGCCCGGTCAGCAGTTGGCGCAGCGTTGCTTCTCGGCCGCCACATGCAGCGCCCACTCCTGCCCGCGTGTGCGGTCCAGGCGGAACCACCGGTGCATGTCGGGGAGCTGGGTTGTATCGGTGCGGCTTGCGCCAAACCCTGGTTACGACGTCGACGGTCCTCGCCCCGTCCCCGCAGGAGCGATGAGGACGGTCAGCTCGCGAGTGGTACATGTACCGATTCAGGGTGCGCGGCACTCGTGGGCTGGTTGCCGTACTCGGCGCAGTGGGCCCGCATGCCGATCAGGACCGTTCCCGTCATGCCGGTCGTCCCCGCGCATGGGATGCGGCGCCTGTCGTTCACCCCAGGACTGGTCGGTTTCCGTCTCCACCACACCCATGCGGCCGCACTTGGTGACCTGAAACGCAGGGGCGAGAAGACGATGGCCGGGCTCGCTGGGCGGGGGCAGGCCGCGCGGCTACGAGGTCGGCTACCGCGTCTTCAGCTTCAACGACCGCACGCTGGGCCACGGCCGACCCGTCAAGGTCAGGACCGGACAGCGCGTGCTGTTCCACGTCCTCAAGGCCGGAGCCACGGAGATCCGGAGCCTCGCCCTGCCCGGCCACACCTTCAAAGTCGTCGCACCTCCCGGCCGACCCACGCCACTATGCCCAGGCCCGAGCCCTGGCCCTGGGCCACCCTCGCTTCACTGGCGGTCAACGTCATCACCATCTGAAACGACGGGCGGCGGAGGCGGTCGCGTCCGGACGGCCGATGACCATGAGGGCGATATCGTCATAAAATCGGCAAGTCATCTCGGCTCACGGCGCCGAAGATGGCACCGTAAATGCGTGTGAAACCGATCAGAACCAGAGATACCGACCAGTCCGTGCGCTGGAGGCTGCTGCTGGCCAGCGCCACCATGCTCTTCGTCGAGCTGGCGCTGATCAGATGGGCGGGCGCCAACGTCGTCCATCTCAGCTACTTTTCGAACTTCATCCTGCTGGGGTCGTTCCTGGGTATCGGCATCGGGTTCCTGATCCCCGCCGCGCGCGGGCAGTGGCTCACACGCTGGGCACCGGTTCCGCTCGCGCTTCTCGTCATTCTGGTACGCGAGTTTCCGGTGCAGGTGCGTCAGAGCAGCGGCCAGGTCATCTACTTCACCGCCGTGAAGACCACCGGCTTGCCCGAGTGGGTGACACTGCCGGCCATCTTCCTGCTCACCGCGGTGATCATGGCTGCGATCGGCAAGATCGCCGCCGATCTCTTCCGCCGGCTTCCCTCACTCGATGCCTACCGCTACGACCTGCTCGGCAGCATCACCGGCTCGGTGTCGTTCGCCCTGCTGTCCTGGCTCCGCGCTCCGTCGGTCGTGTGGGGCGTATTCGCCGCCGCGGCCCTGCTGATCCTCGGCGGAAGGCGCAACACCCTGCGGTACGGCGTCCCCCTCATGGCGATGGTCGCTGCGCTGTTCGTGGAGACGACGACGGCCGGTATCTCCTGGTCGCCCTACTACAAGATCCAGCTCACGCCCGTGACGTCCACCACCGGGGGGTACCGCATCTCCGCCAACGGCGTCCCGCACCAGAGCATCGCGCCGCTCCCGGTGCTGATGCGAAAGAACTCGCCCTATCGGCAGCCGTACGACCGGACGCCCGGCAACCCGCACAAGCGCGTGCTGGTGATCGGGGCCGGCAACGGCAATGACGTCGCGGTCGCGCTGAAGCACGGAGCGCAGCGCGTGGACGCCGTCGAGATCGATCCCCGGCTGCAGCAGATCGGCGCTCAGCTGCACCCCGCGAAGCCGTACGACGATCCGCGGGTGCACGTCCACATCAACGATGGACGGGCTTTCCTGGAGCGGACGAACGCCAAGTACGACCTCGTCGTCCTGGCGCTGCCGGACTCGCTGACGCTGGTGGCCGGGGCGAGCAATCTGCGCCTGGAGAGCTACCTGTTCACCCAGCAGGCGTTCGAGGCCGCGCGCGATCATCTGGCGCCGAACGGCGCGTTCGCCATGTACAACTACTACCGGACGAGCTGGCTGGTCGACCGCTTCGCCGGTTCCCTCGATGACATCTACGGCCATGCCCCCTGTATGACGACGTTCGGCAAGAACGCGGCCGTGCTGGTGGCCGGGATGACGAGCGCCGACCAGTCGTGCGAGCGGATCTGGCGGCCCGGCGGCGCGGTCCCGGCGGCCGCGAGCGATGACCACCCGTTCCCGTATCTGCTGCACCGGACCGTTCCCACGTTCTACCTGGGCGTGCTGGGCGCGATCCTGCTGGTGACGTTCCTGGCGGTGCGCCTGACCGGGGTCCGTATCCGCAGCACGGTCCGTTACACCGACATGTTCCTGATGGGCGCGGCCTTCATGCTGCTCGAAACGAAGAACGTGATCGGCTTCGCGCTCTACTTCGGTACAACCTGGCTGGTCAACGCCCTGGTCTTCATCGGCGTCCTGCTCGCCGTCCTCGCAGCGGTCGAGGTCCGGCGCCGGCTCCGGCGGGTCAGCCAGCTGCCGTTGCAACTTCTGCTCTTCGCCACCCTCGCGGCAGCCTGGCTCGTCCCGGCGCACGCCGTGCTCTCGCTGCCCTTCACCGGACGGCTCGCCGCCGCCATCGCCCTGGCCTTCGCACCCATCTTCTGCGCCAACCTCATCTTCTCGGACCGCCTCGCCCTCGCCTCGGACCCGACATCAGCGTTCGGCGCGAATCTGCTGGGCGCGCTGACCGGGGGCGCGCTGGAATATCTGGCGCTGGTGACGGGCTATCAGGCACTGCTGCTGGTCGTCGCCCTGCTGTACCTGGGCGCGTGCGTCGCCATGCGATTCGCCGGGCGCCGGCCGGGCGCACAGTCACCGCCGGTGCCGGACGAGACGGTGGCTGTCAACAGCCGGTAGACCCGGGTCAGGTTGATGTGAGTGTGGGTATGCCTCGGGGACGGGTGGGGAGGCGTCAGCCTTGCCGTCGGCCTCGCCTGCGGCCCAGGCCGAGAAGAAGGACGCCGACGGGCTGGCCGCCGGCGCCTGGGCCAGCATCGGCCTCGTGGTTGGCCGTCGTAGCAGGCGCAACGGTCTACCTCGTCCGCCGCCTGGGAGCCGCTTCCGCGCACGGCCGCGGCACAGAGCCCTGGTGCTCGGCTGCCACGGGCCCTGCCGACCGGGTCGGCCGGGCTCTCGCGCACGTAGGTCTAGTCGTGGGGGGCTTGGCCGCTGACCCGGTGGTCGGCGTGGCTGAGCGCTTCCATCACCAGCCGCCGCAGGTGCCCGTCGCGCAGGCTGTAGTAGATGTACCGCCCCTGGCGTCGCGTCTCCACCAGCCCCGCGAGCCGCAGCTTGGCAAGGTGCTGGCTCACCGCTGTCCGGGACACCTCGCACCGGTCGGTCAGTGAGCTGACATCCGACTCCCCCTGGGCCAGCAGCCACAGCAGATGCAGCCGGGTCGCGTCGGACAGCATCGCGAACACCTCGGTCGCCTCCGCGAGACGCGCGCTGTCCGGGGCACGTAGATGCGCACCAGGTGCAGTTGGCAAGGACTCGCTAGCAGGCATGCAGACAGCGTAAAGGCTGGCGCCGGCAGATACGGACTCCGGCCGGTTCGGCTTGAAATCAACATGTGCACACATGCGCACCTATAGTACAGTGGGTGCCCGAGCCCGCCCCCCCAACCCGCCGAGGGACCGCCGCATGCTCTCCGTCCTGCGCAACCGCGCCTACCGGCACCTCTTCACCGCCCAGGTCATCGCCCTGGTCGGCACCGGCCTGGCCACGGTCGCGCTCGGCCTGCTCGCCTACGACATCGCGGGCGCGGACGCCGGCTCGGTGCTCGGCACGGCGCTGGCGATCAAGATGGTGGCGTACGTCGCGATCGCCCCGGCGATCGGCGCGGTCGCCGACCGGCTGCCACGCCGCGCGCTGATGGTCGGCGCCGACCTGACCCGGGCCGCGGTCGCCCTGAGCCTGCCCTTCGTGGACCAGGTCTGGCAGGTCTACGCCCTGATCTTCCTGCTCCAGTCGGCATCGGCGGCCTTCACGCCCACGTTCCAGGCCGTCATCCCCGACGTCCTCCCCGCAGAGCGCGACTACACCCAGGCCCTGTCGCTGTCCCGCCTCGCCTACGACCTGGAGAGCCTGTTCAGCCCGGCACTCGCCGCCGCCCTGCTCTCCGTGATCACGTACAACTGGCTGTTCCTGGGCACGGTGGCCGGCTTCCTCGCCTCCGCCGCCCTGGTGGTCTCGGCAGTGCTCCCGAAGCCGGCCGTCCCCGAGGCTCCGACCACCGGCGGCGTCTACACCAAGGCCACCGCCGGCGCCCGCCTGTTCTTCGGCACGCCCCAGCTGCGCTCGCTGCTCGCGCTCAACCTGGCGGTGGCGGCGGCGAGCGCGATGGTCACCGTCAACAGCGTGGTCTACGTCCGCGACCGGCTGGACCTCGACGCGGCCGACGTGTCGCTGGCGCTCGGCGCGTACGGCGCCGGCTCGACGATCGTCGCGCTGCTCCTGCCCCGTGTCCTCGACCGGATCTGCGACCGTGCGGTGATGCTGAGCGGGGCCCTGCTGCTCACGCTCGTCTTCGGCGGACTCGGCGCAGTCACCGCGGTCGGCAGCGGCGGCTGGCGCTGGCCCGCCCTGCTGCTCACCTGGGCGGCCTTCGGCGCCGCGTGCTCGATGGTGCTCACACCGACCGGACGGCTGATCCGCCGCTTGGCCCCGCCGGGAGAACGGGCCCAGGCGTTCGCCGCCCAGTTCGCCCTCTCCCACAGCTGCTGGCTGCTGACGTATCCGCTGGCCGGCTGGCTGGGTGCGAAGGCGGGACTGGGTGCGGCTGTGGCGGCCCTGGGCGCGATCGCCCTGGCGGCCGGGCTGCTGGCGGTGCGACTGTGGCCGTCCGAGGCGCCAGTCGCCATGGAGCACGAGCACACCGATCTGGACGACGGCCACCCCCATCTCGTCGGCGCCCGACCGGTGCCCAACGGCTGGCGGCACAGCCACAGCCAGCTGGCGGACGGGCTCCATGTCCACTGACCAGGTGGGACGGGGCCGATGTCCCTCGCAGCCGCCCCACGCACGCCGACCGGAACCGGCGCAGGGCGGCCCGGACAGCCGCCCTCCGCAGCGGCACCGGCACGCCACCGGAACGGTTGGGTGGAAGTCACCATGTCTCACTCATGCGGGAGAGAGGTTTCAGCCGGGTAGTTGAGGCTGCTGCCGGAGCGTGTGTGGGACAGGCCAGGGAGCGGAGGGCAATACCCTCGCCAGCTCGTGGCGGACGCGGTCTGCTTCACCACGCGCCTGAGCCGGCACATCACCGCGCTCTGTGACAAGGCGGTTGAATATCGGGGTTTCCTGGAACACGCTGGGATCTGCCTTCCGAGGTGGGCGCGGCACGGCAAGCACCGAGCTGCGAGCCGATCATGTGATGGATCGAGTATCCCCTGCCGCGAGCAGGGGCAGTAACCAGCCGTGCCCGCCCCGAACCCGAACCCACGGACGGGCTGGAGTGGGATGCGCAGCTCGGTCCGGTCGCACCGGCAACTGCATGCCCCTATCTCCGAGTTCGGACCGTCGCCCCACCAGCCACCACCGGCCCCGCGGCAGCACGGGCAGTTGGACCACGGGCCTGCGGTGATCTGTATGCCGTGCCGGTCGACCGCGAGCCGCCAGTGGCCGACCTTGAACGCAGCAGCTGCCGTCGCAATGGACGCCGGGATGGCGGAGGCGTGCAGCAGGGCAGCGGGTAGGCGGTAGGCCGGAGTGGAGGGGTCGGTGGCCTGCCCGCAGCCCGCGCGCGAAGATGTCCGCGGGCTCGGCCAGCCGCTGCTGGAGCTTCAGGACACCATCCGCTGCCCCGGCCACTGAGTCCCGCAGGCAGCGCGAGGCGTGGCGCGGGCTCGGTGAAGGCCCGGGCGGGTATCAGAGCCTGTTGTAGTCCGCGGCCCGCGAACGGGCACGGGGACACGCCCACGCCACCGCGCCGTGGCCCGGTGGCCGGAGTGCCGCCGTTGGTCCGGCCCGGCGTCCTACTACATTGCTCCCGAGCCCGGCCGGACCGCGGTGACGCTCAGGAGGCCGACCGTCCCGGCGCAGGCCTTCGAGTTGTAGGCGACGTAGATCGGGGTCGTCTGGCCCGGCGGGTAGACCTGCAGGTACTGCGCAGCCGTCGGATGGCACTGTGTCGTGGGGTAGTTGCCAGCGTCTGTGATCCGCAGCAGCGCGTTGCCAGTGGCCCCCGGTGCCAGCGTGACCAGCGCGCGGGGGGCGGTGGTGTTCCGTGTGGCGGCCGGGCCGATCTGATGGAGGGGGCTGCCGCCGACGAGCGAGACCCCGGGGTAGCCGTACAGGGTGCAGGTGGTCTGGGAGATGTTGGTGAAGTCGATCACCTGGTAGACGCTGCCGGCGGCACCCTGGCTGACACCCGGTCTGGCGTTCACATAACGGGTCGGGCAGGCAGCGGTGCCTCTATGCGTTGTTCTGGCCGGTTGCGTCTGAGTGCCGGTGCCCGTACTGCCGACCCGAGCCGTCTTGGCCGCGGCCGACGATGTAGCGGCCGGCACCGTCGTGGCCGATGCGCCAGAAGCCTTGGCCGCAGCCGCGCCACCGGAGGAGGAGGTGGCCGAGCCCGCGCCGCAGCCGGTGGCGAGCACCGCGACGCAGGTGAGCGCGGTGGCCGGGAATACTCGCCGGAGCGTGAGTGGAGATGACATCGCGGTTGCCTTTCTGCTGACCAGAGCGGCTCATTGGCCGTGTGACACTCATGACGTCGCAGGTGCTGCGATGGTTGTACCGGACGTGTCCCGGCGGTTTCACTGTTATGTCACGCCGCTCGGCGGTCTGAGCGGCTCGGCTGCCATGGTGCCCGACGGCGTCCCCGCCCTGCGAGACACCACCGCGTGAGAAGCTGTTGTCTTTCGGGACTTGAGCGGTGTCGGTCGCATGCCGGTTTCCGGTTGGGTGCGGCACTGCGTCCGACCGGCCCGAGAGACAGCGTCGGCATCCGTCGGACCTGACCGATGCAGAATGCCGCAGGGCCGGACACACCCGCAGCGAGCGTGAACCGGCCCGGCGCCGGGTCGCCAAGCCAGCCACGGGCCACCAGGCGTTTCGCCTTCGCCCGCGGGGCCACCACCCGTGCCCGTACCACCTCCATGCCGAACCCTGCGGCCGTCTCCTGGCAGGTCGCTGAGCCCTGCCCAAGGCGGACCCGGTCCGCGAGCGCCCGCAGGATGCACTGGTAGTCCACCGACAGCGCCGACCAGGCCAGCCCTTCACGCCACACGGGCACCTGCGACTTCGGCTGCGCCGCCTCCGGCACCTGCTGCGTCTGCCCAGCCGGCCGCCCGGTAGGCGACACTGCCTGGTCGGGCCGGTAATCACCCTGGTCGATCTCGTCCACGGGAGCCAGTACCTCGCCGACCCGCGAGCAGGCGATGGCCCACTCCTTCCGGTCCCGGTCGGCTACAGCCAAATCTGCCTGGATGCGGTGAGCTTCCTCCCGCAACTCGTCCACCCGACGGCGAGCCGCGAGCTCGCGCTGTTCCAGCAGCCCCACGACCGACGGCATTCCACGACCTCCACCGGAGCGACGACATGGCACGCCATAGCTCCCACGGGATCACCGACACCTATGCCTGATCAGCGGAAACGCGGCCCTCAAGCTCGGAAAGGCAGCAACTTCCTACCACGACTCAACTCGCCTCTTTCGCAGCGACACGCCGTCGGCAGGGGGTGAGCAGGCGTCAGCAGATCACCCCGTCAGGCTAATAGTCATTCACTATGCCTTTTCTCCCAGCCACTTCATATCCTGGCCGAGTGGCGGCCAAGGGCCGTAGATGCCCCCGATCGGCCCCCCGACCCCACCCTTCCGATATGACCGATATGACAACCATGAGTAGCTTTGATCGCAGCCGGCTGACGAGCCGGCATCTCCGAGAACCAGACAGGAGAAGCGACATGAAGCTCGCTCGTTCCACCATCGTGACCGCCTCTGCCGGGGCGGCCGCGGCACTTGCCGTGACCGGCATCACCTACGCGTCAGCCGCCCCCGGCTCGGTACCGCAGACAGCCCCGGCCGCTGCCCCCCAGGCACCCCTCGACGGCAGCTCCGGGCAGAACAACGGCAAGGGCAACGAAGGCAAAGGCAACGAGAGAAGGGGCAACGAGAGGGAAGGCCGGATCCTGGTCAACGAGCGGTCCTACTCCGCCCACCCGGGTGACTGCATCACCGTGGTCAGCGGCCTGGGTGCCAAGACCCTCAACATCCGCAACGAGACCCACAAGCGCGTAGAGGTCTTCCGCGGAGCGGTCTGCGACAACGGTGCTCCCATCGCCACCGTCGGCCCCCACAGCGACAGCTTCGGCGTCGACGACCTCCACACCAAGGGCATCCACGTCAAGGACGGCGTGGTGGCCAGCTTCCGCGTGGACTGCGACCGCGACGACCGCGGCGGCCGTGGCGACCGCGGCGACGACTGAGTGGAAGCCGACAGCACAATACGGGGCCCCGGCCCGCCGGAATCGGGCCGGGAACCCCGACCCCAAATTCTTATCTCATAACCCACACACCACACAGGCATCACCAGGCCCGGACGCCAGGCACCACACTCCCAGCGTCCGGGCCGCGCCCATTCGCCCATCGGCCGACCCACCCGGGGATCTCCGCCCCGCACACCTCCCGCAGACACATCCCCCGCCCCCGCCACCCGTTCTTCTGCCTGCAGCCTGTCCGGCGCCAAGCACAAACGCCATCGGCCGACGGTTGCCGTCGGCGGCGAGGGGAATCTTCGTAGTCAGCCCGCCGCGGGACCGGCCGATGGCGTGCTCGTCCGGCTCGCCGGCCAGGGCCCCTTTTGCGGGCCCCGCCCGCGTGCTGGTGAGCACGTACGATCGCCGAGTCCACCGAGACCGCCCAGTCCAGATGCTCGTTCACGTCGGCCTGTGCCATCAGTGCGGTGAACATCCGCCCCCCGGTGCCGTCGAGGGCTCACATCCGCAGACGGTTGTAGACACCTCTCCAATTGCCGTATTTCTCCGGCAGGTGAACCCACAGCGATCCGGCCTGGACCTTCCAGGCGATCGCACCGATCACCTCACGATGGTCCCGCCAGCGACCGCCCCGCCAGAGTGTCCGGTCCGGACCCAACGGCTCGATCCGCGCCGATTGCGCGTCAGTCAACGGCACACCCGGGTTCGTTGATCCCGCCCGCCGCTCAGACCAACGATCCGAGCCGATGCAGTCGCGTGATCTGCTGAGTTGCTCCTCGGTCTACGCCTTGTATGCGAGGAGCTGGACTTCCTGGAACTGTCGCCGGTCAGTGGGCTTGGGCTCGATCACCAGGCGGGCCGACTCCACCAATCCGTGATCGCGCAGAAGCTCGGCGAGGCGGTCGGGGGACCAGCGGTAGGCCGTCACCACCGTGTGGTCGTAGGCCTGCGTCTCGATGTGGGGGCCGTCAGTGGCAGGGAATTCGATCACCAGGTGCCCGCCGGGAGCCAGGACCCGGGCGATCTCGGCCAAGATGGCGTGCAGGTCCCGCGGCGGGGTGTGGATGACGGACCACCGCGAGAGCACCCCGCCGAGCGCGCCGTCCTCGATGTCCAGCGCGGCCATCGAGCCGACCTCGAACCGCAGCCCAGGGTTGGCTTCGCGAGCGAGCTCGACCATCACAGGGGAGGCATCGACGCCGAAGGCATTCAGCCCCAGTCCATGGAGGTGAGCTGTGAGGTGGCCCGGTCCGCAGCCGAGGTCCGCGACCCCGACGTCACCGTTGGTCCGCACCAGCTCCGCGAAGGCACGCAGGAGGGCGCGCTCCAAAGGGCGGTCGCCCAGGGGGTCATGGAACATCTGGGCGTAGGTGGGGGCGATGGCGTCGTAGGCCTCGCGGGTGGCGTGCAGGGTGTCGAGTTCGGTCACCCGGAGACCCTAGCGGCAGGAGAGGGCCTGCGTTTCAAGAACGTTTGACCGAAAAGCTCTACGGCCGATGATGTGCGGAGCCAGATGACGAGTGCAGCCACGGTGACGGTGCCGAGGAACATGTGGCCGCGTTTGATGCCCCTTATGGATGTCAACTGGCGGGGGCCGGTGCCGGGGATTGCCGTCCGGATGCGAGGAGGGCGTGGTAGATCTCACGGGCGACGTAGCGCTTTTGGCACCGGATGCCTTCGCGCCGTGTCTTGCCCTCAGCGACCCGTCGTGCCACGTAGTGAACGGGTGCGGGTGTCCCAGGCCGGGCGGGCGATGACGATGGCGTAGCTCTGCATTGGCCTGGCGGTCGCCGCCTCGGTTGAGTCTGCGGCGCTGGGTCTTTCCAGACGATGCTTCCACGGGCCTGGCACTGCGGAAGGCGGCGAATGAGGCTTCGCCCGCCAGGCGGTCGGAGGTTTCGCCGACCGCGGTCAGCAAGGCTGCGGCCGTGTCCGGACCGACGCCGTAGAGGTCCAGGAGCTTGGGTGCGCAGGCATCGACAGCAGTGTTCTCGTCGGTGAGGTGCGGGATCCGCCTCGCCAGGATCCTGGGCGTGTGGCGGGATGCCGCCCGCGGCCCCGTGCCGGGCGTGGGCCTCAGCTGCTCAGCTGCGAACACTGACGGATGCGTTTGGGGTTACTCAGCCCAGCCAAGCACTCACGCAAGGCCGACTCTGCCGCCACGAGCACGGCCTTGAGCTGGTTGATGGCCATGTACCGGGACGTGACCGCGGAGGCCAACTTGAACAGCCGGATGGTCTCGACCGGTCGGCAGCTCGTCTTGGCGGTGGCCGTGGCCCGGCTGGAGAGGACCGCTCGGGCGACGGCCGTCCCATCGATGGAGTCGGGCTTGCCGCGTCAGTAGGACAGCCTTGCCGGGCTGGTTGACCTCGGTGACCGTGATGCTTTCATGGTGCAGATAGCGGGTGAGGGCGGCTCGGCTCCGTAAGAGCCGATGCATTCCACCCCGGCCCGCCATAACTGCCCAAAAGCACGTCCCCAGAAAAGGAGTTCGCGATAGCCCTCCCGGGCCGTGGGGCAGCCTCCAGTGTCACGAAGGCCCCTTTCGGGACACGCCCGACCGCTTCGATGGCAGCACGCACCACCCCGGACGGCGGTCGACAGTTCAAGAAGAAGGACATGGCAGTCAGTCGAATCGCGGGTCAGGCCACTACCGAGACGGCATTGCCATCCCCACAGTCGTGTCGGTCGTCGGCCCTGCCCAAGGCGGTGCTGGCGGCTGTCGGTCTGCTCGCCGTCTCGGTTCCGGACTCAGGCGCCGTGCTGGGGCGGCCGTGGCTCGTGCGGCCGGCCTCCCCCTCCCCCGTCGCCTCACGGCGTGCTTCAGTGCGGCCGCCCCCTGGTCCTGGCTCAGCCCGGCGGCCTCCCTCAGGCGCTGGCGTTCGGCGGCCACCTCCAGGGTGGACCCTCGCTGTCACGCAACCCTGGTCCGCCGTGGAAACGCAGGCATCGCTTCTCATCTAGCCTATGTCCGGGAGGAGTTGGGCATCTCTTCATTCCGGGCGAGGTAGGTCCGGAGAAGCTGAGGGGTCCTATGACCTGACCACCTGCGGGAGGCGGGCTTGAGGCACATCGAGGCCTTGGTGCACGACCGGCTGCGCGACATCGACATCGCAGCCTGGCAGGACGTCCCGGCCGAGCAGTTCGCTGACCGGCCGGAACTGATCGCGAGGTATCTGGAGGAC
Organism: Streptomyces sp. IMTB 2501; assembly: GCF_001953885.1. Taxonomy (GTDB): domain Bacteria; phylum Actinomycetota; class Actinomycetes; order Streptomycetales; family Streptomycetaceae; genus Streptomyces. The sequence continues at coordinate 22,026 of NZ_MQUS01000022.1, read as the reverse complement.
GCGCCTCATGAGGCCGCGGCGAGGGCTCTGAAGTACGCCAGGAGCGCGGGTTCGCTGTCGTACGACGAGATCGGCTTCCGTTCGCTGAGCGTGACGCCGTTCCAGGGACAAGTTCCGTTCAAGAGTTTCGCCCAGGCGCGGGCGGACGCCCTGCGGCAGCAGCGGTGGCGCGCGCCCGAGCTGGTCGAGACGTTGTTGGAGCAGCAGCCCAGACTGAGGCACCGCCCGTTGTGCGTGCCGGACGGGCAGTGGGCCTACGAGACCAGCGAGAACCTGTTCAACATGGTGCAGAAGACTGAGCGCGGTGAGCCGGGGGACGGCATCGTGTGGTCGTTTCCGTTGAGCGCACCGCCGAGCGTGTTCCTGGACGGCGCGCAGGACCGTGATCTGCCCCGGCTGCTGAGCCAGTACGCGCGGTACGACCTCGCTGACGGCCGGCGGCCGAACTGGTTACCACTGCCCGCCCTGATCCGCGCCGGCCGTTTCGTGCGGTGCCAGCAGTGGCAGGCGTCACTGGTTTCGGAAACCCTGCCCGGCCATTACTACCTCTTCCTCTCGCACCGCTGGCTCACGCCGACCTCACCGGATCCCGACGGCATCCAGGCCCGGTTGGCGGCCTGGCAGCTGGTCTCGGCCATGTGCGAGGCGGTCTATGTGGCGAAAGAACGCGGCCTGCACACACCTAGGAAGTACAGCCAGTTCGTCAGCGCCGCCGTCGGAGCCGCAGGATCCGACCTCGCCGAGTCCCTCCTCGTCAACGTGCTGCGCGAGGCGCTGGATCCCTCCGCCCTGGCTGACGTGTACGAAGAGGTACTGCCGCTCCAGGAGGTCACCGCGGACAACGGTGTCCGGAAGGCTCGTTCGGACATCGGCCTTGCCCACCTGCGCGAGTTGGTCGGCGACCGCCCGCTGCTCGGAGCCCTGCTTGCTCGTGTCCACGTCTGGTACGACTACAGCTGCGTTCCCCAGCCTCCGCGCACCCCTGAGGAACAGGAGGATTTCGAGTTCGCAATGGGGCACTTCGGCCTGCTCCAGGCACTTGGGAGGACCGCCGTTCTGCTCGATGACTCGGACGACTATCTGAGCAGGGCGTGGTGCACGCTCGAAGTGTTGACGGCCGACGCGCTGCAGAATTTCGACGTGCTGGTGGGAGCCGACCGCCCGACCCTGGTGAAGGGCCGAACGGAAGATCACCTGAGCAAGCTCCTGCTGGACCGGCCGCATGTCGTGTGGCGTGCGGTGCTCGACACTGAGGTGTTCCGGGTCCAGACCCCGGCCGGCTGTATGCGGAGACTCGAGCTGGCGGCAACCGACGAGGCCGACCTGCCGGCCATCTACCAGGGGCTGTGTCGGCTGGGCGCCCCGAGGAAGATCCACATCGACGGCAGCGAGGTGGTCACCGGCACGTTCCCGCTTCCCGTCGTCCAGCACGGGCACACGATCGTCCTGCCCACCACCACCGCGCGTTTGGTGGGCGAGCCGCAGCCGGCGCAGACCACGACGCTGGACTGGGCAGGCGCGACGTCGGTGGACTGGATTCCTGCCGCGGAGCCACTCACGATCGAGTCGTATGTCGTCCTGGAGCGGAGGCGGTGGCGCAGTTCCTGCCACGTGGCGGTCGTCGGGGCGTGCGAGGGTGAAGCGGTGCTCCTCGCCAATTGGATCGTGTCCCGCAAGGACGAGCTGAAGCATGCGGTGGGGATGCCGGTCGGATCACTGACCTGGCTGGCCACTGATGTGGCACCGGTCGGGCACTTCGCCGAGGGAACGCTGCGCACCGCGCACGTGGACGCGCTGTTGTGGGTGCTGGTCGCCAGTGACGTCCGCTTTCTTGAGTGCCCAGTGGTGAGGGGGCTGCTCGCCGCGCTCCGTGCGGCGCGGGTGCCGTTCGTGACACTGGCGATCGACGTACCGGAGAACAACGTCATGCGTTTCGCTCCGACGGACGGCGGAAAGAACGGCGACGCCGATGACGTGGTCCGGGTGGCGGTACGGCAGGCCCGGTCCGCTGCGTGGCCCGGAGGACTCTTCCGGCACCAATTGCTGGAAGAGCTGCGCTCGGCAACCACTGGAGCACGCCGGTGAACGGCGACCGGATGTCCCTCCGCGACGACGTGTTCGCCGCCGTCTTCCGTGGTGAGGAGGGTCTGCTCGTCGAGCTGTGCCGGACCTACGCCGATGCCATTGTCGAGCAGTTCGACGAGTGGGCCAGGGTGCCGGAGGAGTATCGAGCGGACCAGCGGCTGGTTGCCCAATGGGGCCAGGCCCTGGTCACGGTCGCCGAGGTCATGCAGATCCTCGGACATTCGCAGCCGATGGAGAGGCTCGCTCCACGGGGAACGGCTCATCCTTTCAGCAAGTTGAGGTACCTGATGCACAGGGCTCAGCAGAAACATGAGGACGGCGAGTTCGCCGCCAGCTCAGCGGTACTGCATGAGCTGCTGGCGGAGATGGCCGGCTGGCAGGGCCCGTCCGCGGACGACCTGCGGGCCAAGACGTACGGCATGCTCGGCGCCAACTCGGTGCGTCTTGACGCGATTCCGGAAGCCGTTCGGTACACCGAGCGGGCCCTCCAATGCTGTATCGAGACCGGCGACCGGGAAGGCCAGTGGATCTACGCTGAGAACCTCGAAGCCGTGTACACGGCCCAGGAGATCCGGCTCGCGACTCCCCTCGGCCGGCGATTGATGCGATACCGGGAGCGCATCTCGTACGCACAGGACCTCAGTGACACCAGACGGTACGTGGCAAGCAACGACGTGCTGTGTGAGCTGCTCGACGAGTCCGACGGGGCGGAGGCCGACGAGGAGGTCGGCAAGCGCTACCTGGGCAAGATCTACGGCTTGCTCGGCCTGAACCACTTCCGGCTCGGTGCCCTTCCCGAGGCCCGGCGTTTCACCGAACGGGCGCTCGCGGAGTGCCACCTCCGTGGTGACCTCGTGGGCGAGCGAATCTATGCGGCGAACCTGCAAGGAATCAGGTGATGAGTCAAGACGGATCGTCCGAGGACACAGCTTGGCGGCGTCTTCACCGCCCCTACGACTGGGCATCCGACCGCCACCGACCGCTCCACCTGCAAGGGGCGCAGGTACGCACCGGGCACCTTCGTCGATCGCATGCCTTCCTCGATTTAGGTGACGGCGACACGGTCGTAATCGAGGGCCCGAAGGCGATGAATTCTGGGGTGCGCTGGAGGCCGCGGGAGGCCAAGCCGCTTCGTACATCGACCCCGGCAACGCGGGCGGCCCGTTCTTCGACCGCCTGGTCAGGGGGAACGAAGCAGGCATTGCCGACCGTGCGCTCAGCTTTCTCGCAGAGCTCGACGCCCAGCAGCGCAACGCCGTGACCGAGGAGATCGGCGACGCACTGGCTCATGACACGCTCGTAGCAAGGGGCCGGTACCTCGGGCAGGTTGTGGCTGCGTGAGGCCGAGACCACTGCCTGGCATGTTCTGCTCGCCAGGCGCCAGTCTTTTCCAACCTGATCGCGACGCCCGAGGCGGAAAAGTTCCTGATGAAGGGTTGGTGTAGCAGGGCAGCCGTGTGACTCAGGAGCCTCTCAACGCCGCTTGTGCGGGCCGAGATTGAGCAGCACCTTGCCGAGCTGGTCGGAAGTGAGGGCCGGCGCGGTCAGAGCAGGCGCGGCCGGGTTGGTGCGAAGGCCGTCGAGGAGCAGGGCGAGCGGGCGGTGCCAGGCATCCGGGGCGACCGTGGTGAGTGCGGGTACAGCCCTGCCCAGTGCTGCCAGAGTGAAGAGCAGGTCCTCGGTGGTGAGGTCCGGGCGGATGGTGGCTTGCTCCTGACCGCGCCGGAGCAGCTCGTCGATGGTTTCGCGGTTGTGGGCGTGGATCGCCTTCAGGGAAGTGACGCCTTCCAGGTTCGTGGTCATGAGGTCGTTGGTGCCGCGGTCTGCGGCCAGGCCCGCGAACACAGTTCGTAGGTACTGCGTCAGTCCCGTCCATGCGTCCTCGGCGGTTCGTGCCCGTTCGCCGGCTGCTGCGGTCTCCGACAGCGCATCCCGGAAGACCTCGTCGACGAGCGCGGCACGGGTCGGGAAGTGGCGGTAGAGGGTGGCGTTGCCCACCCCAGCCCGCCGGGCGATTACATCGAGCGGGGCATCCAGGCCCTGTTCGGCGAAGACTTCGCGGGCTTTGTCCGTCAGCAGCTTCCGGTTGCGCAGCGCATCACGGCGCCCTGCCGGCGAACGGTCGCCCATCATGTCTCCCTGGTCTTGCCCCGTACTGGGGGGTGTTCCCCGGTACGGATGCTATCGTCGGCCGAGTAAGCGGGGACTGTTCCCCGTTTTACTTCCCGCGGACGGGACGTCCGCGGGTCGTTCACCGGGAGGGGGAAGCATGCTCGGCACCGCACTCGTGCTCGGCGGCGGCGGACCGGTGGGGGGAGCCTGGTTGACCGGGGTGCTCGCCGGGCTCGCCGAGGCCGGGATCGATATCGGCAGCGCCGACGTCGTGATCGGCACTTCCGCCGGTGCCGTCTTCGGATCCCGGCTCCGGTCCGGCGTCCCGCCCGCGGATCTCTACGAGCGCCAGCTCTCCGGAGCAGACGCGGTCCGTCTGCCGGTGACAGCGCGCCAGACGGCGAGCTTCCTCTGGGCGGCGCTCGGCTCGCGCGATCCCCAGCGGTCCATCGAACGCCTCGCCCGGGCAGCACTCCGCGCCCGGACCGGCCCGGAGTCAGGCGTCTTCGACACGGTCAGCGCGCTCCTGGGCGACGTACGCGACTGGCCCGAGCGGGAGCTGCGGATCGCCGCGGTCGACGCGCAGAGCGGACAGACCGAGGTGTTCCACTCGCGCTCTGGAGCCACACTCCTCGAAGCGGTCGCGGCGAGCTGCGCCGTACCCGTCGTATGGCCGCCGGTCACCGCGGCGGGCCGACGCTGGATGGACGGCGGCAGCCGTTCGACCGCCAACCTCCAGCTCGCACGCGGGTACCGCCGGGTACTGGCGGTCGCGCCGATTCCCCGGGCGGTCGGGCCGCATCCGAGCGCCTCGCAGCAGGCCGCGGAACTGTCCGACGACGGAGCGCGTGTCATCCTGCTGTCCCCGGACCGCGCCGCGCGCCGAATGATGGGCCGCAACATGGCGGACGACACCCGCCGGTCGGCTGCCGCCCGCGCGGGCCACGCCCAGGCCAGTGCGTTGGCCCCTTCGGTGGCCGACGTCTGGCAGGGGTGACTGCGGCAAAGCGCACGTTGCCAAACTCTCCTTGAAGGCGGGAAGTCGAGGTCGTCTGCCGCACGAGACGATGAAGCTGCTGGTAGGTGGGTTTTCGACCAGAGAGCCGTCTCTACGTCACTCGACTGATCCCGCTGGTTCATGCCGTCCTGCCGATCGGCGGCAATCGCGGCAGGCCACTGCGCCGCCCCACGCACCTGTACGCCGGCCGCGGCTATGACCACGAGGTCTGCCGGGACGAGGTCCGCCGGTTCCAGATCACCCCGCACATCGCCCGGCGCGGCACCGGGCACGCGTCCGGCCTGGGCATGTACCGCTGGGTCGTGGAAGGAGCGATCGCGCTGCCGCACGCGTTCGCCACCCTCGGCTCCCCCGTCATCTGCTGGCGACGACTGCGCACCCCACTTTGTCGGGAGTAACGGCAGGCAATACGCCAGGAGATGGCCTGCGCGATGCGTCAGAACGCACTCGTAGCAGTCGGACCCGCGCAGCCTCACATCCGGGATCTCAACACGTCGACCTCACAGCCCGGCGCGGTCGGGTCGAAGCCGTGCTCGGCCAGCCACCGAACCGCCAACAGGCTTCGCAACGACCACCACGCGCGGATCACGTCGAGGTCGACGTCGGTGCCATAGCCGGCGACGACGTCGCCGAGGTGCTCCTCGTGTCCGAGCGTCAAGGTGGCGAGGTCGAAGAGGGCATCACCCTGGCCCGCCTCGGACCAGTCGATGATGCCCGTGATCTCGTCGCCGTCGACGAACACGTGAGCGATCTGCAGATCGCCGTGCGTGAACACCGGAGTCCACGGCCGGAGCGCGGCTTCGGCGACCTGGCGGTTGCGAGTGACCAGGTCGGCGGGCAGGACGCCGTTCGTCACGAGCCGCTCGCACTCGCCGTCGAGATCCGCCGCCAACTCGTCGAGGCCCCGGCCGCCCCGGCCGGGCCAGGGCGGCAACGGCGCGTCGTGCAACTTCCGGATGGCGGCACCCGCCGCGGCCCACGCCGCCGGCGACGCGGTCGATGGCCCGCCGAGCCGGCCGAGCGCCGCCCCCGCGACCGTGGCGATCGCGAGCACGGGCGGCTTGCGCCACAGGACCTTCGGGGTCGGGACCGGCGCCAGGGCCATCGCCTCGACCTCGACGTCGATGCGCGCCTGATCGGCGTCCACCTTCAGGAACACGTCGCCGACGCGCAGGGTCGCGCGCTCTGAATGGGCGACCACGACTTTGACCTCATCCATGGGCGACCAGTATCCCGGGGGTGATCGTCGACGTCGCCGGGTTTGTCGCGTGCGATTGCGCGGCTGACTGCGTGCAACTACCCGGCGGCCTCGTGCACGACACCGACCGCTGACCAGGTCAAGCCCACCACTTTTGCCAGGAGCCCTTGGGGCCCTGATGTGGGAGGAGTCGACGACGCAGGTGGACCAGTCCAACCTCGAAGCCGCATGGAGTTGACCGAGCCAGACCTCGTGCAGCCCCTGCCAGACTCCGGTCTTCCAGTCCCCCAGCCGCCGCCAGCAGGTCATGCCCGAGCCGAAGCCCAGCTCCCTCGGCAGGTACTCCCACTGGATGCCGGTGTGCAGCACGTACAGATTTCCGCGCAGTACCTCCCGGTCCGGCAGAGGTTTGCGGCCCGGATACCGGAACCGCCGCTCCCTCCTCGGCAATAGCGGTTCGATCCGCTCCCAGCTTCATCCGACAGGGCCCACGGCCACGCCCCATGACCTGGACAACCGGTGAACGTCGGGACAGGACACGACGATCGGTTCGGATGCCGTCAGAGCCGCGAGGCTTCGCCAGGGAGATCGGATGAACGCGGACACCGTCAACGCGACCTGCGCGGTCGTGATCGATGTCGCATCGCTGATCGTTTCGGTCTGCCAGAGGCACGCCATGCGGCAACCCAACCGCCATTCGGCGCGCCCGATACTCAACCACACCAGGACTGGCCGACGTCCTACGCCCGATGCGTTGAACGGGTTACTCCGCGTGATGCCGGTGATCATTCTGTTAGAGCTTGTCAGGCGGCGAGTTGGAGCATGGCTGTCGCACGCTGGGGGCGTGACCGGTAGTGAGCGGCTGCAGCGTCGATGTTGATCCAGCCACGGCAACGGCCGGTGCCACCGCTGCGTTCGCGACTAGTGCTGTGACCGGGATGGTTCACCGTGATCAGAAGGCGGCTCGCGGGACGAGCGCACGCGCAACGGCTGGTATTACTGGGGTATGCAGGAAGAGATTGCACGCTCCGCGATCGACACGTTCATCTCCGCGTTCAACGCCTCGGACGACAGCTATGTGACTGCCCTGCTCTCCCAGGCTCTGACCTCAGACGTGGTCTTCTGGGGGCCGTTGGGTCGCAGCGAAGGAATCGCGGCGGTCGAGCGGTTCGTGCTGGACATCCGGCGCCACCCGGCGGGGACCGGCACGATGGTGCGCTGCTCGGCGGTGGACATGCCTGACGAGTGGGCCCGGTACCAGTGGGTCTTTACCACGCCGGATGGAGGTCCCCGCCTGGCGGGAACGGACGTCGTCCATCTGCGGCGGAGCCTCATCGACCAGGTCATCGTCTTTGCGGGGGAGATCGAACCGTCCGCCTCCTGAGTCATCCTTCTGTCGCTGTCCTTCTCCTGAACCTGCCCCCTTCGGTGCTCGGGGGCTGCGGTTCGCGGTTGGTCAGGCTGCTGTGTTGAGGGGGCGTCCGCCCCAGCGGATGCCCTTCTCGCTGCGGACGCGGGCGCGTTCCTTGCGTTGGGCGGTGAGTACGTCGGGGTGGCGGGCGTTGGTATTGCGCCAGCGCAGGAAGCGGTGCAGTGCCTGGGTTTGCGCGGGCTGGCTGCGGTGGTGGGAGTTGGCCAGGGTGAACTGCCGCAGCGGGCCGAAGTGGGCCTCGATCGGATGGGCCCAGGAAGCCTAGGTCGGGGTGAAGCACAGCTCGACCTTGTTCTTCTTCGCCCAGCGGCGGATGTCCGCGCCGGTGTGGGCGGAGAGGTTGTCCAAGATGATGTAGATCGGGGCGCCGTCGAGTCGGGCCGCGGATCGACTTGAGCGCGGCCAGGGTGTCGGCGGTGCCCTTGCGACGTCGGTTGACGCCCCACAGGCGGTCGTCGCCCACGGAGTAGCAGCCGCGGAAGTACGTGACGCCGTGAGTGCGGCGGTAGGTCGCCGACAGCCGGTTCGGCTTGCCCTGTTTCGCCCAGCAGGAGCCCGCGGTGGGCCGGATCCCCAGGGGCCCGAACTCGTCGAAGGCGAAGACCCGGTCCGGGAAGCGGTCCAGCACCTGCTCAATCCGGTCGAGCTTGGCGTCGCGATCAGGGTCGGGCGAGTCCTTCCAGCTCTTGGTGCGCTGGAAGGTGATGCCGCGGCGCCGGAACAGGCACTGTAAGGCTTCGTAAGGCTTCACGGCCGATGCGGATGACGCGGCCGTGCACTTTCCGCAGGTAGGCGGCGAGTTTGCGGATCGACCAGCGGGTGAAGGGTTGGCCGAGCCTGGTGGGGCGAGTGGTGGCCGTCCGGATGACGAAGTCCTCGTCCTCACGACTGAGTAGGCGGGGTCGGCCTCCCGCCCACTGAGGGTCCAGGCAGGCCAGGCCGATCTCGTTGAAGCGGTGGATCACATCGCGCACGGTGTCCTCGTCGGCCTGGACCAGCTGGGCGATCACCGGCACCCGGTTCCCGCCCGCCGAGGCGAGCAGCATCATCGCGCGCCGGTAGCGTACCGAACTCGTGCTGCCCCTGCGCATGATCTGCTGCAGCTTCCGCCCCTCCTGGTCGGTCAGTCTGCGTACACGGACAGGCTCGGCCACCGGGCCTCCAGCGATCGGATCGGACGTCGCCGCACATCCAACCGCCACGACCGCCAACCCGGTGAACCTATGCGGTCACAGCACTAGCAGGTCCGCGGCGCGCTCTTCCACCACCGAGGCGAGCGCGGCGTGCCGAAGGAACCGTGTCATGGTCCGCCGCCAGGTCGAACCGTTCATCGCGGGCCTGGAATCGCGCTTGCAAGGCGAAGCAGCGGGCGCCGGGACCTTTCGATATGTGTGTGTCTTGGCAGGAGAGTTGCTGAACAACGCGCTGACGCTCCTCATGGCGAGTTGGCTCACGGGGAGCACCCATACGCCTTTCCTGCTGAGGGCCGTGGACATCATCTTCATGACGTCGGCCTTCCTCGGTGATCCACGGCCTGATCCGCCAGTGCCTGCCCGAACCGGGCCAGCACCGGCACGAACCCGCGACCGCTGGCGCCACCTGGCCCTCGCGGGCGCGCTCGTCCGGCCACCGGACGCCCACCCAGGCCGGGCCCGGGGTCTCCCCGACGACCACGCCCGCCGCCGAAGCGGTCACCGAGCCGTGCTGCAGACGGATACCGGCAGCAGGAAGGCGGCCCCGCCACCGAGCAGCGGGGCACATGAGGCGGCGTTGGCCAGCTGCGCGCCCGGCCAGGGGTTGTCGATGAGGAGGCCGCACGTTTTGCTTCGAGGCACGGCCGGGCCGCCGCGTCGCCGCCGTCAACGACACGGGCGGCACCCCTCGTCCCTCAGCTCGGCTTCCTGGTCACCGCAGTCTCCCGGCTCGCCGCGCTTCTCGGCCTCGGCGTCCTCATGTGGCAGATCCACCAGCACATCTCCAACCCGAGGGCTTGCCTGCGTCCTCCCTGATGCCCAGAGGATCAGGCCACGTTCGCGAGCTTCTGGCGCACGACGATCGCGTTGAGCCGGACCGCGAACGGTGCGATATCGGTGAGGCCCAGGGTTCCCACACGGGACTTGCCAAAGCCCACGGTGACATCGGCGCAGAACGCGACGGCGTACAGGTACGCGCCGACTTCCTCGTCCTGGAGGGCGAAGAACAAATCGCGGTAGTAGCTCGTATGGTCCGGCCCCTCCTCGTAGTAGGCCAGTCCCGGTTCGCCCTCCTGCGCCGCGAGACCGGTGAAGGCATCCATGAGGTCGCGCTCGACGGTGTCCCAGAACGACGCCTGAGCCGCCTCGGGCGGGAGCGCCTGGCGGACCGCCTCTTTGAGGGAGAGCGCCATCACCAGGACCGGCGCCTCCTCCTGGAGTCCCCAGCCACGGATCATCTTGACGATGTCGCTGTCGGGAAGCATGGCGGCGGCATCGCGAATGTGACCGAAGTCGTAGTTGACGGTGGCGGGCGCGATCGCCTCCTGGAAGGCACGCCCCAGGGCCTGTGCCTGGGCAAGATGAGCCTCTCCCACCTCGGTGACCGTCCTGAAGCAGGCTGCCAACTTCCCCTCCTTAAACATTTTGTTGCACTGGTGGGGCGCCAGTATGCCGCACCAGTGCACCACCGCGCCCCGCAGGGCACCGGTGCGGCAGGCGCGACGCGTGACAGCGACACCTTGCAGGGGCGGCTGGGTGCACGGCGCACCCCTTCGAGCAGGACGCGGGTCCGGAACGCCAGGAGGTGGCGCCAGGCCCGCCTCACGCCGTCCAGGTCCCGGCCGGCCAAGATCCAGCCAATGCCGAACATGCGGGATTCGGCGGCCCCCTCCGACTGCTTGTCGAGCTTCGTCTACGCCATAGGACGTGTCCATTCGTTCTGCGTCCCGGCGCCTCACACCCGGAGGCGGATACCGACCGTAAGAGCGTTGGCCAGCGGTGGACAGCGAGTTCAGGCGAAGGGAATGAGGTTGAGCCACCAGCGCGCCAAGTCGTTCAAACCGCTATAAACTCCCGCTGCACTCGCACCACTTCAAAGGGGGGATTCCTTTGCGCGTACGTCTTGCTGCCTCGGCCGTGGCTGTCGCCCTCGCCGGTGTCTTCTTCAGCGCCCCGGCGGCGTATGCAGCCACCTTGCCGTCCACCAACACCGCCCACCAGTGCATACGCCACACCACCGGAGTATGCGGCTGGACGCACCACCAAAAGCCCAAGGACAGGTACGAGACCGCGAAGTGCACGGACGCGTCACTGTCGTACTCGCGGCACTCGCAGGGCACCTGCTCACACCACCACGGCGTCCGCTACTGGTTCAAGTAGCCCGATCATGGACGCAGGGTGCCTCCTCCATGTCCGGAGGAAGCACCCTGCGTGCTCTCGGCGCCGGCTCTCCCGAACCGGCCGACCGACGACGTGTCAGTGCCGGTGTCCGAGACATCAACGCGTCGGTCAGCGTCGCGAAAAGGGCCGGACGGGCCGTGACAGCCGGTGGAACGCGGGTAAGGCCGGTGCCCGTACCGGCACTGCGCGATGAAGCAGGAGCCCACCCGAAGCCGCACCCGACAACGGCGCGACATACGGGCCGTGGGCGACCGCGGCCCGACGACTGGGGCGCGCCGCTGGTGCTGGACCCGCCGTGGCTGGCGGCCCGACTGGCGACGGGCGGGCACCACTGGCCGCACCGCACTCCGTAGCCGGGCGTCCGTCGGCTTTGCGAAGAACCACCCCTTGTCTGCGCAGGGCGAGGCGTACGGTGGCCGAGCTGACGTGTTCGCGGTCGGCGATGGCCTGCAGGGACTGTCGGTCCCTCACATACCACGTTCTCCACTGGCGAACGTTTGGCTGGCGTTCTGGGTCTGGCGGTAGCGGGGAGGGCTCCAGTCGATCCGGTGGTGGGCCAGAAGGTGTCGGGCGTGACCATCACTCCCGGCGGGCCGCCCGTTGATCAGAGGGGTGCAGTCCCCACCCTGCGGAGATCGTTCTTCAGACGGCTGCTCAGGGCTGGCGGACGGGGCGGCCGAGGCGGACGGGGACGCCCGGTGAGTACAGGACGCTGACCGGGGTGGTGCTCGGCGCGGGCAGGCCAGCCGCGGTGAGCAGGTTCTCCTCGCAGGTGATGAGCTCGGCGCGGTGCAGGGGCCAGCGCGGGTGGTGGTTGGGCAGATACGCCAACCCGCCGGGGAAGGCGTTGTGCATACCCCAACGGGCGGTGAGAAAGTGCTCCAACTCCGTTGGTTCGTTGATGCGTTCACCTGTCCGTACGGTGATGCGGCTGGCCGCACCGGGCCCGCCCGGCCACCGGCGCGAGCTGGTATAGGTGACGGTGTCGCCGGCGGCGCGCACGGCCATACGGGACCACAGGTAGGGAAGGTGGAAACCGATGCGTCCCATCACCACGGGGATCAGGCGCGAGGCATCCATCGAACGGAAGACGACCCCGCGGCGGCCGTGTTCGTCCACCGAGTACAGGCGGACGTTGGTCTCCGGGAACGAGCCGAGGTAAGGCACCCCGGGCAGCCGGAACCAGCCGACCTTGCGCATGCGGAAAGCGACCAGCCCGACGTAAGTGCTTCCTTCGTGGATGTCGGGTACGGTCCCGGTCGGCAACAGCTGTGCCACCGTGGCCGGTTCGACGGCCCAGTGGATGAACACCAAATCCAGCCACTGCTGGGTGAGCAGCGGGAAGCGTATGTCGACAGGAGCGTCTGGGGAGACTGCCATGCCAGGTGAGCGGCGAGCGTCAGGGGCGGGCTTCTGCACAGCTTGAGCATGACAGGAGACGGAACACTACCGGTAGGTCGATGCTACTGGACTTGCGACACAGGGCCCGGGAACTTCAGGACCACGCTCTTGCACTCCGCCCGGTGCTACTCATTGAAGATCCACCCTCCTGGAGTTGCTGGTCATGAGGCTGAGATACCTGTCCGTACGATCCGGGCGGGAGGTACGTCAGGTGGCCAGCGGTGTGGATGCGACCTTCGTGGGCTGATCACGGCCCGCGAGGCCGAACTGGAGCTGCAGGCTGAGATGTTGGGTCGGCAACTCCAAGAGGTGCGCGGCGAGCCGGAGGAACTCACCGTTGCCGAGCGGGACGTGCGTCGGCTGGCCGAGCAGCTGCCTGTAGAAGGGGAACAGGAAGCGACGCCGCCCGGGGGCAGGCGGTCCTGCCGGAGGGCTACCAGCGCGTCATGGATGCGGCGCGGCGGGCGGATGCGCCGGTCATGGTCAAGCAGGTCTGCGCTGAGCTGGGGATGTCCTTGGAGTCGGCCCGCTCGGAGGCGATGCGCTCGGAGCCGAACCGGCTGGCCGAGCGAGGCCGGCTGCGCAAGCTGGGCGTCGGGAAGTTCACCACCACGCCGTGAGCGTCCGTGCTTGATCACCTGAGGTTGCTGTCCGTTAGTCTTCTGGGGTGCACTCGTACGAGGAACTCACGTCGGCGGAACGCCAGTTGTGGGACGCCTATCACACTGGGCGCCTGGTGGACTTCCGTACGGGTGGTGCGGAGGACGACCCCGAGAACGGCGAGGGTTGGGGCGCCGAGCGGACGGTCAGGGCCACCGTCGTGGCCACTCTGCTCCTCGGCGCTAATCCGGAACAGCCGGGGCACGTTCCGGCGTTGCGGCTCGCGGGTGCCCGGATCAGCGGCGCGCTCGACCTGAGTGAAGCCGATATCGGGCATGGGCTGTGGTTCGAGGGTTGCTGGTTCGAGCAGGGCCTCGGACTGTACGGAGCCGCAACCCGGACGATCGAGATCAAGGGCAGCAGGCTCCCGGGACTCAACCTGACCATGGCGCGGGTGGCAGGCAGGGTCGTCCTTCGCCACACGGTCCTGAACGGCAGACTCTCATTGATGAACGCGCGCCTGGCCGGCGAGCTGATGCTCAGCGACGCGGTCGTCTCACACCCTGGGGACTGGGCTCTCGTCGCCGGCGGGCTCGTCATGGAGGGCGGACTGTTCTGCCGTAGAACCATCGTGCACGGCGGTATACGTCTCCTGGGTGCTCAGCTGCCCGGCGGCCTGCACATGGAGCAGGCGCAGCTACACCACCCTGATGGCGTTGCGCTCCTCGCCGACCATGCGGTGGTGAGCACCATGACGCTGTCCCAGGGATTCACGGCCGAGGGGACGGTCAGCCTGCGGGGCGCGCAGATAACCGACCAGCTGACCCTCGACGGCGCCATCGTCCGGGCCGACGGTACGGCGCTGGACTGCGCCCGCATGCAGGCAGGAGTCTTCGTCTTCACCCCCGCCGAGCCGCCGTCCGGCCAGGTGAACCTGGAGAACGCCCGGGCCATGACCGTTCACGACCGAGAGGACGCCTGGCCGGACACTGTACGACTGCAGGGCTTCACCTACGGCTCCCTCCACGAGAGCGGTGATCTCCGGACGACGTCCGTTGAGCGTCGCGTGGCATGGATACGACGGCATCCCGGCTACTCCGCCCAGCCCTACGAGCAACTGGCCGTTTGGTACCGGCAGATCGGCCACGACGACGACGCCCGACGCGTCCTGCTGGCCAAGCAACGCCACCGCAGAAGGACCCTGGGCCTGCCCACCCGCCTGGGGGGCCACCTCCTCGATGCCACGGTCGGCTACGGCTACCGCCCCTGGCTGGCGGGCGTGTGGCTCGCGGCGCTCGTCCTGCTCGGCACTACGGTCTTCGCGATCCACACGCCCCGGCCGGCCCAACCCGGCCAAGTGCCACCCTTCAACCCTTTCATCTACACCCTTGACCTGTTGATCCCTATTGGTGGTCTCGGCCAACGCACGTCCTGGTACTGGACGGGTGGAGCGACCGCTTGGCTGTCTTACGCCCTCATTGCCGCCGGCTGGATCCTGACGACCGCGGTACTTGCCGGTATCACCCGCACCCTGAACAGGAACTGACCCTTTCCAGTGGCCAGTTGAGAGAGCGGAGGCGTGGGCGTCCACTGCGTCCAGCAGCGACTGAGGCGGCCGGTGATCCGGCTGTGGGCGCTGATCGCGCCGCTGCTGCCGCCCTGGCCCGAGGAGGCTCCTGGCCCGCGGCCGGTGCCGGACCGGCTGTGCCTGGAGGGCATCCTGTAGGTGCTGCACAACGACATCGCCTGGCAACTGCTCCCCCAGAAGCTGGGGTTCGACCCGGGCCAGACCTGCTGGCGGCGGCTGGAGCGGTGGCCGCCACGGCCGTGCGAGCCATCATCGGGGCCCCGGTCACCAACGCCGTGACCGGGGCCCCAGGATCAGCTACTGCGGAAGGTGCCGACCGCCGCTAGTTCCGGTACCGGAACACGATCCGGCCGCGCGTCAGGTCGTACGGCGGGAGCTCCACCAGCACCCGGTCTTCCAGCATGATCTTGATGTAGTTCTTGCGGATCTTCCCGCTGATGTGCGCGAGCACCTGGTGGCCGTTCTCGAGCTCCACGGTGAACATGGCGCTGCGCAGGCACTCGACGACCTTGCCCTCGACTTCGATGACGTTCTTGTTCTTCGTCATCGCACCAGCTCCAGGTTGCTGCTCATCGGCCGGGCGCCGATGCCCTCGAACAGCGCCGAGGCTGCTTGGTTGGACTCGTGGACCTCGGCCCAGGCCGCGGCGAAGCCGGAGCGGTGCAGCGTCCCCAGCGCGTGGGCCAGCAGCGCCCGCGCGATGCCTCGGCGCTGCTCGCCGGCCCGGACCGCGACCAGCCCGACGCGCGGCCGGTTCACCGTCACCACCCGGATCAGACCCAGGTAGCGGTCCGGCGTCGCGGCCACCGCGTACTTCGACGGGTCGACGATGGTGTCGCCTGTGGGGCGGGGAATTACCTCCGCGGGCATCGACTGCCATCCGACGGTCGCCTCGACTTCGTCACGGATCGCGCGGTCCACCGCCCGCAGCAGACTCTCGTCCGCCTGACCGGCGGGCACGATCGTCACGCCCGACGGTGGCAGGGCTGCGTCGAGCCCTGTGACCCGCGGGTCGGTCGGCACGGCGTACTCCCACTCGCGGCGCCGGATCGTGAAACCGGCCCGCCGCCAGCCGGCCGTCAGCTCGACGTCGGCTTCGTCGACCACCGTGTACAGCGGCGCCGGCAGTACCGCCAGCATCGCCTCGACGAGCCGGTCGAAGGTGGCGTCGTGCCAGGCGTCGATGCTGACGAACAAACGTCCGTCGGGCCGGTGCACCGCATGCCCTCGGCCGACCACCAGGTCGTCATCCAGTGCATGCCATTGCCTGTCCGCAACGCGCGTGATCACCACCGCGTTCTCGCTCAGGCCGGATGTGAAAGGCTTCGTGTTCATCGGAGTCTCCTTCCAGGAGTGCCTCGATCTCAGGCGCTCCTGGCGACACCGAACGTCAGCCGCCGGACCGTGACGGGTTGAGGGAGCACCCACGGGTAACTGTGTTCACGGGGCTCACCTCCATACGACGACTTCACGGTCCACCATGAAAGTAGCAACGGGTCACCGGCTTACTCAAATCCTTTTTCCTATGAGCTCGGTCGTCCGGCGATGGGTGGGATGCCGTCGCCGAGGTCGAGGGTCCGGGTGTTGTCGTTCACGTTGGCGGCCACCGCGATGACGTGCAGCGGGGTGCCCTTGCCGTCGCAGATCAGGCGGTGCTCGCTGCCCGCCTTCCGCCGGTCGACCGCCGACCGACCGGTCACGGCTCCCCCGCTTTCGCGCGCACGTGGGAGCCGTCCACGCACGCGCGAGTCCGGTCGAGCTCGCCAGCAGGTCTGCCCGGACTCCGGCTCCAGCGGGAGGAGTTGGCGGGCGATGTCCCGGTGCAGGAGGTACAGGATGCCCTGCAGACAGAGCTGATCATCCACTGGCCTCGGCCCGGCGACCGCTTCGGCCGGGGCGGCGGGAGCGGTTCGATCAGCGCCCACAAGTCATCGTCCACGAGCCACGTGGCAACTGGACCCTGGACAAGCCCTGTCGTTCCAGTTCAGGGGACACTCCTGCGTTCGGGGCAGCAGTTGGATCACGGGCACGGCTGCTCCCGGACGGCTTTGTTGCGCTGGCGACTGAGGGTGGCTCAGGGCCCGGCCGTGCCCTCAGCAGTGTCCGGGTTGGTGGTCCATACCAGCTGTGTGCAGTGGACCTTGCCGCGCGCCCGGTAGGCGGGGGCGATGACGAATTCGGGGTCACCTTCCTCCGGTGCGCCGAGCCCTGGTTCCCGCTGGTCGGGACTGAGCGACTCAAGCGAGGAGCCGAAGACCCAGGCGGGGTCGCCGCCCAGGTACTCCGCCCGTCTGCGCAGTTCCGCGGCGGTGGCGCACAGGCGTTCCGCGTCCTCGTCCGCTGCGGCACCGGACAAGATGTCCTTGATGGCCTGGACATCGGGGAGCGCCTGGCCGAAGAGCTCCGAGCATACGGCGCTCATCCTCTCCGCCAGTTCCCTTCGGTCGATGCGGCCAGCGCCCGTGCGGGGTATGGACCTCCGCACCGTGGTGAGCAGCTGCTGCTCCCGGAAGTTGCGGTATGCCTCGGCAATGTTGTGGTGGTGGACGTCCTGGTCCGTCGCCACGTCCATGCGCTGCTGGTTCTGCCGCGCGAGCAGATGCTGTATTTTCTCCCCCTGGTCCTTCACTTCCTGCTTGAGTTTCTGCAGTTCACCCCTGAGTTCCCGGTAGTCCTTCTCGAGCGCCTCGATCCGCCTGGTCTTACGCTTGATGATTCCGGCGAAGTGCATCATGAGCGTCTCCAGGTCCTCGCGATCGTCGGGATCCAATCCCGCCATGTACTCGAAGAGATCCGACGAACTGCTCACGTCCTCACCACCTGGGTTTGAACTCTATTGACGTTTCCAGCGTCTCCCCGGTTTCCAGAACCCTTGCCGTTACCTTGGTCTGGGTGCCGCCGAACCGCATGCACAGCTCGACCTTCCGCTCGGTCCGGGTTAGCTTCCTGACCGCGGACGGCAGTTTCACCACCAATTCGCCGATGGGGACCGACCCTCGGTCGGTCACGTACCGCGGGTCGTGCTCGGTGGTTCGGTAGAGCGTGAACGCCATATCCTGTTGGTTGTTCTTCATGGGGGTGTATACGCACTTGACCTCTTGGTCCACCTCCACCGGATCCCCTATCCGGACGAAGGCGTTGAAGCGCGTCGAACAGAGCTCCGCACCGTCGTCGTCGGTCACCTTCGAACTCGTCGGGTCGCCCTTCTTGAACGGCCAGCTCGCGTCGCACCCGTAGGTGTAGCGAGTGCGGCGAATCCGGGTCCCGGAGGGGTCGTAGGCGAAGTGCACGGCGCCGTGGAGAACCGCCAACGCGGGAAGGGGCGGAACAACGAATCGCACCCGGTCGCCGTCGTCGAACCTCTCGGCCATGCGGCGCTGGAAGTACCGAGACTGGGCGAATCCCCCCATCCCCAGCAGGCGGACGTTCTCCGGCGCGTTGGCGAGCACGCGGTCCAGCTGCGTCTCGATGAGGTTCATCATGGGGTCCAGGACCTGGTCGAACAGGCCGAGGAAGGCATCCCTGGAGATGACGAAGGCGTCGTCGACGCCGTTCTGCCTACTCGCCAGCGCATCGAGTCCCGCATCTCCCATCAGCCGGAAGAGCCTGCCCGGAATGGAGATGTTCGTGTCGCCGGGGTCGTCGGGGTCGAAGTCGATCTTCCTTCGCTCGAACGCCTGGAGCAGGTCGTGGAGCAGGCCAGGCGCCTTCTCCTCATAGTCGAGAAGCCGGGAGGCGCCGTCGAAGTGCCCCGGGCTGTTCAGCCGAGACTCCAAGATCTCCGTCCGAAAGGCCAGGTTGACGTACTCCGAGCCGAGCCGGTCGCCGTCCGCTGTGATCACCTCGGCGAGGCGGCGGCCGTCCGGCTCGACCTGGTAGGCCGTGATGTCGACAGTACCGCCGCCAGCATCTACGACGACGATACGGGTTCCCGCACGATCCATGCCCCCGCCGGAAAGCGCGTTGCGTGCATACTGGACCGCCACCTCGGGCTCCAGGCCGAGGTGGAACCGGTGCTCCTCGGTGGGCAGACCGGCTCGTTCCGCCGCCCGCCGCATGGCGTCACGCGCCTGGTCGTCCCAGATGGCGGGCACCGTCAGGCACCAGACGATGTCCTCTTCCTTGAATCCGCCGAGTTGTATCTCGTTGAGGGCGAGCGAGTAGAGTTTCTGGAGATAGAGGGGAATGAGCTTCTCGTTGCGGCGGGCGAGGCCACCTATCGAAGGCGCGGTGTCGTGGGCCGGGGCCAGGAACATCTTCATCTGGAGCCCGGTGACCAGTTCACCCGCGCTGTCCCCCCGCTGCTGCTGGTATTTCTTCAGGGCCGAGTGTCCCCAGTCGGCGACGGTTCCGTCCTTGTTCAACAGAAGAGCCGTCCGGTTCTTGGGATACGTGGCTGGCTGGTCGCTCCACTGGTCGCGGCTGAGGATCTGACGCGTGGCGCTGTCGTCGTTCTGGTTGCACTTGACCGCCCATGCGTATCCGCTGCCGTGCGTCCCGAAGTCGATGGCCGCGGCGACCTTCGGCTCGTCGCTCATCGACGCCCCTCCCAGCCGTGCAACTGGTCAAGGCGCCGTTGTGCGGCCGCCTCCCGGAGGGCCTCTGCCTCGGCCGTGTACTGCACGTCGCCCAGCAGCCCGAATACCCCGAGGAGTTCGCGCAGGGCGGCCAAGTGCCGGGTCCCGTCGTCCAACGGCAGGGACGCCAGCTCGGCGAGCGCGGTGCGGGCCATGCGGCGGGCCAGGTCGGTGAGGCCGCCCTCGGCCAGGATGCGGGCCTGATGGGCGTAGGCCAAGTGGGTATCGAGTCGGCCCGTGGCGGCCAGGAAGTCGTATGAGTCGGCGGCGCTGGTCGAGGCCAGGGCGCGTTCGGAGTCCTCGCCGGCGGCCAGGAGGATGTGCATCCTGGGCGCCCGCTCGTGGCGGAGCAGGTGGAACCAGTCGCCCAGGTTCCCCGCGGCCAGCGAGAACATCCGGCCGAGCCGGTCACCGATGTCCTGAGCCTCGGCGGGATCGCCGGCGGCCGTCAGGGGCATCGGAGGGAAGTTCATGTGCAACGACGTGCAGTCCGTTCCGGGTAAAATGTTCCAGGCCGCCAGCGACGGCCATATGCGCCCGCCCTCTTGCGCCTGTCCATACACCAGCACGACGGGCAGGTCATGAAGCACCTGCTGGACGGTCCGCACGTCCACGTCGAGGCGGTGCAGTGGGCGGTCGATCAGGCCGGCCATCGGCTCCAGGTCGCCGTGCCAATGGCTGGTCAGCCAGGCCTGGCGCACGGCGACCACGAAACGGGGGCCGTTGTCCGCCGTGACGGCTCCCTCGTGGTAGAAGGGGGCGATCAGCAGAACGGGCTTCCGGCCGTCACCAGTGGCCTCGACCACGTGTTCCCGGACGGCCTCGGGGGTGTGGGAAAACGGGCTGTTGGCCAGTTCCAGTTCTCGTGTCCGCAGCGCGTCGTGAAGTGCCACCTGCACCAGCGCCCGGTGCCATTCCAGGTCCTCGGCCGCCTGCTGCGAAGCCGAGATGAGCTTCCGATTCCTCTCGTACTCTCGCTGGTTGACGATATCGGCGGCGAGAGCATTGACACTCGTCGTCACCACATCGAGCCCAGCTCTGATGGCGGCGGTCTTGACGCCCTTCGAGGACGCCAGCCTGACCAGTTCCATGGTGCGTGAGTGCTGCCGCTCACGAAGGAATTCGTTGAACGAACCCATCCGCATCTCATGGTCTTGCTGCTGCTGGGCCTGCTTGCCTTCCTGGTGCCCCTTGAGCAGGCCGAAGGCGCCTTCAGTCGCCGTGTTGCCCCACTCGATGAGCTTGTCGGCCTGCTCGGCGAGTCCCACCAGACTCACCAGGCGCGACAATAAGCCTTTCTTACCCCCGGCCATACCGGTACCACCCATCCCCCATCAGGCCAGATCGGCCTTCCCAGTTAACAGATAGCACACCCCCGGTGGCCCTCACCCGACGTTTGCGTGGGAGGGACTCACAGTTGTCATGAAGGACTGCGACTTCGAACGTCTTGCGCCTTTGTGCCGACACCGTCCGAACCGGCTGCGTGATCGCGTGACTGTCTCACCCATCGATTCGGGAATGCGGGCGACCGCCTGTCTCGGGCCGTCAGCGCTTGACCTTCTGGAAGGGCGAGGAGGCGTTGGTGCGAGGGCTGCCGAAGAGGTCCCAGAACCTGTCGCTCGCTTCGCTGAGGACGTTGACCTCGTTCCGCCCAGCCGAGACGAGGCCGTCCACCTCAGCCTGCACCTCGGCCCAAAGCCGGTCCCACAGAGCATTCTCCATACCCGCGTCGAACCTCACAGGCCGCACCCGAGAGCGACCCGCGATCGGCTTGAACTACGGTCCCACCAAACGGCCTTGGCAGGACAAAACGCTCTTTGAGAAGACGGGAACGGAGACGGCCGCACGCCTCACCGCAGCGCCGGAGACGGCTGCGGCCAGCCGTCGAGAGCGTCGCACTCGTGGGAGCTACGCTGCCTTGGGTTGCGCGGCACGCGTGCCCGAGGCGAGCCCATGGACATGCTCGGGCAGGAAGGTCTCGTCTTCCCCGAAGTCCGGGGCTTGGAAGGGGTTCGTCGTCGGAGGTGGCGATGCCGCAGCGGAACAGCGGGGTTGCCCTTCCAGGGCGGAGAACAGCGACGTCAGATCGATGAGAGGTCTCCCTTTCGTTACAAGCCCCTGAAGGGGCCTGGCGTGCCGTGACCGGGCACAGCGGTCCTACAGCTTGGTCATCTTGGCGTACGGGCTCAGGATCCGCATTTGCGTCGAGCCGAAATCCACGAGGGCCGCGATTCCATCCTCGATGCCGATGACCCGGCCGAGGCCGTACATGTCGTGTGTGACCTGGTCACCCACGGCGAAGTGCTTGGGAGCCGGTGTGACCGGGGCCTTGAAGGGGCTGGTAGGCAGATGGCGCTTCGGCGCAGCACGCTTTGTCATTGCCCCAAGTATGCGCTACGAACTGCGCTGCCGGCCCACTCTCAGAGGCAGGTGTAGTTGATCGTTAGACTTCACTCCAGTAAGCGCCGAGTCTGCCGACCGGCTGACAGAGGGGCGGGGTCGGGAGGTTCGGCCTCGTAGGGGACCGAACTACCCGTACCCTTCGTGGTGTCTACGGCGTCACATAGCGGGCGCACAATACTGGAGGCAATACCTCGTGCTGATCGCTCAGCGTCCCTCGTTGACCGAAGAGGTCGTCGAC
>NZ_MQUS01000040.1 GCF_001953885.1 Streptomyces sp. IMTB 2501 | reverse complement strand
GCCGTCCTCACCCTGGAGAGTCACCGCTGAAGAAGCTCAGTGAGGCGGTACGGGTGGTCAGTTCGTCCAGCCGGATGCGGTTCTCGAAGGCGAGCGCGCCGATCCGGTCCGCCGGGAGCCCGGTCACGGCGAGCTTCTCGGCGCCCGCCGAGCCCTCCGGCTCGACCGAGGCGCCCGCCGCGGTGAGCACCGCTGCCAGCTCGGCGGCCTGCGGTGTTGCGACCACGACGCTGCTACGGGTGCTACGGGCCGCGAAGTCCCGTAGCGGCTCGGCGGCGATGAGGCGGCCCCGGCCGATGACGACCAGCTGGTCGGCGGTGTTCTCCATCTCCGACATCAGGTGGCTGGAGAGGAAGACCGTGCGCCCCCCGGCGGCCAGGCGCCGGAAGAGCCGGCGTACCCAGAGCACGCCCTCCGGGTCCATGCCGTTGATCGGCTCGTCGAACATGAGCACGGGCGGGTCGCCGAGCAGGGCGGTGGCGATGCCGAGGCGCTGCTTCATGCCGAGGGAGAATCCGCCGATGCGGCGGTTGGCCACCTCGGCCAGCCCCACCTCCTGAAGCACCTCTTCCACCCTGCGCCGCGGGATGCCGTTGCTGCGGGCCAGGGCGGACAGGTGGGCGGCGGCGCTGCGTCCGCCGTGGATATGCCCGGCGTCGAGGAGGGCGCCGACGTGTCGCAGTCCGCGCGGGTGGCGGTGGAAGGGGACGCCGCTGACGGTGGCGGCGCCGGTGGTGGGCGTGTCCAGGCCGAGGATCATCCGCAGGGTGGTGGACTTGCCGGCGCCGTTGGGGCCGAGGAATCCGGTGACCTGGCCCGGCCGCACGGTGAAGGACAGATGGTCGACGGCCGTCTTGCGGCCGTAGCGCTTGGTGAGTTCGCTGACTTCGATCACGGCACCCACACTGCCAAGAGGACGCACGCCCGGACATGGGGCCGTGGGCGGCAATCGTGCGGCCGCATTGGCCCGTGGGCGTACGTCCCCGGGCTGATGCCGCGCCAGCGGTGGCCGGTTAGTCTCGCGGCGTGAACCCCATGACGATCACTTTGTTGCCTACGCGCGTCGCGCACCGTCGGGTTGTTCCCGGGAGGGAATGCCACCGATGACGAGAACCAAGGCTGTGGCCTGGGCGGGGGGCGCCTCCTACCTACTCGTGGTGGGTCTGCTGGTGGGGGGCGCGCCGCGGGCGTCGGGCACCGTTCACGGTGTCGGGGCACTGCTGGCTGTGAGCCTGCTCGTCGGCGTGGTGCGACGGATGCCGCTGCTGGCTCTGGCCATGGCACTCTTCGGATCCACCGCTGTGGTGGCGGGCACTCCGAGCTCCGTCCATAAGAGCCTGGCGGTCGCGTATCAGGGCCAGTTCCTGTCGTATCTGGCGGTGGACCTCGTCCTGGGCTTCATCGTCACCACCTGTGCACGGCGCGCTTCGGTTGTGGCCGTGGCCGTGTCTGCCGCCGTGCAGCTGCTGGTGATCGGCGTCTTCGCGCACGGGGACAACCTGACCGTCAACGGGGTGATCGCCCTCCTGGCGCTGGCCGCATCCTGCATGGCCGGTCTGCTGAGTCGCGAGCGCCGCGAGCACGCAGTGGCGCTGCGTGCACAGGAGGTGGCCGAGGCCGTGACCGCCGAACGGCTGCGGATCGCACGGGAGCTGCACGACATGGTCGCGCACAGCATCGGCATCATCGCCATCCAGGCCGGTGTGGGCAGCCGGGTCATCCAGACGCAGCCGGCACAGGCGCACGAAGCCCTGCGCGCCATCGAGGCCACCAGCAGAGAGACTCTCTCGGGCCTTCGGCGCACGCTGGTCTCGCTCCGCCAGGCCGACCGGGGTTCGCCCCCCTCGGAGCAGTCACCGCTCGCACCCTCGCCGGGGCTGGCGGACGTCGAACAGTTGGCGGCAGCGACCGCGGGCGCGGGGGTACACGTCGATGTGCGCCGCAGCGGGGAGCAGCGTCCTGTGCCAACCGACATCGATCTGTCCGCCTACCGCATCGTGCAGGAGGCGCTGACCAACGTGGTCCGGCACGCGGGCACCGGGCGCTGCCGGGTGGCCATCACCTACGGAGACGGGGAACTGTCCGTGGAGGTCGTCGACGACGGGCGCGGCACCACCGGGAACGGCTCGGCCCACGGCTTCGGCATCATCGGGATGCGGGAGCGGGTCGGTCTGCTGGGCGGCCACCTGAGCGCCGGGCCCCGCCCTGAGGGCGGCTTCCGGGTGGCGGCCAGGCTGCCGCTGCCCGCACCCGTCGGAGTTCCGGTGGAGACCCGATGACCACCGCGGGCCGTCACCCCGGCTCTCACCGGCATCTAACCATGGGCACCTTCTCAGAGCCCGCAGAGAGGAGGGTCCACCAGTGACCGTCCGCGTTGTGCTCGCCGACGACCAGCCCCTGGTGCGGTCCGGTCTACGCGTGCTCATGGCCGAGCACAGCGACCTGGAGGTCGTCGGTGAAGCCGCCACCGGCGCCGAGGCCGTCCAGCTGGTCAGGGATGCCAGCCCTGACGTCGTGGTCATGGACATCCGGATGCCCGGCATGGACGGGATCGAGGCCACCCGCCAGATCACGGCCGGTCCGGCAGCCACACGCGTCCTCGTCCTGACCACCTTCGACGAGGACGACCACGTCTACGGCGCGCTCCGGGCCGGCGCGAGCGGCTTCGTGGTCAAGGACATGGCGCTGGACGACATCCTCGCGGCGATCCGCGTGGTCGCCGCCGGCGACGCACTGATCGCGCCGGGTGTGACACGCCGTCTGATCGCGGACTTCATCGGGCGCCCCGCGGCTGTCCCGGAGCGCTCCCCACGGCCGGTCGAGGGCATCACCGAGCGGGAACGGGAAGTGCTGGCCCTGGTCGGACGCGGCCGGTCGAACACCGAGATCGCCGAGGACCTCTTCATCACGGTGGCCACCGCCAAGTCGCACGTGTCACGGCTGCTCACCAAACTGGGCGCCCGGGACCGGGTTCAGCTCGTTATCACCGCCTATGAGATGGGGCTCGTCACCCTGCCTCGCTGAAGCATGCGGGTCATGCCGCTGGGGCCTGCTCGTCCTCCAACACGCTGAAGTCGACGTCGAGGTGGGTGTCGTAGTCCTCCGGGGTGACCCCTATCTCATGGATGGAGTAGACGCCGAACCGGTTGACGTGCTCCGTTAGGTAAGGCGAGATCTGGGCCAGGTCCAGCGGGTCGATGCCCCAGCCCTCGGCCTGCAACTGCCGCACCACGTCGGCGATATCGAGGGTGTTGTGGAAGATCAGCAGGTTGGCGAGCAAAGAGGTGAACTTCACGTCCTTCTCCTGCTCGACCGGGTCGTTGGCCGCCACCGTGCCACGCTGGCCGAACCGCACCCAGTCGCTGAAACCGTTGAACGCCTCGACCTTGTTGGTCGCGGCCGTCACCCGGCCGCGCAGCGGCGCGTCCGAGAGGTACCGGAGCAACTGGACGGTACGAATCACCCGCCCGACCTCGCGGAAGGCGGTGTAGGTGGCGTTCTTGTGGGAGCCGGAGCGCAGTCGCTTGAGCAGCAGGGTGGAGGAGATGGTGCCCTCGCGGATGAAGACGGTCACCCTCATCAAGTCCTTGAAGTGAGTCTCGACCAGCTCCCAGTCGATCACGTTACGTCCCGGCTCGCCGAACAGTGCGTCGATGTGCTCGTGGACGGTGCTGCGGGACGGCCGGAAGAACAAACAGGCAGTCCTTCCAGTTGCGGATCCTGGGCATCAGATCGATCCCGAGCAAGTGTGCGAGGGTGAACACCGGATAGCTCTGACCTTGCGTATCAGCATGGATCGTGCCCGGCCGCACCTCGGAAGCGTTCTTCAGCAGGCCTTCGATCATGTAAACGGCCTCCCACACCCCACACGGCACGAAGTGCGTGAACAACGCGATATAAAGATCTGAAATGTGGTGGTACGCGATGCCGCCCACGGCACCATGCCGGACAGAGGTCTCGGCGAGCAGGTTGTCCAGGTAGGTATCCATATGCGTGCCGTCGGCCGCAGCGGTGGTGCCGTTGCCCCACGCACGGGACACGTCGAGCTTCGCGTGCGCGTTCACCACGTCCGTGAGCGCCTCGTTCAGCTTGGCCACCGTCGTGTGGCGGCGGGCAGCGACCGACAGCTCGTGTGCACTCACTCCGGCGATATGCCGGGCGGCCTCGGCGAACGTCATGTTCGTGCCTTTGACGAACGTGGTGATCACGTACCGGCCGATGGGGTCCTTCAACTTCGGTTCGTTGCCGGAGGCCGGCCCGAACCGGTACCACCACTCGATCCAGTAGGCGGTACGCGCCACGATGCCAGGCAGCGACCGCTCCGGCATCCGTTCCTTGATCGCTTGCTCAAGCCGCACCGCGCTTGCCCTCGGTTTGTCCGCGCGGCGTGGCTTGAGCTTGGGCACCCCGGTGTCCGGGTCGATGAACAGCTCGTCGTTGTCCGGGTAGTCCCCGTCCGCCTTCGCCGCAGCCTCGGTCAGCCGTGCGCGCAAGTGGGCTACGAGAGCGCGGCCGTCGAACGGCGTCGTGTCGCCTGCCTCGCGCAGGCCGACCTCCACCAGGCACTCGGGTAGCTTGGCCTCTACCTGCTCCCAGGGCAGCAGTTGTTCGGACCAGTCGGCGTACTCCTCCGAGCCGATCACCGCCACATCACCGCAGCGCAGCTCCTCGGCGAGGTAGAAGAAGACCATGGCCTCGAAGTGGCGGCGCACGAAGTAACCGGGCCGGCGGCGGTCGCGGATGACCTTCCGTCAGTTCTGGGTGGCGAAGGAGATGTCGATCTCCTCCCCGTCTGCGTCGCGGTCGGGGATGTAGTCGCGGGCAGAGGTGCGGTGGGCCTTGGCATGCGCCAGGGCGGCCAGGACGCTGGCGTCCTCGCTGGTGTCCTTCAGCTCGATAGCGTCGGTCAGGTCGAACATCACTGGCCGGTCGGCCTTCAGGTGCCCGTGCAGCAGCACTTCCCAGTTGTCGCCGTGGTGGGCAGAGACCTTCTCGATCTGCGCGTACTGGGCCTCGAACCCGCCAAGCCGGTCCACCGCCGACAGCAGCGAGCCGAGGCCGTTCGACTGGACCATCAGCCCCTCGGCCAGCTGCGAGAAAGCGGGCGAGACCTTACCCCCAGCAGCTCGGCGACCTCGGCCGCACTTGCCTCCTCCTCCAGGCCCTCCAGCGCGTCCGGGGCATGTTTCGTCAGCGCGGCGGCCGTCGCCCGGGCGGTCTGCGCCGGTCCGCCGGTGTCGACCTGCTGGAGCAGGGTGCGGTAGTTGCCGATCAGTGCTTCCACGATCTCCTGCTGCTGGCGGTGGATCTCGGCCAGCTCCTCGCGGGCCTTCTTCGCCTTCGCCGCCATGCGCTTGCAGAACATCGTGGCCAGGTCGTCCCGAGCACGCATGCGGGCCTTGGCGGCCAGACAGGCGGTCAGCGCCACCCGCTTGTCCTCGGTGTAGTCCTTCAAGGTGGCGGCGTCCTGGGCCTCCGCCTCGCCGGCGAAGTCCGCGGCCTTCGCCGACGCCACCCCCTCAAGCCACTTGCCGGTATCTCCGAGGCCGTCCACCCACTCCAGGTGGCCCTTGAGCCGCTTGAAGTTCGACCAGGTCGCCCGGCCCGGGTTCTGCTTGAGCGCGTTGAACAGCGTCTTGCGGTCCAGCCCGATCACATCCGGCAGCCCCAGCACCCGGCGCCGCTCCTCCTCGGTCACCCGGCTCTGAATGCCTGCCAGGATCTCCTCGTTCACCTGACCCCGCACCTTGGAGGCCATCGCGTCCAACGTGGAGAACCGCGGTATCTCCAGCCCGGCCTCGACCAGCTTCTCCAGCGCGATGTTGATCAGGTCCGCCGGGTTGTTCTTCGACGCTGCCTCCACCCGCATCGTCTCCTCAGCGAGCCTGCGCGCAGCCGGGCCGTCGTAACGCACCCCGCACCGCTCACGCACCCACGACCGGCACCGCTCGGCCGTCCGTCCGGAGGCGTACACCGGCAGCGTGCTCTCGGGCAGTTCCACCGCCCGGCGCACGAACTCCACCACCTGGTCCGGCGCGTCGTACACCTTGGGGAAGCACCCCATCCGCTGATACGACTTCAGCGCCACCAGCAGGGCGAGCTGATGCTCGTCGGAGTCCGTGACCTCCTCAGCCCAGATCCGCTCCTCCTCACTGGGCGTGAAGAACACATGCAGCTCACGCGCGGTGATCAGCCGCTTGAACCGCGGGTACGCGGTCCGTTCGATCGAGGTCATCCCCACCCCACCCGACGCCAGCCCTTGGAGGCGCCACACGCGCTCGCGCGGTCATCCCCGGCCCAACAACGCTGCGAAGATCAGAACTCCGGAATCCAGGACACGCACCGGGGTGCGCTGGTAGAGGAGCCGCAGGGGATCAAGGCTTCAAGATCATCCTGTCGCGGCTTTTGGGCTCACCTTGGCTGGACCCCTTGTAGTGCTGACAGCATGGTGGGCAGGACTGGCCCCGAGGCCGAGCATGCCTTGGGGGCGGTTTCGGTGACGGTGTCTCGGTGGGCGGCTGAGGCCGGTTCCGTCCTGTGGCGATTCCCACAGACGCTTGCTCAGCTGCGCGACTTTGCAACCGACGGCAGAGTCCAAGGCGTCCCACCTGTCATCGGCAGAGCACCGGGTGCACCGACCGGACGGACTGGGCACATGCAACAGCAGCAAGCCAACGCGGCGGACAGCGGCCGGGTGTGGCGACAAAGTCAGCAGGCCACACCTACCTCCTGGCAAGGGGCGTCGCCCGCCGCAGTGCGCGGCCCTTCCTGGGCGGAGATGGCACCCAGGCGCTCCGTACGCCGAGGACGCCTGGTGGGCCTGGCCCTCGGAGTCGTACTCGTAGTCACCGCCGGCGTCGGCGTCGTGTGGTGGCTGAGCCGGCCGCCCGCACTGCCCGCCATTCCTGATCGGTATCTGGTGACTGTTCAGTCGGCCGCCAGGACCTGTCCGCAGCTGAGCGTTCCGTTGCTGGCCGCGCAACTCGACGCGGAGAGCCACTGGGATCCGCGGGCGGACTCCGGGCGGGCCCAGGGCATCGCGCAGTTCCGCCCGTCCACCTGGGCGGAGTGGGGCAAGGACTACGCCGGCGATGGCAAGGCCGACGTGTGGAACCCCGCCGACGCCATCCCGGCCCAGGGCGCCTACATGTGCCATCTGTTCAAGCAGGTCAAGGGCATCCCCGGTGACCCCACCCGGCTCGCGCTCGCCGCATACAACGCCGGCCCCGTCGCGGTACTCAAGGCCCGGGGCATCCCACGGATCCCTGAGACTCAGAACTATGTGAACCGGATCGAGGCACTGATCCCGAAGTACGCCCAGACCTACGCCAAGCAGACCGGCACGTCGCCCGCCCCCGGCCGGCACCTTGCCCAGTGAGCCTCGAACGCACTGACCCGGCAGATCGAGGACGCTCTATTCGCCGAGCTGCCCAACGCCGGGTGGCACGCCAGATCGCCAAGGTTCTCAAGCCCGTCCACGCGGCGCCGACCGAAGGTACGGCCACCATCCGCTTCCTGGAGTTCACCGAGACCTGATGTTCGGCGGTTGGGTTTCAGTGGTCGGGAGTTTTGGTTTCAGTGGGGGAGTGGGCCTGTTGGTGGCGGGTGGCCTCTTTGAACTCCGGTTCACCTCCGCTCGCGCGGAGAGTAGCTGTGGGGCCGCGGGACCTGGTCGACGTCCTCGTGTCGACGATCACGAAATTCGGCTCTGCCGCTGATCTTGTGACGGAGCCGGTATCAGTGGTGGCCGTGATCACGGCTCGCGTGCGCTTGGCGGAGTTTCGAGGTGTTGTTCCCTCATCTTGACGGTGTCGTAGTGGAGTTGGTCGAACGGGCCGCGGCCGGGGTGGTCACCATGCATGCGCGGTCCCGCCGGGCAGGGGTGGACTGTCCGCACTGCGGTTTGCGTCGGTGCGGGTGCACGGCGGTTTGTGCGACGGCTCGCGGATGCCGGGGTCGCTGGCGCTAGTATGGTGATCGAGCTGCTGGTGCGGCGGTTCAAGTGCCCGAATCCGGCATGTCAGGCGGTGACGTTCGCCGAGCAGATCGCGGGGCTGACGAGCCCGCGTGCCCGCTACACGCCACTGGTGCGTGAGCAGTTGACCTCGATTGCTCTCGCGCTGGCCGGCCGTGCGGGTGCCCGTCTGGCCGGGGTGCTGGGCCTGCGGCCTCGGCACATCGCGCCGGAGATCGATCACCACTCAGCCGCGCGGCGGGCCGCCCGTGAGACGTCGGGAGGATCCGTCACCGCGGGTGATGCCGCTCAAAGCTTGAAGCCGTCGTTGATCCAGTCCTGAACAGCTGAACTCGTTGTTGGTCCCACGGCGGCTCGCCGCTGTCGGGCGGGGGGCATGGAGCCGCTGGACACCTGGTCGAGCACGCCTTGGGCATGTCCGGGGTCGGACATGTACGTGAAGTCGTCCAGCAGAACGCCCATCGGCCGCATGTGCTCGACGTCCATGGCGGTGAACAATGGCCGGATGTCCCTCGCATAACTCACAGTATTGGGCACGCCTGCATGCCTCCGATATCCATGCGTTTGCGTGAGCGTCCCGGTGTTGCTGTCCGCCCCCGATGCCGACAAACCGCTCGCACCGCAGGTTCAGCAGGACGAGTGCGTGCAAGGAACGGCCCGCACTCCGTTATGGCTGAGG
Organism: Streptomyces sp. IMTB 2501; assembly: GCF_001953885.1. Classification (GTDB taxonomy): domain Bacteria; phylum Actinomycetota; class Actinomycetes; order Streptomycetales; family Streptomycetaceae; genus Streptomyces. The sequence goes on along the minus strand of NZ_MQUS01000040.1, from coordinate 54,218 downwards.
AATCTCTGGCTCCGTCACAAGATCAGCGACAGAGTCCAATTGCGTGATGGTCGACGCCTCGGTTCACCTCCGCTCGCGCGGAGAGCAGTCGACCGCTTCGAGCCGGCACTGGCGGACGGCCGGTCCCGGATCGCGACGCCCTCGGAGGACCGTCCGCCGTGTTGTTCCAGCTCGAGCTGCCCTTTGAGGGTGTCGTTGACCGACTCGATCAGTTGGCGGACCTTCTTGAGTATCGGCTCGCCCTAGCGCTTCTTCTCGCGCTTGAACGACGGTCGCAGCAACTCGATGCTAAGTTGGGAGAGGTCCTTCTCGAATGCCTTCGAGGCGAAACTCTTGTTCGAGATGAGCAGGATGCCCTCGCGCGTGCGGACCAGGTCCGCGTCGACTTCGAGCATCGCGGCCAGGACCTCGCGCTCACCGATCTTCGGGTTGACGAGCGCCCACATGATCGGCATGTTGGTCGGCGTGCAGACCAGGTACAGGCGCAGGCCCCAGAAGAACCGGGAGTGGGAGCTGCAGTAGCCCTAGCCGGCCCAGCCCGCCCGCTTGGAGCGCTGGACTGTCCGGCGACATGCCGCACGGCACCGGGGTGGAGTCGGTGATCCACACGGTGTCCGTCCAGAAGTCGCTGTCCATGGCCAGCTGCCGGATCGTGCGCTTGACCAGTGGCAGAGCCGCCCGTAGGCGTTTGTTGTACACCGACTGCTGCAGCAGGTACGGGAACAGGCCGACCAGGCGCTTGCGGGCGAACCGAAGCCACCGCGCCTCGGAGTGGTAGCCGAGCAGGGCCTGGACCAACGCCAGGCAGACGAGTTCGGAGTGGCTGAGCATGGCTGCTGCCATTAGGGCCGCCCCTCGGTCAGGTCTTGGGGGCAGGCACCCACACGGTGATGTCCAGCGTGACCCGGGCCGCGTCGTCGTGCACGGAGGTCACCCGTAACTGGGCGACGCGGTTCGCGGCGGTGAGCCTGCACAGAATCCGACTGGGGCGGATGTCCGCGGCGGGGAGGGCTGCGCCGTAGTCCTGGTCGAGGGCACAGGCCCAGAACCCGCATGGGCTGTTCTTGGGGAGGACGTCGATGTCGTTGTTGCCGACACCGTGCAGGGCACGGTCTTGGGCCCCGAGCCAGACGTGCGCGCGGGGCGATCCGGTTCGGTCTGTTCCGGTCCGGTTCATAGAAGGCGGCGCGGAACGGCTGCCGCTCGTCCTGGCCCGGATGGACGAGCAGTAGCTGGGCGTTGTCGTCAGACGCCGTAGCCGTCGTTGTAGCCGTCGACATGGTGGTGGCGGCGGGGTTCCTCCTCCATCACCGGTGTCGTCGGCGGGACCACGACCCGCCGACGACGCGCGATCCCCGTGAACGTCACGACGCCGAGCAGTCCCACGGCCATCAGGATCAGCCCGACGACCGGGAGGTTGACGCCCTTCATGTGCCAGTCGGTCGCGAACGTCAGGATGGCTCCCGCGGCGAGGAGGATGATGCATCCGCCGAGCCCCATGGGAATTCGCCTCCCTTTCCGGTTCCGGAATCTCCGGTGCCGGCCGGGTACCCCGCGGTTCGCGAACTAGCCCTCCAGGAAGGCCGTGAGGGTGTTCGCCAGCAAGTACGGGGCGTCGGCTGTGCGGGGTTCGCGGGCGCTGTGCATCGAGAAGATCGCGAAGCCGATGTCTACCGTGCGGATGCCGTGCCGGGCCGCGGTGATGGGGCCGATCAGTGGTGCCGCACGGCATGGAGTCGCACACGTGCCCGCACAGCGCGCTGAAGCAGGAAGCCCCCAGGAAGGGTCAGACGACCCAGGCCGGAATTCCTGGACTTTAGGCCAGGGAGCACGTCAAGGATCGGCTCCTGATCACGCCGGTGCACCTGCGGTTGGGGCTGCCGCACGCCGCACTGGCCGAGTTGTACGGAGTGGACCGCTCCACCGTGTCCGGAGCGATCCGGGAGGTCCGCCGCTGCTCGCGGCCCGCGGCTTTGCAGTGCCGGATCGGCCTAAGGTGCGTCTGCACACGCTGGAGGGGCTGTTCGCCTACGCCGATGCGGAGGTGTGGAGGTGCTGTTGCACCGGCTGATCAGTCGTGGCACCGACTGCGGACGAGTTCAATCGCTGTGCGAGCGACCTGGTCGAAGGGCTCGATCGTGCCGGCGGCTCGACACAGTACGTGGGCACCTTGGAGCAGGGTGATCAGGGTCGTGGCCAGGTCGGCGGCGTCGCCGTGTGGCAGGCCGCTGGTGGTGAGTCGTTCGGCGAGCTGGTCGACCCAGGAGGCGAAAGCGGTCGCCGCGACCTGCCTCAGCGTGTCGTCGTCTGCGTCCGTGCTGACGGTGACGGCTGCGACGGCGCAGCCGCCGCCGCAGGCCGACTCCTGCACGACGGACCGCACGGCCGCGAGGAAGGCTTCGACGGTGTGCTGAGGGCTCTCGGCCGGCAGTTCGGCGAGGTGGGCACAGACGTCGTGTCCGTAGCGTGTGGCGGCTTCGGCGACGAGTTGGGCCTTGCCGCCAGGGAAGTGATGGTAGATGGCACCGCGCGCGGCGCCGCTGTCGCGCAGGACCTCGGTGAACGACATCCCGGCGACGCCGCGGCACCGCAACGCCTCTACTGTCGCCTCGATCATCCGGGTACGTGTGTCGCTCGACACCGGCATCTCCCACCTTGACTAGTACGGTCATCCTACTGCAGGCTGAGTTCACGGCTAGTACGTACGTACTAGCTACACATCAGGAAGGATTTCCCCATGCCGATCACTGTCACCGCCCCGCGTGGCGTGCTCACCGCCGCTGGAGAGCGCGAGATCCTGCCGCAGTTGACCACAGCGCTGATCGAAGCCAGCGGACTTACCGGCAGCAGCTTCTTCGCCTCGATCGTCGGTGGCACCGTCCACGTCCTGGCGCCCCAGGACGTCTACGCCGGCGGGGTGAACCGCCCCGTCGTCATGGTCGAACTGAAGCTGCCCAATATCGGCCTGAACACGACGGAAGCCCGCGCGGCGTTCATCACCGCCGCCACCGACGTCGTCGACTCACTGACGGTCGCCGGACACAACCGGGAAAACACCTGGGTCAACATCCTCAACGCACCCGACGGAGGCTGGGGCATCGGCGGCAACGCCTACACCGGCGACGCCCTCATCGCCGCCGTCACCTCCAGTGCAGCGGCCGGGAGCGGGCGTTGACCTCCTGGCCGCTAGACGAGTGATACCCCATGCTGCCGGTGCGTCGGGGGTGGCTGAGTACTCCACTTGGCGGATGAGCGCCTGAGTTGTCGAGACTGGGCGAGGGACAGCGGGTAAGGGCAGTGGCCTGAGCAGCAGCACCGCCCCGCATACCGCTCTCGGTCTGCCTGAGCGGGTACCGACCTTCCGGCAATGGCCACGCGCTCCGGCGGCGACGCTTAAGAAGGCGTGACGTAATGAACCGCGCAGGACGGTGCGCCTCATCCGGGTGCAGGGAGAGCACCGGCGTTTCCCGACGCCGGTCGTCCGGACGGCATGTACGGGCGAAATCACCTTCAGTCGTAGAGCGTCGCCACGGTCCGTGCCGATGCGGCGATACGCTCCCGAAGCTCCGGCGGTGCGAGCACCTCCACCTCCGGGCCCAGCCGCAGCAGCTCTGCCTCCGCATGGGCGAGGCTCTCGATGGGGATGACAGCCCGGCGCCAGCCGCCGGGCTCCAGCTTTCCCTGGTTCACGCCATCGAGCACCGCCTGCGCCGCGACGTCCTGGAGGCGGGTGATGCCGGCCGGTGAGATGCGTATCTCCGCTTCGCCCTGCCACAGCCGCTCCTGCAGCTGAGCCGTATGGGCCTGCCAGTGACGAGCCAGGTCGAAACGGGCCGGTGGGTCGAACACCTCTTCCAGCGGCTCCAGGTCAAGGATCTGCCCGATCCGGTAGGTGCGCAGGTCATCGTCGGCACGGGCGACGGTGTACCAGCGTCCGGCCTTGAGCACGATCCCGTAGGGCTCCAGACGCCGCTCAACCACCTGCGGGGTCTGCCACCGGCGGTAGCGCACGCGGATGGCCCGCCGCTCCCACACCGCGGCCGCCACCGCCGGAAGATGCGGCACCTCGTCCGCCTGCCGGTACCAGCCCGGGGCGTCGAGGTGGAAGCACTCACGGATCCGCCGGACCTGGTCCTGCAACGCGACCGGCAGGGCTGCCTCGAGCTTGAGCTCGGCCGCTGCCAGGACCGAGCCCATCCCCAGTTCGGCCGCCGGCCCGGGGAGACCGGCCAGGAACAGGGTCTGCGCCTCGGCCGCGGTCAGCCCGGTCAGCCGCGTGCGGTAGCCGTCGAGCAGGGCGTAGCCGCCCGCGTGCCCCGCCTCGCCGTAGACCGGCACGCCCGCCGCGATCAGCGCCTGCACATCCCGGTACACCGTACGCACCGACACCTCCAGCGCCGCCGCCAGCTGATCGGCGGTCATCCGGCCGCGGTTTTGCAGCAGGAGCAGAAGCAAGAGGAGTCGACCAGCGCGCATGGTCGCAAATCTACGACCGGTCCCCTGACACAGGATGTCAGGGGACCGGTCCTAGCGTCTGCGGCATGACGAACAACGACTTTGCGTTCTTCACCGGCACCTACGACGTCGCCAACCGCTGGCGCAAGGACTTCCTCGACCCGACGGAGGGTGACGACCGTTGGGAGGAATTCCCCGGCATCACCCGCGCCTCCGTTCATTTCGACGGCGCCGCCAGCTTCGATGAGATCGAATTTCCGACCAAGGGCTTCTCCGGACTTACCCTGCGGCTGTTCAACCCAGCGACCGCACAGTGGTCGCTGTACTGGGCCAGCAAGCGCACCGGCACCCTCTTCCCACCCGTCACCGGCAGCTTCGGCGCGGACGGCACCGGCGTCTTCCACGGCGACGACGAACACGGCGGACGCAAGGTCCGGGCGCGCTTCATCTGGTCCGGCATCACCACCGACCGCGCCCACTGGGAGCAGGCGTTCTCCCTCGACAACGGGCGGACCTGGATCACCAACTGGCACATGGACTTCGCCCGGCGCACGGCCACCGACCGCGTCGCATAACGGCGGCTGCCACGTCTTCAGGGCCTCCTCACCGGGGGTCACAGCCTGGCCAGTCGGCCCGACTCCTGAGCGCCAGAGTGGGCGACCTCGCCAGCTGTGGCGCTCAACGTCGGCGAAGTACACGCTGTCGCAGTTCTTGGTGTCGACGCCTTCGCCAAGTACATGACCTGTGTGGCCTCCACATCCCTGCAGCCATGGACTTGGCGTCCGGCCGGTGTCGGCCCCTTCGATGTCCTGTGTCTCTCAGGCGCGGCATCGGGAGTGATCTCACCTAGGGGCATCCTAGGCAGACTGGGGGTGCGTCGTGGTGTGGCCGTGTTTGCGGCTGGGGGTGTGCGCGGGGTGGGTGCTGATGGCGAGAAGACTCAGCACGGCGCATGCAGTGTAGGCCGTGCCGGGCCAGGCCAGCAGGGCCGGGTAGGGGTTGGTGCGGTGCAGGCTGTCCTCCCATCGGATCAGCAGCGGTACGAGGTGTGTGGCTGTCGCGGTGATCCATGCTGCGAGGGTGATGCGGCTGAGTAGTTGGTGCCGTCTGATGGGGTGGGTGAGCCAGATCATGGTGGGCAGGCACTAGATCCAGTGGTGGCTCCAGGAGATAGGGCATGCCAGCAGTCCGTACAGCTCAGCGGTGATCAGGATGCCGAGGAGGTCGTGGCGTGTGACGGCATTGAGCAGGGCGTCGGCAGCAAGGGCGGTGACTAGTGCGAGGACGGGCCACCAGGCAGGGGAAAGGGTGGCGTCGTGGCCGAGGAGCCTGCTGAGCGCTCCGCGCAGCGACTGGTTGCGCACGGACCACACGGGGCCGATGCGTCGGGTGTCGGTCACCAGGGTGCTCCAGTACCTTGCCGACTCGCGCGGTGCGATCTGCCAGGCCAGTGCCGTGGCTGCGCACGCAGCGGCCAGGGCCCATGCCGCCGCGCGCCATCGCCGGGTTGCCAGGAAGTACAGTCCACCGACACCTGGAGTGAGTTTGACCGCGGCGGCCAGTCCGACGGCCCCTCCCTGGCCCGCGGCCGTACGGACTACAGCCAAGGCCCCCAGTACCAAGGCGTCCAGCAGCAGATTGACCTGGCCTTGGTCGAGTGTGTGGCGGACGGGTTCGAGCCAGAGACCGGCGGCGGTCCAGATCATGGCGTGGGACATGGTGCGCCGGAGAGTGTCGGCGGACACCAGACGCGCGGTGCAGACGCTGATGGCGAACAAGGCGGCCACGGAGGCCGCTTGCCACAGCCAGAGCGCGGCTGTCCACGGCAGATGTGCCAACGGCAGGAACACCAGGGCCGCGAACGGCGGATAGGTGAACGCCAGCAGGGGAATGGGCGGGGCTGTGTGCAGGCGGTAGTCGTAGAGTCCGCCGGAGAGGAGAAGCGGAGAGGCGTCGCGATAGACGCGCAGGTCAAGGGGTGCGGGAGGAAAGACACTGATGGCCAGGACGTGCAGAGCGATCGAGACGGTCAGACACCATCCAGCGTGGCCCGTCACCCACACTCCGGTCCTGAGGCCCGCGGCTACGGCAAGTCGCCGCCCCCGACGGATCCGCTCGGACAGCCACTCACGCGATCTATGCACCTAGAGGTCTCCTGACGCGACCGTGATCAATGTGTGTCAGCGTGACCGGCTGAACAGCCTGAGCCGTCTCTTTACGCCGTCAGCGGCATGTCACACGCCATCAGCTCACTCGATACCCGTACTCACTGGCTGTGGTGAGCAGCGGCACGGCGGGGACGTGGATCCGCACTACCAGCGGCCCGCATGGGCGACGATCCAGTACGCGTGCAGTGTGCGTTCGCTGCGTCGTCCGTCGCGGTCGGTGTAGCGGATCGGGACCGGTCGGTGGTCGCGCACCGCACCGGCGACGGTGAGCAGGACCTCAGCGTCCGGGGTGTCGAACTCGCCGGGCTGATCCGTGAAGGCGAGAGCCTCCAGGGTGGGCACCGTGACCCCGGTGGGGCCGGCCCCACCGGCACAGATGCGGAGCGGGAAGCTCACCCCGCCACCGTGCGAGAAGAGTGCGCCTGATCAAGTGGCTGGAAGATTTTTCTCGGGAGAGCGCACAAGCGCACAACAGCATGCACCGGCGTACGAACAGCACCGGTCGATTCCCGACACCACAGGCGGTGCGAATCGAGATCACGGTGAGGACCTGGTGCAGTGAAGGCCTGGACGTCTTTCTGGCCGAGTCGGCGAAGGAGTTCCGCGGGTGGACCGGTGCCCGGACCTGGCGGTCGCTGGAAAGAGGCCTGACGCTGTCTGCTGAGCACAACGGATCATGCGTCCAGTTGACTTGGGGCCTGCACGATCGCCTACCTGACGACGAGTGGCATTTCGAGGCGCCGACGGATCACGCTCCTGGAGAGGAGATGCGCATATCGGCCTTGCGTTCCCAGGGGAATCCCGCTCAGCACGTGCTGGTCTGGCAGTGGCTTGCGGCCTGGGTGGCCGGTGCTGTTCTCCTGCCTGCTGCTGGCGGGCTGTTCATCCAGTCCTCACTCCGGCACCGAGCACTGCGGGAAGGGGGGCCTCGGGCACTGCCGTACCTAAGAGAATCGCTCTTGCAGACCTGACACCAGCCACCGCAGACAGGCGAATCCGTCCATGACACTGTTCAACCACGAGCTCATTGCCGACCCCACCGCTACATACCGCCGACTGCGTGAGGGCGTCGCGGTCCACCCCACTTCCACCCCCGATGGACAACCGGTCTGGATCGTCACCCGCTACGCCGAGGCTCGGGCCGCTCTTGCCGATGCCCGCCTGTCGCTGGACAAAGCCAACGCGAAGGTCAGCGGGGCCTACCAGTCGTCCATGCCGCCCGAACTTGACGCCCACCTGCTCAACATGGACCCCCCCGACCACACACGCCTGCGCCACCTCGTTGCAGGAGCCTTCACACCACGGCGCATCGCAGCCTTGGGTGACCGCATCCAGACCATGACAGCCGACCTTCTCGGCAAGATGGCCGGCCCTCGAATAGATCTCATGCAGGCCCTGGCCGTCCCACTTCCCATGGGTGTCATCTGTGAGTTGCTCGGCATCCCCGAAAAGGACCGTCATGACTTCAGGGCCTGGACCGACACCCTGCTCTCACCCGAACCCAATGCCACCGGGGACTCACGAGCGGCGATGCGGCAGATGCACCAGTTCCTCACCGGGGTCGTCCAGGACAAGCGCAACTACCCAGCCGACGACCTGCTGTCGGCGCTCACCGAAGCCCGAGACGAACACGCGAGCCTCAGCGAAAAGGAACTGCTCTCTCTGGCCTTCCTCATCCTGTTCGCTGGCTATGACAATGCCGTCCACCTCATCGGCAACGCAGCCCTCGGACTGCTGCTGCAGCCACATGTGATGGACGATGTCCGCCGTCGCAAGCTATCGATCCGAGCTGTGATCGAGGAGACCTTACGCTGGAACCCGCCCTTCCCTCTCGGCGTACGCCGATTCGCACTGCAAGACGTGACGATCGGCGACACCGTCATACCCGCCGGCGGCCGCGTCTGGATCTCCATCGCCTCAGCGAACCGGGATGAGCGCGAGTTTTTCTCGCCCGACATTTTCGCTCCAGGCCATCGTCCCTACGCCCACCTCGCCTTCGGCCACGGCATCCACTACTGCGTCGGCGCACCGCTCGCACGACTGGAAGCAGAGATCGCGCTTCGCTCGCTCGTCGAACGCTACTCCGTGCTCGAACTCGCCGTCTCCGCCGACGAACTGCAATGGTGGCCCTCATTTCACAAACGCGGGCTCCGCAGCCTGCCAGTGAAGGCCACGAAGGCAGCGCGGCGCGATACCGCAGACAGGGACCTGAGCACTGGACCAGGCACGATGGCGAGATGATCGGGGACGGATCCTGGATGCGCCACCACGGCACCGACGCCCGTCATCTGGGGGAGATCCTGCGCGTCAGGTCCGTCTCCTGGCTCGGTGTCGACCTCCGGATCGGTATCGGTCCCACCATCACGGTCGCCGCGACCGCCTCCGCCCAGATTCCGGCCCCCGGAGGCGTCCCCGCCATCGCCCCGGATCAGGTCGCTGACCGGCGCGGGCCGCTGCCGGTTCAGGACCTGCACGGGATCGGACCCTGTCAGGCCGCTGTGCTGTGTGACTACGGCATCCACAGCGTCGGCCGGCTCACCGTCGTCTGTCCGGCCGCCTCGCCGCCCACCGGGCCCAAGTCATCGACACCCTTCCAGTTGTCCCGCGCGCTGCCCGCTTCCGCGGCCGTACGCCACCGCTTTGCTCACCACACTCAGGACGGCGCGCCCGTCCGAGCCGCCCTGCTGGACCTGGTCGTCCAGCTCGGGCTCATGCTGCGCCGACATGAGCAGGCCGCCCAAGCGCTCACCCTGACGCTGAAGTTCGCGGGCGGCAGCAGCTGGGACAGGCCCCGCCGTCTCCCTGAACCATCGGGGCATGACGAAGACCTGCGCACCGTGGCGTGCCAGCTGATGGACGCTGCCGGCATGCAGCGCGCTCGTCTGACCGGCATCGTCCTCAAGGGCGAGGATCTCGTCGGTGCCGGGCAGGTTGCCCAGCAGATCAGCCTGGACGGCGCCCGCGAGGACCGCCTGGTCGCCGAAGCGGCCATCGACGGCATCCGTGCCAGGTTCGGCCCCGGCGCGATCGGCCCTGCCGCTGCCTTCCGCCGCGCCTCGTGACCCGCCCCTGCTCACGGAGGTGAGCTGTGATCCTGAACCCGCCCGGGCTGGGGCCCGGTGCGGCACAGCAGCTGCCGCACTGGCCCTAACCTCAGGCCGTCGACGAAGCCCTCACCGGGCGCGGCATCCCGCCGGGCACCGTCCGCACCTACCCCCAGCACGGGGACACGATGTACATCGTGCTCGTGTGGGACACCAGCCGCACCGCCGGGGTGGGCGGTCTCCGCTTCCGCTGGGAGGAAGAGACAGGCTGGGACTACGCCCTGCTCGGGGCCGGGCCGTCCATCGCGACCCCGCCGACCGCTTGCCGCGCCGCACCGGGTCTTCGCAGCGCCGGACGACGTCGCCGAGGTGGCGGAACACCTCGTACGTAACTGGCGTGCGCCCGCAGGCGAGTACGGTGCTGAGTGGGACCAGGCAGCACACGTGCGGGCTTCGATCGAGAGATTCTGCGCCACTGTGAAGGAGCCTGGTGGTCTTTGGACGGGCGCAGGGTGAGACGGGCGCAGGGTGAACGGACTGCAGCAACCCGAGGCCCGGCCGTCTTACCCCGCGGCCTTGCTGCTCGCGGCCTCCGCTCGCCGACAGGTAGCGCGGATCTGTGACTCCCTCAGCCACGACCTCCACTGCGGAGTGCGGCCCGGATGGGAAGTGGGGCTCCGGCAGCTCGTACGGGGGCGATGACAGGCAGCACGCCCTGCACAAGAGGCCGTAGTAACGAAGTTCGACGTGTTGAAGGACGCAAATTGACGGAAGCCCGGAGAGCGATGGCACTGGCTCGCCGGTCGGAGATCTGGTTCGCCTACGCCGACGGCAACGTGGACCAGGACGCGCGCGCCCGCCACCGGGAGACCGGCACCGTCGCCGCCGAGTGGGACTGCTCTCCGACCGGCGGCGGCGACGGCGACGACGTCGCGCGACCAGCCGGAGACCGCCCGCCGGTGACCACTGGCCGCACCACGCCAGCGCCCCGGCCCAGCTGCGCCTTGTTGAGGCCAGCACTACCCGGCCGAGATCCGTGGGCATGGTCGTCTGCGATGGTGATGGGGATGCCTGACGGCTGGGTTATTCATCGGCACCCGCGGACTCGTGCGGGTCCGGTCCGGGGTCAGGTGAAGCGCAGTAGTGCCTTTCGCGCATACGAGGGGAGCCGTGGGCCGTCTCCGGTCAGTTCTCACCGGCGGGCAGCGGTGACCTTCACGCTGCACTGCAGATCAGCGAGGTAGACCTGGGAGTGTCCGCTCGGGTCGAGCTTGAGCGGGCCGCCGCCTTTGGGGACTGTACCCAGGTCGACGGCCTCTCCGTTCGCGGCGTCGCGTAGGTCGAGCCCGCAGTCGCCGGCACCGTTGAAGTCCAGCACCCTCACGGATATCGGCCCGCGCGCACTGAAGGCTTCGGTGTCGCCCGTGCCGTACTCCCGGGTGAAGGGCGGCACCGCCGCCCCCGCTCCGGATCGGTGGACCACCTGGCAGCCCGGGTTGTTGGCCGCCCAGCGAAACGGTCCTGAGGTGTGGGCCAGGAACGACTTGGTGCCGTAGTTCTCAAAAACCTGCTGCTGACCGGTGTCGGTGTTGGTCAGCGTAACGGTGCAGCCAGTGTCCCGGCCCCCGATCCGGTCGCTGACGACGAGCCGCCACGGAGACGCCGCGGTGAAGCCTGCGGATGCCCGGCTGCTTCTCTCCCCGGACGGCTTGCCGTGCGAAACCTTGGCGGGCCCGGTGTGCCCCGGCAAGAGCTGGGCCGCAGCGGTTGCGCCGGCCGCGAAGACCACGGCCGCACCGGCGGCATATGCGACACGTCGGCGCCGCGGGTGCTTCGCCGGTGTGACACCCCTGAGGCCCGGCACCGCTGCGTGCGGCGACTTCACGCCGCCCCGCAGGCCGGACAGCACCCGCTCCACCTCATCCCGCATCGCCTCGGCGGTGGGGAAGCGCAGCGCCGGGTCCTTGCCCAGCGCCCGGGCCACCAGGGCGTCCACCGCCGGGCTGATCGCCTGGTTCATGCCGGACGGCGCGGGCGGCTGCTCCTGGATGTGCTTGTAGGCGATGGAGAAGGCCGTGTCCCCCTCGAACGGCGGCCTCCCGGTGAGCAGTTCGAACAGCATGCAGCCCACCGAGTAAAGGTCGGTTCGGGCATCGACGCTCCTGCCCAGCGCCTGCTCCGGTGCAAGGTACTGGGGCGTGCCCACCACCATGCCCGTCTGCGTCATGGACGTCACCCCGGACTGCAGCGCGCGGGCGATGCCGAAGTCCATCACCTTCACCACCCCGCGCGGGGTGACCATCACATTGCCCGGCTTGATGTCCCTGTGGACCAGGCCCTGTTCATGGGAGGCGGCCAGCGCCGAGAGCACATCCGCGGTGATCCTCAGAGCACGGTCGCAGGGCATCGCGCCGTGCTTGTCGATCTCCTCCCGGAGCAGTGCGGACAGCGACGCGCCCTCGACGTACTCCATGACGATGTACGGCACCGGGCCGGCGTCCGCAACGACGTCTTCACCACTGTCGAACACCGCCACGATGTTGGTGTGGCTCAGCCGCGCCACCGCCTGTGCCTCGCGGCGGAACCGCTCGCGGAAGGACGGCTCGTGGCCCAGGCCGGTGTGGAGCGTCTTGACCGCCACCGGGCGCTCCAGCACGGAGTCGTGTGCGAGGTGGACGGTGGCCATCCCGCCCTGGCCCAGCAGCTGCCGCAGCATGTACCTGCCGTGCCCCACCGTGCGCGATCCGGCGCCCGCCCCACCCGTAGTGTCATCACCCATCGGCCTCACCATCCCCCTCGCCCACCGGGACACGTACACCGCGTGCCCGTGGCCCGCAGACCACCGGGCAGCCCCGCTCGCCCCCCAAACGAGCACAAGATTATCGGCACGGACAACCGGACCACCGGCCGCGGTGACCGACGGGTCGGCACCGCGGACACCACAGGTCTGTGCGTCGGGGTACTGCCTTACTGACTTCGGCGTCGGAGGGTGCGGGTCTTCGTCGGGCCTGGTGAACGGCGTACGCCTTGGCTGGTACGCCGTAGGCATGCGGTACCAGATGCAGGCGGACTGACCGCCGTGTCGCCTGCAGCTGAACCGGCACCTCGGCCAGAGCGGCTGCGAGACGGTCGCCTCGCGCGGTCGCCGCGTGGACCTGCTCCAGCCACCGCAGCAGCGGCTTGTGCAGCGGTCGTCTCGGTCGAGATGTTCCAGCAGGTCCTCGGCGCGAAGGAGCGCCGCCTGACGGTGCGCCCGTTCCCGGTCCGCGTCCGCCTGCCGCAGCGCCTTGTGGGCCGGCATCAGGGGCGCGGCCACCCGCAGGGATGCGGCCCACGCGCGCACGAAGCCGGCGGTGGGGGTTGCCTGCTGATACAGCTGCTCCACGCGTGCGGCGACCTCGTCCAGCCGGTCTGACGCCGGCAGAAGACGCCGGGCCGAGGAATCCCTCTCGCCCGACACGGCGGCCTGGTGGGGCAGTTCGCCGCACAACGCGAGACGAGCGAGCACCAGCAGGTCACACTGGGCAGCGAAACCGAACCGCTCTTCGGGCTCGGGCGCTGGGACCGGCCACGCGGGTGTGCCCACGGACTGCAGCGACGGATCGGCCTGCAGGGCGGTGTGCTTGAGCACGGACTCGAGCCGAGCCCGGTGCCCGTCGTAGGCGGGCACCGGTGGCAGCTGCTCGTACATGTGGCGGGCCGGCGCGCCCGCATCGCTCCAGCACCCGAAACGCTGAAGACACTGCACCAGTAGTACCGCCCCACCCGTCCAGCCCGGCCGGACCAACTCCTCGAACCGTTGGTGTGGCATGTTCACACCCCCCGTCGGCCGTCTCCCATCAAGTGACGTACCGCAGGTCGTCATCGTTGAACTGGCTGTTGAGAGGGGGATCGTGCAGCGCGGCCGTCCGCACGACCGCCATCTGCGGGCTGTGCGCGGCGATCCTGCTCCACCAGAGCCGGTCGGCCGGCCGCTCAGCCTCCCGCGCAGGCTGCGCTGCGGCATGGTGGAGAATCCACGGTTCGACCTGGGGGACCTGACCGGCATCCCAGCGCGAGCGTTCGCTGCAGAGGACTCCGGGAGCCAGCGCCACGAGGTCGTGCTCGTCCTCGTCGTTGCGGTAGGCGCCGACGATCTGCGCGGCCAGACCGACCAGAGACCACACGTCCCTCTCGTGCAGCAGTGAGCGCCCATGGATCAGCAGGGCCCGCAGGACGGCCAGGTAGCGGTCCTGCAGCAGCGCAGGCCCGCAGTCGGCCAGGCTGCCCGGCAGCGGATGCCGTGCGGCGAGGGAAGCCCAGGCCCTCACCGCCGCAGCCCGCAGCAGGGCGTCCTCGCCGAGCAGACGCCGGTACAGCAGTGGCAGCACCCGGGCCACGACACCGCGCTGCTGGCCGTACTCGGCGGCTGTCCTCCGCCACCGCCGCTGCGACTTCGTGGGACGGCAGGAGGTCGAAGCGGCCGGCGTCCGGCACGGCCGGCGCCTGGAGCAGCGGCCAGGACATGTCCTTCCACGCGCATTGGCCGCCGGCCGGCAACACCCGTGCCGCCACGTCTCCCTGATGCCGACGGGCCTCCGCGCCCCGTACCGCCCGGGCGGCGTCACCGGTGGTGCGCCCAGCGCTGCCGGGCGGGATCACCAGCGCAGACCGCCGGTCGGGCGGCGGCGTGATCAGCAGGTCGGCGACCAGGTCCAGCACCGAGGGGAGGTTCGCAGCCGCGACCATGGAAGTGTGGTTCGAACTCGCCGAGTCCCTCAGCGGGACGCGGTGGTGCGGCCCCAGGGGTTCGGTAAACAGGCCGCTACGCGGGCCACGACACCCCGCAACCGGGCCGCCTCGGCGTGCTCCGGTCGCCGACTGGCGGGCGGCCGCCTCCTGGCCCGCCCGCGGGAAGGCATGCTCAGCACGAACTGAACCGGGAACCTCTCATGGGGAAGCCACCGCGGTGTCGTCCTTGGGACAGGGGAAGGTGTCGGGAGGAGTGCCCCACGTCGCGGGGTTCTGCCGGTCGGGCAGGACTCCGCAGCTGAGCAGTGTGGCCGTGATTCCGCTCGGTTGGGCGATCTCGCGGATGAACACCGCCTTGTCGGGCGGGTATTTGTTCTTGCCGTCCAGTTGCAGCACGCCGGACGCGCCGGGGTACTGGGACACGCCGTGGGCGGTGAGCCACAGGTAGATGTCGTTGGGCTGGACATCGTCGGAAGCCGGCAGGAGGTCCTCGATGACCTTGCTGACGACACCCACGGTGTCGAAGCCGCCGGCGGCGTCCGCATCCGCGCTGCGTGTACCGAAGACGGTGGCGAAGTCCTGTGTGAACTGGGCATAGGGATCCCGGGAGTCCGGGGTGGGGGCGTTCGTCGTCTCGTAGAAGAGCGTCATGTACGGGTAGGAATGCGCCGTCTGCTCGGGATGAAGCTGGAAGTCGATGGGGGAGCTCTCGGTGATCATCGGGATGGTCGTGCCTTGTGGGGGCTGGCACTGACCGCCCGCACTCTGCATCGCGTTGAGGAGGCTGGGAAGCACACCGGATCGGGCGAGGTAGACCACGATCCCGTGCGTCGCAGCGACCTTGTTGCACACTTCGCTCGCGATGTTCTCCGGCGTGGTCGCCCCGGGCTTCTCGCTGTACTTGATCTCGTCGATACCACCCTGTCGACGGTAGGCGGCGACGAACAGGTTCTTGAGGTCCGTACTGAAGGCCGTGTCGGTCGGGTCGTACACAACCACGGCGTGCGGTGTTCCGCTGGTCAGTCCGCGGACCGCGGGAGAGTGGCGGATGAATTCGGCGAGCACCGGCGCGACTCGCCCGTCGGGCGCCGAGATCTGGAAGTATCGCTGCGGCGAGTCGGGGCCGACCATGGTGCTGCCGGACACGCCGTTCGCGATGACCGGGATGCCGGCCTGGTCGAGTTCCCGGACTGCGTTCAGCGACTCGGGACGGCTCTGGGTGATGCCGATGACAGCGGCGATGTGGTCCTGCCGCTGACGGCTGATGATGATCTGTGCGACGTCCGGGTCCTTCGGCGCTGCGGCGCTGTGTGCGCCGTACTGGAAGTACTGGCCGGTGTTGGCGATGAGCAGGCGGATCGGCATCTTGTTCTGGCGGACCCCGGTGTTGAGCTTGTGCTGCTGGGCGATGGCGCCGCGCAGGATCTGCAGGCCGATCGGCGGGTCGTCGTACACGCCGTTCTGCAGACTCAGGGGAGCGAGGAAGACCAGGGTGCGGTAACGCCCGTCCGGGATCTGGGCGTTCTCCTTCGCGACCTGGTGCTCCAGGTCCCGCAGTTCCCTTCCGCGGTCTCCCTGTACGGCCAGATCACATTGGCTGCCGTCGGTGACGCCCACGCGCTCACCGGTCCTGACGGTGACGCATGAGGGAGGCGCGGGGGGCGGAGTGGGCCAGAGGTAGTGCGGGGCCAGGAGGATGCCCGCGGTCGCCGCGGCCATGACGGGCAGAGCGGCCGGACGCAACCAGTCGAGTGGGTGGTCCCGGCGAGCCATGACGCCCCAATGGGTGTCGATCTTCGACTTGGCCGTGCCCTCCGTGTCGTCCTCGGCGGGCAGCGTGACCAGGCGTACCGGCTCGTCACTGCCTTCGTTGAGGAACGTGAAGACCTTGTCGGCAATGCCATTGGGCCGGTCGGGGTCGGCGCCCAGCGGCGCGGCGTAGTCCGGAGGCGGACCCGCGCAGGCGGCCAGGACGAGCAGCGGCTTGGAGGGATGGTCACCGGCGAGTTCCTCGAACGTGCCGAGGAAGGCGCGGCCGGGGCCGTCCGCGCCGTCGATCTCGGGAATGAGGACGACGAAGGACCACCGGCGCCGTGCCCACAGATGACTCAGCCAGGTCCTTGTTCGGGTCGCTTTCCGCAGATCGGTGAGCAGCGCGCGCAAGAGGATACGTCGCACGCGGGGGTCCTCCCTGTCCAGCTCGCCGTCCTGGCAGAAGGCGAGCGCGGCGTCCAGGAAGCAGGTCGCGTTCGCTTCGTCCGCGACCCAGCGCAGGCCCCAGTGCCGCAGGTGAAACCGGTAGCAGAGCTTGGGAAAGCCGACGATCAGGGCTGCCACGAGTCCCTGCAGCCAGCCGGTCAGGAGATGCTGACCCAGGAAGTCCGCGAGGCGAGCGCAGGCACGTAGCGTTTTCCGCCTTTTGAGCAGCGCTGCGTACAGGTCGTCGAGGATCGGCTGCTGCTGGGCCTGGAAGTCGCCCGCGCCGCGTTCGGAGTCCAGTACGGCCCGGCAGGTGTGAAAGGCCGGCAACTGCAGTCTTCCCGACGGCATGGTGAGCTGGAACCGCAGTCCGACTCGGTCGATCGCGGCAAGGAATCCTCCGCTGAGCTCCACGTCGTCGACGACGGCGTGCGGTACCTGGAAGTGAGGGTTGCCCCGCCGTCGCGACAGCCGGTGCTCGTATTCCCGGACCATGAAGGCCGGTGCCCGGACATCGCCGCCGTCCTGCCTGGTGAGGATCAAGGCGGGCACCTTCTCGGCACGGGACCGCGTGGCCGCGAAGGTGTCGAGCTGACGTATGAGGCGGTCCGACCACTTGGGGTATCGCGGGGTCGAGTCCGTGGGCGTGGGGGAGTTGGGCATGCAGTTCCTCCCTCGGGGAAGTGAGGAGGCCAACATGTCATGTAAGGGAGATGTGAAAATGTACTATGTCTGCCACTGACGCCTAATGAGTGATTCGGACCGTTTCCGAGGTGACGGATGGCAGAAGCGCGATGGGGAGGCGCGAGCTTCTCGCGGCGGAAGCGAGAAGCGACAGGCGGGCGTTCAGGGTGGCAGGTCGAGGGAGAGTCCGGTCCCGGTGAGGAAGCCGTCGAGGATGTCGGGGCGGTACCGCAGCCGTTTGGGGCGATTGCAGACGAGGGTTTCGAGTCGGTGTCCGCCGCTGGTGGCGGCGTCGGGCCGCAACCACGCCGGGACGTCTACGGCCAGGACCAGACGGCCCTCGGCCGTCCGCGGCAGCGGCACCGAGGCCAGAGCCCGCCGCAGCCGGGCGACCTCGATACAGCCCCGGTTGAGACCGCCGTACAACGCGCCATGCCCGCACCGGTGTTCGGGCTCAAGAGCCGGTCCGACCAGCGTCTTCACCGGCCCGTCCGCGCACAGCAGAGCGTCCGTCAGCTCGAACAGCGCATCCGCACGACCGGTCAAGGCGTCGTGGAAGTCCGCCCGGAAGCATGGCAGTTGCGCGATCGCATCCTGCGGGACCCTCACACACGACAGGCTCATCCTCACGGCCGTCCTGCTGAGCGGTGTATCTGTGAGGGAGCACAGCATCAGCGGAAGGCCGTTCCTACGTGCCCTGATCTGGGCAAACACCACTCGCGTGTGAAACACGCCGAAGCCGGAGGATAAATTCGGCTCTTCCGAAGGAACGGGGACCCCTCCTCGATGTGCGGCTCGACGGCTAGGTTGTTGATCAGCAGCAGAGCTGATCGGAGAACCGTGTGAGCGTCCAACTGTCCGTGGGGGCGGCTGAGTCCCTGCCTGCCCTGAGGCTGCGCCCCTGGCAGGTCGCCGACGTCGACGCTCTTGTGTCCGCGCATCGGGATCCTGCCCTGCGTCGTTGGCTGACGAATGTGATCAGCAGCGACGTTGATGCTCGTCGCTGGATCGACAGTCAGCGTCAGGGCTGGGCCGCCGGCACCCGGTTCAGTTTCGCCGTTCTGGACAACGGGGGTGAAGGCTTCGGTGCGGCTGTCGGCCATGTGACGGTGAAGCTCAAGGATGAGGGCTCTGCGGAAGTGGGCTACTGGACAGCGGCCGAGGTTCGAGGGCGGGGGCTGGCCTCCCGGGCCCTGGAGGCGCTCGTGCGGTGGGTCTTCAGCAAGGAGTCTCCAGTGCCGGCGGTGCGGCTGGATCTGCTCCACGCGGTGGGTAACCATGCCTCATGTCGTGTGGCCGCGAGATGCGACTTCGGGCTCGAAGCGGTTCTGCCTGCCCAACTGCCCGCGTTTCCAACCGAGGGGCATCTGCATGTCCGCCACAAGTCGGCCCAGTCCTGAGGGGCTTGTGAAGCTCGCGATCAAGTTGTGAGGCTGTAGTTCCGCTGGTCGGGGTGGGGTAGAGGCGCTCGCGTTCGCGGGTGGTGTGGTAGCAGAGGGACTGCGCCCAATGGAGAACGTCGTCGTCGACCAGGAGCTGGTCCTTGAGGACCTGACCCGTGAACAGGTCCTGGACTGGCGCACCCGCGCCGCGAAGGACCACCAGGTCGTGTTCGACCACATCGACCGGTACGGCGAGACGTCGGCGCAGCGGCTGTTCACCGGGGAGTTTGTCGCGAAGGTGCAGCGCATGTCCCGTCTCGGGCACCTGAACCTGGGCTACACCCCCTGGGGGTCGGCATGAGCAGCGAGGTGTCCGGCGTCGACCTGACCCGGGTGGCGCTGCGCGCGGCGCCGGAGGCGGCGTGCAAGAACGGTGGCGGTCGTACGGCGCGGCGGGTGCGAGCCGCGGGACCTGGGCACCGCGATCGGCGGCGCTGAATGACCGTGCAGCGGGTGTTTCTTCGTGTCTGGGTTCAGCTCAGCGCCTCGATGGCCTTCAGGATCAGGCCGCGTGCCGCCGCCCCGTACACGGCCATGCTCCGCAACCGTTCGAAAGTCTTCGAGTAGAGGGCGATCTCGGACGGCTGCGTGACGTTCACCGAAGCCGACACCAGTTCCACGGACACAAGCGTGTCGTCGTAGATGTGGAACGTCTCTTCTGGCCACTGCGCCCGAGGCGCCGACATCGGGATGATGCCGAGCGACACCGCCGGCAGCGCGCCCACGGCGAGCAGCTGGCCGAGTTGTGCGGCCATCGCGTCCCCGTCGCCGACCTGGTAGCGCAGAACGGCCTCTTCGAGCAGGAACACGAAGCGGTGCCCGACCTCGTGGATGACACGTGAGCGGTCCATACGAGCCCGCGCCGCCTCGGCGATGTCGTCGGTGGGGAGACTGTGGAAGCGGGCAGCGATGCCGAGCACACCTGCCGCGTAGCCCTCAGTCTGTAGCAGGCCGGGAACCACGGTGGATGAATACACGCGGAACTGCTCAGTCCGGGGCTCGCGCGGCCGGCTACTGCGGTCTGGAGCATCCCCGTGGCGGGGCGTCCTGTACGAGGTCGCCGCACGACGACAAGTGGCGCGTGGACTACTACAACGACCGGAAGTCCGTCACGGACGCGAGTGGCACCGAGTGGTTCGAATAGACGCCGAGCCTGGCGCACGCCGATCGCGCCGGGCACGGGCAGGACTCCAGCAGGCTCCCTGACGGCGAATCGGGAGCAGGGTCTTGCACTGGAGACGTGGTCGTCCCCGCCCCCGTCGGGGACGACCACACCGGGTCGCCCGACGACGTCTTATCGCTCGCCGTGTGGGTGGTCAGCCGGTGCAGCCGGGGAACGGACCCGGGCGGGGCACAGTTGTCCAGGTTGTTGTTGGTCACCGTGGTAGGGCCGATTAGCGACACCGTGCCTTGGACGAGGTTCAGGATGCCTCCGCCGCTGCCCGGGCCAGCCGTCACGGTGTTGTCGGTTGCGGTGGAGGCCGCCAGCGGCCCCGTGCACACCGGCCGAGCCTCGCTGAGCGTGCGGATATGGGAGAAGCGCAGCGGTGAACTGGCCGCCGCTCTCACCCGCCGCAAGCTGCACCGCGGTGACGTTGACGCTGCCGTTCGAGCTGGAGCCGCTGCGCGAGCCGCGCGACAAGGTAGTGGCGCAGATGAATGCGCACAACGTCGCTCGACAGCCGCGGACGAAGGGCGGCCGACAGCCCAACCGGACAACGGGGCCCGCCGTCCGTCACGGACGTCCTCCGGGATGCCGACCGAGGTGGTCAGATTGTTAGCGCCGAGTGCACAACTGCGTTCGCATCGGTTCACCCGCTATGTGGTGGAGGATTTGGTGCCGGTGGTCCTTGGGAGTGGTGCCGTAGGCCGCGCGGTAGGCGCGGCTGAAGTCGGCAGCGCGAGGGAATCCCCAGCGAGCAGCAATGGCGTGGATGGGGGTGGTGCGAAGCGCTGGGTCGGCGAGGTCGCGGCGGGCCGCCTCCAGGCGTAGGCGGCGTATCCACGCGGCGACTGTGGCGTCTTCGTCCTGGAAGAGGCGGTGCAGGTAGCTGGTGGAGATGTGATGCTCGGCGGCGATCGTGCTCGGGGTCAGGTGCGGGTCGTGCAGGTGCCCTCGGATGAACGCCTGGATGCGCAGGGTGAGGGCCCGTCGATGGGTCTCCGGGGGCAGGCAGTCGTCGGCTTCGAGCAGATGGGCGAAGAGCGCGGCGACCAGAGGGATCACGACGGCGGCCAGCCGCGGCCGGTCGCAGGGCTGGTACGCGGCCGGGTCCGCGGTCAGCCGGGTGAGGAACTGGGCCAGTAGGGCTCCCATGCCTTCCCGGGCCGACACCGGCGCCCCGACGATCCGGGCGGCCACGTCGCGAGGCAGCGGCAGCAGGGCCTTGGGAATCTCCAGCGCCACCGACTGGACCGGGTCCCCGGTGCTGTAGAGGTCGTTCAGCAGCGAGGACGAGTTGATGAACAGGTCATGCGGCCTGTACTCGGTTTCCCGGTGCCGCCACACGCTGGCCCCGCTCCCGCGAACGACGAGTGACAGGTGATACGTCTCAGGGTCGGACTGCCGGATCAGCTTCGCCGTGCGCCGGAACACCAGCGGCTGGAACGTGTGAGACCACACGGTGACGGCACCGAGGTCCAGCACACGCTGCGAGGCGCGGAAGTCGTCGGCGTGATCGCTGCGCAGCTCCATGGGCGCATGAGTACGGCCCAAGAGCTCGGTCCAGTAGTCGAACCGGTCCGCCGCGGACACGTCCTCGCTCAGGAACACCATCTCATCCAACAACTGTCTCTTCACCGTTTCTGAAACCGCAGGTCAAAGACTCTCCCTGGGGATGACGGAGCAACGGAACGCCCCGGTTCCATTCGCGCCGGCCGGATGCTGCGGACCGCTGCCGGGCGTCGTATGCGGGGCAGCTTGATGTCGATCCAGGCTCGCGAGTAAGGACTGGCATCAGAATGAGGTCTCTGAGGCTCGGGGATGACGGCATGTCAGTTCGCGTTGGCGTGGCCCGGCGGCCTATGGAGGCTGGACTCCGGACCAGGCATCGACCTCGCACTGTCTGTCGGCATTGTTCCCTGCGGTCACGACTGTGCCGTTGGCACGCAGGCCGAGGGTGTGCGTTGAACCGGCCGCCACGGCGACAATGTCGCGCCAATCGCCGACTTCGCACTGTCCGTAGCTGTTGTCTCCCGCTGCGAGGACCCGCCGGGACGCAGTGACCCCGACGGTGTGGTAGCTGCCCGCGTCGAGCGCCACCACGTCTTCCCACTCATCGACCTCGCACGCCCCGGTTGCCCGGTCTCCGGTCGCTACTGCCCGCCCATCGGCTCTGAGGCCGACGGTATGGAGATACCCGGCCGAAATGGCAGCCAGGTCATGCCATCCTTCAACGGCACACTGCCGTCGTCGGTTGTTCCCCGCGGCCAGTGCAGAACCGTCTGACCGGACGCCGACCGAGTGCCAGTCACCACATGAGAGGACGACCATCTCGCGCCAGGACTGCACGTCGCACTGTCCTTCCGAACTCCGGCCAACTGCTAGCACGCGGCCATTCGCGAGTAGCCCGAGCGTGCGGCGCCAGCCTGCTGCCACGGCCGTGACGCCTCGCCATCCGGCGACATCACATTGCCCATCACCATTCCACCCCGTTGCCAGCACCGTGCCGTCCGACCGCAGTCCCACCGTATGAGACCCGCCCGTGTTCGTCGCGGTATGGACGTTGCCGGCTGCCACCGCGACGACGTCTTCCCATCGCTCGACACGACATTCAGCGGCTGAGGTATTGCCCACAGCGAGAACGGTTCCATCCCAGCGCCGTCCGACCGAATGACGCCTTCCGGCCGCCAGCGCCGACGAGTTAGCGAGCATTCCGCCTCCTTGTGCTCGGCGCGAGTTCGAGACATGGGATTCCACCCTACTTTGGACTGGAATCAGAGCGAGGTCCTCAGTCGTCGCCAGCAGATGAGAGCACAACCGAGTGTGATGAAGGCCTGGTGGATGTCGTCGCAGATCTCCCAGCGGATACGTAGGCGGCGGAACCAGTGCAGCAGTGCAATGGCGCCTTCCACAACCCAGCGCTGTACGCCGAGTCCGGAGCCGTGTTCGGTGCCGCCTCGGGCGATGTGCGGGGTGATCTCGAACCGTCGGGCCTGGTCGCGGTAGCTCTCGTGGTCGTAGCTGCGGTCGGCGTAGAGGTGCTTCGGGCGGCGCAGCGGTTGGCCACGTTTGCCTCGGATCGGCGCGACGCTCGGATCAGTGCGATCAGCTGGGTCACGTCGTTGCGGTTGCCGCCGGTCAGCGTGGCGGCCGGCGGGATGCCGTGGGCCTCGACGATCACGCGGTGATTGCTGCCGGCCCGTCCCCGGTCCACCGGGGACGGGCCGGCGGCCGCACCACCCTTCATCGCCCGCAGATGGCTGGAGTCGACCGACGCCCGGGACAGATCCAGTATTCCGACCGCCCGTAGTTGTGCACGAAGTCGTGTACCGACTCGTCGCCGAGGACGGCCTGCGGTCAGGGGTTGCCCGTCCAGACGATCCGGTCGGCGAAGCCGCCCCGCTCACCCGCCTTGGCCTCACGGATCTTCTCCAGCTGATCCGCGTCGACCCCCAGGTCCGCGGCGAGCGCGCGCACGACCTCCAGCACGTCCGCGAGTTCCTCCGGCGCCGAGTCCTCGTCCGCCTCAAGGAACTCGGCGACCTCCTCGCCGAGCTTGTCCCTCAGCCGGCTGCGGTATTCCTCCCGGCCACCGGTGTAGGTGACCGGCTCGGCCGCGTCTTCCCGGATGCTCTGCGGAATCCGGTCCCGCACCAACTTGCCGTGCTGCTGTAGGGCTCCACCCGTGCCCTCCCGCACCTGTGACGGCACTGCCGTGCGGGGGAGCCGACGCAAGACCCCAGCGTCCCGCTGCGGCCAGGCCCCGCTGGCACAGCCGTGGTCAGGGCCTGGTGAGGCAGGTCGGAACACGGGGTGGGGGCTTGGGAATCGCCGGACCGGGGCAGCTGGTAGCCCTGGCCCGGCCCCCCGACGCCGATCAGCTTGACGATGCTGCCCTTCCGGCTTCCTGCACGCTCTGGTCAGACCGCGCGCTGGTAGATCCGGATCTCGGTAGCGATGGCTGCGTAGGCACCGCCGTCGGGGTCACCGTGCAGTTGGAGGACGTCGTGTCCTTCTGCGGTGAACTCGTAGGTGACCTCGTGCCAGTAATTCTCTTTGCTGGGGTCGTCGACGAGCGTTTTGAGGGCGCCGAGGTTGTAAGTGATGCGGGTGGCGGTGTTGCCGTTGACCTGGATCCAGAACTTGGCGTCCTTGTTGAAGTCCCCGCCGTTGTTGTGGCCGGCCCGCATCTTGACCGTCACCCGGTGACCAGGGGCGGTCAGGAGCTCCTGCTGGATCTCCCCGGCTTCGGTACCGTTGAGGTTGACGGCTTGTGAGAGGTTGCCAGTCCTGGCGAACCCGGCGCTGAAGATGTCGATGTTGCCGCTGGTGACGGCCCAGCCGTCCAGGCTCGGATTGCTGCTCACGGTGAGCCACTGGTCTGTGACGTGCGGGCCCAGGAATCGCGGGTTGACCACGTGCAGCTCCTGGCCCAGACCTTCGTAGTAGGCGTTGGGCTTGGCCTGCGGGCTGTTGGACAGGTCGATGATCTTGCCGTACGCGGGCATGCTGATACTCCTTCGATTGACGTCTGCCGGGTGCTGGTCTTGCGGGGTCAGGTGGGCTGCCACTAGGGGCGGTCTCGTCCTTCACGGTGGCGATCTGGGCCTCCTGCGCCCGCAGCAGGTTCTTCGTATGGGCCTCGTCTCTGGAGGCCTCCCGCCGCAGCTTTTGTGGCAGGGCTCTGAGTACGAGTGGCGACGCCGACGCCGCTCGCTTTACGACTCGATGGGTATCCGGCTCAGGCCAAAGGCCGACCCACTCCTGTTCATGCCTCACCCAGTCGGGGGCCCGGTTTCACTGCAGGAACGCCACTGCACACCGCCAGTCGCACGCAAACCTGGGGCGCGTTGCTGTGCGTCGCCGTGGGCCGTCACGGCGCCCGGCAGGCGGCTTTGATCTCCCGCATCGTCATGCCGCGTACAGCTCGACCCTCGACATCCGCGGTATGACCAGGGCCTTTCGCCAGGAACACCCCGATGCTCGCGTGGCAAGGACCCCGGTGACTTCAAACTGGGGTTCTGGTCCAACTTCTGTGGAGTCGTCACGCTCTGTAATGCCTCAGGAATGGATGGTCCTTCGTGACTCGTTGACAGACCGGTTTGGGATCATGCCCGCATGGACTTCGATCTCTCCCCACCAATCGGCGTTGGCCCGTTGCGGATCGGTATGACTCGGCAATCGGCCAACGCGGCGTTGGACTCGTTCCGCGATCTCTCCGCGGTCTCGGAGTCAGACCGGCCGGGTCAGCGCATATTCCGTCCCAGTGGACTGATGATCAGCATCCACTGCATGCGAGACATGCTCGAAGCCATTGAGCTTGGGAGGCCGTCGGCTCAGACAGACCGAGTCATCTTCCGGGGCCTGGACGTGTTCGCGATCCCGGCCCGCGAGCTGGTGCAACGCATGGGCGAGTACACCTCGATTGAGGCAGACCCCGACGACCCGGCGTCTTTGGTCGTCTCTGACCTGCTCCTGAGCTTCTGGCGCCCGTTCACGGCCGACGACGAGCCAGAGGAAGAGCAGGGCTACTACTTCAGTTCGGTCCTGCTGGCACGGCCTGGCTACTACGACACCCCTGCTCAGGCCGCGGAGCGACTCCAGCAGAGCTCGTGACTGTCCTGTCAGGATGCCAGCAGGACTCGTTTCCGCAGAAGGCCGAAGCCGGCCCGGCCGTACATCTGACGCTTGATCATTCACCGGGTCAGTCAAGCCTTTTTCGCCTATCGCAGCCTGAACAGGAGAAATAGACTCCCCCACCGTCCTCTGCCGCATGTCGGTGGGCCAGTGCGAAGACCCGCATGGCCTGTCCCCCGTGTCTTGGCGAATGTGCCGGTAGCCGGGGATCCAAGAGAGTCGCGAGCCGGGGACGAGAGGGCCCGTCAGCCCAGTTGCGCCAGCGCCTCGGTGGCAATGCGCTCGAAGACGTCCTCGTCCGAGGCGAAGTCCGAGTCCGGGATCGGCGAGTGGATGACGATCTCGGTAAAGCCGAGTTCTCTGTGCTTGCCAGCGAAGTCGACGGAGGCGTCGAGGGACTTCAGGAGACGGCCGCGGTCCGGCGTGAAACCAGTGAGCAGGATCTTGTCCATGGAGTCGGCGTCACGGCCGAAGTTCGCGCATGCCTTGCCCAGCTTCTCAGCCTGGTCACGCAGGGCCTGCCGGGACTGCTCAGGGGTACCCGTCTCGTACAGCTTGGGGTCGCCGGTCGTTACCCACGCCTGCCCGTGGCGCGCGGCGAGCCGCAGCCCGCGCGGGCCGGTGGCCGCCACGGCGAAAGGCAGCCGGGGCCGCTGTACACAGCCCTGGATGTTGCGCGCCTCGTGCGCCGAGTAGAAATCGCCCTCGTAGGAAACCGAGTCCTCGGTCAGCAGCCGGTCGAGCAGCGGGACGAATTCAGCGAGCCGGTCGGCACGCTCACGCGGAGTCCAGGGCTCCTGGCCGAGCACGGTGGCGTCGAAGCCGTTGCCGCCCGCGCCGATACCCAGCGTGATTCGGCCGCCGGACACGTCGTCGAGCGAGATCAGCTCCTTGGCGAGAGTGACCGGGTGCCTGAAATTTGGCGACGTGACGAGAGTGCCCAAGCGCATCCGCTCGGTGACACTGGTAGCTGCCGTCAGCGTCGGTACGGCCCCGAACCACGGACCGTCCCGGAACGAACGTCAGGAGAGATGGTCGTAGGTGTACGCGGTGTGGAACCCGAGCTCCTCCGCGCGCTGCCATGCGACACGGCCTCCCTCGTGCCAGCGGCGGTACGGGAGGATCACGGTGCTCAGACGCAGACTCATGGCTCAGAGCCGACGGCGCCCGTCGACGAGTCCGGGAAAACGCCCGGCGCGGAGCCGCTCGTCGAACCTGCCACACCCGCTTCAGTAGTGGGATCGAACCCTTACCGGGGTTCCTGGCCGTGCCGTGTGGTGGTGTACTTCCTGATCAGCGCCACACGGTACAGGGGAGGAACAAGCACACCATCCCCGAACGCCGTGCCCAACAAGCTCACAGCCAATGCCGTGGCAACAGCGGCGGAAGGCCCGCCAGCTTTGACTCGGAACGCTATAGGAGGGCTGTCTCGTAAACGATCTCTCACTTGTATTCGAGACTGCTCGCTGTCTGGTCGCCCCGTGAGAGTGAGACTGTGTGCGATGCCAAGCGTGGGATGGAGGACTCCGTCGCCTTTGAGGCGGGAGCTGCGGAGGATCTTCATCGTGTGGCTGGTACGGCCGGTGCCATCTTCGGTGATGACGAGGTCATCCTGGGTGGCGCGGTAGAAGTCCCTCTGTCCGGACACGTCATGCCCTGCTGCGCACGCTGGCGCGCACCGGCCTCCGGGGCTCGCTCAGCGAGGGCAAACTGGCTGTTCGGCTGTCCGAGCTCCCCCGAAGGCCACGCTCGTCGTCACTGCGCTGCTGACCCAGGCTGGGAGGCCGGTGCAGAACAGTCCCAGGATGCGAAGTCCTGACGAACCGCATCGGTGTATCGGGGGCAGGCTTGTGTCGCTGGAAGGGAAGTTGTACAGGCGTGTTCTACCAGTAGTGGCGTCGGCCGCCGACCGCGTGGCCGAAGGAGCCGAGGAGGAACAGGACGACTCCGATGAGGAGCAGGATGATCCCGATCGTCCACAGGATGCCGATGTTCAGGACGAATCCGACGACGAGCAGGATGATGCCAAGTGCGATCACGGCGTTCTTCTTTCTCTCCGGCCGGTGTGCCGGCCGCTGTGAGGCGGGATGCGGTTCACTTCCTGGACCCGTTGCGCCTCGCCTCACGGGTGTGTTTGTCAGGTGGTGAGCAGGCGGTTGAAGAACGAGCGATAGTGGCGCAGGGCCCTGCGCAGAACTTCGGTGTCGACCTGCTCGCCTCGGCTCCAGTGCTCTTCGAGGTTCTTCTTGTGCTCGTCGAACATCGCGGCGAGCGTCTGCATGACCTTGGCGACCAGGTTGTCCGCGGCCTGTACCGCCTGGCGAGGATCGTCAACGAAGGCACCCTGGATGTTCTCCCACTCCTTACGGAAGCCTTCCTCGTCCTGCGATGTCAGCAGTTGCGGCATCTCGTCGGCGTCTGTGGTCCGTGCGCCCGCCGCCTCGTCCGCCGCGGGGGTGGCCTCGTCGCGGGAGGCGAGGTCGTGGGCCGCATCCGTTCTGTCGTCGCCCTCGCTCGGGTAGACCGGGGGCGGTGGAGTGGTATTCGACGCTGCGTCGGCCTTGCGGGGCTGGGCGAGGTTCTCCGTGGACAGCCCGCTGTCACGAGTGTGCGGTGTGTCGTCGCGTTGCATGTCTCCTCCGTGGTTCGGTCCCGGCTGCCCGAAGGTCAGGCCGGGGCGTGGCGGGTCTGGCCGCCGTCGGAGAGAAGTTCGTCGAACAGCGCCCGGTAGTGCACCATGGCGCCGCGCAGTTGCTCGGTGGTGGCCTTGTGACTCGCACTGAGTTTGTCGATCTCGTGAGCGGCTCGGTAGTGCTCGAGGGTGCGGCCGTGCTCGACGGAGAGATCCTTGAGCTGCTGGCCGTAGCTTTCGGTGGGGTAGCCGCGGTCCTGCATCAGGGAGGTCACCAGATGGTCCGCGTCGTGTACGGCGTCCTCGGGCCGGTCCACGAACTCGTGCTGCACGTGGTCCCAGTCCCGTGAGTAGCGCTCGCGGAGACGATCGGGCAGAGGCTTGATGTCGAGTTTGTCGTGCCGTTTCTCGCGTGCGCTGAGCTCCCGCTCGGCGGCGAGCCTGCTGTCGGCGCCGTCGACGGTCCGTTCGTACTCGGGGCCGAAGCGCTGACGCAGAGCCCGGTGCCGCAGGAAAAGAGCCAGGGCCGCGGCAATCAGCACGACGACCACTGCGACGGGAATGACGATCGCCAAAAGCATGCCGGTAGACATCTGACCGACCTCCTCATGGATGGGCGATATCCGCCGTGTTCCCAATTTGTGTTAATTGGTGCTCCATAGTCGGGCTTTGGGCCTCCTCCCTGCGGCAGGCGCCGGCGCATGAGATCCGGAACGCAAGCCCGGCTTCAGCATCGGACCATCAAGACCGACCCCAGCAGCTCAGATCCCGCCGGCCCAAACCTCCCTGACAGCGAATGCCGGTCCGCCGCCGGTGTTGCGTGTTCTGGCGACGGCTGCGGTGAGTTGCTGCCGGACCGGGCCGGGCAGGGGCGCGCCTTGGACAGTGGTGACGACGTCCTCGGCGAGGCGGTGCAGTTTCGTGTTGGTGTTCTGGGACGCTGTGACCAGTACCTGCCACGCCTCGTCGGGGTTCAGACCGAAAGAGGCCATGAGGATGCCGCGTGCCAGGTCGATGTCCGGGTGGGTGCGCAGCGCGCGCCTCAGCTGGACGACTTCGGTCCGCAGGAGGTCGTCGTCGGTTTCTTCGCGTGGCGGCCCGGGCTTTCGGTCGGGCGGGTCAGCATGCTCGTGGGCGGGGGAGAAGAGGCTGTGGGTGTCGGTATAGGTCAGCAGTCGTTCGACGGCGGGGCTGGCCGTGATGACGGTGACCGTCTTCCCCGCCGCGACTGCGTCGCGGCGGGCGGCCAGCAGCACGTTGAGTGCAGAGCAGTCCGCGAAGTGAAGTTCGCTGAGGTCCAGGTCCACACCCTCTGCCGACCGCATGATTGCATCGCGCAGGGCGTGCCGGAGGCTCTGGCAGTTGTCGAGGCAGAACTCTCCGCTTACGGTGACGGTCACGCGGATCCCGGCTGGCCCTGCCTGCACCGGCAGTGCGCCGGTGGACGGTGGCGTGCGGTCGGCTTCGTCGCTGGCGAGCGGTGTGTCCGGGGACGGTAGCGTCGTCATGCTCGCCTCCTCCGGTCCTCCGGGGTTTTCTTCTCCAGGCTCAGCCGCCTCTACGTGACACGTCAACCCCTACACGAATTTATCTTCGTGTTTTTGGGTGCGTGAACGTGTGGTCGTAACATGGAGTCGTGACAGAAGTCCATGGAGTGCCCGAGCCGCACACGGGGTGGACGTTTCTGACCAATCATGCGCGCGTGCTGGCCAGCATCGCCGACAACCACCACGCGCGGGTCCGTGACATCGCGGCGCGATGCCGGCTCACGGAACGGGCCGTCCAGAAGATCATCGCGGACCTGGAGCAGGACGGATACCTCTCCCACACCCGCCACGGCCGCGCCAATCAGTACAGCATCGACCCGGACAAGGTGCTGCGCCACCCGGCCGAGGAGGGCGTGACCGTAGCCTGCCTGCTGTCGATGCTGGCCAGGGACGAGGACGAACGCCGCGGCGCCAGCGACCATGCCCGGCCCGATTCGTGAGGGGATGCGGTCTGCCGCGACCTACAAGTTCTGCCCGCCGGTCAGGGAATGAGCCGCCGGTTGGTTGTCCGACGAGGAGACCGTGATGGAACCTGTAGGCGACGGCACGAGGGCCCACCCATCGGACACCCCCCTAGGCCGTGACCACGCAGCCGCTGCCAGATCCCTGGCCCGAAGGCCTCATCCCCGACGCGACGGGCATGGAGGCATTCACAGCCCTGTGTTGGCAGGCCGTGCGACGGCTGGTGCCTGCTCATAGGCTGCGGACATGACCGAGATCCACACACCGACGCCCCGCGGCGCCTTCGAGCTGCTGCTGGCCGGTAACCAGCGCTTCGTCGCCGACGCCCCCGAGCACCCCAACCAGGACGCGGCCCGCCGTGCCGAGATCGCACCATCCCAGCAGCCCTTCGCGGTGCTGTTCGGGTGCTCCGACTCCCGACTGGCCGCCGAGATCATCTTCGACCGCGGCCTGGGCGACCTGTTCGTGGTGCGCACCGCAGGCCACGTCACAGGCCCGGAGGTGCTGGGCAGTATCGAGTACGGCGTGGACGTCCTGGGCTGCCCGCTGGTCGTGGTTCTCGGCCACGACTCGTGCGGCGCGGTAGGCGCAGCGTGCGCCGCCCTGGAGAACGGCATGACACCGGGCGGATACATCCGGGACGTCGTCGAGCGCGTGACCCCCAGCGTGCTGGCAGCGAGGGCCGCCGGACAGGTTGAGCCCGAGGAGATCCTCGCCGAGCACATAAGGCACACCGTCGACCTGCTGCTGGACCGCTCCCGGGTACTCGCCGAGAAGGTCGCCGCCGGCCAGGCCGCCGTGGTGGGCCTGTGCTACCGCCTGGCCGACGGCAGCGCACAGCTCGTCGCCTCTCGCGGCCTCGATGCGGCGGTCCCCGCCGCGTCCTGACCGCCGCGCCCGTGGCTGCTCAGCGTGATTTGCCGTAGTCGGAGGACTCCCGTATACGTGGATGAGGAACCCATCGGGTTCACCGCCTGCTCATCCGTGGAAGGGCCTCCGATGACCCACGGAGCCGACCGCGCGCCCAGCAGCGTGCCTCGCGCCGATCTGGCGCGGGCCGCAGGATGCTTGTGTGCCGGGGATGGGGAACGGTCGTCACCGACGAGGGGCGGCACTAGCTGTGCCTGGCCTGCCAGACCGGTGGGCGCTCAACCGAATCCGCACGAATCCGCCCGGCCCCGGTCTCCGTGAGCAGTAAGGGCACAGCGTCGGTGCTGGTCACACGGTGGGTCGGGGCCCTGCAGCGCGGCGGAGCCGGTTGGCGATCGCTAGTCCCAGCCCCTCCTCCACCGGCAAGGACACGACGATGAGGTCGCATCCCCGCCGGTCGAGCTCGCGCAGGAACTCGTACAGCCCGCGCGCATAGGCGGCCACCGAATCGGGAACCGCCACCACGGCATGCGCCTTCACCGCAGCGTCGGCGAAGGCGGAAGGCAGAAAGACGCCCACCTGGTGCCCCAGCTCCTGCGCGAGCTCTGCTTCGGCGACGACCTTCTCCGGCTCGACGAGGACCACCCGCGCACGCGGCGCGTAGTGCGACGGATGCTGGCCCGGCACCCGGACACGGCTCGTCGAGGGAACCGCGAGCGGGCACCCCAGCACCGCTTCGAGGTCCTCGCGCGTCACCCCGCCTGGCCGAAGGATGCTCGGGGTATCGCCGGTGGCGTCGACGATGGTCGACTCGACGCCGACCTCGCAGGGGCCGCCGTCCAGCACGAAGTCGACGGCATCGCCGAGCTCCGCACGGACATGGTCCGCCGTCGTGGGGCTGACCATGCCGAAGCGGTTGGCGGACGGGGCCGTGACACCGCCGCCGAAAGCCGACAGCAGCGCGAGTGCGACGGGGTGGTCGGGCACGCGCACGGCCACCGTCTCCAGACCACCGGTCGCCTCGAGAGGCACGCGGGGGCCGCGCCGCAGAACCAGCGTGAGTGGCCCCGGCCAGAAATGCTCGGCCAGCAGGCGCGCCGTCGCGGGCACGTCCCGGACCCAGTCGTCCAGATGCTCCGCGCCGCCGATGTGGACGATCAGCGGGTGGGAGGGCGGACGTCCCTTGACCTGGAAGATGCGCGCGACGGCGGTGGGGTCCTCGGCGTTGGCGCCCAGACCGTAGACGGTCTCGGTCGGGAGGGCCACCAGACCGCCGGCGCTCAGCGCACCGGCCGCCTTCTCGATGTCACTGGTACTTGCCGTCACCCTCACAATCCTAGGAGCACAAAGGACCGGCAACGGTCGTGATCAATCTCAGCACCAACCACGGTCCCATTGATTCCTCGGGCCGGAGAGCCCCTCCCTCCGCCTGGCCGAGGACCGGGAGACCGCAGCCGGATCCCCATCCGGCTCAAGCCGCCGCACCCGGCGGGCGCAACGAAAAGACTGCCGGCTGGGACAGAACAGGCAGGAGGCAGAGATGCCAGGAGAGCCAGTCCGCATAACGGGTGGCGGCGAGGTGGGCGTCCTTGTCGGTGAGGACCTCGCCCTGGACGGCGGCGAACATGCCGGCGGTGGAGTCGGTGGTGACGGTGCGGTTGTCGCCCTTGTGAAACAGGGTGATCCGGCCCAGCTCGTCCAGGGTGAAGGTCTCGCCGCGTGTCCGCTCGAGCGCCTGCGCATCCGGCTCGACCGCCCGCAGGCACGCTGGCGCGGCGAACCATACGGTCAAAGGACCAGGGAAGGTGGCGCCACCGTTCGTGCCCGGTCGTAGAGGTCCCGTGCGGTGGCGTTCTTCAGGTGAGGACGGAGTAGACCGAACATGGTTTTGATCCGGTCGTCGGCGCGGCCGGACTGGACCATGGGGTAGTCGTCGAGCGCCTGGTGCCAGGTGGTGCAGGCAGCTTCCAGGTGGCCGATTTCCAGTTGGCGCTCAGCCAGGGTGGCGCGGTGCCGAACACGCGCGCGGCGATAGACGCTGTAGCGCACCTTGTCAGACTCCTGCATGGCCTCGATGGCGCCCGGGACGTCGCCGAGTTCATAACGAACTTGGCTGATGTGGTAGTTGAGTGCAGCCGGGTCGTAGGAGCCGAACGCCTTGCCGCGTGACTCGGCGCGGTCCATGGCGGCCTCCGCCTCGCGGATGTACCGCAGCGCGCCCGCTCGGTCGCCGGTCTGCGCGGCCGCGTGCGCTTGCTGGCCTGCGAGGAAGGCCCGCATGCGGGGCCCGGCGTTGAGGGAGGCTGCGGCAGCCGCGTCGGCCAGTTCCATCGCTTTCGGCCCGTGGTGGAGGTCCACCGCTTGGACGCTCATGCCGCGCAACGTGGTGCAGTAGGTCAGGTGGTCCTCGGAGGCGCCCGCCAGTTCCAGTGCCTTGACGTAGTAGCGCTGGGCAAGGCCGTGCAGTCCCTCGTCCACGGCCATGTAACCGGTCAGGTAGAGCAGGTCCGAGGCTGCGGACAGCATCGCTTTCCGCACGTTCTCGGGGGCGTCGGCGCGCAGGTAGGAAGCGACGGTGTTCACCATGAACGTGGCGGCCATGGGGCGTGCGTGGCGACCGCCGAATTGGTCGTCCAGTTCCGAGACACGCTCGGTCATGGCGATGACCATGTCCACTTCGTTCATGCCGATTCGGCTCGCGCGGCCGGACTGGACCGCTTCGGCTCGCCCGATGACGTCGGGCCAGCCGGGAATGGTGAGGGCTACGGAGAACAGGCTGGTCGATGATCGCGGGCCACTTGCCCTGGCCGACCTCCTCGCCCTGGTGCATGCGGATGCCGGCGACATGGCGGGAGTCGAGGAGGGCGCGGACCGTGCCCTGCGTCCACTCCTTGCAGTACACGGTCTTGATGCCGCGCTTGTGGAGGACCAGCGCGATCGCACTCGGGCTCTGGCCCTTGAGGTAGCGGTCGAAGACCTCGCGGACGATCTCGGCCTCGTCCTCCCTGATGGTCATGCCATCGGCCTCGTATCCGAAGCGGCGCTTGCCCGAGTGCGGCAGGCCGGTCTCGGCGCGCTCCTTCAGGGCAGACTTCAGCCGCCGCGAGGTGTCGTCGGACGAGCGGCAGGCATGCGCGACCTCGATCCGCAGGATGAAGCGGTCGTCGGGGTCGGACGGATTCCGGCGGTTCGCCTCGCCGTGCAGCATGATCTGGTGCTCGTCCGAGACCTGGAGCAGCTCCTCCAGGTCCCTGGGCTGCCGCATCAGCCGGTCCGGGTGGTACGCGATGACGTGCCAGAACTCGCGCCGCTGCGCGCGTTCGAGGAGCTGGTCCCAGCCCGGCCGCTTGCGGCCCCGGCTCCAGGCAGAGCGGCTGTTGTCGACGAAGACGTGGGCAAGGGCGATGGTGAGGCCCCGGCGCTCGGCGATCTCCCGGCAGATACGTTCCTGCCGATCGACGTCAGTCTGGTCGTCGTCCGCCTGGGATATCCGGCAGTAGAGAGCCGCTGGCTCACCTGGGGTTACGGTCGGCTCGTGGGGCCTGGGCCGTCGCATGGGACCGATGGTATGAGCACGGAGTGACCTCCATCACCTACGGGACGATGAGTGCGCGCATCGAGCGGTTCGCCACCTGGGCGTCTGCCCAGGCCAAGCGCCTGGAGCGGCCTCATGAGACCGTCCCGGCCGACCCGCACGGCGCGATCGGCACCGAACGGTTCAGGCGGACCGTGGCCCGGCACATCGCGCGCCGCCCGGGTGGTCTGGTGGCCCTGGCGATCCAGTACGGACACATGCGCACTCTGGTCAGTGCCGGCTATGCCGACCCTCGGGAATTGCATCAGACGGGCGAGAAAGCGCAGGTCGCCAGCTCACGGCGAGGGCTCGACGGTCTCCGAGGCTACTACGAACTAGCAGCCTGATCAGGCATGTTGCGGAGGCGATCCCGCTTGATGCATGATCTGCCCTCCAGAAGGGATGGTCTGGAGCGATGCATCAGCAGAAGGTGTCCCTCGCTGGGTCGGCTCGCATGGAGCTTGTCTCCGGTGTGGTCCAGCTGCGTCCGGAGGACGCGATGTTCGACGCGATGCTGCGGGGTTGGCGGGCTCAGCAGGAGTCGCGGGGTCTGAAGGACGAGACGATCGACCCGAGGGAACGGCTGATCCGCCGGTTCCTCGATTTCGCGAACGGGTACCCGTGGCAGTGGACGCTGGCCCACATGGACGAGTGGTCTGCCTCGCTGACGAGGGAGAAGCGCCTGGCGCCCTCCACGATCCGCAGCTACCAGGGCACGGTTCGGCTGTTCACCGAGTTCCTCATCGACGCCCGCTACGGCTGGGGCCCGGCATGCGAAGAAGCCTTCGGCGCTTATCCGGTGGCCATCGCTCACGAGTGGAACACCCTCCCTCACCTGCAGGATTACGAGGGCGATCCGGAGGCGAGGCCGTTCACCCGCGAAGAACTGCAGCGGTGTCGACGACGGATCAATTCCCCATGTTCTGCGTGATGTTGTCGCCGTAATTCCCCGCCCTGGTGTCGGCGGTTCCCCAGGGGGACGCCGGTCGTGGATGGGGATGCCGGTCACGGTCTCGGGTTGAAGATCTTTCCCCGTGTCGGGTGGTTTGTTCGACCGATAGATCCTTCTTGCGAATTGGTGGAGATCCCCTGGGGCATGCCGGTGCCGGGTTGAGGGTCCGGGCCGTCTCGGAGTCGCTGGTGTCCCTTGACCAGCGAGCCGGGAGGTCGACGGACGATCCGGATGGCAAGGAGAACATTCACCGTGACGGACATCGTGGAGATCTACGTCCACTGGTACGCGGGCCGCTCGAAGACGCAGCTGGCGGCGTCGCTGGGGCTGGACCGCAAGACGATCAGGAAGTACCTGGCGCCGGCCGAGGCGGCCGGGATCACGCCGGGCGGCCCGCCGATGAGCGAGCCCGACTGGGCGAAACTGATCAAGAGCTGGTTCCCCGAGCAGGCCAACAGGCGCTTGAGTCAACTGACTTGGCCGGAGATCGAGAAGCACCGCGACTACGTGGTGGAACTGCTGAACACCTGCACGGTGACCATGATCCACCAGCGGCTGCGCGACGAGCGCAAGCTGCAGGCGGGGCTGACCTCGTTCCGCCGGTGGGTACACGAGAACCTGCCCGACGAGGCCGCCCGCGCCAAGGTCACCGTGCTGAGGGAGAACGTCGAGCCGGGCTCGGAGGCCCAGATCGACTACGGCTTCCTGGGGCAGTGGATCAACCCCAACACCGGTCGGCGGCACCGGATTTGGGCGTTCGTGATGGTGCTGCCTGCCTCCCGGCACATGTTCGTCCGCCCGGTGGCCCACATGGACCAGCACGCCTGGACACAAGCCCACGTGGAGGCGTTTCGCTACTTCGGCCTCCCGCGCCGACTGGTGCCGGACAACCTCAAGACCGGGGTCGACAAGCCGGACCTCTACGACCCGAAGATCAACAAGTCGTATGCCGAACTCGCCTCCTACTATGGGGCGTTGGTGGATCCGGCCCGGGCTTTGAAGCCGAAGGACAAGCCCAGAGTGGAGCGGCCCATGCCCTACGTCCGCGACTCCTACTGGCGCGGGCGGACGTTCACCTCGCTGGAGCACATGCAGGCCGAGGCCCTGCTCTGGTCCCGTAATGTCGCAGGTCAGCGGCAGTGCCGTCCGCTGGGCGGGGCGGCTCCCTTGGCGGTGTTCGAGTCCATCGAGGCGCCGGTGCTGCTGCCGTTGCCCGAGGCGCCGTTCGTGCTGGCGCGGTGGTCGAAGGCGACGGTCGGCCCGGACATCCACATCAAGGTCGGCCGGACCCTCTACTCGGTGCCCTGGAAGCTGATCGGCCGCCGCGTCGATGTCCGCTCCACCGCCACCATGGTGCAGGTCTTCCACGAGGGTGAACTGGTCAAGACGCACGCGGCACTTGAGCAGGGCAAACGCACCGACAAGACGGACTACCCGCCGGAGAAGATCGCCTTTCAGATGCGCACGCCGATCTGGTGTCGCGGTCAGGCATCCCAGGTCGGGGATGCCTGCCGGGAGGTGATCGACCAGCTCCTGGAGGTCAACGCCCTCTACCGGCTCCGGGCAGCCCAGGGGGTGCTCGGGCTGCGCAAGAAGTACGGCGACATCAGGCTCGAAGCCGCCTGCCGCAAGGCGATCACGGTCGGCGACCCATCCTATCGCACCGTCAAGGGCATCCTTGTCGCCGGCACCGAGACCGACCCGGAACCCGAGACCGGAGACGGTGGCGCCTCGGCCTTCCTACACGGCCCCGAGGGCCTGTTCGCCACCGACATCCCCCTGCAGATTCCCGATGACGTCCGCGACGACCAGGGGAACGACGACGTCGAGGAGGTCGCCCGGTGAGCGTGATGACCACCGCTCTGCGTGACTCGCTCAAGATCCTGCGGCTGTCCGGGATGCTCGAGACACTCGACGCCCGCCTCACCCAGGCCCAGGGCGGCGAGCTCGGGCACCTCGATTTCCTGCAGGTTCTCTGCCAGGACGAGATCACCCGCCGTGAATCCGTCGCGCTCGAACGGCGCCTGCGGCGGGCGAAGTTCGAGCAGCAGGCCACCTTGGAGGGCTTCGACTTCAACGCCTCCCCGAAGCTACCCGCGGCCCAGATCCGCGACCTGGCGGCCCTGCGATGGCTCCACTCCGGTGAGTCCGTCATTTTGTTCGGGCCCGTCGGGGTCGGAAAGACACACGTCGCCCAGGCCCTCGGTCACCAGGCCGTCCGACAGGGCGCCAACGTCCGTTTCTCCAAGACCAGCCGGGTCCTGGCCGAGCTCGCCGGCGGCCACGCGGATCGCACCTGGGACAAGCGCATGCGCGACCTCATCCGCCCCGACCTGCTCATCCTCGATGACTTCGCCATGCGGCAGATGAACGCCTCGCAGGCCGACGATCTCTACGAGTTGGTCTCCGAGCGGCAGGGACGTTCTCTGATCATCACGAGCAACAGGGCGCCCAGCGACTGGTATCCGCTCTTCCCGAACCCCGTCGTCGCCGAGTCACTCCTCGACCGGCTGATCAACGCCAGCCACCAAGTCATCATGAACGGCCCAAGCTACCGTCCCAACAAGCGACCGAAGGGCCCCAACGGCACCCCCAAGCCCCCGACCAGCTGACTCACCGACACCCCAGGGGTGTCCCATTGCGCCGACAGGCCCCCTGGGGAATATCGCCGACGTTGACAGCGGTTCCTCGACTACGCCGACG
Organism: Streptomyces sp. IMTB 2501; assembly: GCF_001953885.1. Taxonomy (GTDB): domain Bacteria; phylum Actinomycetota; class Actinomycetes; order Streptomycetales; family Streptomycetaceae; genus Streptomyces. The sequence goes on along the minus strand of NZ_MQUS01000040.1, from coordinate 15,956 downwards.
ACCAGGTCGCACGCGCGGTGAAGTCCAAACGCAAGGGAGCCCTCGCCGCCTACCGTGACGCGACCCTCTTCAAGGTCATCTACGGATGGGGTCTTCGCCGGACCGAGACGTCCAAGCTGGACGTGGTCGACTTCGGGCGGAACCCGAAGGCTCGCCAGTTCGGCCGGTACGGCACACTCAACGTCCGTTACGGCAAGGCGAAGAAGGGCCAGCCGCCACGGCGTCGGAACGTGCTGTCGGTTATGGACTGGGCCGTCGAGGCGGTCGCGGACTACGTCGAGAACGCCCGGCCGCGCTTCGGGTTCCCCGACCACCCGGCGCTCTGGATCACCGAACGCGGCGGACGCCTCCAGCCCGGCTCCATCAACGACCGGTTCGAGGCATACCGCGACGCCCTAAAACTCCCAAAAGACTTAGTTCCGCACTCAATCCGCCATTCATACGTCACACATTTGACCGAAGACGGAGTAGATGGGCGATTTATCCTGCTTCTCTTGAGTCCTCAGCAGTGTGTCCATGACGTGCAGCACGAGCCCGAGGCGGGCGGAGATCTGTGTGGTGGAGGTGGTTATCTACCGCCGTCCACCAGGCAGTTCCCCGGGAGGTTTGATGCTGGTGCAACGGGTGCTGATGCCCGACTCGTCGCTTGAGTCATGGACGGTCCTCGGCGACGAGGGCGGGACAGTCGAGCCGATCGAGCGCTACCTCGCCTACCTGACCGACATCGAGCGGTCGCCGAACACGATCAAGGCATACGCCCATGATCTGAAGGACTGGTTCGTCTTTCTCGACCGGCGCGGTCTGGACTGGCGTGAGGTCAGGCTGGAGGACTTGGGCGAGTTCGTCGCCTGGCTCCGGCTGCCGCCCGCGGGCCGGAACGGTGGTGTGACGTTGCTGCCCTCGGCGGAGCATCACTGCGGGGTGACCACGGTCAACCGGAAGCTGTCCGCGGTCAGCGGTCTGTACGTCTTCCATGCACGACACGGTGTGGACCTCGGCGATCTCGTCACCGAGCTGCAGCCGGTCCGCGCCCGCCGCACGGGCTGGAAGCCATTCTTGTATCACCTGGCCGGCGGCCAGCCAGAGCGGCATCGCACGATCAAGCTGAAGACACCCCGCACGCATCCGACGATCCTGACCGCCGCCCAGGCCCAGGCGATCCTGGACACCTGTACTCGCCTGCGGGACCGATTCTTGTTCGCGCTGTTGTGGGAGACCGGTGTCCGGATCGGTGAGGCCCTGGGGCTGCGGCATGAGGATCTGGCGGCGGCAGAGGGCGAGTTGACCGTCACCCCGCGCGTCAATGACAACCGGGCGAGGGCCAAGTCCGCCTCGCCCCGCACCGTTCCCGTCGGTCCCGAGATCGTACGGCTCTATGCCGACTACCTCCACGGCGAGTACGGCGACCTCGACAGCGACTACATGTTCGTCAACCTGTGGGGTGGCTCCTACGGGCGCCCACTGACCTACGCATCCGTCTACGATCTCGTCCTGCGGCTACGTCGCGACACCGGCTTCGACTTCGATCCCCACTGGCTCCGGCATACCCGAGCGACCTTGCTTCTGCGGCAGGGGGTGCCGATCGAAGTGGTCAGCACTTTGCTTGGACATTCCTCGATCGCCACCACGCACGACATCTACGGCCACTTGTCCGTGGAGGACGCCCGCCGTGCTCTGGAGGCCGCGGGATTCCTGACCGGCCGGGAGGTGCGCTGGTGAGCGAGTCGCAGTCGCCCGTTCCGGCCCCCGGCGCCGGGCTGCTGGGCAAGCTGATGGCTGCCGTTCGGCCGGAGTTCCGGGTGGATGTGTTCATCCCCGAACCCGGGGACCTGATCTTCGGTCTGGGGGCATGCCGGGTTCCCGGCTGCCCGCGCCAGCCCCGCACCCGCCAGCTCTGCCGCGGCCACTACTACCGCTGGCAGCGCCGCGGGAAACCGGATGTTGAAGCGTTCATCGCCGATCCCGGAGCCGGCCCGGTCGGACGGGCCGAACTGACGGCCTGCGCCATCGTCGGCTGCCGCTTCGGGGCAGCTCGCCAGGGCTTGTGTGTGAGCCACCACGGCTTCTGGGAGCGGGCGGGCATGCCCGACAAGGAGACCTGGACCGCGGGCCTGCCGGTGATCGAAGACGACGGCCGCCGGGTCTGCCGGCTGTCGTTCTGCAGCCTGTGGGCTCAGGGGAGGTCGCCGTTCTGCCACAACCACAAATCCCGCTGGCAGGCCGTCAACCGTCCCGAGATCGAGGAGTTCGTGCGCCGCTGTGAGGCAGCCGGCGACGACCGGTTCGACTTCCGGCCGTTGGACGGACAACGGCAGCTGCGGCTGGAGCTGCAGTACGCCCTTCAGCACCGTCACGACGAGCGGCAGGTCAACACCCACAGCTCGGCAGTCGCTCCGGTGATCCGGCTGGCCGCCGCCAGCGGCACCGCGTCGCTGTTGGAGTGGTCGATGGAGCGGTGGAGCGAGTACTACGCGGCGATGCGAGGTGCCAGCCACAGCCAGAACGGGCAACTGGCCTTCCTGCGCTATGCGTACACGCATCTGGAAGACCTCGTCCACGGCAGCGGCTGGGAGAGCGAGTTCCCTCGTGACGTGTGGGAACTGCGCCGACTCGGCGTCGAGGGCACCCGGGCCCGGCTGCGGTTCGACCGCATCACCCAGCCGTGGCTGCGTGAGCCGGCCAAGAGGTTCGTGCGCTGGCGGCTGAGCATCGGCCGCAGCGCCAACCAGGCCGTCATCGACATCCTGGCCCTCAACCGCTTCTCCGGCTTCCTGGCCGATCCCCACCTCGCCGCCGACACGCTCGCTCGCGTGGACCGGACCGTGCTGGAACGCTACCTCGCCGACCTGGCCCTGGATCCGCGCTCGACCCATTCCCGCAGCCGGGACATCGGCTCGCTGAACGCGTTCTTCCACGCCGTGCGCCGCCACGGCTGGGATCCCAGCCCCCCGGCGAACGCGACCTTCTACCCCGACGACTTCCCCCGCCCCGACAAGAGGCTGCCCCGGGGGCTGGCCGAACACGTGATGGCCCAGGTCGAACAGCCCGCCAGCCTCGACCGCTGGCACAACCCCGATAGCCGCGTGCTGACCTTGATCCTCATGCGCTGCGGACTGCGGGTCGGCGATGCCTGCAACCTGCCCTTCGACTGCATCATCCGGGACGCCGACGGCGCCGCCTACCTGCGCTACCTCAACCGGAAGATGAAACGCGAAGCCCTGGTCCCGATCGATGAGGAAGTCGAGAACGAGATCGTCGCCCAGCAGCAGCGCGTCCTGCACAGCTGGCCCGGCGGCAGCCGGTGGCTGTTCCCGGCACCCCGGATGAACCCCGACGGCACGAGGCCGCTGACCACGCACTCCTACCGCGGGCAGCTCGATCGCTGGCTGGAGCGGTGCGACGTGCGTGACGAACACGGCAGGACCGTTCATCTGACGCCTCATCAATGGCGTCACACTTTTGGGACCAGGCTGATCAATCGGGATGTCCCGCAGGAAGTCGTACGCGTCCTTCTCGATCACGCTTCCGGCGAGATGACCGCCCACTATGCCCGGCTGCACGACACCACGGTCCGCCGGCACTGGGAGAAGGCCCGCAAGGTCAACATCAAGGGCGAGAGCGTCACCATCGATCCCGAAGGCCCGCTGGCTGAGGCCACCTGGGCCAAGCAGCGGCTCGGCCGCGTGACTCAGGCCCTGCCCAACGGCTACTGCGGCTTGCCGGTTCAGAAGGTCTGTCCGCATGCCAACGCTTGCCTGACATGCCCGATGTTCGTCACCACCCCCGAGTTCCTGCCGCAGCACCGCGAGCAACGGCAGCAGCTGCTGCAGATCCTCTCGGCCGCCGAGGCCCGCGGCCAAGCGCGTGTGGTCGAGATGAACCGCCAAGTCCTCGGCAACCTGGAGAAGATCATCACCGGCCTGGAGTCCGATCCCGTGCAGTCGGAGGCGACAGCCGATGCGAGCTGACAACAGCCAACACATCGTCGATGCCGCCCGTCGTCGCAGCGAGTACACCCGCGCCAAGGCCATCAAGGCCCTCCGCACCCTCGATGCCGCGGGCGAGCCGGTCACCTTCGAGACCGTCGCCAAGCGGGCCGGAGTGTCCCGGTCGTGGCTTTATGCCCAGCCGGACCTGCGAACGGAGATCGAGCAACTGCGGGCAGCGCACCGCCGAGAGCCCAGATCACCGGTTCCCGCACGTCAACGCACTTCCGACGCGTCCTTGCTGCGGCGCCTCGAAGCCGCCAACGCCCGCATCCGGCGGCTCACCGAGGAGAATCAGCAACTTCGCGAGCAACTCGCCCGCGCACTCGGTGAACAACGCGTCGCGACAACTCGCACCAACCCACCACGGGCAGGAGCGGATAATCCCAGGTGGGGTAACGCGCTCGCATCGTCTTCACCTCATCGACGTGGTGGTCCCGGGTAAATGTTTCATGTGCACGGCCAGTCCCGAGACGAGAGACACCCGAGGGCTGGTACGGACGGGACACGGTAGATACAAGGAAGACGTGAAGGGCGTTTGGGGGAGAACTAGTTGGAACGGATCGGATCGTACGCCGTGGTGCGGGAACTCGGTGCGGGCGGGATGGGCACGGTCTACCTGGCCCGGTCGCGCGGCGGGCGTCTGCTGGCGGTAAAGGTGGCTAGGCCAGAGCTGGCCGCAGACACGGCCTTCCGGGCCCGGTTCCGGGCCGAGGTGGACGCGGCGCGCAGGGTCGGCGGCTTCCACACGGCGCAGGTGGTGGACGCCGATCCGGACGGAGAGCCGCCGTGGCTGGCCACGGCGTATGTGCCAGGTCCGACCCTCGCCCACTTGATCGCCGCCGAAGAGCACATGGCCGAGGGGGAGTTGCGACAGCTCGGCGCGGCGCTGGCGGAGGCGCTCCAGGCGGTGCACGGATGCGGGCTCGTGCATCGCGACCTGAAGCCGGGCAACATCATCATGGCGCCGGACGGTCCACGGGTCCTGGACTTCGGCATTGCCCGGGCCGTCGAGTCCACCCGGCTGACCATGACAGGCCACGCCTTCGGCACCCCCGGCTATCTCGCGCCCGAACAGGCGGAGGGCCGGGAAGTGACCGGCGCCGCCGATGTGTTCGCCCTCGGCGCCGTCCTCGTGGCCGCGGCGGGCGGCAGCGCCTTCGGCGAGGGCACACCGATGATGCTGATGTACCGCTCGGTGCACGCGGAAGCGGACCTCTCACCAGTCCCGGAGAGCATATGCGGGATCATCGGGGCCTGCCTGGAGAAGGACCCGGCTCGTCGCCCCACCACGGAGCAATTACTCGACGCATTCACCGGGGTCGTGGACGCCTCACACCCGCCCACCCTCGTGGTGCCACCGCCCGCCCTCGTGGCACCGCCCGCCGAGGACGGTCCTGGAAAGGCCCAGGAACTCCCTTCCGAGGACGCCGAGTTCTTCCAGGCTGAGGACGACGAACGTGCCATGGTCATCGATGCTTACGGGGTCGAGATCAGGCTGGTCGGACCTAACGGCATCAGCATCGACTTCCCCTGGAACGAAATCGCGAGCATCGGCCACACCCTCAAGGACGCCAGCCTGCAATGCACGCTGTTCATCGAGTGCACCGACGACGTTCCGTACGACTGCACGCTGACCGCACCCGACGACGTGACGTACGACAGATGGGCACGGCACCTGACGGACGTCCTGAATCACTACTGCGAGTAGGGGCATGCCTCGGTAATCGGCGACCCGCGAGGTCCGTGATCATTCGTATTCCAGGTCAGTGGTCCCTCGAAAGGAACTGCTCCCATCCCAGATCGATATCGATCAGCCCCTACTGAAAGAACCCCCAGTGCCCTCACCCGCTACGTCACGGACAACCACCGTGACGCGAACACCCAGGTCAACGGCCTATCGGGCGAACAAGCTCAAGATAATCCAGCAGCAAGTCGGTCACGAGTGCGACAGCTCCACGGCCATCTACACGCACGTCAGCGACGACTTCATGAACACTGCCTTGAGCAAGGCCCTGGCCCCGGCGTTCGCCGGCGTCTGACGAGGAAGGACCCGATGATGGCCGCCAAGCTCGACTGCCACTGGCACCTGCGCAAGGTCATGGCGGACCGCGGGATGTTCTCCACCACCGACCTCATCCCGCCGCTGAAGGAACGCGGCATCAGCCTGTCGTCGAGCCAGGTCTACCGGCTCGTCGTCGAGCGGCCCGAACGCCTCAGCCTGAAGATCCTCATGGCCCTGCTCGACATCCTCGACTGCACCATGGACGACCTCATCGAGCCCATCGCCGTGGCCGGCTCCGCGACGAAGCCGAAGAAGGCCGCTGCAGGCGGGACTTCGGTCTCCGAAGGAGTCGGCGACCTGCGGCCCCGGCGGGCCCGCATCAGCGGAGTTGACCGGTGACAGGTCTCGCCGAGGAGGTCATCGCGGATCCGGTCGGCCTGGTCGTGCGGCTGATCGGGAACGTCGAAAAGCACCTGCCTGCCGAGCGTGTCCGCGACATCGTCCTCACGGTCGTACGCGCACGAGCCGGCCGTCGCAGCCTCGCCCAGGCCCTGCACGACGACCCGTCGCTGCTGCGGACCGGACAGCCACCGGCGCCCTACTGCGTCGCGAAACTGCTGATGGCCCTCAACGAGGCCGGCGCCCAGAACGTCGCGCCGCCCCGCTGCGGCGAGTGCGGCCGCGCATGCGGCTACGTCGGCAGCAGCAAAGGTGGGTACTGGGGCTGTTCGCGCTGCTTGGACAAGCCCGCCGTCTGCGCGGGATGCCATGAAGAGCGACGTGTCGTCAGCAGGGACCGTCACGGTGAGCCCCGCTGCGCGAACTGCCCCGATACTGAGGGCGATCCGCTCCAGGGACTCACCGAACTCGTCACGAGCCTCGATCCCGCCCTCAACGACGACAAGGTCCTGGCCGCGCTCGGGCGAGCCACCGTCCGGCCCGCCGGCCAGCGCCGTCTGGCCTGGGCCGTCGTCGCCCGTCCCGACCTGCTGACCGGCGCCGGTTACGAAGCCCCCACCCCGGCCGCCCTGCGGTTCGTCGACGAGCTCGTCAAGGCCGGGGCGACCAAGGTCGTCCGACCGGCCTGTCCGCGCTGCCACGGAGTGAAGGCGCTGTCGAAGCTGCTGGACGGCAAGAGGATATGCCGGGCCTGCTTCGCCCACCACGCGGCCGTCCCCTGCTTCGGCTGCGGCGCCGTGCGCGAACCCGCCACACGCGACACCGAGGGTCGACCGCTGTGTCCGAACTGCATGATCAGACAGCCCGAGAACCTGGAGGAGTGCGTGGGCTGCGGCCGACGCAAACCGGTCGCGAACCGGCTGCCTGATGGCCCACGCTGCCAGAACTGCCGGCCGAGGATTACCGCGGAGTGCGGCATCTGCGGGCGGACGGCGCTCTGCGACATGTCCCGGGCCACCGGCCAGCCCTGGTGCGACCGCTGCCAGCAGCGATGGGTGGCCTGCAGCAGCTGCGGCACCTTCGCCCAGGCCCGCAGCGGAACCTGGGAGGAGCCGTTGTGCGCGAAGTGCACCAACCCCGACCCGGACTTCTGGGGCCGCTGCCCGGTCTGCACCACCACCTGGCAGCTCAGCACCCGCCCCTGCCAGCGATGCGTCCTCGACCAGCAAGTATGTGACCTCCTCGGCGGCGCGGACGGGGCCATCCGCCCTGAACTCGCCCCGTTTCATGAGGCGTTGACGAGTGCCGAGCGACCGGACGTCGCCTTCGCCTGGATCGCCCGCTCGAAAGCCCGAGACCTCCTGGAGCGCATAGGCCGCGACGAGCGGCCCGTCCCCACGAGGTCCTCGACGAACTGCCCCCAGGCAAGGTGTTGGCCCACCTGCGCAGTGTCCTGGTCGCGTCCGGCTCCCTGCCACCGCGCGATGAGCGGCTCGTCGCTCTGGAGAAATGGATCACCACGACCGTCCAGGCCCGCACCGACCTCGCCGAGCGCCGGGTCCTGCACGGTTACGCGGTCTGGCACCACCTGCGCCGGCTCCGACGCCGCCTCGGCGATGACCACACCACCCGGCTCCAGGACCTGAACGTGCGCTGCCACGTCACCGCGGCAAACAACTTCCTCGACTGGCTCGGTGGCGAAGGGCTCACACTGAGGACCTGCACCCAGACGGACCTGGAACGCTGGATGGCCGACTCCACGGCCAGCTACCGCGACGAGACCGGCCACTTCGTCCGCTGGTCGGTACAGCACCGGCATGCCCACGGTCTGACCTACGGCACCGTCCGCTGGACAGGCCCGGCTCAGCACCATCGACAGCGAGAAACGCTGGGCCGACGCCCGCCGCCTCCTCAACGACGACACGCTGCCGACCCCGGACCGCGTCGCGGGATTGCTGCTGATCCTCTACGCACAGAAGATCGCCACCATCAGCCAACTCACCGTGGATGACGTCCACTTCCACGGCGACACCGTCTCCATCACGTTCGGTACCTCGCCGGTCGTCCTGCCCGCGCCGCTGGCCAACCTGGTCCGCGAGCTCGTCGCGACCCGCTGCGGCAAGGCCAAGATCGGCACCCCGGAGGACGCCCCGTGGCTTTTCCCCGGAGGTCAGCCGGGACGCCCCCTCGGCGACGACCAGATCGGCATCCGTCTCCACAAGATCGGGATCCGACCCAAGCAGGATCGCTCCACCGCACTGTTCACTCTCGCGGCCGAACTCCCCGCCGCGATCCTCGCCCGGATGCTCGGTGTCCACATCAAAGTCGCCGTCCAGTGGCAGCAGGCATCCGCTGGAGACTGGGCGGCCTACGCCGCTGACGTCAGCCAGCGGAGCACCTGATGGGGGCAGCCATCCACATTGACCATGAAGGAAGCTCACCGACGCCTTGACCGCGTAACTCGGAAGAGTTCCGCCAACGCACGAATGATCGCTGGGCGGTCGCCAGGATCCGTGCCCCGCAGGGCGATCAAGAGCCCGACCAGTCTGCAGACAGGAACAACCACAACGCCAACGACGAACACGAGTGGATCGATGCCGGAAAGGACGCTCACAGGAAACCCCTTCAGCCTCGTCCGACTGAAAGGTCTGGAGCTCTCATCCAAGTGGGAGCTTCTCCACCTCCACCCGAACCAGGACATGACTGGTCGGCTGGAGGTCTCTTCCGCCAGCTACGAGAGCTGACCGACGGCACCGGGGTCGCTGCTCGGACCCGTGATGACGACACCGCCGCGAGGGAATACTCCCCTCACACTTAGTCAGATCGTAGCGCCAGTCCTCGGAACGAAGGACCCATTCGGGCAGTTCCAATACCCGACTCCACCGTTAGGCCGCTCCAAGGCCGACATGCTCGAAGTCCTGGATCAGGAGAAGGGCATGGCCCTGGCCGAGACTCTCACCGATGCCAGCGAGCGCATCGCCGCCAGCGAGAAGGTCAGCGGCCCGACCGCTACCGCGCCGCGGCCGCCGAGTTCTCCAGCCGCTACGCCGGGACCTACCTCGGCAAGCGGGAACTGCGGGCACTTGTCGCCAACCCCCGCCTCCAGGTCTACGAAGACCCGACGGCCTTCCTGACCTGCAACCACGACGCGTTCACCGCCCTATGCAACCCAGATCGCGGCCGCGGGCGCGACGCCACCCGCGTGACGCCCGACCACTCCCGCTGCCATCCGGCGTGCGCGAACATCAGCCGCACCGACAGCCAGATCGCCGTCCTGCGCCGCGAGGTCGCCCGGATCGACGCCGACGCCGAAGCCGGTCTCGATCCCTACCCCATCGCGGCCCGCGAACAGCAGCGCAAGACGCACCTCACCGAGATCATCCGCCGCCACGAAGCGCAGCCCCCGGCCGCTCCCGACCCCCAGTAACCGCGATGACCGACCCAGCCAGCGACGCCAGCACGCACCGCGTGGCAGACCTCGCCCGGATCGTTGGCGAGGCCCTCGCCCACGCATCCGCTGACAGCGGGCCTGAGGACGCCGTGGAGGTCCGGGCCATCACCGACGCAATGGTGCGCCTGCTGATCGGCACCCCGCTGCACTCCGACGGCAAGCTGACTATCGTCTCCCTCGCCGTCGAGGCCCGGCTGCGACGCAACAAGCTCACCCACAAGCACATCGGCCTCAAGGACCTGTTCTACGCCCTCGTCAAGGCCCGCGGTCACAGCCCCGAGCCAGTCTCCGAGGCCACGCGGGCCCGCAGCCGCAAGCAGCAGGAGGACTTGGCGCGCGTCCGCGCCGAGCGCGACGACCTGCGCTCCCAGGCTCAGCTCCTGGCTCGGGTCGTCCAGGTACTGGAGATCGAGAACCATCGTCTCAAGGAGACCAACGCGGCCCTGGAACAGCAACTGGCCGCACGCGAGGGGGTTCCGGACCTCGCCAGCCGACGCGAGTCGCACCGCTAGGAACGGCACCCACCAACGCCGAGCGGCGGCACCGACGCCCGTTCTCCGCGCGACGCTCTGCCGTCCGGACCGCGGTCCCAGAACTGGTCGGTCAGCAGCATAAGGTTCTTCAGGGTGCTGAGCAGGTCAGCACTCCTCGATGGCCACGCAGGTCACGCTGTCAAACTCCGACCCAACTACGACGACCTGATAGCCAAGACGCACAAACTATCGGAGTCGGGGTGAATGCACCCTCATCACCCGCATCGTCGAGGGGCATCCAGACGGCTCTCGGTGGACTCCGGCTGCGGGCCATCCTTGCGTATGGCCCGCAGATCCTCCTCGCAGCGTTGCTGCGCAAGGCACAGGTCATCGTAGACCGGATCTACGGACCGGGGGTGCAGCGCTCATGTCCTGCCCGCAGTCCCGTTGCGTCGGCACTGAATGCACCGACACACCGCGTGATCGAGTTGCAGTGCCCGGTCAGGAGTGAAGACTGGGAAGTAGAACATTTCCGCAGGCCCAACCGTCGCGTGAAGTATGGCGTGCCTCTATCGCTGGACCGTGCATGGCTGCGGAAGACCCAGTCGCCGGTTGCGCGGATCTACCTCATGACGAGATCTAGCACAGACCCATGCGGCCTTTGCCCGAGAGGGCTTTGCCCTGTTACTCGGTGAATGCGTAGAACGATGCGTGGTCGGAAGCGCTCGGAACGCCATCAATTGGAGCCCGCGATGACAAACGAACGTGACGGCGAGCAGCGGAACGGACTGCAGCTACACCAGATGATCTCAGCGCTTCGTACGGAACTAGAGACCGCGCAGCAGGAAAGTGCAGAGGAAGAGTTGCGCTTTGGCGTGTCTGGTGTCGAGCTTGAGGCCACGGTCCAGGTGACGATCGAAGGTGGAGGCAAAGGTGGCGTCAGGTTTTGGGTTATCGAGGCCACTGGCGGAATGGATCGAAGCAAGGCAACCACGCAGCGCATCAAGCTCAATCTCGATGTTCCTCCCGGTACCCTCGTCAAGGGTCAGCGCGCAAAATGATCGGCGCGGACGCTGAGCGTCTGGTATCGGTTTTGCTGGATAACGCTCGCGGTTCGGGCTACCTTCTTGCGCCCACCTTGGTGCTAACTGCCGGGCATTGCGTGGAGTCTGAAGGTTCCGAGGCAGAGGTACTCAGGTTCAGCCGCGACAAGCACGGACGATACGACCTGGCGGAGAGTTCCACCTTTAAGGTTGCAGTGAAGAGCGGCCCGGAAGCTCTCGACTTTGCACTACTCATTCATGAAGGGACCGCCTTTGATCCGCTGGCCCTGTGTGGAAAGGGGCGCGGCGAGGTTCGATTGGGTCGACTCGTGGGCGAGGACAAGGTTCCGGCGCAGGCACTCGGCTTTCCTACGTCAATGGTGGACACCCAGCAATACATGAACGTCGAAGACGCCCGGGGATTTGTACTTCCCCGGACCGGCAGTCGAACCGCCCACGATGCCGAAACACCAACAGAGCGCTTGCATTTTCAGATCAGTACTGGGACTCCAGTGAGAAGCGTGGCCGCGTCGCTGTGGGGCGGCATGTCGGGTGCGGCTCTGTTCAGCGGTGACCACTTGCTCGGCGTGATCACGGAGGATCGCCCGTCGGTTGAGGGGCGGCTCCAGGCCGTTCCGGTTGAGTGGATCTTCGGTGAGCGCGGCTATGAGGATGCGAAGGCGTGCTTGCGTCAATACCAGGTTCGGCGAACCGACGAAGCTCTGACCGATCCGGTATGGGCTGGACACGGGGTGCTCAAGCCGCCCTACAGTCCTCTCCCTCCCCCAGGCCAGTGGTCGGAGGCCGATCTCCTGCAGGCCCGATACGACGTCGTGCCCTTCTGCGGTGATGAACGCAAGCGTGAACGGGATCAGTTGACCGAGTGGTGTCGACAGCCCGGAAAGATCCGCATGCGATTGCTGTCGGGGGGTGGCGCCGTCGGCAAGACTCGCCTAGCCCGCGAAGTGTGCCGCGTCATGGGCGCCGAAGGCTGGGTTGCTGGCATCGTCGACCCGCTACGTGTTGACTTCCGCCAGGTGTGCGCTTTGGACGAGAAGCGTCTGTTGGTCGTCGACGACGCCGACGCTCATGTAGGCCAACTAGAGGCTCTCCTTGCCGAAGTAGATAGGCAATCCGATCGCCCACATAGGCTGCGGATCCTCGCAGTGGGACACAGTGGGGGCCCCTGGTGGCAAGCAATTCGGCGTCGGCATGAGTCTCTTGTGGACAGCGGAGATCCCCCGCCGCTCATCACGCCGGCCCAGCGCAGTCGAAAGGACGTCTACAACGCTGCAGTCGAGGCCTTCCAAATCTGGTACCAGCAGAAAGAATTCTGGTATCAACAGAAGGCGCAGGGCGATGCGACGGGGGAGGGAAAGGCCGCTTCCTCAGGTGACGAAGTTCCCACCGGAATCAGGGACAACTTCCCTGCGCCGGATTTCGGGAGTCGCGATTTTGAGAGCTATCTTCTGATCTTGATTCAGGCTTTAGTTGACGCGCGCGCGAAAATGGACAAGAGCCCGGCTATTTCCACCGCTCCGACACTGCGCTCACGGGTGGAGGCTCTGCTCGACTACGCCATCGATGTGGAGCGACAGAGGTGGCAGGAGGCGGCAAGATCTGCTGGGCTGCCCGACGACGCCGTGCTTCTCGAACGTGTCGTCGCCATTGCAAGCATGGCCGTGGCTGCTGGTCCGGCAGATGGAACGGGTGAGACAGACGGAAGGGGTGAGACAGAGGCGTCCCGCCGACTGAAGCTTGTCCCCGACCTCACCGACGAGCCGGAATGGCGGCGGCGCGCATTCGCCCGGTGGCAGCACACACAGTTCACGGGCGAGGGATACCTACATCCTCTCCAGCCGCTGCGCCTGGCCGAGCGCGTCGGAGCCAGGATGCTCGTGGCCTTTCCCGAGCTCGCTTCGCAGCTGCTCGATGTCGAAGGGGGCGGCCCGGGAATCCCGTACTGCCCGGTAGACCAGTCGCACCAGGTGCTCAACGTGTTGCAGCTACTGCAGGTCACTGCGGAGGGCGAGGGGGAGAACCACCGTACGAGTGCCGATATCCCAGGGACGAGTTCACACATCCAGAAGGCCCGCGGCGTTCTCGAGAATACACTGCGCGCACATGCCACCCCTTTGCTTCGGCTAGTGAAGAAGGTGGCGAAGAATGATGAGGACGGAACTGCCCAGGCCATCGGGGCCTCACTGGCGGCGGCGCTCAACACGATTTTGCAGAAAGGGGAAGCCCAGGCCATCGCTGCTGAGGTACTGACGGAACTCGACGAGTCCTGTCCGGACGTCCTCCTTGAGCTGGCAACGGCCATAGCGGAACATGCAGTTGCCTACTACCAACGCGACGACGCGCCCCATACCGATGAAAAAACGGTGGGACTTGCTACTGCTCTTCAGCGGTGGTCCTTGTACCTGGCCAATTCCGGTTTCCGGAACCGAGCATGCGAGATCGCCTACGAGGCTGTGTACGCCCACCGTGCACTGGCACAGACGACATCATCGCCCGAACGCAAGCGAGGGCTGGCAGAGGCACATAGCGATCTTGCCGATCGCCTCGACGAAGTTGGTCGTTTCGAGGAGGCCCACGATCAGGCTCGGGATGCCGTGCGGCTGTTCGACGAGCTGTACCAAGAGAGCCCACCGCAAGTGGACGCGTTCCGACTTGCCAAGGGCCTGTGCACGTACGCAACGGCCGCCAACGACATAGGCCGACACAGGGAAGCTCTGCAGGCCGCCACGCGTGCGTACAAGGTGACCCAGCGACTTCCGAAGGTCACCGAAGCCGAAGAAGATGAAATCAAGGGTAAACAAGCGTTCGCCCTGCGGGCCTTGGCCTGGCAACTTGGCAAGAATGGGTCCAAGGATGAAGCCTTGAGCACGGCCAAAGATGCCTGTGCGAAGTACAGTTACCTTTTCAGTCGGAGTCCCGGTCGTTGGCGGCGCCACTATGCCCTGGCCTTGTCCATCTGTGGATCCCAGCATGAAGCCAAAGCGGAGTGGAACGATAGCATCAAACTGCATGAAGAGGCTGTGGATATCCATTACAAGACCTTGGAGCAGCAATATCGCGAGGCCGTCCGCCCTCATCACGCTAATGCGCTGAGGCACTTGGCGGCCGGGTTTCTTGGGCGGGCACGCGGGCAATCAAATCAACTGCCGCAGGTGCTTACGTCTGAGATCGAGGCACCCAGTGAACAGGTCAGGGATCTCGAGGCGGATCTCGACGAGGCTCGCGACAGGATCGATCAAGCGCTGACGCTGTACGAGAGTATGCGGCTTGACGACAGGCGGGCCAACCGCCTCTCCCAGGCTGCAGCTTACCGGCTTAAAGCAGAGATCTTGGTGACCCAGGGAAACAATGACGAGCGCTTCTATCCGGAGCGACCCAGTCGGGCCTTCGATCCAGCCGAGACGGCCGCAATAAATGCGATCAAGATCTACAAGGGCATTGATAGGCATACATGGCAAACCCAGTTCGATATGACCCAGGCACAGGCCATTTTGGTCCAGGCCCTGACCCGTCAGGGTCGTTTCAAAGAGGCCCGCGATGTGGTCGAGGATGTCAGGAGCTGCCTCCTCCAACTCGGTGCCGATGAGCCGGGCCGTGTCGAAGTCGGTGACACGCTGGAACGGATCGACAAAGACTTGGAGAGCATAGACGGCCTGAACGAGCCACCTCAGCGATCACGCAATCCGGTAAAGCTTGGGCTTCACCCCCGCAAGAAGGGCACTCAAGCGGCCAACCGCACACCGCATGCCCAGCACGGTCGTTACTGCCAGCGTTGAACCTGCATACCGCGGAGCGAACGGCGTCTGATCAGGCCATTCTTTCGTGCTGGCGAGGGTATCGAGCGCTCGCTGAGGTGGCGCCAAGAGTGCCGCTTCCCGCGCCACTGCTGACACTTGTCCGAGTGGTCGGGATCTCGGTCAAGTCGTCGAAGGCAGGACGTCTTGGATGGCGTTCATCGGCGACGTGCTCCTCCGTCCTGATAGGGTCTCCCACCCAAGCGGCAACACGCGACAACCGTCCGCAGAAGCGGTGCGCACCCCGGTGGCGAACGTTCCGGGCGCCGACCGCGTGCAAGGCATCTCGTAGCCAGAGGGCCGGGTTGCAGCCGGCTCGAGGCGCCGGGGCCCCGAGCGACATGAGCTTGGCTTCGACGTATTCGTGCCCTTGCTCCTCTTTTCTTACCTTCTGGGCCGCCCGGTCGGAAGCGAGCGAGTTCGCAGAATCCTGCGTCGTGCGACACGGGAACCCGGACGCGACTCCCCGGATGGTTAGACCGTATGAAGCGTCGGTGGGTGTGACCGCCTCGGAGTCGAAGACCGATGCCCCTCGCGTAAGTTGACGCGGGTTGCCTGCCGGTGGGCACGGTGGCGGGTAGTGCCGCAATTACCGGGAGGCACCGGATGTTTTCCGAGCGTACTTCGGTCGGCCTGGATGTCCATGCGCGTTCCACCACCGCCTGGGCGCTGGACTACGAGACCGGTGAAGTGTTCAGTGAGCTTCTTCAGCCTGGCCACCGATCGGGGGACGGCTGTGCGGGCGTAACGAGCAGGGCTCCCCGGCTGTTGGGCGAGATGTCTG
>NZ_MQUS01000025.1 GCF_001953885.1 Streptomyces sp. IMTB 2501 | reverse complement strand
GCAGGTCTCCTCGTCGTCGTACGCGAAGTGGCAGACGCCGGAGGTCTCCGCGTGGACGTCCGCGCCGCCCAGGCCGTTCTGGGAGATCTCCTCGCCGGTGACCGCCTTGACCACGTCCGGGCCGGTGATGAACATCTGCGAGGTCTCGCGGACCATGAACACGAAGTCCGTCAGGGCGGGCGAGTACGCGGCGCCCCCCGCACACGGGCCGAGCATCACGCTGATCTGCGGGATGACACCGGACGCCCTGGTGTTGCGCTGGAAGATGCCGCCGTACCCGGCGAGCGCCGAGACACCCTCCTGGATACGGGCGCCCGCGCCGTCGTTCAGGGAGACCAGCGGCGCACCGGCCGCGATGGCCATGTCCATGATCTTGTGGATCTTGGTGGCGTGGGCCTCGCCCAGCGCGCCGCCGAAGATCCGGAAGTCATGCGCGTAGACGAAGACCGTACGGCCCTCGACCGTGCCCCAGCCGGTGATGACACCATCGGTGTACGGCTTCTTCGCCTCCAGGCCGAAACCGGTCGCCCGGTGCCGGCGCAGCTGCTCGACCTCCTGGAAGGACTCCGGGTCCAGGAGCAGCTCGATCCGCTCCCGCGCGGTCAGCTTGCCCTTGGCGTGCTGCGCCTCGGTCGCCTTCTCGCTCGGGCCCGCCACGGCCTGGGCACGAACGTCGTGCAGCTCGGCGACCCGTCCGCGCGCGTCCGCCGGCTCGCCGGTCGGCTCACCCGTCGTCTCTTCCAAAACGGTCATGTAGCGACCTTACGAAGGACACCAAGGAAAGCGAGCCGTCGACTCCGTACAGTCTCCGGCCCGTTTTCCTGGTACCAGTGAACAGAACCTTGGCCGTGTGCAGCCTTTCCGACTGCTCACAGGGCGTCGGCGTTGTAAGGGGGCCACAAAGGTGTCACCGGAGAGCCACCTCACATTCGTGGCTGGCGCATGCCATCCCCGGAGTGACACGGAGCCTCAGACACCGGCTCGCGGACAGGATCTCCACGCCGTCACCGGTCCGGGTCACCGCCCGCACCGGCCGGTCCCAGACGATCTCCAGCGGCTCGCCCGTTCGGGGCGGCTCACTCACCCGGAGGGTGGCCGAACGGCCCCGGCGCACGACGAGCATGCTCGCGCCTGCCGAGACGGCCAGATCCCCCACCGTACCGGCCCGCCAGAAGTTGGCTCCGGTCAGCCCCAGCCGGGGCACGGCGACGGCCTGCGCCGCGGTGTCGTTGGCGAGGATCAACAGCCGGGGGCGGCCGGTGGCCCGGGCGGCGGTCTCGGCGGCGGAGGCCCCGGGCAGCAGGACGTAGACATAGCCGGCGCCCGCCGGGTCGGTGCCGTGGTCGAGCCACAAGGTCTGCCAGCGCCGGGTGCGCCGCTCGGCCGTACCCCCGGTGTTGATGTCGGACCATGCGCCGGTGCGGTCCTCGCGCAGGGTGTGCAGCTCGCCTCCGCACGGCAGGATCCAGCCACCGTGCTCGGCCAGGTGAGCCCAGTCCCGGCCCCGTACGAAGGTCTGGGTGCCGCTCTCGCCCAGGTTGCGGTTGTCCACGACCGTCTCGACCGGGACGCCGTCGGCGCAGCTGATCCCGGCGCCGAGGCAGACCACGGCGTCGTCGAGGAAGAACCAGGACTTGCGGGCCCGGAGGGTGGAGCCGAGGCCTTGCAGATGCTGTCCGACGGCCGCGTACCGGCCGTCCGTGACCCCGCCCACCCAGCGCACGTCCGGCTTGGGCTCGCCCCACTCGCCGCCGGCCCGGTCGGGCAGCCGCCTGGTGGAGACGGTGGTGCCGGGCAGCCGGTACCAGTCCACGGTCGGCCAGAACCAGTCCGTGTATTGATCGGACCGACCGCCGGCCCCTTCCGGCCACCAGTACAGCATCCCGGATCCGGTGTGCCAGCCGCGCGGGTTCTCGCCGTTCCCGCACTCGTAGTGGGCGATGCGGTCACTGGCCATGGAGAGGCCGGCGGTGAAGCGGGGCGCACGGTGGACGGCACGGTCCATGGCCGGGAAGAGCCGGTGGCCGAGGGGTTCCGGGGCCGGCGGGACGGACGAATCGGCGATGGCGTGGAGTCGCGCGAGATCGGCGACCTCGAACTGACCTGTCGTCAGCATCGGTGTCACGGTGTCCCGTTGGATCCACCCCTTCACCATTGCGTACCACCGCTGCCGCCGCTCCTCCCCCGCCCCGCCCGCGAGCAGCGCGATCGCGGCGATGAGCGCCCGCCCGTGGAAGTGGTCGCCGCGCATGAGGTGCAGGTCGTCGCCGCGGAGGTAACCCCGGCTGATGGCACGGCCGTTGACGCAGTCCATCACCAGGCCGTCATGGATCAGGGGCGCGAAGCCGTGCTCGACGGCGTCGAGGATGTGCTGCCGGGCGGGGTCGGTGACCTCCCACGGCGATCCGGCGAGCAGGGCGAACAGCCGCCCGAGGCCGTCGAGCAGGACCTGGCCGTACGTCCCCGAGTAGGCGACCCGGATGTGCTGGACGAAGGAACCGTCGGCGTAGAGCCCGTCGCCCCGGGTGACGTACGGGAAGACCGGCGTGAGCGCGTCCCGGGCGAGGGAGATACGGCCGGCGTCCCGGCCGAGGATGCCCCGCAGGGCGACGGAGCGGCACAGGTCGACGCGGTTGGCGCCGGTGGAGGTGCCGGAGTAGTCGGTGACCAGGGCGTCCGGGATGAAGTGGTCCACGGCCGCGCAGGCGGCGCCGACGCGGTCCGCGCCCAGCCGGTCGTACAGGGCGGCGGTGATGTCCAGGAGCAGCCGGGGGCTGCCGATCTGCCACTCCCACCAGTTGCCGTAGCGGCTGGTCGAGGGGTTGTAGGCGGTGGCGGAGAGATGGTCGAGACCGCGCAGTACGGCAGCGAGGAGCGCGGGGTCGCCGGTGGCGCCGGTGGCCGGTTGGACGTAGGCCTGGGCCATGGTCCACAGGCGGCCGTAGCCGAAGGTGATGCCGGACGGCGGGTCGAAGGGGCGCCCGGGCCAGAGGGAGCCGGTGGCCGGGGCCATGGTGGCCGCGAACTCGCTTGCCCGGGAGCCGAGTTGGGCGAGCCGGGAGGCGTAGGGTTCGACGCCGGGGTCGTAGCCGGCGCCGAGGGCGATGCCGAGCCAGCGGCGGCGCAGGGTGTCGTAGGGGTCGCCGTCGGCCCGGGCGCCGGAGGCCAGGGCAGGGATCGAGGCCAGTGCGGCGGCCAGCAGCAGCGCCCGCCGGGTCGCGCGCAGGGGACCGGTCATCGCCCGCTTCGCTCCCTCCGGATCGGCAGCCACCGCAGTTGTAGCAGAGCGCGCATGGCGTCACTCCGCGCAACGACGGAAATACGCTGCGGATGATGTTGAAAACCGGACCGATTGGGTCTACCTTCGAACTCGACGGATTCGTTTAACGTTCAACAGATACTCCCAGGAGCACGCCATGGGCATCTTCGGCCGCAAGGACAGCACCCCCGCGACCACCACCGCGCCGGCCGGCACCGGCCTGACCGCGCTGACCGGTGACTACACGATCGACCCCGCGCACACCACGATCGGTTTCACCGCCCGGCACGCCATGGTCACCAACGTCAAGGGCGGCTTCGACGACTTCACGGGCACACTGCACCTGGACGGGGCGGACCCCGGCAGGTCGACCGCGACGCTCGACGTCAGGATGGAGAGCATCGACACGGGCAACGCCGACCGCGACGGTCATCTGAAGTCGTCCGACTTCTTCAAGACCGACGAGTTTCCGACCATGACCTTCCGGTCCACCAAGGCGGAGGCCCTGGGCGGCGACGAGTACCGCATCACCGGCGACCTCTCGCTGCTCGGCGTGACCAAGCCGATCAGCATCGACCTGGAGTTCAACGGCGCCGCGAAGGACCCGTTCGGCAACGAGCGCGTCGGCTTCGAGGGAAAGACCGAGATCCTGCGCTCCGAGTGGGGGCTGACCTGGAACGCGGCGCTGGAGACCGGCGGCGTTCTGGTCTCCGACAAGATCAAGCTGAACTTCGACATCTCGGCGATCAAGAACGTGTGAGCCTCCGGTCTACCGCCACTTGGGACTTACGCGGCCCGCCTCAAGGCCGGCCCACCCAAGCCGCCCGCCTTCCCGGGGCTGCCCGCTCAGTTCGTCAGCCGTGCTCGCCGTTGGCCCGGTCGATGATGTGATGCGCCAGCCAGAGGTCGTACCTGGCGCTGGGCGATTGCTGGAGTGAGCGCTGCAGCAGCAGCTCGGCGCGGGCCAGGCGCTTGCGTACGGCTGGAGCCGTGATGCCCAGCGCGACGGCCGTCGGGGCGAGACGCGCGTCGTGGGCCAGCCAGGTGCGGACGGTGAGGCCGGTGGTCGGGTTGGCTACGGCGAGCGGTCGGAGAAAGGCCTCGGCCCAGTTCTCGGCCGTCGAGCCGGCAAGAAGGGTGTCCAGCTTGCGCGACACGACGGCCTCCGGTCCGGGCAGGACGGGCAGGCTTCGCAGCCGCAGCGCGAGGTGGGCGCAAGCCTGGCCGGGCAAGCGGTCGAGGGCGAGCCCGAGCAGCTTCTCGATGTGGTCGAGCCTGGCAGCGAGGGTGTTGCGGTGCACCTTGAGGTGGCGTGTGGCGGCGCCGCCGAAACTCAGCCAGGACTCCAAAGTGGCCAGGAGTTCCGCGCTCCCCGGGTCCGGCCGACGCGCGGGCACGTACTGGATGAGTGGCCGCAGCAGTCGTTCGGCCCAGGCCACGCCTCGCCGGCCCAGCAGTGGAGCCAGCTCGCCCAAGACACCGAACACAGCGAACCGGCCGGGTACCGAACGGGCGGCGGCAAGGGCGTGGAAGGCCTGTTCGTAGCCGAGAGCCGCGTTCTGCAGCGGGAGGACCCCGCTGACGCCCACCGAACACCCGCCCTGCGGCACATCCGGGTCCCCCATCGGCTCGCCGGGCGGAACAGCCCCCGGCGGCGATGCGCAGGCCGAGTGGTCCGGGGCGATGACCAGGAGATGGCGCGCGTACACCGGGCACGGCACGATCCAGCACTGGTCACCCACCTCGCGCAGCCAGCGCCGTACGAACTCCTCGCGCTGCCCGGCCGGGCCCTCGACCACACAGAAACGGATGGCGCGGGGCAGCGAGGGCCGCAGCACCTCCGCTGTCCGCCGCGCGGTCGCCACGTCACCCGCCATGAGCAGGTGGAGCACGGCCTCCCGGCCCTGGGCGTCCACAGCCTTCGAACGTCTTCGGTGACGTTCGGCCTCCTCGGCGCGTAGGCAGAGCCCAACGAGCCCGGCGGCATCGGCGATCAGCCTCGGCGCTTGCGTCACTTCGGAAGTGGGAACGACGAGCGCCAGAACCGGATCTCCGGCCGCCGACCCGGTGGTGACGAACAAGCCCGTGCGACCGCCGTCGTCGATCCGTGCCGATCCGGCACCCCGCGCCAGGAGCGCCGCGCCTTCGGCCGCAAGGACGAGCGCCGACTGTCCGCGCGACAACTCGCCGCGCGCGGTGGCCCTCAATACAGCACCGCCGGCGTCCAACAGGCCGGCCCAGCCACCGCTTCGCCGTGCCAGCCACGCCAGCAGCGCATCCGCGCCGCCGGAGCCGGTCGCCAGCCGATGCATGGCCAGGATGTCCTGCGTGCGGGCGGCAACCCACTCGGGATCCATGCCGCCGGCCGCTCTCTCGCACGCAAGCACCTCGTGCCCACGGACCGTCATCCATTCCCCCTGAATGATCCCCTGGACCGAACGATCCCCATAGCTCGGTCGGGAGCTATTTTGCCAGGTCCGGGGAGTGACGGGCGGAGCAAGGCCTTGCTGTGCACGTCGTTACCGCCGACCCCCGGTGACGCAGCAGGACAGCACTGTTCGCCTGTCATGGTCCTGGCTACGCTGCCGGTGTCGGCCGGGCCCACTGACCATGGGTCCGGCGGCTGTTGCGACGGGGGGACCTCAAGTCGCCGTGACAGCGACTGCGTGCACAGACCTGTCGCCCTCCTGCCCTCCCCTCTTCGCGGCACCACATGTACAGGGCCCGCGTCCTGCGGCGCGGACGGAAACGAATGAGGGGACATGGCAGCGAGACTGAGAAAGTCCGTGATGAAGGTCGCCGGAGTCGGCATCGCGACGCTCGGCCTGACACTCGGTTTGTCCGCCACCCAGGCCTCCGCCGCCAACCCGTACCACTGGTACATCAAGAACGCGGCGAGCGGGAAATGCCTGGAGATCCCCGGCGGCCATGACGAGAACGGCGCCCCGGCACAGCAGTGGACGTGCAACGGCGGCGACAACCAGAAGTGGACGGGGACGCAGCGTACGTACGGTGACGGTACCGTCGGCTGGCTGTACACGAACGACGAGAGCGGCAAGTGCCTTGAGGTGGCGGACTGGAGCGGATCCGCCGGAGCCGCGCTCCGCGTCTGGGACTGCCACGCCGGCGACAACCAGTGGTGGGACGACGTCAGTTACTCCACCGGGTTCGCCATGATCAACGACAACAGCAGGCTGGCTGCCGACATGCCCGGTTCCAGCCAGGCCGACGGCACGCAGGCCGTGCAGTGGTACCCCAAGATCGAGGGGCAGACCAGCACCGCCAACCAGCGCTGGATCTTCGAAAGTGCCAACTAGGCACGTCGCCGACCAGGCACATTCCGAGGGCTCTTGGGCCGTCCGCCCCTGCGCCGCGGCTGCCTCACCTGCCCCGGGGCTCCCTTCACCTGCCCCAGGGCCCCCTTCACCTGCTCCGATGGAGAGGAAACATGCTCGCGCGCCGCACAACCGCCTTCGTCAGGACCGGCGTTCTCGCCGCCACCGGCGCCGCCCTCACCGCCCTGTGCACCGGCACCTCATCCGCCGGCACCAACGGCCAGCAGATCCACTTCCGGGACCAGCGCGGTGACGTCTACTCCGTCTCCCTCTCCGGGACCAACCAGAACGGCGAGTCGGTCTCCCACTGCTTCGACACCCCCGGCCCCGACAACTACCTCTCCGGCTGGTGGTGGAAGGACGACCTGACCATCACCTGGTACCCCTCCGCCGGATGCGACGGCACCGCCATCGAGCCCAGCCCGGAGGTCTTCACCATCCCGCCCTCCCAGCCCTCCGACTGGTACCTGATCACCGACAAGTAAGGAGACCGGCGTGGGCATCAGGACGAGGATCGCCACAGGTACGGCCACTGCCGCTGCGGGAATCGCCGCTGTCCTCCTCAGCCCGGGAGCCGCGTTCGCCGGCACGAACGGCCAGCAGATCGAGTTCTTCGACAACATCGGCGACACCAACTCCGTCGTCGTCTCCGGAACCAACCAGAACGGCCAGTCGGTCTCCCACTGCTTCGACACCACCGGCCCCGACACCAGGTTCTACGGCTGGTGGTGGGCCGACACGACCACGCTCGACGAGTACGAGGGCCCCTGCGGCTCCGGCAGCACTCGCCTGCGCACCCAGATCATCGCCGTGCCCCGCACCCAGCCCGACAGCGACGGCGACTGGTGGCAGGTCAACAACTACATCGACTAGGAGAACCACCCCATGACCCTCAAGGCCAAGATCGCCAAGATCGGCGCCGTGGCCGCCGCCGGAACCGCCCTTGCCGTCCTCGGCTCCGGCTCCGCCTTCGCCGGGACCAACGGCCAGCAGATCGCCGTCCACAACTCCGACGCCACCATCAACAGCGTCTACATCCAGGGCGACAACCAGAACGGCGAGCTCACCGCCCACTGCTTCAACACGCCCCAGGGCGACACCTACATCTCGGACTGGTGGTGGGTCGAGACGACCGACTTCTTCGTCTACACCGGCCCCTGCGACTCCAGCGGCAACCCCACCGGCGACCGCCTCTTCAACAACACCGTCGACGTACCCCGCAACCAGGACTCCGACTGGACCTGGCTCAACTTCTGAACCGCCCCTCCTTCACCACCGAAAGGAACGTTTCACCATGACCGTCAAGACCGCCATAGCCAAGATCGGCGCTCTCGCCGCCACCGGCGCCGCCGTCACCGTCCTCGCTTCCGGCTCCGCCTTCGCCGGCACCAACGGCCAGCAACTGGAGTTCTACGACAAGCAGGGCGACACCAACGGCATCCAGGTCGCCGGATGGAATCAGAGCGGCGAGTACGTCACCCACTGCTTCTCGACCCCGAGCCGCGACAACCACCTCGACGGATGGTGGTGGGTGGGCGACCTCCACTGGATCGGCAACTCCAGCTCCGACTGCAGCGGCAACCCGACCACCCCTGAGCAGACCACCAAGGTCGAGCCGAACCAGCCCTCGGACTACTGGTTCATCACCCAGTGACCTCCGCCCCCAGCTCCGGGCCCGGCCCCTCGCCTCCGCAGCGAGGGGCCGTCCCCGTACTCGGGCCACGGAAGCTCGGCACCGTGCAGGAAACGGGCGGCCCCATGGTCACGCGAGAACTCGGCCCACGCTCACTTGCCCGGGTTCCGCTCTCCCACCCCCCACTTGTCCGCGCTTCGGGCGCTGAACCGACAGCAGCCACCACGCCGCCGCGACAAACAGGGTCGCGCCCACGGCTGTCGCGGCGAGGCGGGTCGGTAGCAGGCTCACCACGTCCTGGCCGAAGCAGCCAAGGAGCAGAGAGAGGGCGGTCGTCACCCCGGCCGCCCAGTAGGCGTGGCTGAGCGGGCGCAGCCACAGGGCGACGGTGAGGATCACGAACATCACCGGCCACCGACGCGGTGCCGGTGATGCCCGCGGCCGCCACACCGGTGGCCGGCAGCGTGCCCGCGGTCGCGCCGACGAATCACTCGACCCCCTTGCGCAGTACGTCCCTTCGGCCCCGGGGGCGGTCGGGACCCGGCGCCTCCGACATAGCGTTCACCCTCAATCCATTGCAACGAACGAAGTGTGAGGTGTTGCGTTAGATTCAAAACCGTTGCAACGATTTCTCGGCTTCTACCTGCAATGATGCTGATTCTGTACATCAAGCTCGTTGCCTGATTCATGAACGCAACGTAGCGTTTCTGGAGTCAGAAACAACGACCGCAGGAGGAGAGCACGATGCAGAAGTTCGACACCCCCACCCCGATCGCCGCCGTCCTCGACGTCCCCGCGGGGCGCGTCCAGTTCATCGCCGCCGACCGGGGCGACACCACGGTCGAGATCCTGCCCGCCAACGCCGCGAAGGGCCGCGATGTGAAGGCGGCGGAGCAGACCAAGGTCGAATACGGCGACGGCGTCCTGCGGATCGAGGTCCCGGCGGCGAAGAACCAGATCCTCGGCAACACCGGATCCATCGAGGTGACGGTCCAGTTGCCCGCCGGTTCCCGTATCGAGGCCAAGACCGCCTGCTGCGAACTCCGCGGCGTCGGCCGCCTCGGCGACGTCGTCTTCGAAGGCGCGTACCGTCAGATCAAGATCGACGAGGCCGCGAGCGTCCGCCTCACCGCGGTCGACGGCGATGTCGAGGTCGGCCGGCTGGGCGGCCCCGCGGAGATCAGCACCGCGAGGGGCGACATCCGGATCGCCGAGGCCGTGCGCGGCACGGTCGTCCTGCGCACCCAGTCCGGCGACATCTCGGTCACCGCCGCCGCCGGAGTCTCCGCCTCCCTGGACGCCGGCACCGGCCACGGCCGCGTCAGCAACGCCCTCAAGAACGACGGCACCGCCGAACTCGACATCCGCGCCACCACCTCCCACGGCGACATCACCGCCCGCAGCCTCTGAGCAGCACCCCTCATGGCCTGCCGACCCGGCCTCATCACCCCTGCCGTGATGGCGCCTCCGTGCCCTCACGGCGGGCTCAGTACCGAAACCGAGGAAGGACACAAGGAATGAGCACCACTCAGGACTACCAGGCCGCGGAGCAGCTCCTCCGCCGGCCCGCCCGCCCCGGCGAGCTCGTCGTCGGCGACAAGGTCAGGCCGCAGTGGATCGACTCGGGCGCCCGTTTCTGGTACGCGGTGAGCAACGGCGTCGGCCGGCGGTTCGTGCTGGTCGACCCGGCGGCCGGCACCCGCGAGCCGGCCTTCGACCACGTCCGGCTCGCCGCCGCGCTGGCCGCCGCCTCCGGGCAACCGGTCGGCCCCGAGGCCCTGCCGTTCCTGGCCATCGAACTGGCCGGGAACGCCGTGGAGTTCGACGCGTTCGGCGAGCACTGGCGCTGCCGCCTGGACGACTACGCCTGCGAGCGGGCCGAGTTCACATCGCCGGGCAACCCGCTGGAGGTGCCCTCACCCGACAAGAAGGTCGCGGTGTCCCGGCGGGGGCACGACCTGTGGGCGCGCTCGCTGTCCGACGGCCGCGAGTGGGCGCTGACCACCGACGGCGAGCCCGATCACGGGTACGGCTCCGGCCCGGACTGCATGAGCAACGGCACCCTGCTGCGCAAGTTCGGCCTGCCGCACCTGCCGCCCGCGGTGGCCTGGTCGCCCGACTCCACGAAGGTGCTGGCGCATCGGACCGACGAGCGCGGCGTCCGGCAGACCCACCTCGTGGAGGCCAGGCCCGCCGACGGCGGCGCGCCCCTCGTGCGCACCCACCGGTACGCCTACGCCGGGGACGAGAACATCCCGCAGGCCGAGCTGGTCGTACTCGACGTCGCCGAGGGCACGGTGGTCCGTGCGCGGACCGAGCCGCTGCTCATGCCGCAGTTGTCGCCGATCACGGCCAAGTGGGCGTGGTGGGCGGACGACAGCTCGGCGGTGTACTTCCTCAGCCAGCCCCGCGACATGCGCACGCTCACCCTGCACCGGCTGGACGCGGCCACCGGCGAGGTCACCACCGTTGTCAGCGAGACCGGGGCCACCCGGGTGGAGCCCAACCAGTGGCTGTACGAGCCGCCGATCGTGCGGGGGCTGGCCGGCGAGGTGCTGTGGTACTCGCAGCGGGACGGCTGGGGCCACCTGTACCGGTACGACCTGCGCACCGGCGCACTGCTCGGGCAGGTCACCTCCGGGCAGTGGGCGGTACGGCAGATCCTGTACGTCGACGAGGCCGAGCGGGTGGTGTACTTCACCGCCTCCGGGCTGGTCGCGGAGGATCCGTACCGGCGCACGGTGTGCCGGGTCGGTCTGGACGGCTCCGGCTTCGCCAAGGTCACCGACGACGGGCTGGACCACGTCGTCACCGTGCCGGACCACCCGGAGTACTTTCTCGACTCCGCGTCCGCCGTGGACACCCCGCCGGTGACCCGCGTCCGCGACTGGGCCGGGCGGGTGCTGGTCGAGCTGGAGCGGGCCGACATCGGCAAGCTCACCGCCCTCGGATGGACCCCGCCGGAACGGTTCCGCGTCAAGGCGGCCGACGGGGTGACGGACATCTACGGGGTGCTGTACCGGCCGCGGGGATTCGACCCCGCCCTGCGCTACCCGGTGGTGGACACCATCTACCCCGGCCCCCAGGTCAACCGGGTCGCCCCGTGCTTCGACCCCGGCGGAATGGGCCTCGACGCGGAACCCCTCGCGGCGCTGGGCTTCGTGGTGGTGGCGGTGGACGGGCGAGGCACACCGGGGCGGAGCAAGTCCTTCCACGACGCCTCCTACGGTCACCTGGCCGACGCGGGCCGCCTGGACGACCATGTCGCGGCGCTGCGGCAGCTGGCCGAGACCCGGCCGTGGCTGGACCTGGACCGCGTGGCCGCGTTCGGCCACTCCGGAGGCGGGTTCGCCGCGGTGCGGGCGCTGCTGGACTTCCCCGAGGTGTACCAGACCGGAGTCGCCCTCTCCGGATACCATGACGCCCGCTTCTTCAACCAGGCCTTCATCGAGGCCTACGACGGTGCGGACAACCCCGAGGCCTGGGCCCGTACCTCCAACGTGGACCTCGCGGACCGGCTGGCGGGCAAGCTGCTGCTCATCCACGGCGAACTGGACGACCAGGTCCACCCGGACCACACGCTGCGGCTGGCCGACCGGCTCATCGCCGCCGACAAGGACTTCGAGCTGCTCATCGTGCCGGGGGCCGAGCACATGTTCATCGACTGCCTGGCCTACGTCCGCAAGCGCTGCTGGGACTTCCTGGTGCGCGAGCTGACGGGCACCCAGCCACCCGCCTACCGCCCCGCACCCATCACCATCGGTCCCGAGCTGCTCGGCGACCTGTTCGCCTGAGCGGTGGGTGGGCGGTCAGAAGCCTCCGCCGAAGTCGCCGCCGCCGTCTCCTCCTCCCCCGTCGAACCCTCCGCCGTCCCCGAACCCGCCCCCGAAGTCACCGGCATCGAAGTCCGTGCCGGACACGTCACCGCCCTGGTAGTCGGCCCCGAAGTCGCCGTAGCCGGCGCCGTAGTCGGCCGCGTACGACGGGGTCGCCATCATGCTGCCGAGGAGGGTGCCGACGAGCAGGCCGGGCAGGATGCCGCCGCCGAAGTAGCCGCCCGCCCAGGGGCCGTAGGCGGGGCCCGCGTCCCAGTAGGGGCGGCGGCCCTGGTCCGTGTCGACCTCGCGGATCACCGGGTCGCGGCCGTCGGCGAGCCGGGTGGCGTCGGCCGCGCAGACGGGGACCTGGCGCGGGGCGCCGCCGGGCGGGGTCCAGGTGGCGTCGTTCACCGAGGGACCGTGGCGCGGGTCGAAGAAGCAGGGCGGGCGGCGTTCGGGCAGGGGGCGGCCCTCGCGGCGGGCAGCCAGCCGGGCCAGCGAGAAGCGGCCGTCCTCCAGCGCCTCGGTGACGGTGCGGACGTCCTCCGGGCGGCCCGCGGCGGCCATGCGCTGCTTGGCGGTCTCGTAGGCGTCCAGGGCGTGCTCGTAGTCGGCGCGCATCGCGTCGTCGGCGCCGGGCTCCCCCGGCTGGAAGTCGAGGCGGTCCAGTTCCTCGCCGAAGGCGGTGATGTCCTCGTCCACGACCACCCGCAGCCGGTCCAGGGCGGCCCGCTGCTCCTCCTCGTGGCGCCGGCGGTTGCGCCTGACCAGCGCATACGCGCCCGCGCCGCCGACGACCACCACCGCGCCGACCGCGACCAGGGCCGCGGTGGGTGTCCCGCCGCCGGAACCGCCGGCGCCCCAGCTCTTCGGGGCGTGGCCGCCCATGTTCGCGAGCGCGCGGTCGGTGAAGTCGGTCAGCTGGGCCTTGGCCGGTTCGCCCTGGACGCTCGTGACCAGGTTCTGCCGGGCCGTCGCCGACATGACGGAGGAGTCGGCGCGGGCGTCGAAGCGGTCGCCGAGGCGGATGCCGTACAGGCCGGTGATGCCGGTCGCCGCGCGCAGGTCGGAGAAGAGGTTCGCGGTCGGGTAGCCGGCTGGGAGGACCGCGATGAACAGGGGCTTGTTCGCGTCCTTGATGCGTTTGGCAAGCGCGTCGGCGTCCGCCTTGGGCAGCTGGGCCGAGGCGGCCGGGTCGACGTAGACCGGGCTCTTGCGGAGGGCCTGGGCGACGGTGGAGATGCTCGTGTCCGCTCTCGCCCCGGGCGCGAACGCGGTCGCCAGGACCAGGGCGAGGGCGGCCAGCAGCAGTGCTGGGAGGCTTCGGTTCCGCAAGGCCTTCATGCTCCCGAAACTACCCGAAGCCTCCCATAATTCGATATATGGGCGGGGGCTACGCCGCCCGGTACGCCTCCGTCAGCTTCTCCACCGCCTTCCCGTACCGGCCGGTCAGCAGCAGATGGCCGGCGTCCGCGAAGGGCTTCGCCACCGCCTGGGTCATCCGCCCGCCCGCCTTCTCCTGGACGAGCAGCCGCGCCTCGGTCACCAGCGCACGGCCTGCCCGGTCGTCGCCCTTGCGCTCGGCCGCCGTCGCCGCCGCGCCCAGCGCCTTCAGGGTGGCCGTACCGCCGCGCGGCACGTCGGTGAGCGTGGTCAGGCCCCAGCCGTAGGGGAACTGCGGGTCGTACGAGGTGTCACCCACGTTGATCGGGAGCTGGGACTCGGACTTCGGCCAGGTGACGGGGAGCTGTCCGGTGAAGGGGCGCGCGCCGTAGAGGACGTCGGCGACGCCCTCGCCCTCGGTGCCGGGCAGCCAGGACGCCACCAGTGCGTCGATCCCGCCGAGCCGGTCGCCGACGAGCTGCGGCCGGCCGGAGACGATCAGCACCGCGCACTTCATGGCCGCGCACACCTTGTCCACGGCCGCCTGGTCGGCCGCCGAGAGCTGCAGGCTGTGGCCGTTGCCGACATCGCCGACACCCTCGGCGTACGGGGTCTCGCCGACGACGACCACACCGACGTCGTAGCCGCCGGTCGGCGCGGAGGCGTCCTTGGAGTAGGTGACGTTCCCGCCGGCCTCGCGCATGCCCTGGAGGATGGTCGTGCCCTGGGTGTGGGTGCCGGACGCGCCCTGCCAGGTGATGGTCCAGCCGCCGGTCTGGTTGCCGAGGTCGTCGGCGTTGGACCCGGCGACGTACACCTTCTCGCTCTTCTTCAGCGGCAGCAGCCCGCCGCTGTTCTTCAGCAGCACCTGCGACTCGGCGGCGGCCCGGCGGGCGACCGCACGGTGGGCCGGGGAGCCGATGGCGGCGGCGCCGCTGGTGTCGGCGTAGGGGTGCTCGAAGAGGCCCAGCCTGAACTTCTGGGTGAGGATGCGGGAGACCGCGTCGTCGATCCGCGCCTCGCTGATCCGGCCCGCCTTCACCTCGTCGGCGAGCGTGGCGCCGAAGTCCTTGTAGCCGTACGGCACCATCATCATGTCGACACCCGCGTTCACCGCCGTGCGGACGTGGGCCGCGTAGTCGCCGGGGAGCTGGTCGATGGCGTTCCAGTCGCTGATGACGAAGCCGTCGAAGCCCATCCGGCCCTTCAGCTCGCCGTTGATCATGTCGCCGCGGGCGTGCATCTTCACCGCGCCCTTGCCGTCGCCGACGATGTCGAGGGAGGAGTACGACGGCATGACCGTGCCGATGCCCCGCCGGACGGCGCTCCTGTACGGCGCCAGGTGGATGTCCTCCAGCTGCTGCCGGGTGACCGTGGTGACGCCCTGGTCGATGGTGTAGGTGCCGGTGGTGGAGGAGCCGTAGGCGGTGCCGCCGTCACCGGCGAAGTGCTTGGCGGTGGCCAGCACCTTGTCGTTCCGGCTCAGATCCCGGCCGTCGGCCCGGCCCTGGAGGCCCTGGATCATGGTCTCCATGGACTGCACGAGGGCGGGGTCCTCGCCGAAGGACTCGTAGGAGCGGCCCCAGCGTTCGTCGCGGCTCACGCACAGACAGGGCGCGAAGTCCCAGGGGATGCCGGTGGCGCGGACTTCGGATGCCGTCACCGAGCCGGTCCTCTCGGCGAGTTGGGGGTCGCGGGTGGCGCCGATGCCGATGTTGTGCGGCATGATGGTGGCGCCGGCCAGGTTGTTGTGGCCGTGAACCGCGTCGACGCCGTAGATCAGCGGGATCTGGAGGCGGGTCGCCCGGGTGCGGAGCTGGAAGCCGTCGATCATCTTCGCCCAGGCCTCGGGGGTGTTGGGCGTGGGCGTGGAGCCGCCGCCGGACAGGAGCGAGCCGAGGGCGTATGTCGCGATGTCGCCCCCGCCCCCGACGGCGCCCCGCTCGGCCTGGGTCATCTGCCCGGCCTTCTCCTCCAGCGACATCCGGGACAGCAGGTCCGCGACGCGCCTCCGCACCGGCAACCCGGCGTTCAGATACGGCAGTCCGTGCGCGTCGATGACGATCTGCGGGGTCTCGGCGGGAGCCTTGGCGCCGGTGACCGTGAGCTTGAGCGGGATGGTCTTCGCGGATGCGGGAGCCTTGTTCTCGCGGGTGGGCACCTCGATGGTCCGCGTTGCCCCCGAGGCGGTGCCGGCCGGGAAGGTGAGCGTGCCTTCGGCCGGGGTGTAGTCCCGGCCGGCGGTGGCGGTGCCGCCGTCCGTCGTGTACGTGACCGTGACCGGGTCGTCGACGGGCCGGTCACCGGTCGTGGCCAGGGTGACCTTGACCTTGGCGGTGGCGCCCGCCCTGACGGGGCGGACGGGGGCGTCGGTGGTGACGGAGGCGCGCAGCGACTGGTCGGCCCTGCCGTACAACTCGACGTCGTCCATGGCGAAGTCGCCCTTGGTGCCGGCCGGGATGGTCACCGCGTAGCCCCACATCCGGGTGAGCCCGAGGACGTGGTCGATACCGCCGACGGGCTGGTAGTCGGTGCGGTACTGGAAGTCGGTGAAGGGGATCTCGATCCGCTTCCAGCCGGTGAAGTCGTCGGTGAAGGAGGTCGTCCAGAGCTCTGAGGCCTCGCCGTTCGCGCCGCCGTCCTTGATCTCGAAGGCGATCTTCCGGCCGTTGCCCCGGCCTTCCCACCAGAAGCGGATGCCCTGGTGGGCGGACCAGTCGTGGGCGGGCTGACCGGCGGCGAAGTCGTGGGTGAAGCCGCCGTAGCCGCTGATGTCGTAGCTGCCGGTGAGGACCTTGGCACCCTCGGGGGCGTCGGCGCGGTCGGTGAGGTGGAGGGTGGGCGGGTCGTCGGCGTCGCTTCCCCAGGTGAAGATGCCGTCGGCGGGCTGGGCGGCGAAGGGGACCTCGCCCTCGAAGCGGTCGACAGGCGTGGGCGCCGGGTCGTCGGCGGCGTGGGCGGCACCGGAGGTGGCGGACAGGGGCAGCAGGGCGGCGAGCAAGGCGCCGGAGACGAGCAGGGCGGTTCTTGGCATGGACCTTCCCTCGGCTCTCATGGTTCACTCATGGCTTAGATCAGGCCGTGAGTTAACTAACGGCTTCCCAACCCGTCAAGACGGCACGTCAGTTGTGCCGTTCCCCGCTCGGCACCTCGGTCGTGCCGAATCCCGCTCTGTCGACCCGAGAGGAAGGGCGACGCACCATGAGGAGGACCCCCCGCACGGTCCGGCTGGTGATGGCCGGGCTGCTCTCCGCCGCCGGCTTCACCGCCGCCGTACCCCCCGCCGCACACGCGGCCGGCGAGCAGGTCACCCCCTGGCTCACCACCACCGACGACTCCGGCGGCCGGCATGTCGTGCGGGGCCTGGAGGCGCAGACGCCGTTCGCGTTCCAGTCCGGCACGGGTGGCGGCGGCACGGACATCACCGTCGACGAGAACACCCGCTACCAGACCTTCACCGGCGGCGGCGCGTCCTTCACGGACACCGCGGCCTGGCTGATGAACAGCAGCGGCGCGCTGTCCCAGGCCACGCGGGACGCGACCATGCGCAAGCTGTTCTCGCCGACGGACGGCATCGGGCTGTCGTTCCTGCGCAATCCGATGGGCGCCTCGGACCTCGCGCGGTACGGCTACACGTACGACGACGTGCCGTCAGGGCAGACGGACCCGAACCTGCACAGCTTCTCGATCGCGCACGACCTGGCGGACGTGGTCCCGCTCACCAAGCAGGCGCTCCAGCTGAATCCCTCGCTCACGGTGCTGGCCTCACCGTGGACGGCCCCGGCCTGGATGAAGGACAGCGGTTCGCTCAACGGCGGCTGGCTGAAGGCCGAGGACTACGGGGCGTACGCCGGCTACTTCGTGAAGTACCTCCAGGCCTACAAGGACCAGGGGGTCGACGTCTCGTACGTGACCCCGCAGAACGAGCCGACCTGCTGCTCCGGCTATCCGTCGATGAGCTGGAACGCCGGCGGGATCGACTACTTCCTCAAGAACGACCTGCTGCCGCAGCTGCAGTCGGCGGGCCTGTCGGCCAAGGTCCTCGCGCACGACTGGAACTGGGACACCTACGACTCCTACGCGGCCCAGGCCGTGGACGACGCGGCGATCCGCAACCACCCCAACTTCGGCGGGATCGCCTGGCACGGGTACGGCGGTGATGTCACCAAGCAGTCCACCGTGCACGACCAGTACCCGTCGCTGGACGCGTTCGGCACCGAGCACTCCGGCGGCACCTGGATCGCCGACCAGCAGCGCGAGGACATGTCCAACATCATCGACTACACCCGCAACTGGGCGAAGTCGGTGACCAAGTGGTCGCTGGCCGTGGACCAGAACATGGGCCCGCACAACGGGGGGTGCGGCACCTGCACCGGGCTGATCACGGTGCACAACGGGGACGGCGCGAGCGGCACCGTGGACTACACCGTCGAGTACTACGACATGGGCCACCTGACCAAGTTCGTCCGGCCGGGCGCCCAGCGGATCGCGTCGACGGCGTCCACGACCGTGCCCAACGTAGCGTGGCGCAACCCGGACGGCAGCAAGGCGCTGATCGCCTACAACGACTCCTCCTCCGCCCAGACGGTGACGATCAACTGGGGGTCACAGCACGCCACTTACTCGCTGCCCGGCAAGACCTCGGCGACCTTCACCTGGTCCGGAACCCAGTCCGGCGACGGCGCGCGGACCGGCTCCTTCATCGGGCTGGCCGGCAAGTGCCTTGACGTGACGGGCGGTTCGAGCGCCAACGGTACGGCGGTGCAGCTCTACGACTGCAACGGCAGCGGCGCCCAGCAGTGGACCGTACAGGGAGACGGATCCGTACGAGCACTCGGAAAGTGCCTGGACGTGACGTCGGGTTCGACTGCGGACGGGGCGAAGGTCCAGCTGTACGACTGCAACGGCACCGGCGCGCAGCAGTGGTCCTACAACGCGTCCACCGGGGATGTCGTGAACCTCGCCGCGAACAAGTGTCTGGACGTGACGGACAACTCGTCGGCGAACGGGGCGCGGGCACAGATCTGGTCCTGCACGGGAGCCGCCAACCAGAAGTGGCACCTGCGGTAGCGCGGCCGTCAGGGGCCCGCGAAGGCCCGCTCGGCCGGGAAAGCGGGTCGTCCATGGGTGTCGCTGTGCTGCGGTTCGGTCGTGGGCGGCACATGGTAGGGGTATGACCACACCGCAGGATCTGTTCCTTGTCAGCCTGGACGTGCCCGGTGAGCGCCCTGTCGAGCAGGGGGATCTTTCGCTGGCGCTCGCGGGGGCCGAGTTGATCGATCTTCTCGGGGCCCGGGCGCTCCGGCTGGACGGTGAGCGCATCGTGCCCGGGCCGGTGCTGACCACGGGTGACCGAATGCTGGACGCGGCCGAGGCTGCGCTCGTGCGGTGGGAGCCGTACGAGACGGTGGAGGACTGGCTGTGGCGCCGGGGCGAGGGGCTGGCCGTGGCCTATCGCGATGACCTGGACGCTGACGGGCAGCTCTCCGGGAAGCCCCGTCGCTGGCCACGCCGGGCGGACAAGGCCACGGCGGCCGAAAGCCCGGCCCGGCAACACGCCGCCGACCGCTGGTGGTCCCATGAGCCGGTCCTCGCCGGGCTCGCCGCCACCCTGGGCGTCCAGGGCGAGCGGCCGCCCGAGGAGGAGCCCGGCGACGAGGCGGTCGTCACCGTGCTGGTCGCCGTCGGTGACGCGGTGACCGAGCTGGAGGCCGTACGCGAGCGGCGCCGTATCGAGAACGCCGCCTTCGACAACATCTGGCGGGCGCCCTGACTCCCCCGTCCTCTCCCCTCCGCCCCGACTACCGTGTCGGCTCGCCGATCCCCATCAGGTTGCCCTCGCTGTCGCGGAACCAGGCCGCGCGCTCGCCGCGGGCGCCCTTGCTCGGGTAGTTGCCCTCGATCTCGGCGATGCCGTCCCGGGTGTGGAAGCCGGGGGCGTTCACGTCCTCGAAGACCACGCCCCGGCGCCGTAGCTCCGTCACCACCGAATCCAGGTCGTCGACCTCGAACGCCATCTGGGTGAAGGTGCCGGGCGAGACGCCGGTGGAGCGGAAGACGGCGAAGTCGACGCCGCCGCAGCGGTACAGCAGCCCGCCGGGGCGTTCGTCCACCGGCTCCAGGCCGAGCTTCTCGGCATAGAAGCTCCGGGCCCGGGCCAGCGGATCGGTGTGCTCTGTGGTCATACCTCCACTGTGGCTACTCGGCCGGTTCCACGCCCGCCCGCAGCAGTCCGTACGTGTACGCGTCCTCCAGCGCCTGCCAGGAGGCGGCGATGACGTTCTCGGCGACGCCCACCGTGGACCACTCGCCGGAGCCGTCCGAGGTGGAGATCAGCACCCGGGTCGTGGACTGGGTGCCGTGCTTGCCCTCCAGGATGCGGACCTTGTAGTCGACCAGGTCCAGCTTGGCGAGCTGGGGGTAGATCGTTTCGAGCGCCACGCGCAGGGCGCGGTCGAGGGCGTTCACCGGGCCGTTGCCCTCCGCCGTGGCGACGATCCGCTCGCTCTTGGCCCACAGCTTGACCGTGGCCTCGTTGGCGTGGGTGCCGTCGGGGCGGTCCTCGACGATGGCCCGCCAGGACTCCACGTCGAAGTACTTCAGGGGCCTGCCCTCGACCTCGGCCCGCAGCAGCAGCTCGAAGCTCGCGTCCGCCGCCTCGTACGTGTAGCCCTTGAGCTCGCGTTCCTTGACGCGTTCCACCACCCGGCCGACCAGCTCGCGGTCGCCGCCCAGGTCGACGCCCAGCTCCTTGCCCTTCAGCTCCACCGACGCACGGCCCGCCATGTCGGAGACCAGCATGCGCATGGTGTTGCCGACCAGCTCGGGGTCGATGTGCTGGTAGAGGTCCGGATCGACCTTGATCGCGGAGGCGTGCAGCCCGGCCTTGTGCGCGAAGGCGGACACTCCCACATACGGCTGGTGCGTCGACGGCGTGAGGTTGACGACCTCGGCGATGGCGTGGGAGATACGGGTCGTCTCGCGGAGCTTGCCGTCGGGCAGCACCTTCTTGCCGTACTTCAGCTCCAGGGCCGCGACGACCGGGAAGAGGTTGGCGTTGCCGACGCGCTCGCCGTAGCCGTTGGCCGTGCACTGTACATGGGTCGCGCCGGCGTCCACGGCCGCCAGCGTGTTCGCCACCGCGCAGCCGGTGTCGTCCTGGGCGTGGATGCCGAGCCGGGCGCCCGTGTCGGCGAGGACGGTGGCGACGACCGCGTGGATCTGCGCGGGGAGCATGCCGCCGTTGGTGTCGCACAGGACGACCACGTCCGCGCCGGCCTCCGAAGCGGCCCGTACGACCGCCTTCGCGTACTCGGGGTTGGCGCGGTAGCCGTCGAAGAAGTGCTCGCAGTCCACGAAGACCCGGCGGCCCTGGTCCTTCAGGTACGACACCGTGTCGCGGACCATCTCCAGGTTCTCGTCCAGCGTGGTGCGCAGCGCCAGCTCCACATGCCGGTCGTGCGACTTGGCGACCAGCGTGATCACCGGGGCGCCGGACTCCAGCAGTGCGTTGACCTGGGGGTCCTCGGCGGCCTTGGCGCCGGCCCGGCGGGTGGCGCCGAAGGCGACCAGCTGGGCGCGGCGGAAGTCGATCTCGGCCTGGGCGCGGGCGAAGAACTCGGTGTCCCTGGGGTTCGCGCCGGGCCAGCCGCCCTCGATGAAGCCGACGCCGAAGTCGTCCAGGTGCCGGGCGATGGCGAGCTTGTCCGCGACGGTGAGGTTGATGCCCTCACGCTGCGCGCCGTCGCGCAGCGTGGTGTCGAAGACGTGGAACGAGTCGTCGAGCTCGCTGGTTGCCGTCTCGGTCATGGTCTCAAGGCTCCTGAATGTGGATCTTCGGTCTTACCGGAATGACCGGCTCCACCATCCCCCCAATGATCCCTCGCGCTCCGTTTCACCCGGCTGAAGGTGGGCCGGAAAACGAAAAAACCCCTCGCGGGTGCGAGAGGTCTGCGCGCGGGTCGAGGACGACGGTGGCCACCCGCACCTGGTCGTACGAGGTGGTCACTGCGGACCGGCGCGCCTGCTGCCAATAATCATGGCGAACGAGAGCACGGGGGCAGTCTGGCACAGCCCCGCCCCCGGCTCACCGGCCGTCTCAGGATGCGGTCGTCAGGCTGGACTCCCCGGATCCCGCTCCGGCTTCCTGACCGGCCCTCACCCGGGCCAGATCCAGATCCTTCGTCTCGCGCATGGTGACGTACACCACAAGGGATACGGCGGCACCGCCCGCCACGTACCAGAAGAAGCCCGACTCGATCCCGGCCTTCTTGAACCACAGGGCGACGTACTCCGCGGTGCCACCGAAGAGGGCGTTGCCGATGGCGTACGGCAGGGCCACGCCGAGCGCGCGGACGCCGGTCGGGAACAGCTCGGCCTTCACACAGGCGTTGATCGAGGTGTAGCCGGTGACGACGACCAGCGCGAGCAGGGCGAGGCCGAACGCCGGCCAGAAGCTGCCCGCGTGCCCCAGCAGGGTCATGATCGGCACGGTCAGGAAGGTGGAGCCGACCGCGAAGGTGATCAGCAGCGGACGGCGGCCGATCCGGTCGGACAGGGCGCCGGCGAGCGGCTGGAGGCAGGCGAAGACGATCAGTGCGCTGAAGGAGACGAGCGTCGCCGTCTGTTTGGACAGACCGGCCGAGTTGGACAGGTACTTCGTCAGATAGGTGGTGTACGTGTAGTACGCGACCGTGCCGCCCATGGTGAGGGCGATGACCAGGAACGCCTCCCGCTTGTGCCGCCACAGCGCGCGCAGGGTGCCGCGCTCCTCGGCGCGGGAGGCGTCCTCCTCGTACACCTCGGTCTCCAGCATGGTGCGGCGCAGATAGAAGATGATCGCCGCGCCGAGCGCGCCCACGATGAACGGGATGCGCCAGCCGTAGCTGTGCAGCGCGCTGTCGGACATGGTCCGCTGCAGGATGATCTGCAGTCCGAGGCCGGCGATCTGGCCGGCGGTCATCGAGACGTACTGGAAGCTGGAAGCGAATCCGCGCCGCTTCGGGTCCGAGGCCTCCGTGAGGTACGTGGCGCTGGCCGCGTACTCGCCTCCCACCGACAGGCCCTGCAGCAGGCGGGCGACGAGCAGCACGAGCACGCCGCCGTAGCCGGCGACGGCATAGGTCGGGGCGGCGGCGATGAGGATCGCCGAGGCCGACATCAGCGTGACGGTCAGCGTCAGCGCCGCCTTGCGGCCCTTGCGGTCGCCGACCCGGCCCAGCAGCCAGCCGCCCACCGGGCGCATGAAGAAGCCGACGGCGAAGATGCCGGCGGTGTTCATCAGCTGGGCGGTGGGATTGCCGCTCGGGAAGAACGCGCCGGCGAAATACGTGGCGAAGCTCGCGTACACGAACCAGTCGAACCACTCGACCATGTTCCCGGCCGACCCGACCCAGATCTTCTTCCAGTGTTGTCGTCCCATGCGCGGTTACCTGCCCGGCGCTGGAGGAAAGGATTCCTTTACCCGGTCGGGGTCTCAGGTGCCGGCGAGGAGTGCGTCCGCGATGAACTCCCGTACATGCGCGAGTACTTGCCCACGGCCGGTACCGCGCAGGCCGATGGCGACGTGAATCGAGAAGCCGTCGAGCAGCGCACGCAACCGCGCCGCGAAGCGATCGGCGTCCACCCTCCGGAACTCCCCCCGTGAAATCCCCTCGGCGATCAGCGCGACCAGATCGCGATGCCACGCACCCTCGATCGCGGCCTGGCGGGCTCGCGCCTCGTCGTCCGCGTTCTGCGAGCGGTTCCACACCTCCAGCCACAGCGTCCAGTGCGGATCACGGTGGCCGTCCGGGACGTACAGGTCCACGTAGGCGTCCAGGCGTTCGCGGGCCGGTCCGCCCCGGTCGAGCAGGCGGACGCGCTCCGCGCCCAGCCGGCCCTCGCTCCACTCCAGAGTCTGCAGCAGCAGTTCGTCCTTGGAGTGGAAGTAGTAAAGGAGATGGCCGCTGCTCATGCCCACCTCGCGGCCGAGCGCCGCCATGGTGAGCTTCTCCAGACCGCGCTCGGCGATCATGTCCATGGCGGCGGCGAGTACCTCCTCGCGCGGCGGCGCGTTCTTCCGCGCCCGTGCCGCACCGGCCATCTGTGACTCTCCTACATGTTCATGCCTTCGGCTGCTGCTGGGTGATGCAGTGGATGCCGCCCCCACCCGCAAAGATCGTACGCGCGTCCACCAGGGTCACCGTCCGCTCGGGGAACAGCCGGCGGAAGATCCCGGCCGCGATCTCGTCGCGCGGGTCGTCGAAGCCGCACAGCACCAGGCCGCCGTTGCAGATGTAGTGGTTGATGTAGGAGTAGTCGGCCCAGTGGCCGTCGGCCTCCAGGACGGTCGGGGCGGGGACCTCGACGACCTCCAGCTTGCGGCCGCGCGCGTCGGTCGCCGACCTCAGCAGGCCGATGACCTCCTTGGTGACCTCGAAGTCGGGGTGGGCGGGGTCGGGCTGGTGATGGGCGACGACCACGCCGGGGCGGGCGAAAGCGGCGACGATGTCGACGTGGCCCAGGGTGCCGAAGCCGAAGGGCGGATAGTCGCCGGTGAGGCCGCGCGGCAGCCAGATCGCCTTCCCCGTGCCGAGGTGGGCGTGGATCTCGGCCTCCACCTCCGCGCGCGACCAGTGCGGGTTGCGCTCCGGGCCCAGCTGGACCGTCTCCGTCAGCAGCACGGTGCCCTCGCCGTCGACGTGGATCGCACCGCCCTCGTTGACCAGCTTCGAGGCGTACGTCTTCGCGCCCGCGAGGTCGCAGACATACGCGGCGATCTTCGAGTCGTGCTCCCAGCGCGCCCAGTCCTGGGCGCCCCAGCCGTTGAACGTCCAGTCCACGGCGGCCAGTTCGCCCTTGCCGTCGGTGAGGAAGGTGGGGCCGATGTCCCGCATCCAGGCGTCGTCCAGCTCCCGCTCGACGGTGTCGATGCCGGGGCCGAGCAGCGCCTGCGCCTCGGCGGACTGGCCGGGGCCGCACACCACGGTCACCGGCTCGAAGCGGCGGATCGCGCGGGCCACGGACGCCCAGGCACCCCGGGAGGCGGCGAGGTCCTCGGGGTCGTCGAAGGTGGGGTTGGGGCCCGGCCACGCCATCCAGGTGCGCTCGTGCGGGGTCCACTCGGCGGGCATACGGAAGCCGTCGGCGGCGGGGGTGGTCATGTGAGTTCCCGGATCCTTAGAGGAAGTAGAGACGGTTGAGGGAGACGGAGTCGGCGGGCGTGGAGCGCAGCGGGTCGCCGTCGAGGGTGACCAGACCGGTGCGCTGGTCGACGTCGACCGCTCCGACCCGGGCGTTCAGCCTCAGGTCGGCGGGGCCGATGCCCCGGGTGCCGCGCACGGCGACCCTCCTGCGCCGGGTGGGCATCCGGTCGCTGCCCTGGTCGACGGCGGCCTGGGCGACGAACGCGACGGAGAGGTCGGCGGCCGTGGCGCCGTACGACCCGAACTGCGGGCCGAGGACCAGGGGTTCGCAGGTGTCCGTGGCCGCGTTGGGGTCGCCGACCACGCCGTACGCCGGGAAGCCGGACTTGAGGACGAGCTGCGGTTTGGCGCCGAAGTACTCCGGGCGCCACAGCACGATGTCGGCGAGCTTGCCGGCCTCGATCGAGCCGACCTCGTGGGCGAGGCCGTGCGCGATGGCCGGGTTGATGGTCAGCTTGGCCAGGTAGCGCAGGACGCGGGCGTTGTCGTCGCCCTCGCCGTCGCCGCCCTCCCCGTTATGGGGCAGCAGGGGACCCAGCTCGGCCTTCATCTTGCCGGCCATGGCGAACGTACGGCGGACGGTCTCACCGGCGCGGCCCATGCCCTGGGCGTCGGAGGAGGTGATGCCGATCGCGCCCAGGTCGTGCAGCACGTCCTCGGCGCCCATGGTGCCGGCGCGGATGCGGTCGCGGGCCATGGCGGCGTCGCCGGGCAGGTCGGGCTTGAGGTCGTGGACGGAGACGATCATGCCGTAGTGCTCGGCGACCGCGTCCCGGCCGAAGGGCAGGGTGGGGTTGGTGGAGGAGCCGATGACGTTCGGGACGCCGGCCATCTTCAGCACGTTGGGCACGTGTCCGCCGCCGCAGCCCTCGATGTGGAAGGCGTGGATCGTACGGCCTTCGAGGACGCGAAGGGTGTCCTCGACCGACAGGCACTCGTTCAGGCCGTCGCTGTGCAGGGCGACCTGGACATCGTGTTCCTCGGCGACGCGCAGCGCCGTGTCCAGGGCTCGCGTATGGGCGCCCATGTCCTCGTGCACCTTGAAGCCGGACGCCCCGCCCTCGGCCAGCGCCTCGATGAGCGGCGCGTCGGACGAGGACGAACCCCGGCCCAGGAAGCCGATGTTGACCGGCCAGGCGTCGAAGGCGTTGAAGGCGTGCTTGAGGGCCCAGGGCGAGTTCACGCCGACGCCCCACACCGGGCCGAACTCCTGCCCGATGATCGTGGTGACGCCGGAGGCGAGGGAGGCCTCCATGATGCGCGGCGACAGCAGATGGACATGGGTGTCGACGGCCCCGGCGGTGGCGATCAAGCCCTCGCCGGAGACGATCGAGGTGCCCGTGCCGACGACGACCTCGACGCCGTCGAGGGTGTCCGGGTTGCCGGCGCGCCCGATCGAGCAGATCCGCCCTTCCCGGATGCCGATGGAGACCTTGCGGACGCCCTGCACGGCGTCGATCACGACCACGTTGCTGATGACCACGTCACAGGTCTCGCGGACGGCGGCGGCCTTCAGGTGCAGTCCGTCCCGGGCGGTCTTGCCGAAGCCGGCCAGGAACTCGTCGCCGTAGCGCTGGGAGTCGGACTCCACGCGGACGGTGAGCCCGGAGTCGCCGAGGCGGATGCGGTCGCCGGCGCGGGGGCCGTGGGTGGCGGCGTAGGCGTACGGGTCGACATGGACCGCCCGGCTCACCTCGCGTCCCTTCGAGCGGCTCATCGTTCCTCGCCTCCTTCCGGTGTCGTTCCCAGGTATCCGCATGCGGCGGCCCTGCGCAGGGCCTCTTCCCTCGCTCCGGGCGCGTCCAGCGGCCCGTCGACCAGTCCGGCGAAGCCGATCGCGATCCGCTCGCCGCCGATCGGCACCAGGCCGACGTCCTCGCTCTCGCCCGGCCCGAAGCGGACCGAGGATCCGGCGGGTACGGCGAGCCGCATGCCGTAGGCCCGGGCGCGGTCGAAGTCGAGGCGCGGGTTGGCCTCGAAGAAGTGGAAGTGGGAGGTGACGGAGACCGGCACGGTCGCGGTGTTGGTGACCGTGAGCCGGGCGGCCGGCGCGGGGTCGGCGTGCTCGGGTCCGGGCAGCAGCGCGCCCGGCG
This sequence comes from Streptomyces sp. IMTB 2501, assembly GCF_001953885.1. Lineage (GTDB taxonomy): Bacteria > Actinomycetota > Actinomycetes > Streptomycetales > Streptomycetaceae > Streptomyces. The sequence continues at coordinate 105,507 of NZ_MQUS01000025.1, read as the reverse complement.
CCCGCTCGCCGAGGCCGCCGCCGATGGGGTCGGAGACCACCGCGAGCCGGGAGCCGTCGTCGAAGACGGCCTCGACCATCACCTCGGTGACGACGTCGGCCACACCCGGCAGCACGTCCTCGGGACCGAGCACGGACCGGGCCGCCTCGATGGCCTCGGCGAGCCGCCTGCCGTCCCGCGCGGCCTCGCACACGGTGTCCGCGATCAGCGCGGTCGCCTCCGGCACGTTCAGCCTGAGGCCGCGCGCCCGGCGGGCCCGGGCCAGCTCGGCGGCTCCGAAGAGCAGCAGCCGGTCACGTTCCGTGGGGGTCAGTCTCACGTCGCGGCACCTCCTTGCCATCCCTAGGTTAGAACATCACTCTAAACACAGAATTCATGAAACAGAAGCATTGACTGCAAGCGAAGCTTCACAGACATTGAACGTCACTCTAACTCTCTGGCGGTAGTCGAAGGAGACCCACCCATGCCGATCGAACAGCGCGGAGTCGACACCATCCCGGACGAGGAACGGACCAGTGGTCCGCGCGACCTCGTCTCGATCCTGCTCGGCTCCAACCTCTGCCTCGGGGTGATCATCTTCGGCTGGCTGCCCCCGTCCTTCGGCCTCGGCTGGTGGGCGTCCGTGAGCGCGATCGTCGCGGGCACGATCGTCGGTACGGCCGTGACGGCACCGCTGGCGCTGATCTCGCTGCGCACCGCGACCAATCTCTCCACCTCCTCAGGCGCCCAGTTCGGCGTCCGGGGCCGGCTGGTCGGCTCGGTCGTCGGCCTGCTCCTCGCCCTCGGCTACACGGCGCTGACCGTGTGGATCGGAGGGGACGTGATGATCGGCGTGCTCGGCCGGATGTTCGGGCTGCCCGCGGACGGGGTGTCGTACGCCGCCGTCTACGCGGTGCTCGCCGGCGCCACGGTCGCGGGCGCGGTGTACGGCTACCGGGTGCTGCTGAACATGTCCAAGGTCCTGTCCATCGGCATGACCGTCCTGCTGGTGCTCGGCATCTTCGCGTACGCCCCGCACTTCACCACCGCGGCCATGCCCCAGACGGGTGGCTACCTGCTCGGCTCGTTCTGGCCGACCTGGTTCCTGTCGGCCGTGGCGGCGGGCCTGTCCGGTCCGATCGCCTTCATCACCCTGCTCGGCGACTACACCCGCTACATCTCCCCCGCCCGGCACTCCAACCGCCGCGTCCTCCGGGCCACTTGGGCGGGTCTGATCCTGGGCCTGCTGGTGCCGCAGCTGTTCGGCACGTTCACGGCGTACGGGGCGCACGCGGCGCTCGACTACGCCGGTCCGCTGGTGCAGGCCTCCCCCGCCTGGTACCTGATCCCGCTGCTGCTGTCCGCGTCCGCGGGCTCGGTCGGCAACGCCGGTCTGATGCTGTACTCGATGGGCCTGGACCTGGACGCGATCCTGCCCAGGGCCTCCCGCGCCCGCGCCACCTACACGGTTGCCCTCGTCGCCACGGCCTGTGTCTTCGTCGGCCACTACGCCTGGAACGCGCAGTCCGCGATGACGTCCTTCGTGCTGCTGCTCACCGCCATCGGCACCCCGTGGGCCGTCATCACCCTCATCGGCTTCGCCCGCTGTCGCGGGGTGTACGACGCCGACGCCCTGCAGGTCTTCAACCGCCGCTCGCGGGGCGGGATCTACTGGTACCGGGCGGGCTGGAACATCCGCGCGACCGTCTCCTGGGCCCTGGGCGCCGGCGTCGGCCTGCTGGCCGTGTCCCTGCCGACGTACCAGGGTCCGCTGCTGCGTCTGACCGGCGGGGTGGACTGCAGCTTCCTGCTGTCGGGGGCGGTCGGCGGCGCGGTGTACCTGCTGCTGACGTCCGGCAGGGAACAGACCAGGGCCGCCACGGAACTCGACCAGGAGTCCGAGGCGGCCCTGAGCGCGTAGCGCGAAGAGGCGCGGGCCGTACCGACAGGCGGCTCCGCCGCGACGGGGAGCGACCAGCCACGACGACGCCGCAGACGACGCCGGCTTGTCGTGGCGGTCCCCGCTGAGCTGTCAGCCGATGCGGTGCATCCAGCCGTGCTGGTCCTGCGTCACCCCGCGCTGGATGCCCAGCAGAGCCTCACGCAGGCGGACGGTGACCTCGCCGGGGGCGCCGTCGCCGTGGGACCACTCGTCCGTCCTGGTCCTGACGTGGCCGATCGGGGTGACCACGGCGGCCGTGCCGCAGGCGAAGACCTCGGTGAGGGCACCGGAGGCCGCGTCCGCGCGCCACTGCTCCAGGGTGACCACGCCTTCCTCGGCGGTGTAGCCGAGGTCGCGGGCGACCTGGAGCAGCGAGTCACGGGTGATGCCCTCCAGGATCGAGCCGGTCAGCTCCGGGGTGACGATCCGGTCGCCGTAGACGAAGGCGACGTTCATGCTGCCGCTCTCCTCGACCTTGGTACGGGTGACCGCGTCGAGGTAGACGACCTGGTCGCAGCCGTGCGCGGCGGCCTCGGCCTGCGGCAGCAGGGACGCGGCGTAGTTGCCGCCGGTCTTGGCGTCGCCGGTGCCGCCGGGGACGGCGCGGACGTGGTCCTCGGAGACCCAGATGGTGACCGGCTTCACGCCACCGGCGAAGTACGCGCCGGAGGGCGAGGCGATGAGCATGAACAGGTACTCGTTCGCCGGGTGCACACCGAGCGCGGCCTCGGTGGCGAACATGAACGGGCGCAGATACAGGGACTCTTCGCCGCCGTGCGGCGGGACCCAGGCGGCGTCCTGGGTGAGCAGCGCGTCCAGCGCGGCGATGAACAGCTCCTCGGGCAGCTCGGCCATGGCCATGCGGCGGGCGGAGTTCCGGAAGCGGCGGGCGTTCGCCTCGGGACGGAACAGCGCGACCGAGCCGTCGGGCTGGCGGTAGGCCTTCAGCCCCTCGAAGATCTCCTGGCCGTAGTGCAGGACGTGGGTGGAGGGGTCGAGGGAGATCGGGCCGTACGGGACGAGCTGGCCGTCGTGCCAGCCCCGCCCCTCGGTCCACTTGATCGTCACCATGTGGTCGGTGAAGTGGCGGCCGAACCCGGGGTTGGCCAGAATCGCCGCGCGCTCTGCGGCGGCGAGGGGGCTGGCGGAGGGCTTGAGCTCGATCGTGGGCGTCGTCATGAGTGATGTGTCCTTCACCGGTCGTTGTGACGGGCCGCGCTCACGCCCCCTCACTGCGACTCGCCAGTGTTAGGACGTCCGAGCTTTCCCTCATACCGCGGCTCCGCGTTCGATTATCGCGCGGAGGTGGCGGCGGACGGAATGGGGGTGACAGCGGCCCAGGGGTCGATGGTGGCACCCGGCGGGGACATGCGGAAGCCGCCGGGCGATCGTCCGACCCGGCGGCTTCTTGTGCGGAGCGCCGGGTCAGCCGGCTACTCGGGCGGCGAGCGCGTCGCCGATCTGCGAGGTGCTGCGGGTCCCCAGCGCGGCGCGCTCGGTGAGGTCGGCGGCGACGGCCGCGTCGATGCGGTCGGCCTCGCCGGCGTAGCCGAGGTGGCGCAGCAGCAGGCCGACGGACAGAACCGTGGCGGTGGGGTCGGCCTTGCCCTGTCCGGCGATGTCCGGGGCCGAACCGTGGACCGGCTCGAACATGGACGGGAACTCACGGCTGGGGTTGATGTTGCCGGAGGCGGCCACGCCGATGCCGCCGGAGACGGCCGCGGCGAGGTCGGTGATGATGTCGCCGAAGAGGTTGTCGGTGACGATCACATCGAACCGGGCCGGGTCGGTGACCAGGTAGATGGTGGCCGCGTCGACGTGGATGTAGTCGGTGGTGACCTCGGGGAACTCCTTGGCCACCTTGTTGAAGATGTTCGTCCACAGATGCCCGGCGAAGGTCAGCACGTTGTTCTTGTGGACCAGCGTGAGCTTCTTGCGCGGGCGGGCCTGGGCGCGGGCGAAGGCGTCGCGGACCACGCGCTCGACTCCGTAGGCCGTGTTGACGGAGACCTCGGTGGCGACCTCGTGCTCGGTGCCCTTGCGGATGGTGCCGCCGTTGCCGGTGTACGGGCCCTCGGTGCCCTCGCGGACGACCACGAAGTCGATCTCCGGCTGGCCGGCGAGCGGGGTCGCCACACCGGGGAGCAGCTTGCTCGGCCGCAGGTTGACGTGGTGGTCGAAGGCGAAGCGGAGCTTGAGCAGGAAGCCGCGCTCCAGGACGCCGGACGGCACCGACGGGTCGCCGATGGCGCCGAGCAGGATGGCGTCGTGCTGCTTGAGGGCGTCGAGGTCGGCGTCGGTGAGCGTCTCACCGGTGGCGTGGTAGCGCTTGGCGCCGAAGTCGTACTCCTTCGTCTCCAGCTTCACGTCCTGCGGGAGCACGGCGGAGAGGACCTTCAGACCTTCGGACACGACCTCCTGGCCGATGCCGTCACCGGGGATCACTGCGAGATTGAGGCTGCGAGACATGCCGGCACCCTACTCCTCGTCCCAGGTGATGACACGATGCTTCCACCATTCGGACACCGACGGGGGCGGGATCCGGACGGTCAGTGGCCGGTTTCGCCGCCGTTGTCACGGCGGTCGAGGGCGCGCTGCAGGGCGTCGGCGGCGTTCTTGCGGTCGGACTCGCTCGTCCGGGACACGTGGCGGACTCGGCGGCGGACGGTCGTCTCGGCCATGGAAATCGACTCCTTCGGCAGACGCGAAGCACGGCAAGAGGGGTGCGAGACGCCGGAAGGGGCGGGGAGCGGCGGACCGCAGGGGTTGCCTGCACGGGTCCGGCTCACGACCGCCATTCGCTTGATCGAGCGAGACGTTCGGCTCCTACAAACGTAAAGGAGCGGCCCGCATCTGTCTGCACAACTACTCGGACTTCCTACTATCTGAGACGGCGGCTCCCGTCACACTGCTCTGAGCTGGGCCTTCGTGCGTTCGGGGGAGGGCTGTCCGAGGGAGCGCAGGGTGCGGATCAGGGCGCGTACGGCGGTGGTGGTGGCCAGTTCCGGAGTGGTCACACAGCCGACGGAGCGGTACGGCCGCTCGGGCCCGAGGTCGGTGATCTCCACGGCGGGCGGCGCCCCGGCGAGCGAGAGCGCGGGCATGATGGCCATGCCGAGCCCGCTGCCCACCATGGACAGCACCCCGCCGTCGTCCTCGGCGTTGACGGTCGCCACGCGGACGTCGTGGAGAAGAGCCTGCGCATCGAGGGCGTCCCGGTGAAGGACCACCGGGACGCGCAGGACGAGCTGTACGACTTCGCCGTACCGCATCTGCGCAGCGGGGCGCTGACGGCGGACGAGACGGTGGTCGACGGGTTCGAGCGGATCGTGGAGGCGTTCCTGCTGATGCTGCGCGGCGGCAACACGGGCAAGATCCTGGTCCGCGCGGCCTGAGGGACCGTCAGGCCACGTCCCCGTCCCGCCAGTCGAGCACGAACTCCTCGGCGGGGTCGAGCGCCCCGGCGAGCGCGGGCCGGACATACATGCCCCCTTCCTCCTCCGGCAGCCGTACGATCCCGTCCGGGGACAGTCCGTGCACCTGCCCGCCCCACCGCTGCCAGCCCCGGGCCGTGTACAGCGGGGCCCCCTCCGGGCTCGCCGAGAGCGCGCCGAGGTCGTACGCCCGCCCGATCACCCGCTCCAGCTCCCCCAGCACCCGCCCGCCGAGCCCCTTCCGCCGCACGTCGGGACGTACGGCGACGGCCTCCACGTATCCGGCCCGCAGCCAGCGCCCCCGGTGCCGGATGCGCCGCATCACGACGGCTCCGTGCGCGGCGAGCCCGGTGCCGTCCTGCACGAGGACATGCAGACCACCGAGCCCGTGATCCCAGTCCTCGGAAGAGAAACCACCGTCGAACGCCGCGTCCAACAGGGCGCGGGCGGCGTGGAGTTCGCGGGGGTCAAGGTCGGCGGTGTGGGCGAGCCGCAGTCCGGTGGTCATGGACCCAGTGTGACCGACGGGAAACCCGTGGGAATGGAAACGGGCCGGGGAGCCCGCTCGTGGCAGGCTTCCCGGCCCGTTGCTCGGGGGGGGCGAGGGTCAGCCCATGTGCGGGTACGTGTAGTCGGTCGGCGCGACCAGGGTCTCCTTGATGGCGCGGGTCAGGGTCCAGCGCAGGAGGTTCTGCGGGGCGCCGGCCTTGTCGTTGGTGCCGGAGGAGCGGCCGCCGCCGAAGGGCTGCTGGCCGACGACGGCGCCGGTCGACTTGTCATTGATGTAGAAGTTGCCCGCCGCGAAGCGGAGCTTCTCCATCGTGTGGGCGGCCGCCGCACGGTCGTTGGAGATGACCGAGCCGGTCAGGGCGTAGTCCGACACCGACTCCATCTGGGTCAGCATCTCGTCGTACTTGTCGTCCTCGTAGACGTGGACGGCGAGGAACGGGCCGAAGTACTCGGTGCGGAAGACCTCGTTCTCCGGGTCGGTGCACTCGACGACGGTCGGGCGGACGAAGTAACCGACCGAGTCGTCGTAGCTGCCGCCCGCGACGATCGTGCAGGCCGGGTCCTCCTTGGCGCGGTCGATCGCGGCCTTGTTCTTGGCGAAGGCACGGTCGTCGATCACGGCGCCGATGAAGTTCGACAGGTCGGTGACGTCACCCATGGTGAGGTAGTCGACCTCGGCGGCGAACTCCTCCTTGAAGCCGCTGTTCCAGATCGACGCCGGGATGTAGGCCCGGGAGGTCGCGCTGCACTTCTGGCCCTGGTACTCGAAGGCGCCCCGGGTGAGGGCCGTCTTCAGCACCGCGCGGTCGGCCGACGGGTGGGCGACCAGGAAGTCCTTGCCGCCGGTCTCGCCGACCAGACGCGGGTAGGAGCGGTACTTGTCGATGTTGTTGCCGACCGTCTTCCACAGGTACTGGAAGGTCTTGGTCGAGCCGGTGAAGTGGATACCGGCCAGATCACGGTGCTCCAGGGCGACCTTCGACACCTCGATGCCGTCACCGGTGACGAGGTTGATGACGCCCTTGGGCATGCCCGCCTCCTCCAGCAGCTGCATGAGGAGCACGGCGGCGTGGGTCTGGGTCGGGGACGGCTTCCAGACCACGACGTTGCCCATCAGGGCGGGGGCGGTGGGCAGGTTGCCCGCGATCGCCGAGAAGTTGAACGGCGTGATCGCGTAGACGAAGCCCTCCAGCGGGCGGTGGTCCAGGCGGTTCCAGACGCCCGGGGAGTTGGCCGGGGGCTGCTCGGCCAGGATCTGGCGGGCGTAGTGGACGTTGAAACGCCAGAAGTCGATCAGCTCACAGGGGCTGTCGATCTCCGCCTGCTGGGCGGTCTTCGACTGGCCGAGCATGGTGGAGGCGGCGATCGTCTCACGCCACGGGCCGGCCAGCAGCTCGGCGGCGCGCAGGATGATCGCGGCGCGGTCGTCGAAGGACATCGCACGCCAGGCCGGCGCGGCGGCCAGGGCCGCGTCGATGGCGTCCCGCGCGTCCTGCTGGGAGGCGTTGCGCAGGGTGCCGATGACGGCCTTGTGGTTGTGCGGCTGGACCACCTGGAACGGCTCGCCACCGCCCATCCGCTTCTCGCCGCCGATGGTCATCGGCAGGTCGATCGGGTTCTCCGCCAGCTCCTTGAGCTTGGCCTCCAGCCGGGCACGCTCGGGCGAGCCGGGGGCATAGCCGTGCACCGGCTCGTTGACGGGGGTGGGGACCTGGGTCACAGCGTCCATGAGATCCTTGACTCCTTGATCGTGAGCGGGTGTTCGGGTTCAGCCCTTGCTGACCATCGAGCGGAGGAAGAACCGCAGGTTCGCGGGCTTCTCCGCCAGACGGCGCATGAAGTAGCCGTACCAGTCCGTGCCGTAGGCCGTGTAGACGCGCATGCGGTGCCCCTCGGCGGCCAGCCGGAGGTGCTCCTCGCTGCGGATGCCGTACAGCATCTGGAACTCGTACTCGTCGAGCTTGCGGCCGGCCTTGTGGGCCAGCTCCTGGGCGATGGCGATCAGGCGCGGGTCGTGAGACCCGATCATCGGGTACCCCTCGCCCTCCATGAGGATGCGCAGGACCCGGACGTACGCCTTGTCTATCTCGTGCTTCTGCTGGTAGGCGACCTCGGCGGGCTCCTTGTAGGCGCCCTTCACCAGGCGGACGCGGCTGCCGGCGGCGGCGAGGCGGCGGGCGTCGGCCTCGGTGCGGAAGAGGTAGGCCTGGATGACACAGCCGGTCTGCGGGAAGTCCTTCCGCAGCTCCTCGTGGATGGCGAACATCGAGTCGAGGGTGGTGTGGTCCTCGGCGTCCAGCGTCACGGTCGTACCGATCGCGGCGGCGGCCGCGACGACCGGGCGGACGTTCGCGAGGGCGAGCTCATGGCCACCGGGGAGCGCCTGGCCGAACATCGACAGCTTGACGGACATCTCGACGCGCTCGCCGAGCTCCAGCTCCCTGAGGTGGTCGATCAGCGCCAGGTAGGCGTCGCGGGCGGCGGCGGCCTGCTCGGGGGTGGTGATGTCCTCGCCGACGACGTCCATCGTCAGCTGCAGGCCCTTGGCCGTGAGGTCCTTGATGATCGGCACGATGTCGGCCACGGTCTCGCCGGGGATGAAGCGGTCGACGACCTGCTTGGTCACCGGAGCCGCCGAGATCAGGCGTCGCATCCGGTCACTGCGCGACGCGGCGAGAATCACGGGACCCAGCACGGGGCACCTCCACAGACAAGCACCAAATACGGCCATCACCCGACGGTTCGGGTACGGCACGGAGAACCACCGTGAAACCTAAGGATCTCTCCGATCGTGAGCCATCGACAGCTGTCACGCATCCGTGCCCTGGATCTCAGACAGCTGTATGAAGGCCGTCAAGAAATGAGAGAGAATGCCCGAATGGCGGCGGATTTCAAGGCTTTCAAAGGTGACTACCAGGAGCTGGTCGACGAGATCTCGGAGCTGCTGGGCGTCCCGGCGACCCTGGAGAACCGCGACTTCGAGCTGATCGCCTTCGGCGCGTACGACAGTGACGACGAGCTGGATCCCACCGCCCTGGACCCGGTGCGCACCCGCTCGATCCTGACCCGGCGCTCCACGGCGACGGTCCGGGCGTGGTTCGAGGGCTTCGGCATCACCCGCGCGACCGGCCCTGTGCGGATCCCGCCGAGCACGGAGGCAGGGGTCTACCGCGGCCGGATCTGCCTCCCGGTACGCCACCGGGGTGTCGTACTCGGCTACGTCTGGCTGCTGGAGGGCGATCCGGGGCCGACGGACGCGCAGCTGGCCGCCGCGATGGAGGTGGCCGGCCGGATCGGCGCGCTGCTCGCGGACGAGGCGGAGGCCGGGGCCGGGCTGAGCCGGGAGCTGCGGGCGGTGCTCACCGCGGAACGCGGCTGGCAGCGGGACATGGCGGTCGCCGAACTGCGCACTGCGCTCGGCCCCCGCGCCGACGGCCCGCTCACCCTGGTCTGCGTCGCCCCGTGGCCGTCGGCCGACCCGGACGACGCCCCGGCCACCCGTACGATCCCGCACGCCGCGGCGCTGTGCACGCTGCCGTGGGGTACGTCGGGGCAGAGCCTCGCGGTGCTGGTCCGGCTGCGGACCACGGAGGTGAGCGCCCCCGTGCAGACGGCGGCCGCGCGGTTGCTGAAGGAGGCCGAGGGCGCGCGCGGGGCGTCGGGCAGCGCGGCGCGCGGGGCCGGGGCCCGGGTGGCCGCGGCTGCGGCCGCGGGAGTCACCGGACCCGCCGGGGCCGCCGGGGCCGCCGCGGGTGCCGGATGCGCCGTCGGGATCGGGGATCCCCGGATCGGTCTCGCCGACCTGGGGACGGTGTGGCAGGAGGCATCCGCCGCCGCACGCGCCGCGCTGGCCGAGCCGCGGTTCGGGCCGGTCGTGGAGTGGGCGCGCATCGGTCCGTACCGGCTGCTGACCGCGCTGCCGCCGCAGGCCGCGCACGATCCCGTGGTCGGCGCGCTCCTCTCCCCCGCCCATCGGGAGCTGACCCGCACCGCGGAGGTCTACCTCGACTGCGCGGGCCAGGCCGGCCGCACGGCCGCCGAACTGGGCATCCACCGGCAGACCCTGTACTACCGCCTGTCCCGGGTCGAGCAGCTGACGGGCCTCGACCTGGACGACGGCGAGGACCGGCTGCTGCTGCACATGGCGCTGAAGCGGGCGCGGCTGTAGGCGCCTTGGCGTGTCAGGGCCGGCTGGTGACCGCGCTCAGGGCCTCGGCGAGGGCCGTGGCGGTCGGCGGGCCGTCGGGCCGGCGGGTGGCGATGTGACCGTCCGGGCGGACGAGCAGGGCGCCGTGCGGACCGAAGGCGTACGGCTCGGTGTGCGCGGCGGGCAGGGGTTCGATGCGCAGCGGCACGGACACGGCGGTGTCCCGCGCCCAGGCAGCGGGGTCCGGGGTGAACAGGGTGAACCAGGCGCCGACGGCGTCCAGCGTGGAGCGGCCGTCGCCGAGCCGGCGGTGGGGCAGGCGGTGGCCCGGCTCGGGGGTGGGGACGTAGTCGGTGCCTTCGACCGTCCTCTGGGGTGGGGCGGGGGTGGTGGTGAGGACGGCGGTGGAGCGGTAGGCGACGCCGAGCACCAGGCCGAGTTGTGCGAAGTACCGGTCCGTCCATGGCAGTTCGACCTGGTCCGGCACCGCTTCACCGGCCTGCAGCCGGGCGAGCCGGCGGCTCTGCACCCCGTGCAGGAGCTGGGCGTTGGCCACAGCCCGCTACGAGCATCTCGACCAGGGTTCCACGCATGGGATCCGGCGCATGGGGCCAATCTCCCGTAGCCGACGACCGGCCGCAATCCGCGCCCGGGCGTACGCACGCGTTTCGAGACGTACCAGGGTCCAGGCCCGCTGGGCCCGGCGGTCCGGCCCGGAGCGGGTGGCCGGGCTCCTTGACCGCGTGCCTCGAACCGGCACCCGGCGCCCGATTCCCGCACGAACTGTGCGGCGGCCGGCGTCAACGCGCCGGAACCACCTGGGCGTTGGCCGCCGCTCCCCGGCTGCTGGTCCTCGAAGAGCCGCGGGACGGACGGATCAGCTCGTGCCGAGTCCGTCGATCACCCGCCGCAGCCCCTCCGTCAGCTGCTCGGCGGTGGTCGCCGAGTCCGGGTCGAAGAGCCACTGGACCATGAGGCCGTTGAGCAGCGTCTGGTAGAGACGGCCCTCGGTCTCGGCCGCCTCCTTGTCGAGTTCGGCCTCCGGAACACCGTTGAACATGGCCGCGAGCCCCGAACGGCCCTCCTTCTGCGCCTCGGCCAGGAGCTTGCGCACCTCCTCCAACCGCTCGTCCTGGAACATCAGCTCGAAGCTGAGCAGCCAGATCGCCCGCGACTCGGGCACCGTACGGATGATGCTCGCCCACACCTCCTGGAAGCGCTCCAGCGTCCCCGGAGGCTGCGTCACCTTCCCGTCGAGCCCCGGGTCGAACCGCTCCCCCACGTCCTCGATCAGCGAGATGTAGGCCTGCACCAGCAACTCGGCCTTCGACCCGTAGTGGTAGCCGATCGACGCCAGGTTGGTGCCCGACTCCTTGACGATGTCCCGCGCGGTCGTACGCAGGAACCCCTTCTCCAGCAGGCAGCGCCTGGCGCCTTCGAGCAGATCCTCACGGTGTCCCATGCGCACCACCCTACCGCCGATCCATACAACCGTCCTAGACAAGTGACTTATACATTCGTTCTAGACAACCGTTTAATACGCCCGTACAGTCGCTGGCATGACGAACTCGACGAGCACCACCGCCTTCGTCGGCGCCGACAGCGCCGCCCCCACTCGCGCCGGCCGGCGCGAGTGGACCGCTCTGGGCGTGCTGATGCTGCCGTTGCTGCTGGTCTCGATGGACGTCTCCGTCCTGTACTTCGCGACCCCCGCGATCAGCGCGGACCTGCACCCGAGCGGCACCCAGCAGCTGTGGATCTACGACATCTACGGCTTCGTCCTGGCCGGCCTGCTGATGACGATGGGCTCGCTCGGCGACCGCATCGGCCGCCGCAAGCTCCTCCTCATGGGCGCCGCCGCCTTCGGCACCGCCTCGCTCCTCGCGGCCTACGCGAACAGCGCCGAGGCCCTGATCGCGGCCCGCGCGATCCTCGGCATCGGCGGCGCGACCCTGATGCCGTCCACGATGGCGCTGCTGCGCACGATGTTCACCGACCCCGGCCAGCGGGCGAAGGCGATCGGCCTGTGGTCCGGCGTGATGACCGGCGGTATCGCGCTCGGCTCGGTGATGAGCGGCCTGCTCGTCGAGCACTTCTGGTGGGGCTCGGTCTTCCTGGTCAACCTGCCCGCGATGGTGCTCCTGCTGCTCCTCGGCCCGGTGCTGCTGCCGGAGTCGAAGGACCCGAACCCGGGCCGTTTCGACTGGCTGAGCGTCCCGCTGTCGATGGCCGCCGTACTCCCGGTGATCTACGGCCTGAAGGAGATCCCCTCAGAGGGCTGGCACCCCCTGTACGTCGTCTCGATCATCGTCGGCCTGCTCTTCGCGGCCCTGTTCGTCCGCCGGCAGCGCACGGGTGCCTCTCCGCTGATCCCGCCGGCCCTGCTGAAGGGCCACGGTTTCGCCCCGGCGCTGGTCCTGAACCTCGTCGCGGCCCTTGCCATGATGGGTTCGGCCATCTTCACCACGCAGTACCTGCAGTCGGTCCTCGGCAAGGGTCCGCTGGCGGCGGCCCTGTGGAGCCTGCTGCCCTCGGTGTTCATCGGCTTCGCAGGTCCGGTCACCGCACAGCTCGTCCAGCGGGGCGTCAACCGGGGTTACGTCGTCGCCGGCGGCTTCGCGGCCATGACGGCCGGTTTCTCGATGCTGGCCCTTCTCGGCACGGACTCGCTGTGGCTGGCGCTCCTCGGGGCCGGCGTCCTCGCCTGCGGGATGGTCGCGATCACGTCCCAGCTGGTCGACCTGGCCATGCGCAGCGCCCCGGTGGAGCGGGCGGGCACGGCCTCGTCACTGCTGGAGACCGGTACCGAGTTCGGCGGCGCACTCGGCATGGCCGTCCTCGGCTCCATCGGTACGGCGATCTACCGCCACGAGATGCCGGCCTCCGCCCCGGCCGGGGCCCGTGAATCCCTGGGCGACGCCCTCGCCACGGCCGCCCGTCTCCCCGGCGGTGCCGGTGCGTCCCTCCTCGCCACGGCCCGGCAGGCGTTCACCGACGGCTTCCAGGGCGCGGCGATCGCCGGGGCGGTGGTGGTGGCGCTGGCCGCGGTGGGGGCGGCGGTGACCCTGCGGAGGACCGAGGCCGGCACCAGGTAAGGCACGAAAAAACGCCGGACGGGCAAAACCAGCCCGTCCGGCGTTTGAGGACAAGGCCCGTTCAGGGCCGATGCGGGGGCCTGGGGCAGCAGCCCCCAGAGGCCAGCCTCAGACCAGGTTCACCGAGCGCGCGGACGTCGCCCCGATCTCCGCGGCGACCTCGGCCAGCACGCCGGAGGCAACCGTGTCGTCCACGGTGAGAACTGCCAGCGCCTCTCCGCCCACCGCCGCGCGGGCGACCTGCATGCCGGCGATGTTGATGCCCGCCTCGCCGAGGATGCGGCCGACGGTGCCGACGACACCGGGACGGTCCTCGTAGCGCAGGACGACCATGTGGTCGGCGAGCGCCAGGTCGACGTCGTAGTCGCCGACCGCGACGATCTTCTGCACATGCTTCGGGCCGGCCAGCGTGCCGGAGACCGACACCTCCTCGCCGCCGGCGAGGGTGCCGCGCACGGTGACGACGTTGCGGTGCTCGTTCGCCTCGGAGCTGGTGGTCAGCCGCACCTCGACGCCGCGCTCCTGCGCGAACAGCGGCGCGTTGACGTACGACACCGTCTCGTCGACGACATCCTCGAAAACGCCCTTGAGCGCGGACAGCTCCAGCACCTTCACGTCGTGCTGGGTGATCTCGCCGTAGACCTCGACGTCGAGGCGGTGGGCGACCTCGCCGGCGAGCGCCGTGAAGATACGGCCGAGGCGCTCGGCGAGCGGCAGACCGGGCTTGACGTCCTCGGCGATGACACCGCCCTGGACGTTCACCGCGTCCGGCACCAGCTCACCGGCGAGCGCGAGGCGCACCGACTTGGCGACGGCGATACCGGCCTTCTCCTGGGCCTCGTCCGTGGAGGCACCGAGGTGCGGGGTGCAGACGACCTGGTCCAGCTCGAACAGCGGGGAGTCGGTGCACGGCTCCTTGGCGTACACGTCGAGGCCGGCGCCGGCGACCCGGCCCTCCTTCAGCGCCGCGTACAGCGCCTCCTCGTCGACGATGCCACCGCGCGCGGCGTTGACGATGCGCACGCCCGGCTTGACCTTGCGCAGCGCCTCGTCGCCGATGAGGCCGAGGGTCTCGGGGGTCTTGGGCAGGTGGACGGTGATGAAGTCGGAGACCTCCAGCAGCTCGTCCAGGGACAGCACCTTGACGCCCATCTGCGCGGCTCGCGCGGGCTGCACATAGGGGTCGTAGGCGACGACCTTCATGCCGAAGGCGGACATCCGCTGGGCGACCAGGGCGCCGATGCGGCCGAGGCCGACGACGCCGAGGGTCTTCTCGGCCAGCTCAACGCCCGTGTACTTGCTGCGCTTCCACTCGCCGTTCTTCAGCGCGGAGTTGGCCTGCGGGATGTTGCGGGCGGTGGAGAGGATCAGACCGCAGGCCAGCTCGGCGGCGGTCACGATGTTGGAGGTCGGGGCGTTGACGACCATCACGCCGGCCTTGGTGGCGGCGGAGACGTCGACGTTGTCCAGGCCGACGCCGGCGCGGGCGACGACCTTGAGCTTCTTCGCCGCGGCGACCGCCTCGGCGTCGACCTTGGTGGCAGAACGGATCAGGATCGCGTCGACATCGGCGATGGCAGGGAGCAGTTCGGCTCGGTCCGCTCCGTTGGTGTGCCGGATCTCGAAGTCCGGGCCGAGTGCGTCCACGGTCGCGGGCGACAGCTCTTCAGCGATGAGTACGACGGGTTTCGAGCTCACGTGAGGTCCTCACAAGTCCAGAGCATGCGGACGGCCGTCCCGACGGCCGCAGGCGGAGGAGGGGCTAGCCGCGGAAGACGCACGACGCTGTGGGCCTGACGCGTGTTGTGCAGCAGTGTAGTGGCGCGGCGGTGGTCGTCTTGCGCCTCTGCGGAAGGATCACCCGTCCGGTGCTGGACGGGGTGGACAACAGATGGACGACGGGGGCCGGAGCAGTCTGCCCCGGCCCCCTGACGTGAGGCTTACGCCTCCTCGTTCACCCAGCTCATCAGCTTGCGGAGCTGCTTGCCGGTGGTCTCCAGCAGGTGCTCGGAGTCCTGCTTCTTGTACTCGTTGTACTTCTTCAGGCCGCCGTGGTACTCGTCCATCCAGTTCTGGGCGAAGGAGCCGTCCTGGATCTCGGCGAGGACCTGCTTCATCTCGGCCTTGGTGGCGTCGGTGATGATGCGCGGGCCGGTGACGTAGTCGCCCCACTCGGCGGTCTCGGAGATGGACCAGCGCATCTTCTCCAGGCCGCCCTCGTACATGAGGTCCACGATCAGCTTCAGCTCGTGCAGGCACTCGAAGTAGGCGATCTCCGGCTGGTAGCCGGCCTCGGTCAGGGTCTCGAAGCCCGCCTTGACCAGCGCGGCCGTACCACCGCAGAGGACGGCCTGCTCGCCGAACAGGTCGGTCTCGGTCTCCTCGGTGAAGGTCGTCTTGATGACGCCGGCGCGGGTGCCGCCGATGCCCTTCGCGTACGACAGGGCCAGCGCGAAGCCGTTGCCGGTCGCGTCCTGCTCGACGGCGGCGATGCACGGAACGCCGCGGCCCTCCTCGTACTGGCGGCGGACCAGGTGGCCCGGGCCCTTCGGGGCGACCATGCAGACGTCCACGCCGGCCGGGGGCTTGATGAAGCCGAAGCGGATGTTGAAGCCGTGGCCGAAGAACAGCGCGTCGCCGTCCTTCAGGTTCGGGGCGATGGACTCCTCGTAGACCTGGGCCTGGATCGGGTCCGGAACCAGGATCATGATGACGTCGGCCTCGGCGGCGGCCTCGGCCGGGGTCACCACGCGCAGGCCCTGCTCCTCGGCCTTGGCCTTGGACTTGGAGCCCTCGTGCAGACCGACGCGGACGTCGACACCGGAGTCACGCAGCGACAGCGCGTGGGCGTGGCCCTGGCTGCCGTAGCCGATGACCGCGACCTTGCGGCCCTGGATGATGGACAGGTCGGCGTCAGCGTCGTAGAACAGCTCGGCCACTTTGGGTTCTCTCCTTGGTGTGCAGGTTGTGCGTCCCACCGTATGACGGTGAGGGGATGGGAAGTCTCGGGATCTCGGCATCCGGGCGGACGACGTGTCGCCGACCGCCCGGATCCGGCCTTTCGCGGATCGGTCGAGTCCAGCCTCGCGCGGTCCGGTCGAGTCCGGCTTTAAGCGCTGCGGTCGAGTTCACCTTTACGCGCTGCGGCCGAGTGCGGCTTTACGCGGTTCGGTCGAGCGCGCGCAGCGACCGGTCGGTGATCGAGCGGGCGCCGCGGCCGATCGCGATCGTGCCGGACTGCACCAGCTCCTTGATGCCGAACGGCTCCAGCATCTTGAGCATGGCGGACAGCTTGTCACTCGATCCGGTGGCCTCGATCGTGACGGCCTCCGGGGAGACGTCGACGGTCTTGGCGCGGAACAGCTGGACGATCTCGACGATCTGGGAGCGGGTCTCGTTGTCGGCGCGGACCTTCACCAGGACGAGTTCACGCTGCACGGCCTGACCGGGCTCCAGCTCGACGATCTTCAGCACGTTGACGAGCTTGTTGAGCTGCTTGGTCACCTGCTCCAGCGGCAGATCCTCGACGCCCACCACGATGGTGATGCGGGAGATGTCGGGGTGCTCGGTGACGCCGACCGCGAGCGAGTCGATGTTGAAGCCGCGCCGCGAGAACAGGGCGGCGATCCGGGCGAGGATGCCCGGCGTGTTCTCCACCAGGACGGAGAGCGTGTGCTTGGACATGGTCTTTTACGTCTCTCTCGCTCAGTCGTCTTCGTTGTCGCCGAAGTCGGGGCGGACGTCCCGGGCGGCCATGATCTCGTCGTTGGAGGTGCCGGCGGCGACCATCGGCCACACCATCGCGTCCTCGTGGACGATGAAGTCGATGACGACCGGGCGGTCGTTGATGGAGTTCGCCTCCTCGATGACCTTGTCCAGGTCCTCCGGGCGCTCGCAGCGCAGGCCCACACAGCCCATCGCCTCGGACAGCTTCACGAAGTCCGGCACGCGCGTGCCCTTGGCCTCCGGGTTGATGTCCTCCGGACCGCTGTGCAGCACGGTGTTGGAGTAGCGCTGGTTGTAGAACAGGGTCTGCCACTGGCGGACCATCCCGAGAGCGCCGTTGTTGATGATGGCGACCTTGATCGGGATGTTGTTCAGGGCGCAGGTGGTCAGTTCCTGGTTGGTCATCTGGAAGCAGCCGTCGCCGTCGATCGCCCAGACCGTCCGGTCCGGCTGTCCGGCCTTGGCGCCCATCGCGGCCGGGACCGCGTAGCCCATGGTTCCGGCACCGCCGGAGTTGAGCCAGGTGGCGGGCTTCTCGTACTGGATGAAGTGCGCCGACCACATCTGGTGCTGGCCGACGCCAGCGGCGAAGATCGTGCCCTCGGGCGCGAGCTGCCCGACGCGCTCGATGACCTGCTGGGGGGACAGCGAGCCGTCCTCGGGCTGGTCGTAGCCGAGCGGGTAGGTCTCGCGCCAGCGGTTCAGGTCGCTCCACCAGGCGGTGTAGTCGCCCTTGTGGCCCTCGCTGTGCTCCTTCTGCACGGCCTGGACCAGGTCGGCGATGACCTCGCGGGCGTCACCGACGATCGGCACGTCGGCGGCGCGGTTCTTGCCGATCTCGGCCGGGTCGATGTCGGCGTGGACGATCTTGGCGTACGGGGCGAAGCTGTCCAGCTTGCCGGTGACGCGGTCGTCGAAGCGGGCGCCGAGGGCGACGATCAGGTCGGCCTTCTGCAGCGCGGTGACGGCGGTGACCGCACCGTGCATGCCCGGCATTCCCACGTGCAGCGGGTGGCTGTCGGGGAACGCGCCGAGCGCCATCAGGGTGGTGGTGACGGGCGCTCCGGTGAGTTCGGCGAGGACCTTCAGCTCGGCGGTGGCCTGCGCCTTGAGGACGCCGCCGCCGACGTAGAGGACGGGCCGCCTGGCGGAGGTGATCAGCTTGGCCGCCTCGCGGATCTGCTTGGCGTGCGGCTTGGTCACCGGGCGGTAGCCGGGCAGGTCCATGGTGGGCGGCCAGGAGAAGGTGGTCTTCGCCTGGAGGGCGTCCTTGGCGATGTCGACCAGGACCGGGCCCGGGCGGCCGGTGGAGGCGATGTGGAACGCCTGCGCGATGACCCGGGGGATGTCCTCGGCCTTGGTGACGAGGAAGTTGTGCTTGGTGATCGGCATCGTGATGCCGACGATGTCCGCCTCCTGGAAGGCGTCCGTGCCGATCGACTTCGAGGCGACCTGACCGGTGATCGCGACCAGCGGCACGGAGTCCATGTGGGCGTCCGCGATCGGCGTGACCAGGTTGGTGGCGCCCGGACCGCTCGTCGCCATGCACACGCCGACCTTGCCGGTGGCCTGCGCATAGCCGGTGGCCGCGTGGCCGGCGCCCTGCTCATGGCGGACCAGGACGTGGCGCACCCGGGTGGAGTCCATCAGCGGGTCGTACGCCGGCAGGATCGCACCGCCGGGGATACCGAATACCGTCTCAGCGCCGACCTCCTCAAGGGAGCGGATGAGGGACTGCGCACCCGTGACGTGCTCGACGGGGGCGGACTGCTGTCCTCCGGATCGGGGCCGCGGCTGCGGATGGGCCCCGGTGGCCTGCTCGGTCATCGGCATTCTCTTCTCGATGCTGAGGGTTTTTGCGAGGTTTGTACGGAGCTCAAGCGCTGCACGAGAGGCACTCATGCAACAAAAAACCCCTCGTGCCGTAGGGCAAGCGAGGGGAGCGCGCCGGTGTGGTCGCTGGGGATTCCGGATCGCCCTCCGGTGGGTCCCAGCTCAGCCGACGCGCTGTCCAAGTACGAGAATTCGGGTGCGCATGGCACTGACCCTCCCCCTGACGCGCACCAGGTGTCAAGTGGGTGGGACAGGAGTCTCAGAATGTGAACGCAGGGCACTACCGCCTCCCAGGACAGCGGGTACACCCCCTGTGTACACCCCCGCGCGCCCCTGCGGCTCCCTGAGACTGCCGGCGAACGCCGGTTCCGCCGGGGCGTGCGGCACCGGATAGTGGCCGGTTCCCAGCGCCCGGCGCAGCCGGTACTCGTCCAGTGGTCCGGCGAACGCCATGCCCTGCCCGTGTGTGCAGCCCATCGCGCGCAGCGCGACCACCTGCTCCGGCAGGTCCACACCGTCGGCCATGGACTGCAGCCCGAGATCCCCGGCGATCCGCAGCAGACCACTGGTGATCTTGTGCAGTCGCGCGGACTCCACGACTCCCTCGACCAGACTGCGGTCGAGCTTCAGGATGTCGACGGGGAGCCTTCTGAGGGCCGTGATGGCCGCGTGGCCGCTGCCGAAGCCGTCCAGCGCGATCCGCACCCCGAGCCGGCTGAGCGCGGCCAGCCGGCGCTCCAGCTCGTCCAGGGAGATCCGCGGGTCGGTCTCGGACAGCTCGACGACCAGCGCGCCGGGCGGCAGCCCATGCCGGGTCAGCAGCGCCTCCACCGAGCCCAGCGGCATGGAGCGGTCCAGCAGCCGCCGGGCGTTCATCCGTACTGTCACCGGGACGACGACCCCGGTGGCCGCCCGCTCGGCGGCCTGCTCGACGGCCTCCTGCAGGATCCAGCGGTCCAGTTCGGCGGTCTTGTCGCCGTCCTCGGCCACCCGCAGGAACTCCGCCGGGGTGAACAGCACCCCCTGCGAGGAGCGCCAGCGCGCCTGCGTCGAGACCGCCGTGATCCGGCCGCCGTCGAGGCTCACCACCGGCTGGTGCAGCAGGGCGAACTCGCCGTCGTGCAGCGCGGCGCGCAGCCGCGTGGCCAGCTCCGCCTTGCGTACGACGTCCTGCTGCATCTGCGGCTTGTACAGCTCGACCCGGCCCTTTCCGGCCGCTTTCGCGCGGTACATCGCCAGGTCGGCGTTGCGCAGCAGCTCGCCCGCGCCGAGGCCCGGTTCGGCGAAGGCGACGCCGATGGAGGCGTTGACCCGGACATCGTTGCCGTCGATCGGGTACGGCTGGGAGAGGGTCACCCTCAGGCGTTCGGCCAGCTCCAGGATGTTCCGCTCCCGGGCGGCACGGTCTCGGGTGCCGTCCCCGACGATCAGGGCCGCGAACTCGTCGCCGCCCAGCCGGGAGGCGGTGTCCCCCTGCCGGACCGCGTCCTGGAGTCTGCGGGCGGCCTGGACGAGCAGTTCGTCCCCGGCCTGGTGCCCGATCGTGTCGTTGACGGCCTTGAAGCCGTCCAGGTCGATGAAGAGCACCGCCGTGTTGCGCAGCGCGGTGCCCCGGTCGGTGGCCCGGCGGCCGGACAGGGCCTGCTGCACGCGCCGGGTGAACAGGGCGCGGTTGGGCAGGTCGGTCAGCGGGTCGTGCTCGGCGTTGTGCTGCAACTGCGCCTGCAGACGCACCCGTTCGGTCACGTCCCGGCTGTTGAAGATCAGGCCGCCGTGGTGGCGGTTGACGGTCGACTCCACGTTGAGCCAGCCGCCGTCACCGGACCGGAAGCGGCACTCGATACGGGTGGTGGGTTCCTCCAGCGGACTGGCGGCGAGGAAGCGGCGCACCTCGTGCACCACGCAGCCCAGATCCTCCGGGTGGATCAGACTGGCCAGCTCCCCGCCCACGAGTTCCTCGGCGGGCCGGCCGTAGACCCCGGCGGCGGCCGGGGAGACGTAGCGCAGGATGCCGTTGGGCGCCGCGATCATGATCACGTCGCTGGAGCCCTGCACCAGGGAGCGGAAGTGGTTCTCCTTCTGTGCCAGTTCCTGGGTGAGTGTGATGTTGTCCAGCAGCATGATGCCCTGCCGGATGACGAGTGCGAGCACGACGGCGCCCGCGGTGATGAGGACCACGTGGTCGGGTCGGCGGCCGTTGAGGACGTTGTACAGGATGCCCAGGGTGCACACTGCGGCGGCGAGGTACGGGGTGAGCGCGGCGATGGAGCCGGTGAGCGGGCGGCCGGCCGGATACCGGCTGTGCTCACCTCCCGGGGCGGGCACGGACGTGTGCTGGTGACCCGTGCCGCGCTGTCCGGGCAGGTGCTCGTGGACCACGCGCGTGTGCCCGTCCGGTGCGTGCGCCTCCTGCGCGCCCTTGCCGCGCGGTACGGCCCAGGGGGCGTAGGCGAGCAGCAGCGAACCGGCGAACCAGCCGGCGTCCAGCAGCTGACCGGAGCGGTAGCTGCTGTGCAGCAGCGGCGAGGTGAACAGCGCGTCGCACATGACGGTCAGCGCGAGTGCGCCGATCGCCGTGTTCACCGCGGTGCGGTTGCCCGGGGCGCGGCGGAAGTGCAGCGCGAGCACCATGCTGACGAGCGCGATGTCGAGCAGCGGGTACGCCAGCGACAGCGCGGTGTGCGCCACGCTCGGGCCGTCGAACCGGGCCGCCTGGGCGAGCGCGAGGCTCCACGACAGCGTGAGCAGCGAGCCGCCGATCAGCCAGGCGTCGAGCCCCAGGCAGATCCAGCCGGCCTTGGTCACCGGCCGTTTGGCGAGCACCAGCAGCCCCACGATGGCGGGCGGCGCGAAGCACAGGAAGAACAGGTCGGCGTAGGAGGGGCTGGGCACGGGCCGTCCGAGGACCACCTCGTACCACCCCCAGACCGCGTTGCCGAGGGCCGCCATCGTCGAGGAGAGGGCGAACAGCAACCAGGCCGAGCGGAAGCGGATGCGCGGATTGCGGGCGTACAGGAAGCATGAGACGGCGGCGGTGCCCGCCGCGGCGCTCAGCCCGAAGTCGCCCATGATCAGCGCCATTTCGCCCGTACCCCAGTCGAACGCGGCCCCGACGGCGTAGGCTGCGCAGACCGTGGCGAGAACGAGTTGCTCCACCGTGCGGGTGCCCTCGTCGGCGGCCGGCCGGCCGGGCGGCGGCGCCTGCTGCGGGAGCGGTGCGCGCACCGCTCCGTCGAGGGCGGTCGTCATCGAGGGCGGCGCGCTCACCGGGGCCTCCCGGTCCGCGCCGCTCCCGGGTCCCGACGGTCCCGGTGCGCTGGGTGCGTGTGCCTCCTGCGGGCGCTGTGCCTCCGCTGGTGATGGCTGGTGTGGTGGCCACGCCTGCGCGTGGCTGTGCGCCAGGGCCGCCGTCGGCGGCTCCGCCGCGTCGGATCGTTCGTCCATAGGCCGTGCATCGCCCGTCGCCCCCCTCACAAAATCTGAAATGTCCATCCCCGGCGCCGTACGTCGGCGGCGCAGCCCCTGTCGGGACGATACACCAGGATCGTCACTCAGGGACATAGCTTCTCTACGCTCCGTGACGACCAGCGGGGATGCAAGTACAGGCCGCGTCCGGGGGGTTGCGGAGGGTGCCGAAAGCCGGTTTACGCGCCCGTCGTGAGGACCACGTTGCGCAGGGGCTCGTGATTCACGAACCGGGTCAGCTGGTCGACGAGGAGCCGCTTGGCGCGTGGCAGGAAGGCCGAGGAGGGTCCGCCCACATGGGGGCTGATGAGCACGCCGGGGGCCTGCCAGAGCGGGTGTCCGGGCGGCAGCGGCTCGGGATCGGTGACGTCCAGGGCCGCGCTGATACGGCCGTTCTCCAGCTCCGCGAGCAGCGCCTTGGTGTCGACGACGGGCCCGCGCGCCACGTTCACCAGCAGCGCCCCGTCCTTCATCCGCCCGAGGAATTCGGCGTCCACCAGCCCTCGCGTCGCCTCCGTCAAGGGCGTGGACAGGATCACGACGTCGGCGTCCGGAAGCAGTGAGGGCAATTCGGTGAGCGGGTGCACCGGACCGCGCGCCGTGGTGCGCTCAGAGCGCGCGACGCGCGCCACCCGCGCGAGTTCAAAGGGCGTGAGCCGGTCTTCGATGGCGGCGCCGATCGCGCCGTAACCGACGATGAGGACGTTCTTGTCGGCGAGAGCGGGATGGAACGCGCTCTCCCAGCGCTGCTGTTGCTGGGCGCGGACGAATCCGGGGATGCCGCGCAGGGAGGCGAGGGTCAGGGTGAGGGCGAGTTCGGCGGTGCTCGCCTCGTGCACCCCCCGCGCGTTGCACAGCTGGACGCCCGGCCGGATGGCCGAGAGCCGCGCGGTGACGTCGTCGACGCCCGCCGTCAGCGTCTGGATGACCCGGACGCCGGTCAGCCGCTCCAGCGGGCGTACCTTGACCGGCCCTCGCTTCATGTACGGCACCACGTACAGGACGCAGTCCGCCGGGTCGCCGGGAAAGGGCTGGTCACCGTCCTCGCCGCCGTCCCAGAACAGGTACCGGGGCCCCTGGGGAAGCCCCTCGATCTCCTGCGGCGCGATGGGAAGCCACACGTCTGCACTCATGGCATGGAGGCTATGTCAGGTACGCGCGCGTGCAGAGGTTAGGTTGGGGGCCGGGCAGAGGGAGGGTCACGAGCAGGTGGAGCGCAGGACGATCGGCGCGGGGGCACTCGCGGTGGGGGCCGTCGGACTCGGGTGCATGCCGATGAGCTGGGCGTACAGCGGGTCGCGGCAGCGGGGTGACGCATCGGTCAGAGCCGTGCACCGGGCGCTGGACCTCGGCTCGAACCTCCTCGACACGGCGGACATGTACGGCCCGTTCACCAACGAGCTGCTGCTGGGCCGGGTGCTGAAGGAGCGGCGCGCGGACGCATTCGTCTCCACGAAGGCGGGGCTGCTGGTGGGCGAGCAGCACATCGTGGCCAACGGCCGCCCCGGGTATGTGAAGCGGGCCTGCGACGCCTCGCTGCGGCGCCTGCAGACGGACGTGATCGACCTCTACCAGCTGCACCGCGCCGACCCGGAGGTCCCGGTCGAGGAGACCTGGGGCGCGATGGCCGAGCTGGTGCGGGCCGGCAAGGTGCGGGCGCTGGGCCTGTGCGCGATGGGTGCGCGCGGTGGCCGCCGCTCCGGGGCCGGGCTGTACGACGGCACCCTGCGCCAGTTGCAGCGGGTGCAGCAGGTGTTCCCGGTGGCCGCGGTGGAGGCGGAGCTGTCGGTGTGGTCGCCGGAGGCCCTGCGGGCGCTGCTGCCCTGGTGCGAGGCGCGGGGCGTGGGCCTCCTCGCGGGGATGCCGCTGGGCAACGGCTTTCTGAGCGGCACGCTGACCCCCGGCGAGGGCTTCGAACCGGACGACATACGGGCCCGCCATCCCCGTTTCACGGCCGAGATGATGGCGGCCAACCAGCCGATCGTCGCGGGCCTGCGCCGCATCGCGCGCCGCCACGGCGAGCAGGTCACCCCGGCCCAGGTGGCCCTGGCCTGGGTGCTGGCCCAGGGCCGCCATGTGATCGCCCTTCCGGGCACGAAGCAGGAACGCTGGGCCGTGGAGAACGCGGCGGCGGCCGAACTGCGCCTGACCGAGGCGGACTTGGCGGAGGTGTCCCGGTTGCCGGCGGCCCAGGGGTCGTGGGACTGACCGGTTCCGGAGATCGGTCGCGGGGAACGGGAACCCGGGCCGGGCGGGCGGTGTATGAGAAGTAGCACCTGCCGCTGGACCACCGCCTCGAAGGGACCATGATCGTGCAACGTCGAGCTGTGCCGGCCGTGTTGGCCATGGCCGCCCTCCTGCTCACGGCCGGCTGCTCCGCCGGCGGAGGGCACTTCCCGATCGGCCCCGGGCGGACGGCGTCCCCGGGTACGACGGCGGGCGCGCCTCCCTCCGGCCGGGCCACCGAACCGGTCCCGGCGGCCGAGGGCTCGGTGCGGGTGCTGCGCACCGTCGCCGAGGGCCTGAGGACGCCGTGGGGGCTGGCCCCGCTGCCCGGCGGCGGTCTGCTGGTGTCCTCCCGCGACGACGGCACGATCCTGCGGATCGACGCGACGACGGGCCGCACGAGCGAGCTGGGCAAGGTCTCCGGAGCCTCCCCGGGCGGCGAGGGCGGACTGCTGGGCATCGCCCTCTCCCCCGACTACGCCTCGGACCACATGATCTACGCCTACTTCACCTCCGCCTCGGACAACCGCATCGTCCGCATGCTGTACGACGAGCGCAAACCGGCCGGTGAGCAACTGGGCGCTCCGGACACGGTGTTCAAGGGCATCCCCAAGGGCTCCCTCCACAACGGCGGCCGGATCGCGTTCGGCCCGGACGGGATGCTGTATGCGGGCACCGGCGACAGCGGCCGGCCTGGCCTGGCCCAGGACAAGAAGTCCCTGGGCGGCAAGATCCTGCGCCTGACCCCGGAGGGCGAACCGGCTCCGGGCAACCCGTTCCCGGGCTCCCCGGTGTACTCGTACGGCCACCGGGACGTCCAGGGCCTGGCCTGGGACGACAAACAGCGTCTGTTCGCCCCGGAGTCCGGCCAGGACACCTGGGACGAGCTGAACGCGATCAAGCCGGGCGGGAACTACGGCTGGCCGCGGGCCGAGGGCAGGTCTTCCGACGCCGCCCTCCAGAACCCGCTGGCCCAGTGGCACACCGGCGACACCTCCCCCAGCGGCATCGCCTACGTCAACGGCGTGATCTGGACGGCCGGTCTGAAGGGCCGACGCCTGTGGCGCATCCCGCTGCGCGACACGGAAGCCTCGGCACCGCCCCAGGCCTTCCTCACCGGGACGTACGGCCGACTGCGCACGGTGCTCGCGGCGGGCGGCGACAGGGTGTGGCTGGTGACGAGCGACACGGACGGCCCGGGACACCCGGCGAAGGGGGACGACCGGGTACTGGAGGCGAAGGTGAAGTGACGCCCGCCGGACCGCTCACGCCTCGTCGGTGAACTGCTCACGCCTCCTGGGCGCCCTCGTGCCGGCTCTCCGCCGGCTCCTCCTCGGCGGGCGGTGCTCCGGGACGGCGTATGACCGCCTTCCCCGAGGCCAGGTCTATCGGACCCCGCCCGGGGTCGGCGTCCCCCACGTCCTCGCGGGTCAGCTCCAGCCGGTTCTGCTCGTCCCGCGTGTGTTTGCGGCCGGGCGCGAACAGTTCCTCGAAGGCGTTGAACATGGAAACTCCCCCGCTTTGTCACGTTACGGCTCTTCTCCAGCGTAGGTCTCACCCCGCCGTACCGGCAGTGAGCGTCTCGGCCGGGAAGAGGCCCAGCCGGTGTGCCGTCGCCGCCGCCTCGCCCCTGCCCGAGACGCCGAGCTTGCTCAGGATGTTGGAGACGTGGACGCTCGCGGTCTTCGGGGAGATGAACAGCTCCTCGGCGATCTGGCGGTTGGTGCGGCCGGCCGAGACCAGGCGCAGCACGTCCCGCTCCCGGCTGGTGAGGCCGAGGGCCGCGACCGGGTCGGCCGGGGCGAGGGCCTCTCGGGAGGCGCGGGTCAGGGTGAGACGGGCGCGCTGGGCGAGCCGGGCGACGGCGTCGGCGAGGGACCGGGCGTCGAGGTGGGCGGCGACCGCCACGGCCAGCCGGAGCAGTTCCACCGCGCGGTCGCGCTCGGCGTCGCCGCCGGCGGCGAGGAGTGCCGCGGCGAGACGGTGGCGGACCCGGGCGAGTTCGTACGGGCGGTCCAGGCACTCGAAGGCGGTGACGACCGGCGACCAGTCCTCGGCGGTGTCCGTGGCCTCCGCGCGGCGCAGTTCTGCGCGGGTCCAGTGGTCGTAGGCCTGCCAGAGCGGGACGCCGGTGGCGAGTGTCCGTGTGGCTTCGCGGAGGCGGTCGAGGATCTCGGCGCGGCCGTCCTGGGCGGCGGGCAGGGTGCGGGCCTCGGCCTCCGCGGTGGCGGCGGCCCGCAGCAGCGGCCAGCCGTAGCGGTGGGTGCCGGGCGGGAAACCGGCGTCCAGGGCGCGGAGCAGTTCGGCACGGGCGTCGCCGATGCGGCCCTCCTCGGCGGCGACGCCGAGGGCGACCCGGGCCAGGGGCAGGGACTGCTGGGGCATGGGGTCGTGGGTGCCCCAGTGGGCGCGGGCGGCGGCGAGTTGCCGGGCCGCCTCGGCGAGGTCGCCGCGGGCAAGGGCGAGATGGGCCAGGCGCAGGGCGCCCGCGCCGCGCGGCTTGGCGCTGTGGCCGACCCCGGTCGCGCGGGTGGCGGCCTCGGCGGCCTCGGCCCACTGTCCGAGCGAGTAGAGCGCCTCGGACAGGTTGCCCCGCATCCAGATCTCGGAGTCCAGCAGCCCGTATCTGCGGGCGAAGGCGATGCCTTCGCGCAGGAGGGGGGCGGCCTCCCGGTCGCGGCCGACGCTCTGCAGCTCGGACGGCAGGTTCACATAGGCGCGGCCCGCGACATCGTGCACGCCCTCCGCGAGGGTGTCCCGCAGCACCTGCCGCATCTCCGCCAGGCCCGTCTCGTAGTCACCGGAGTCCACCCGGAGGCCGCCGAGGGTGAGGCGGGCGTGCAGTTCGATGTGGCGGGCGCCGACCATGCGCGCGTACTCCACAGCGCGCTCGGCGGCGGCGAAGGCCTCGGGGCCGGGCCGGTGCAGCATGGACCAGCCGGCGGCGAGGGCCAGCACCTCGGCGTGCACCTCGGACGGCGGCAGGCCGCGCACCAGGTCCTGGGCGGTGCCCAGTTCCTGCCAGCCGTCGCCGCGGGCCTGGGCCTGGACGAGCCGGGAGCGCTGCACCCAGAACCAGGCGGCGCGCAAGGGGTCCGGGTCGTCTTCGAGCAGGCGCAGCGCCCGCTTGGTGATCTTCAGGGCGCGTTCGCGTTCACCGCCGAAGCGGCCCGCGACGGCGGCCTCGGCCATCAGGTCGAGATAGCGCAGCGGAGTGCTGGCCGGGTCGCAGCCGCAGGGAGGGTAGACCTCGGTGTAGTCGACCGGGCGCAGGGCGGAGCGCACGTCCTCGGGGGCACTGTCCCACAGCTCCATCGCCCGCTCCAGCAGCCCGAGTTGCTCGGTGTAGGCGTGCCGGCGGCGGGCTACCACGGAGGCGTCCAGGACGGCGGGCAGGGCCTTGGCGGCGTCGTGGGCCTGGTACCAGTAGCTGGCCAGCCGCATCACCCGTGCGTCGGCCGGGACGAGCGCGGGGTCGGCCTCCAGGGCTTCGGCGTAGCGGCGGTTGAGCCGGGAGCGTTCGCCGGGCAGCAGGTCGTCGGCGACGGCCTCGCGGACCAGGGAGTGGCGGAAGCGGTAGCCGTCGCCGGCCTGGGTGGCGGTGAGGAGGTTGGCGCCGACGGCGGCCCGCAGCGCCTCGATGAGGTCGTCCTCGGAGAGCCCGGCGACGGCGGCGATCAGCCGGTACTCCACGGTGGAGCCGCCCTCGGCGACGATCCGGGCGACTCGCTGGGCGCTCTCGGGCAGCGCCTCGACCCGGACCAGCAGCAGGTCGCGCAGCGAGTCGGTCAGGCCGGTGCAGCATCCCTCCGAGGCCGCGACGGCGAGTTCCTCGACGAAGAAGGCGTTGCCGTCGGAGCGTTCGAAGATCTCGTCGACGCGGGCGGGGTCGGGTTCGGCGGCGAGGATGCCGGCGATCTGGCGGCCGACCTCCTCGCGGGTGAAGCGGGCGAGTTCGATACGGCGGACGGTGCGCAGCCGGTCGAGTTCGGCGAGCAGGGGGCGCAGCGGGTGGCGGCGGTGGATGTCGTCGGAGCGGTAGCTGGCGAGGACGAGGAGCCGGCCGGCGCGCAACGTGCGGAAGAGGTAGGCGAGGAGATGCCGGGTGGAGGCGTCGGCCCAGTGCAGGTCCTCCAGGACCAGCACGACCGGCTGTGCGGCGGCGACCTGTTCCAGAAGGCGGGCGGTGAGTTCGAACAGGCGGGCCATGCCCTGCTCGTCATGGCGGCCGGCGCCGGCCTCGCCGAGGTCGGGCAGGAGGCGGGCCAGTTCCTCCTCCTGTCCCCGCGCGGCAGTGGCGAACTCCTCGGGCAGGGCGTCGCGCAGGGCGCGCAGCGCGGTGGAGAAGGGGGCGAACGGCAGCCCGTCGGCGCCGATCTCCACACAGCCGCCGACGGCGACGACCGCGTGCCGGGCGGCGGCCGTGGCGAACTCCTCGACGAGGCGGGTCTTGCCGACCCCGGCCTCGCCGCCGAGCAGCAGCGCCTGCGGCTCGCCGGCGCGGGCGCGGGCGAGCTTGTCGTTCAACGTGTCCAGTTCGTCGGTGCGGCCGACGAACACGGGACTGACGGACCTGGTCTCCACGGGCCCGAGCATCGCACGAGGTCCGGACGGCGGGGCACCCGTTTTCCACAGCTCCGGTGCGATCGTCGTACCGGCGGCCGGGAGAGCCGTATCCACAGACGGAACGGACGGACGGGTCGTACCACCGCGCTGGGCGGTCGTACGACCCTGGTCGGGAAGGTCCGGAAGGCGGCCGACCCCCGTGCGACCGCCCTCCGTCCGGCCCCGGTCCGTCGGTCCGGGGTTCACGCGGTGCGCGGGATCCGGCGCCGGCGGGGGCGGCCCGTATGGGACTCGGCGGCCGTGCCGTCGTGGCCGGCTGCGGCCTCGTGGCGGGTGGTGCGGCGGGCCCGGGCGACCTCGCGGGCCAGGCGCTGCTGCTCGGCCTCACGGATCAGCTGGGCGGAGCGCATCTTGTGGTACTCGAACTCGATCATGGCGGTCCTTCGGGGAGAGTCGGTGTGGTGCGTCGCTTTCCGCGATGCCTCAACCTTCGTCTCCCAGGGGGGTGCGCCACATCGGGAGAGTTCCGCATCTTCGGGCGGCGTACGGGCCGCACGCGCGCGTAAGGGGCCTTAGGGAGTCCATAAGGTGCTCATGGATTCCCTAAGGCCCCGGTGAACTGCGGGTTCTCAGCCGGTGCTCAGCCCGTCGAGGGGAGGCCGAGCAGGGCGTCCGAGTACTTCAGTACGGCCAGCAGCAGGCCGATGACACCGAGGCAGACACCCGCCCAGGCGACCGACTTGATCCAGGGGGCCTGCGGACGGCCGGGCACGCCGAAGGCGGGCCGGGCGAGCACGACCACGCCGGTGAGCAGCGCGGCCAGCGCGAACAGGCCGGCCCACAGGGCGGTGCTGTGCCAGGCATTGCCGTAGACCGCCTTGATCTGGGTGGCGACGCCCGCCGTGGAGGGGGTCCGCAGCTGGCCGACGAGCTGCTCGCGGGCGCCCGCTATGGTGCCGATCCAGCCGCCGCTGAGCGAGACGAGGCCCAGCGCGGCGGACACGACGGCACCGGCGCCCTGACCGACCCCGGAGGGCACCTTGGCGTCACCGTCGTCGGCGCCCTCCTCGGCATCGAGGCCCTCGGAGTCCTCAGCCCCTTCGGCCTCGTCGACCTCGTCGGCCGCTGCGGTGGTCTTGGTCTCCTCGGCCCTTGCGGTCTCCCCGGCCGTCCCGGTCTTCGCCCTCGTCTCGTCGTCGTTGTGCGTCTCGATGCCGGCCGTGGTGCCGGCCTCGGCGCCTTCCTCAGTCTTCGTAGCCATGCGAGGCACCGTACGGACGCTGTCTGAGAAGTCTCTTAATGATCGTCAATGATCGTTGCGCGGCGTACGCGCGCGTGCCGCGTGCCATTCCGGGGCGAGCACGGACCAGATCTCGGTGCTGGTCCGCGCGCCCCGGTGCGGGAAGTTCTCGCGGAGCACGCCCTCGCGGGTCATCCCGAGCCGCCGGGCCACGTTGACGCTGGGCTCGTTGGCCGAGGACACGTGCCACTCCACGCGGTGCATACCGCGCTCCTCGAAGGCCCAGTCCAGCAGCACCCGCATACCCCGTGTGACCAGCCCGCGCCCGGCCGCCGCCGGCTCCAGCCAGCAGCCGGCCTCGCACACACCGCTCGGGGTGTCCCACACCCGGAACAGCAGACCGCCGACCAGCTTCCCGTCCAGCCAGATGCCGTGCAGGCTGCCGGCGTCGACGGCGCGCCTGTCGGCGTACGACTTCACCCAGGAACGGGCGCCCGCCAGGTCGGACACCACGTCCGGCAACCCGATGTGCCGGCCGATGAACTCCCGTCCCCGGTCGATGTTCGCGAGCACCTCCTCGGCGTGCCAGACCTCCAGGGGCCGCAGCTCGGCACCGTCGTCACCCAGGGATATCGCGTACATCGGGGTGTCCTTCCTCCCGCAGTTCCTCCACCGGCATCCTGCCGAGCCTCTCATGCGCGGCGCGGCACTCGGGCGGCTCGATGCTGACGCGGGGCAGCCGGCGCTCCAGCCAGGCGGGCAGCCACCAGTTGGCGGCGCCGAGCAGATGCATCAGCGCGGGCACCAGCAGGGTGCGCAGCACGAAGGCGTCCAGGGCGACGGCGGCGGCCAGCGCGATGCCGAACATCGCGATGACCCGGTCGCCGCTGAGCACGAAGGCGAGGAAGACCGAGATCATGATGACCGCGGCGGAGTTGATGACCCGGCTGGTCTCGGCGAGGCCCACGCGGACGGCGCGCCGGTTGTCCCCGGTCTCCAGCCACTCCTCGTACATCCGGCTGACCAGGAACACCTGGTAGTCCATGGAGAGGCCGAACAACACCGACACCATGATCACCGGCAGGAACGGTTCGATGGGCCCTGCCCGGCCCAGACCCAGCAGTTCGCTGCCCCAGCCCCACTGGAAGACGGCGACGACGACACCGAACGCGGCCGCTACGGCGGCGATGTTCATCAGGGCCGCCTTCAGCGGAATGCCGAGCGAGCGGAACGCGACGAGCAGCAGCAGACAGCCGAGCCCGATGACCGCGCCGATGAACAGCGGCAGTTTGCCGACGATCACATCCGCGAAGTCGTCGTAGCCGGCGGTGACCCCGCCGACCTGGATGTCCAGGGAGGTGCCGGTCTGCGCGCGCGGCAGGATCTCGGTGCGCAGGCGGTCCACGAGGTCGCTGGTGTCCTGCGACTGGGGCGCGGAGCCGGGGACGACGGTGAGACAGGCGGTGTCGCCGCCGGTGTCGTAGACGACCGGGGTGACGGAGGCGACGCCCTGAGTGTCACGCAGAGTGGTGTCGAGGTTGTCCAGGGCGAGCTTGTCGGCGGCGCCGTCCACCCGGGTCACCAGGGTGAGCGGCCCGTTCACGCCGGGTCCGAAGCCCTCGGCGAGCAGGTCATAGGCCTTGCGGGTGGTGGCGGTGCGCGGGTCGTTGCCCTGGTCGGAGGTGCCGAGGTGGAGAGAGAGGGTCGGCACGGCGAGTACGGCGATGACGGCGACGGCGAGCGCGCCGAGCAGCTTGGGGCGGCGTTCCACCAGCGCCGACCAGCGGGCGGCGAGACCGGTGGGCAGTTCCGGGCGCGGCCCGTGCTCGGCGAGCCGGCGCCGCTCGCGGCGGCTGAGGGCGCGGGAGCCGAGGTACGACAGCAGGGCGGGCAGCAGGGTGACCGAGGCGGCGACGGTGAGCACGACCGTCAACGAGGCGGCCACGGCGACCCCATTGAGGAAGCCCAGCCGCAGGGTCAGCATCCCCAGCAGGGCTATGCACACCGTCGCACCCGCGAAGACGACCGCGCGTCCGGTGGTGGCCACGGCGTTCACGGCGGCCTCGGTGACACTCAGGCCGCGATTCAGACCGCGCCGGTGCCGGGTCACGATGAACAGTGCGTAGTCGATGCCCACGCCGAGGCCGATCAGCATGCCGAGCATGGGCGCGAAGTCGGCGACGGTCATGGCGTGTCCGAGCAGCCCGATACCGGCGTAGGCGGTGCCGACGCCGACCAGCGCGGTGGCGATCGGCAGCAGCGAGGCGGCGAGCGAGCCGAAGGCGAGGAACAGCACGACGGCCGCGACGACTACGCCGACCAGCTCGGCGGTGTGCTCGCGCGGGGACGCGGTGAGCCCGATCGCGCTGCCGCCCAGCTCGACCTGGAGTCCGTCGGCCTCGGCGGCCTTGGCGGTGCGCACCACGGCCCGCGCCTCGGAGGCGCCGATGTGCTCGACGGACCGGGTGAAGGTGACGGTGGCGTAGGCCGTGTGGCCGTCGGCGCTGATCCGGTGCCCGCCCTGGCCGCTGTACGGGCCGGTCACCGAGGCGATGCCGGGCAGCGCGGCGATCCGGTCCAGGGTCTGGGTCATCGTCTGCTCGACGTCGGAGGCGCGGACGGTGCCGGTGGCGGTGTGCCAGACCACGGTGTCGCTGTCCCCGCCGAGCCCCGGGAACCCCTCTTCGAGCAGCTGTGTCGCGCGGCCGGACTCGGTGCCGGGGACCTCGTAGTCGTTCGAGTACGCCGAACCGGCCACGGCGGCGGCAGCGGTGACCCCGCCGAAGGCGAGCAGCCACAGCAGCACCGCGACCAGCCGATGCCGGACACACCAACGGGCGAGGTCTGCCACGGACGTGCTCCCAGGGACGATGTGTGGATCTTTGGCCGGGAACGATCGCCCAAAAGCTGAACAGCCCGCAAAGAACGTATGAGGAATCGCAGGACACTCTTGCAGGCGAAAGTGATCGTTTGCCGCGTTCGTGGGCTTATTCACAAGAGTGGGAGGGACGTCACAGGACACTCCGGCGAACTCTGTCACCTCAGGCGGCACTTCGTACGCTTCAGTCGGAATGATCTCCGAACGCCATGACCATGGTCCCCACGATCAACAGCCACAAGGCCCTGCGAGTACGGCCCTTGGCCCCGAGCACCGCGGCGAGCGCGCACACGGCCGAGCCGAGGGCGAAGGCGGCGGGGACACGGGCCGGAGCGGAACCGGTGAACCGTACCAGCGCGGCGGCCAGCCCCACGAGCGCCAGCAGCACCCCGGTGGCGGCCGCGATCCAACGGGCCCGACGAGCCTCTGCGATCGGCTCCTCCCCGATCTGCTGCTCCGCGTCCTCCGCTATGGCGGGTCCGGCATCGGAATCGGTGCGTCCACTCATGGCGGGCGAGCGTAGTACCTCCGGCCGAGAGCAGGGGGAGCGGGGCGCCCGGAGATGCGTACGGCCCCGGAGGGCGAGCCTTCCGGGGCCGTACGGTGCGCGGTGCGGGCTCAGCCCTCGCTCACGCCCAGCTTCTCCAGGATCAGTTCCTTGACGCGAGCCGCGTCGGCCTGACCTCGGGTCGCCTTCATGACCGCGCCGACCAGGGCGCCGGCCGCGGCCACCTTGCCGCCGCGGATCTTGTCCGCGATGCCGGGGTTGCCGGCGATGGCCTCGTCGACGGCCGTGCCAAGGGCCGAATCGTCGGAAACCACCTTGAGACCGCGCTTCTCGACGACCTCTTCCGGGGTGCCTTCGCCCGCGAGGACGCCCTCGATGACCTGGCGGGCCAGCTTGTCGTTCAGGGAGCCGTCGGCGACGAGAGAGGTCACCCGGGCCACCTGCTCCGGGGTGATGGCCAGCTCGTCCAGCGCCTTGCCCGACTCGTTGGCGCTGCGCGCCAGTTCGCCCATCCACCACTTGCGGGCGGAGGCGGCGTCGGCACCGGCCTCGATCGTGGCGACGATCGGGTCCAGCGCACCGGCGTTGAGGATCGCCTGCATGTCGGTGGCGGAGATGCCCCACTCGGCGAGCAGCCGGGTGCGGCGGGCCAGCGGCATCTCGGGCAGGGCCGCGCGGATCTCCTCGACCCACTCACGCGTGGGCGCGACCGGCACGAGGTCGGGCTCCGGGAAGTACCGGTAGTCCTCGGCCTCCTCCTTCACGCGGCCCGAGGTCGTGGACCCGGTGTCCTCGTGGAAGTGGCGGGTCTCCTGGACGATCGTGCCGCCGGACGAGAGCACGGCGGCGTGCCGCATGATCTCGAAGCGGGCCGCGCGCTCCACGGAACGCAGCGAGTTGACGTTCTTCGTCTCGGAGCGCGTGCCGAACTTGTCGGCGTCCTTGGGCATCAGCGACAGGTTCACGTCGCAGCGCATCTGGCCCATCTCCATGCGGGCCTCGGACACGCCGAGGGCACGGATGAGCTCGCGCAGCTCACGGACGTACGCCTTCGCCACTTCGGGGGCGCGCTCGCCCGCCCCGACGATCGGCTTGGTGACGATCTCGATGAGCGGGATGCCCGCGCGGTTGTAGTCGAGGAGGGAGTGCTGCGCGCCGTGGATACGGCCGGTCGCGCCGCCCACGTGGGTCGACTTGCCGGTGTCCTCCTCCATGTGGGCGCGCTCGATCTCCACGCGGAAGGTCTCGCCGTCCTCCAGCTGTACGTCGAGATAGCCGTTGAAGGCGATCGGCTCGTCGTACTGGGAGGTCTGGAAGTTCTTCGGCATGTCCGGATAGAAGTAGTTCTTCCGGGCGAAGCGGCACCACTCGGCGATCTCGCAGTTCAGCGCGAGACCGATCTTGATCGCGGACTCGACGCCGGTCGCGTTGACGACCGGGAGCGCGCCGGGCAGGCCGAGGCAGGTCGGGCAGGTCTGCGAGTTGGGCTCGGCGCCCAGCTCGGTCGAACACCCGCAGAACATCTTGGTCTTGGTGCCGAGTTCGACATGGACCTCAAGGCCCATGACGGGGTCGTACGACGCCAGCGCGTCCTCGTACGACACCAGGTCGGTCGTGGTGGTCACGGTGAAAACTTCCCTCTCAGCCCAGCAGGACGTCGTCGTCGCCCAGCCGCTTCAGCTCGCGGTAGAGGATCGCGAGGCCGGTCACGATCGCCACGGCGGACACCGTCGCGTCGATCAGCCGCAGCGTGTCGTGCTCGGCTCGGGCCTTCTTGATCTGCTTGGCGACACCGACCGCGCCGAACGCGGTGGTGGCCATGGACAGGTACGTACCGGACTTGGACTTCTTGAAGCCCTTGGCCTTCGACAGAGCGCTGCTCACAGCGACGGAGCCTCCTCAAGGAGCGGGTGTCCCCACTTTTCCACGAAGGCGGCCTCGACGGCGGCGCCCACCTTGTACAGGCGGTCGTCCTGCATCGCCGGGGCGATGATCTGCAGGCCCACCGGGAGGTTGTCCTCCGGGGCGAGGCCGCAGGGCAGGGACATGGCCGCGTTGCCCGCCAGGTTGGTCGGGATGGTGCACAGGTCCGCGAGGTACATCGCCATCGGGTCGTCGGCACGCTCGCCGATCGGGAAGGCGGTGGTCGGGGTCGTCGGCGAGACGATGACGTCAACCTGCTCGAAAGCCTTCTCGAAGTCGCGCGTGATGAGCGTGCGGACCTTCTGCGCGGAGCCGTAGTACGCGTCGTAGTAGCCGCTCGACAGCGCGTACGTGCCGAGCATGATCCGGCGCTTCACCTCGGGGCCGAAGCCGGCCTCGCGGGTGAGGGAGGTGACCTCCTCGGCCGAGTGGCCGCCGTCGTCACCGGTCCGCAGGCCGTAGCGCAGGCCGTCGAAGCGGGCGAGGTTGGAGGAGCACTCGGAGGGCGCGATCAGGTAGTACGCCGACAGTCCGAGGTCGAAGGACGGGCAGTCCAGCTCGACGATCTCGGCGCCCAGCTCCTTCAGCAGCTCGACCGACTCGTCGAAGCGCTGGATGACACCGGCCTGGTAGCCCTCGCCGCGGAACTGCTTGACCACGCCGACGCGCATGCCGGCCACGGAGCCGTTGCGGGCGGCCTCGACGACCGGGGGGACCGGGGCGTCGATGGAGGTGGAGTCGAGCGGGTCGTGACCGGCGATCACCTCGTGCAGCAGGGCTGCGTCCAGGACCGTACGGGCGCAGGGCCCGCCCTGGTCCAGGGAGGACGAGAAGGCGACCATGCCGAAGCGGGACACCGCGCCGTACGTCGGCTTCACGCCGACCGTGCCGGTGACGGCGGCCGGCTGACGGATGGAGCCGCCGGTGTCGGTGCCGATGGCGAGCGGGGCCTCGAAGGAGGCGAGCGCGGCGGAGGAACCGCCACCCGATCCGCCGGGGATCTTGGTGAGATCCCAGGGGTTGCCGGTCGGCCCGTAGGCGCTGTTCTCGGTGGAGGACCCCATGGCGAACTCGTCCATGTTGGTCTTGCCGAGGATGACGACGTCGGCGGCCTTCAGCTTCTTGGTGAGGGTGGCGTCGTACGGCGGGATCCACCCTTCCAGGATCTTCGAGCCGACGGTCGTGGGCACGCCCTCGGTGGTGAAGATGTCCTTGAGCGCGAGCGGGACGCCGGCCAGCGGCCCGAGCTTCTCGCCGCGCGCCCGCTTCGCGTCCACGGCGCGGGCCTGAGCGAGGGCGCCCTCGCGGTCGACGTGCAGGAAGGCGTGCACCTTCTCGTCGACGGCCTCGATCCGGGCGAGATGGGCCTCGGTGACCTCGACGGCCGTCAGCTCGCCGGAGGCGATCTTGTCGGCGATCTGCGCGGCCGTGAGCTTGATGATGTTGCTGTCCGTCATGTCGGTCACTCCTCCCCCAGGATCTGCGGCACCTTGAAACGCTGCTGCTCCTGGGCCGGGGCGCCGGAGAGCGCCTGCTCGGGGGTGAGCGAGGGACGGACCTCGTCCGTCCGCATGACGTTCGTCAGCGGAAGCGGGTGCGAGGTCGGCGGTACGTCTTGGTCGGCGACCTCGCTGACGCGGGCGACCGCGCCGATGATGTCGTCCAGCTGTCCCGCGAAGTGGTCGAGTTCTTCGGGCTTCAGCTCCAGACGCGCCAGCCGGGCGAGGTGGGCGACCTCCTCGCGCGTGATGCCAGGCATGCAGCGATCCTCTGGGTGAGTGTGTGTGGTTTGGGCCAGCCCCAATCCTATGGGGCTGGCCCGGCTGCGCGTGAAACGGTTTCCCGGGGCCCCGTCCTCAGCGGTGCCGGGTGTCCCACGTGGCGCTCTTCAGGAAGTGGTTGTCGTACAGCTCCTGCACCTCCAGGAGGCTCTCCGGGGTGGCCTCGCCGAGGGCGATGCGCCGCAGATGGCGGAAGTACTCGAAGCGCTCGACACCGGGTGTGATCACGATGAGCAGATCGGCGTCGGCTCCCGGTACGGCGGCGAAGGCGTGCGGCTTGCCGGGCGGGACGACGACGAGGTCGCCGGGGCCGGCGGTGACGACGTCCTCGCCGGAGAGGATGTCGGCTGCGCCGTCGAGCAGGAAGAACATCTCTGCGGAGTGGTCGTGCCAGTGCGGCTTGGCGCCGTCGGCGCCCTGGGTGAGCGTGACCCGCTGGGTGGACAGGGCGCCGCCGGTCGAGCTGCTGTCGGCCAGCAGGCGGACGGTGGCGGGAGCGCGGCCGACGACTTCGGCCTCCGCCTCGCGGACGATCACGGATTCTTCGAACTTCGGTACGAACAGCGACATGGGACGCCCCTTGTGAGTGACCGGGTGATCAGACGGCGAACAGCAGACCCGCACTGATCAGTACAACGACCGCGGTGGCGAAGTGGATCCCGAAGGCGACCGCCTTCGTACCCCCGTTGCGCAGGACGTTCAGCGTGTCGCCGAGCGGGACGAGCGCCACACAGAGCATGAACAGCGCCTCGGCACGGGCTCCGGCGAAGGCCAGCAGGGCCAGGCCCAGCAGACCGAAGGTGCCGTCCCTGAGCCCCTTGATCGAGAGGTAGGCGCGGGCATCGCCGGCGGGGTCGGCCGGGACGCCGTACCCGGCCGCGGCGGGACCGGGCTGGAACAGGAACCGGTAGCCGAGGAACACGCAGAACAGGTCGAGCAGGACGGCCAGGGTGTACGCGGTGACGGTCATGTGGGTCTCCCCCCCTGTGTGGCTGTTCTATCAATGCTAGGAACAGGAGCCAAGCTAGCAGAGCGCCGACAGATTAGCTAGCGCTGCTAGAATTCGAGCTCATGGCGGTCCGGACGCGCCGGGAGCGCGAACGAGCGGAACGTGAGCGGCTGATCGTGACGGCCGCACGGGAGCTGGCCGAGGACGAAGACTGGGACGCGGTGACCACACGCCGGCCGGCCGCCGAGATCGAGTACAGCCAGCCGGTCCCCCGCAGCCACTTCAAGGGCAAGGACGCGATCACGGCGGCGGTCGCGGTACAGGGCTGCGCCGACCTGGCGGCGGAGCTACGGCAGGCGCGGACGGCGGTACGAGGCACGCGGGAGGCACTGGCGGCCGTGGCGGAGACCTGCACATCCTTCGCCGGCCACCGGCCCGCCCTCTACGACGCGATGTTCACGCACCTGGTCGATCTGCCCTTCGCGACGGAGGAAGCACCGGCGCCGCTCCGGGAGGCGTTCGGGGAACTGCTCGTGGTCGTGGAGCCGATCAGGTCCGAGGGCGAGGGCCCGGACCTGCTGACGGAGACGTTCTGGGCGCTACTGGTCAGCCACTTCACAGCAGGCCGACCGCAAACCCCCTAGGAGCGGGGAACAGCGCGACAAGCCACACCGAACCCGCACCCGCCGACGCCGACCAGGACACACGGCGAAGACCCGCCAGTCGACCAAGTGGAACGGGCGGGCGGGAAACGTCATTCGGCAGCGGGCAGCGCGGCGCGCGGCCTCTGCCACCCACGGGACCCCCGCGCCCGCAACCACGCCGTGGTCTCCTCGGGCGGCATCGCCGCGGCGACCAGCCACCCCTGCACGGCGTCACACCCCAGGTCCCGCAACCGCTCCCACGTCTCGTCGTCCTCCACACCCTCGGCGACGACCAGCAACCCCAGCGAATGCGCCAGATCGACCGTGCAGCGCACGATCTCCGCGTCCTCGTTGTCCACGGCCAGCCGCGCCACGAAGGAGCGGTCGATCTTCAGCTCGCTCACCGGCAGCCGCCGTAGATGCACCAGGGACGAGTACCCGGTGCCGAAGTCGTCCAGGGACATCTTCACGCCGTGCCCGGTGAGCCCGGCGAGGGTGTCGGCGGCCCGCTGCGGATCCTCCAGCAGCACATGCTCGGTGATCTCCAGCTGCAGGGCGCCCGCAGGGACCCCGTGCCGGGCCAGCCGGGCCGCGACCGATCCGGCGAAACCGGGCGTATGCACATCACGCGGCGAGACATTCACGGCCACCGGCACCCGCAGCCCCTGCGCGCGCCACTTGGCGACCTGTCCGAGCGCGGTCTCCAGGACGTACTCCGTCAGATGGGGCATCAGTCCGGAGGACTCGGCGATCGCTATGAACTCGTCCGGCGGAACCTTCCCTCGCTCCGGATGCACCCAGCGGACGAGCGCCTCAAGGCCCGCGACCTGACCGTCGAAGCGGACCTTGGGCTGGTAGTGCAGCTGCACCTCGTGCGCGTCCAGCGCCCGGCGCAGATCGCCCAGCAGGCCGAGCCGGTCCGGGGTGTTGGAGTCCCGCTTGGACTCGTACACCTCCACGCCCGTACGATCCCTTTTCGCCTGGTACATCGCCACATCCGCCCGCCGCAGCATGCCTTCGGCGTCCAGGGCGTGGTCGGGGAAGACGGCGACGCCGGCGCTGGCCTCCAGGACGAGGGTGAGCCCGTCGAGATCGAGCGGGGAGCTGAGCGCGGCGACGAGGCCGCGGGCGATCCGCGTGGCCGACGTGGTGGAGTCGGCGACGGGCAGTAACACGGCGAACTCGTCGCCGCCGAGCCGCGCGGCCTCCGCTCCACGCGGCAGGGCGAGCCGCAGCCGGTCGGCGATCTGGAGCAGCAGCCGGTCACCGGCGAGATGACCGAGGGTGTCGTTCACCGAACGGAACCGGTCGAGGTCGATCAGCATGAGGGCCGAGCGGGCGCCGATGCGTTCCGCGTCGTCGAGGGCCGTCCAGATCCGCTCCAGCAGCCACTGCCGGTTGGGCAGCCCGGTCAGCGGGTCGCGCAGCTGCTCCTCGGCACGCGCGCGGGCCATCCACAGGGTGGAGTCGAGGGCGATGAGGGGGATGGCGAACAGCGGAAGCAGGATCGGCTGGGCGTCGGCGACGACGCAGAGCAGCGGTGCGATGCCGAGCAGCGCGACGGCGACCAGGCCCTGTCTGACCAGGGCGGTCCGGGCCACGGTGGGCACCTTGCCGGTGCGCGGGGCGTACAGATACCACTGCAGGCCCCGGCTGACCGCGAGATAGGCGACGGCGGCGAGGACGACCTCGGGTGCGGTGGCGATGCTCCAGCTGTCCGGCCGCCAGGGTGTCTCGACGCTCGGGACGCGGCCGAACGCGCCGAGCAGCAGGGCGCCTGCGCCGATGCCGAGGATGTCCACCGCGCCGTGCAGCACGCCTTGCCGCCAGCGGTGGCGCCGGGCGATGCCGACCAGGACGACGACGGTGAGGCTGACCATGCCGGCGGGCACCCAGCCGTACAGCAGCAGCACGGCGAGGGTGAGGGCGGCGCCGGAACCGGTGCCGCCCCACCAGCGGGCACGGCCCAGCATCACCAGGTGGCCGACGATGACGCCGGTGAGCAGGGCCAGCGACCAGCCGACGGCGCCGCTCGGGAAGAGGGCGTGGTGGCCGCTGAAGCCGCGGTAGAAGCCGGCGCCGAGGACGAACGCGGCGGCGGCCACGACGGCTGCGGGCAGTGCGGGCCAGGACAGATGCCGTTCGGGTTCGGCGCCGCTCAGGCCGGGGGCAGATTCGATGGCCAGGGGTATGGGCGGGTGGGCGTCGGCGGCGGTGCGCGGTCCGGCCGTACGGGCCTGGCCCGTACGGCCGTGGCCCCGCGCCGGCCACCGGGTCCCGCGCCAGGTGATCGCGCGGCGGCACAGGCGTAGCCGTGAGTCCGGGGCGACGCTCTCGGTCGGTTCCATTCCCGTCCCTCTCACAGCCGGCGGTGCCCACGCCACGCGGCCCGATGTCCGACACCCATCAGCAGCTCCGCGTTGAAGCGACCTTCCGCGCACGCCGGGAGCGCACGAGGATGCCCCAACCGCAGCCGGGCACGGCAGGTGCACATCTCAACAGTAGGCCGCGGAAGGCTTCCACGGGCACCGGTCGTCGACGGTTGCCCGAATGCGCCCGGGCCACCCGTATGCAACTGATATGCGCCGAACGGGTGGCCTTCAACCGCTACTCCTCGGTCGAAAGCGCGACTTCGGCCGCCGCTTCGGGGCCCTGCTCCAAGAGGACGTTGAAACCGTCCTCGTTCAGCACCGGCACCTTCGCCTGCATGGCCTTGTCGTACTTCGATCCCGGGTTGTCACCCACAACCACGAACGAGGTCTTCTTCGACACCGATCCGGTCACCTTCGCGCCCCGGCTCTGCAGTGCCTCCTTGGCGCCGTCCCGGGTGAAGTGCTCCAGTGTGCCGGTGACGACGACGGTGAGGCCCTCCAGCGGGCGCGGGCCCTCGTCCTCGCCGGTGGACTCGTCCTCCAGCGGGACTCCGGCGGCCCTCCACTTGCGGACGATCTCGCGGTGCCAGTCCTCGGCGAACCACTCCTTGAGCGCGGCGGCGATGGTCGGGCCGACGCCGTCGGTGGCCGCCAGCTCCTCCTCGGTGGCCTGTTCGATGCGGTCGACGGAGCGGAGTTCGCGGGCGAGGGCCTGCGCGGCCACCGGGCCGACGTGCCGGACGGACAGGCCGTTCAGGAACCGGGCCAGCGGGCGCTGCTTGGCCGCCTCGATGTTCTCCAGCAGGGCGAGGGTGTTCTTCTTCGGCTCGCCCTTCTGGTTGGCGAAGACCGTGACGACCTTCTCCTCGCCCGTCTTCGGGTCCCGCTTGGGCAGACCGCTGTCGGGGTCGAGGACATAGGCCTTGATGGGCAGCAGCTTCTCCACCGTCAGGTCGAACAGGTCGCCCTCGTCCACCAGCGGCGGGTCGGCCGGCTCC
Source organism: Streptomyces sp. IMTB 2501 (assembly GCF_001953885.1). GTDB lineage: Bacteria > Actinomycetota > Actinomycetes > Streptomycetales > Streptomycetaceae > Streptomyces. The sequence goes on along the minus strand of NZ_MQUS01000025.1, from coordinate 63,291 downwards.
AGCGGGCGGGTGAGCGCGGCGGCGGCCACCGCGCCGAAGCCCTCGATGTCCAGGCACTCGCGGCCCGCGAGGTAGGTGACGCGCTCGCGCAACTGGGCCGGGCAGGTACGGGCGTTGGGGCAGCGGAGGTCGATGTCGCCCTCCTTCATGGGCCGGAGCGGTGTGCCGCACTCGGGGCACTCGCTCGGCATCACGAACTCGCGCTCGCTGCCGTCGCGCAGGTCGACCACCGGGCCGAGGATCTCCGGGATGACGTCACCGGCCTTGCGGATGACGACCGTGTCCCCGATGAGGACGCCCTTGGCCTTGACGACCTCCTGGTTGTGCAGGGTGGCGAACTCCACCTCGCTGCCCGCGACCGTGACCGGCTCGACCTGGGCGTACGGCGTGACCCGGCCGGTGCGGCCGACGCCCACCTTGATGTCGACGAGCTTGGTGTTGACCTCTTCCGGCGCGTACTTGTACGCGATCGCCCAGCGGGGCGCCCGCGCGGTGGAGCCGAGGCGGCCCTGGAGGCGGATCTCGTCCAGCTTGATCACGGCGCCGTCGATCTCGTGCTCCACGGAGTGGCGCATCTCGCCGTCGTAGTGGGCGATGAACTGCCGTACGCCGTCGAGATCGTCGACCACGCGGTTGTGCGGGGAGGTGGGCAGGCCCCAGGTCTTCAGCAGGTCGTAGGCCTGGGACAGCCGGGTCATGCCCGTGAAGCCCTCCAGGGCGCCGATGCCGTGGACGACCATGTGCAGCGGGCGGGTGGCGGTGACCCTCGGGTCCTTCTGGCGCAGCGAACCGGCTGCGGCGTTGCGGGGGTTGGCGAAGGGCTTGTCACCGGCGGCGACCAGGCGTTCGTTCAGTTCGAGGAACTTCTCCATCGGGAAGTAGACCTCGCCGCGGATCTCGACCAGGTCGGGGACCTTGTCGCCCTGCAGCCGGTCCGGGATCTCGGCGATCGTACGGACGTTGGGGGTGATGTCCTCTCCGGTACGGCCGTCACCCCGGGTGGCCGCGCGCGTGAGGCGGCCGTTCTCGTACGTCAGGTTGACCGCGAGGCCGTCGACCTTCAGCTCGCACAGGAAGTGGTACTCCTGGTCGCCGAGTTCGCGCGCGATGCGCTCGGTCCAGGCGGCCAGCTCCTCGTCGTTGAAGGTGTTGTCGAGCGACAGCATGCGCTGGCGGTGCTCGACCGCGGTGAACTCCGTCGCGTACGAACCCGCGACCTTCTGGGTCGGCGAGTCCGGGGTGCGCAGCTCCGGATACTGCTCCTCCAGGGCCTCCAGGGTCTTCAGGAGCTTGTCGAACTCGGCGTCGCTGATGACGGGAGCGTCCTTCACGTAGTACCGGAAGCGGTGCTCCTCGATCTGCTCAGCGAGCTGCGCGTGCTTCTCACGTGCCTCGGCGGGCACTGCCGTCTCCGCCTGCTGCTTGTCGCCGGCCACCGTTGTGTCCTCCCGTTACTCTGGGTTGTCCGCGAGGGATCTCGCCGCCCGGACGCAGTGAGCGAGCGCCTGGCGTGCGTACGTGGGGGAAGCGCCCGCGAGACCGCACGCCGGGGTGACCGTGACCGCCTCCGTGAGCAACCCCGGATGCAGCCCCAGCCTGCGCCACAGCGTCCTGACACCCATGACGCTACCGGCAGGGTCTGACAATGGCCCTTGAGTCCCGCTCACGACTCCGGCGAACAGCCGCGTGCCGGCCTCGACGGTCTCGCCGATCGTGTCGTCGTCACGCTCGGTGAGAAGCGAGAAGTCGAAGGAGACGGCCGCTGCGCCGGCCCGGCGCAGCAGCGCGAACGGCACGTCAGGGGCGCAGGAGTGCACGATCACGGGCCCTTCGCCATGGACCGAGATCACGTCCCGCAGGGTGGCCTCCACGACCTGCCGGTCCGCGGCGCGGTGCGTGCGGTAGCCGCTGGCGGTACGGACCTGTCCGCGCAGTACGGCGGTGAGGGAGGGCTCGTCGAGCTGGAGGACGAGCCGGGCGCCGGGGATCCGACGGTGCACCTCGGCGAGGTGGAGCCGCAGCCCCTCGGTGAGCGAGGCGGCGAGATCACGGCAGGCGCCGGGGTCGCCGAGGGCGGCCTCGCCGTTCTTCAGCTCCAGGGCGGCGGCCAGGGTCCACGGCCCGACCGCCTGCACCTTCAGATCGCCCTCGTACCCCTGGGTGAACTCCTCCAGGGCGTCCAGGTCCTCCCCCAGCCAGGACCGGGCCCGCTTGGTGTCCCGGCCCGGCCGGTCCCCGATCCGCCAGCCGCTGGGCTCCACGCGCGCGTACAGCTCGACGAGCATGCCCGCGGTACGGCCGATCATGTCGGCGCCGGGCCCGCGGGCGGGCAGCTCGGGCAGGAACGGGAAGTCCTCGAAGGTGCCGGTGACTGTCTTCGCGGCCTCGCGCGCATCGCCGCCCGGCATGGACCCGACTCCGGTGGCCCCCGGAAACCTGAACTGGCTGTTCTCACTCACCCCGGCAGGGTATGCCGAACACCCGCCACCCGACTCCGCCGATGAAGCGGTCAGCGCCCCGGACGTACCGTCAGGTCGTTGACCTCCGCGTCCCTCGGCAGGTCCAGAGCCATCAGGATCGTCGTGGCCACCGACTCGGGGTCGATCCACTTCGCGGCGTCGTAGTCCTTGCCCTCCTGCTGGTGGACCTTGGCCTGCATGGGGCTGGCCGTGCGGCCGGGGTAGACCGAGGTGACGCGGACGCCGTTGCCGTGCTCCTCGTGGCGGAGCGAGTCGGCGAGGGCCTTCAGGCCGTGCTTGGAGGCGGCGTACGCGGACCAGCCGGCATGGGCGTTGAGGCCCGCGCCGGAGTTGACGAAGATCACATGGCCGCGGGCCGCGCGGAGCTGGGGCAGGAAGTGCCTTGTCAGCTCGGCGGGCGCGATCAGGTTGACGTTGAGCTGGTGGCGCCAGGACTTGGGGGTCAGGTCGCCGACCTCGCCCAGGTCGACGACGCCTGCGATGTGCAGCAACGAGTCCACGCGGTCCGGGAGCGTCTGGTGCGAGAAGGCCCAGGACAGTTTGTCCGGGTCGGCGAGGTCGCCCACCAGGGTCCGGGCGCCGGGGAACTCGGCCGCCAGTTCCTTCGCACGGCCTGCGTCGCGCGCGTGCAGGACGAGTTCGTCCCCGCGCGCGTGCAGACGGCGGGCGACTGCCGCGCCGATGCCGGACCCGGCCCCGGTGATCACATGAGTAGCCATGACCGCCATGCTCGCATCAGTGGACGCCGAGCTGCTCTTCCAGGTGGGCCAGGGCCCCGGCCGGCTCCTCGGCGAAGAACATCAGCTCGGACAGCGGACGCGGCAGGAAGCCCTCGTCCTCCATGCGTCGGAACTGCTCGCGCAGACCGTCGTAGAAGCCCGCGGTGTTCAGCAGGACGACCGGCTTCTCGGCGCGGCCGTGCTTCTTCAGCTCCAGGATCTCCGTGGCCTCGTCCAGCGTGCCGGTGCCACCCACCATGATCACCACGGCGTCCGCCTTCTCCAGCAGCAGCTTCTTGCGCTCGGAGAGGTCGGCGGCGATGACCATCTCGTCGACGCCGGGCCGTGACTTGTTCGCGAGGAACTCCACGGTGACGCCCAGCAGCCGGCCGCCCGCCTCCTCCACTCCGTCGGCGACGACCTTCATGAGCCCGACGTCGGAGCCGCCCCAGACCAGGGTGTGGCCGGCCCGCCCGACCAGCTCCGCGAACTCGCGCGCGGGGCGCGTGTAACGCTCGTCGAGGTCGGCGGCGGACAGGAAGACGCAGATGTTCATGGTCCCTACCGTACGGCTCGCGCCGTACGCGGGAAGAGGCGCCGTGCGCGGGAAGAAGCGCGGGCCCGCCGGTGCTGTCCAGATATGAGCCAAGGACACACCATCACCATCGAGAAGAGCGAGCGGCACGTGCGCGTGGTGCACGGCGATCTGGTGCTCGCGGAGTCCGACCGTCCGCTGGTGCTGCGCGAGACGGGCAGCCCGGTTCGGTACTACATCCCCGCCGAGGACGTACGCCTCGACCTGCTGACGCCCTCCGGCACACACACCGTGTGCCCCTTCAAGGGCACTGCCTCCTACTGGTCGCTGCCGGACGCGGCGGACCTGGTGTGGGCGTACCCGGAGCCGAAGCCGGACGTGGCGGAGATCAAGGATCACTACTGCTTCTACGACGTCGACGTGTCGTGAGCGATGAGTTCATGCCGGTACGGCAGTCTGCACCGGCATGGACAAGAAGACGACCTCGCGCGACGGCACCGCCCTCGCGTACCAAGTGACCGGCCAGGGGCCGACGGTGATCCTGGTGAGCGGCGCCATGTCCACCGGGGGCACCATGGCGCCCCTGGCACAGCGGCTCGCGGACCGCTGCACGGCCGTCGTCTACGACCGCCGGGGCCGCGGCGCGAGCGGTGACACGGCGCCGTACTCGGTCGGGCGCGAGGTCGAGGACCTGGCCGCGCTGGTCGAGGCCGTGGGCGGCGACGCGGTGCTGTTCGGGGTCTCCTCGGGCGGAGCGCTGGTCCTGGAGGCGGCGGCGAGCGGGCTGCCGATCCCCCGGGCGGCGGTGTACGAGGTGCCGTACGCCGACACGCTGGCGGGCGGCGCCGAGCGGGAGGCCGCGTACAAGGAGAACCTGACCAAGGCGCTCGCGGACGGCCGGCGCGGGGACGCGGTGGAGCTGTTCCTGCGGCTGACCGGCCTCGGCGAGGAAATGATCCAGGGCGCCCGGCAGTCGCCGATGTGGGCCGGGATGGAAGCCGTCGCGCCGAGCCTCGCGCACGACGACACGGTCATGGGCGACGGCCTGCTCCCGCGCGAGCGGCTGGCGGCGATCTCCGTACCGGTGCTGTCGGTCGCGGGCGGGGCGAGCCCGGAGTGGATGCGCGACGCGTCCCGCGCGGTCGCCCGGACCGTGCCCCGGGGCACCTACCGGGTTCTGGAGGGACAGACCCACATGGTGGAGCCGGAGGTGCTGGGGCCGGTGCTGGCGGAGTTCGTCGCGGGGTGAGCGGCGGTCGGCGGCGGTTACACCGCCGCGGCCGTCGCGCGCGTGGTCGTCGCGATCGTCGCCGAGCCCACCACGCGCGTGCCGTCGTACAGGACGATCGCCTGGCCGGGGGCCACGCCGCGGACCGGCTCGGTGAAGCTGACGCGCAGCTCGCCGTCGACCGGTTCCGCTCTGACCTCGGTCTCGCCGCCGTGGGCGCGCAGTTGGGCGGTGTAGGTGCCGGGGCCGGTGGGGGCGGTGCCGCACCAGCGGGGCTTGATCGCCGTCAGTCCGGTCACGTCCAGGGCGGCGGCCGGGCCGACGGTCACGGTGTTGTTCACCGGCGAGATGTCGAGGACGTAGCGCGGCTTGCCGTCGGGGGCCGGGGTGCCGAGGCGCAGGCCCTTGCGCTGGCCGATCGTGAAACCGTACGCGCCCTCGTGCGTGCCCAGCCGGGCGCCGGACTCGTCGACGATGTCGCCCTCGGCCTTGCCGAGCCGCTGGGCGAGGAAGCCCTGGGTGTCGCCGTCGGCGATGAAGCAGATGTCGTGCGAGTCGGGCTTCTTGGCGACGGCCAGGCCGCGGCGCTCGGCCTCGGCGCGGATCTCGTCCTTGGTGGTGACCGTGTCGCCGAGCGGGAACATCGCGTGGGCGAGCTGCTTGTCGTCGAGCACACCGAGCACGTACGACTGGTCCTTCGCCATGTCGGAGGCGCGGTGCAGCTCACGCGAGCCGTCCTCGCGCACGATCACCTTGGCGTAGTGACCGGTGCAGACCGCGTCGAAGCCGAGGGCCAGCGCCTTGTCGAGCAGGGCGGCAAACTTGATCTTCTCGTTGCAGCGCAGACACGGGTTGGGGGTGCGGCCGGCCTCGTACTCGGCGATGAAGTCCTCGACCACGTCCTCGCGGAACCGGTCGGCGAGGTCCCACACGTAGAACGGGATGCCGATGACGTCGGCCGCGCGGCGGGCGTCACGGGAGTCCTCGATGGTGCAACAGCCCCGCGCGCCAGTCCGGAAGGACTGCGGGTTCGCGGAGAGCGCGAGGTGGACGCCGGTGACGTCATGGCCGGCTTCCGCGGCGCGCGCGGCGGCGACGGCGGAGTCGACTCCACCGGACATGGCGGCGAGGACGCGGAGGGGGCGCTGCGGTGTCTCAGTCATAGCCCCTCCAGGGTACGGGGCTCCGGGACGCGGCTCCGAAAAAATCAAGGCCGGACCCCTTGCGCATGATAGGTACCGATTTACCCTGGAATTAGACCTGCGAGACGAGTGAGGGAGTTCAAGCGGAGTAGCCGACTTCAGCGAGAGATGCAGTATCTCCCCCAGTGAGAGGTAGACGATCTCCGCTGGTGCCGACGTCGACGCTCGGGCTGAGAGGCCGGAAGGTCGCAAGTACTGGACCGGAAGGCGACCCCCAACTACCTGATCCGGACAATGCCGGCGAAGGGAACCCGCCTCGTAGGTCGCTTGATGTCGCGGCGGCTGTCGCTTGCGCCTCAGCCGCCTCTTTATGCGTCAGCCGCCTCTCTGTGGACAGCTGCCTCTTTTGCGCCCGCCGCCTCCTCGTGCCTCAGCTGAGGCCCGCGACACGCGCTCTTTCCACCGCCGGGCCGATCGCCTTCGCGACCGCTTCCACGTCCGCCTCGGTGGACGTGTGGCCGAGAGAGAAGCGCAGGGTGCCCCGGGCCAGGTCCGGGTCGGTGCCGGTGGCGAGCAGCACATGGCTGGGCTGGGCGACGCCCGCGGTACAGGCGGAACCGGTCGAGCACTCGATGCCCTGGGCGTCCAGCAGGAGCAGCAGGGAGTCGCCCTCGCAGCCGGGGAAGGTGAAGTGCGCGTTGGCCGGGAGGCGGCCCTCGGAGGCCGGGTCGCCGCCGAGGATGGCGTCCGGGACCGCACCGCGGACGGCCGCGATCAGCCGGTCGCGCAGGGCGCCGATCTCGCGGGCGAACCATGCGCGCCGCTCGGTGGCGAGCCGGCCGGCGACGGCGAAGGAGGCGATGGCGGGGACGTCGAGGGTGCCGGAGCGGACGTGCCGCTCCTGGCCGCCGCCGTGCAGGACGGGTACGGGGGTGTGGTCGCGGCCGAGCAGCAGCGCGCCGATGCCGTACGGGCCGCCGATCTTGTGGCCGGAGACGGTCATCGCGGCGAGGCCCGAGGCAGCGAAGTCGACCGGGACCTGCCCGAAGGCCTGGACCGCGTCGGCGTGCATCGGGATGCCGAACTCGGCGGCCACCTCGGCGAGTTCACGGACCGGCAGGATCGTGCCGATCTCGTTGTTGGCCCACATCACGGTGACCAGGGCGACGTCGTCGGGGTTGCGTGAGATCGCGTCGCGCAGGGCCTCGGGGTGGACCCGGCCGTAGGAGTCGACAGGGAGGTACTCGACCGTGGCGCCCTCGTGTTCACCGAGCCAGTGGACCGCGTCCAGGACGGCATGGTGCTCGACGGGGCTGGCCAGGACGCGGGTGCGGGCCGGGTCGGCGTCGCGGCGGGACCAGTACAGGCCCTTGACGGCGAGGTTGTCGGCCTCGGTGCCGCCCGAGGTGAAGACGACCTCACTGGGGCGTGCGCCGAGCGCTTCCGCGAGGGTTTCGCGGGACTCCTCGACCGTGCGGCGTGCCTGGCGGCCGGATGCGTGGAGGGAGGAGGCGTTGCCCGTGATGCTCAACTGGGCGGTCAGTGCCTCTGCCGCCTCCGGGAGCATGGGGGTTGTCGCGGCGTGGTCGAGGTAAGCCATGGTGTGCCGATTCTACGGCGCCGGTTCCCTGCGGTTGGCTTCGACCGTGCAGGTTGGCTGGGCTTGCCGCGCGCCTTGCGTTGGCTGCGCCTGGGCTTGGCGGCGTCGCGCCCGGCGCTGTCGGCCGTGCCCACCCGTTCCACCCCAGCGGAACGACCGCCCACGGCGGTGGCGGTTGGTGGCGGTTCGGCTGCCCCCCGGTGGGGACGGGGCGGCGATGCCGGCGGTTCCGGCCGGGTGCCCCGTCGTCCTCGGGGGCCGGTCGGTCAGGTGGAGCTCGGGCGGGTCACAGGCTCCACGACAGCGTGTGGGACACCTGCATGGCGATCGCCAGGACGGCCAGGTCGGCCACGCCCAGGGTGAGGCCCAGGAAGGCTCGGGCGCGGCGGGTGGTGCCACGCCAGAGGGACACCACGGCCAGGACGATGGAGATCGGTCCGAGGAAGATGTTGAGGACGAGCAGGCCGAGCAGGCCGAGGATGAAGGACGCCACGGCCATGCCGTCGGCGTCACGTGCGGTCGGGCGGGTCTCGTCGGTGCCCGTGACCGGTGCGGTGAGTTGCATGATGTTCAGCTCCTGGAAGTCGTGGCGGACGGTCAGTTGGCCGACGTACGGCGCCGGCGGCCGTGGCGCTCGCGGATCGCGAAGACGCCGAGCCAGACGGCGATGACCGCGGCGACGACGGCGGTGACGGTCAGCGGTGCGTGGGCCACGGTGCCCAGGACGACGCCGAGCAGCATGAGTGCGGCGACGAGGAACAGCATGAGATCAGATCCCCCCTCCGGGATGCCTTGTGGTTCAGGCTGATGTGAAGTTTCGGTGAACAGTTGTAGTAACAGTTGTTCACTGACTTCTACTCTAGCGCGCCGCACGGCTTTTCAATTCCAGAGAACAGTTGTTAACTGGATGACATGAGTCACACCCTCGGCATCCGGCAGGCGCAGAAACAGAAGACCCGGCAGGCGTTCCTCGACGCCGCGCTCGCGCTGCTGGAGGAGCAGAGCCTGAGCAGCCTCGGTCTGCGCGAGGTCACCCGGGCCGTCGGCGTCGCCCCGACCGCCTTCTACCGGCACTTCCGCTCGACGGCCGACCTCGGTGTCGCACTGGTCGACGAGGCGCTGGGCAGCCTGCACCCGATGGTTCGGACGACGGTGTCCACAGCGGGCGGCAGCGAGGAACGCATCGCGCGCGCCATCGAGTTGATCGCCCGGCACGTGGACACGCACCCGGCCCACGTCCGGTTCATCGCCCGGGAGCGGCACAGCGGGGTGCAGCCGGTGCGGGAAGCCATCCGGGCCCAACTGGAACGGTTCGCCGAGGAGGTGAAGGCCGAGCTGGCCAAGGACCCCGAGGCCGTCGGCTGGAACGACGACGACCTGCTGATGCTCGCGCACCTCTACGTCGACCAGATGCTCATCACGGCCTCCCTGTTCCTGGAGGCCCTGGAGGCCCCGGCGGAGGAGCGGGAGCGGGTCACCCAGCTCGCCACCCGTCAGCTGCGGCTCATCACCATCGGCCGCCGCCACTGGCTGGACTGAGCCGGCCCCGAGCGCGGGGCAGGGCGGCACGCCCGGCGCGCCGCCCCGGCAGCGGTACGGCCGTCGTACGGCCCTCGGACCCGGCCTTCGGTCAGCCCTGCTGGGTCTGTCCCCCGGCCTGCCCGCCGGCCTGACCCCCGCCCGGACCGCCGCAGCCGCCGCCCCGGCCGCCGCCGGGCGCGCCACTCGCCATGCCCGAGGGCATACCGCTGGGCATACCGCTGGGCGTGCCGGTCGGCTTCGCGGTGGACGCTGCCGACGGCATCCCGCCGGACCCGGCCTTCGGTCAGCCCTGCAGGGTCTGTCCCCCGGCCTGGCCCCCGCCCGGACCGCCGCAGCCGCCGCCCCGGCCGCCGCCGGGCGCGCCACTCGCCATGCCCGAGGGCATACCGCTGGGCGTGCCGGTCGGCTTCGCGGTGGACGCTGCCGACGGCATCCCGCTCGGGCGCCGGCGCCCGGCGCCGCCCGTGGGCATGCCGGAGGGCCGCTGACAGCTCTGCTGCCGACCGGAGCCGCCGCTGCCGGAAGAGCTGCCGGAGGACGACGAGTCGCCCGAGCCGCACGCGGTCAGCAGCAGCGGGTTCAGCGCCAGCAGGGCGACGGCGGGGACGAGACGGGCACGCTTCATGAGGGTCAGCTCCGGGAAGTATGAGGAAGTCCTGAGAGCCGCACTCAACCAACGGTGCCTTGGCGGTACTTGGGGTCGCCCTGTCCGTCGGCTGTCAATTCAGGGGCCCGGAGCCTCCTGGTACAGGGCCGTGACGGAACGGGCCGCCGCCAGCAGCACCGCGCGGGCCTCGGGCGGGTCCACCACCTCCACCTGGTCGGAGAACGCGAGGAGTTGGCGGACCGCGCGCAGCATCGGGTACGACAGCCGGACGGTGATCCACTCGCTCTCGCCGTCGTCGTCCGGCGGAGCGGCCAGATGGGCGGCGGCCACCCGCCGGAACATGTCCAGCCGCTCCCGCCGTACCCGCACGGTCACCTCGATCCCGCCCTCCCACTCCTCCACCTGGCGCCGCAGCACCTCCCAGGCGTCCGCGAGTTCGACGCCCGGACGTCGCCGTACGGGTTCCTCCAGCGGCCGGGCCGAGCGGATCCGGTCGGCCCGGAACAGCTGCGGCACCGCGCGCCGGTCGGCGACCAGGTACCAGACCCCGGCCTTGGCGACGAGGCCGTACGGGTCCACGGTGTACGTCCGCGCTTCCCGCTCCCCGCTGTGCCGGTAGCGCAGCTTCAGGCGCCGGTCGGAGAAGACCGCGTCCTGGAGCACCTCCAGGTCGACGGCCTGCTGGGGGCCGCTCTTCCAGCGGGTGGCGTCCACCAGGATGCGGCGGCTGGTCACCTCCGCGGCGGGGCGGTGCGGCGCCGGCAGCGCGGCCATCACCTTGCGCAGGGCCGAGCCGAGGGCCGCGTCGAGCCCGAGGGCGGCATGGGCGCCCTGTGCGGCCAGGATGAACAGGGCACGGGACTCGTCGGCGGTCAGTCCGGTGACGTCGGTGCGGAAACCGGCGAGCAGCTCGATGCCGCCGCGCCGGCCGCGCTCGGCGTACACCGGGACGCCGGAGGCCGACAGTGCCTCGATGTCCCGGTAGATGGTGCGGACCGACACCTCCAGCCGGTCGGCGAGTTCGGGCGCGGGGACGCGTCCCCGGGTCTGCAGGAGCAGCAGGATCGACAGCAGCCGGTCGGACTTCACGCGCCCAGCATTCCGTCGCGGTACGGCTCACGCAAATGTTGACGGAATCTGTCAGGTTATCCGGGGATGCTCGGCGTACCGGCTCACCGAGAGGCACATCATGACGAACGTGTTCACCGACCCCCGCCCCTTCTACACCCGCGCCACCGAGCAAGCGGCCGCGCTCATCAAGACCGTGCGCGCCGAAGACTTCACCCGGCCGACCCCCTGTACCGAGTTCGACGTACGGGCCCTGCTGAGCCACGTCGTCGGCGGCACCCGCCGGATCGCGGTCGTCGGCGAGGGCGGCGACGGACTCGCGGTGGAGCCCGTCGCCGACGGCGTCGCGGACGACGGCTGGCCGACGGCCTACGACGAGGTGCGCGTCCGCGTCCTGAAGGCCTGGGAGAGCGACGAGCGGATGACGAGCCCGGTGCGGGTGCCCTGGGGCGAGGTTCCCGGCCACGCGGCGCTCTCCGGCTACGTCATGGAGATCGTGACCCACTCCTGGGACCTCTCCGAAGCCCTCGGCCACCCCCACGGACTCGACCCGGAGCTGGCCGAGTTCGCCCTCGCCACGGCGCGCCGGGTACTGCCCGACTCCCGCCCCCGAGACGCGGAGACCCCCTTCCACACCCGCCGGGAAGCGCCCGAGGGCGCGGGAGCCTACGACCAGCTGGCGGCCTGGCTGGGCCGGAAGCCGCTCAGCCGCGGCTGACCCGGGCCAGCTGCCGGGACTGGGCGACCAGGCGGTCCTCGCTGTCCCAGACCTCGGCGTCCTCCTCCAGGAAGCCGCCGGCCAGGTTGCGGGTGGTGATGGACACCCGCAGCGGGCCGGGGGCCGGGCGATGGCGGACATGGACGGTGAGTTCCACCGTGGGGACCCAGCCCTTGAGGCCGATCTCGAAGGCGGTGGGCGGCAGGGCGTCCACCGCCAGCAGCAGCGAGAGGGGGTCCGCGTCGCGGCCGTCGGCCAGACCGAACCAGGCGCGCATCTCGCCCTTTCCGGAGGGCGCGCCCAGCGCCCAGCCGAGGGTGGCCGGGTCCAGCTTGATCATCAGCCGGTCGGCGATGGCGGAGCCGCCGTCGACCGGGGCCGGGCCGTCACCGGGCCCCAAGCACTGCTCCTGCGGCGGGATCGCGGGCGGTGTCGCCGTGGTACGGACGTCGTCGGGGAGGGCGGTGAGGTCGCCGTAGGAGGCGAGAACGCGGATGCGTTCGACCTCGTTGCCCTCCTCGTCGCACTGGAAGAGGGAGGCCTGGCCGGTGGAGAGGGTGCGGCCGGTGCGGACCGTCTCGGTGCGTACGACCGCCGGGCCGGGCCGGGAGGCGGTCAGGTAGTGCGCGGAGACGGTGAACGGGTCCGGGTGCGGGAGGGCGTCCGCGAGGGCTCGGCCGAGGACGGCCAGCAGAAAGCCGCCGTTGACGGCACCGAAGATGGTCCAGCCGGCGGACAGGTCGATGTCGTAGACGCCGGGCTCGCGCCGGACGACCGTGCTGTCGCGGTCGAACTCGCTGTCGCCGATCACGGCCTGTGTGGCAGGGGCGGAAGCTGCTTCTGGCATGGGTGAACGGTACAACAGAAAACTACTAAGCGGTAGCTTTGTAGATGTACGGCCGGTGACGGAGTACTATCGGATCACTCGGCCGAGTGAGGTTACGGCAATTTCTCGGTAAGTGTCCGGACACGTCCACAACCTCAGGCCGCTGATTCCCCTCTATGGGGACATGAGCCTCACCGGGACTCCGTTCCTCTACACGACCATCTTGCTGGCCGTGGTCGCACTGATACTGCCGCTCGTCCTGTGGTCGCGAGTGCGCGGGCCCAAGCCCCTGCGTGCCGCACTGCGGGTGCTGATGCTGCTGTTCGCCCAGGTCACTGCCATCACGCTCGTCTTCGTGGTGGTCAACAACTCCAACAACCTGTACGACAACTGGGCCGACCTGCTCGGCACGGGCAACCATGTGCAGCAGGCCGCCAACCTCGGCGCCGACGGCACCGGTGGCATCGCGTACAAGAAGCTGCCCAAGGTGCAGCAGAAGTTCACCCCCGCCGACGGGCCCGGCATGCACGCGGCCGGCGGCGTCAAGGTCACCCAGCTCAAGGGCCGGGTGTCGGGTGTGAACGCCGAGGTCTACGTCTGGCTGCCGCCGCAGTACAACGACCCGGCGTACAAGAACAAGAAGTTCCCGGTCGTCGAACTGCTGTCGGGCTACCCGGGTTCGGCGAAGGCCTGGTTCGGCTCACTGAAGGTGCACGAGCAGCTGGAGCCGCTCATGAAGAGCGGCCAGGTCGCCCCGTTCATCCTGGTGTCCCCGCGGACGAACCTGATCGCCAAGATCGACACGGGGTGCGCCAACATCCCCGGCACCGTGAACGCTGACACCTGGCTGAGCATCGACGTGCCGAAGATGATCACGGACAACTTCCGCGCCGAGTCCGCGCCGGACGGCTGGGCCGCGGCCGGCTACTCGGCCGGCGCCCACTGTGCGGCCAAGCTCGCCGTCGCGCACCCCGACCGCTACCGGGCCGCCATCAGCCTGTCCGGCTACAACGACCCGATCGGCGAGCGCAACTCGCTGGCCGCCGGCAGCCTCGAACTGCGGCGGGCCAACAACCCCTACTACATCCTGAAGAACTACCGCACCCCGCCGAAGGTCTCGCTGTACATCTCCGGCGAGAACGGCGACGGCTACCAGGCCGGCGTGGCGCTGGAGCAGATCGCGAAGCCGCCGACGTACGTGAAGGTGGTGTTCCTGCCGCGCAGCGCGGGCGGGCACTCGATGGCGCTGTGGCGACCGCAGGTGCCGACGGTGTTCGAGTGGCTGACCATGGAGATCGGGCACGGCAGCAGCGCCGGGCACACCGGCACGCACACGGGCAGCCCGATCACTCCTCGGTCACCGTCGACCGGCGGTTCCACGCGCGCGGAGCTCGCCAGTGGAACCGCATCGCGAGCAGGCGCAGCACGAAAGCCGTGACGGCGGCCAGCCCGCTGGTGAACGGGGTGAGGACGTCGTAGCGCAGGCACAGCACCACCATGGTGGCGCCGACGATCGCTGGGACCGCGTACAGATCGCGGTCCCAGCGCAGCAGTGAGGGCACCTCGTTGGCGAGCACGTCCCGGAGCACACCGCCGCCGACGGCGGTGGCGAGGCCGAGTGTCGCCGACGCGGTCAGGTTGAGGCCGTAGGTGTACGCCTTCGTCGTACCGCTGACGCAGAACAGGCCGAGGCCGGCCGCGTCGAAGACCAGCACCGCCGACTGGATGCGTTCCACGTGCGGATGCAGGAAGAAGACGACCAGCGCGGCCAGCAGCGGGGTCAGGAAGTACCCGAGGTCGGTGAAGGCGGCCGGGGGCACGGCTCCGATGACGAGGTCGCGGAACAGCCCTCCGCCCAGCGCGGTCACCTCGGCGAGTACGGCGATGCCGAACACGTCGAAGTTCTTCCGGACGGCCAGCAGCGCGCCGGAGATCGCGAACACGAAGATGCCGATGACATCGAGTGCGTGCTGGACGGAGGGGCTGAAGATCTGCTGGAGCTGCACCCCGACATTCTCACTCGCCGGAGTGCATGAACCTTACAAAACCAGGCTCACAGTGCGGGTTTCCCCGGTGTGAAGAGCCAGGTGTGGAAGAGGTCGTCCAGCTGCTGTCCGCTGACGCGCTCGGCGAGGCGGATGAAGTCGGCGGTGTCCGCGTTGCCGTACCGGTGGAGCGTCGTCCAGGCGGGCAGCAGCTTGAAGAAGGCCTTGTCGCCGATCCGCTCGCGGAGCATCTGCAGCGTCATCGCGCCGCGCTGGTAGACGGCGGATGCGAACATCGTGTCGCGCTGCGGGTCGGCCACCTCGATCTTCCAGAAGGACGAATCGGCGGGTGTGGAGTTGTAGGCGGCCAGGAACGAGTCGTGGGCCGAGCGGGTGCCCTGGTGCTCCGCCCACAGCCACTGGGCGTAGGTGGCGAAGCCCTCGTTGAGCCAGATGTCCTTCCACTGCGCCACGCTCACCGAGTCGCCGAACCACTGGTGGGCCAGCTCGTGCACGATGGTCGTCTCGTTGCGCACCGCCGAGTAGGCCGGCTTGCTCTGCACCTCCAGCGAGAACCCGGCCTCGGGCATGTCGTCCACGATCGCGCCGGTCTCCTCGAACGGGTACGGCCCGAAGATCTTCGACCAGTAGTCGGTCGCGGCGGCGGTGACGGCGTACACGTCGACCTTGTTGCGGTTCTTCAGGACGGGGTCGATGGCGACATAGACCGGGATGCCGCCGGGGGTCCGTCCGGTGCGCACGTCGAACTTGCCGATGGTGGCGGTGGCGAGGTAGGTCGCCATGGGCTTCGACTCGCGCCAGTGGGTGTACGTCGAGCCGCCCCGGTCGTACGTCGACACGAGCCGGCCGTTGGAGACGCCGGTCAGGCCCTGGGGTGCCTTGATCCGGATGTCGTAGGTGGCCTTGTCGGAGGGGTGGTCGCTGGACGGGAACCAGGTGGAGGCGGCGTTGGGCTCACAGGCGACGAAGACGCCGTCGGCGGTCTTCATCCAGCCGTACTTGGAGCCGAACACGATGGGTCCGCCGAGGGGCTGGGGTATGCCGCCGTAGGTGACGGTCACCCGGAAGGTACGGCCCCGGGCGAGGCTGTGGCGCGGGGTGATGACGAGTTCGTCCCCGGAGCGGGTGAACTGGGCGCGTCTGCCGTCGACTTCGACACCGCTGACGTCCAGCTGCTGCAGATCCAGGTCGAAGGAGGACAGGTTCTGCGTGGCGCGTGCGGTAAGGGCGGTACGGCCGTCCAGGCGGCCGGTGCCGGGCGCGTAGGCGATGTCCAGGTCGTAGTGCAGCGCGTGGAAGCCGCCGTTGCCCAGCTGTGGGAAGTAGGGGTCGCCTACGCCGGGGGCGCCCGGAGTGGGGGCGGAGGCGGCGGCGATGAGGAGGAAGGAGGCCGCGGCGGTGACCAGCGCCCCTGAACGTGCCGAACGGGAGAGTGCCATGGTCGTCCCTTTCGAGCGTGTACCGATCAGTGGTCGGACACGGACGACTCTGCACTCTCCCGCTCAGGCATGTACATGACTTTGCCGGACTGTCATGCGCTACTTGCCGGTTGACTCCTGGGAGCCGGTCTCCTCGGTGCTCTCCTCGGAGGCGCTCGCTTCGGGAGTGCTCGCCTTGGGAGTGCTCTCCTCGGAAGTGCTCTCCTCGGAGGCGGAGGCGTTCTCTTCGGAGCTGTTCTCCTCGGTTGCCTCTTCCGCGCTCTCCTCCGCCAGCTCCGCCGCCACCGCCGCCGACGTCTCCGCCGACTCCGCGAGGACCTCGTCGGCGACCAGTTCCGCCGCCTCCTTCGCGGCGGTCAGCAGAACCGTGTCCTGCGGTGCCTGGTCCTCGAAGTTCTCCGGGTGGTGGCAGGCGACCCGCTGACCGGGCCTCAGCTCCAGCAGCGCCGGCTCGGTGGTGCGGCAGATCTCCGTCGCCTTCCAGCACCGGGTGTGGAAGCGGCAGCCCGAGGGCGGCGAGATCGGCGAGGGCACGTCGCCCTTGAGCAGGATGCGCTCGCTCTTCGCGTTCTTCCGCCTCGGGTCCGGGATCGGCACCGCCGACATCAGCGCCTTGGTGTACGGGTGCATCGGCGCCTTGTACAGCGAGTCCCGGTCGGCGAGTTCGACGATCTTGCCGAGGTACATCACCGCGATACGGTCCGACACGTGCCGGACGACCGAGAGGTCGTGCGCGATGATCACATACGTCAGGCCCAGTTCCTCCTGGAGGTCGTCCATGAGGTTCACGACCTGCGCCTGGATCGAGACGTCCAGTGCGGAGACCGGTTCGTCCGCCACGATCAGCTTCGGCTCCAGAGCCAACGCCCTTGCCACGCCGATGCGCTGGCGCTGGCCGCCGGAGAACTCGTGCGGATAGCGGTTGTAGTGCTCGGGGTTGAGGCCGACCACCGACAGCAGCCGCTGGACCTCCTTCTTGATGCCGCCCTCGGGCTCGACGCCCTGCAGCCGGAAGGGAGCCCCGACGATCGTGCCGATGGTGTGCCGCGGGTTCAGCGACGAGTACGGGTCCTGGAAGATCATCTGCACATCGCGGCGCATCGGGCGCATGCCGCCCACGCCGAGGTGCGTGATGTCCTTGCCCTCGAACTCGATGGAGCCGGCCGTCGGTTCGAGCAGCCGGGTGATCAGCCGGCCCATCGTCGACTTGCCGCAGCCCGACTCGCCCACGACGCCGAGGGTTTCGCCGGAGCGGACCTCGAAGTCGATCCCGTCGACCGCGCGCACGGCGCCGACCTGCCGCTGGAACAGGCCCTTCTTGATGGGGAAGTGCTTCTGCAGCCCGGTCACCTTCAGCAGGGTCTCGCCGGGCGCGGCGTCCTTGCTGAGGGTGGCCGCACCGGCAGCCTTCACCTCTTTGTCCTCTGCGTTCTCACTCACAGCTTCGGCGCAATCTCTTCGGTCCAGATCCGTTCCCGCTGCTCCTGCGACATGTGGCAGGCGGCCCAGTGCCCCGCTCCGACCTCGGACAGCTCCGGGCGGACGGTGCGGGTCAGGTTGTCCTTCGGGAGGTCGGCGTACGGGCAGCGCGGGTTGAAGGCGCAGCCGGACGGGACGTTGATCAGCGAGGGCGGGGAGCCCTTGACCGGGATCAGGCGCTCCTGCTGGTCGCGGTCCAGGCGCGGCATCGAGCCGAGCAGACCCCAGGTGTAGGGGTGACGGGGCTCGTAGAACACCTTCTCGGCCGGGCCGCGCTCGACACAGCGGCCGCCGTACATCACCAGGATGTCGTCGGCCAGTTCGGCGACGACGCCCAGGTCGTGGGTGATGATGATGACCGCGGAGCCGAACTCCTTCTGCAGATCGCGGATCAGGTCCAGGATCTGCGCCTGGACCGTCACGTCGAGCGCGGTGGTCGGCTCGTCCGCGATGAGCAGTTCGGGGTTGTTCACGAGCGACATGGCGATCATGGCGCGCTGGCGCATACCGCCGGAGAACTCGTGCGGGTAGCTGTCCACCCGCTTGTCCGGCTGCGGGATGCCCACGCGGTCGAGCATCTCGACCGCCCGCTTGCGGGCGGTCTTCTTGTCGACGTCGTGGTGGATCCGGTAGGCCTCCACGATCTGCGCACCGATCGTGTAGTACGGGTGCAGCGCGGACAGCGGATCCTGGAAGATCATCGCCATCTCGCGGCCCCGCAGCTTGCGCACGTGGTCGGGGTCGGCGGACAGCAGCTCGGTGCCGTTCAGCCAGATCTCGCCGGAGATCTGCGCCTTGCGCTTGCCGTACTGGCCGGCGGTGTGCAGGCCCATGATGCCGAGCGAGGTGACGGACTTGCCGGAGCCGGACTCGCCCACGATGCCGAGGGTCTTGCCCTTCTCCAGCTGGAAGCTCAGGCCGTCGACGGACTTCACCAGACCGTCGTCGGTCGGGAAGTGCACCTTCAGGTCGCGCACTTCGAGGAAGGAGTCCGGCGCGGGCGAGGCGTCCGTGGGCTCGCCCACGGCCGCTCCGGTCTTGCTGAGTTCGGTCATGCGAGCCTCACTCGGGGGTCGATCACGGCGTACAGGATGTCCACCGCGAGGTTGGCGAGGAGCACCGCGAGGGAGGTGATCAGGGTGACACCCAGGATGATGGGGAGGTCCTGGTTCTTGATGGCCGTCAGCACGGCCTGGCCGAGGCCGGGGATGCTGAACGTGGTCTCGGTGAGGATCGCGCCGCCGATCAGGGCGCCGAGGTCCATGCCGAGCATGGTCAGGATCGGGGTCATCGTCGAGCGCATGGCGTGCTTGCTGATGACGACCTTCTCCGTGAGGCCCTTGGCGCGGGCGGTGCGGATGTAGTCCTCGCCGAGGATCTCCAGCATCGTGGCGCGGGTGATCCGGGCGTACATCGCCGCGTACAGGAAGGCGAGGGTGATCCAGGGCAGGATCATGCCGCCGAGCCAGCTGGAGAAGCTGTCGCTGATCGAGACGTACTGGCCGTTGATCCAGCCCAGTCCGTAGCTGAAGATCGCCAGCGAGAGCAGACCGGTGAAGTAGATCGGCAGCGAGACACCGCTGAGGGCGACGACCATCGCGCCGCGGTCCCACAGGCTGCCCCGCTTGAGGGCGGAGAGCACACCCGCGGCGACACCGAAGACCAGCCACAGCACGGCGGCGCCGAGCGCGAGACCCAGGGTCACCGGGAAGCGGTCGGTCAGCACCGGCCAGACGGCCTGCTCGCTGCGGAAGGAGTAGCCGAAGCACGGCGCGGCACAGTGGGTGACATCGCCGCCGGCCGCGTAGGTGCGGCCCACGAAGATGCCCTTGAAGAAGTGCCAGACCTGCGAGTAGATCGGGTCGCTCAGACCCAGCTTCTCGCGCACGGCCTCGACGGCGTGCGGGTCTGCCTGCTTGCCCACGAAGCTCGTGGCGATGTCCACGCCCGCCCACTTGGGGACGAGGAAGAAGATGCTGAAGACCACCAGGATGATGACCACCAGCATCACTACGGCGGCGAACAGCCGCCTGATGAGGTAAGCGAGCACAGCTTACGGCCCGCCGCGGACCGCGGGCCCCGGAGATCTTCCGTGGGCCCGCGGCTCGCCGCGCCGGCCTTCACCTGCCTTTCGTGCCGTTCGGCGGGTGTGCCGGGACTACTTCGTGGACTTCAGGCCGAGGTTGACGAAGTCGTAGTAACCGCTGTACGCGTTCGTCGTGTACACGTTGCCCAGACGTGAGGAGCGGATGTTGAGCAGCCGCTCGAAGGTGAAGGGCAGGTAGTACGCGCCCTCCATCACCTTGTGGTTGATCTCCGTGGAGATCTGGGTCTTCTTCGCCTCGTCCAGCGTGGTGGTGTACTGGTCGAAGAGCCCGTCGATCGTCTTGTCCTTGATCAGGGCGTAGTTGTTGTTACCGCTCTGCAGGATGTACTTGCTGTCCCACAGCGGGATGCCGTAGCCCTGGACGGTCGGGAAGTCCGGACCCCAGCCCATGATGATGATGCCGAGCTTCTTCTTCTCGACGTTCGACGGGGAGCCGATGATGCCCGGGCTCTGCGAACCGTCGTACTGGTAGATGTCGGCGTTGATGCCGACCTTCTTCAGCGCGGCCTGCAGGGACTCGGCGGTGGCGACTTCCTGCGACTTGTTGTTGCGGACGGCGATGGTCGTCGAGAAGCCGTTCGGCTGACCGCAGGCCTTGAGCTCCTGCTTGGCCAGGTCGACGTTGCCGTTCTTGTTCGCACCGGAGATCTGGTACGGGTCGTACTTCTGACCCTCGCCACCGGCGACCGACGGCGGGAGCATGTTGGT
Source organism: Streptomyces sp. IMTB 2501 (assembly GCF_001953885.1). GTDB lineage: Bacteria > Actinomycetota > Actinomycetes > Streptomycetales > Streptomycetaceae > Streptomyces. The sequence goes on along the minus strand of NZ_MQUS01000025.1, from coordinate 43,087 downwards.
GCCGATGTCACCACCGGCGATCGGGCCACCGCGGGCGGTCTGCAGCGACACGTGGTCGGCTGCGTAGATCACGGCCTTGCGGCAGTGGAGGTTGTCGAACGGCTTGACGCTCTGCGGGAAGACCGCGTAGCGGATGAAGCCGGAGACCGGGTTGTCCAGATTGTCCTTGTGCTGCTTCAGGGCGATCTGGCGGCCCTGCGAGCCCAGGCCGGTCTGCGAGGCGTCGATGTCGTAGTCGCCGTTGATCAGGCGCTGGTCCGAGTCGGCCTGGTTGGTGGAGATGTCCAGGGTGATCTGGTCCGGGTAAGCCTTGCGGACCGGGTCCGAGGACGCCTTCCAGTTGGAGTTGCGGACCAGGACCAGGCTCTTGCCCGGGCTGTACGACTGGAACTTGTACGGGCCGGAGGAGAACGGGTGCAGGCCGTACTTGGACTTGGTGTCCATGTCCTGGCGGACCGGGGAGGCCGTGGTCATCGCCAGCACCTGGAGGAAGTCCGAGTTGGCCGTCGGCAGGTGGAAGACGATCGTCTTCGCGTCCGGCGTGTCGATCGCCTTCAGGCCCAGGTGGTCCTTCGAGGTGTCCTTGTACGGACCCTTGTAGGTGTTCTGCGGGTCCAGCATCTGCTGGAGGTAGACCGGACCGCCGGACAGGACGTCCTGCGCCCAGGAGCGCTCGATGCCGTACTTGACGTCCTGGGAGGTGATCGGCTTGCCGTCCTCCCAGGTGATGCCGTCGCGCAGGGTGAACGTGTAGGTCTTGCCGTCGCCCGAGACCTTGCCGCTGTCGGTGGCGAGGTCCGGGGTGAGCTTCGCGCCCTCGGCGCCCGGCGACGTCTTGTAGGTGAGCAGCTGACGGCTGTAGTAGCGGGAGAAGTCCCACATGAAGCCGTAGTAGCCGCGCGTGGTGTCCCACGAGTCGGCGTCCTGCGTGCTCACGAACTTCAGGGTGCCGCCCTTCTTGACCTGGTCGGCCTGGGCCACCTTGTTGTTCGCCGCGTCGAAGCCGGCTGCGCCGTCCTTCGAACCGCTGCCGTTGCCTCCGCCGCACGCCGCCGTGGTCAGCAGCCCGGCGACCACTGCGGCAGCGGCAAGGGCTTGCTTGCGCCGCCCTGAGGTGCGTTGGGTAGTCACGATCTCGGATCCTCCGAATTTGATGAGAGACCCCGTGGATGAGCTCACGGGACGCTTGGGGTACGGCACTTCAGCGGGAGCCCTTCGGGTCGAGCGCGTCCCGCACGCCGTCGCCGAAGAGGTTGAAGGCAAGAACCGTGATGAAGATCGCCACGCCCGGGATCACCATGTACATGGGGTCCGAGTCGTAGTAATCGATCGCACTCGAGAGCATCTGCCCCCAGGAGGACGTGGGCGGCTTGACGCCCACGCCCAGGAAGCTGAGCGCCGCTTCGGTGAGGATGTTCGTGGGGATCATCATCGTCGTGTAGACGATGATGGGCGCGACGAGATTGGGCAGCAGTTCCTTGAAGAGGATGTAGAACTGCCCGGCACCGAGCGAGCGGGCCGCCTCGACGTACTCGCGCTCGCGCAGCGAGAGGGTCTGGCCGCGCACGACACGGCCGATGTACGGCCAGCCGAAGAAGCCGATGACCAGGATCATCACGAACACCCGCACGCCCGTGCCGGTGAGTCCCAGCATCTGGTTGGGCATGACGGAGACCAGCGCGATGATGAACAGCAGCTGCGGGAAGGCGAGCAGGCCGTCCATGACGCGGCTGATGAGGGAGTCCACCCAGCCGCCGAAGAAGCCCGCCAGGATGCCGAGGACGGTGCCCAGGACGACGGCGACCACGGCGGACAGGAAGCCGACGAGCAGCGAGATCCGGGCGCCGTACAGGATGCGGGCGAAGATGTCGCGGCCGTTGACCGGCTCCACACCGAGCAGGTGGTCGCCGCTGATGCCGCCCAGGGAACCCTTGGGGGTGCTGAACAGCGGGTCGATCAGGTCCTGGTGGTAGACGTCCGGGTCCTGGCCGACAAGGTTCGTGATCAACGGTGCGAGCAGCGCGATCACGATGAGGAGAAGCACGACTACGCCGCCCGTCAGGGCGAGTTTGTCCCGCTTGAGGCGCTCCCAGGCGATCCGGCCCAGGGACCGGCCCTGGACGGCCTTCGCGCCGGTGGCCGCGGCCGCGGCTTCCTCTGCCGCACCTGGGGCGGCTTCCGCGGCCGGCTCGTGCAATGGTGCCGTCATCAGGCTGGGACCCCTCTCAACCGGCGGTAGCCGGCCCGCACTTGCCGCTGGTAGCGGCATCAATCAGTCCGTCGTACACAGGGGCGAACCCCTTGAAGGGGGAGTCTTCAACGCTGGCGTGATCAGCCGCCAGCCTTGACAACGAATGGATGCGCAACCGTGATGCAAGCTGGCGTTTCCTGTTATGCGGACAGGAAGTCACGGCGAACGGACGGCACAGAAGGGGACAGACCGTAGCGAGAGCGTCGCGTGAAGTCGCGGAAGTAAGCGGATTCACCGCCCTGGGCGCGGGTCAGCGACTGCGTAGGACGCCGGCGGCGGCTGGTCGGCGGCCGCGGTCAGTAGCTGCCGTGCACCGGCGGATAGCCGTATCCGGCGGCCGGGGCCTGCTGCTGGGGGGCGGCCTGGAGCTGGGGCGGGGGCGGGGCCGCGTGGGCCTCGCGGTCGTAGAACGGGCGGGCGTTGGCCCGCATCCAGATCACCACCGGGTCGTAGTCGTCGGTCATCGCGACCGTCGACACCGGCAGGCCCTCCGGGACCGCCCCCACGGACTGCTGCATCATCGCGCGCACCGAGTCGACCGCGGCCGGCGAGGTGTCGTACACATCCAGGCCGAGGGCGAGGCACGGCGCGCCGAGCGCCGGCTGCACCCAGGCGCGGCGCAGGGAGCGCAGGGCCGGGGTGCGGTGGGCGTTCTGCGCGAGCAGGGCGTAGAACTGCGGGATCTCGATGCCGGGCTCGGTCAGCCGGAGGGGGCCGGCGGGCTGGCGGTCCAGGCCGGTGGCGATGCGGCGCAGGTCCAGCCAGGGGATGCCGACACCGCCGCCCCGGGCGTGCGGGTTGAGCCAGAGGCCGTAGTGGTCCGGATAGAGGGTGCGGGCCACGTCCAGGGCGTCGACGACCTCGTACGAGCGGTTCCAGCCGCTGGCCGAGAGTTCCTGGGCGGAGGTGACACAGGGGGCGTAGTGGAAGCCGTCGACTTCCATGTTCCCGTACTGGGCGTCCGGGGAGCCGGACTGGCCGTGCCACAGGAGCATCCAGATCTGGCCGGAGGACGGGGTGGCGAGGGCGCGCAGCAGGGCCTCGTAGGCGTCGTAGCGGCCGGGGGTGACCTGGCGCAGCATGTGCTCGACGCTGCCGCTGTGGCTCGCGCTCACCTGTCGTGCCCTTCTTTGTCTGTGCCCCGCGTTTGGAGACAGCTTAAGCGCCCACCGGGGTGCGGCCTCGGGTTCGCGCGCGGGTGCGGGTTCGTGGGGGGGTACTCGCGCCCCACGGCGGAGCCGCATATCGGACACAGCCCCGCGCCCCTTCGGGTTGGCTCAGTGGCCGTATTGACAGAAGGGGCGGACGTTCGACTTGAGCCAGGTGGCCACCGGGTCGTCCGTCACGTCCAGGAGGACCAGGTTGACCGGCCACTGGACCGGGATTTTTCCGAGGGCTTTGCCCAGGGCCTCCAGGGGGCGGGTGCGGAGGTCGCCGTCCCACTGGGAGAGTTCGACGCCGACGAACATGACCGGGTCGGCCGTCTCGATGACGGCCAGGCAGCGGCGGGCGGTGACGACCACGCCGGTCGCGGCGAACTCGGCGGACGCGGCGGAGAGGAAGTCGACCGGGTCGTCCTGCCAGTCGGGCTCGAAGAGGCGGACCCGGCCGCCGGTGGCGGGGCCGTCCAGCGGGGTACGCCCGGACCGGCACAGCTCGGCCACCGCCGTGGGCGGGAGCGGGATGCCGACCAGGGCGCCCGCGTTCACCGCGATGCCGACCTGCGGGGGCAGACCGCGGGCGAACTCCACGGCGGGGGCGATGGTGTACGACATATGGGAGCCGGCCGCCTGGCGCAGCTGTTCCTCGGAGCTGAACACGGGGACGTACACCTGGCCGTCGATGTCCAGCGTGGGCAGGTCGAGCGCGCCGCGGCCCGGGCCGCCGCCGGCCGGCAGCGGGATCCAGAGCAGGCTCCGGCCCAGGACCTCGACGATCCGGCCCGCCGCCGCGGGTATGCCGAGGGAGGCCGCGAGCACCTCCTCCAGCTCGTTGCCGGGCCAGCCGCTGTGCGGCTGGGGGTGCGCCTGTGCCGGGAAGTCCGCGGGAATGTCCGCCGGGAAGTCCATCTGCCTACCGCCTGCTGGGAACAACTGCTGTGACCATGAAGGCTAGCGGGTGGCTGTGACAACACCGCATTTCGTGGCCACGGTTCGGATCTCGTGGACTCGGTCCGGACGGCTCAGCCCGTGAACGCGATCCGCTGCAGGGTGTCCGCCGCAGCCCGGTCCAGCAGTACCGCCGAGCCGCAGCCCGTGGGGGGCTCGCCTCGGCCGGCCGCGTGGAGCAGCCGGGCGGTCGTACGGCGGTGGCGGGCGAAGGCGTAGCGGGAGACGCCGCGGCCGCGCTCGCGCTGGCCGGCGCGGGCGGTGTCGGGGGCGACGTCGAGCAGCAGCAGGTGCAGGGTGCCGCCGCGGCGACGCGCCGCGCGGGCGAGCCAGGCGCGTACCCAGGACTGGGTGCCGCAGTCATGGACGACGACGCCCTCCCCGCCGCGCAGGGCGCTGCGCAGGCCGGTGTAGTGCGCGAGGGCGGACCAGGGGGCGGTAGAGCGCGTAGGGGAGGAAGCGGGGCAGGCGGGCCGCGAAGCGGTCGCGGGTGTCCTGGGAGTCGATGCGGCGGCCCGGGACCGCGCGCCGCATCAGCGTGGACTTGCCGCTGCCGGGCAGGCCGGTGATCACCACCAGGTCCTTCGGGCCGAAGAGCAGGACGCGCGGGCTGCGGCCGGCGCGGTCCCGCAGATCACGGACGACCGGGGCCGGGCGCTCGGCGCAGCGCTCGCGCGCGGGGGCGGCGGGCTGCTTGGGCACCGCGATGCCGGTGGTGGCGGTGGCGGTGGCGGTGGCGTACAACGGGGTGCTGTTCACCGTGATCGTCCTCCCCTGTCGGCCTGGTAATCCCCATGCCCGATTAATGTAAAGGGAAGGTAATGGACGGTCGTCGGCGGTTCGGTGCGCGTACTGCCACAGGTCGGTTACAGATGTGGCCCTGACGGGCGGGGGTGCGGCGTGCAATGATGTGCCCGCCAACTGCATACCGGCCGTTTGAATCCGCGCGGGAGAGTCCCCAGCAGTCTTCGCTGGGGCGCCGAAGGAGCAAGTCCCTCCCTTGAATCTCTCAGGCCCCGTTACCGCGCGGGCGAGGCACATCTGAAAAGCGGGCCGCTGTGTCAGTGGCTCCACCCAAGGTGCAAGCCGTGATCGTCCCTGTGGCGGTCCCGGCGAACCTCTCAGGTTCCGATGACAGATGGGGAGGAACGTTCCTCGCCTGTTCTGCCTTCCTGGGAGACGACCGACCGATGAGCAGTACCGAACTCCGCCACACCGCGCTGGATGCGCTGCATCGCTCGCTCGGTGCGACGATGACCGACTTCGCCGGCTGGGACATGCCCCTGCGCTACGGCTCCGAGCGCGACGAGCATGTCGCGGTGCGGACGAAGGCCGGCCTGTTCGACCTCTCCCACATGGGCGAGATCACGGTGACCGGCGCCGAGGCGGCCGCCTTCCTGAACTTCGCCCTGGTCGGCAACATCGCCTCCGTCGGTGTCGGCCGCGCCCGCTACACCATGATCTGCCGGGCCGACGGCGGCATCCTGGACGACCTGATCGTCTACCGGCTGGCCGAGACCGAGTACATGGTGGTCGCCAACGCCTCCAACGCCCAGGTGGTGCTGGACGCGCTCACCGAGCGTTCCGCCGGTTTCGACGCCGAGGTGCGCGACGACCGGGACGCGTACGCCCTCATCGCCGTCCAGGGCCCGGAGTCCCCCGGCATCCTGAAGTCCCTCACCGACGCCGACCTCGACGGCTTGAAGTACTACGCCGGTCTGCCCGGCACGGTCGCCGGCGTCCCGGCCCTGATCGCCCGCACCGGGTACACCGGCGAGGACGGCTTCGAGCTGTTCGTGAAGCCCGAGCACGCCGTGGAGCTGTGGCAGGCGCTGACCAAGGCCGGCGAGGGCGTCGGCCTGGTCCCGTGCGGCCTGTCCTGCCGGGACACGCTGCGCCTGGAGGCGGGCATGCCGCTGTACGGGCACGAGCTGACCACCTCGCTCACCCCCTTCGACGCCGGGCTCGGCCGAGTCGTGAAGTTCGAGAAGGAGGGTGACTTCGTCGGGCGCGAGGCGCTGTCCGCGGCCGCTTCCCGCGCGCAGGAAAACCCGCCGCGGGTGCTCGTCGGGCTGATCGCCGAGGGCCGCCGGGTCCCGCGCGCCGGGTACGCCGTCGTCGCGGACGGCGCGGTGATCGGCGAGGTCACCTCCGGCGCCCCCTCCCCCACCCTGGGCAAGCCGATCGCGATGGCCTACGTCGACGCGGCGCACGCGGCGCCGGGCACCACGGGCGTCGGCGTGGACATCCGGGGCAGCCACGAGCCGTACGAGGTCGTGGCGCTGCCGTTCTACAAGCGCCAGAAGTGACACCGTCGTAGCCCCGAGCCGCTGCCCCAGGACGTGACGTCGGGCACATCACCGCTGCTCGCGTGCGTCTCCAGCAGTCCCCCTTCATCAGCATTCACGCGCGTACAGGAGAATTCAGGCCATGAGCAACCCCCAGCAGCTGCGTTACAGCAAGGAGCACGAGTGGCTGTCGGCCGCCGCGGACGGCGTGTCGACGGTCGGCATCACGGAGCACGCGGCCAACGCGCTCGGCGATGTCGTCTTCGTCCAGCTCCCCGAGGCCGGCTCCACCGTGACCGCGGGCGAGACCTGTGGCGAACTGGAGTCGACCAAGTCGGTCTCCGACCTGTACTCGCCGGTCACCGGTGAGGTCACCGAGGTCAACGAGGACGTCGTCAACGACCCGTCGCTGGTGAACTCCGCCCCCTTCGAGGGCGGCTGGCTGTTCAAGGTACGCGTGGCGGAGGAGCCGGCCGAGCTGCTCTCCGCCGACGAGTACACCGCCTTTTCCGCCGGCTGAGGAGTCGTAGCCGTATGACTGTCCTGAACACGTCCCTGCACGAGCTGGACCCGGAGATCGCCGCCGCGGTCGACGCCGAGTTGCATCGCCAGCAGTCCACGCTGGAGATGATCGCCTCCGAGAACTTCGCGCCGCTCGCGGTGATGGAGGCGCAGGGCTCGGTCCTCACCAACAAGTACGCCGAGGGCTACCCGGGCCGCCGCTACTACGGCGGCTGCGAGCACGTCGACGTCGCCGAGCAGATCGCCATCGACCGGGTCAAGGAGCTGTTCGGCGCCGAGTACGCCAATGTGCAGCCCCACTCCGGCGCCTCCGCCAACCAGGCGGCCCTGTTCGCGCTGGCCCAGCCCGGGGACACCATCCTCGGCCTGGACCTCGCGCACGGCGGCCACCTGACCCACGGGATGCGCCTGAACTTCTCCGGCAAGCAGTTCAACGTGGTCGCCTACCACGTGGACGCCGGGACCGGCCTGGTCGACATGGCCGAGCTGGAGCGGCTCGCCAAGGAGCACCGCCCGAAGGTGATCATCGCGGGCTGGTCGGCGTACCCGCGTGAGCTGGACTTCGCCGAGTTCCGCCGGATCGCCGACGAGGTCGAGGCGTACCTGTGGGTCGACATGGCGCACTTCGCGGGCCTGGTCGCGGCCGGTCTGCACGCCAACCCGGTGCCGTTCGCGGACGTGGTCACCTCCACGACCCACAAGACGCTCGGCGGCCCGCGCGGCGGCATCATCCTCGCGCGCAACAAGGACTTCGCGAAGAAGCTGAACTCGGCGGTCTTCCCCGGTTTCCAGGGCGGCCCCCTGGAGCACGTGATCGCGGCCAAGGCGGTCTCCTTCAAGGTCGCGGCCTCGGAGGACTTCAAGGAGCGCCAGCGTCGTACCGTGGACGGTGCCCGCATCCTCGCCGAGCGGCTGACGGCGGCGGACGCCCGCGAGGCCGGGGTGAACGTGCTGTCCGGCGGCACGGACGTACACCTGATCCTGGTCGACCTGCGCGAGTCCGAGCTGGACGGCCAGCAGGCCGAGGACCGGCTCCACGAGGTCGGCATCACGGTCAACCGCAACGCGGTCCCGAACGACCCGCGTCCCCCGATGGTCACGTCGGGTCTGCGGATCGGTACGCCCGCCCTCGCGACCCGCGGCTTCACGGCCGAGGACTTCGCCGAGGTCGCGGACGTGATCGCCGAGGCGCTGAAGCCGTCCTACGACGCCGAGGCCCTCAAGGCGCGCGTGAAGGCGCTCGCCGGCAAGCACCCGCTGTACCCGGGCCTGAACAAGTAGGTCCGGCCGAGTAAGTCCCCGGTGGGGCACCCGACGCAGAGCGCCGGAAGGTGCCGGAGGGTGCCCCACCACCCCCTGTTTCCTGAGGAGTGACCGTGGCCATCTCGGTCTTCGACCTGTTCTCGATCGGCATCGGCCCGTCCAGCTCCCACACGGTCGGCCCGATGCGCGCGGCGCGGATGTTCGCCCGTCGGCTGCGCAACGAAGGCCTGCTGGAAAAGACCGCCTCCGTCCGCACGGAGCTGTACGGCTCGCTGGGCGCGACCGGGCACGGCCACGGTACGCCGAAGGCCGTCCTGCTGGGCCTGGCCGGCGACTCGCCGCGCACGGTGGACGTGGAGACGGCGGACGCGCGCGTGGAGGCGATCAGGGCCGACGGCCGGATCAGCCTGCTCGGCGAGCACGAGATCGCCTTCGACTTCGACAAGGACCTCGTGCTGCACCGCCGCAAGGCCCTGCCGTACCACGCCAACGGCATGACCCTGTGGGCGTACGACGGTTCCGGCGCGGAGCTGTTGTCGAAGACCTACTACTCGGTCGGCGGCGGCTTCGTGGTGGACGAGGACGCGGTCGGCGCGGACCGGATCAAGCTGGACGACACGGTCCTGAAGTACTCCTTCCGCACCGGCGACGAGCTGCTCCGACTCACCCGCGAGACGGGCCTGTCCATCTCCTCGCTGATGCTGGAGAACGAGCGGGCCTGGCGCACCGAGGACGAGATCCGCGCGGGCCTGCTGGAGATATGGCGGGTGATGCGCGAGTGCGTCCGGCGCGGCCTGTCCCGCGAGGGCATCCTGCCGGGCGGTCTGAAGGTCCGCCGCCGCGCGGCCGTCTCCGCCCGCCAGCTGCGCGCCGAGGGCGACCCGCTGGCCCACGCGATGGAGTGGATCACGCTCTACGCGATGGCGGTGAACGAGGAGAACGCGGCCGGCGGCCGGGTCGTCACGGCCCCGACGAACGGCGCGGCGGGCATCATCCCGGCAGTCCTGCACTACTACATCAACTTCGTGCCGGGCGCGGACGAGGACGGTGTGGTCCGCTTCCTCCTCGCGGCGGGTGCGATCGGCATGCTCTTCAAGGAGAACGCCTCCATCTCCGGCGCCGAGGTCGGCTGCCAGGGCGAGGTCGGCTCCGCCTGCTCCATGGCCGCGGGCGCGCTGGCCGAGGTACTCGGCGGCTCCCCCGAGCAGGTCGAGAACGCGGCCGAGATCGGCATGGAGCACAACCTCGGCCTGACCTGCGACCCGGTGGGCGGCCTGGTCCAGATCCCGTGCATCGAGCGCAACGGCATGGCCGCGGTGAAGGCGGTCACCGCCGCCAAGATGGCCATGCGCGGCGACGGTTCCCACAAGGTGTCCCTGGACAAGGTCATCAAGACCATGAAGGACACCGGCGCGGACATGTCCGTGAAGTACAAGGAGACGGCACGGGGCGGGCTGGCGGTCAACATCATCGAGTGTTGAGGTGAACCCCGTGACGGGTGGGGCAGCGCGGGTGCGCGTGCCGGTGGGTGAGGATGCGGAGCGATGGGTCACGCGGGTGGGGTGCCGCCGTGTGCTGTTCATCGTGCACAACGTGACGTCGGCTACGCGACTGCTGGACGTACTCCCGCTGTTCGACGGCGACCTGCGCGTCCAGATGACCGCCACCTGCACCGGCTCGTCCCCGTTCCTCGCCGGAGTGCCCGAGCTGCTGGCACGGGCGGGGCTGCCGGTCCTGCCCTGGGAGCAGGCCAAGGAGACGCCGTTCGACCTGGTGGTGTCCGCCAGCTATGGCGGTGAACTGGCGTCCGTACAAGGCAAGTTGGCCGTGCTGTCACACGGGGTCGGATACAATAAGAGGCTCTCTACACCGGACACCGGACACCGGACACCGGACACCGGACACCCGTCGCCCTCGTCCTCGCCGCCCGTCTTCGGGCTGTCGCCCGACTGGCTCCTGGAAGACGGTCGTCCCCTCGCCACCGCCACCGTCCTGTCCCACCCCGAACAGCTGGAGCGGCTGCGCTCGGCCTGTCCGGAGGCGGCGCCCACCGCGGTGCTCGCCGGGGACCCGTGCTACGACCGCATCCTCGCCGCGCTCCCCCGACGCGCCGCATTCCGCCGTGCGTTGGGCGTGGGCCCCGGCCAGCGGCTGATCGTCGTCAGCTCGACCTGGGCGTCCCGTTCCCTCTTCGGCGGAGCCGCGGAGCCGGAGGCGGACGATCTGCTGCCCTGGCTGCTGTCCCGCCTCTCGGCCGAGCTGCCGGCCGACGAGTACCGGACCGTCGCGGTCCTGCATCCGAACATCTGGTACGGCCACGGGCCCGGGCAGGTCCATGCCTGGCTGGACAACGCGCGGCGGGCCGGCCTCGACGCGATACCGCCACTCGACGGGTGGCGACAGGCCCTGATCGCCGCCGACTGCGTCCTCGGGGATCATTCGAGCGTCACCTACTACGCGGCGTCCCTGGGCATCCCCGTCCTCCTCGGGGCGTTCCCCGAGCAGGACCTCGACCCGCTGTCACCGGTCGCCGCCCTCGGCCGTACCGCTCCCCGGCTCGTCCGCCGGGGCAGCCTGCGGGCACAGATCGACCAGGTCGTCGCGGCGCACGACCCGGGCCGGTACAAGGAGCTCGCGGAGCAGACCAGTTCGGCACCGGGCGAGTCGGCCGCTCTGCTGCGCCGCCTGTTCTACGGCCTCATGGAACTGCCCGAGCCGGACCAGCGCCCCGCGCTGCTCGACCCGCTGCCGCTGCCGCCGTACCTGCCCGCCCGCCGTACCGCTCCCGTCCGTGTCCTCGTCGGCGGTATCGGCTCGCATCCGCCGGAGGTCTCCGTCGTCCGGTACGCCGTCTCGGGTGCCGAGCCCGAACCGGCGGAGCGCGCCGACTCCGCGTACACACTGGTCGACGAGGAGACACGGGAGACCGGCCGGCTGGGCATCGCCGACGTCGTCGTACGGTACGCGGCCGGGGACGATCCGCGGCTCGGGCCGCCGGCCGCCTGGACGGCGGAGGCGCTCGATCGCTACCCGTACTGCGGGCTGGTCGCCTATGCCGACGGGCCGGACCGCTGTGTCGTACGCACCCGGGACGGTGACCTCGTGCGACTGTCCGCCGCCGCGGCCCCCGACGGGCGGGCCGACCTGTGCGATCCCGCCGCCTACGCCGCCGCGCTCCACGCCTGGCTCACGAGCGGCCGGAGCCTGGAGCGGGCCGTCCCCAGGATCACCGTACGTACCGGCACCACCGCCCATCAGGTCGCCGTCGAGCCGCTCACACCCTGAGCCGGAGCCTCACCCCGCCAGCTCGGCCAGCCGCGCCCGTACGCGTACCAGGCCGAACTCGTTCCCCTGCTCCTCGTAGCACGCGGCCGCAGTACGCAGGTCCTCCGCCTCCTCCACCGGGCGGTCCAAGCGTCGGTGGCAGCGGGCCCGCGCTTCGACGGCGTCGGCCAGTTGCAGCCCCGCGCCCGCCTCGGTCATCGCCTTGACGGCCTCGTCCAGGCACACGCGCGCCTGCTCCGCGTCCCCCGCCTCCAGGTGGGCGTCGCCCAGACTCATGTAGACCCGGCCCGCGTTGTAGGCATCGCCGCCGCCCGGCAGCCGGCGGAACCGCGCCAGGGCGTCGTTCAAGCGGGCGACGGCGGCGGGGAAGTGGCGCTGCCTGGTCTGGGCGCGGCCGATGTGGTGGGCCAGCAGGGCCATGGCGCGCGGCACGTCCTCCCGTCCGTCCTCGCCCGGGCCGATACGGCGCAGAATCTCCTGTGCCTCCTCGAAGCACCGCTGGGCCGCCTCGAACTCCCACTGCTTGAGGCGGAGCAGCCCCAGCGCCTCGACGGCGGTCGCCTCGCCGCGGTGATGGCCGCAGGCCCGGTCCGCGGCCCGCGCCTGCGTGAGGGCGTCCGCGGCCTCCGCCGCCTGCCCGACTCCCATGTGAGCGAAGGCCAGTTGCGTCCACATGCGGCCCACGGCGCGCGGATCGCCGAACTCCGCCGCGCTGCGCCGGGCGGCTTCGACGCCGAGCAGGTGGGTGTCGATCCACTGGGCGTGGAAGCCGAGCAGCAGGTGCAGGCCCCACATCGCCTCGCACAGCTGCCAGACGAGGTCGTCGAAGCCGTGGTGTGCGGCGGCCCGGATGACGGCCGCGAGGTTCTCCCGCTCGGCGCGCAGATCGGCCAGGGCTCGCTTGCCGTCCGCGGGATCGCGGGGCTCCGGGAGGACGAGCCCCTGGTAGGCGGGGCCGAGCCGCCAGCGCAGCGGCATGACCCGGAAGTCCCGTCCCGCCGCGAAGCGCAGATGCGCGACCGCCACGCGGCGGACGGCGGCCGCCATCCGGCCGTGCCCGTCCTCGGCCACCGCGAGCCCATGGGCGTGCGCCCGGGTCAGGTCGTGGAACCGGTAGCGCTCCTCGCCGATCTCCTCCAGGAGATGCACCCGGGCCAGCCGCTCCAGCAGGGCCCGCCCCTCGTCCTCGCTCACCCCGGCGGCCCGCGCCGCGCACAGCACGGTGACGGTCGGCCAGGGCCACACCGCGATGGCCCGGTAGAACGCGGCGCAGTCGGGGGTGAGTTCGCCGTAGGAGACGTCCTGGACGGCGCGGACGGGATCGGCCGAGGCGTCGGGGGCCGGTTCTCCCATGACGGCACCTCCCAGGTGGTGGCCGTGGCTCCGGTCGGACAGCTGCTGCGCGACCCGCTCCCAGGTCAGGTGTTCCCGGACGGCCAGGCCGGCGCCCGTGGTGCACAGGGCGAGGGGAATCCCACCCGTGCCCTCCGCCACGGCCCGGACGACGGCGTCCGGAGCCGGCGGGCGGTCGCTGCCGGCGACCCGCCTGATCAGAGTGACGGCATCCGCGGTGGACAGCGGCCCCAGAGCATACGGACGGGCCCCGTGCCCGGACACGAGAAGCCCCGGCCGGTACCGGCTCGTCACCAGCACCAGACACTCCGGGGACCCCGGGAGCAGCGGAACGACCTGGGCGTCGCTGCGGGCGTTGTCCAGTACGACGATCATGCGCCGCCCGGCCGTGCAGTCGAGGTAGAGATCCCGCTGCCGCGCCTCGTCGCCCGGCACCATGGCGGCCGGCACCCCGAGCCGCTCCAGGAACCGCGCGAGCACGTCGGAAGGCCGCAGCGCCGTACCGTCCGACGCGCCTGCCAGGTCGGCGAACAGGACACCGTCGGGAAACCGGTCCATCAGCTCGAAGGCGCACCGGACCACGGCGGCTGTCTTGCCGATGCCACCCGGCCCGGTGAGCACGGCGATCGCCGGCGCGCCCGGGGTACGGCCTTCCTCGTCCAGCAGTCCCGTGAGCCACGCGAGCACCTCCGCACGGTCGGTGAACACGGCCGTCGTCGGCGGCAGCATCTGCGGGCGGGAGGCGCCGTGCGCCACGGCGGGTACGGTGCGGGGCGACAGCCATGAGGCCTCACGGACCCACTCGGTCACCTCGCGGGCGAACTCCGGTGAGTTGTGGGCGAGTTCCAGAAGCTGACGAGCCGCCGCCGTCCGCTCGGCCTCGGTGACGGGGAGGGTGGGGTGGCGTGAACTGCCTTCTCCCGGAGGGGAGTTCAGCTCGGCATTGTCCCCGGCACGGCGGTCCCGGCTCAGCAGGTCGTAGAGCCGCTCGGAGGTCCGTCGGCCCGCCTCGCCGCCCGCTCCGGAGAGGGCCCCCGAGACGACCGTGCTGACAGCCGAGAGCGCCATACCCATCAACGGTTCCACCCGGACTCCCCCAACTCGCCGTTCCGGTCATGGTATCGACGTGTCGCAGGCGTCAGGCCGGAACAGCGGACGGCGGGTTCACGTGGTGGCCAGCAGCAGGTCCTCCCCGGTCGACGGGCGCAGTCCGTCGGTACGGCCGGTGAAGTACCGCTCGGCGAGTACGGTGCCCGGCACATGCCGGGCTTCCGCGAAGCCCGCCTCGCGGGCCAGGCTCAGCATCTCCTCGGGGGTGTAGAAGCTGCGGAACGGCGTGCCCGAGCCCCGTGCCCCGGCGGCGCTGGTCCGCAGGCCCGGGCGGTCGGCCTCGGCCACGAGGTCCTCCGGCAGCAGGAAGGTCATGGCGAGGGTCGAGCCGGGGGCCAGCCGGGCGGGCCGGCGCAGGGTCGCGACCGTGGCCTCCTTGGTGAGGTACATCGTGACGCCGCTGGAGGCGACGACCGCCGGCCGGCCGGGATCGAATCCGGCCGCGATCAGCTGCTCCCACCAGGTGCCTCCGCCAGGGCCTGCCCGGCGGATCCTGTCGCAGCCGCGGGGGCCGGCACGCCCATCCGCGGCGTTGCCGTCGGTTTCCGTCTCCCCCACGCTCGGCGTCTCCCCCACGCTCGGCGTCTCCCCCACGCTCGGCGTCTCCCCCACGCTCGGCTTCCCTCGCGCGGAGGCACCCCCATCGCCCCCGCTCACCCGCGCTGATGAGGCACCGTCATTTCCTGCGGCCTGATCCGCCGGACAGGCGCCGTCCTCGAAGTCGACCGGCACCAGGTGCAGCCAGTCGGGGACGCCGTAGCCGAGAGCGGTCAGACGCCGGCGTTTCCATTCCTGCGGGCCCGGCTGGTCGACCTCGAAGACGCGCAGCCGGGACGCGGCCTGTGGGGCGCGCAGGGCGAAGGTGTCGAGACCTGCGCCCAGCAGGACGTACTGGTCGACACCCCGGCCGGCCTGCTCGGTGACCAGGTCCTCGATGAACCGGGCGCGGGCCACGACGGCCGCCCGGAACCCGCGGGTGGCCTGCGGATCCATGTCGGGGCGGGCACGCCAGCCGGGGCCGGGATCCGCGATGCGCAGGCCGATCTCGTCCTCCAGCACATGCGGAGGCGGGTCGGCCCGGACGTGCAGCGCCCGCCACAGGGCGCATCGCACGGCCGTGTTGTCCGGGGCCTCGGCCGGTGCGTCCGCCGGTGCGCCGGGAGCGCCGTCGGCCGTCACGGCTGTTCCTTCCGCGGGGCCTGGAGGCTCCACAGGCGTCCGTCGGGGTCGCGGACGGTCATCAGCCGGGTGCCGAAGTGGGTGTCCTCGAACGGCGTGACCACCTCGACGGCGGGATCGGCGCGGAACGCGTCCGCGTCCGGCACCTTCAGCACGATCTGCGTCCGGGGCTCGCGGTCCTCGGGGATCTCGGCGATGAACACATGAGGCCCGTCGCCGTTGCGGAGCTGCCCGGAGTTGTGGTCGGTCGCGAACTCCAGGTCGTAGCCGAGCGCCTGGAAGAACTTCGCCGCCCTGCCCCAGTTGTGCGTCTCCAGGAACACGGCCTCGATGCCTTCGGTCGCCATGTCAGGTCTCCTTCTCGGTCGACTGCTGTTCCCGTCCCTGGGCGTCGTCGAGGTAGGCACGCAGCGCGTCTGCGACCAGTGCCGACAAGGACGAGCCCGACTCGATGGCGCGGTACTTGACCTGCTTGATCAGTCCGATCGGCAGGTACACGTTGAACTGCTTGACTTCCTCATCACCCACGCCTCCGAGGCTAGCATGCTAGCAATCTAGCCGCCAGCCGTGACGAGACGCGCCATGCCGTACGCCGACCGGGAGTGGCTGATGTTCCTCCAGGAGCTACCGTGCAGTAACCGCTTGCTCCTACGCTTCCCCCAACTCGACGCGAACGAAGGGAAGTTGGGCGATGGGCGCAGTGGGGCGGGTGGCGGCACTCCTGGGAGCGGCCGCTGTGCTGATGGCGGGGCCGGGCAACGCGCACGCGGCGGCGCCCAGGTTCTCCGAGACGACGGCGATCGGCACGCACAACGCGTACGAGAAGGCCAAGTACACGTACTTCGCGCAGGCGCTGGACTCCGGCGCCTCACTGCTGGAACTGGACGTGTACGTGGACAGCATCAGTCACCGCTGGCGGGTCAGCCACAGCAGTCCGCTCGGCAACGACAACAACTGCGAGGCCGCGAAGACCCCGGCCGAGCTGTACAGCAAGGACCGCGACCAGGACCTCGGCAGCTGCCTGGACAACATGGCCGCCTGGAACCAGCTCCACCCCGACCACCCGCCGATCGTCATCAAGGTCGAGATGAAGGTCGGCTTCAACAACAACGCCGGCATGGGACCGGGCGAGTTCGACACGCTCGTGTTCCAGAAACTCGGCGGCAGCGTCTACAAGCCGGCCGATCTGCTGGGCGGCACCTACAGCACGCTCGACGCGGCGGCGAAGGCGAACGCCTGGCCGAGCCGCGACTCCCTCAGGGGCAAATTCATCTTCGAGATGATCCCCGGCACGGTCGAGATGGCCAACCCGTTCGACCACTACTGGACGGACCAGGAGTACGGCGACCATCTGCGCGACCTGTACGCGGCCGGGAACATCTCCCGGGCCGAGGCATTCCCCGCGGTGCTGGGCGCGGCGGGCGGCGACCCGCGGGCGACCCGCTGGACCTCCGACACCTCGATCCGGCCCTGGTTCGTGTTCTTCGACGGTGACGCGGCCACCTATGTGAACAACCGCTACGACACCTCGTTCTACTCCACGAACCACTACATCTCGATCATGACCGACGCCTACAACGTGTCCCCGGCCATCTCCTCCACCAACCCGACGGACGCCGAGGTCGCCGCCCGGCTGGCGCTGCTGGCCAGGGACCACGCGAGCATCATCACCTCGGACTGGTCGGCGAAGTCCGCGTCGGTACTCAGTTCGACGGCCACCCGGAGCTGACGTTCCCCGCCGCGGGGCGGATCGGGCGTGCCATCGTGGGGCATCACCTAAGCAGCAACTCCTTTCCCCCACCCGCTCTTCGAGGAGTCCCCCACATGCTCCGCGGCATCGACATCAGCGCGTACCAGTCGTCCTCCTACGACACGAGCGGCCTCTCCTTCGCCTTCGTCAAGGCGACGGAGGGCCACTCGTACGTCAACTCCCATGCCGGCGCCCAGGCGAAGACCGCCCGTGACGCCGGCCTGGTCGTGGGCTTCTATCACTTCCTGTGGCCCGGCGACCTCACCGCCCAGGCGGAGTACTTCGTGGCGAGGGCCCCGTCGAGGGTGGGCGACATCCTCGCCGTCGACTGGGAGACCACCGGCGACGGCACCCGCGCGAGCAACTCGGAGAAGGACGCCTTCCTCCGGAAGGTGAAGCAGCTACGGCCGCACCACCGGGTCGTGCTCTACACGAACCGGGACTTCTGGCTGACCGTCGACACGACGTCCTATGCGGGCGACGGCCTCTGGATCGCCGACTACGTCACCGCGGGCAAGCCGCGCATCAAGGCGAAGTGGCTCTTCCACCAGTACACCAGCGAGCCCCACGACATGGACGTGGCCAACTTCGCGAGCGAGGCGGCGTTGAAGCACTGGGCCGACGGCGCATAAGCGTTGCACGGCGGCTGAAGTCAGCCCCTGAAGTCCTCCGGGCGTTCCGGGGAGGCCTCCGCGAGGGCCTTCTTCACTCCCTCCACACCTGCGCGCAGGCCGTAGACCGGGGTGCCGGGCTGCTGGCGCCAGGAGTCGTCGAGGCCGCCCGCGTCGACCGTGTCGAAGCCGAGTTCGTCGACGAGGGCGCGGACCGTCCGCTTGGCCTGCTCGTCGTCGCCGGCCACCGGGACGGCGAGGCGCTCGGGGTCGCCCGCGGGGCGGGGGCGGTCCAGGATGTCCTGGGCGTAGGTGCCGTTGAACACCTTGATCACCGGGTGGCCGAGGTGCCGTTCGGTCCAGCGGCTCTCGGTGACTCCCTCGTCCTCGATGCCCGCGATCCGGCCGTCGCGCCCGGGGTAGTAGTTGCCGGTGTCGATCACCGCCACGCGCTCGGCGGCGCCGTCCAGCAGGCCGGAGGGGAGGTGCGGCACGGCCTTGACGGGGACGGTGACGACGACGACCTGGGCGCCCTTGGCCGCGTCCTCGGCCCGGACCGCGGTCGCACCCGTCTCCTCGGCGAGTTGCGCGAGCGTCTCGGGACCGCGGGAGTTGGCCACGGAGACGTCATGGCCGAGGGCGGTGAGCCGCCGGGTGAGGTTGCCGCCGATGTTGCCCGCGCCGATGATGCCGATCTTCATGACAGGCCTTCCGGATGAGTGACACCTGCATGCACGCGCATGCTTCTGTTGTCCGGCGTCAACCGCGGCCGGCCGGGGACTATTCCTGCGTCACGGAGATCGGGTGGGGGCGGGGACGGGCAGGTCAGAGGCGTACGACGAGCTTGCCCGTGTGACGGTTGGACTCCATCAGGCGGTGCGCGTCCCGGATGCCGTCGAGGCCGTCGAAGACCTCGCCGATCACGGGGCGCAGGCTGCCGTCGGCGAGACCGGCGGCCAGGTAGTGGGCGGCGCGGCGGCGGCCCGCAGGATCTCCGGTGACGACGAAGTTGGCGTAGCCGTGGACGGTCAGCGGCCACTGCCGCGGCAGCAGGATGGGCCGCTCGTCCAGCCAGCCGTAGCTGACCAGCGTGCCGTCCGGGACGATCGCGCCGCCGAGTTCCGCGAAACCGGGTCCGCCGATCGCGTCCAGGACGATGTCCGCCCCCTTCCCGTCGGTCAGCCGGCGTGTCTCCTTCACGACGTCCTCGTCGTCGCTGACGATCACGTGCTCCGCGCCCAGATCGAGCAGTTGCCGCCGCTTGCCCTCGGCGCGCGTGGTGACGATCGGTACGGCGCCGGCCCGGCGGGCGACCTGGATCGCGGCCGTACCGACCCCGCTGGAGGCGCCGGTGATCAGCACCCGCTGACCGGGGACCAGCCCGGCCCGCTCGACCAGGGCGCCGTAGGCCGTGGTGTAGGTGAGCCAGAGGGCCGCGCCGGTGACGGCGTCGAGGCCGGCGGGGTTCGGGACGAGACCGCCGGCCGGCAGGACGGAGCGTTCGGCGTGGACGCCGTGCGCGCTCAGTTCGAAGTTGGCGGCGGCGAGCACCCGGTCGCCCGGTGCGAACGCGGTCACGCCCGCGCCGACGGCCTCGACCTCGCCCGCCGCCTCGTAGCCGTTGCGAGAGGCCGGCAGGGTGGGCTGGTAGTAGTAGGTACCCGCGCGGAAGAGGGCCTCGGCGCGGTTGAGGCCGAGCGCCTCCCACCGCACCAGCACCTCGTCCGGGCCGGGCGCGGGCAGGGCGACCTCCTCGACCGTGAGCACGTCGGGGCCGCCGAGTTCGTGAAAGAGCACTGTGCGTGCGGAAGTTGTCATGCCGTCGACGCTATGACGCGGGTGGGAGACGCTCCATGTCCTCCGGTCTCGGTTTCATGTCCGTACGTCTCCCCCGCCGGGACCCCGGCTAGGGTGGCGGGCATGGACGTGCTCAGCGATGTCGTCGCGGCCATGCGCATCGGGCGGCCGCATTCGGCGCGCCGGTACAAGTACGCGCCGTGGGGGCTGCGGTTCGCCGCCGCGGACGAGGCCGGGTTCCATGTGGTGCTGCGCGGCTCGGCCTGGCTGATCCCGCAGGACGGGGAGCCGGTGGCGCTGGCGCCGGGGGACGTGGTGTTCCTCGCGCACGGGTTCGGACACGCGCTGGTCAGCGCGCCCGGCGTACCCACGCAGGAGGTGCGGCTGCTGCCCGACGGCACCTGGAGCGGGGCGGCGCCCGAGGAGCCGCGGGAGGGCTGCCCGGACACCGTCACCCTGTGCGGGACCTACCGGCTGGACCGGGACCGGGCGCACCGGCTGCTGGCCGAGCTGCCGGAGGTCGTGCATCTGCCGGCGCGGGTCGGCAGCCATCGCTCGCTGCGGGCCGCGGTGGAGCTGCTCGGGATGGAGCTGGAGGAGCTGCGGCCGGGCACCGACGCGATCGTCACCTCGCTGCTGGACACGCTGCTGCTGTACATCCTGCGGGCCTGGTGGGAGAGCGAGCGCGCGGCGGGGCGGGCGCGTGGCTGGGCGGCCGCGCTGGCCGACCCGGCGGTCGCGGCGGCGCTGCGCTCGATCCACGGGGAGCCCGCGCGGGCCTGGACGGTGGCGGAGCTGGGCGCCACCGGCGGGCTGTCCCGGGCGGCGTTCGCGCGCCGGTTCACGGCGCTGGTGGGTGAGCCGCCGCTGACGTATCTGACGTGGTGGCGGATGACGACGGCGGGGCGGCTGCTGCGCCACGACGACCTCTCCCTGCGCCAGGTCGCCGACCGCACCGGCTACACCTCGGAGTTCGCCTTCGCCAAGGCGTTCAAGCGGGAGTACGGCGTTGCGCCGGGGCAGTACCGAAGGGGTGTCTCGTAGGTCAGCCGCTCCCCCGCAGCAGCTCCGGAGCCTCCTCCAGCCCCCTCAGCAGCACCGCCACCGCCTGTTCCGCGTCGCCGTTCGCGATGGCCTCGACGAGTGCCGCGTGGGTGTCGTCGCCGGTGTCGGGGGCCTTCTCACGCAGGCGGGTGAGGTGCGGCAGGGTCACCAGACCCTCCCGGAGGACGGGGGTGAACTCGGTGAAGAGGCCGGCCAGGAGCGGGGTGCGGGCGGCGGCGACCACGGCCGGGTGCGGGGTGATGTCCGCGTCCCCGAAACCCGCGTCGTCCCCGGCGGCCGCCGCCCGGCGGCCCTTGAGCGCGGTCCGCAGCGCGGTGACGTCCTCGGCCGAGGCGCTGATCGGGACGCCGGGGCTCGCGGCACGGCGGGAGGCCCTGTGGCCGACGCTCTCGCAGGGCCAGCGCGGCCGGACACTGATCGCGCGGGCCTGATGCCCGCGGAGGTCCTCACCGCCGACCAGGTCGGCAAGTGCATCGACCTGCCGCTGACCCTGGAGCGGCACGAGGGCCGCTGGAGCGTGCGGATCCGGCGGGTATGACGAAGGGGCCCTCCCTGCGGAGGGCCCCTCTCAGCACGTCACTTGTTCAGGTAGGCCCAGAACTCGTCGAACGACAGGACCTTGTCGCCGTTGAGGTCCCGCTGCTTGATGATCGACTCCGCCACCGCCTCGGTGACGTTCCAGTCGCCTTGCTGAGCCAGAGCGGACTTGAACTCGGCTGCGGTGATGAACCCGTCACCGTTCGCGTCGATCCGGTCGAACTGCTTACGTGCTTCCTCGATGTCCGCCACCGATCCGCCCCTTTTGGTTGTGTTTCTGTTGCCGTGCTGGCGTACTGACGCTGGTCAGATTAACGGCCCGCGCGAGCACGGAGTGCGGCGACCACCCAGGCGAACTCCTCCGCGTGCACGGCGAGGGGCCGCCCGTTCAGCACGGACATCAATTCGCGATAGCGGGCGAGCCGGTCGTTGGAGGCGGCGTCCAGCCGCTCCAGTACGGCGGCCGGGTCCGCGTCGCCCAGCAGTTCCCGCAGCACCTCGTCGGCCTCGGGCGCCTCGGGCGCGATGCCCCGTCGTCGCGCGTCGCCCGCCAGGTCGATGAGCCGCTTCATGAACCACAGTGAGGCCCCGGAGGGCGCCTCGGGCCCCCGGTCGGCCGCGTTGAACTCGGTCGCCCTGCGCATCTGGGCCCGGAACTCCGCGTCCTGGACCATCTCGGCCAGCTCGACCCAGGCATCGGCCTGCTCGGGCGTCGGGTCCTCGGGCAGGTCCGCCACGGTGGCGAGCATCCGCTTGCGGATCTCGGGATCGACCGTGTCGAGCCCGTGGAGCGTCTCCTCGACGAACTCCTCCAGAATCCGTCTCCGCTCGGCCGCCGACAGCCGCGCCAGTTTGTTCATCAGGGTCATCTCCTCCGCCGTCGAACCTCGTCGGGCGACCGTCGACAGCACCGCGCGGGTCACCTTCAGCGCCCGGATCTGCGTGTCCAGGGCCGCGACATGGGTGGCCGCCACCTCGGCGACGGTCCGCTCCCCGGCCAGCACCTTCCGCACATCGTCCAGGCCGAGGCCCAGCTCGCGCAGCGTGCGGATCAGCTCCAGACGGGCGACGGCGGCGCTGTCGTAGAGCCGGTAGCCGCCGGACGAGCGGGCGACCGGGGTGAGGACGCCCTCGTCGGACCAGTAGCGGATGGTGCGTACGGTCAGTCCGGTGGCCCGGGCCAGCGCGCCGATGGTGAGAAGTCCGGTGCCGTCTTCGGTCATGTCTGCGAGTCTGGGCCTTCCAGCGGGTGGAGACTCAAGGAGCGGGCCCGGGCGGCCCGCTCCCCGGGGCGTCAGTGCCGCAGCTGGAAGTACGGGTTGCTCACGCAGGCGCTTTCGACGTCGATGCCGCCCGGAGCGTCGACTGGCCCTGGCTCAGCGGAAGATGCCCGTGTGCCCGAGCGAGTAGCGACCCGGCTGCGGGTAGACCGCGAGGCCGTGCGGGCCGCTGCCGACCTTGATACGGGCCAGCTCCCTGCCCGTCCTGGTGTCGATGGCGTACACCTCGGAGTTGTAGCGGCCGGACAGCCACAGGACCTTGCCGTCGGCGGAGACGCCGCCCATGTCGGGGCTGCCGCCGCCGGGCAGGTGCCACTTCTCGGTGAGCCGGTTCTGCGTGAAGTCGAAGACGGAGATGGAGCCCTCGCCCCGGTTGGAGACGTACATCACGCGGGAGTCACGGCTGATGTAGAGGCCGTGGGCGCCCTTGCCGGTGTACAGGAACCGGGGCTCGGTGAACTTGTCGCCGTCGAGGATCCACAGGCCGTTGGCGACCATGTCGGCGATGTAGAACAGCTTGCCGTCCGGGGAGATCTTGACGTCCTGGGGCATCGCCCCGCGGTGCGGCAGCCGCTGCTGGCCGACGACCTTCATCTGTGCGGTGTCGACCTTGAGCAGCTCGCCGCTGAACTCGCAGGAGACGATGAAGTAGCGGCCGTCCGGGGAGAAGTCGGCGTGATTGACGCCGTAGCAGCGGACTGGGAGGGCCTTGACGACCTTCATGGTGTGCGCGTCACGGAAGACCAGCTGGCGGTCCATGGAGGCCATGACGACGGCGTACTTGCCGTCGGGCGTGAAGTACAGGTTGTACGGGTCGTGCACGGCGACCGGCTTGCCGGCCTTGCCGGTGCTCGGGTCGATGGGGGTGAGGCTGTTGCCGCGGTCGTTGTTGACCCAGAGGGTCTTCAGGTCCCAGGACGGCACGACGTGCTGGGGCTGGCGGCCGACCGGGAACGTGTCGATGACCTTGTAGGTCTCCGGGTCGATGACGCTGACGGTGTTCGAGTTGGTGTTGGGGACGTAGACCCGGGACGGGAAGTCCTTGACGACCGGCGACAGCTGGTCCGGGCGGTCGGCGGAGTAGAGGTCCTTCGGGTCCTCGACCGGCGGCATCCCGGGCAGCACGTCCAGCTGTCGCTTGCCGTTCCCCGGCCGGGCCGGCGCTTTGCTGTCCTTGGTCGCGTCGGTGTGGTGCTGAGACCCCGAACTGCACGCGGAGAGCAGCGTCAGTGCGGTGAGGGCGGCGCCGGCGGCCAGCAGACGGGCGGCTTTCTTCGTTCGCATCAGCTCAGCAGCTCCGTGGTGGTGACCGCGCGCAGTCCGCGGTGGTCGAGTTCGTGGAGGAGGTCGGGCAGGGCGGCGACAGTGTCCGGGTACCCGAAGTGCAGGCTCACCACCGACCCGTTCTTCACGTCGGCGAGAACCTTGCGGGTGACGGCGGCGGCGCCGGGGCGGGTGTAGTCGAGCGAGTCGACGTCGTACGACAGCACGTGCGGGTAGCCGGCGGCGTGGGCGAGCCGGGCGACCAGCGGGGACGCGGTCGGCGAGCGGGAGGGCCGGAACCAGGTGCCGATGGATCCGGTGAGCCGCTTCAGCCGGTCCGCGCAGTCGGTGATCTCCTTGCGGGCGTCCGCCTCGGCCATGGTGTTGATGGAGATGTGCCGCTGGGTGTGGTTGCCGAGGTCGTGACCGCCGTCGAGGATCCGGCGGGCGATGTCGGGGTGTTCGTCCAGCCAGGTGCCGACGGCGAGCACGGTGAGCTTGGCGCCACGCTGCTCGGCCGTGCTCAGCAGCGAGTGGGCGATGGCGGGGTCGCCCTGGCCGTGGAAGGTGAGGGCGACCTGGGGGCGGGTGCGCGGGCCGTGGGTGATCTGGGCGGGCTGCCCGGGGTAGGCGCGCGGGGCGGGGGCCGCGTGGCCGCCGGCCGCGGGCTTGCCGGAGGCCGGGGCGGCGGACGGGGACTCGGATTCCGGGGCATGGGGCGGGGCGGCCTGGCCTGCGCCGCAACCGGCGGCGAGCGCGCCGCCGGCGACGAGTCCGGCGCCAGCGCGCAGCACCCCACGTCGGTTGGTGGTGGTCACCCGCATCATTTAAGGGGCGATAGGTAAGAAAACCACTGATTGGTCCGAAAGAGGGATGATTTCGGGTCGCCGTAAGGACGATTCCACGTCCTCGCTACCGGTCGGCCACCCGCATCTCGAACCAGGTGGTCTTGCCGCGGGGCAGCAGGTCCACGCCCCAGCGGTCGGAGAGTTTGTCCACGAGGAAGAGGCCGCGGCCGCTGACGTCCATCTCCTGAACCGGCATCAGACAGGGCAGACCGCGCGAGGGGTCGCGGACCTCCACCCGGATCCAGCCGGGGCGGCGGCGCATCCGCAGGCCGAAGACCCGGGCGCCGGTGTGCCGTACGGCGTTGCCGACGAGTTCGGACACGAGTAAGACCGCGTCTTCGGCCAGTTTGGGGCTGAGCCGCCAGGTACGCAGGACGACGACCTGGGCGAGCCGGCGGGCGGTGGCCGCGGACTCCGGGCGGGACGGCAGCGGCACCTCGTGCTCCGTCGGGTTGCCGAACAGTTCGAGCGCCTTCAGCGCCTGTTCGTCCTCGACCGCGGGCGACCAGCGTGCCGCGGCCGCACGGCTGTGTCCCCGCGGCTGCTCGATGCCCTCCAGCCCCGCCATGCCCCCATGATGGCGGCCCAGAGCCGTCTTGGGGGCCGTTCCGGCGGAATACGCCCCCCGCACGCCCCCGTCCCACGCCGCGCGACCGGCATATGCCGACGTCATGTCACCGGCCAGTAGGGCCCGGTTGACCTGCGAAGACGGTTCACTTCCGGGCAATCGTCAGGCCCCCTCGACGGCACAGGCTTAAGGTTGCTTTAAGGCTCCCATAAACCGCTCCATCGGGGGACCCGGACGAGACGAGGCGTCAATTGCAAGGGGGCCCACAGGAGTTACGGGGAAGTTCACTCCACTTCCGGTCAGAGGAACTTGGCCTTGCCCGGGCCCTCCTCCACGAAGCTGCGCATGCCCCGCTCGCGGTCCTCGGTGGCGAACAGACCCGCGAACCAGTTCCGTTCGACGGCGAGGCCGGTGTCGATGTCGGTCTCCAGACCGGTGTCGACCGACTCCTTCGCCGCCCGCAGGGCGATCGCCGGGCCCTGGGCGAGCTTCGCGGCCCAGGCGTGCGCCTGCTCGTACACCTCGGCGGCCGGCACGACCCGGTCCACCAGGCCGAGCGCGAGGGCCTCGTCGGCCTTGACCTGACGGCCCGTGAAGATGAGGTCCTTGGCTTTCGAGGGGCCGATCAGCCGGGACAGCCGCTGGGTGCCGCCGGCGCCCGGGATCAGGCCGAGCAGGATCTCGGGCTGGCCGAGCTTGGCGTTGTCGGCCGCGATGCGGTAGTCGGCGCACAGGGCCAGTTCGCAGCCGCCGCCGAGGGCGTAACCGGTGATGGCGGCGACGACGGGCTTGGGGATGCGGGCCACGGCGGTGAAGGAGTCCTGCAGGGCGCGGGAGCGCAGGACCATCGCGGTGTGGTCCATGTCCTGCATTTCCTTGATGTCCGCGCCGGCCGCGAACACCCGCTCGCCGCCGTAGATCACCACGGCGCGCACGTCGTCGCGGCGCGTGGCCTCCTCGGCGAGTTCCTTCAGCCGGTCCTGGGTGGCGACGTCCAGCGCGTTCATCGGCGGCCGGTCGAGACGCAGGGTTCCGACGCCTTCGGCGACTTCGAGAGAGACGGTCATGGAGGCAGGTTAACGGGGACTAACGGCAGCGGACCCGGTGCCGTAGCTCACAGCACCGGGTCCGTACGTCAGGGAAGGGTCACTTCGTCCAGTCCGCCCAGGACATGTTCCAGCCGTTGAGGCCGTTGTCCGGGCCCACCGTGCCGTCGTGGGCGTTCTTCACGATCACCACGTCGCCGATGATCGTGTGGTCGAACATCCAGGCGGCCGGGGTCGAGTTGTCGTAGCCGCCGCGTACGTCGCTCAGGCCGACGCAGCCGTGGCTGGCGTTGTAGTTGCCGAAGGCGTCGCCGCCCCAGTAGTTGCCGTGCAGGAAGGTGCCGGAGGTGGTCAGGCGCATGGCGTGCGGGACGTCCTTGATGTCGTACTCGCCGCCGTAACCGACGGTCTCGCCGTTCATCCGGGTGACCGTGAGCTTCTCACTGACGACCATCTGGCCGTTCCAGGTGTCGTAGCCGGGCTTGCCGGTGGTGACCGGGAGGGTCTTGACGACCTTGCCGTCCTGGGTGACCTGCATCGTGTGCTTCTTGGCGTCCACGACGGAGACCTGGTTGCGGCCGATGGTGAACTTCAGCGTCTTGTGCTGCTCGCCGTAGACGCCGTCGCGGCCCTTGACCCCGTCGAGGTCGAGGTCGACGGTGACCTTGGTGCCTTCCTGCCAGTACTTCTCGGGGCGGAAGTCCAGGCGGTCGTTGCCGAACCAGTGGCCCTCGACGTCGACGGCAGGCTGCGTCGTGATCTTGATGGACTTCTCGACGGCCTGCGGGTTCGTGATGCCCCGGGTGAAGTTGACGGAGAACGGCATGCCGACACCGACGGTGGAGCCGTCCTCGGGCGTGAAGTAGCCGAGGAAGGTGTTCTTCGGGGTCAGGGTGGTGAACGTGGAGTCCTCGGCGGCCTCGCGGCCCTGGGAGTCCTTGGCGACCGCGTGCACCGTGTACTTGGTGGCTGCGGCCAGATGGGTCGACGGCGTCCAGGACGCGCCGCCGCCGGTGATGCTGCCGTCGACCGCCGCGCCCTTGGCGTCCTTGACGGTGACCTCGGTCAGCTTGCCCTTGGCGACGTCCACCTTCAGCGTGCCGCTGGTATCGACGCCGGTGGCACCGGACTTGGGCGTGATGGTGACGGCGGCGGCGGACTGCTGCGCGGCCTGCTCGGTGCCGCCGTCCTTGCCCTTCCCGTCCCCCTTGCCGCCGCCCCCGCCGCACGCGGCGAGCGACAGCACCAGAGCGCCGGCTATGAGCCCCAGTCCCCTACGACCTCGTCGCCCCGCCGCCGACGCCCCCGGTATAGGCCGCACGTTCAAGTCGTTCTCCCCTCGCCGGGCCTGGTCAGGCCCGCTCCCCACCACACTGGTGCGCGCATATTAACCGCCTGGTTCCGAGCGGGGTGTCAGGCGTATGTCACCGTTCCGTCGCAACTTCCGCCGGGTGCGGCCGCCCGGGCCCCCGCCCCTGGAACGTCTACCCGCCCTGGGCCGAAACCGTGCCGGTGTGCGGGGACATGGCCGGGCGCAGTTCCGGGGCGCGGACCGGGTACGGCTCGCTCTCGGCCGGCGGCTCCGCCGGGCCCTCCGTCCAGATTCCGGATCGCAGAGCCGCTCGACCTTGTTCCGGCTCGGGGTGTACCGGCCCGTCCCGGGGTAACTCGGGTGCCGCATAGGGAGGTTGGCGTCGTCCCGCACTGAAATCGGCATCCCCGCTCCCCGCGGTCACTCGGCCGCGGGGTTCGCCGTCCACTCCTGCCACGTCATGTTCCAGCCGCCCAGGCCGTTGTCGGGGGCGACGGTCTTCTCGTCGCTGTTGACGACCTCGATGACGTCACCGATCAGGCTGCGGTCGAAGAACCAGCCCGCGGGGGTGCCCGAACTGCCGCCACGGACGTCCCGGAGGCCCACGCAGCCGTGGCTGACGTTGACGCGCCCGGGGGCGTCCGGCGACCAGTAGTTGCCGTGCAGGAAGGTGCCGGAGTCGGTGAGCTTCATGGCGTGCGGGACGTCGGGGATGTCGTACTCGCCGCCGAAGCCGACCGTACGGCTGTTCATTCGGGTGACGTCCAGCATGTCCATCACCACCATCTTGCCGTTGTACGTGGGGTTCCTCGGGGCGCCCGCGGTGATCGGCACGGTGGCGAGCAGCCGGCCGTCCCGGCGTACCTGCATGGTGTGGCTGGCCGCGTCCACCAGCGAGACCTGGCTGCGGCCGACGGTGAAGGCGAAGGTCTTGTCCTGCAGCCCGTAGACGCCGGGCGACCCCTGGACGTCCCGCAGGTTCAGGTCCACGGTGACCTCGGTGCCGGGTTTCCAGTACTGCTCGGGGCGGAAGTCCAGCCGGGTCCTGCCGAACCAGTGCGGGCGGATCTCGACGGGGGGCTGTGCGCTGACCCGGACGGCGCGGGCGACGGCGGCGCGGTCGGTGATCTCCCGGTTGAAGGCGAGCGAGACGATCATGCCCGTGCCGACGACGGCGCGGTTCTCGGGAGTGACGTAGCCGATGAACCGCTCGTCGGGCACGAGCGTGGTGAAGGTGGTGTGCCGGGCGGACTCGCGGCCCTCCGCGTCCCGGGCGAGCACGTCGACGGTGTACTGGGCGGCGAGTGCCAGCCGGTCCTCGTCCGGCCGCCAGGTCCGGCCGTCGGCGCCGATGTGCCCGGGGACCGCGGAGTCCTGGGCGTCCTGCGACTTCACGACGGTCACCTTCTCCAGCCGCCCCAAAGGCACCTGGACCCGCAGCCGCCGGCCGGGCCGGACGGCCTTGCTGCCGTCGGCGGGGGTGACGCGGATGACGTTCCGGGATGCCGCGGGTGCGCCGGCCTCCCCGTCCGGGCCGAGCGGGCCGGAACACCCCGCGAGCAGGGCCGTCCAGGTCAGTACGACGGCCAGCACGGCTCCCGCGCGCCGTGCGCGTCCTTCTACGTGCCTCACGCCGGGCTCAACGACCGGGCCCGCTCCGGGGAAACGTGAGTGCGACGCACGCACTGGGCAGAACAGAGGGAAGGACGACACGCTGGGGAGCCGCCGCGCCCATGAGGGGGCGCCTTCTGGATCAGCCGGCCGCATGGGACGAAGCGGCCGCCGCCGACACGATCGAGAGGGCACCCCCTTGTGCCGGGGCGCAGCCGTACCGGGTGGCCGGGGTGCCGCGGGGCACACCCGGCCCTTCGGCACGGCCGACTGCGCCGGCCCGGGGCGAGCCACTGAAAGAGGGGCTGACAGGTGACGAGCGCAGCCGAGCAGCGGGCACCGGCCGGGGAGCCGGCCGCCGGGACCGGGCAGCAGCCGGCCGTGGTGAACGGCGCCCGGCGCGCCGCGGTGCCGGCCCCGGTGGTGTGGCCGGGCGCGCCGACCCCGCTGGGGGCCCGGTTCCGGGTCGGCCCGGACGGGGTCGCGGGCACCAACTTCGCGCTGTGGGCGGCCGGCGCGGAGGCGGTCCGGGTGTGCCTGTTCGACGAGCGGGGCCGGGAGACCCGGCTCGCGCTGAACGAGCTGACGCACGAGATCTGGCACGGCTTCGTACCGGGGGTGATGCCGGGGCAGCGGTACGGCTACCGGGTCGACGGCCGCTGGGATCCGTGGACCGGCGCCCGCTGGAACCCGGCCAAGCTGCTGCTGGACCCGTACGCGCGGGCGGTGGACGGCGAGTTCGGGCTGCCGCCGGAGGTGTACGGGCACGTCCGGGACTGGCCCGAGCAGTCCGTCGCCGACACCGTCCGCGACGACCGGGACTCGGCGCCGTACGTCCCCAAGGGCGTCGTCGTGCACGATGACGACGACTGGTCCGACGACCGGCGGCCCAAGACGCCCTGGGCGGACTCGGTGATCTACGAGCTGCATGTGCGCGGCTTCACCAGGCTGCACCCGGGCATCCCGGAGGAGCTGCGCGGCACGTACGCCGGCCTCGCGCATCCGGCGGCGATCGAGCACCTGGTGAAACTGGGCGTGACGGCCGTGGAACTGCTCCCGGTCCACCAGTTCGCGCACGAGGACCATCTGCTGCGCCGTGGCCTGCGCAACTACTGGGGCTACAACTCCATCGGCTACTTCGCCCCGCACGCCGCCTACGCGGCCTCCGGTACGACGGGACAGCAGGTCGGCGAGTTCAAGCGGATGGTGCGCGCACTGCACGCGGCCGGTATCGAGGTGATCCTCGACGTGGTCTACAACCACACGGCGGAAGCGGGCGAGTTGGGTCCGACGCTGTCGCTGAAGGGCATCGACAACCACGGCTACTACCGCCTCCAGGACGACGCCCGCCGGTTCGCCGACTACACCGGCTGCGGCAACACCCTGCACGTCGTCCAGCCCCAGGTACTGCGGCTGATCACCGACTCGCTGCGCTACTGGGTGACGGAGATGGGGGTGGACGGCTTCCGCTTCGACCTCGCGGCGGCGCTGGCCCGCTCGATGCACGACGTCGACATGCTGTCCCCGTTCCTGGCCGTCATCGCCCAGGACCCTGTCCTCAGGCGCGTCAAGCTGATCGCCGAACCGTGGGACATCGGCTCCGGCGGCTACCAGGTGGGCGCCTTCCCACCCCTGTGGACGGAGTGGAACGACCGCTACCGCAACGCGGTCCGGGACTTCTGGCGGCACGCCCTGCCGGACGTCCGCGAGATGGGCTACCGCCTGTCCGGCTCCAGCGACCTGTACGCCTGGGGCGGCCGGCGCCCGTACGCCTCGGTCAACTTCGTCACCGCGCACGACGGTTTCACACTGCGCGACCTGGTGTCGTACGAGCGCAAGCACAACGAGGCCAACGGCGAGAACAACCGCGACGGCACCGACGACAACCGGTCCTGGAACTGCGGGGCCGAGGGCGGGACGGAGGACGAGCGGGTACGGTCCCTGCGCCGCCGTCAGCTGCGCAACCTCCTGACCACCCTGCTGCTGTCCACCGGTGTGCCCATGCTGGTGGCCGGTGACGAACTCGGCCGCACCCAGCGCGGCAACAACAACGCCTACTGCCAGGACAACGAGATCAGCTGGCTGGACTGGTCGCTGCTGGACGACCCGGTCTGGCGCCCGCTGTTCGACCTGACCTGCCGGCTGATCGACCTTCGCCACCGGCATCCGGTGCTGCACCGCCGCGCCTTCTTCTCCGGCCGCGCGCACTCCGCGGACGGGCTGCGCGACCTGGCCTGGTTCACCCCGCGGGGCACGGAGATGACCGAGGCCGACTGGTACGCCCCCGCGGCCACGCTCGGCATGTATCTCTCCGGGCGGGACATCCCGGGCCGGGACGAGCGGGGCGTGCCGGTCGCGGACGACAGCTTTCTCGCGGTGCTGCACGCGGGCGACGGCCCGGTGGGCTTCGTCCTGCCCGGCCCGCCGTGGGCCGAGCGGTACGAGGTCGTCGTGGACACCTCCCGGGAGGACCAGGCCGAGCCGCCGGGCGCGGTGCACGCGGCGGGGGCGGAGATCACGGTGCCGGAGCGGGCGGTGCTGTTGCTGCGGGTGGCCCCTGGGTGAGCGCCGTGCATGACACGGATCACGCTCGCCGAGTGCAGCGCCGGACGGGTTCCAGGGCCTTTCTCCTGGTGAGGACAGCCGGCGAGGACAGGGACCGTGAGGATGGAGCAGGCGCGCGCCGGTGAGTACGACGCGTTCGTGGCGGCCCGCTCGCGCTGTTCGGCGCGCTCAAGCTGACCGGATTCCTGTCCTTCATGTATCTGCTGTCCTCGGCCGGGGACTACCGCACCAAGGACCCCCGGTTCGGCGGCGGAGCTCAGGCCTGGGACATGCTGGGCACCTGGGACGGCTGGTGGTATCAGCAGATCGCCCTGCACGGCTACGACCCGCAGCTCGTCCCGGTCCCCGGCGCCACCGGCCTGATCACGCTGGAGGGCAACTCGGCGGCGTTCTTCCCGCTGTACCCGGCGCTGATCCGGATGGTCATGGCCGTCACCGGCCTCGGCCCGTACGGCGCGGGCCTGCTGGTGTCGATCACCGCCTCCCGGTCGTACGCGGGATACGTCCTGTTCGAGCTGGGGGTGCCGTGATCTTCGCGCGGGGTGCCGGGACCGTCCGGCCCGCCAGGGGGTGCGCTTCACCGACGCCTGCGCGGACGTGGCGAGGGCCGGTTCCTCCGGGGGAGGAACCGGCCCCTGCACTGAGTGAAGGTTTCAGCCCAGGCCGAGCTTGGAGAGCGCCGTCGTCCAGTCGGTCTCGATGGCGTTCTGCGCGGCGGTGAGGGTGACCTCATTGGCGCAGACGGCCGTCTTCAGCTTGTTCTCGACTTTGTCCTTGTCCGCGGACGTCTTGTTGCCGTAGTGCGGCTCCGGCCAGAGGTTCTGCTCGCTCTTCGGGGAGCCACCGAGTTCGAGCGGGACGAAGTGGTCCTCCTCGTAGTCCGAGAGACTGGTGTCGGAGTAGCCGTACGCGACGATCTGCTTCTTCTTCAGCGCCGTGGTGTAGGAGCTGGGCGGCCGTACGGTGGAGGTCCAGCCGGAGACGCAGATGGTCGAGTTGATGGTGCTCTGCGTGACGTCGGGGTTGAGGGCGCCGGGCGTACAGGCCGGGTCCGGCTTGGGAAGGTAGGACTGGCTGCAGCCGGCGGCGTGGACGGAGCCGGTGGTGACGGTGAGGCCCGCGGCCGCGAGGGCGACGGCGGAGAGGGTGGTCACCAGGGGGCGCGATATTCGGGACATGTGGGGGTCTCCCGGTGGGGGTACGCCCGGCGGAATTTCCGGGCGGTCATGGGCATGACAGCACCGGGATCATCTATGCGAGTAGACCCCTTTGCCCGACCGAGGGCCCCTTTGGTTGAACGTTTGTCCACGCGAGAACGGCGCGAAACCAAGCCTTGACATGGCCTTGACGACGGGCCCGGGGAGGGGCCGCGGACGCATGGCGAGGCGGCATGACGCCTCGTCAACTGCCCACCATAGTCTGCGTGAACGCCCGCTGAACCGCACCCCCCGGACCCGTCGCGGTCAGCTCAGTCCGCTGACCGTGCCGCCGGAGATGCCGTTGTCGACG
The DNA here is from genome assembly GCF_001953885.1 of Streptomyces sp. IMTB 2501. Lineage (GTDB taxonomy): Bacteria > Actinomycetota > Actinomycetes > Streptomycetales > Streptomycetaceae > Streptomyces. Next base: position 9,966 of record NZ_MQUS01000025.1, on the reverse strand, counting down.
GACACGGCGCAGCCGTCCCGGCGACCGACGGCGGCCTCGTGGTCCTGCCCACCACCATGTCGGGCCGCCACACCGGCACGTTCGTCACGTACGACGAGAACGCCCGGCCCAGCGGGGCCTTCCCCGCGACCGGGAAGACCTTCTCCGTCACACCGACCCACTGGTGCCGCATCGCCGACGGGTGGCTGATCGAGCACTGGCTCAACCGCGACGACCTCGGCCAGGCCCTCCAACCGGGCTGGGCACCGCCCACGCCCCGGTACGTCCTGCGCATGCGACTCGCCCTCCGCCGGGCGCGCCGAAGCCGGGCGGACATGAACGAGCCCTCGTGACGGCGGCGCAGCCGGCCCGGAACGGGACCCTCGCTCTCGCGGCACGGTCTCCGCCGCGCCTCAGGCCAGGCTGTCCCGCCATGCCCTGTGCAGGTCGGCGAACCGGCCCGGGCCGGCGACGAGTTCGGCCGGGTGGCCGTCCTCGACGATGCGGCCGTGCTCCATCACCAGGACCCGGTCCGCGATCTCGACCGTCGAGAGCCGGTGCGCGATCACCATGGCCGTACGGCCCCGCAGCACCGTCGCCATGGCCCGCTGCACCGCCCGCTCGCCCGGGATGTCCAGCGAACTGGTCGCCTCGTCGAGGATCAGTACCGCCGGGTCGGCGAGCAACGCGCGGGCGAAGGCGACCAGTTGGCGCTGGCCGGCGGAGATACGGCCGCCACGCTTGCGGACGTCGGTGTCGTAGCCGTCGGGCAGGGCGCTGATGAACTCGTGCGCGCCGATCGCCTTCGCCGCCTGCTCGATGTCCTCGCGGGAGGCGTCGGGCCGGCCGATGGCGATGTTGTCCGCGACCGTGCCGGAGAACAGGAACGCCTCCTGGGTCACCATGACCACCCCGCGCCGTAGTTCCGGCACGGCCAGCTCGCGGACGTCCACCCCGTCCAGCAGCACCCGGCCGCCGGAGGGGTCGTAGAAGCGGGCGAGGAGCTTGGCCAGGGTGGACTTGCCGGCGCCCGTGGCCCCGACCACGGCGACCGTCTGCCCGGCCGGCAGGGTCAGATCGAAGCGGGGCAGCACCTCGCCGCCGGTGCGGTAGCCGAACCGGACCTGGTCGAAGACGACCTCACGGCCCGGGAAGTCGCCCTTCAGCGGCGGGAGTTCCCGTGGCACCGACGGCTCCGGCACGGACGGCGTCTGGGCCAGCAGCCCGGCGATCTTCTCCAGGGAGGCGGCGGCCGACTGGTAGGAGTTCAGGAACATCCCCAGCCGGTCGATCGGGTCGTACAGCCGGCGCAGATACAGGACCGCCGCCGCCAGGACACCCAGCTCCAGCGAGCCCGTCGCCACCCGGTAGGCACCCCACAGCACGATCCCCGCGACCGCCGTGTTGGCCACCAGCCGGGAGCCGACCACATAGCGGGCCATCTCCAGCAGGGCATCGCCGTTCGTGCGCTCCAGCCGCCGGTTGAGGACGGCGAACTCACCGTCGTTCACGGCCTCCCGGCGGAAGGCGCGCACCGGGCGGATGCCGTTCATCGTCTCCACGAACTTCACGATCACCGCCGCGATCGCCGTGGACCGCTCCCGGAACACCCGTCCCGCCCGCCGCTGGTACATCCGGATGAGCAGATACAGCGGCACGAAGGAGGCCACCGCGACCGCGCCTAGGCCGAGATCCAGCCACAGCAGCAGCGCCGAGATGTAGACGAAGGACAGCACGACGGTCACCAGCTCCTGCAGGCCGTCGTTGAGCAGCTCGCGCAGCGACTCGACGTCGGTGGTGGAGCGGGAGATCAGCCGGCCGGACGTGTACCGCTCGTGGAAGTCGATGCTCAGCGCCTGCGCGTGCCGGAAGATCCGGCCCCGCAGATCGAGCAGCACGTCCTGGCTGACCCGGACGGAGGTCTCGACGAAGGCGAACTGCAGCCCGCCGGAGAGCAGCCCGCACAGCAGATAGCCGACGGCCACCGCGATCAGCGGGCCGTACCGGTGGTCCCGGAACGCCGGTACGGCGCTGTCGATGGCGTACGCCACCAGCAGCGGGCCCACCTGGACCGCCGCCTGCTGGAGCAGCAGGAGGAGCGCGGTGACGGCGGCCCGGGCCTTCAGGGGCGCGAGCAGGGAGCGCAGCAGGGCGGCGGTGGCGCCGGGCGGGGCGGGCAGTACGTCCCGGTCGAAGACGTCGCCGGCGTCGTCCGCCCGGTGCGGGCCGGGGAGTTCGTCGTCCTCGGCGGTGGGGGTGGAGGCGGTCGTGGTCGTCAACGGGAGTCCTCCGTATCCCTGGAGCACCCGGATTCTCCGGACATCAGATGCGCGTACTCGGCGTTGGTGCGCAGCAGTTCCTGGTGCGTGCCGACGGCCGCGATCCGGCCGTCCGAGAGCAGGGCGACCCGGTCGGCGAGCAGCACCGTGGACGGCCGGTGGGCCACGATCAGCGCGGTGGTGTCGGCGAGGACCTGGCGCAGCGCGGCCTCCACCGCGGCCTCCGTGTGCACGTCCAGGGCGGAGAGGGGGTCGTCCAGCACCAGGAACTGCGGTCTGCCGACCACCGCGCGGGCCAGCGCGAGGCGCTGCCGCTGGCCGCCGGAGAGGCTGAGGCCCTGTTCGCCGACACGGGTACCGGTCCCCTCGGGGAGGGCATGCGCGAAGTCGGCCTGGGCCACGGCGAGTGCGCGGTCGAGGTCCGCCTGTCCGGCGTCGTCCCCGGCGCCCATGAGGACGTTCTCGCCGACGCTCGCGGAGAACAGGGTGGGTTCCTCGAAGGCGACGGCCACCTTGGCGCGCAGCGTCTCACGGGGCAGGGCGGCTATGTCGACGCCGTCGAGGGTGATGCGTCCTGAGGTGACCTCGTGCAGGCGCGGGACGAGGGCGGTGAGGGTGGTCTTCCCGCTGCCGGTGGCACCGACCAGGGCCATGGACTCGCCGGGACGTATGTGGAGGTCTATGTGGTGGAGGAGAGGCGGGGAGCCGGGGGGTGCGTCGGGGTAGCGGAACTGGACGTGCTCGAAACGGAGTCCGGCGTCGCCGCTGAGCGAGGGCTGGGCCGCTTGCCCGCGTGCGGGGGATGCCGCTGTCTGTGGGACGGGCGCCGCCCCGGCGGCACGACCGCCCGCGGCTACGACGCCCTCCGGCCCCTCGTCCATCACCTCGAAGAACCGCTCCGTGGCCGTAGCCGCCTCCTGGCTCATCGCCAGCAGGAAGCCGATCGAGTCCACCGGCCACCGCAGTGCGAGTGCCGTACCCAGAAAGGCGACCAGCGTGCCCGCCGACAACCCCTCGTCGGCCACCCTCACCACACCCAGCACCAGCGCCGCCCCGATCGCCAGCTCCGGCAGGGTCACGATGACACCCCAGATCGTGGCGAGCAGCCGCGCCTTGCGCAGCTCGGTGCCGCGCAGGGTGAGGGACAGCGCGCCGAACGCTCGCGCCTGGCTGCGGTGCCGCCCGAAGCCCTTGATGATGCGGATGCCGAGCACGCTCTCCTCGACCAGCGTCGTCAGGTCGCCGACCTGGTCCTGCGCGCGCCGCGCCATCTCGGCGTACCGCCGCTCGAAGACCGCGCAGGTCCACATCACGGGGATCGCGGGACCGAGGACGACCAGCCCCAGCACCCAGTCCTGCATCAGCATGATCACCACGCCGACGAGGATCGTGACGCCGTTGACCAGCAGGAACGTCAGCGGGAAGGCGAGGAACAGACGCAGCAGCATCAGATCGGTGGTGCCCCGGGACAGCAACTGGCCCGAGGCCCAGCGGTCGTGGAAGGCGACGGGCAGCCGCTGCAGACGGCCGTAGAGACCCGCCCGCATCTCCGCCTCGACGTGCGACAGCGGACGGGCCACCAGCCAGCGCCGTATGCCGAACAGGACCGCCTCGGCGATCCCGAGGAGGAGCAGATACAGCGCGCCGAGCCAGACGCCCGCCGGGTCCCGTCGGGCGACCGGGCCGTCCACGATCCACTTCAGGACGAGAGGGATCACCAGCCCGGTGCACGAGGCGACGATCGCGATGAACGCGGCCGTGAACAGCCGCGCGCGCACGGGGCGGACGTACGGCCACAGCCGCAGCAGGGTACGAACGGCGGAGCGGTCCTCGGTGGTTGCACGTGTCGTGGCCATCACCGCGAGCGTACGGACCGGCACTGACATCGCCCACCGAGTTTCGGCCGGACCCCGCTCCGCCCTTGGTCCTACGACCTGCCTGTCCGGCCCCTCGGACATGGGTCTCGCGCAACCGGGACATGGGTTCCGCACGCGGGGTCGTAGGCCGCCGTCAACCGATCGGACGATGTCGCCACGAGCGGGCCGACCGATGTGCCGGGCCCCGCCCGAACGGGATTCTCATGGCATGCCATCCGTCATCGAAGTCACCGATCTGCGCAAGTCGTACAGCGGCCGGGCCGTCGTCGACGGCGTCTCCTTCGCCGTCGAGGAGGGCGAGATCTTCGGGATCCTCGGCCCGAACGGCGCCGGCAAGACCACCACCGTGGAGTGCGTCGAGGGGCTGCGGGTCCCCGACGGCGGCCGGATCCGGGTCGCCGGTCACGACCCGGTCGCCGAGCACGACGAGGTCGCGAGGATCCTCGGCGCCCAGCTGCAGCAGAGCGAACTCCAGGCCAAGCTCACCGTGCGCGAGGCGCTGGAACTGTACGCCGCTTTCTACCCGAACCCGGCCGACTGGCGGCCGCTGGCCGAACGCCTCGGCCTCACAACGAAGTTGGGCACCCGGTTCGGCAGGCTGTCCGGCGGGCAGCAGCAGCGCCTGTTCATCGCGCTGGCGCTCATCGGCAGTCCCCGGGTGGTGGTGCTGGACGAGCTGACCACCGGGCTCGATCCGCGCGCCCGCCGTGACACCTGGCAGCTCATCGAGGACGTCCGGGCGAGCGGTGTCACCGTGCTGCTCGTCACCCACTTCATGGAGGAGGCGCAGCGGCTCTGCGACCGTATCGCGGTCATCGACAAGGGGCGGGTCGCGGCACTGGACACCCCGGCCGGTCTCATCCGGCGCTCCGCCGGCGCCACGGTCGTGTCCTTCACGCCGTCCGCGCCGCTGGACGAGCGGGACCTGAACGGGCTGCCCGCGCTCGCCTCCGTCGAGCGGAAGGACGGCCGGATCACCCTCACCGGCACCGACGAGACGGTCGACGCCGTCATCTCACTGCTCGCCCGCCACCACATCACCGCCCATCAACTGCGCGTCACCGACGCCACCCTGGACGACGCGTTCCTCGACCTGACCGAAGGCCACACCAAGGAGGCCGCGGCATGAACACCGCCGTGCTGCGCACCGAGTTCCGCCTGTTCCGCCGCGAACCCGCGGCCGTCTTCTGGATCTTTCTGTTCCCGACGCTGCTGCTGGCGATCCTCGGCTCGATCCCCTCCTTCCGCGAGGTCGACAAGTCGATGAACGGGCTGCGGCCGATCGACGCCTATGTGCCGGTGGCCGTGCTGATCGCCCTGCTCATGTCGGGGGTGCAGTCGCTGCCGCAGGCCCTGACCGGCTACCGGGAGCGGGGCATCCTGCGCCGGATGTCCGCCACTCCGGTACGGCCCTCCGCTCTGCTGGCGGCGCAGATGCTCGTGCAGGGCGTGGTCGCGCTGGCCTCGGCGCTGCTCGCGGTCGTGGTCGGCCGTCTCGCCTTCGGCGTACGGCTGCCCCAGCAGCCGGCCGGCTATCTGCTCGCGCTGCTGCTCGCGGCGGCGGCCGCGCTCGCTCTCGGCAACGTCGTCTCGGCGCTGTCCCGGACCACGAAGATCGCGAGCGCGATCGGATCGGCGGTGTTCTTCCCGATGATGTTCTGCGCGGGCGTCTGGCTGCCGGTCCAGTCCATGCCGCACAGCCTGGCCCGGGTGGTGCAGTCGACCCCGTTCGGTGCGGCGGCCCGCGCCCTGAACGAGGCGGCGTCGGGACACTGGCCCGGCTGGGCGCACCTGGGCGTGCTCGCGGCATGGACGATCCTGCTGACGGCCGGTGCCGCCCGCTGGTTCCGCTGGGAGTGAGCGGGTGGGAGCACGTGCGGATGAGCCGCGGGGACACTGAGGTCATGACGAACGCCGTGGAACCGTCGCGCAGGGTCTCCTTCGACACCTGGGGGCCCTACGTGCTGCTCGCCGTGGCTGTAGTGACGGCGGCGGGCGCGGCCCACTCGATCGGCATGACACGGAGTGCGATGTACGCGGCCGGCGCGCTGGCGGCGGTCGCCGTGCCGCTCCAGCTGTGCCTGGGGCTGGCGAGGCGGAACACACCGGGACCGAACCGTACGACCGCGGCGCTGTACTTCCTGCGCTGGGCACTCGGCTTCGCGCTCGCCTGGCTGAACCCGTTCTTCGCCTTCTACGCCGTCTCCGGCTACTACAGCGCCGACCGGCATCTGCCCCGCCGGCTGGTCATGCCGGGTCTCGTCCTGACCGCGATCACCATGGCCGGCAGCCAGATCGGCGGTCTGCCCCCGCATGGTCCGGTGTCGTGGATGGGCTTCTTCGTGGTCTTCGCGGCCAACGTCGGATTGGTCACCCTGTTCACCCGGTTCGCCCGGCAGGAGCAGGCCCTCACCCAGGATCAGGCCGACACCATCGCCGAACTGGAGCGCACCAACACGGCGTTGCAGGAGGCCCTGGAAGAGAACGCGGCCCTGCACGCCCAGCTCCTCGTCCAGGCGCGGGAGGCGGGCGTGGCCGACGAACGCCGCAGGCTCGCCGCCGAGATCCACGACACCATCGCCCAGGGCCTGACCGGGATCATCGCCCAGCTCCAGGTCGTCGCGAACGCCCCCGACCTGGACACCGCCCGCACCCATCTGGAGCGCGCCTCCTCCCTGGCCCGGCACAGCCTCGGCGAGGCCCGCCGCTCGGTCCACAACCTGGCCCCGGTCGCGCTGGCCGCCGACGGGCTGCCGGAGGCGATGAAGAAGACGGTCACCGACTGGGGCGAACGCACCGGCGCACGTGCCGACTTCACGGTCACCGGCACCGCCGAGCACCTGCACGAAGAGGTCTCGGCGACCCTCCTGCGCATCTCCCAGGAGGCCCTTTCCAACGCGGCCCGGCACGCCCGCCCGACCCGCGTCGGAGTGACCCTGTCCTTCATGGGCGACGAGGTCACGCTGGACATCCGCGACGACGGCACCGGCTTCGACCCGGCCGCCGTACCGGAGCGCACCCACGCCGGCGGCTTCGGACTGGACGGTATGCGGGCCCGCGCCGAGCGCATCGCGGGCTCCCTCACGGTCGAGTCGGAACCGGGGCACGGCACTGCGGTGTCGGCTCGCGTACCGTTGGTGCGCGATGACCGCTGAGACTCTGATTTCCCTGCTGATCGTGGACGACCATCCGGTGGTCCGCGACGGCCTGCGCGGCATGTTCGAGTCGGCCCCGGGCTTCCGGGTGCTCGCGGAGGCCGCGAACGGCGTGGAGGCGGTGGTGCGGGCCACGGCCCTGGACCCGGACGTGATCCTGATGGACCTGCGGATGCCGGGCGGCTCGGGCGTGGACGCGATCCGCGAACTGACGCGTCTCGGTGCCCGCGCGAAGATCCTGGTCCTGACCACGTACGACACCGACTCCGACACCCTGCCCGCGATCGAGGCGGGCGCCACGGGCTATCTGCTGAAGGACGCCCCACGCGACGAACTGTTCACCGCCGTCCGCGCCGCCGCCGAGGGCCGTACGGTCCTCTCCCCCGCCGTCGCCTCCCGTCTGGTCCACGCGGTCCGCACCCCCCGGCAGCCCGGCAACGAACCCCTCTCCGCCCGCGAACGCGAGGTCCTGACCCTGGTCGCCAGGGGCACCTCGAACCGCGAGATAGCCCGCGAGTTGTTCATCAGCGAGGCAACGGTGAAGACCCACCTCACCCACCTGTACACCAAGCTCGGCGTCAACGACCGTGCGGCGGCGGTGGCCGTGGGGTACGACCGGGGGATTCTGGGCTGAGCCCTTCAGCACGGCAGCCTCCTTAATCGATGGAGCCGCCGTCCCCGCCCCCGATAAGTTCGACGTTTGCCAGTCGGGCCGAGCCGATCGGGGGACGGATGATCGACGCGTATGAGGAACCTGGCACGCCCGACACCCGTGGCGGCTGGCGTTACCTGTGGTGGCTGGTGCTGTGTCAGCCGGGCCGGGCGGTGGCCGGGGCGGTGCTGGGCAGTGTGTGGATGGTGCTGCTGGCCGCACAGCCGTATCTGATGGCGCGGGCGGTGGACGAGGGGCTGGTGCCGGGGCGGCTGGGGGTGCTGGCCGGGTGGACCGGGGTGATGTTCGCGCTCGGGTCGGTGAACGCCTGGTTGAGCATCATGCGGCACCGCACGATGACCCGGGTGCGGATGGACGCCAACTTCCGCACGGTGAAGGTGGTCATGGGGCATGTGGTGCGGCTGGGGGCCGCGCTGCCGCGCCGGGCGGGGGCCGGTGAGGTGGTGACGATCGGCGTCGGCGATGTGCAGACCATCGCGCAGGCGCTGACCGTGGTCGGTCCGGGCACCGGCTCGGTCGTGGTCTATGTGGTGGTGGCCGGGCTGCTGTTGGCGATCTCGGCGCCGCTCGCCGCCGTCGTACTGCTCGGACTGCCGGTGATCGCGCTGGTCACCGGGCCGCTGACGGTACGGCTGCAGGGCGCCGAGAGCGCGTACCGGGAGCGGCAGGGGGTGCTCACGGCGCGGATCGGGGATCTCGCGGGCGGCCTGCGCGTCCTCAACGGGCTCGGTGGAAAAGGGCTGTTCGCGGACGCCTTCCGCAAGGACTCGCAACGGCTGCGGGCGCAGGGCTACCAGGTGGGCGCGGTGGCCAGCTGGGTGCAGGCGCTCGGTGTGGGCCTGCCCACGCTGTTCCTGGCCGTGGTGACCTGGCTCGCCGCCCGGCTCACGGCCGAACACTCCATCAGCATCGGCGAGTTGGTGTCGGTGTACGGCTATGTGGCGGTGCTGATCGGGCCGGTGGCTTTCTTCGTGCAGGCGACCTACGAGATGAACCGGGGCGTGGTGGCCGCGCGCCGGGTCGTACGGCTGCTGCGGCTGGCGCCGGAGCCGGACGAGGGCACGCGGCCGGCGCCCGAGGGACCGGCCGGGCTGCACGATCCGGCGTCCGGGGTGCGGGTGGCGCCGGGCCGGCTGACCGCGCTGGCCGCCGCCCGGCCCGCCGAGGCCGCCGCCGTGGTCGACCGGCTCGGCCGGTTCGGGCCGACCGACGCGACCTGGGGTGCGGTACGGCTCGACGAGGTCCCGCTCACCGAGGTACGACGGCGGATCCTGGTCGCGGACAACGAGGCCGACCTGTTCGCCGGGCCGCTGCGGGAGGTCGTGGCGGCCGGGCATCAGGCCGGGGAGACGGAGTTGCGCCGGGCGCTGTACGCGGCCGCCGCCGAGGACGTCGTACGCGGGCTGCCGGACGGGCCGGACTCGGCGGTGGCCGGGCAGGGCCGCAGCCTCTCCGGCGGACAGCGGCAACGGGTAAGGCTGGTGCGGGCGTTGCTCGCCGATCCCGAGGTGCTGCTCGCCGTGGAGCCGACCTCGGCGCTGGACGCGCACACGGAGGCGGCGGTCGCGGGCCGGCTGCGTCAGGCGCGGGAGGGCCGTACGACGCTGGTGACGTCCACCTCACCGCTGATGCTGGACCGCGCGGACACGGTCGTGTTCCTGGTCGACGGGAAGGTCGCGGCGAGCGGCACCCACCAGCGGCTGCTGGCGGCGGAGCCGGGCTATCGCGCGCTCGTCGCCCGGGACACGGAACAGGACTCGCAGCGGGACACGGAAGGAGCCACACGGTGACCGCAGGCCAGGGACTGCTGCCGGTCGCCGACCGGAGCCGGGTACGACGNNACGCACAAGCATTCACCACCACACTGCTACGGAACGCGCTGGCACCAGGGCCGAGCCATCGCGCACTCGTCACCCAGGACACGGAAGGAGCCACACGGTGACCGCAGACCAGGGACTACTGCCGGTCGCCGACCGGAGCCGGGTACGACGAGCCGCACTGCG
>NZ_MQUS01000019.1:25037-174091 GCF_001953885.1 Streptomyces sp. IMTB 2501 | reverse complement strand
GTTCGGCTGTCCGGGTTGGCGGGTGTCGGGTGCGGCTGGCGGGGGTGGCCGGGTTTCGGGTGCGGCTGGCGGGGGTGGTGGGCTTTGAGCGCGGCCGACGGGGCTGGCGGGTTTCGAGCGTGGCCCGCGGGACTGGCGGGCTTCGAGCGCGGCTGGAGTGTGCCGATAGCCTTCGGCCGTGACCGCAACCCTCATCTGGATCCTCGTCGCGCTTGTCGCGATCGGCGTGTACCTCAGCTGGACGGCCGGGCGGCTGGACCGGCTGCACGTGCGGATGGACGCCGCGCGGGCCGCGCTCGACGCGCAGCTGCTGCGCCGGGCCTCCGTCGCGCAGGAACTCGCGACCTCGGGTGTGCTGGACCCGGCCGCCTCGATCGTGCTGTACGAGGCCGCGCACGCGGCCCGGCAGGCCGAGGAGGAGCAGCGGGAGGTCACCGAGAGCGAGCTGAGCCAGGCGCTGCGCGCGGTGTTCGAGGACCCGGCCCAGGTGGAGGCCGTACGGGAGGCCCCGGGCGGCGAGGAGGCGGCCCGTGAGCTGGCCGAGGCCGTCCGCCGGGTCCCGATGGCCCGCCGCTTCCACAACGACGCCGTGGGAGCCGCCCGAAGGCTCCGCGAGCACCGCAAGGTCCGCTGGTTCAGGCTGGCCGGCCACGCCCCGTTCCCGCTGGCCTTCGAGATGGACGACGAGCCGCCCGCGGCTCTGGTGGAACGGGCCGCCTGAACCCCAGGTGGACGAAAAGGATCCACCGGCTTGCCATTGGCCCTTGCTGTGGCCTGCTCCACTCGCGTTTCCTCATCGGTGCAGAAATCCTCTTTCCCGTCAGTGAGGTCACCCGTGTCCACCACCGAGAACCAGGCTCCCGAGACCGGCACCGCCCGCGTGAAGCGCGGTATGGCCGAGCAGCTCAAGGGCGGCGTGATCATGGACGTCGTCACGCCGGAGCAGGCGAAGATCGCCGAGGACGCGGGCGCCGTCGCCGTCATGGCCCTGGAGCGGGTCCCCGCCGACATCCGCAAGGACGGCGGCGTGGCCCGCATGTCCGACCCGGACATGATCGAGGGGATCATCGACGCCGTCTCCATCCCGGTCATGGCCAAGTCCCGTATCGGCCACTTCGTCGAGGCCCAGGTGCTGCAGTCCCTCGGTGTCGACTACATCGACGAGTCCGAGGTCCTCACCCCGGCCGACGAGGTCAACCACTCCGACAAGTGGGCCTTCACCACCCCGTTCGTGTGTGGTGCCACCAACCTGGGCGAGGCCCTGCGCCGCATCGCCGAGGGCGCCGCGATGATCCGCTCCAAGGGCGAGGCCGGCACCGGCAACGTCGTCGAGGCCGTGCGCCACCTGCGCCAGATCAAGAACGAGATCGCCAAGCTGCGCGGCTTCGACAACCACGAGCTGTACGCCGCCGCCAAGGAGCTGCGCGCCCCCTACGAGCTGGTCAAGGAGGTCGCCGAGCTGGGCAAGCTCCCGGTGGTCCTCTTCTCCGCCGGCGGCGTGGCCACCCCGGCCGACGCGGCCCTGATGCGCCAGCTCGGCGCCGAGGGCGTGTTCGTCGGCTCCGGCATCTTCAAGTCCGGCGACCCGGCCAAGCGCGCCGCCGCCATCGTGAAGGCCACCACCTTCTACGACGACCCGAAGATCATCGCGGACGCGTCCCGCAACCTCGGCGAGGCCATGGTCGGCATCAACTGCGACACCCTCCCCGAGACCGAGCGCTACGCCAACCGCGGCTGGTAAGGGCACCGGATCACATGAACACCCCCGTCATAGGCGTCCTGGCCCTCCAGGGCGACGTACGGGAGCACCTCATCGCCCTGGCCGCGGCCGACGCCGTGGCCAGGCCGGTGCGGCGCCCCGAGGAACTCGCCGAGGTCGACGGCCTCGTCCTGCCCGGCGGCGAGTCCACCACCATCTCCAAGCTGGCCATCCTGTTCGGCGTGATGGAGCCCCTGCGCGCGCGCGTGCAGGACGGCATGCCCGTCTACGGCACCTGCGCCGGCATGATCATGCTCGCCGACAAGATCCTCGACCCGCGTTCGGGCCAGGAGACGATCGGCGGCATCGACATGATCGTGCGCCGCAACGCCTTCGGCCGCCAGAACGAGTCGTTCGAGGCCGCGGTCGACGTGCGGGGCATCCCGGGCGATCCTGTGGAGGGCGTCTTCATCCGCGCCCCCTGGGTGGAGTCCGTGGGCGCCGGAGCCGAGGTGCTCGCCGAGCACGACGGCCACATCGTCGCCGTCCGCCAGGGCAACGTGCTCGCCACGTCGTTCCACCCCGAACTGACCGGCGATCACCGTGTGCACTCCCTGTTCGTCGACATGGTGCGCGCCAACGGGACCTCGGAGTCCTTGTAGGATCTCTGGCGTTCGTTCATAGATGGGTTACGCGAAGGAGACAGGCAGATGTCCGGCCACTCTAAATGGGCCACGACGAAGCACAAGAAGGCCGTGATCGACGCCAAGCGCGGCAAGCTCTTCGCGAAGCTCATCAAGAACATCGAGGTCGCGGCGCGCATGGGCGGCGTCGACCTCGACGGCAACCCGACGCTCTACGACGCCGTCCAGAAGGCCAAGAAGCAGTCGGTCCCCAACAAGAACATCGACTCCGCGATCAAGCGCGGTGGCGGTCTCGAGGCCGGCGGTGCCGACTACGAGACGATCATGTATGAGGGCTACGGCCCGAACGGTGTCGCGGTGCTCATCGAGTGCCTCACCGACAACCGCAACCGCGCCGCCTCCGACGTGCGTGTCGCCATGACCCGCAACGGCGGCTCCATGGCCGACCCGGGCTCGGTGTCGTACCTCTTCAACCGCAAGGGCGTCGTCATCGTCCCGAAGGGCGAGCTGTCCGAGGACGACGTGCTCGGTGCCGTCCTGGACGCGGGCGCCGAGGAGGTCAACGACCTCGGCGAGTCCTTCGAGGTGCTCAGCGAGGCCACCGACCTGGTCGCGGTCCGCACCGCCCTCCAGGAGGCCGGGATCGACTACGACTCCGCCGAGGCCAACTTCGTCCCGACCATGCAGGTCGAGCTGGACGAGGACGGCGCCAGGAAGATCTTCAAGCTCATCGACGCGATCGAGGACAGCGACGACGTGCAGAACGTCTTCGCCAACTTCGACGTGAGCGACGAGATCATGGAGAAGGTCGACGCGTAACGCTGCCGCGCGCTTCGCAGGTCTCACGGGCCGACGGGACAACCCGTCGGCCCGTCGCCGTACCGGGCGCCGGTGCATCGCGTTGTCAGTGCCAACCGATAGCCTGCACAAACAGCTGATCGAGTCGGCGAAGGGAGGGGGACGCGGTGCGTGTACTGGGGGTGGACCCGGGGCTGACCCGGTGTGGTGTCGGTGTCGTGGAGGGGGTCGCGGGCCGTCCGCTCACCATGCTCGGCGTCGGTGTCGTCCGCACACCCATGGACGCCGACCTCAGCCACCGCCTCCTCGCCGTCGAGCAGGGCATAGAGCAGTGGCTGGACGAGCACCGGCCCGAGTTCGTCGCCGTCGAGCGCGTCTTCAGCCAGCACAACGTCCGTACGGTGATGGGCACCGCCCAGGCCAGCGCCGTGGCCATGCTGTGCGCCGCCCGGCGTGGCCTCCCCGTCGCGCTGCACACACCGAGCGAGGTCAAGGCGGCCGTCACCGGCACCGGACGGGCCGACAAGGCGCAGGTCGGCGCCATGGTGACCCGGCTGCTGCGGCTCTCCGCACCGCCCAAACCCGCAGACGCCGCCGACGCCCTCGCGCTCGCCATCTGCCACATCTGGCGCGCCCCCGCGCAGAACCGGCTCCAGCAGGCGGTCGCCCGCCACACAGTCAACGCAACGAAAGGCCGTACGGCATGATCGCCTTCGTCAGCGGCACGGTCGCCGCGCTCGCCCCCGACGCCGCGGTCGTCGAGGTCGGCGGCGTCGGCATGGCCGTCCAGTGCACACCGAACACACTGTCCACGCTCCGCATGGGCCAGCCCGCCAAGCTGCACACCTCGCTCGTCGTCCGCGAGGACTCGCTGACCCTGTACGGCTTCGGCGACGACGACGAGCGCCAGGTCTTCGAGCTGCTGCAGACGGCGAGCGGCGTCGGCCCGCGCCTGGCCCAGGCGATGCTCGCCGTGCACACCCCGGACGCGCTGCGCCGCGCCGTCACCACCGGTGACGAGAAGGCACTCACCGCGGTCCCCGGCATCGGCAAGAAGGGTGCGCAGAAGCTGCTGCTGGAGCTGAAGGACCGGCTCGGCGAACCCGTCGGGACAGCACCCGCGATCGGCGCGCCGGTCACCCAGGGCTGGCGCGACCAGCTGCACGCGGCCCTGATCGGCCTCGGCTACGCCACCCGCGAGGCCGACGAGGCGGTCGCGGCCGTGGCTCCGCAGGCCGAAGCCACCGGCGGCACGCCCCAGGTGGGTCAGCTGCTGAAGGCCGCCCTGCAGACCCTGAACCGCGCCCGCTGACCCCCCACGACGATCGAGGCTCTGCACATGAACTGGGACGACACGACCGACACCCCCGCCGCCGAGCGGCTCGTCGGTGCGTCCGCCGACCGGGAGGACCAGGCCGTCGAGGCCGCCCTGCGCCCCAAGGACCTCGGCGAGTTCATCGGCCAGGAGAAGGTCCGCGAACAGCTCGACCTCGTCCTGCGGGCCGCACGCGCGCGGGGCGCCACCGCCGACCATGTGCTGCTCTCCGGTGCGCCCGGCCTCGGCAAGACCACCCTGTCGATGATCATCGCGGCCGAGATGGGCGCCCCCATCCGCATCACCTCCGGCCCCGCCATCCAGCACGCCGGCGACCTCGCCGCGATCCTCTCCTCCCTCCAGGAGGGCGAGGTCCTCTTCCTCGACGAGATCCACCGGATGTCCCGGCCCGCCGAGGAGATGCTGTACATGGCGATGGAGGACTTCCGCGTCGACGTCATCGTCGGCAAGGGCCCCGGCGCCACCGCGATCCCGCTGGAGCTGCCCCCGTTCACCCTGGTCGGCGCGACCACGCGCGCGGGCCTGCTGCCGCCCCCGCTGCGCGACCGCTTCGGCTTCACCGCCCACATGGAGTTCTACGAGCCGCACGAGCTGGAGCGCGTCGTACACCGGTCGGCGAACCTGCTCGACGTCGAGATCGAGCCGGACGGCGCCGCCGAGATCTCCGGTCGCTCCCGGGGCACACCCCGGATCGCCAACCGCCTGCTCCGCCGTGTCCGGGACTATGCGCAGGTCAAGGCGGACGGCCTGATCACCCGGGAGATCGCCGCGGCGGCCCTCGCCGTCTACGAGGTCGACGGCCGCGGTCTCGACCGACTCGACCGCGCGGTCCTGGAAGCCCTGCTGAAGCTGTTCGGCGGCGGCCCGGTCGGCCTGTCCACGCTGGCCGTCGCGGTGGGGGAGGAGCGGGAGACCGTCGAGGAGGTCGCCGAACCCTTCCTCGTGCGGGAGGGGCTCCTCGCCCGCACGCCACGAGGCCGTGTCGCCACGCCGGCCGCCTGGGCGCACCTGGGCCTGACCCCGCCCCGCTCGGTTACCGGGGGAAACGGACAACAAGATCTGTTCGGGGCCTGACGGCCCCGTGATGGCGCCGTGATCTCTCTGTGACGGCGGAGGCATTGGCCTGAGCAGGAACCCAGGTGCCATGCTGAGCGTTGTTCCATGCGCGCGGACTCGCTTAGACTCCGCCGATGCCGCCCTTGCGGGCGGCGCCGACCACACCCCCGTCAACAGGCCGCTCTCCGCCGCGGTCGCGCGAAGGAAATTCCGTCCCGTGAATGCCTTTACCCTTCTCCCCTTCATCGTGCTCATCGCGGCCATGTTCCTGATGACACGTTCGGCCAAGAAGAAGCAGCAGCAGGCCAGCCAGATGCGGAACGAGATGCAGCCCGGCTCCGGTGTCCGCACGATCGGGGGGATGTACGCGACGGTCAAGGAGGTGGGCGAGGACACGGTCCTCCTCGACGCCGGCCCTGGTGTCGAACTCCTCTTCGCCAAGAACGCGATCGGCGCCGTTCTCACCGACGACGAGTACAACCGCATCGTCCACGGCATCGAGCACGACCTGAAGTCCGACGCCGACATCGTCCCGGACGACGCCTCCTCCCTCACCGAGAGCGACGAGTCCGACTCGCCCGCTGCCGCCGCCTCCGACGACAAGGCCGTCGACCTCGGTAAGAAGGACGCCAGCGAGGACGGTACCGACGCGGCCGAGGCCGCCGAGGCCAAGGCGGACGACGAGCCGAAGAAGACCGACGGCGACTCCGACGCGAAGTAGTCACGCCCCGGTGGTGCGCCAAGCGGCATAATCACGCCCCGCGCACCACCGGGCGTCTGTTTCCCGTACGGAGCAGCCCGACACCATGTCATGGCCGACCGCGCCGACCAACGCGGAGCGGCCCGAGAGGGAGTACGAGAAGGTGGCAGCACCTAAGAGGGGCCGGAGTGCGAGCGCCCAGAGCAAGCCAGGGCGCTCGCTGGCCCTCATCCTGATCGCCATCGTGGCGCTCACCGGAGGCATGTTCCTGTCCGGGAACACCACTCCGCGTCTGGGCATCGACCTCGCCGGTGGTACGAGCATCACGCTCAAGGCGAAGGCCGACCAGGGGTCCGCGATCAACAAGGCCAACATGGACACCGCGGTCGACATCATGAACCGCCGTGTCAACGGCCTCGGCGTCTCCGAGGCGGAGGTGCAGACCCAGGGGAACGACAACATCATCGTCAACATCCCCAAGGGCACCAACTCCAAGGAGGCCCAGCAGCAGGTCGGCACCACCGCGAAGCTGTACTTCCGCCCGGTCCTGGCCAGCGAGCCCAGCGGCGCCGGCGCCCAGAGCCCGTCGCCGAGCGCCTCCCCCAGCGGCAGCTCCTCGCCGAAGCCGAGCGCGAGCCCCTCCCACAGCGCCTCCTCCAAGGAGAAGGCGTCCTCGTCCTCCACCGCGTCCCCCAAGGCCTCGGCGACCTCCCAGGGCCGCGCCGTCACCGGCGCGCTGAAGGCCGGCTCCACTCCCTCGCCGAGCGGCTCCGCCTCCGGCAGCTCCACGCCGAAGGCCACCCCGTCGGCCTCCGCCGGCGCCAGCGCGGAGGCCGCCAAGCTGCAGGCCCAGTACGCCGCCCTGGACTGCACCAAGCCCGACCAGCGGGCCAAGGTCGGAGGCGCCGCCAAGCCCGGCGACCCCACGGTGGCCTGCGGCCAGATCAAGAAGGTCTGGTACAAGTACGTGCTCGGCCCGGCCGCCGTGGACGGCACCGAGGTGAAGAACGCCGCCGCCCGGTTCGACACCCAGGGTGCCTCCGGCTGGCAGGTCGTGATGAACTTCACCTCCAGCGGTTCCAAGAAGTTCGCGGACGTCACCGGCCAGCTGGCGAAGAACCAGGCCCCGCAGAACGAGTTCGGCATCGTCCTCGACGGCGAGGTCGTCTCCAGCCCGTACGTGAGCCAGGCCATCACCGGTGGCCAGGCGGAGATCTCCGGCAGCTTCACCCAGCAGGACGCCCAGAGCCTCGCCAACATGCTGTCGTACGGCGCTCTGCCGCTCTCCTTCCAGGAGCAGTCCGTCACCACCGTCACCGCCGCGCTCGGCGGTGAGCAGCTGCACGCCGGTCTGCTCGCCGGCGCGATCGGCCTCGGGCTGGTCGTGCTCTACCTGGTGGTCTACTACCGCGGTCTCTCGCTCGTCGCCATGGCTTCGCTGCTGGTCTCTGCGATCCTCACCTACGTGATCATGTCGCTGCTCGGCCCGGCCATCCACTTCGCGCTGAACCTGCCGGCGGTCTGCGGTGCCATCGTGGCCATCGGTATCACCGCGGACTCGTTCATCGTGTACTTCGAACGCATCCGGGACGAGATCCGCGAGGGCCGCTCGCTGCGCCCCGCCGTCGAGCGGGCCTGGCCGCGCGCCCGGCGCACCATCCTGGTCTCCGACTTCGTGTCGTTCCTCGCGGCCGCCGTCCTGTTCATCGTGACCGTCGGCAAGGTCCAGGGCTTCGCGTTCACGCTCGGCCTGACCACCGTCCTCGACGTGGTCGTCGTCTTCCTCTTCACCAAGCCGCTCATGACGCTGCTCGCCCGCCGCAAGTTCTTCGCAGGCGGTCACAAGTGGTCCGGTCTCGACCCGAAGAGCCTGGGTGCCAAGCCGCCGCTGCGCCGCACCCGCCGTCCCGCCGGTCCTGTCGCCGGCTCTGTCGACCCGAAGGAGGCCTGAGCGATGTCGAAACTCGGCAACCTCGGCGCTCGACTGCACCGCGGCGAGATCTCGTACGACTTCGTCGGCAAGCGCAAGATCTGGTACGGCGTCTCCATCCTGATCACCATCACGGCCATCGTCGGCCTGGCGGTGCGCGGCCTGAACATGGGCATCGAGTTCAAGGGCGGCGCGGTCTTCACCACGCCGACCAGGATGAGCACCTCGGTGGCCCAGGCGGAGACGTACGCCAAGGACGCCTCCGGCCATGAGGCGATCGTGCAGAAGCTCGGCAACGGCAGCCTGCGCATCCAGATCGCCGGTATCGACACCGGCCAGTCCGACAAGATCAAGCAGGAGCTGGCCAAGGACCTGAACCTCAACCCCGAGAAGCTCGCCGCCGACCTGGTCGGCCCGAGCTGGGGTGAACAGATCGCCAACAAGGCCTGGGAGGGCCTGGGCATCTTCATGGTGCTCGTCGTGATCTACCTGGCCATCGCCTTCGAGTGGCGCATGGCCGTGGCGGCCCTGGTCGCGCTGATCCACGACATCACCATCACGACCGGTATCTACGCCCTGGTCGGCTTCGAGGTCACCCCCGGTACGGTCATCGGTCTGCTGACGATCCTCGGTTACTCGCTCTACGACACGGTCGTCGTCTTCGACAGCCTCAAGGAGCAGACGAAGGACATCACCAGGCAGACCCGCCTCACCTACAGCGACATCGCCAACCAGTCGATCAACGGCACGCTGGTCCGCTCGATCAACACCACCGTGGTCGCCCTGCTGCCGGTGGCCGGCCTGCTGTTCATCGGCGGCGGCTTCCTCGGCGCGGGCACGCTGAACGACATCTCGCTGTCGCTGTTCGTCGGTCTCGCCGCCGGTGCCTACTCCTCGATCTTCATTGCCACGCCGCTCGTCGCCGATCTCAAGGAGCGAGAGCCGGCGATGAAGTCCCTCACCAAGCGGGTCCTGGCCAAGCGCGCCCAGGCCGCCGCCGAGGAGGACCTCGCTGCGGACCGCGCCGCCGACGACGAACCCGCCGACGCGGCCCCCGCCGTCGTGGGCCCCCGCAACCAGCCCGCGTCCCGCGGCCGGGGCCGCGGCCGACCCTCCGGGAAGCGGCGATGACCGACGTCAAGGAGCTGCTGCTCAGCCGTATCCGCGATGTCGCGGACTACCCCGAGCCGGGCGTGATGTTCAAGGACATCACCCCGTTGCTGGCGGACCCGGCCGCGTTCACGGCGCTCACCGACGCGCTGGCCGGGATCGCCACGAACACCGGCGCGACCAAGGTCGTCGGCCTGGAGGCCCGGGGCTTCATCCTCGGCGCGCCGGTCGCGCTGCGCGCGGGCCTCGGCTTCATCCCGGTCCGCAAGGCGGGCAAGCTGCCCGGGACGACGCTGCGACAGGCGTACGACCTGGAGTACGGCTCGGCCGAGATCGAGGTGCACGCGGAGGACCTGGCCGCGGGGGACCGCGTCCTGATCGTGGACGACGTCCTCGCCACAGGGGGTACGGCCGAGGCCGCGATCCAGCTGATCCAGCGCGCCGGTGCCGATGTCTCCGGCCTTGCGGTCCTGATGGAACTGGGCTTCCTGGCGGGCCGGGCCCGGCTGGAGCCCGCCCTGGACGGGGCGCCGCTGGAGGCGCTGCTCCAGGTCTGAGCGGATTGCTGCACAAGCGGCCTCGGCGCTTCGCCGTAGGCCGCTTTGTGTTTCCCGCCCACACCGCCTGTACGGCATGCGGCGCCGGGTGCGGGTGGCCTCCGCGGGCCGTCGCCGTCCACTTCCAGGTCACCCCCCGCACGCCCCCGAAGCACCCGGAATCCACCTCCCGGAATCAGGCGGGAGCCTCCCGTGTTTCAGCAGTGAATGGTCCTCACTTCCGCCTGAAGGCGATGACCAGCCGCAGGATCGCTACCATGGGGTCTCCGGAGCCTGACCGGGGGACCCGGATCGCGCACGAGGAGCCCTCTTGCCAGACGAGGCCCAGCCACTGACCGCCGCCAAGCCCGAGCCCGCCTCGGCGCCCGCGGCCAAGCCCGCGCCACACGCGTCCAACGCGAAGAACGACACCCGCGGGCCGATCGAGCACGCCCAGTCCGCGCCCGTCGAAAAGGCTGCCGAGGCCGCGCGTCCCAAGCCGGCCCCGGCCGAGCGCCCGGTGCAGCCGCCCGTGGTGCGCCAGCCCGCCGGTCAGACCCGCACCGGCTCCTCCAACCGCGTCCGCGCCCGTCTGGCCCGCCTCGGTGTGCAGCGCGCGAACCCCTACAACCCGGTCCTGGAGCCCCTGCTGCGGATAGTCCGCAGCAACGACCCCAAGATCGAGAACTCCACGCTTCGCCAGATCGAGCGTGCCTACCAGGTCGCCGAGCGCTGGCACCGCGGCCAGAAGCGCAAGAGCGGCGACCCGTACATCACGCATCCGCTCGCCGTCACCACCATCCTCGCCGAGCTGGGCATGGATCCGGCCACGCTGATGGCGGGGCTGCTGCACGACACCGTCGAGGACACCGAGTACGGCCTCGACCAGCTGCGCCGCGACTTCGGCGACACGGTCGCCCTGCTCGTCGACGGCGTCACCAAGCTCGACAAGGTCAAGTTCGGTGAGGCCGCACAGGCCGAGACCGTGCGCAAGATGGTCGTCGCCATGGCCAAGGACCCGCGCGTCCTGGTCATCAAGCTCGCCGACCGCCTGCACAACATGCGCACCATGCGCTACCTGAAGCGTGAGAAGCAGGAGAAGAAGGCGCGCGAGACGCTGGAGATCTACGCTCCGCTCGCCCACCGCCTCGGCATGAACACCATCAAGTGGGAGCTGGAGGACCTCGCGTTCGCGATCCTCTACCCCAAGATGTACGACGAGATCGTACGGCTCGTGGCCGAGCGGGCGCCGAAGCGTGACGAATACCTGGCCATAGTGACCGACGAGGTGCAGGCCGACCTGCGTGCCGCCCGCATCAAGGCGACCGTCACCGGCCGCCCGAAGCACTACTACAGCGTCTACCAGAAGATGATCGTGCGGGGTCGCGACTTCGCCGAGATCTACGACCTGGTGGGGATTCGTGTCCTTGTCGACACGGTCCGCGACTGTTACGCCGCCCTCGGCACCGTGCACGCGCGATGGAACCCGGTCCCCGGCCGGTTCAAGGACTACATCGCGATGCCCAAGTTCAACATGTACCAGTCGCTGCACACGACGGTCATCGGGCCCAACGGCAAGCCGGTCGAGCTGCAGATCCGCACCTTCGACATGCACCGCCGCGCCGAGTACGGCATCGCCGCGCACTGGAAGTACAAGCAGGAGGCCGTCGCCGGCGCCTCCAAGGTGCGTACGGACGTGCCCAAGGCCGGCAAGGACAAGGACGCCATCAACGACATGGCGTGGCTGCGGCAGCTGCTGGACTGGCAGAAGGAGACCGAGGACCCCGGCGAGTTCCTGGAGTCCCTGCGCTTCGACCTGTCCCGCAACGAGGTCTTCGTCTTCACCCCCAAGGGCGATGTCATCGCCCTGCCCGCCGGGGCCACGCCCGTCGACTTCGCGTACGCCGTCCACACCGAGGTCGGCCACCGCACCATAGGAGCGCGGGTCAACGGCCGGCTCGTACCGCTCGAATCCACCCTGGACAACGGCGACTTGGTGGAGGTCTTCACCTCCAAGGCGGCCGGGGCCGGGCCGTCCCGCGACTGGCTGGGCTTCGTCAAGTCGCCGCGGGCGCGCAACAAGATCCGGGCCTGGTTCTCCAAGGAGCGCCGGGACGAGGCGATCGAGCAGGGCAAGGACGCGATCGTCCGGTCGATGCGCAAGCAGAACCTGCCGATCCAGCGCATCCTCACCGGCGACTCCCTCGTCACGCTCGCACACGAGATGCGGTACTCGGACATCTCCGCGCTGTACGCGGCGATCGGCGAGGGCCATGTCTCCGCGCAGAACATCGTGCAGAAGCTCGTCCAGGCCCTCGGCGGGGAGGAGGCGGCCACCGAGGAGATCGACGAGGCGGTCCCGCCGTCCCGCAGCCGCAGCCGCAAGCGCCGCTCCAGCGCCGACCCGGGTGTCGTCGTCAAGGGCGTCGAGGACGTCTGGGTCAAGCTGGCCCGCTGTTGTACGCCCGTGCCCGGCGACCCGATCATCGGCTTCGTCACGCGCGGCAGCGGCGTATCGGTTCACCGCAGCGACTGCGTCAACGTCGAGTCACTGTCCCGCGAGCCCGAGCGCATCCTGGACGTCGAGTGGGCGCCCACCCAGTCCTCGGTCTTCCTGGTCGCCATCCAGGTCGAGGCCCTCGACCGCTCCCGGCTGCTCTCGGACGTCACCCGGGTCCTGTCCGACCAGCACGTCAACATCCTCTCCGCGGCCGTCCAGACCTCCCGCGACCGGGTGGCCACCTCCCGGTTCACCTTCGAGATGGGTGACCCGAAGCACCTCGGCCACGTCCTGAAGGCCGTACGGGGCGTGGAGGGCGTGTACGACGTCTACCGCGTGACCTCCGGGCGGAGCCGGTCGTAAGGCCGCGTGTAACCCGTAAGGACGTATGTGAAAGGGCCCCGTACGCGCGTACGGGGCCCTTTCACATACTGCTGAGGGAACTAGCCGCCGAACTCCTGCAGGCCCTTCAGAGCCTGGTCCAGGAGCGCCTGGCGGCCCTCCAGCTCGCGCTCCAGCTTGTCGGCCTTGGCGTTGTTGCCCTGGGCGCGGGCCTGGTCGATCTGACCCCGCAGCTTGTCCACGGCGGCCTGCAGCTGACCGGTCAGACCCTCGGCACGCGCGCGTGCCTCCGGGTTCGTCCGGCGCCACTCGGCCTCCTCGGCCTCCTGGAGAGCCCGCTCGACCGTGTGCATCCGGCCCTCGACCTTCGGACGCGCGTCCCGCGGGACGTGGCCGATGGCCTCCCAGCGCTCGTTGATCGAGCGGAAGGCGGCCCGCGCAGACTTCAGATCGCCGATCGGCAGGAGCTTCTCGGCCTCCTCGGCCAGCTCCTCCTTCAGCTTCAGGTTCTCCGACTGCTCCGCGTCCCGCTCGGCGAACACCGAGCTGCGGGCGGCGAAGAACACGTCCTGGGCGCCGCGGAAGCGGTTCCACAGGTCGTCCTCATGCTCGCGCTGGGCGCGGCCCGCGGCCTTCCACTGCGCCATCAGCTCGCGGTAGCGGGCCGCGGTCAGACCCCAGTCCGTCGAACCGGACAGCGCCTCGGCCTCGGCGACCAGCCGCTCCTTGGTCCGGCGGGCCTCCTCGCGCTGCGCGTCCAGCTGCGCGAAGTGCGCCTTGCGCCGCTTGGAGAAGGCCGACCGGGCGTGCGAGAAGCGGTGCCACAGCTCGTCGTCGGACTTGCGGTCCAGCCGGGGCAGCCCCTTCCAGGTGTCCACCAGCGACCGCAGCCGCTCACCGGCGGAGCGCCACTGGTCGGACTGCGCCAGCTGCTCCGCCTCGATGACCAGGTCCTCCTTGGCCTTACGGGCCTCGTCGGACTGCTTGGCCCGCTGCTGCTTGCGCTCCTCGCGACGCGCCTCGACGGTCGCCACGAGCTTGTCCAGGCGCCCCCGGAGCGCGTCCAGGTCGCCGACCGCGTGGTGTGCGTCCACCTGCTCGCGCAGGTGGTCGATCGCGGTCTGGGCGTCCTTCGCCGAGAGGTCGGTGGTCTGTACTCGCTTCTCGAGGAGGCCGATCTCGACAACCAGGCCCTCGTACTTGCGCTCGAAGTAGGCCAGCGCCTCCTCAGGGGAGCCGGCCGCCCAGGATCCGACGACCTGCTCGCCGTCGGCCGTACGCACGTACACGGTCCCCGTCTCGTCGACGCGGCCCCACGGGTCGCTGCTCACAGCGCCTCCTCCACATGATGCCTGCGGGGGCTTCGGCGCCCCGGGCATCGTCCACAGTTTCGTCACGGCCAACATAGGCGACCAGCGGGTTGCCTGTCCGCATCCAGCGCGACCGAAATTCCGCAGTTGGCCGTCTTGGGTTTGAGGACGGTGTCAGGACTTCGTCACCGTCGCCTTGTTGATCACCACGGTCGCGTTCGGAGCGGTGTTGCCCGTGGACGGGTCGGCCGGCTGGGCGCCGGCGGCGGCGATCTTCTGCAGCACCTTCATGCCCGCGTCCGAGACCGTGCCGAACGGGGTGTACTGGGGCGGCAACGGGCTGTCCTTGTAGACGAGGAAGAACTGGCTGCCGCCGGTGTGCTTCTGACCGGTGTTGGCCATCGCCACCGTGCCCGCCGGGTACGTGTTGCCCTTCAGGCTCTTGTCCTTCAGGTTCTCGTCCGGGAGCGTGTAGCCGGGACCGCCCATGCCGGTGCCCTGCGGGTCGCCGCACTGCAGCACATAGATGCCGGTCGTGGTCAGCCGGTGGCATTTGGTGTGGTCGAAGAAGCCCTTGCCGGCCAGGAAGTCGAACGAGTTCACCGTGTGCGGGGCCGCCGCCGTCTTCAGGTCGATGTCGATGTCACCGCACGTCGTGGCCAGCTTCATCGTGTACTTGGCCGACGCGTCGATCGTCGTCGCCGGCTCCTTCTTCCAGCTCAGCTTCTGTGCCGAGCCGGCCGCCGGCTTCGCGCACGGGTCCGCTGCCTTGCTCGGCGTGGCGCTGGGCGTGACGTCCGCGGCGGTGTTGGACTTCTTGTTGTCGCCCTTCAGCACATCGGTCGTGTACAGCGCGACACTCCCGATCACGATCACGCCCAGTACCGACGCGATCACGGAATTGCGCACGCGGGCCTTGCGCCGCGCATTGGTGCGCCGCTGCTGCTGCCGCAAGAACTTCTCCCGGGCGAGCTGACGCCGCCGCTGCTCCTGGCTGACCACCGGGTTCTCTCCTCATGCGTGTCGTGTGTCGACCGGTACGCGTGCGTCCTCGTGAGCCGACCGCTGCGTGTAGCCCCGTACCGTATATGGGTTCGCTGAGGAAACGGCAGCGCCGGTAGGCTCTGACTGCAGCTGAAGCCGCCTGTAATCGACACAACGAAGGACGATCGTGCTCATTGCCGGGTTCCCCGCCGGGGCCTGGGGGACGAACTGTTATCTCGTCGCCCCCGCCGCCGGTGAGGAGTGCGTGATCATCGACCCCGGCCACCAGGCCGCCGAAGGCGTCGAGGAAGCACTGAAGAAGCATCGGCTCAAGCCCGTCGCCGTCGTCCTCACCCACGGCCACATCGACCACGTCGCCTCGGTCGTCCCGGTCTGCGGCGCACACGACGTACCGGCCTGGATCCACCCCGAGGACCGCTACATGATGAGCGACCCCGAGAAGGCGCTCGGCCGGTCCATCGGCATGCCGCTGATGGGCGAGCTGACCGTGGGGGAGCCGGACGACGTCCGGGAGCTGACGAACGGCACCACCCTCGAACTGGCGGGCCTCACGTTCTCCGTCGCACACGCGCCGGGCCATACCAAGGGGTCGGTGACCTTCCGGATGCCCGAGACCGCCGACATCCCGTCGGTGTTCTTCTCAGGGGATCTGCTGTTCGCCGGCTCCATCGGACGCACCGACCTGCCGGGCGGATCCATGGCGGACATGCTCGAGTCGCTGGCCCGCGTGTGCCTGCCGCTCGACGACTCCACCGTGGTGCTGTCCGGCCACGGCCCCCAGACGACCATCGGCCAGGAGCGCGCCGCCAACCCCTATCTGCGGCAGGTGGCGGCAGACCGCCAAGGTCACGGCGCGGACATGAGCACCGCTCCCCGACGAGGAATGTGACGAGAGAGCTTTCCGTGAGTACCTTCCAGGCCCCCAAGGGCACGTACGACCTGATCCCGCCGGACTCCGCCAAGTACCTGGCCGTCCGCGAGGCGATCGCGGCCCCGCTGCGCAACTCCGGCTACGGCTACATCGAGACGCCCGGCTTCGAGAGCGTCGAACTGTTCGCGCGCGGTGTCGGCGAGTCCACCGACATCGTGACCAAGGAGATGTACGCCTTCGAGACCAAGGGCGGCGACAAGCTGGCCCTGCGTCCCGAAGGCACCGCCTCCGTCCTGCGCGCGGCCCTTGAGGCCAACCTGCACAAGTCGGGCAACCTCCCGGTCAAGCTCTGGTACTCGGGCTCGTACTACCGCTACGAGCGCCCGCAGAAGGGCCGGTACCGGCACTTCTCCCAGGTCGGCGCCGAGGCGATCGGCGCGGAGGACCCGGCGCTGGACGCCGAGCTGATCATCCTGGCCGACCAGGCGTACCGCTCGCTCGGCCTGCGCGACTTCCGCATCCTGCTCAACAGCCTCGGCGACAAGGAGTGCCGGCCGGTGTACCGGGCCGCGCTGCAGGACTTCCTGCGCGGACTGGACCTGGACGAGGACACCCTGCGCCGTTCGCAGATCAACCCGCTGCGCGTCCTCGACGACAAGCGCGAGTCGGTCCAGAAGCAGCTCACGGGAGCCCCGCTGCTGCGCGACTACCTGTGCGACGCGTGCAAGGCGTACCACGAGGAGGTCCGCGACCTGATCACCGCGGCGGGCGTCGCCTTCGAGGACGACCCGAAGCTGGTGCGCGGCCTGGACTACTACACCCGCACCACCTTCGAGTTCGTGCACGACGGTCTGGGCTCGCAGTCCGCGGTGGGCGGCGGCGGCCGCTACGACGGCCTGTCCGAGATGATCGGCGGCCCCGCGCTGCCGTCCGTCGGCTGGGCCCTCGGCGTCGACCGCACGGTCCTCGCCCTGGAGGCCGAGGGCGTGGAGCTGGACCTCCCGTCCACGACGTCGGTCTACGCCGTGCCGCTCGGCGAGGAGGCCCGCCGGGTGCTGTTCACGAAGGTCACCGAACTGCGCAAGGTCGGCGTCGCGGCGGACTTCTCGTACGGCGGCAAGGGCCTGAAGGGCGCCATGAAGAACGCCAACCGCAGCGGCGCCCGCTACACGATCGTGGCCGGCGAGCGCGACCTCGCCGACGGCGTCGTCCAGCTCAAGGACATGGAGTCCGGCGAGCAGACGGCGATCGGCGTGAACGAGATCGTGGCAGAACTCGAGGCCCGGCTCGGCTAGCGGCCGGCACAGGGCGCCGGGACCCTCCCGGCGCCCTGCTCACTGCTCCAGCAACCCGTACCGCAGCGCGCTCGTCACCGCCGCCGTACGGTCGTCCACCCCCAACTTCCCGAAGATCCGCAGCAGATGAGTCTTGACCGTCGACTCACCGATGTACAGACGGCGTCCTATCTCGGCGTTGGTGCAGCCCTCGGCCACCAGACGCAGGACGGCCGTCTCGCGGGCGGACAGGCGGGGGCGTTCCGGCCTGGTGCGGAGCTGGTCGACCAGGCGGGCCGCCACCGACGGGGCCAGCACGGTCTCGCCGCGTGCGGCCGCCCGTACCGCGTCCGCCAGTTCACGCCGGGGCAGGTCCTTCAGGAGATAGCCCGCGGCGCCCGCCTCCACGGCCCGCAGGATGTCCCGGTCCGTTTCGTACGTCGTCAGGACCACCACCCGGCACGGCAGCCCGGCCGCGGTCATCCGTACGATCGACTCCACGCCGGAGCCGCCCGGCATGCGCAGGTCCATCAGCACGATGTCCGGGCGCAGCTTTGCCGCCAGCGCCTCCGCCTGCGGCCCGCTCGCCGCGTCGCCGACCACCTCCAGGTCCGGTTCGGCGCTCAGCATGGCGCGCAGTCCCTCCCGTACGACGGGGTGGTCGTCGGCCAGGACGATCCGGATCACGGGGTCTCACTCCTCAGGGCGGCGGGGGCGGGCAGGCGTACGGTCACCGTCGTACCGTCGCCGGGTGCGCTGCGGACGGCGGCGCTGCCGCCCACCTCGGCGGCGCGGGCCCGCAGCCCCGCCAGACCGTATCCGCCGGACACCGTGGCGGGACGGAATCCGCAGCCGTCGTCGTGGACGGACACGGTGAGCGTGTCGTCGGCATAGCGCAGCCGGACCTCGACCCGTGCCGAACTCCCCGCGTGTTTCCGGGCGTTGGTCAGCGACTCCTGGCAGGCCCGCAGGGCCACCACCTCCACGCCCGCGGGGAGCGCGCGCACCGGGCCGGTCACCTCCAGTGCCGCCGAGTGCCGGGCGGTCAGGCGGTCCAAGGCGTCCGGCAGGGAGGTGCCCGCCAGGTCGGCGGGTGCGCCGCCCGCCACCAGCGCGCGAGCCTCGGCGAGGTTGCGGCGGGCCGTCTCGTCCATGAGGGCCAGATGGCGGCGGGCCTGCGCCGGGTCGGAGTCGAGTTCCGCGTCCACGGCCTGGACCAGCATCAGCAGGCTGGTGAACCCCTGGGCGAGGGTGTCGTGGATCTCGCGGGCCAGCCGCTCCCGTTCGGCGAGGGCCCCGTGCGCGGCCGACAGCCGGGCCACCTCGTGCCGGCTGGCGTCCAACTCGGCGATCA
Organism: Streptomyces sp. IMTB 2501; assembly: GCF_001953885.1. GTDB lineage: Bacteria > Actinomycetota > Actinomycetes > Streptomycetales > Streptomycetaceae > Streptomyces. The sequence continues at coordinate 155,626 of NZ_MQUS01000019.1, read as the reverse complement.
GTTCCGCCCGTTCCATGCTCTGCTCGATGATCCGGATGATCCAGGCGCCGACGACCGTCGAGAACGCCAGACTGACCACGGCGAACAGCGCGTTGGCGAACAGGTCCCCGGCACCCGGCCGCCACAGCAGCGCCCAGCCCGCGACCGGCGCCAGGTTGATCACGGCCACCACCGCCAGCGCGCCGCGCATCCGCAGCGTCATGAAGCACTGGGGGATCAGCGCGAACGAGACCAGCCGGGTCTCGCCCGCCAGGACCGCCGACGGCAGGAACAGCGCCAGCGCCCCGGCCAGATACCACAGGGCCCGGCGCCCGCCCGGAGGGTCCTCCGCGAGCATGCGGCGGCCGAACAGCGCGTACCAGGGCACCAGCGGCACGAGCAGCCCGGCCGCGACCGCGCGCACCGGCCCCGCGGGATGCTCCGCGCCGAGGACGAGGGCCAGCGTGGCCACCCATGCGACGGCGAAGTAGACGTCCCAGAGCCGGATCGCGCGGTCCCAGGCATCGACGTCCCGGGCCCGGCCGCCCGTCACCCGTCGCGCCGGTTCTTCCACCGGAAGGTCAGCAGGCACAGCACCAATCCTCCGACGCACCACGCGCCCAGCACCATGGCGATCCGCCCGAACTCCCAGGCGTGCGCCTGCTCCAGCACCTTCGCCGAGTCGGGCAGGAACACACCCCGCAGGCCCTGGCACAGCCACTTCAGCGGGAACAGGGCGCCGATGTCGAGCATCCAGCCGGGAAGGGTGTTCACGGCGATGTAGACCCCGGAGACGAACTGCAGCAGCAGGAAGGGCAGGACAACGACGGAACTGGCGCTCTTCGCCGACCTGGGCACCGAACTGACGGCGATGCCGAGCAGCGCGCACGCGGTCAGCCCGAGCACGAAGATCCAGGCGAAGTCGAACCAGCGGCCGGGGTCGGACGGCAGATGGACGCCGTAGAACCCCGTGCCGACGGCGAGCAGGATCGCGGTCTCCAGGACGCCGGTGAACAGAACCAGCCAGATCTTGCCCAGGAAATAGGCCGCCGGCGGCATCGGCGTGCCCCGCAGCCGGCGCAGCACCTTCTCGTCCCGTTCGACGGCGATGGAGATGCCGAGCGACTGGAAACTCGTCGACATGATCCCGGAGGCCGTCATCGCGGGCACGTACAGCTGGGAGGAGGTGATCCCGGCGCCCCGGACGTCGTCGCGGAAGATCGACGCGAACAGGAAGAGGAACACCACCGGGAAGGCGAAGGTGAAGACCACCTGTTCGCGTTGCCGGAAGAACTGCTTGATCTCCAGAGCGCCCCGCCGCAGCCCGAGCGACCAGGCGCCGGGCAGGGAGGCGGACTCGCGGGCGGTGGCACGTGCGCTGGTCGTGGTCATCGCACGGCCTCCTGTCCGGTCAGCCGGAGATAGACGTCCTCCAGGGTGGGGCGGGTCACGGTCAGTCCGGGTATCTCGCCGTCGAAGCGGCGCATCAGCCCGGCGACGGTCCGGGTCGGTGTGGCGGTGTGCTCCGTGTGCGGGGAGCCGCCGGGTTCCGTCCAGCTGACGGTGGCCCCACCGCCGTAGCGCCGGCGCAGGCCGGCGGGTGTGCCCTCGGCGACGACCCGGCCCTTCGCGACGACCGCGATCCGGTCCGCGAGGGTCTCGGCCTCCTCCAGGTAGTGCGTGGTGAGCAGGATCGTCGTGCCCCCGTCGGCGAGCAGCCGGATCAGATCCCAGAACTGGCGCCGGGCGGCAGGGTCGAAACCGGTGGTCGGCTCGTCCAGGAGCAGCAGCTCCGGATCGCCGATCACACCGAGCGCCACGTCCAGGCGGCGCCGCTGACCGCCGGAGAGGGCCTTGATCCGGCTGCGCGCCTTCGCTTCGAGGCCGACCAGGCGGATGACCTCCTCCGCATCGCGCGGGTGCGGGTAGTAGCGGGCGAAGTGCCGTACCGTCTCGCGCACCGTCAACTCCGCGGGCGCCGATTCGTCCTGCCAGACGATTCCCACACGGGACCTCCACGCGCGTGTGCCCGCCGCCGGGTCCGCGCCGAGCACGGACACCTCGCCCCCGTCCCGTGACCGGTTGCCCTGGAGGATCTCCACCGTGGTGCTCTTGCCGGCGCCGTTCGGCCCGAGCAGCCCGAACACCTCACCGCGCCGGATACCGAGATCCAGCCCGTCCACCGCGGTCACGCCCCCGTACCGCTTGCGCAGCCCCCGGACGTCCACCGCGAAGTCGTTCGCGTGTGCTGTCATGCCCTTGAGCATCGGCCGGAACCGAACGGTCCGTGACCACCGTGCGTACGTCCTTATGTCCTCCGAACGGTGGACACACGGGTGCGTGCGGCACAATGAGCCCGAGCCCGAAGATGGTCCAACTCTCAAGTGACGGAATCGGCGTGATGAGCAAGACGACAGTCAATGACGTCTCCACCACGGAGTCGGGTCCGGAGCGTGCCGCCGGCACCGCGCGCACGGTGGGCGGCAGCCGTGCCTTCGCTCTGCTGCTGCTGATCACCGGCGCGGCCGGACTGCTGGCCGCCTGGGTCATCACCATCGACAAGAACAAGATCCTTGAGGCGAAGGCCGTCGGGAAGACGTTCACACCGGGCTGCAGCGTCAACCCGATCGTGTCCTGCGGCAGCGTCATGGAGAGCAAGCAGGCGGCCGTCTTCGGCTTCCCGAACCCCATGCTCGGCCTGGTCTGCTACGGCATCGTCATCTGCGTCGGCATGAGCCTGCTGACCGGCACACGCTTCCCGCGCTGGTACTGGCTGACCTTCAACTTCGGCACGCTCTTCGGCGTCTGCTTCGTCACCTGGCTGCAGTTCGAGTCCCTGTACCGGATCAACGCGCTGTGCCTGTGGTGCTCGCTGGCCTGGGCCGCCACGATCACCATGTTCTGGTACGTGACCTCGTTCAACGTCCGCAACGACTTCCTGCCCGCGCCGGGCTGGCTGAAGCGGTTCCTCGCCGAGTTCACCTGGGTCGTCCCGGTCACCCACTGCGGCGTCATCGCCATGCTGATCCTCACCCGCTGGGGCAGCCAGCTCTGGGCCTAGGCACGCACATCTGCCGCGTTGCCGTCGGTCGCCGACGCTCCCCCGAATCTGACGCCACGGCCTGGGGCCTGCCTTCCCGAAGCCCCCGGCCCGGCCGTGTTGTCAGTGCGGTGATTTAGGGTTTTGGACGTGGAACCCGACCTGTTCACCGCCGCAGCAGAAGCACGCCAGGAGAAGGACCCGGCAGGCAGCCCCCTGGCGGTGCGGATGCGCCCGCGCACCCTCGACGAGGTCGTGGGCCAGCAGCATCTGCTGAAGCCCGGCTCCCCGCTGCGCCGGCTGGTCGGCGAGGGCTCCGGCGGCCCCGCCGGACCGTCCTCGGTGATCCTCTGGGGCCCGCCCGGAACCGGCAAGACCACGCTCGCGTATGTGGTCTCCAAGGCGACGAACAAGCGGTTCGTGGAGCTGTCCGCGATCACCGCGGGCGTCAAGGAGGTCCGCGCCGTCATCGACGGAGCCCGCCGCGCCACCGGCGGCTTCGGCAAGGAGACCGTCCTCTTCCTGGACGAGATCCACCGCTTCAGCAAGGCCCAGCAGGACTCCCTGCTCCCCGCCGTCGAGAACCGCTGGGTGACGTTGATCGCGGCCACCACGGAGAACCCGTACTTCTCGGTGATCTCCCCCTTGCTGTCCCGCTCGCTCCTGCTGACCCTCGAACCGCTCACCGACGACGACATCCGCGGCCTGCTCAAACGCGCCCTGACCGACGAGCGCGGCCTGAAGGACGCCGTCGGTCTGCCCGAGAACACCGGGGAGCACCTGCTGCGCATCGCCGGCGGCGACGCCCGCCGGGCGCTGACCGCCCTGGAGGCCGCCGCCGGCGCCGCCCTCGACCAGGGCGAGCGTGAGATCAGCCTCGAAACGCTGGAGCAGACGGTCGACCGGGCCGCCGTGAAGTACGACCGCGACGGCGACCAGCACTACGACGTCGCCAGCGCCCTCATCAAGTCCATCAGGGGCTCCGACGTCGACGCGGCCCTGCACTACCTGGCCCGCATGATCGAGGCCGGCGAGGACCCCCGCTTCATCGCCCGCCGCCTGATGATCTCCGCCAGCGAGGACATCGGCCTGGCCGATCCGAACGCGCTGCCCATCGCGGTCGCCGCGGCCCAGGCCGTCGCCATGATCGGCTTCCCCGAGGCCGCCCTGACCCTCAGCCACGCCACCATCGCCCTCGCGCTGGCGCCCAAATCCAACTCGGCGACCACCGCGATCGGCGCCGCCATGGAGGACGTACGCAAGGGCCTGGCAGGCCCGGTCCCGCCGCATCTGCGCGACGGGCACTACAAGGGAGCCGCCAAGCTCGGCCACGCCCAGGGGTATGTGTATCCGCACGACCTGCCCGAGGGCATCGCCCAGCAGCAGTACGCCCCGGACGCCCTGAAGGACCGCGAGTACTACACCCCGACCCGGCACGGCACCGAGGCGCGGTACGCGGACGCGGTGGAGTGGACCAGGAAGCACCTCGGTCGCAGACGGTCCTGAGCGCCCTGTAGACTTCTCCGAAGTGCTGAGTCCCGCGCAGTCAGAGCGGGACACCCAGCCGGAACCAGCGGCCGCAAGGACGCGAGGTTCCAGGAGCGTCGCGCACCGTCGAACGGTGTCGCGGGCAGCCCACCACCCCCCGGAGTTCCGGGACGGCCGGTGGGCCACTCGCGTGCTGCACGTTGTGCCCAGACCAGGGGAGCGGCTGCCCGGCAGGTCCCATGCGGATCCGGCGGGTTTCCCCGGCTGCGGAGGCGACCTCCCTTAACTCTGACGAGCCGGAAACTACGAAAGAGATAGAGACAGTGGCGAACCAGTCCCGCCCCAAGGTCAAGAAGTCGCGTGCCCTCGGCATCGCGCTGACCCCGAAGGCCGTCAAGTACTTCGAGGCCCGCCCCTACCCGCCGGGTGAGCACGGCCGTGGCCGCAAGCAGAACTCGGACTACAAGGTCCGTCTGCTGGAGAAGCAGCGTCTGCGCGCGCAGTACGACATCTCCGAGCGCCAGCTGGTCCGCGCCTACGAGCGCGCGTCCAAGGTCCAGGGCAAGACCGGTGAGGCCCTGATCGTGGAGCTCGAGCGCCGTCTCGACGCCCTGGTCCTGCGTTCGGGCATCGCCCGCACCATCTACCAGGCCCGTCAGATGGTCGTCCACGGCCACATCCAGGTCAACGGCCAGAAGGTCGACAAGCCGTCCTTCCGCGTCCGTCCGGACGACGTCGTGCAGGTCCGCGACCGCTCCAAGGAGAAGACGCTCTTCACGATCGCCCGCGAGGGTGGCTTCGCCCCCGAGGGTGAGACCCCGCGCTACCTGCAGGTGAACCTCAAGGCCCTGGCGTTCCGCCTGGACCGCGAGCCGAACCGCAAGGAGATCCCGGTGATCTGCGACGAGCAGCTCGTCGTCGAGTACTACGCCCGCTGATCCCAGCCCCGGCGCAGCGACTCAGCCCGCCGTCTCCCCGCCCTTCCGGGCGGGCGAGGCGGCGGGTTCGCGTTTCTCGGGACCGCCGTGCTGCACCGGCCCGCGCGGCGTCGGCAGCGCCGCGAGCCGCTGTCTGTCGTCCCCGAGCGCCCGGGACACCGCCGCCGCCCGGTCCAGCCCGGCCCCTTCGCGCACGCACTCCTCGTACCGAGCGTCCCCGAGGGCCTGCCGTGCCATCGCCGCACAGCGCTCGTGCGGGGCGTTGAAGTACGCCGAGCCGAACAGCGGGAGCCCCACCGAGGGCCACATCCGGCCCGCCGCACCCTGCAGCAGCGCGGCCTCGGCCGGCTCGCCCTGGGCCGCCGTCACCAGTGCCAGCAGCTCCAGCACCATGACCGAGCCGAGCAGGTCGCGGAAGGCGTGCGCGTTGCGCAGACACTCCGTGAGCAGGTCGCGCGCCCTGTCCTGGGTGCCTTCCTGCCAGGCCGCGTACGCCAGCACGTACAGTGCGTAGCTGCGGGCCCAGCGCTCCCCGTGGTCCTCGCACACCCGGCGCACGTCCTCGCACAGCCGCACCGCGTCCGGCAGGTCCCCCTGGAAGGCCCGCGTCATCGCCAGCTCCACCTGGCCCATCAGCACATTGCTGTTGAGCTCACCGATCTCCTGATAGCGGTCCAGCGCCGAGCGCAGCAGCGTTTCTGCACGGGCCATGTCATCGGTGACCAGGGCAAGACAGCCGGTGCGGTGCTCGGCGTACGCCACCGCCGCCGGATCCGCGGCCCGCTCGGCCTGTTCCCGGCACTCCAGCAGCGCCGCCAGCGCCGGCACCGTGTCGCCTTGGAGGATCGCCACATAGCCGAGCACCCACAGCGCCTTCAGCCGCGACTGCTCGTACTCCGAATCCAGCTCGACGCTGCGCGCCAGCCAGCGCCGGCCCTCCGCGAGCCGGCCGCAGCCGACCCAGCAGAACCACAGCGACCCCGCGAGGTACTGGCCGAGATGGGCCTCGTCAGGCTCCGTCAGACAGAACTCCAGGGCCGCCCGCAGATTGGGCAGCTCCGCCTCCACCCGGGCGGCGACCTCGCCCTGCCGGGGCGAGAACCAGTCCAGCTCGCACCAGGTCGCCAGGCCCAGATACCAGTCCCGGTGCCGCCGGCGCAGCCGGGCCGCGTCGCCCATCCCTGCCAGCCAGCCGGCGCCGTAGGCCCGGACGGTGTCCAGCATCCGGTAGCGGGGGCCGGCCGGGGACTCCTCCCGGGTGACGACCGACTGGGCCAGCAGCTCCGACAGCACGTCCAGGACGTCTTCGGCGGGCAGCCCGTCCCCGCTGCACACGTACTCGACCGCCTCCAGGTCGAAGGTCTGCGCGAACGCCGACAGACGCGCCCACAGCAGCCGCTCGGCCGGCGTGCACAGCTCGTGGCTCCAGCCGATCGCTGTGCGCAGCGTCTGATGGCGGCACGGGGGACCGCCGGGGACCGGGCGCGGCGCGCCGTCCCGGCCGCTCGTGCTCAGCAGCCGGAACCGGTCGTCCAGCCGCTCCAGCAGCTGCGCCGGGGACAGCGCCCGCAGCCGCCCGGCCGCCAGCTCCACGGCCAGCGGGATCCCCTCCAGCCGCCGGCACAGCTCGCGCACCTCGGGGCCGTCGGCGACCTTGAGCCCCTGCTCCCGGGCCCGGTCGGCGAACAGCTCCACCGCCTCGTCCGCGCCGAGCGGCGCCAGCGGGAACAGCCGCTCGCCCGCCAGCCCCAGCGGACGCCGCCCCACGGCCAGCACCCGCAGCTGCGGCAGCTTCCGCAGCAGCTCCGCGGTCAGCTCGGCACAGGCATCCACGAGATGCTCGAACCCGTCCAGCACCAACAGGGCCGGACGGCCGGCCAGATGCTCCAGCAGCGTCTCCCGGGGCAGACGGGCGGTGTGGTCGGTCAGCCCCAGCGCCTCCGCCACCGCGTACTCCACGAACTGCGGATCGCGTACCGGCGCCAGCTCCACCCGCCCGGCGGCGGACTCCCACCCGGCGGCGACCCGCGCGGCCAGCCGGGACTTGCCGACACCGCCGACCCCGGTCACGGTCACCAGCCGGGCCCGGCCGAGCGCGGTCGTCAGCTCGGCGAACTCGGCCGAACGCCCGACGAACGTGGTCAGTTCCAGGGGAGGATCGCCGGCGGCGAACGGATCAGGGCGCTGAGGACCTCGCATGGGACACGGAGCGTACTGAAGTGTGTTCAATGCGTACAATCGCTTCTCGCAACTCCGCCCCGTGGCCCCGGTAATGCGGTACGGAGCCCCGGCCCCGGCGCGATAGGCTCGGACACGACTTTTTCGATGGTGAGGCACGTTTCAGGGAGCGGGTGCGCACAGTGTCCGGTGGTGAGGTGGCCGGGATCCTGGTGGCCGTGTTCTGGGCGATCCTGGTCTCCTTCCTCGCGGTGGCTCTCGCGAGGCTGACCCAGACGCTCAAGGCGACCACCAAGCTCGTGGCGGACGTGACCGATCAGGCCGTCCCGCTGCTCGCCGACGCCTCCGCCGCCGTGCGCTCCGCGCAGACCCAGATCGACCGCGTCGACGCGATCGCCTCCGACGTCCAGGAGGTCACGTCGAACGCCTCCGCGCTGTCGACCACCGTCGCCTCCACCTTCGGCGGCCCGCTGGTCAAGGTCGCGGCCTTCGGCTACGGCGTCCGGCGGGCGCTGGGCGGCCGCAAGGAGGACGTGCCCGCGAAGGCGCCCCGGCGTACCGTGATCGTGGGCCGCACGGTCCCTGCCGCACGACGCAAGCGGAAGTAAGGACGAGACCGAGCGATGTTCCGCCGTACGTTCTGGTTCACCACAGGTGTCGCCGCCGGTGTGTGGGCCACCACCAAGGTCAACCGCAAGCTGAAGCAGCTGACCCCGGAGAGCCTCGCCGCGACCGCGGCGAACAAGGCCCTGGAGACCGGTCAGCGGCTGAAGGACCGCGCGGTCGGCTTCGCGCTCGACGTCCGCGACAACATGGCCCAGCGGGAGGCAGAGCTGGAGGATGCCCTGGGCATCCATGAGAACCCCGAACTCCCCGCACCCCGGCGCTACTCCGCCATCGAGAACGCCCACAGCAACAACCGCAGCACTCCGAAGTACATCGAAACGTCGATCTCTTCGCCAACGAAGTACTCGTACAACCGGAATGAGGACCACTGATGGAGTCGGCCGAGATTCGCCGCCGCTGGCTGAGCTTCTTCGAGGAGCGCGGGCACACCGTCGTCCCTTCGGCGTCGCTCATCGCGGACGACCCGACTCTGCTCCTCGTCCCCGCCGGCATGGTGCCCTTCAAGCCCTACTTCCTGGGTGAGGTCAAGCCGCCGTTCCCGCGCGCCACCAGCGTGCAGAAGTGCGTGCGCACGCCCGACATCGAAGAGGTCGGCAAGACCACGCGGCACGGCACGTTCTTCCAGATGTGCGGCAACTTCTCCTTCGGCGACTACTTCAAGGAAGGCGCCATCAAGTACGCCTGGGAGCTGCTCACCTCGCCCCAGGACAAGGGCGGTTACGGCCTGGAGCCGGAGAAGCTCTGGATCACCGTTTACAAGGACGACGACGAGGCCGAGCGCATCTGGCACGAGGTCGTCGGTGTGCCGAAGGAGCGCATCCAGCGCCTCGGCATGAAGGACAACTACTGGTCCATGGGCGTCCCCGGCCCCTGCGGCCCCTGCTCCGAGATCAACTACGACCGCGGCCCCGAGTTCGGCGTCGAGGGCGGCCCCGCCGTCAACGACGAGCGGTATGTGGAGATCTGGAACCTCGTCTTCATGCAGTACGAGCGTGGCGAGGGCATCGGCAAGGACAACTTCGAGATCCTCGGCGACCTGCCGAGCAAGAACATCGACACGGGCCTCGGCCTGGAGCGCCTCGCCATGATTCTGCAGGGCGTGCAGAACATGTACGAGATCGACACCTCCATGGCCGTCATCGACAAGGCCACCGAACTGACCGGCGTCCGCTACGGCGACGCCCATGACTCGGACGTGTCTCTTCGTGTGGTCACCGACCACATGCGTACCGCCACGATGCTCATCGGCGACGGTGTGACACCGGGCAACGAGGGCCGCGGTTACGTCCTGCGCCGCATCATGCGCCGCGCCATCCGCAACATGCGCCTCCTCGGCGCCACCGGTCCGGTCGTCAAGGACCTGATCGACACCGTGATCGGCATGATGGGCCAGCAGTACCCGGAGCTGATCACCGACCGCGAGCGCATCGAGAAGGTCGCCCTCGCCGAGGAGAACGCCTTCCTCAAGACGCTGAAGGCGGGCACCAACATCCTCGACACCGCCGTCACCGAGACCAAGCAGTCCGGCGGCACGATCCTCTCCGGTGACAAGGCCTTCCTGCTCCACGACACCTGGGGCTTCCCGATCGACCTCACCCTGGAGATGGCCGCCGAGCAGGGCCTCTCCGTGGACGAGGACGGCTTCCGCCGCCTGATGAAGGAGCAGCGGGAGCGTGCCAAGGCCGACGCCCAGGCCAAGAAGACCGGCCACGCCGACATGGGTGCCTATCGCGAGATCGCCGACACCGCCGGCGAGACCGACTTCATCGGCTACGCCGACACCGAGGGCGAGACCACGATCGTCGGCATCCTGGTCGACGGCGTCTCCTCGCCGGCCGCCACCGAGGGCGACGAGGTCGAGATCGTCCTCGACCGCACCCCGTTCTACGCCGAGGGCGGCGGCCAGATCGGTGACACCGGCCGGATCAAGGTCGACTCCGGTGCCGTCATCGAGATCCGCGACTGCCAGAAGCCGGTCCCCGGGGTGTACGTCCACAAGGGCGTCGTCCAGGTCGGCGAGGTCACCGTCGGAGCCAAGGCCCACGCCTCGATCGACGCCCGCCGCCGCAAGGCCATCGCCCGCGCCCACTCGGCCACCCACCTCACCCACCAGGCGCTGCGCGACGCTCTCGGCCCGACGGCCGCCCAGGCCGGTTCCGAGAACCAGCCCGGCCGCTTCCGCTTCGACTTCGGTTCCCCGTCCGCCGTGCCGACGGCGGTGATGACCGACGTCGAGCAGAAGATCAACGAGGTGCTGGCCCGCGACCTCGACGTGCACGCCGAGATCATGGGCATCGACGAGGCGAAGAAGCAGGGTGCCATTGCCGAGTTCGGCGAGAAGTACGGCGAGCGGGTCCGTGTGGTGACCATCGGCGACTTCTCCAAGGAGCTGTGCGGCGGCACGCACGTGCACAACACCGCCCAGCTGGGCCTGGTGAAGCTGCTCGGCGAGTCCTCCATCGGTTCGGGTGTCCGCCGTATCGAGGCCCTCGTCGGTGTGGACGCCTACACCTTCCTCGCCCGTGAGCACACGGTGGTCAACCAGCTGACGGAGCTGCTCAAGGGCCGCCCGGAGGAGCTGCCGGAGAAGGTCTCCTCGATGCTCGGCAAGCTGAAGGACGCCGAGAAGGAGATCGAGAAGTTCCGCGCCGAGAAGGTGCTGCAGGCCGCCGCCGGTCTCGCGGAGTCCGCCAAGGACGTCCGCGGTGTGGCCGTCGTCACCGGTCGGGTCCCGGACGGTACGACCCCGGACGACCTGCGCAAGCTGGTCCTCGACGTGCGCGGCCGCATCCAGGGTGGACGCGCCGCGGTTGTGGCCCTTTTCACGGTCAACAACGGCAAGCCGCTGACTGTCATCGCCACCAACGAGGCCGCCCGTGAGCGCGGTCTCAAGGCCGGTGACCTGGTCCGCACCGCCGCCAAGACCCTCGGCGGCGGCGGTGGCGGCAAGCCGGACGTCGCCCAGGGCGGCGGCCAGAACCCGGCTGCCGTCGGCGATGCCGTCGAGGCTGTCGAGCGCCTCGTCGCCGAGACCGCCAAGTGACAGCGCAGTAAGGGAACGGTCGGAAATGCGCAGAGGACGTCGACTTTCGATCGACGTCGGGGACGCCCGGATCGGGGTCGCCTCGTGTGACCCCGATGGGATCCTCGCCACACCGGTGGAGACCGTCCCCGGCCGGGACATCCCCGCCGCCCACCGCCGTTTGCGGCAACTGGTGGAGGAGTACGAACCGATCGAGGTCGTCGTCGGCCTCCCTCGCTCCCTCAAAGGGGGCGAGGGCCCGGCGGCGGTGAAGGTCCGCGCCTTCGCCCAGGAACTGGCCAACGGCATCAAGCCGGTGCCGGTGCGCCTGGTGGACGAGCGGATGACGACCGTGACGGCCAGTCAGGGACTGCGCGCCTCGGGAGTGAAATCGAAGAAGGGCCGCGCCGTCATCGACCAGGCCGCCGCTGTGATCATCCTCCAGCAGGCCCTCGAATCCGAACGGGTGTCAGGTAAAGCACCGGGCGAGGGCGTCGAAGTGGTCATCTGATCGCGATACGGTAACGTTCCGCGCGATGCGCCGGTGTTCGAACAGTCGGCGCACAGCAAGAGGCGGAACGGAAGCGGGCCACCAGCCGGCGCCCGGTCGGCCTCGCGGCTCTAGGGGATCGATGACTGAGTATGGCCGGGGCCCACACCCCGAACCGTGGCATCCGGAGGACCCGTTGTACGGGGACGGCGGATGGGGAGGACAGCAGGCCCACAGCGGTCAGCAGTCCCCCTACGGCGGCCAGCCACAGCACTATCCACAGCAGCCGCAGTACGGCGACTGGAGCCAGGAGCAGCAGTCCGGCTACGGCCAGGAGCAGTACCGGTACTACGGCGAACAGGGCCAGCAGCAGTACGTCGGCCACGCCCAGCAGCCCTACCAGCAGCCCGGCGCCTGGAACGCGGCCGGCCCGCACGGCCAGGTGCCGTACGCCCCCGACCCCGGTGACCCGTACGGCCAGAGGCCCGCCGGCTATGGCGGGGAACAGCCCGACTTCTACGGCACCGAGGACGCCTACCCGCCGCCGCAGCCGCCCGGCCGCAGGGGCGCCGAGCCGGAAGCGGAGCCGGAGACCGCGCCCGACGAGGAGGAGCAGCACCCCTTCTTCACGGGAGCCGGCGACGATGACGACGACGAGGAGCACGAGCTCCATGGCCGCCAGGGCCGGCGCGGCAAGGGCAAGAAGCCCACCAAGAAAGGCAAGAAACGACGTACCGGCTGTGCCTGCATGGTCGTCGTCCTGGTCTTCGGTGGCGGCCTCGCCGGCGCCGGTTACTTCGGCTACAAGTACTACCAAAATCGTTTCGCCCCGGCCCCGGACTACGCGGGTAACGGCACCAGCGAGACGGTGATGGTCGAGATCCCCAAGGGCGCGGGCGGCTGGGACATCGGCCGCCGTCTGAAGGAGGCCGGCGTCGTCAAGAGCGCCGACGCCTTCGTGCACGCGCAGAACGACATCCAGGGTGGTAACAGCATCCAGGCCGGTGCATACCTCCTCAGGAAACAGATGTCCGCCGCAAGCGCGGTGAAAATGATGCTCGACCCGAAGAGCCAGAACAATGTCGTGGTGACCCCGGGCGAGCGTAACGCGGGTGTCTACGAGGCTATCGACAAAAAACTCGAACTCGCCGACGGCACGACGCAGAAGGTCGCCCAGAAGGAATACAAGAGCTTCGGCCTGCCGGCCTGGGTACAGAACAACGGCGCGGTCAAGGACCCGCTGGAGGGCTTCCTTTTCCCGGGCAACTACGCGGCCGCCAAGGGCATGCAGCCCGAGAGCATCCTGAAACAGATGGTCGCGCAGGCCACGTCCAGGTACGACTCCTACGGCCTCACGGCGAAGGCCCGGGCGCTGGGCCTGAACAACGCGTTCGAGCTGGTCACCGTGGCGAGCCTGGTGCAGGCGGAGGGTAAGACGCACGACGACTTCCGCAAGATGGCGGAAGTCGTCTACAACCGGCTCAAGCCCACCAACACCGAGACGAACCAGTTCCTGCAGTTCGACTCGACCTACAACTACGTCATGGGCACGAGCAACATCCACATCTCCCTCAAGCAGATCAACGGCAACCACAGCCCGTACAACACCTACACCCACAAGGGGCTTCCGCCCGGCCCGATCGGCAACCCCGGCGAGGACGCGCTCATGGCGGCGCTGAACCCGACGCGCGAGGGCTGGATCTATTTCGTGGCGACCGACGGCCAGAACAACACCGAATTCGCCAAGACCTACGCGGAATTCAAGCAGCTCAAGGAAAAGTTCGATGCCACCTCGGGCAACTGACGCCTGCCGGGCCGCCGTACTCGGCAAACCCATCGCCCACTCCCTCTCCCCGGTGCTGCACCGGGCGGCCTACGACGCGCTCGGGCTCACCGCGTGGTCGTACGACCGCTTCGAGGTGGACGAGGCCGCTCTGCCCGGCTTCTTCGAGGAGCTCGGACCCCAGTGGGCGGGGCTGTCGTTGACCATGCCGCTGAAGCGGGCGGTCATCCCGCTGCTGGACGAGATCAGCGACACGGCCGCCTCCGTCGACGCGGTCAACACGGTCGTCTTCACCGAGGACGGCCGCCGGCTCGGCGACAACACCGACGTCCCGGGCATGGTGGCCGCCCTGCGTGAGCACGGCATCGAACAGGTCGACTCCGCCGCGATCCTCGGCGCCGGTGCCACCGCCTCCTCCGCGCTCGCCGCCCTCGCCCGGATCTGCACCGGCGAGGTCGTCGCCTACGTCCGCAGCGAGGCCCGCGCCGCCGAGATGTGCCGCTGGGGCGAACGGCTCGACGTGGACGTGCGTACGGCCGACTGGGCGGACGCCGGGCAGGCGCTGCGCGCCCCGCTGGTGATCGCCACCACCCCGGCCGGCACGACCGACGCCCTTGCCGCCGCGGTACCCGAGCGCCCCGCCACCCTCTTCGACGTGCTCTACGACCCCTGGCCCACCGAGCTGGCGGCCCGCTGGTCCATGTTCGGCGGTGCCGTGGTCAGCGGCCTCGATCTCCTGGTCCACCAGGCCGTCCTCCAGGTCGAGCAGATGACCGGCCGCTCCCCGGCCCCGCGGGAGGCCATGCGCAGGGCAGGGGAGAAGGCGCTCGCCGAGCGCTGACCTGACATATCCATGTCCGTCTGCTGGACCGGCGGCCGGGTTCGGGGCCCGGACGTGGGAGGATCGGAGGTGGCGGACCGGGGCCGCGCACCCGGTCGGGCCGTCGCCGTACGCGAGGACCTGCGTACGCAGGGCAGTAGTACCAGGGCGCGAGCACTGAGGAGCATCGTTGAGCAGGCTGCGTTGGCTGACCGCGGGGGAGTCCCACGGTCCCGCACTTGTCGCGACGCTGGAGGGCCTTCCCGCCGGCGTGCCGATCACGACGGAGATGGTCGCCGACCATCTGGCGCGGCGGCGGCTCGGCTATGGCCGCGGTGCGCGGATGAAGTTCGAGCGCGACGAGGTCACCTTCCTGGGTGGTGTCCGGCACGGCCTGACCCTCGGCTCCCCGGTCGCGATCATGGTGGGCAACACCGAGTGGCCCAAGTGGGAGCAGGTCATGGCGGCCGACCCGGTGGATCCCGAGATCCTCGCCGGTCTGGCCCGCAACGCCCCGCTGACCCGGCCGCGCCCTGGCCACGCCGACCTGGCGGGCATGCAGAAGTACGGCTTCGACGAGGCCCGCCCGATCCTGGAGCGCGCGTCGGCGCGGGAGACCGCGGCCCGGGTGGCGCTGGGCGCCGTCGCCCGGTCGTACCTGAAGGAGACGGCCGGCATCGAGATCGTCTCGCATGTCGTCGAGCTGTGCTCCGTGAAGGCTCCGCAGGGCGTGTACCCGACCCCGGCCGACGTCGAGAAGCTGGACGCCGACCCGCTGCGCTGCCTGGACGCGGACGCGTCGAAGGCGATGGTCGCGGAGGTCGACCAGGCCCACAAGGACGGCGACACCCTCGGTGGCGTCGTCGAGGTGCTGGCCTACGGCGTTCCGGTGGGCCTGGGCTCGCATGTGCACTGGGACCGCAAGCTGGACGCCCGGCTGGCGGGCGCCCTGATGGGCATCCAGGCGATCAAGGGCGTCGAGATCGGTGACGGCTTCGAGCTGGCGAGGGTGCCGGGCTCGAAGGCACACGACGAGATCGTGAAGACCGACGAGGGTATCCGGCGTGTCTCCGGCCACTCCGGCGGCACCGAGGGCGGCCTGACCACCGGTGAGCTGCTGCGGGTGCGGGCCGCCATGAAGCCGATCGCGACCGTGCCGCGGGCCCTGCAGACGGTGGACGTGTCCACCGGCGAGGCCGCCCAGGCCCACCACCAGCGCTCCGACGTCTCCGCGGTCCCGGCCGCCGGCATCGTCGCCGAGGCCATGGTCGCGCTGGTGCTGGCCGACGCGGTCGCGGAGAAGTTCGGCGGCGACTCCGTGGCGGAGACCCGCCGCAACGTGCGGTCGTACCTCGACAACCTGCGTATCCGGTGAGCGCCGTGCCTGCGCTCGTCCTGGTCGGCCCGATGGGCGTCGGCAAGTCGACCGTCGGCCGGCTGCTGGCCGAGCGACTCGGGGTCGGCTACCGCGACACCGACGAGGACATCGTCGCCACCGAGGGCCGCACCATCGCCGAGATCTTCGTCGACGAGGGCGAGCCCGTCTTCCGGGCGATCGAGAAGCGGGCGGTGCACAGCGCGCTGGCCGAGCACGAGGGTGTCCTCGCGCTCGGCGGCGGCGCCGTCCTCGACGCCGACACGCGCGCGCTGCTCGCCGGGCACCGGGTGGTCTACCTCTCCATGGACGTGGAGGAGGCCGTCAAGCGCACCGGCCTGAACGTGGCCCGCCCGCTGCTCGCGGTCAACCCGCGCAAGCAGTGGCGGGAGCTGATGGAGGCCCGGCGGCACCTGTACGAGGAGGTCGCCACCGCCGTCGTGGCGACGGACGGCCGTACCCCTGAAGAGGTCACCCAAGCAGCGCTGGACGCACTGGAGTTGAAAGAAGCATGAGCGAGGCAGTCACCCGGATCCAGGTCGCCGGCACCGCGGGCACCGACCCCTATGAGGTGCTGGTCGGCCGGCAACTGCTGGGCGAGCTGGCCGGGTTGATCGGTCCCAGGGCCAAGCGGATCGCGGTGATCCACCCGGAGGCGCTGGCCGAGACCGGTGACGCGCTCCGCGCCGACCTGGCCGGGCAGGGCTACGAGGCGATCGCCATCCAGGTGCCGAACGCCGAGGAGGCCAAGACCGCCGAGGTCGCCGCCTACTGCTGGAAGGCGCTCGGCCAGTCGGGCTTCACCCGTTCCGACGTCGTCGTCGGCGTGGGCGGCGGCGCGACCACGGACCTCGCCGGTTTCGTCGCCGCGACCTGGCTGCGCGGTGTGCGCTGGATCGCCGTCCCGACCACCGTGCTCGCCATGGTGGACGCGGCGGTCGGCGGCAAGACCGGCATCAACACCGCCGAGGGCAAGAACCTCGTCGGCGCCTTCCACCCGCCGGCCGGTGTCCTGTGCGACCTGGCCGCGCTGGACTCCCTGCCGGTCAACGACTACGTCTCCGGACTCGCCGAGATCATCAAGGCCGGCTTCATCGCCGACCCGGTGATCCTGGAGCTGATCGAGTCCGACCCCGAGGCCGCCCGGACCCCCGAGGGCCCGCACACGGCCGAGCTGATCGAGCGCTCGATCCGGGTGAAGGCGGAGGTCGTCTCGTCGGACCTGAAGGAGTCGGGTCTGCGCGAGATCCTCAACTACGGCCACACGCTCGGCCACGCCATCGAGAAGAACGAGCGCTACAAGTGGCGGCACGGCGCCGCGGTCGCGGTCGGCATGCACTTCGCCGCCGAACTGGGCCGGCTGGCGGGCCGGTTGGACGACGCGACGGCGGAGCGCCACCGCACGGTTCTCGAAGCGGTCGGCCTCCCGCTGCACTACCGCTACGACCAGTGGCCCAAGCTGCTGGAGACGATGAAGATCGACAAGAAGTCCCGTGGCGACCTGCTGCGCTTCATCGTCCTCGACGGCCTCGCCAAGCCGACCGTCCTGGAGGGCCCGGACCCGGCCGTCCTGCTCGCCGCGTACGGAGAAGTGGGCCAGTAAGTCCCCGGCCGCTCCGTCCGTCCGATTCCTGACCTCGACTTCCTTTGCGGAACGGGCACTTCAGGCCGCCCCCGGCCGTTTCACCAAATGACGGCGGGGGACGGTACCGTTCGACAGGCGGCGAGGTCAGCCCCGCTGCCGGCACGAACTGTTTGCCGCGAGTGAGCTGGAGGGGCGCGTCGGTGTCGACAGATCGAACGCGCGGAGGCCCGAAGGGCTGAGCACGATCGGGCTGTCGACACGGACTCAGGCGCCCCGGAGGCGAGCGAGCCGAAGAGACGAGACGGAGTGGCAACGGATGCAGCACGCAGTGGGGTCTCCGCTGCCGCCGCCCCACCAGCCGGGGCAGCTGCCGCACGCCGGCTGGGCGTCGGCCGCACACCACCCGGGTCCGCACCCGGGAGCCCCTCAGGGGCCCGCCCCCGTGTCCCCGCCACCAGGCTTCCCGGCGCCGACCGCCGCCGTCCCGCCGACGCCCCCGCACCCCCCCGCGCCCCTGCCTCCGGTCGCCCAGCCCCAGCCGCAGCCTCCGACCCGGGCCCCGCACCCCGTGGCCGCCCCGCCGGCCCCCGACACCACCGGCCATGTGCCGCTGCCGCCCGGCGGCCCGGTCGGCGTGCCGACGGCGCCCCCGGCTCCCGCAGCCCTCCCGGACCCGGCGACCACCACCCTGGCGGTCCTGCTGATCGGCCCGGCCGGCGCGGGCAAGACCAGCGTCGCCAAGTACTGGGCGGACCACCGCCGCGTGCCCACCGCCCACATCAGCCTGGACGACGTCCGTGAATGGGTCCGCTCGGGCTTCGCCGACCCTCAGTCCGGCTGGAACGACAACTCCGAGGCCCAGTACCGCCTGGCACGCCGCACCTGCGGTTTCGCCGCCCGGAACTTCCTTGCCAACGGCATCTCCTGCATCCTGGACGACGCCGTCTTCCCGGACCGCCCGGTCGTCGGCCTCGGCGGCTGGAAGCGCCACGTCGGTCCCGGCCTGCTCCCGGTCGTCCTCCTGCCGGGCCTGGACATCGTCCTGGAGCGCAACGCCGAACGCACCGGCAACCGCCGCCTCACCGACGAGGAGGTGGCCCGTATCCACGGCCGCATGGCCGGCTGGTACGGCTCGGGCCTCCCGATCATCGACAACTCCCAGCTGGACATCCCGGCCACGGCAAGGGTCCTGGACGAGGTCCTGGCCAGAGCCATAGCAAGCCCACCGAGCTGGTAAGCAGGGGGTGCCTGGTCACCCCCCACAAACCCCACTCGGCTCCTAAAAATCGGCATAAGCCGGTCAAAACTCCTACGCTCATCTCATGTCAGAGGTGTACGCGACCCGCCGATCCCGGCTGAGAGACCACGTCACCGCGGCCGGCACCGCGGCAGCGCTCGTCACCCGTCCAGCCAACGTGCGCTACCTCGCCGCCGCAGCCCCGCAGGGCTCCGCACTGCTGCTGGGCAGAC
Organism: Streptomyces sp. IMTB 2501; assembly: GCF_001953885.1. Taxonomy (GTDB): domain Bacteria; phylum Actinomycetota; class Actinomycetes; order Streptomycetales; family Streptomycetaceae; genus Streptomyces. The sequence continues at coordinate 136,831 of NZ_MQUS01000019.1, read as the reverse complement.
GCGAGGACATCCTCGTCTGCGCCGGCCCGCCCGAAGACCGCCCCTACGAAGGCCGCCCGGACGACAACCTGCGCGTGCACGTCCTCGCACCGAACGCCACCGGCGCAGGTATGGGCCCCGGCGCCGGCGACGCCGCCGTCGCGGCGGCGGACCTGGCGCTGGCCCAGGGCACCGACTCCCTGGCCGTCGAGGAACACCACCTCACGGTCACCCGGCACAGAGCCATCGCCTCCGTCGCCCCCGGGCTCCGCCTCGGCGACCTCGGCGGGGCTGTCGAGCAGATCAGGGTGGTCAAGGACGAGGAGGAGATCTCCTGCCTCCGCATCGGCGCCGAGATCGCCGACCAGGCCCTCGGTGAGCTTCTGGAGTCCATCCTGGTCGGCCGCACCGAACGGCACCTCGCGCTGGAGCTGGAGCGCCGTCTGGTCGACCACGGCGCCGACGGCCCGGCTTTCCCCACCTCCGTGGCCACCGGCCCCAACTCCGGCCGCCGCGGCCACCGCCCCACCGACCGGCGGGTGGAGGAGGGCGACTTCCTCACCGTGTGCCTGGGCGCGACCTACCGCGGCTACCGTTGCGAGATCGGCCGGACCTTCGTCATCGGCACCTCGCCCGCAGACTGGCAGATCGAGCTGTACGACCTGGTCTTCGCCGCCCAGCGCGCCGGACGCGAGTCCCTGGCGCCCGGCGCCGCCTACCGTGACGTGGACCGCGCGGCACGCCATGTACTGGACTCCGCCGGCTATGCGGAGGCCCTGCCACCGCTGACCGGACACGGCGTCGGACTCGAAATCGACGAGGACCCGCAGTTGGCGCCCGCGGCCATGGGTAAACTGGACGCTTGCGTGCCGGTCACCGTCGAACCGGGGGTCCACCTCCCGGGCCGGGGCGGTGTCCGGATCGATGACACGCTCGTCGTGCGCCCCGAGGCGGACGGCGGACCCGAGCTACTCACCATCACGACCAAGGAGCTGCTCGCGCTGTAGCGCGTGACCCGGGGTCGTACGTCAGTCCAGGAGATTCCGCAACCGTGGCTTCCACGAACGACCTCAAGAACGGCATGGTGCTCAAGCTCGAAGGCGGCCAGCTCTGGTCCGTCGTCGAGTTCCAGCACGTCAAGCCTGGCAAGGGCCCGGCCTTCGTGCGCACCAAGCTGAAGAACGTGCTGTCCGGCAAGGTCGTCGACAAGACCTTCAACGCCGGCGTCAAGGTCGAGACCGCCACTGTCGACAAGCGCGACATGCAGTTCTCGTACATGGACGGCGAGTACTTCGTCTTCATGGACATGGAGACCTACGACCAGCTGCACATCGACAGGAAGGCCGTCGGCGACGCCGCCAACTTCCTTGTCGAGGGCTTCACCGCCACCGTTGCGCAGCACGAGGGCGAGGTGCTCTTCGTCGAGCTCCCGGCGGCCGTCGAGCTCACCATCCAGGAGACCGAGCCGGGCGTCCAGGGCGACCGCTCCACCGGTGGCACCAAGCCCGCCGTCCTGGAGACCGGCCACCAGATCCAGGTCCCGCTCTTCATCACCACCGGTGAGAAGATCAAGGTCGACACCCGCACGAGCGACTACCTCGGCCGGGTGAACAGCTAACCGTGGCTGCCCGCAACACGGCCCGCAAGCGCGCCTTCCAGATCCTCTTCGAGGGCGACCAGCGCGGCGCCGACGTCCTGACGGTCCTCGCGGACTGGGTCCGGCTGTCCCGGTCCGACACCCGGCAGCCTCCGGTCAGCGAGTACACGATGCAGCTGGTCGAGGGCTACGCCGAGCACGCGAGGCGCATCGACGAGCTGATCGCCCAGTACGCGGTCGGCTGGACGCTCGACCGGATGCCGGTCGTGGACCGCAACATCCTGCGGCTGGGCGCGTACGAGCTGATCTGGGTCGACGAGACCCCGGACGCCGTCGTCCTGGACGAGATGGTGCAGTTGGCGAAGGAGTTCTCGACCGAGGAGTCCCCGTCCTTCGTGAACGGCCTGCTGGGGCGTCTGAAGGAGCTCAAGACGTCCCTGCGCCGGGACGAGGCGTAAAGGCCCCGTACGACACGCCGGANNGGGGTGGCTGGAACCGTACTGGTTCCAGCCACCCCGGCGGCACGTTTCTGCTGGGCTGTCGGGCGGCTCAGGCGTCTTCGTGGGTGGCCACCGCGCGGCGCGCGTCCGCGTCGAGGACGCCCCAGCTGATCAGCTGCTCGGTGAGGACCGAGGGGGACTGGTCGTAGATGACGGCCAGTGTGCGCAGGTCGTCCTGGCGGATGGAGAGCACCTTGCCGTTGTAGTCACCGCGCTGGGACTGGATCGTCGCCGCGTAGCGCTGCAGGGGGCCCGCCTTCTCGGCCGGCACGGTGGCCAGCCGCTCCAGGTCCAGGACCAGCTTCGGCGGCGGCTCGGCGGCGCCGCCCGGCGTGGTGCCCGGCAGCAGCTCCTGCACGGGGACGCCATAGAAATCGGCCAGCTCTGCGAGCCGCTGTACGGTCACGGCACGGTCGCCACGCTCGTACGAACCCACCACGACGGCCTTCCAGCGACCCTGGGACTTCTCCTCGACACCGTGGAGGGAAAGGCCCTGCTGGGTGCGGATGGCCCGGAGCTTGGCCCCGAGCTGTTTGGCGTATTCGCTGGACATATAGCTCCCCGGACACTGTGTCGACGCGGCCGGAGGGTGTTCCCGCCGCGCGGCTGGTAACTCACTGTGAGGTTACGCAGCGTGACTCTGGTGCGTCAAGCCGAATGGTCCACACCGACTCTTCCGTGGTAGTGGCAGCCGGTTAGGCCAACGGGGTGAAGGAGGGGGTGATCGGTGCCTCCCCGTGGCCTGCTAGGGTGGATGGCGCAAATCCGACGTCCTTTAAGGTCCGTCCCGTGAGGCGGAGAAGGAGGTCCGTTTCGTATGGACAAGTACGACTCGCCCGCCACCGCGCACGCGTCCGATGCGCGGCCCGTTCTCGAAGGCCCCGACATCGCGCGGGTGCTGACGCGTATCGCCCACGAGATCGTCGAGCGCGCCAAGGGCGCCGACGACGTGGTGCTCCTCGGCATCCCCACCCGGGGTGTCTTCCTCGCCCAGCGGCTCGCCGTCAAGCTGGCGCAGATCACCGACCGCACGGTGCCGGTCGGCTCGCTCGACATCACCATGTACCGCGACGACCTGCGCATGCACCCGCCGCGTGCGCTGGCCCGCACCGAGATCCCCGGTGACGGCATCGACGGCAAGCTGGTCGTCCTCGTCGACGACGTGCTCTTCTCCGGCCGCACCATCCGCGCCGCCCTCGACGCCCTGAACGACATCGGGCGTCCCCGCGCGGTCCAGCTGGCGGTCCTGGTCGACCGGGGCCACCGCGAACTGCCGATCCGCGCCGACTACGTCGGCAAGAACCTCCCCACGTCGCTGCGGGAGACGGTCAAGGTCCAGCTCGCCGAGGAGGACGGTCGCGACACCGTGCTGCTCGGTGTGAAGCAGACCGACCAGTAGCAAGCCAGGCGCGCAAGGCCGCTTCGGCGTACCCGCACACGCGCCTGTTTGCCCAGAATCTCCCGATCGAACTGCTTGAACTGCCTTACGGAGCCTGACAGATGCAGCGTCATCTCATCTCGGCCGCCGACCTCACCCGCGACGACGCCGTCCTGATCCTCGACACCGCCGAGGAGATGGCCCGGGTCGCCGACCGGCCGATCAAGAAACTGCCGACCCTGCGCGGCCGCACGATCGTCAACCTCTTCTTCGAGGACTCCACGCGCACGCGTATCTCCTTCGAGGCCGCCGAGAAGCGCCTGTCCGCCGACGTCATCAACTTCTCCGCCAAGGGGTCGAGCGTCTCCAAGGGCGAGTCCCTGAAGGACACCGCCCAGACCCTGGAGGCCATGGGCGTCGACGCCGTGGTCATCCGGCACGGCGCCTCCGGAGCCCCGTACCGACTCGCCAACTCCGGCTGGATCGACGCGGCCGTCATCAACGCCGGCGACGGCACCCACCAGCACCCCACCCAGGCCCTGCTGGACGCCTTCACCATGCGCCGCCGGCTGATCGGCCGGGACAGCGGCCTCGGCAAGGACCTGTCCGGCAGGCGCATCACCATCGTCGGCGACGTCCTGCACAGCCGGGTCGCCCGCTCCAACGTCGACCTGCTGCACACCCTCGGCGCCGAGGTCACCCTGGTCGCCCCGCCCACCCTGGTGCCGGTCGGCGTCGAGACCTGGCCGTGCGAGGTGTCGTACGACCTCGACAGCGCCCTGCCGAAGGCCGACGCGGTGATGATGCTCCGGGTCCAGCGCGAGCGTATGAACGCCGCGTTCTTCCCGACCGAGCGCGAGTACTCGCGGCGCTACGGCCTCGACGGCGACCGCATGGCGAAGATGCCCGAGCACGCCATCGTGATGCACCCCGGCCCGATGGTCCGCGGCATGGAGATCACCGCCGAGGTCGCCGACTCCGACCGCTGCACCGTCGTCGAGCAGGTCGCAAACGGAGTCTCCATCCGGATGGCCGTCATGTACCTGCTGCTCGGCGGAAACGAGCCCGCCGTCACCCACGCCCGCACCAACGAGGAGAAGTAAGACCCATGAGCAAGATCCTGATCCGTGGTGCGAAGGTGCTCGGCGGCCAGCCGCAGGACGTGCTGATCGACGGCGAGGTCATCGAGGCGGTCGGCAGCGGCCTGTCGGCCGAGGGCGCCGAGGTCGTGGAGGCCGGCGGGAAGGTGCTGCTGCCAGGCCTGGTCGACCTGCACACCCACCTGCGCGAGCCGGGCCGCGAGGACTCCGAGACGGTCCTGACCGGCACCCGCGCGGCCGCGTCCGGCGGCTACACCGCCGTGTTCGCCATGGCCAACACCTTCCCGGTCGCCGACACCGCCGGTGTGGTCGAGCAGGTCTACCGGCTGGGCCAGGAGCACGGCTACTGCGATGTGCAGCCCATCGGCGCCGTCACCGTGGGCCTGGAGGGCAGGAAGCTCGCCGAGCTGGGCGCCATGCACGAGTCGGCCGCCGGGGTCACCGTCTTCTCCGACGACGGCAAGTGCGTGGACGACGCGGTGATCATGCGCCGCGCGCTGGAGTACGTGAAGGCCTTCGGCGGAGTCGTCGCCCAGCACGCGCAGGAGCCGCGGCTGACCGAGGGCGCCCAGATGAACGAGGGCGTCGTCTCCGCCGAGCTGGGTCTGGGCGGCTGGCCGGCCGTCGCCGAGGAGTCGATCATCGCGCGGGACGTGCTGCTCGCCGAGCACGTCGGCTCCCGCGTCCACATCTGCCACCTGTCGACCGCCGGCTCCGTGGAGATCGTCCGCTGGGCCAAGTCCCGCGGTATCGCCGTCACCGCCGAGGTCACCCCGCACCACCTGCTCCTCACCGACGAGCTGGTGCGCACCTACAACCCCGTCTACAAGGTCAACCCGCCGCTGCGCACCGAGCGGGACGTGCACGCCCTGCGCGAGGCGCTCGCCGACGGCACGATCGACATCGTCGCCACCGACCACGCCCCGCACCCGCACGAGGACAAGGACTGCGAGTGGGCCGCGGCCGCCATGGGGATGGTGGGGCTGGAGACCGCGTTGTCAGTGGTGCAGGAGACCATGGTCGACACGGGCCTGCTGGACTGGGCCGGCGTCGCCGACCGGATGTCCGTCAAGCCCGCGCAGATCGGACAGGCCACCGGGCACGGCCGTCCCGTCTCGGCCGGTGAGCCTGCCAACCTCACCCTGGTCGACACGGAATACCGTGGCCAGGTGGACCCCGCGGGCTTCGCCTCGCGCAGCCGCAACACCCCGTACGAGGGGCGTGCGCTGCCGGGCCGTGTGACGCACACGTGGCTGCGGGGCAAGGCCACGCTCGTCGACGGGAAGCTCACGTGACACCTGTAATCCTGCTGGCCGAGGCCAAGAAGTCGGCCGCGGTCACCGACTGGCCGGCGCGTATCGGCTGGCTCGTCGGACTCGTGCTCTTCATCGCGCTCGTCTACTGGCTGATGCGCGAGGGCTGGAAGTGGCGCGGCACCCTGCAGAGTGACCTGCCCGCCCCGTCCAGCGCGCCGGAGGAGACCGGCCCGGCGAAACTTGAGCTGAGCGGCCGCTACCACGGCTCGACCACCGCGGGGCAGTGGCTGGACCGCATCGTGGCCCACGGCCTGGGCACCCGCAGCCGGGCCGAGCTCACCCTGACGGACGCGGGTCTGGAAGTCGAGCGCCCCGGAGCGAGCGACTTCTTCGTCCCCACCGCCGCGCTGCGCGGGGCCCGGCTGGACAAGGGCATCGCCGGCAAGGTCCTCGCCGAGGGCGGCCTGCTGGTGGTGACCTGGGCGCTCGGCGACAAGCTGATCGACTCCGGCTTCCGCTCCGACCACGCGGCCGAGCACACCGAGTGGGTCGACACCCTGAACCAGATGATCAACGACACGGAAGGCGCACGATGACGACCTCCACCAGGGGAAGCTCCTCTTCGAGGAACAAGGCGCTTCCCGCCGTACTCGTCCTGGAGGACGGTCGCATCTTCCGCGGCCGTGCCTACGGGGCCGTGGGGGAGACCTTCGGCGAGGCCGTGTTCTCCACCGGTATGACCGGCTACCAGGAAACGCTGACCGACCCGTCGTACGACCGGCAGATCGTCGTCGCGACTGCCCCGCAGATCGGCAACACGGGCTGGAACGACGAGGACGACGAGTCGAGCCGCATCTGGGTCTCCGGTTACGTCGTGCGCGACCCCGCGCGCGTGCCGTCCAACTGGCGCGCCAAGCGCTCCCTGGACGACGAGCTGGTGGCGCAGGGCGTGGTCGGCATCTCCGGGATCGACACCCGCGCCCTCACCCGCCATCTGCGCGAGCGCGGCTCGATGCGCGCCGGGGTCTTCTCCGGCGAGGCGATCGCCGCAGAGGGCGAGCTGCTGGAGCGTGTGCAGGCCCAGCCCCGCATGAAGGGCCTGAGCCTGTACGAGGAGGTCGCGACCCAGGAGGCGTACGTCGTCCCCGCGATCGGTGAGAAGAGGTTCACGGTCGCCGCGATCGACCTCGGCATCAAGGGCATGACCCCGCACCGTATGGCCGAGCGCGGCATCGAGGTGCACGTCCTGCCCGCCACCGCCACGGCCGACGACATCTACGCCGTCGGCCCGGACGGCGTGTTCTTCTCCAACGGCCCGGGTGACCCGGCCACCGCCGACGGCCCGGTCGCCCTGATGACCGCCGTGCTGGAGCGCAGGACGCCGCTGTTCGGCATCTGCTTCGGCAACCAGATCCTCGGCCGCGCCCTCGGCTTCGGCACCTACAAGCTGAAGTACGGCCACCGGGGCATCAACCAGCCGGTCCAGGACCGTACGACCGGCAAGGTCGAGGTCACCGCGCACAACCACGGCTTCGCCGTGGACGCGCCGCTCGACCAGGTCAGCGAGACGAAGTTCGGCCGTGCCGAGGTCTCGCACGTCTGCCTGAACGACGACGTCGTGGAGGGGCTGCAGCTGCTCGACCAGCCGGCCTTCTCCGTCCAGTACCACCCCGAAGCGGCAGCGGGCCCGCACGACGCCGCCTACCTGTTCGACCGCTTCGTATCCCTGATGGAGGGCCAGCGTGCCTAAGCGCACCGATATCCAGTCCGTCCTGGTCATCGGCTCCGGCCCGATCGTCATCGGCCAGGCCGCCGAGTTCGACTACTCCGGCACCCAGGCGTGCCGCATCCTGCGCGCCGAGGGCCTGCGCGTGATCCTCGTCAACTCCAACCCGGCGACGATCATGACCGACCCGGAGATCGCCGACGCCACGTACGTCGAGCCGATCACCCCGGAGTTCGTCGAGAAGATCATCGCCAAGGAACGCCCCGACACCCTGCTGCCCACCCTGGGCGGCCAGACGGCCCTGAACACCGCGATCTCGCTGCACGAGAACGGTGTCCTGGAGAAGTACGGCGTCGAGCTGATCGGCGCCAAGCCCGAGGCGATCCACAAGGGCGAGGACCGCGACCAGTTCAAGGCCGTGGTCGAGGCCGTCAACGCCAAGATCGGGCACGGCGAGTCCGCCCGCTCGGTGATCTGCCACTCCATGGACGACGTCCTCAAGGGCGTAGAGCAGCTCGGCGGCTACCCGGTCGTCGTCCGCCCGTCCTTCACCATGGGCGGCGCCGGCTCCGGCTTCGCGCACGACGAGGAGGAACTGCGCCGCATCGCCGGGCAGGGCCTCACGCTCTCGCCGACCACGGAGGTGCTCCTTGAGGAGTCCATCCTCGGCTGGAAGGAGTACGAGCTGGAGCTGATGCGCGACAAGCACGACAACGTCGTGGTCGTCTGCTCCATCGAGAACTTCGATCCGATGGGCGTGCACACCGGTGACTCGATCACCGTCGCGCCCGCGATGACGCTGACCGACCGCGAGTACCAGATCCTGCGCGACATCGGCATCGCCGTGATCCGCGAGGTCGGCGTCGACACCGGCGGCTGCAACATCCAGTTCGCGGTGAACCCCGAGGACGGCCGCGTGATCGTCATCGAGATGAACCCGCGCGTCTCGCGGTCCTCGGCGCTCGCCTCCAAGGCGACCGGTTTCCCGATCGCGAAGATCGCCGCCAAGCTCGCCGTCGGCTACACCCTGGACGAAATCCCGAACGACATCACACGGGAGACCCCGGCCTCCTTCGAGCCCACGCTCGACTACGTGGTCGTCAAGGCCCCGCGATTCGCGTTCGAGAAGTTCCCGCAGGCCGACTCCACGCTGACCACCACCATGAAGTCGGTCGGCGAGGCCATGGCCATCGGCCGCAACTTCCCCGAGGCCTTCCAGAAGGCGCTGCGCTCGCTGGAGAAGAAGGGCAGCCAGTTCTCGTTCACCGGTGTGCCCGGTGACAAGGCGCTGCTCCTTGAGGAGTCCCGGCGCCCCACCGACGGCCGGATCAACACGGTCATGCAGGCCATCCGCGCGGGCGCCACGCCCGAGGAGGTCTTCGAGTACACGAAGATCGACCCGTGGTTCGTGGACCAGCTCTTCCTGATCAAGGAGATCGCGGACGAGCTGGCCGAGGCGCCGGAGCTGACCGCCGAGCTGCTCGCCGAGGCCAAGCGGCACGGCTTCTCCGACCAGCAGATCGGTGAGATCCGCGGCCTGCGCGAGGACGTCGTCCGCGAGGTCCGGCACGCCCTCGGCATCCGGCCCGTCTACAAGACGGTCGACACCTGCGCCGCCGAGTTCGCCGCGAAGACGCCGTACTTCTACTCGGCCTACGACGAGGAGTCCGAGGTCGCGACCCGCGAGAAGCCGGCCGTCATCATCCTGGGCTCCGGCCCGAACCGCATCGGCCAGGGCATCGAGTTCGACTACTCCTGTGTCCACGCCTCCTTCGCGCTGAGCGACGCGGGCTACGAGACCGTGATGGTCAACTGCAACCCGGAGACCGTCTCCACCGACTACGACACCTCCGACCGGCTCTACTTCGAGCCGCTGACGCTGGAGGACGTGCTGGAGATCGTCCACGCCGAGCAGCAGGCCGGGCCGGTCGCGGGCGTCATCGTGCAGCTGGGCGGCCAGACCCCGCTCGGCCTGTCCCAGGCCCTGAAGGACAACGGCGTGCCGGTCGTCGGCACGTCCCCCGAGGCCATCCACGCGGCCGAGGACCGGGGCGCGTTCGGGCGGGTCCTCGCCGAGGCGGGCCTCCCGGCGCCGAAGCACGGCACGGCCACCACCTTCGACGAGGCCAAGGCCATCGCCGACGAGATCGGCTACCCGGTCCTGGTCCGGCCGTCGTACGTGCTCGGCGGGCGCGGCATGGAGATCGTCTACGACGAGACCCGCCTCGCCGCCTACATCGCCGAGTCGACCGAGATCAGCCCCTCCCGGCCGGTCCTCGTCGACCGCTTCCTGGACGACGCGATCGAGATCGACGTCGACGCGCTCTACGACGGCGAGGAGCTCTACCTCGGCGGCGTGATGGAGCACATCGAGGAAGCCGGCATCCACTCCGGCGACTCGGCCTGCGCCCTGCCTCCGATCACCCTCGGCGGCTTCGACATCAAGCGGCTCCGCGCCTCGACGGAGGCCATCGCCAAGGGCGTCGGGGTGCGCGGACTGATCAACATCCAGTTCGCCATGGCCGGCGACATCCTCTACGTCCTTGAGGCCAACCCGCGCGCCTCCCGCACCGTGCCCTTCACCTCGAAGGCGACCGCGGTGCCGCTCGCCAAGGCCGCCGCCCGGATCTCGCTGGGCGCGACCATCGCCGAGCTGCGCACGGAAGGCCTGCTGCCGAAGAACGGCGACGGCGGCGAGCTGCCGCTCGACGCGCCGATCTCCGTCAAGGAGGCCGTGATGCCATGGTCGCGCTTCCGCGACGTGCAGGGCCGCGGCGTGGACACCGTCCTCGGCCCGGAGATGCGCTCCACGGGCGAGGTCATGGGCATCGACTCCGTCTTCGGCACGGCGTACGCCAAGTCGCAGGCCGGCGCCTACGGCCCGCTGCCCACCAAGGGCCGCGCGTTCATCTCGGTCGCCAACCGCGACAAGCGCTCGATGATCTTCCCGGCGCGCGAGCTGGTCGCGCACGGCTTCGAGCTGCTCGCCACCTCCGGCACCGCCGAGGTCCTCAAGCGCAACGGCATCAACGCCACCGTCGTGCGCAAGCAGTCCGAGGGCACCGGCCCGAACGGCGAGCGGACCATCGTCCAGCTGATCCACGACGGCGAGGTCGACCTCATCGTCAACACGCCGTACGGCACCGGCGGCCGCCTCGACGGCTATGACATCCGTACGGCCGCGGTGGCCCGCTCCGTGCCGTGCCTGACCACGGTCCAGGCGCTCGCCGCGGCGGTTCAGGGCATCGACGCCCTCAACCACGGTGACGTAGGCGTCCGTTCGCTCCAGGAACACGCGGAACACCTGACCGCGGCCCGCGACTAGCAGCCCTGAGGGGGACACCGGAAACGGTGTCCCCCTCTGTATGAGGACCCTGAGGACTTTCCCGAGATGTACAAACTGTTCTTCCGTCTGGTTTTCACCCGGATGGATCCCGAGCAGGCCCACCACCTGGCCTTCCGCTGGATCCGCTTCGCCGTCCGCATCCCCGTGCTGCGCACCTTCGTCGCGGCCGCCCTCGCGCCCCGCTACAAGGAGCTGCGCACGGAGGCGTTCGGGCTGCGCATGCACGGCCCCTTCGGGCTCGCCGCCGGATTCGACAAGAACGCCGTCGCGATCGACGGCATGTCGATGCTGGGCTTCGACCACGTCGAGATCGGCACGGTCACCGGCGAGCCGCAGCCCGGCAACCCCAAGAAGCGGCTGTTCCGTCTCGTCGCGGACCGCGCGCTGATCAACCGCATGGGCTTCAACAACGACGGCTCGCTGGCCGTGGCGGCCCGTCTCGCCACGCGCCGGCCGGTCTTCAGGACGGTCGTGGGCGTCAACATCGGCAAGACGAAGGTCGTCCCCGAGGCGGAGGCCGTGGTCGACTACGTGAAGTCGACCGAGCGCCTCGCGCCGTACGCCGACTACCTGGTCGTCAACGTCTCCTCGCCGAACACGCCCGGTCTGCGCGATCTGCAGGCCACCGAGGCGCTGCGCCCGCTGCTGACCGCCGTGCGCGAGGCCGCCGACCGTACGGTCGCGAACCGGCGCGTCCCGCTCCTGGTGAAGATCGCCCCTGACCTCGCCGACGAGGACATCGACGCCGTCGCCGACCTGGCCGTGGAGCTGAGCCTGGACGGCATCATCGCGACCAACACCACCATCGCCCGCGACGGTCTCGGTCTGACCTCCGAAGCCTCCCTGGTGAAGGAGACCGGCGGCCTGTCCGGCGCCCCGCTCAGGGCACGCTCCCTGGAGGTCCTGCGCCGCCTGTACGCGCGCGTGGGCGACCGGATCACGCTCGTCGGCGTCGGCGGCATCGAGACCGCCGAGGACGCCTGGCAGCGCATCCTGGCCGGCGCCACGCTGGTCCAGGGCTACAGCGCCTTCATCTACGAGGGCCCCTTCTGGTCCCGCGCGATCCACAAGGGCCTCGCCGCCCGCCTGCGCACCAGCCCGTACGCCACCCTCGCCGACGCGGTCGGCGCCGACGTGAGGAAGCCCGCATGACGTCCTACGAGCCCTTCGGTGCCCGCCTGCGCCGCGCCATGGACGAGCGCGGCCCGCTGTGCGTCGGCATCGACCCGCACGCCTCCCTGCTCGCCGAGTGGGGCCTGAACGACGACGTGACCGGTCTGGAGCGGTTCGGCCGTACGGTCGTCGAGGCGGTGGCCGACCGGGTTGCCGTGATGAAGCCGCAGAGCGCCTTCTTCGAGCGCTTCGGCTCCCGCGGTGTCGCCGTCCTGGAGAAGGTCGTCCAGGAGGCGCGCGCGGCCGGCACCCTCGTCGTGATGGACGCCAAGCGCGGCGACATCGGCTCGACCATGGCCGGGTACGCCGAGGCCTACCTGCACAAGGACGCCCCGCTGTTCTCCGACGCCCTGACCGTCTCGCCGTACCTCGGCTACGGCTCGCTCAGCCCGGCCGTCGCGCTGGCCCGGGAGAGCGGCGCCGGCCTGTTCGTGCTGGCGCTGACCTCCAACCCGGAAGGGCCCGAGGTCCAGCACGCGGTCCGCGCCGACGGCCGCACCGTGGCCGCGACCATGCTCGCCCACCTGGCCGTCGAGAACGCGGGGGAGGAGCCGCTGGGCTCCTTCGGCGCCGTCGTCGGCGCCACGGTCGGCGACCTGTCGTCCTACGACCTCTCCATCAACGGCCCGCTCCTCGCGCCCGGCGTCGGCGCGCAGGGCGCGACCCCGGCCGACCTTCCGAAGGTCTTCGGACCGGCACTGCGCAACGTCGTTCCGAACGTCAGCAGGGGTGTGCTCCGGCACGGCCCGGACACCGGGGCGCTGCGCGCGTCCGCCGAGCGCTTCGCGGAGGAGATCCAGGTCGCCGTCCGGGGTGCCTGAGTCCTCCGATGAACGCCCTGGCGAGCGGCGGCCCGGCGATTTGAGTGTGAATACATCCTCAAATCGGGGGCATTATGTCTGAAATGTCCGGCCTGGCGGAGGCTGACCAGGACTTTTCCGCTGTTCTCGCTGACTCTGGCGGACTTGACCGCTAGTCTCCGAGCAGAGTGAACGGGCGAAGCGTGTTGCTCGTAGCTCCCCAGGTGTGGGGCGACTAGGTTCCTCACCGGTCCGTATCCGACAGTTCGACATCCGAGGTGACGTAGGCGTGGCTCTTCCGCCCCTTACCCCCGAACAGCGCGCAGCCGCGCTCGAAAAGGCCGCCGCGGCTCGCCGGGAGCGGGCCGAGGTCAAGAATCGACTCAAGCACTCCGGCGCCTCCCTGCACGAGGTCATCAAGCAGGGCCAGGAGAACGACGTCATCGGCAAGATGAAGGTCTCCGCCCTGCTCGAGTCCCTGCCGGGCGTGGGCAAGGTCCGCGCCAAGCAGATCATGGAGCGTCTGGGCATCTCCGAGAGCCGCCGCGTGCGCGGTCTCGGTTCCAACCAGATCGCTTCCCTGGAGCGTGAGTTCGGCAGCACCGGCTCCTGAGTCCGGGCCCAGCCGGACCGGGCGTCCCGGGCACTCCGGGATTGCTGGAATAATCGCTGCATGAGTGAACGTCCGCGGCTGACCGTGCTCTCCGGCCCCTCGGGGGTCGGCAAGAGCACGGTCGTCGCCCATATGCGCAAGGAACACCCCGAGGTCTGGCTCTCGGTGTCGGCCACCACCCGCAAGCCGCGCCCCGGCGAGCGGCACGGAGTCCACTACTTCTTCGTCACCGACGAGGAGATGGACAAGCTGATCGCCAACGGTGAGCTGCTGGAGTGGGCCGAGTTCGCCGGCAACCGCTACGGCACGCCCCGCGCGGCCGTGCTGGAGCGGCTGGAGAACGGCGAGCCGGTCCTGCTGGAGATTGACCTCCAGGGCGCCCGGCAGGTGCGGGAGTCGATGTCCGACGCCCAGCTGGTGTTCCTGGCTCCGCCCTCCTGGGAGGAGCTCGTGCGCAGGCTGACCGGCCGCGGCACCGAGCCGCCCGAGGTCATCGAGCGCCGCCTGGAGGCGGCCAGGACCGAGCTGGCGGCCGAGCCGGAGTTCGATACGACCTTGGTCAACACCTCCGTCGAGGACGTGGCGCGCGAGCTGCTAGCCTTGATGGACGTTGTGTGATCATGACTGATCTTTTCCCCTCTTTCGGAAGGTAGAGCGTGTCCTCTTCCATCACCGCGCCCGAGGGCATCATCAACCCGCCGATCGACGAGTTGCTTGAGGCCACCGACTCGAAGTACAGCCTCGTGATCTACGCCGCCAAGCGGGCCCGTCAGATCAACGCGTACTACTCGCAGCTCGGCGAGGGCCTCCTCGAGTACGTCGGTCCGCTCGTCGACACCCACGTCCACGAGAAGCCGCTCTCGATCGCCCTGCGTGAGATCAACGCGGGTCTGCTGACGTCCGAGGCCGTCGAGGGCCCCGCCCAGTAGTCCTGAGCAGTACTGCTTTCAGACTGCGATCGACTTGTCCACAGGCCCGGCAGCACGTTGCCGGGCCTGTGGTGTGTGATGGACTCATACGTTCCGTCGCGTACGTTCCGTCGCGTACGTTGCCGAGCCGGGGAGAGATGGTGGACAAGCCGAGGGTGGTCCTGGGGGTCAGCGGCGGCATCGCCGCGTACAAGGCCTGTGAGCTGCTGAGGAGGCTCACGGAGTCGGGTCATGACGTCCACGTGGTGCCCACCGCCTCCGCGCTGCACTTCGTCGGCGCCGCCACCTGGTCCGCCCTGTCCGGCAACCCCGTCTCGACGGAGGTCTGGGACGACGTCCACGAGGTCCCGCACGTCCGCATCGGCCAGCACGCCGACCTGGTGGTCGTCGCCCCCGCCACGGCCGACATGCTCGCCAAGGCCGCTCACGGCCTCGCCGACGACCTGCTGACCAACACGCTGCTGACCGCCCGCTGCCCGGTCGTCTTCGCGCCCGCGATGCACACCGAGATGTGGGAGCACCCGGCCACCCAGGAGAACGTGGCCACGCTGCGCCGCCGCGGCGCCGTCGTCATCGAGCCCGCCGTCGGCCGGCTCACCGGCGTCGACACCGGCAAGGGCCGGCTGCCCGACCCGGCGGAGATCTTCGAGGTCTGCCGCCGCGTCCTGGCCCGGGGCGTCGCCGAACCCGATCTCAAGGGGCGGCACGTGGTGGTCTCCGCCGGCGGCACCCGCGAGCCCCTCGACCCGGTCCGCTTCCTCGGTAACCGCTCCTCCGGCAAGCAGGGCTACGCCCTCGCCCGCACCGCCGCCGCCCGTGGCGCCCGGGTCACGCTGATCGCCGCCAACACCGGCCTGCCCGACCCGGCGGGCGTGGACGTCGTACCGGTCGGCACGGCCGTCCAACTGCGCGAAGCCGTCCTGAAGGCGGCCGCGGACGCCGACGCGGTCGTCATGGCCGCCGCCGTCGCCGACTTCCGCCCTGAGATCTACGCCACAGGCAAGATCAAGAAGAAGGACGGGCAGGATCCCGACCCGATCGCCCTGGTGCGGAATCCGGACATCCTCGCCGAGATCTCGGCCGATCGGGCGCGTCCCGGCCAGGTGATCGTCGGCTTCGCCGCGGAGACCGACGACGTCCTCGCCAACGGCCGCACCAAGCTCGCCCGCAAGGGCTGTGACCTCCTTGTCGTCAACGAGGTGGGGGAGCGCAAGACCTTCGGTTCCGAGGAGAACGAG
The DNA here is from genome assembly GCF_001953885.1 of Streptomyces sp. IMTB 2501. Classification (GTDB taxonomy): domain Bacteria; phylum Actinomycetota; class Actinomycetes; order Streptomycetales; family Streptomycetaceae; genus Streptomyces. The sequence goes on along the minus strand of NZ_MQUS01000019.1, from coordinate 121,196 downwards.
GCCGTGGTGCTGGGCGCCGACGGCAGCGAGACACCGGTGCCGTATGGTCCCAAGGAGGCTCTTGCCGACACCGTCTGGGACTTGGTCGTACGACGGTTCGGCTGAGCCGGGCGCGCCCCGGCGCGTCCCCGACCGGACCGTGAGACCCCGTTGACGCCGGACCCGTGGACCGATCAAATCGGGTGTGGCGGCCCTGGCCAAGGCCGCCCGGCATTGTGCAGAATGCCCGTGCCGCAGGTCACAGCGCTCCCGAGAGGCGAGACAGTGGCCCATCGGCCGAGTGCGACCGATAAACTGTTCTCGGTCGACGCCGGGCGCAGCCCCGCGCGTCGCCGCAAATGATCAGCCAGCAGCCGCTGCAACCACAGGGAGCGTTGTGTCCCGTCGCCTGTTCACCTCGGAGTCCGTGACCGAGGGTCACCCCGACAAGATCGCTGACCAGATCAGCGACACCATTCTCGACGCGCTTCTGCGCGAGGACCCGACCTCCCGGGTCGCCGTCGAAACGTTGATCACCACCGGCCTGGTGCACGTGGCCGGCGAAGTGACGACCAAGGCCTACGCGGACATCGCGACCCTGGTCCGCAACAAGATCCTCGAGATCGGTTACGACTCCTCCAAGAAGGGCTTCGACGGCGCCTCCTGCGGTGTGTCGGTGTCCATCGGCGCGCAGTCCCCGGACATCGCACAGGGTGTCGACTCGGCGTACGAGAATCGGGTCGAGGGTGACGACGACGAGCTGGACAAGCAGGGCGCGGGCGACCAGGGCCTGATGTTCGGCTACGCGTCCGACGAGACGCCGACCCTGATGCCGCTGCCGATCTTCCTGGCGCACCGCCTGTCGAAGCGCCTGTCCGAGGTCCGCAAGAACGGCACCATCCCCTACCTGCGCCCGGACGGCAAGACGCAGGTCACCATCGAGTACGACGGCGACAAGGCCGTCCGCCTCGACACGGTGGTCGTCTCCTCCCAGCACGCGAGCGACATCGACCTGGAGTCGCTGCTGGCGCCCGACATCCGCGAGTTCGTCGTGGAGCCGGAACTGAAGGCGCTGCTCGACGAGGGCATCAAGCTGGACACCGAGGGCTACCGGCTGCTGGTCAACCCGACCGGCCGCTTCGAGATCGGCGGCCCGATGGGAGACGCCGGCCTGACCGGCCGCAAGATCATCATCGACACGTACGGCGGTATGGCCCGCCACGGCGGCGGTGCGTTCTCCGGCAAGGACCCGTCCAAGGTGGACCGCAGCGCCGCGTACGCGATGCGCTGGGTCGCGAAGAACGTGGTGGCGGCGGGCCTGGCCTCCCGCTGCGAGGTCCAGGTCGCCTACGCGATCGGCAAGGCCGAGCCGGTCGGCCTGTTCGTCGAGACGTTCGGCACCGCCAAGGTCGATGCCGAGAAGATCGAGAAGGCGATCGACGAGGTCTTCGACCTCCGTCCGGCCGCGATCATCCGCGACCTCGACCTGCTCCGCCCGATCTACTCCCAGACGGCTGCCTACGGCCACTTCGGCCGCGAGCTGTCCGACTTCACCTGGGAGCGCACCGACCGGGTGGACGCCCTGCGCGCGGCCGTGGGCCTGTAAGCCCACGGGGCTGGTAAGTCCACGGGTCCTCCAGGACCACTTGTTGCCGAGGCCCGGCCTCCCTTCGGGGAGGCCGGGCCTTGCTGCCGGGCCTTGAGCGAGCTGACGACCCCTCCCTGATGCGAGTCGGTGATGATCACCTCGCCGGTGACCCGCTGCCCAGGGCGGACCAGGGCGGGAGAACGGACCAGGGCGGGACGCGGGCGTGGGCCGGTATGTGCGGGCAGGCGTCGGCTGTCAGTGGCGTTTGGTAAGAATGCAAGCGTGAGCAGCGAGAACGGGGCGTCCCGGGCAGAAGGGGACGGCGGGGCCGAAGGGGCGCCGCCGGAGCAGCTCGCGCTCATCCGGGAGAGCGTGCGCAAGGCGAAGACGCCCCGCGCCAAGCCGAGGACCTGGCGGGGGGCCGCGCTCGCCAGGGAACTGCCCGTCGCGCGGGTGCTGGTCGACAAGGGCGTGCTGCACCTCGACCGGTACTTCGACTACGCGGTGCCCGAGGAACTGGACGCGCAGGCGCAGCCCGGTGTGCGGGTGCGGGTGCGGTTCGGAGCCGGGCGGCACCGGGTGCGCGAAGGGCGCCGCGAGGGCGGCGGGCTCATCGACGGGTTCCTCGTCGAGCGGCGGGCCGAGTCCGACTACAGCGGCCCGCTGGCCGCCCTGGCCCAAGTCGTCTCGCCGGAGCCGGTGCTGAGCGAGGAGTTGCTGGGGCTCACCCGGGCCGTGGCCGACCGGTACGCCGGAAGCCTCGCCGATGTGCTCCAGCTGGCCGTGCCGCCGCGCAGCGCGCGAGCCGAGCAACGGCCGTCGCCCGCGCCGCTCCCGCCGCCGAAGCCACCGGAGTCGGCCTCCTGGGGGCGGTACGAACACGGTGGGGCGTTCCTCGACGCCCTGGCCTCCGGCGGATCGCCCAGGGCGGTCTGGAACGCGCTGCCGGGCCCGCTGTGGAGCGAGGAACTGGCCCGCTGCGTCGCCGCCACGCTCGCCTCGGGACGCGGCGCCCTCGTCGTCGTACCGGACGGGCGGGTCGCCGCGCGGGTCGACGCCGCGCTCACCGCGCTGCTCGGCACGGGACGGCATGCGCTGCTCACCGCCGACGCGGGGCCCGAGAAGCGGTACGCGCAGTGGCTGGCCGTGCGCCGGGGCACCGTACGGGCCGTGGTCGGGACGCGGGCCGCCATGTTCGCGCCCGTGCAGGATCTGGGGCTCGTCGCCATCTGGGACGACGGCGACGACAGCCACAGCGAGCAGCACGCCCCGCAGCCGCACGCACGCGATGTGCTGCTGTTGCGCGCCGCGCTGGACAAGTGCGCCTTCCTGCTGGGCGGGTTCGCCTGCACCGTGGAGGCCGCCCAGCTCGTGGAGAGCGGCTGGGCCCGCCCGCTGGTCGCCGGCCGGGAGCAGGTGCGCCGGGCCGCGCCCCTGGTCCGGACGGTCGGGGACGACGACCTCGCGCGCGACGAGGCCGCCCGCGCGGCCCGGCTGCCGACCCTCGCCTGGCAGGCGGCCCGCGAGGGGCTGCGGCACGGGCCCGTGCTGGTACAGGTGCCCCGGCGCGGTTACGCACCCCGCATGGCCTGTGCCCAGTGCCGGGCGCCCGCCCGCTGCCGGCACTGCTCCGGGCCGCTCCAGGGGCAGGACGCGGGGGTTCTCCGATGCGACTGGTGCGGGCGCGAGGAGAGCGCGTGGCACTGCCCGGAGTGCGGTGGATTCCGGCTGCGCGCCCAGGTCGTGGGGGCGCGGCGGACGGCCGAGGAGCTGGGGCGCGCCTTCCCCGCGGTCCCCGTGCGCACCTCGGGGCGGGAGCATGTGCTGGACACGGTGCCTGGCACACCCGCGCTGGTCGTCAGCACACCCGGGGCCGAGCCGGTCGCCGAGGGCGGCTACGCGGCGGCGCTGCTGCTAGACGGCTGGGCCATGCTCGTACGACCCGACCTGCGGGCCGGAGAGGACGCGCTGCGCCGGTGGATCGCGGCGGGCGCGCTGGTACGGCCGCAGAGCGAGGGGGGCACGGTGGTCGTGGTGGCCGAGCCGACCCTCAGGTCCGTGCAGGCCCTGGTGCGGTGGGACCCCGTCGGGCACGCGGTACGGGAACTGGCCGAGCGGGCCGAGCTTGGCTTCCCACCGGTGTCGCGGATGGCGGCCGTGTCCGGGACACCGGCGGCCGTCGCCGAGTTCCTGGCCTCGGTCGAACTGCCGCCGGACGCGGAGGTGCTGGGGCCGGTGCCGGTACCGCCGACGCCGCCCGGGCGGCCCCGCAGGCCCGGAGCGCCGCCGCCGGACGAGCACTGGGACCGGGCACTGGTGCGGGTGCCGCCGGGCAGCGGGGCCGCGCTGGCCGCCGCGCTGAAGGCCGCTCAGGCCGCCCGTATGGCACGGGGGAGTGGGGAGGCGGTGCGGGTCCGGATCGATCCGGTGGACATCGGGTGAGGCCGAGCCGGCGGACACCGGGCATCGGGCGGCGTGGTGTTCCGGTCGCTTCGTCCGGGAACGTCTCCGCCCTCCCGGATGTCCTCGGGAGGGCGGGGCGGAGGTGCCGGCCGAGGTGTCAGCCGTTGCGTGGGCCGGGGAAAGCCGTGGGACGGGCGTCGTCGCGCAGGGCGGGGCTGCCCGCCGTCGGCTGGGTGGGCATCGAGCGGGCCGCGGGGACCGTCGGGACCGCGGGCAGGCCGGTGGGCACATTGAGCGTGCGGGTCCCGGAGGGCTCCGGGGTGCGCTCGGCCTCGGCGGCCGCCTGGGTCGCGGCGCGGCGGGCGCCGTAACGGCGGTGCACCGCCTGCTTGGTGACCCCGAGCGCCGAGCCCACCGCGTCCCATGAGAAGCCGAGTGAGCGGTCGAAGTCCACGGCGGCCGTGACCAGGGTTTCGACACTGTCCCGGAGTTCCTGGGCAAGGCGCACCGTCGGGGCGGGGGCGCGTCCGTAGACGACGAAGCCCGTGGACGGGCCGGAGCGGCGCGGGCGGTAGACGTTTCCCAGCTGGGCGGTGAGCGTGCGCAGTGCGTCCACCTGCCGGCGGACCCGCTCGATGTCCCGCACCAGCAAGTGCAGGCTGGCCCGGGCCTGGGCGTCGTGGGTTGCGTGGTCGGCCATGAACAAGCCTCTCGAACCGGCGTTGAAAGGAATTGGGCCGCGAAAGCGGCCCTGGGCGGTCAACTCTTTCTTGACCAACGCGTGTGTGCTCCGCTGGTCACGGGGTGGGGGCGTACGGGCATATGCGTACGCCGGTTGCCGGGGCGTGCGCCCGGGTTTGTTCTTCCACCCGCGCACCTCCGGTCTCCAGTCGGCCGCGGGCCGGACAACCCGTGGGGGTGCCTCGCCGTCGGCGGCCACACGTCCATGGCCACAACCCGGCCGGCCTCCGGTGGTCATAGACTGGTGCGCTGCCCGTCCACCCCCGCCCGAGAGGCCCGATCCCGCCCATGAAGCTTGTCTTCGCCGGTACCCCCGAGGTCGCCGTTCCCGCTCTGGACGCTCTGATCGCCTCCGGGCGGCACGAGGTGGCCGCCGTCGTCACGCGGCCCGACGCGCCGGCCGGGCGCGGGCGCAGGCTGGTCGCGTCGCCCGTGGCAGAGCGGGCGGAGGAGGCCGGGATCGAGGTGCTCAAGCCCCTCAAGCCGCGGGACCCCGAGTTCCTGGAGCGGCTGAAGGAGATCGGCCCGGACTGCTGCCCGGTCGTCGCCTACGGCGCCCTGCTGCCCAGGGCCGCCCTCGACGTCCCGGCCCACGGCTGGGTCAATCTGCACTTCTCGCTGCTGCCCGCCTGGCGAGGGGCGGCTCCGGTGCAGCACGCCATCATGGCGGGCGACGAGATCACCGGCGCCTCCACCTTCCTCATCGAGGAGGGGCTGGACTCCGGGCCCGTCTACGGCACCGTGACCGAGGCGATCCGGCCCACCGACACCAGCGGCGATCTGCTGACCCGGCTCGCCTTCGCCGGCGCCGGGCTGCTCGCCGCCACCATGGACGGCATCGAGGACGGCTCCCTGAAGGCCGTACCGCAGCCGGCCGAGGGCATCACCGTCGCGCCGAAGATCACCGTCGAGTACGCCCAGGTCGACTGGGCCGCGCCCGCGCTGCGCGTCGACCGGGTCGTGCGCGGCTGCACCCCGGCGCCCGGCGCCTGGACCACCTTCCGCGGCGAGCGGCTCAAGCTCGTCCAGGTCACGCCCGTGCCCGAGCGCACCGACCTCGCGCCGGGGCGGATGGCGGTCGGCAAGAACAGCGTGCACGTGGGCACCGGTTCGTACGCCGTAGAGCTGCTCTGGGTGCAGGCACAGGGCAAGAAGCCGATGCGGGCGGCCGATTGGGCCCGCGGCGTGCGTATCTCCGAGAGCGAGACGCTCGGCGGCTGAGGGCCCGGTCGGAGGCCGTGACGGTGCGCCGACGTACGCTGGGAACCGCACTCCCTTCCTGACATCCGGAGCACCTTTTTCGTGAGCGAGCAGTCCCGGCGGCCGCGCAGGCCCGCCAAGCCCTACCGCCGTCCGCAGAAGGACCCCGTCCGCATCCTGGCCTTCGAGGCGCTGCGCGCGGTCGACGAGCGGGACGCGTACGCCAACCTCGTGCTGCCGCCGCTGCTGCGCAAGGCGCGCGAGAAGGAGGGACCGGAGAAGTTCGACGCGCGGGACGCGGCCCTCGCCACCGAGCTGGTGTACGGCACGCTGCGCCGGCAGGGGACGTACGACGCCGTGATCGGAGCCTGTGTCGACCGGCCGCTGCGCGAGGTCGACCCGCCGGTACTGGATGTGCTCAGTCTCGGTGTGCACCAGCTGCTGGGGACGCGGATCCCGACGCACGCCGCCGTGTCCGCCTCCGTCGAGCTGGCGCGGGTGGTGCTCGGCGACGGGCGGGCCAAGTTCGTCAACGCCGTGCTGCGCAAGGTCGCACAGGACGACCTCGACGGATGGCTGGAGAAGGTCGCGCCGCCGTACGACGAGGATCCCGAGGACCATCTCGCCGTCGTCCACTCGCATCCGCGCTGGGTCGTCTCCGCGCTCTGGGACTCCCTCGGCGGCGGGCGTGCCGGTATCGAGGACCTGCTGGAGGCCGACAACGAACGGCCCGAGGTGACCCTGGTCGCGCGGCCGGGGCGGGCCACCACCGAGGAGCTGCTGGGCGAGGAGGCCGCCGTGCCGGGGCGCTGGTCACCGTACGCCGTGCGGCTCGCCGAGGGCGGTGAGCCGGGTGCCGTGCCCGCCGTCCGCGAGGGGCGGGCCGGGGTGCAGGACGAGGGCAGCCAGCTGGTCGCCCTCGCGCTCGCCAACGCGCCCCTGGAGGGCTCCGACCGCACCTGGCTGGACGGGTGTGCCGGTCCCGGCGGCAAGGCCGCGCTGCTGGCCGCCCTCGCCGCCGCACGGGGCGCCACGCTGCTCGCCTCCGAGAAGCAGCCGCACCGGGCCGGGCTGGTCGCCAAGGCACTGGCCGGCAATCCGGGGCCGTACCAGGTCATCGCCGCTGACGGAACCCGGCCGCCGTGGCGGCCCGGCACCTTCGACCGGGTGCTCATGGACGTGCCGTGCACCGGACTCGGCGCGCTGCGCCGGCGCCCCGAGGCCCGCTGGCGGCGGCGCCCGGAGGACCTGGACAACTTCGCGCCGCTGCAGCGCACCCTGCTGCGCACCGCGCTCGACTCGGTGCGTGCCGGCGGGATCGTCGGCTACGCGACCTGCTCGCCGCACCTTGCCGAGACCCGCGCGGTCGTCGCCGACGTCCTCAAGCAGCGCCCGGAGGCGGAGCTGATCGACGCCCGCCCGCTGCTGCCGGGTGTGCCGGCGCTCGGCGACGGGCCGGACGTACAGCTCTGGCCGCATCTGCACGGCACGGACGCGATGTACCTGGCCTTGATCCGCAGAACGGGCTGAGACACCGCTGGGGGCAGCGAACCCAGGGACGCGGGGCCGTACCGACATGCGGCTCCGCCGCGTGGGCGCGCCCAGCCCCCACCGGCCCGCAGACAAAACACAACCTCGCAAGGACCGCCGTTACAGCCAAGCGCAGCGGCATGGCAGGCTTGGGGCATGGCCGTGCAGATCAACCCCAGCATCCTGTCCGCCGACTTCGCCCGCCTCGCGGAGGAGGCCAAGGCGGTCCAAGGCGCCGACTGGCTCCATGTCGACGTCATGGACAACCACTTCGTCCCGAACCTCACACTCGGCGTGCCGGTCGTGGAGTCCCTGGCCCGTGCGACGGACACCCCGCTGGACTGCCACCTGATGATCGAGGACCCCGACCGCTGGGCGCCGCAGTACGTCGAGGCGGGCGCCTCCTCCGTCACCTTCCACGTGGAGGCGGCCGCCGCACCCGTGCGGCTCGCCCGGGAGATCCGCGCGAAGGGTGCCCGTGCCTCCATGGCGCTCAAGCCGGCGACGCCGATCGAGCCGTACGAGGACCTGCTCCCGGAACTCGACATGCTGCTGATCATGACGGTCGAGCCCGGCTTCGGCGGCCAGGCGTTCCTCGACATCATGCTCCCGAAGATCCGCCGCACCCGTGAGCTGATCGGCAAGCACGGCCTGCAGCTGTGGCTCCAGGTGGACGGCGGTGTCTCGGCCTCGACGATCGAGCGGTGCGCGGACGCGGGAGCGGACGTGTTCGTGGCAGGCTCGGCCGTGTACGGGGCGCAGGACCCGGCGGAGGCGGTGCGTGCCCTGCGCGCGCAGGCGGAGGCCGTGACCGCCAAGGCGTCCTGGGCATGCGACCACTGAGCCACGGCTACATGAACGGTTAAGTGAACGGCCCCCATCAGGGCGGATCCGCAGCGCCGAATCTGCAAGGATGAACGGCGAATCCAGAGTGTGAACAGCAGTGAGGAGATCGCCGTGTCGGGTATGTCGGCGGGCCGGTCAGCCATGCGGATGGGACCCGCTGAGCTGGTGCAGGCGGCGGCCATGGCCCGCCGCTTCTACCTCGAGGGCAAGTCCAAGATCCAGATCGCGGAGGAGTTCGGCGTCAGCCGCTTCAAGGTGGCCCGGGTCCTGGAGACGGCTCTCGAACGGGATCTCGTACGCATCGAGATCCGTGTCCCGGCCGAGCTGGACGCCGAGCGCTCGGACGCGCTCCGCGCCCGGTACGGCCTCAGGCACGCCGTCGTGGTCGAGTCCCCGGCCGAGGCCGAGGAGACCCCCGACCCCGAGAACCTCGGCGAGGTCGCGGCCGACCTGCTCGGCGAACTCGTCGACGAGGGGGACGTGCTGGGGCTGGCCTGGGGCCGGTCCACCATTCACATGGCGGCGGCGCTCGACCGGCTGCCGCCCTGCACGGTCGTGCAGCTGACGGGCGTGTACGACGCCGGGACCTCGGAGCGCGGCTCGGTCGAGGCGGTGCGCCGCGCTGCCCAGGTGTCGGGCGGCGACGCGCATCCGATCTATGCGCCGATGCTGCTGCCGGACGCGGCCACCGCGGCGGCGCTGCGCAACCAGACCGGGATCGCCCGGGCCTTCGAGTACTTCGACAAGGTCACGGTCGCCTGTGTCTCCATCGGTTCCTGGGAGCCGGGCATCTCGACGGTGCACGACATGCTCAGCGACGAGGAGCGGGCGCACTACGCCTCGCTCGGCGTGGCCGCCGAGATGGCGGCGCATCTCTTCGACGCCGAGGGGCGCCGGATCGGGCGGGACCTCGGGGAGCGGTGCATCACGGTCAAGGCCGACCAGCTGCGCCGGGTCCCGGAGGTCGTGGCGATCGCCGGCGGGCAGCGCAAGGCGTCCGCGATCGATGCGGTACTGCGCTCCGGCCTGGTCACCAGCCTGGTCACGGACACCTCAGCCGCGGACTACCTGATGACAGCGGGCCCGACCCCGAAACCGGCCCTCAGCCGAGCGGACCCGGACGGCATCTGAGGGGCCTCGCGCGGCGGGGTCGTGGGGCGCGTCTCAAAGGGCGCGGCGCGGCTCGGTGAGCCGAGGGGCCGGGCGAAGGGCGCGGCGCGGTGAGCGGAGGCGGGCTGGGCAGGATGCGGCGAGCCGAGGTCTGTCCGGGCGGGCCGTCGTGAGTCGGGTCGGGGCAGGGCGTGGCAGCATCGTCGGCATGCTGCCACGGTTGGTCCTCCGTATGCCGAGACGGTCCCTCACGCCGTCCCCCACCCCCGCACGGTCCCTGAAGCTGCCCCGGGCGCTCGCCGGGTTGCTGGTTGTCGTTCTTGCCGTTCTTCTCACGGGATGTTCGTCCGGGGCCGGCTCGGGAGCCGGTGGTGGGGCCAGCCCGGGCGGTGCACGTGTGTCCGTGCCGGCGTGGGCTCATGGGATGGGCACGGTCAGGGAGGACCAGCTGCCGGGCGAGGCCCGGAGGACGCTTGCCCTCATCGACAAGGGCGGGCCCTTCCCGTACGCCAAGGACGGGGTCGTCTTCGGGAACTTCGAGGGCCGGCTGCCCAAGCACCAGCGCGGCTACTACCACGAGTACACGGTCAAGACGGCCGGCTCGCGCGATCGCGGGGCCCGGCGCATCGTCACCGGGCAGGGCGCGGAGATCTACTACACCGATGATCACTACAACACGTTCCGGGCGGTGCTGAGATGAGTGAAGAACCGACAGGCGCGGCAGATCTTGCGGGGCGGGTCGTCGTCGCCCTGGACCTCGACGGTGTCGGCGACAAGGCCGGGCTGATGGACCGTGCCGCGCGGGCGCTGGCGCTGCCCGACTGGTTCGGCCGTAACTGGGACGCGCTGGTCGACTCCCTCTCCGACCACACCGTCTGGCCCGAGGGGGCCGTCGAGCAGGGGATGCTCATCGTCGTACGGGGCTGGCGGCCCTACGCCGAGGCGAACCCGGGCGAGTGGCGGACGGCCCAGGACGTGTTCGCCGAGGCGGTGGACCGGACGCCCGCGCTGGCCGTCGTACTGGCCCTGGGCCATTCACATCTTGGAGGATCCTCCTAGGTGATCGGCGCTCACCCTGGATGTTCCGTGGGGGCGTGACAACGGCCCCGACATGGGACAATGAAGTACGTGCTCTTTCCCCCTGGCACACCTGTCCGGGGGCCACTTCTGAACGACTGGGATGAGCAGCACGTGCGTTTCCTCAATGACATCCAGCCCGCGTACGACCTGACGTACGACGACGTCTTCATGGTGCCGAGCCGCTCAGCGGTCGGCTCGCGTCAGGGCGTGGACCTCAGCTCGCCGGACGGCACGGGCACCACCATCCCGCTCGTCGTCGCCAACATGACCGCCATCGCCGGCCGCCGTATGGCCGAGACCATGGCCCGCCGCGGCGGCCTGGTGGTCATCCCGCAGGACATCCCCATCGACGTCGTCACGGACGTCGTCTCCTGGGTGAAGAGCCGCCATCTGGTGCTCGACACGCCGATCGTGCTGGCCCCGCACCAGACCGTGGCCGACGCCCTGGCGCTGCTGCCCAAGCGCGCGCACAACGCCGGTGTGGTCGTGGACGAGGAGCAGCGGCCCGTCGGCGTCGTCACCGACGCGGACCTCACCGGTGTCGACCGCTTCACCCAGCTCGAAGTGGTCATGTCCAAGGACCTGCTGCTCCTCGACGCGGACATCGACCCGCGCGAGGCCTTCAATACCCTGGACCAGCACAACCGCCGTTATGCCCCGGCCGTCGACAAGGACGGCAAGCTGGCCGGCATCCTCACCCGCAAGGGCGCCCTGCGCGCCACGCTGTACACCCCGGCCGTCGACGCGCAGGGCAAGCTGCGCATCGCCGCCGCGGTCGGCATCAACGGCGACGTCGCGGGCAAGGCCAAGCAGCTGCTCGACGCGGGCGTGGACACGCTCGTCATCGACACCGCGCACGGCCACCAGGAGTCGATGATCAGCGCGATCAAGCTGGTGCGCGCCCTCGACCCGCAGGTGCCGATCGTCGCGGGCAACATCGTCTCCGCCGAGGGCGTCAAGGACCTCATCGACGCCGGGGCGGACATCATCAAGGTCGGTGTGGGCCCCGGCGCCATGTGCACCACGCGCATGATGACCGGCGTGGGCCGGCCGCAGTTCTCGGCCGTCCTGGAGTGCGCCGCCGAGGCGAAGAAGTACGGCAAGCACGTGTGGGCCGACGGCGGCGTCCGGCACCCGCGCGACGTGGCCATGGCCCTCGCGGCCGGCGCGTCCAACGTGATGGTCGGCTCCTGGTTCGCGGGCACCTACGAGTCCCCGGGCGACCTCCAGCACGACGCCAACGGGCGTGCCTACAAGGAGTCGTTCGGCATGGCGTCCGCGCGTGCGGTGGCCAACCGCACGTCCGAGGAGTCCGCCTACGACCGCGCCCGCAAGGGCCTGTTCGAGGAGGGCATCTCCACCTCCCGCATGTTCCTCGACCCGGCCCGCCCGGGCGTCGAGGACCTGATCGACTCGATCATCGCGGGCGTCCGCTCCTCCTGCACCTACGCCGGTGCCGGCTCGCTGGAGGAGTTCGCCGAGAAGGCCGTCGTCGGCATCCAGAGCGCCGCCGGCTACGCCGAGGGCAAGCCGCTGCACGCCAGCTGGAGCTGACCGGCGAAACGCCGTCCTGCGGCCCCTGTTCCTCCCCCGGTCGGGAGGGGTGGGGGCCGTCGGTGTATCCGGACGTCCGCTTTCAGACATCCGGAAGTCTCCTTCTCGCTTATCTGGACAAAGGTGGCGGCGAGGTCGTCGTGCAACGGTCGACAGCCCGCGCGCAACGATTTGTCATTCCGGTCGGATGAACGCAATGATCATCCGGGGACGCGCAAGGTTGCTGCATTACGCCCGTGAAGGCCTGGCTCATAGGGTGCTCGTCTGTACGTGGCGTGGCGGGGACTCCGCTCGGTGGGTTCCTGCCCTCGCAGGGCTGCCACCGGTCCCCGTCCGCAATGACCGGCAGGATTAAGGAGCCAGCGCGTGCTCGACCAAGGCGCACCCCCGCACGACCGCACAGCGACCGCCCCCGTGTCCCCGGGTGTCGCCGCGCGCCTCATGCGGCGCAAGCCCGTGGAACGCCTGGTCGCGGAGGGCGGCCAGGGTGAGGGAGGCTCGCTGCGGCGCTCCCTCGGGCTGTGGCAGCTGACCATGATCAGCATCGGTGCCACGCTCGGCACCGGCATCTTCGTCGTCCTCGGCCAGGCCGTCCCCAAGGCGGGCCCCGCCGTCACCCTGTCCTTCGTGATCGCCGGTCTCACCGCGCTGTTCTCGGCCCTGTCCTACGCCGAGCTGGCCGGCACCATCCCGGTCTCCGGCTCCTCGTACTCGTACGCATACGCAACGATGGGCGAGCTGATCGCCTGGGTCTGCGGCTGGTGTCTGCTGCTGGAGTACGGCGTCTCGGTGGCCGCCGTGGCCGTCGGCTGGGGCGAGTACCTCAACGAGCTGCTGGACGGCACGATAGGCGTGACCATCCCGACGGCCCTGGCGGCACCGCCCGGCGACGGCGGCATCTTCAACCTGCCCGCCCTGATCGTCGTGATCCTCGCGATGGTGTTCCTGCTCGGCGGCGCCAAGGAGTCCGCGCGGGCCAACACCATCATGGTGTGCGTGAAGATCGCCGCGCTGATCCTGTTCTGCGCGATCGGCTTCATGGGCTTCAAGTCCGGCAACTACGCGAACTTCATGCCGCTCGGCATGGCGGGCGTCAGCGGCGCCGGCGCCACGCTGTTCTTCTCGTACATCGGCTTCGACGCCGCCTCCACGGCCGGCGAGGAGGCGAAGGACGCCCAGCGCGACCTGCCCCGCGCGATCATGCTGTCCCTGGTCATCGTGACCGCCCTGTACGTACTGGTCGCGGCCGTCGCCGTCGGCGCCAAGCCGTGGCGGACCTTCGGCGACTCCGAGGCCACGCTCGCCCAGATCATGAAGGACGTCACCGGGCAGAGCTTCTGGGGCACCCTGCTGGCCTTCTGCGCCGTCATCGCCATCGCGAGCGTCGTCCTGACCGTGCTCTACGGCCAGACCCGCATCCTGTTCGCGATGTCCCGCGACGGCCTGGTGCCCAAGATCTTCGCCAAGGTCCACCCGAGGACCGGCGCGCCCCGCGCCAACACGGTGATCGTCTCCCTGTTCTGCGGTGTCCTCGCCGCCGCCATCCCGCTGGGCCAGCTGGCGGACGCCACCAGTATCGGCACGCTGTTCGCCTTCGCGCTGGTCAACGTCGCGGTCGTGGTGCTGCGCCGGACGCGCCCGCACATGAACCGCACCTTCCGCGTCCCGCTGTCGCCGGTGCTGCCCGCGCTGGGCTTCGCCTTCTGCGTCTGGATGATGGGCAGCCTGTCGACCGTCACGTGGATCGTGTTCGGTGTCTGGATGGCTGTCGGGCTCGTGTTCTACTTCGTATACGGCTATCGCCGTTCCCGTCTCGCGACCGGTGAGGAACTCGCCGTGACGGCAGAGAAGTGACCGAACCGAAGAAGTGAACCACCCCCTGTGCTGAACGAGCTCGACGAACGCATCGTGCACGCCCTCGCCGAGGACGCCCGCCGCTCCTACGCGGACATCGGGCAACTGGTCGGTTTGTCCGCGCCCGCCGTGAAGCGGCGCGTGGACCGGCTGCGCGCCACCGGAGCGATCACCGGATTCACCGTCCGGGTGGACCCGGCGGCGCTCGGCTGGGAGACCGAGGGCTACATCGAGATCCACTGCCGGCGCAACACCTCGCCGGAGACCATCCAGCGGGGGCTGGAGCGCTATCAGGAAGTCGTGGCCGCGTCGACCGTCACCGGCGACGCGGACGCGATCGCGCAGGTCTTCGCGTCCGACATGCGTCACTTCGAGCGGGTGCTGGAGCGTATCGCCGGGGAGCCGTTCGTCGAGCGCACCAAGTCGGTGCTGGTGCTGTCGCCGTTGCTGCGGCGCTTCTCCTCGGGGGCGCCGGGGTAGGACTCGGGCGCATGCGCCGTCGCCGGGTGCGGGTGGTCCGTGGCTGATCGCGCCCCCGCGGCGGAGCCGCATATCGATACAGCCCCGCGCCCCTGAGGAAGCTGCGGTCGAGCATGCCTGGAGGGCGCGGGGAACTGCGCGAGAAACCACAACGCACCCGCACCCGGCACACGACAATGCGCCCCGGGTTCTATTCCGCCGTCTTCCGCGCCAGCGCGTTGTTGCCTATCGAGTTGTGCACGCTGAAGCTCACCGCGTCCGGGCGGTAGCGGTCGTCGGACCACTCCACCGGTCGGCCTTCACGTGTCGTCGTCACCCGGCGGACGCGCAGCAGCGGACTCGTCCGGCGAACCCCCAGCAACTCGGCGTCCTGCGCGCCGCAGGCGACCGCGTCGATGATGTGCTCTCCGTAGGCGAAGACCAACCCCGTGTCGTCGTAGAGGCGTTGGGTGACCGAGGGGCACTCCGGCTCGATCGACTCGACCGCCGGGGAGATCCAGTCGGCGTACACCGTGCGCTCCAGCAGCACCGGCTCGCCGTCCAGGCCGCGGACCCGGAGCACGTGCAACACCTGTGTGCCGATCGGGAGTTGGAGGCGGATGGCGTCCTCGTGGGTGGCCGGGCGGTACTCCTGGGTCACCACATGGCCCGTGGCCTCGCGGCCCATCGCGCGGGCCCACTGGGCGAAGCTGCGCAGTTCCTCGAAGCTCTGGCTGCGCCGGCTGGCGAGCACGACACGCCGGGCGCCCTGGCGGGAGCCGATCAGGCCCTCGGACGTCAGGGTCGCCACGGCCTGGCGGACCGTGCCGCGTGAGACGCCGTAGTGCGTCGCGAGTTCCGCCTCCGAGGGCAGGCGGCTGCCGACCGTGTACTCCTCGCGGTCGATCGCCCGCCGCAGTTCGTCGGCGATCTCCTCGTGTCGCGCCGTCATGCTTCCCCTCTGCTCGGGTCACTGTGCACAGCGTGACCAGCCTAATCGACGCACCTTGGTGATCCGTGTCAGCCGGAAGTGTGCAGGGAAACAGGGTCTGGAGTTTCGCCGTTGTTTACGATCAGGACACCCGTGACCGGCGTACTGAGGCCAACTTGTTCAGACAAGTTCCCCCTCCCTCCTTCATGCGTCCCCCTGGAGAGACCGTGATCGTGTCCCTGCCGAGAAACGCCGTGCTCGGCGGCTCCCTCGCCGTCGTCGCCGCGCTCGCGCTGAGCGCCTGTGGCGCCGCCCCCGACAACGCGTCCACCAAGACCAAGGACGGCAAGAGCGCCGCCACCGCCACCTCCGCAGCCGACTTCGGCGGCATGGACGCCCTCGTCAAGGCGGCCAAGAAGGAGGGCACGCTGCACATCATCGCGGTGCCCCGTGACTGGGCCAACTACGGTGCCATCATCGACGGCTTCCAGAAGAAGTACGGCATCAAGATCGAGGACGAGAGCCCCGACGGCACCAGCCAGGACGAGATCAACGCCGTCACCACCCGCAAGGGCCAGGACCGCACCCCCGACGTCCTCGACCTCGGCTCCTCCTTCGCGCTGAGCGCCGCTCAGCAGGGCCTGCTCGCGCCGTACAAGGTCGCCTCCTACTCCGACATCCCCGAGGCCCAGAAGGACCCGCAGGCCCGCTGGTACAACGACTACGGCGGCTACATCTCCATCGGCTGCGACGACAAGCGCGTCAAGGAGTGCCCGACCAGCTTCAAGGACCTGCTCAAGCCCGAGTACAAGGGCCAGGTCGCCCTCAACGGCAACCCCACCAAGTCCGGCTCCGCCTTCGGCGGCGTCTACGCGGCGGCCCTCGCGAACGGCGGCTCCTTCGACAACATCCAGCCCGGCCTGGACTTCTTCGCCAAGCTGAAGAAGAGCGGCAACTACACGCCCGTCGAGTCCACCCCGGCCACCGTCGAGAAGGGCGAGACGCCCATCTCCATCGACTGGGACTACCTGAACGCCGGCTACGCCGACGAGTTCAAGTCCAAGGGCCTGGACTGGAAGGTGAACATCCCGACCGACGGCCAGTACGCCCAGTACTACTCCCAGGCCATCAACAAGGACGCCCCGCACCCGGCGGCCGCCCGCCTGTGGCAGGAGTACCTCTACAGCGCCGAGGGCCAGAACCTGTGGCTCAAGGGCTACGCCCGCCCGGCCCTGATGGCCACCCTGGACAAGGCCGGCACGCTCGACAAGACCGCCGCCGCCAAGCTCCCGAAGGTCACCGGCACGCCCTCCTTCCCGACCGAGGACCAGCAGAGCAAGGCCAAGACGGCTATCGCGACGGGCTGGCAGAAGGCCGTCTCCGGATGACCGCCGCTCTCCCGCGTGCGGACGTGGCGCCCGTCGCTTCGGCGAAGCGGCGGCGCCGCGCCCCCGGCTGGCTGGCGGTCGTACCGCTGCTGGTCTTCGTCGCCATCGCCTTCGGCCTGCCGGCCGTGGCCATCGTGAACGGCGCCTTCTCGGCCGACGACGCGAACACGGGCGCCACCCACTACACCGGCGCCAACATGACGGCCTCGCTGCAGGGCCCGTACCTCACGGCACTGCTCGGCAGCGTCAAGCTGTCCGCGCTCTCCGCCGCGCTCGGTGCCCTGCTCGGGCTGCCGCTCGCCCAGGCCGTGGTCAGCTCCCGCTCCCGCTGGCTGCGCGAGGCCGTGCTGACCGCCTCCGGTGTGCTCGCCAACTTCGGCGGCGTCCCGCTGGCCTTCGCCTTCGTCGCCACCCTCGGCAACGCGGGCGTCCTCACCGTCCACCTGGGCCTGAAGGACAGCGGCTGGGACCTCTACAGCTTCTGGGGCCTGGTCCTCGTCTACCTGTACTTCCTCATCCCGCTCATGGTCCTCACCATCACCCCCGCGCTGGACGGCCTGCGCGCCCAGTGGCGCGAGGCCGCGCTGAACAACGGCGCCACCGGTGTGCAGTACTGGCGGCACGTGGCCCTGCCCGTGCTCGCGCCCTCGCTGCTCGGCGGTCTGGTGCTCCTGTTCGGCAGCGCCTTCGCCGCCTACGCCACCGCCGCCGCCATGGTCGGCAGCGCGGTCCCGCTGGTCACCCTGCAGATCGCCGACGCCCTGTCCGGCAACGTCCTGGTCGGCCAGGAGAACGTCGCCCTCGCCCTCAGCCTCGACATGGTCCTGGTGGCGGGCCTGGTGATGGCCGTGTACCTGCCCCTTCAGCGACGGAGTGCCCGATGGCTCGACGCCTGACCCCGTGGCGGTGGGTCGTCCTCGGCCTCGCCGCCCTGTACTTCCTGGTGCCGCTCGCCGCCTCCGTGATCTTCACGGTGGATGTGCCCGGCCGGGGCGTCAGCTTCGACGCCTACACGAAGATCCTCTCCGCCGACGGCTTCCTCTCCAGCCTGCTGCTCTCGCTGGAGCTGGCCGTCGCCACCATCGCGGCCGTCCTGCTGCTGATGGTGCCCGCAGTGGTCGCGCTCCGGCTCGGCGCGCCCCGGCTGCGCCCGGTGGTGGAGGTGGTGTGCTCGCTGCCGCTGGTGGTGCCGCCGATCGCGTTCGTCGCCGGTATCGCCACCGTGCTGAAGTGGGGCCCGGAGCATCTCTCCCGGACGCCGCTGTTCGAGACGTTCGTGGTGATCCAGAACCAGAACTTCCCGGTCGTACTGGTCCTCGCGTACGTCGTGATGGCCCTGCCGTTCGTCTACCGGGCCCTGGACGCCGGCCTGCGGGCCATCGACGTACGGACCCTCGTCGAGGCCGCCCGCAGCTGCGGCGCGTCCTGGCCGCAGGCGCTCGTCCGGGCCGTCCTGCCCAATCTGCGCGGGGCCCTGCTGAACGCGTCGTTCCTCACACTGGCCCTGGTCCTCGGCGAGTTCACGGTCTCCCACCTGCTCGGCTACGCGCCCTTCGCCGTGTGGATCTACAACGTCGGCGGCGAACAGGCCCAGATGTCCGTCGCCGTGTCCGTGCTCAGCCTGCTCGTCACCTGGGCCCTGCTCCTCGCGCTCGCCGGTGCCGGCGGCGGACGCAACCGAACCGCTTCTTCCCGGGGATGACCACCATGACCGCCACCCTGACCGAGACACTCGAAAAGGCCGCGACCGTCGAATTCCGCGGGCTCCGGCGCGAGTTCGGGGCCACCGTCGCCCTCGACGGACTCGACCTCACCGTCCGCCCGGGGGAGTTCCTGGCCCTGCTCGGCCCGTCCGGCTGCGGCAAGACCACGGCGCTGCGCATGCTCGCCGGGTTCGAACACCCCGACTCCGGCGCCGTGCTGGTCGACGGCGAGGACGTCACGCACGTGCCGGCCCACCGCCGCGACGCCGGTATGGTCTTCCAGTCGTACAGCCTCTTCCCGCATCTGAACGCCGTCGACAACGTCGCCTTCGGGCTGCGTATGCGAGGCGTCCGCACGGCCGAAAGACGCTCCCGCGCCGCCGAGTTGCTGGAGCTGGTCGGCCTCGCCGACAAGGGGGAGCGCTACCCGCACCAGCTCTCCGGCGGCCAGCAGCAGCGCATCGCGCTGGCCCGCGCCCTCGCGCTGCGTCCGCGCGTGCTGCTCCTCGACGAGCCGCTGTCCGCGCTCGACGCCAAGGTGCGGCTCACCCTGCGCGAGGAGATCCGCCGGCTCCAGCAGGAACTCGGCATCACCACCCTCTTCGTGACGCACGATCAGGAGGAGGCCCTCTCGGTCGCCGACCGGGTCGCCGTCATGCGCGCCGGCCGCCTCGAACAGTGCGCCGAACCCGCCGAGTTGTACGGCCGTCCCGCGACCGCCTTCGTTGCCGAGTTCGTCGGCACGATGAGCCGCATCCCGGGCGAGCTGACCGACGGCACGGTCCAGGTGCTCGGGCAGCGGCTGCCCGCCGACGGCGAGGTGCCCGAAGGCCCGGTGGACGTACTGGTGCGGCCGGAGTCCCTCCGGGTGAGCGCCGACGAACAGGGCGCCGCCCGCGTCGTCGCCACCGCCTTCCTCGGCGCGGTCGTCCGGGTCACCGTACGGCTCGCCGACGGCACCGAGGCCAAGGCCGACCTGCCCGCGCACGAGGCCACCGGGCTCGGTGCCGGAGCCCCGGTCAGCGTGTCGCTGCCGGAACGGCCGGTGCTGGTGGCCGAACGTATCCAGAAGTGAGGAACGACAACAACGTGACCCCCCACACCTCCGAACGCCCGCTGCAGGCCGTCCTGTTCGACATGGACGGCACGCTCGTCGACACCGAGCGGCTGTGGTGGGAGGCGGTCGAGCAGGTCGCCGGACGCCGGCTGACCGAGGACGACCAGCGGGACGTGCTCGGCCGCCCGGTCGAGCACACCGCCGCCTGGCTCGCCGCGGCGACGAGCCGGCCCGAGGCGGACCTCGCGGCCGAACTGCACCGCGAGTTCGCCGACCGCGTCCGCACCGGGATCGTGCCCCGGCCCGGCGCGCTGGACCTGCTGGACGCGCTGGCCGCCGCCGGCCTCCCCGCCGCCCTCGTCACCGCGTCCCCGCGCGCGGTCGCCGACGTCGTCCTCGACGCCCTCGGCGCCGACCGGTTCGCGGCCTCCGTCACCGCCGACGACACCGCCCGCACCAAGCCGGCCCCCGACCCCTACCAGGCCGCCTGCCGTGCCCTCGGTGTCGACCCCGCCGCCTGTGTGGCCGTCGAGGACACCGAGACCGGCGTCGCCTCCGCCGAGGCCGCCGGCTGCGCCGTCCTCGCCGTACCGTCCCTCGCGCCGATCGGCACCGCGCCCGGCCGGACCGTGCGGGACAGCCTCACCGGCGTCACGGTCCAGGAACTGCGGCGGATGGTGGCACCCGAACTCCGCGTCATGAGCTGGAACCTGTGGCTGGGCGGCCGCGAGGTCGACGACCACCGTGCCAAGCAGCTCAAGGCCGTCCTGGAGAGCGGCGCCGACGTCGTGGGACTCCAGGAGACGGGCGGCACGGCCGCGCAGGAACTGGCCGAGGCGCTCGGCTGGTACCACCACCGGGCAGGCGAGAACCTCGGCGTCATCAGCCGCCACCCGATCACCGCCCGCTTCGGCGACCCGGACGTCGGCTTCTACGGCGCCGCGGGCGTCAGGATCGCCGTGGCGCCCGGCCGCGAGGTCGACGTTTGGACCGCGCATCTGCACTACACGCCGTACGGCCCCTACGAAGCCGTCTTCGACGGGCTGGAAGCGGCGGAGCTGATCGCCCACGAGGAGCTGCGGCTGGCGCAGCTGCGGGAGGCGCTGGGCCGTATCGACGAGGCCGGCGGCGCGGGCGTGCCGGTCGTCCTCGTCGGCGACTTCAACTGCCCCTCGCACCTGGACTGGCCGGATGTGGTCTGGCCGGTGACGAAGGCCGCCGAGGACGCCGGCTTCGCCGACTCGTTCCGCGAGGCCCACCCGGACCCCGCCGCCGAGCCCGGCCACACCTGGTCGCCGATCCACCCGGTGCACGAGGACGGCAGCGGGCGGCCCGAGCCGCAGGACCGGATCGACTACGTCCTGCACCGGGGCCTGACCGTGCGGGATGCGCGAACCCTCGTCACGGGCACCCCGCGCCCGTGGCCGGACGTGGCGGACAACGACTGGCCCTCCGACCACGCGGCGGTCGTCACGACCTTTGTGCTGCCCGTGCGGTGACCGGGTGGGCCGGCTTCGAGGTGACCCCGGGTTACCGCAGGTCACCATTGCGGTCCGGGGTGACCATCCCGTAGGTTGTGCCGCGCTCACGCCCACTACTGACTGGTAACACCGGTAGGTACTTCATGCGCTGGCCCCTCGGCCGTCCCACCACCGTCCGCGCGCGGATCGTGGCGCTCGCGCTCGCCCCGGCCGTCGCGCTGATGGGGCTGTGGAGCTTCGCCATGTGGTCCGTCACCGGCGAACTGCGCGCGCTGATCCGGGTCCAGGGGGTGTACGAGGACTTCGGCACCCCCGTGGACACCGCGATCGGGCAGATCCAGATCGAGCGCCGGATGTCCGCCGCCTACCTGGGCGCCCCGCTCGACACGGCGACCGCGAGCGATCTGCTCGGGCAGCAACGCCGCACCGACCGGGCCGTCGACGCGCTGCGGCAGGCGGTCCAGCACGGCGACCGCGGCCGGCTCACGGACCGTCAGCGGCAGTCGCTGGACACCATGGTCACAGCCACCGGCCAGCTGGACGGGCTGCGCGCCCGGGTGCTGTCCCGGCGCATCACCTGGGACCGGGCCGTGGAGGACTACAGCGCCCTCGTGGAGCCCGGCTTCGACGTGCAGTCCACGCTCACCGCCCTCCAGGCCGGACAGCTCGCCCGTGAGGCACAGGTCGTCATCGAGCTGGTGCGGGTGCGGGAGTTCGTGTCGCGGGAGGACGCGCTGGTCGCCGGGGCGCGGGCGGCCGGCACACTGACCGACCGGCAGTACGACACCCTGACCGCGACCATCGAGGACCGGCGGGTGTTCGAGCGGACGTATGTGCCGGACCTGCCCGCCGACTCGCGTGGGCTGTTCGAGGACTTCCAGCGCGGGGACCTGTACGGTTCGCTGGCGCACGGCGAGGACGCGCTGCTGCGGGGCGGGGCAGGCGGTGCCGGGAAGGCGGTCGCGGCGGACACCTGGCGGTCCACCACCGACCGGGCCGTCGTCCGCTACCGCGAGCTGTGCACCACGTCCGCCGAGAACTCCGCCGCCCGCGGCCGGGCCTTCGCCTACCGGGAGCTGACCAAGGCGGCCGTCGTCGGTGTGGTGGGTCTCGCCGCGGCCGGGCTGTCGCTGTGGTTCGCGGTGCGCGGGGCGCGGCGCATCTCACGGCGCCTGGAGACCCTGCGGGACGCGGCCGACGTCCTGACGAGGGACCAACTGCCCGAAGTAATGCGACGGTTGAGCGCCGGCGAGGAGGTGGACGCGGTGGCTGAAGCACCGCCGCTGGCCGCCGACGAGGTACGCGACGACGAGATCGGGCAGGTCGGCCGGTCCTTCAACACCGCGCGGCTCGCCGCCGTCGACGCCGCCGTCAAGCAGGCCGGCCTGCGCCGGGGGCTGTTCGCGGTGCTGCTCAACATCGCGCGCCGCAGCCAGGCTCTCGTACACCGGCAGTTGAAGCTGGTCGACACCCTGGAACGACGCACGGACGACCCCGACGTACTGCGCGAGCTGTTCCGCATCGACCACCTGACCACGCGCATGCGTCGGCACGCGGAGAGCCTGATCATCCTCTCCGGCGCGGCGCCCGGCCGGCGCTGGCGGCGGCCCGTGCCGGTCGCGGACGTGGTCGCCTCGGCCGTCAGCGAGATCGAGGACTACGCGCGCGTGGTGGTGCCGCCGATGCCCGCGGTCGGTGTCGCGGCCGACGCCGTCGCCGACGTCGTCCATCTGATGGCGGAACTCCTGGAGAACGCCACGGTGTTCTCGCCGCCGCACACCCAGGTCACCCTGCGCACCGGGCGGGTCGGCAGCGGGTTCGTGCTGGAGATCGACGACCGGGGGCTCGGCCTCGACACCGACGCGCGCGCTCGCGCCCACAACACCCTCACCGACCCCGACGCCTTCGACCCCACCCGCCATGACCGCCTCGGCCTCTACGTCGTCGGCCGCCTCGCCGCCCGGCACGGCATCGAGGTCACCCTGCGCGATTCGCCGTACGGCGGTACGACGGCGGTGGTGCTGCTGCCGGAGGGGGTACTGGCGGAGGTGGAACCGGCGCGCCCCGAGCACGCGGGGCCTGTGCCGCTGGTGCCTGAGCCGACCGTGCCCGGACAGCGTGAACAGGGGGCCGTCGTACACGAGTTGCCGTCAAGGAAGCGATCGGCCGCGCCCTCGCCCATCCCCGGCCCGGGCGCCGTACCCGGCTCACCGACGCCCCCGCCCGCCCTGCCCACCCGGACCCGGCAGGCCTCTCTCGTCCCGGAGCTGCGGGACGAGCCGCCGCCTCGGGAGAGCGGGGCCGGTCCGGAGGTGGACGCCGAGGAAATGCGGGCGATCTTCGGCGCCTTCCAGCGCGGCCTCGACCGCGGCCGCAGGGGCCTGCCGACGGCCGAGGCCGCTCCGCGGAGGCCCGGTGCCTTGACGCCGAGGAAACCGCAGTTCCCCAGAGGCGCGGGGAACGGCCCGACCAGCCCCCACGCACCCGCACCCGAACACGCCCCCGCACCCGACCAGGCGGACCCCCCGATCACCGACGCAGACACCGAACCCGCGACCAGCCAAGCCCACGAAGGGACGGACACCGACGATGCCCGGTGACGAACAGAGGCCCGAGCAGCCCGCCGAGCCCAGCGGAGCGTTCGGCGGAGCGTTCGACTGGCTGCTGGACGACCTCGTCGCGCGTACCGACCATGTCCGCCAGGCCGTGCTGCTGACCGCCGACGGCCTCCCGCTCAGCAGCTCGGACGGGATGCGCCGACGGGACATCGAGCATCTGGCCGCCGTCTGCTCCGGCTTCCACAGCCTGGCCCGCTCGGCGGGTGAGCGGTTCGACGCCGGTCAGGTGCGGCAGACCATGGTGATGCTCGACGACGCCTACCTCTTCATCACCCCCGCCGGCCACGGCAGCCGGCTCGCCGTCCTCAGCGAGGCCGGCACCGACGTCGGGCAACTCGCCCACGAGATGGCCCTGCTCGTCCGCCGCCTCGGCCGCCACCTGGACGCGGCCGCCCGCACGACCAGATGATCCCGCGGTGAGCGACGAGCACTGGTACGAGGACGAGACCGGGCCGATGGTCCGCCCCTACATGGTGACCCGGGGCCGCACCCGGCCCCCGGGCGCGCACGCCATCGACCTGATGTCCCGCGTCACCGCGCTGGAGGCCGACGCACAGGGGCCGGACATCGACCACGCCCGCTCCGCCCTGCTCGACGTGATCCGGCGCGGCCCCCGCCCCGTGGTCGAACTGGCCGCGGACGCCGACCTGCCCCTGACCGTCCTCCGGGTCCTGCTCGGCGACCTGGCCGAGGCGGGCCTGATCCGTATCGACGAGCCGCGCAAGCTCCCGGCCGGGGGCCCGGCCACCGATCCGGGGCTGCTGCGGGAGATCGTGGAGCGGCTGCGGGAGATCTAGGTGTTTGTAACGGCCATGTACGAGGGCGGTGTCGGTCGGAACGCGTCAACCGCCCTTCGGGTCTCATGAAACGCCACGTCACCCGTGCTTGCCGAAGGGGAACCCATGCGCGTCCAGAAGCTCTCGCTGCTCACCGTCGCCGCCATCGCCGGTCTCTCGCTCACCGCCTGCAACAGCGGTGACAAGGGCTCCTCCGACGCGAGCGGCTCCTCGTCCCCGAGCCGGAGCACCGCCTCCCAGGACTCCGGTTCCTCGACCACGGGCGGCAGCGGTGTGTCCTCCGGCAAGGGCACCGGCACCGGCCAGTCGGGCACCAGCGGCGGTGGTACGGGCGCCGGCGGCGGTTCCGGCGCGTGCAGGACCGCCCAACTCGCCTTCAGCACCTCCGGTGGGATGGCGGAGGGCGAACTGACCGTGAACCTGAGGAACACCGGCCCCACGGCTTGCACCCTGAAGGGCTTCCCCGGCGTCGACCTCAAGAGCAAGGACGGCAGCCTCAGCGCGAAGCGCAGCAAGCTCGCCGCGGCGCCGGTGAGTGTCAAGCCGGGCGCGGACACCCGCTTCACCCTGCACTACCCGCCGAACAACTCCGGCGGCACCGGCGAGACCTTCACCAGCCTCGTCGTCACCCCGCCGGACGAGACCCGCTCCCACACGCTGCCCGTCAGCATCAACGTGCCCGTCTCGCAGGGCAGCGGTTCCGCCATCACCGTCGATCCGGTCGGCACCGGCAAGTAGCCGACCGCAGAGCCAGAGCCAGAGCCAGAGCCAGAGCCAGAGCCAGAGCTAGAGTTTGGGCTGCCAGGGCACGACCTTGAAGTCACCCGTGCCCTGCTTCACCTTCTCGAAGGGCGCCGACGACACGCACGGCGGCAGGTCCTTCGTGTCCGTGGGGCTGCCGACCCCCGCCCAGCTGTAGCCCAGCCGGTCGTTCCGGCCGAGGTCGTGGACCGTGACACCGACCCGCTTGCCCTTGGCTCCCGGCAGGTCGGACGCGGTGATCACACCGGAGACGACGGCGACCGGACCGCCGGTGACCAGGCAGTCGACCTTGGCCTTGGCCCAGGCCCCCCGACCGTGCAGGTAGTGGCTGAACTCGAAGGTGCCGGTGGCCTTGCGCGGGTCCATGGTGTCCTTCTTCGCCAGATGCGCGTCGAAGGAGAAGGTGATGTCGTCACCGGCCGAGCGGTACAGCTTGGCCGTACCGGTCAGCGCCGCGGCCTCACGCTCGGGGCGGGGCGCCCCGCCGCTTGCGGCCAGCGCAGCCTCAGCCGTACCGGCGGTGATCAGCAGGGCGACGGTGAGGGTGACGGCGGCGATCTTCGTACGACGCTTCATGGCGGTCCTTCCCGCAGGTCAAACGCGTGAGACTGAACGATCACCACTCTCCCGGCAGCGGGCCGCCCGCACATCGCTCCGGGGGCGGGACCCCACCTCCGCCATCCGGCGGGGAACCACCTGGGTGCCCTGCGCCTCAGGGAGGACGGGAACCGGCCACGAGGGCGCGCAACGAATCGCCGCCCGGCCCGCACTCCACGCAACGAACCGCGCACAGACGCGCAACGGCTCCTTCTTGTCCGGCCGAGCGCGCCGACCGTACCTTCTTCGTGGCCCCCAAAACTCCGGCCACCACACAAACCTCTTTCCGGTGAGGACCCCGCATGCGCACCGCCCTGCTCCAGAGCTCCGGCCGCCCCGGCTCCGTCGCCGAGAACCTCAAGGTCCTCGACGAGGCCGCGGGCCGGGCCGCCGCCGCGGGCGCCGCGCTGCTCGCCGCACCGGAGATGTTCCTGACCGGGTACGCGATCGGCGACGCCATCGGCCGCCTCGCCGAGCCCGCCGACGGCGACTGGGCCGACACGATCGCCGAGACCGCCACCCGGCACGGCATCGCGATCGCCTACGGCTACCCGGAGCGCGACGGCGAGACCGTCTACAACTCCGCCCAGCTGATCTCCGCCGACGGCACCCGGCTCGCGAACTACCGCAAGACCCACCTCTTCGGCTGCTTCGAGCGCGACCACTTCACACCGGGCGGGCAGCCGGTCGTCCAGGCCGAGCTGAACGGCCTCACCGTCGGCCTGATGATCTGCTACGACGTCGAGTTCCCGGAGAACGTGCGCGCCCACGCCCTGGCCGGCACCGACCTCCTCGTCGTCCCGACCGCGCAGATGCATCCCTTCCAGTTCGTCGCCGAGTCGATGATCCCGGTGCGCGCCTGGGAGAACCAGATGTACGTCGCCTATGTCAACCGGGTCGGCCAGGAAGGGGAGTTCGAGTTCGTCGGGCTCTCGGTCCTCGCCGGTCCCGACGGAGTCGCCCGCGCCCGGGCCGGCCGCGCCGAGCAACTGGTCCTCGCGGACGCCGACCCCGCCTTCCTGGCCGCCTCCCGCGAGGCCAACCCGTATCTGCAGGACCGCCGCCCCGCTCTGTACGGGTCGCTCACCTGAGACACGGCCGCACGCAAGCCTTCCCCCGGTTTCACCACGCGCAAGGAGTCCGTACCCCATGACGTCCACGGTGCCCAACGCCGTCGAGCACACCGACGAGCAGCAGCCGCCGATCACCATGTTCGGCCCGGACTTCCCCTACGCCTACGACGACTTCCTCGCTCACCCGGCGGGCCTCGGTCAGATACCCGCGACCGAGCACGGCACCGAGGTCGCCGTCATCGGCGGCGGTCTGTCCGGCATCGTGGCCGCGTACGAGCTGATGAAGATGGGCCTCAAGCCCGTCGTCTACGAGGCCGACCAGATCGGCGGCCGGCTGCGCACGGTCGGCTTCGAGGGGTGTGAGGAGTCGCTGACCGCCGAGATGGGCGCGATGCGCTTCCCGCCGTCCTCCACCGCCCTGCAGCACTACATCGACATGGTGGGCCTGGAGACCAGGCCGTTCCCGAACCCGCTGGCCGAGGCCACCCCCTCGACCGTCGTCGATCTCAAGGGCGAGTCGCACTACGCCGAGACCGTCGACGACCTGCCCCAGGTGTACCGGGACGTCGCCGAGGCCTGGAACAAGTGCCTCGAAGAGGGCGCCGACTTCTCCGACATGAACCGCGCCATGCGCGAGCGCGACGTCCCGCGCATCCGCGAGATCTGGGCGCAGCTGGTCGAGAAGCTCGACAACCAGACCTTCTACGGCTTCCTGTGCGACTCCGAGGCCTTCAAATCCTTCCGGCACCGCGAGATCTTCGGCCAGGTCGGCTTCGGCACCGGCGGCTGGGACACCGACTTCCCGAACTCCATCCTGGAAATCCTGCGCGTCGTCTACACCGAGGCCGACGACCACCACCGCGGCATCGTGGGCGGTTCCCAGCAGCTGCCGCTGCGCCTGTGGGAGCGCGAGCCGGAGAAGATCGTCCACTGGCCGTACGGCACCTCGCTGAAGTCCCTGCACGTGGACGGCGAGCCGCGCCCGGCCGTGACCCGGCTGCACCGCACCGCGGGCAACCAGATCACGGTGACGGACGCGAACGGCGACATCCGCACCTACCAGGCGGCCGTCTTCACCGCCCAGTCCTGGATGCTGCTGTCCAAGATCGCCTGTGACGACTCGCTGTTCCCGATCGACCACTGGACGGCGATCGAGCGCACCCACTACATGGAGTCCTCGAAGCTCTTCGTTCCCGTCGACCGGCCCTTCTGGCTCGACAAGGACGAGGAGACCGGCCGGGACGTCATGTCGATGACGCTCACCGACCGCATGACCCGCGGCACCTACCTGCTGGACGACGGCCCGGACAAGCCTGCCGTGATCTGCCTGTCCTACACCTGGTGCGACGACAGCCTGAAGTGGCTGCCGCTGTCCGCGAACGAGCGGATGGAGGTCATGCTGAAGTCGCTCGGCGAGATCTACCCGAAGGTCGACATCCGGAAGCACATCATCGGCAACCCGGTGACGGTCTCCTGGGAGAACGAGCCGTACTTCATGGGCGCGTTCAAGGCCAACCTGCCCGGCCACTACCGCTACCAGCGGCGCCTGTTCACCCACTTCATGCAGGACCGGCTGCCCGAGGACAAGCGGGGCATCTTCCTCGCCGGCGACGACATCTCCTGGACGGCCGGCTGGGCCGAGGGCGCGATCCAGACCGCGCTGAACGCGGTCTGGGGCGTCATGCACCACTTCGGCGGCGAGACCGACCCGGCCAACCCCGGCCCCGGTGACGTCTACGACGAGATCGCCCCGGTCGAACTCCCCGAGGACTGACCGGCCTCATCCCGGGACCCCCGACCGGTGCCAGGGCCCGTCATGTCCCCCGCGGACACGGCGGGCCCTGGCGCGTACGGGGCTGCGGAACCGGAAGGCCCGTTGCCGGGAAGCCCGGGAGTACCCTAGCGGTGCTAGATTGCGCGCGACGCGAGACGAGGGGGATGCGCTGATGGCCGAGCGGTCCAGACGTGCCAGGCCCCGGACCGGACCGGACCCGGACGGCCTGTGGAGCGAGGAGCCGACGGATCAGCAGCGGCTGGACTAGCGGTGATAGCTAGTCTCTAGCAGTGCTAGATCGCGCCATGTGTGAGGACCCGGAGGGGAGTTCGGCCGGGGAGGCGGTGGTCGCGGAGGAGGACCGGGAACGAGCCAGGGCGCGGTGTGAGGGGGGCGGTGCGGGGCACGGGGCCGTGAAGCGGACCGTCAGTCCCTGAGAGGCGTGAGCAGCATCCGTCCCGCGAACCCCACTGCCGCGTCCAGTCGTTCGGTGAACTCCGCGGCGACATCGCCGCAGTGACGCAGCGCCCACAGGGCCCGAGCCGCTGCCCAGGCCGCGTCGCGGGCCCGCTCCAGGCTCCAGGAGGCCAGCAGATGGGTGAGCGGGTCGGCGATCTGGAGCAGATCGGGACCCGGCATCAGTTCCTCGCGGACGCGCTCCTCCAGCGAGCCAAGGAGATCGCCCACGCGGTCGAACTCGTCCTCCAGCTCGGGCGGTTCGCAGCCGAGCGTACGACAGGCGTCCACCACGGCGAGCGCCAGATCGTGCCCGATGTGCGCGTTGATGCCCGCCAGCGCGAACTGTAGCGGCCGTACCCCGGGATGGCGGCGGAGCTGGAACAGCGGACGCCAGCAGGCGGGCGGACGGCGGTCCGCGGCCACCGCGTCGACCGCCGCCAGATAGCGCCCGGCGAACCGCACGTCCAGCGCGATCGCCGCCCGTCGGTCCGGGAACTCCCCGGCGTCCAGGCGCCGGTCGACCTCCTCGGTGACGGTGAGGTAGACGCGGTTGAACACGGCGACACCGTCCCGCTCGGGCAGGGCCGCGTCGATGGCGCGCATCCGGGAGACGACCGCGTCGACGGGGGTGGTGAAGTGTTCCAGCTGCGCCATGGGGGAAGGGTCCCAGCCCTGGGCCGACCGGCGGGCCCGACCGGCCCGGCGCTTCGCCGGAACGGGGGAACGGACCACCGCAGTGCGGTGGTGAGGGGGAGGCGCACCGTGTCAGGCTTACGCGCCCGGCGCCTGGCCGAACGCCGGGCCGCGCGCCGGCGCGCTCTACGGCGCGCGCTGATGGTCATGGCGGCCTCGGTGGTGACCCTGGTCGGCTCCGTCACCGGGGTGATCTCCGCGCTCGGCACCGGCCACGGCTCCGACCAGGCCCGGACCGAGGCGACCCGCGCACCCGCTCCGGCGCTCATGCCGGGCACACCGTCGCCTTCGTCCCCGGCTCCGGGGGGCTCGCCGGTCGCCCGCACACCGACGCCCCAGCCGACGCCGCCCGGCAGCGCACCCGCCCCGACCGGCGGAAAGCAGCCGACCGCCCCCGTGTCACCGCTCCTGTACCGCCACCCCGGCTCCCAGGCGCTGGACTGGGTCCGCGCCCACCCCGGCGATCCGCGCACCGCCGTCATAGCCTCCCGGATCACGGACCGGCCGGCCGCCGTGTGGTTCGCCGACCCGGACCCGGGCACCATCGCCGCCCAGGTGCGCGCGGTCACCGCGGGCGCGGCCGCGCTGCGCCAGATCCCGGTGCTCGTGCCGTACGCGATTCCGGACCGGGACTGCGGCGGCGCCTCCAAGGGCGGCGCGCCGGACCTCGTCGCCTACGACGCCTGGATCGACGCCTTCGCCCAAGGGCTCGGCTCGGGTGAGGCGATCGTCATCCTGGAGCCGGACTCCGTCGCCCAGTCCGACTGCCTGACCCCGGCCGCCCGCGCCGACCGCTTCGCCTCGCTGGCCCGCGCGGGCCAGGTGCTGAAGGCGGCCGATCCACGGGCCCGCGTCTACTACGACGCCGGTCACTCCGGCTGGAACCCGCCGGACAAACAGGCCGCCCTGCTGCGACAGGCCAGCGCGGACGACTCCGACGGCGTCTTCAGCAATGTCTCCAACTTCCGCACCACGGCCGACGAGATCGCCTACGACCGTCGGATCCTGGCCGCGCTCGGCGGCCCGGCGCGCCTCGGCGCGGTGATCGACACCAGCCGCAACGGCAACGGCGCCCCGCCGGACGGCCAGTGGTGCGACCCGGCCGGCCGGAGGATCGGCCGGGCCCCGACCCTGGACACCGGCGAGGCCCGGATCGACGCCTACCTGTGGGTGAAGCCGCCGGGGGAGTCCGACGGCTGCCGGGGCGTGGCCGGGACGTTCACACCGTCGTACGCCTACGACTTGGCGCGCGGGGCCTCCGCGCCGCCGGCCTCCGCGTCGTAGGCGGACGCGCCCTCGGGCGGCAGCGGCTCCCGCTTCTTCAGATGGGCCGGGGCGAAGGCGCGCAGCGTGTGGTAGCCGGTGATGACGACCAGGGCGCCGAGGGCGATGCCGCTGAGCGAGAAGTCGCTGGTGAACTTCATGCTGACGTTGCCGACGCCGATGATGATGCCCGCGGCGGCCGGGACCAGGTTCAGCGGGTTGCGCAGGTCCACCTTGGCGTGCAGCCAGATCTGGGCGCCGAGCAGGCCGATCATGCCGTAGAGGATCACGGTGATGCCGCCCAGGACCCCGCCCGGGATCGCGGCCACGACCGCGCCGAACTTCGGGCAGACGCCGAAGAGCAGCGCGAAGCCGGCGGCGGCCCAGTAGGCGGCGGTGGAGTAGACGCGGGTCGCGGCCATCACGCCGATGTTCTCGGAGTAGGTGGTGTTCGGCGGGCCGCCCACCGCGGTGGACAGCATGGAGGCGACGCCGTCCGCCGAGATCGCCGTACCGAGCTTGTCGTCCAGCGGGTCGCCGGTCATCTCGCCCACCGCCTTGACGTGGCCCGCGTTCTCCGCGACCAGGGCGATGACGACCGGCAGCGCGACCAGGATCGCCGACCACTGGAAGGACGGCCCGTGGAAGTGCGGCAGGCCGATCCAGTCGGCCTTGGAGACACCGGAGAGGTCCAGCCGCCAGTGGTCGGTGACCTGGCCGCTCGGGCTCATGGAGTGGATCCTGCCGAAGATCCGGTCGAAGGCCCATGAGATCGCGTACCCGAAGACCAGGCCGAGGAAGATCGCGATCCGGGACCAGAAGCCGCGCAGGCAGACCACGGCGAAACCGGTGAACAGCATGACCAGCAGGGCCGTCCACTGGTCCTGCGGCCAGTAGGTGGAGGCGGTCACCGGGGCGAGGTTGAACCCGATCAGCATGACGACCGCGCCGGTGACGATCGGCGGCATCGCGGCATGGATGATCCGCGCGCCGAACCGCTGCACCGCGACCCCGGCGAGGAACAGCGCGATGCCGACGACGAACACCGCGCCGGTCACGGTGGCACTCGTCCCGCCCTGGGCACGGATGACGGCGGCCACGCCCACGAACGACAGCGAGCAGCCGAGATAGCTGGGCACACGGCCACGGGTGGCGAGCAGGAAGACCGCGGTCGCCACGCCCGACATCATGATGGCCAGATTGGGGTCGAGTCCCATCAGCACGGGTGCCACGAAGGACGCGCCGAACATCGCGACCACGTGCTGGGCGCCCAGGCCCACCGTGCGGGGCCAGGAGAGCCGTTCATCGGGGCGTACCACCGCTCCGGGCGCGGGCGTGCGCCCGTCACCGTGCAGTTTCCAGCGCACGCCGAGGTCCATGGTGAGGTTTCGCTTTCCTACGTCGGTGAAGCCCGGTCTTACGGGTGTGAAGCCGGTCCGCACCATTGTCACGGGTGACGAGCGGCTCTACGCTCGCACGGTCCTACTCGTGAACTTCGTTCATGTATCTGATCACAGCAGATCGGAGTGCTCGATGAGTGGAAGATCCCGTGCGGCCGTGCTGCTCGCCGCCGTCATGGCCTTCGGTGGTGTCCTCGTCCCGTCCGCGCACGCCGCGCCGAAGGCTCCGAGGACCGCGGTCCTGGACGGCGGTCGCCTCCAGCAGACCCGCGCCCGCCTCGACCACGACCCCCAACTGCGGCGCATGCTCAAGGACTTGACCACCCGCGCCGACGGCTGGCTGGACCAGGGCCCCTGGACGGTCGTCGACAAGCCGAAGCCCGCGCCCGGCGGCGACGTCCACGAGTACCTGAGCCAGGCCCCCTACTGGTGGCCCACCACCGAGCCCACCACTGACAACCCGTGGGGCTGCCCGTACGTGGAGCGCGACGGCCGGCGCAATCCGGAGGTCGACAGCGGAACGGACCGGCAGGACGTCGAGAAGGTCTTCGACTCGGCATACGACCTCTCGCTCGCCTGGTACTACACCGGCAAGCGGGTCTACGCCGAGAAGGCCGGGCAGATCCTGCGCACCTGGTTCCTCGCCCCGGCAACCCGGATGAACCCCGATCTGAACCACGCCCAGTTCATCCCGTGCAAGTACGACGGCCGGTCCATCGGCATCATCGACTTCTCCCAGTCGTACACCAGCGTCCTCGACGCCCAGGCGATCCTGGCCACCGGCGCCCCGGGCTGGAGCGCCGGGGACCGTACGGCCATGGGCAAGTGGAACGCCGACTTCCGTGACTGGCTGAAGAACAGCGACTTCGGTCACCAGGAAGGCTCCGCCGCCAACAACCACGGCACCTTCTACGACATGCAGCTCGCCGCGCTCGCCTACGCCACCGGGGACGCCGCCCTCGCCCGGCGGGCGGTGCTCGATGCGCGCGCCAGGCGGATCGACCCGCAGATCGCGGCCGACGGCGGCCAGCCGCAGGAACTCGCCCGCACCCGCAGCTGGCACTACTCCACCTTCGACCTGGTCGCCTACACCCGGCTCGCGGCCATCGGCCGGCATGTGGGCGTGGACCTGTGGTCGTATCGGGGCCCGGACGGGCAGAGTCTGTTCAAGGCCGTCGACTATCTGCTCCCGGCCGCGACCGGCGCCGCCGCGTGGTCGCATCCGGAGCTGGAGTTCCACCGGTACGCGGCCACCGACGTCGTGCACGCGGCGGCCGACGCGGGAGATGCGGTGGCCCGGGCAGCCGTGCCGAAGCTGGACGTGCCGCCCGGCGGAGACCTGTGGGCGCTGCGGCCCGCCGCCGAGCAGCTGGACTCGATAGCGGGCTGAGCGGGCCCGGGCCAGGGATCCTGAGCGGTCGCTTAGTATGTATCAGTCTCAGTAGCGATGTTCAGGAGCCCCACCCGTGACCGCCGAAGCCCCGATCGCGCCCGCCGTCTCCTTCGGCCGGCTGATCCCCGTCACCGTGCACTTCGACGACCTCGACGCGCTCGGCCTCCTGCACAACGCCCGCTACCCGCTGCTGGTCGAGCGCGCCTGGACCGAGCTGTGGAACACGTACGGCGTCCGCTTCGACGGCGACTGGCACGCGGCCGGAGACGCCTGCAACGCGGTCCGCGAACTGCGCATCGGCTACGAGGCGCCGGTGACCAGCCCCGGCACCTACGCCGTCCACCTCTGGCTGGAACGGCTCGGCACCACCGGACTCACCTACGGCTTCCGCTTCTGCTCGGCGGACGGGGCGCAGACCTACGCCCAGGGCACGCGCGTGCTGGTCCGGCTGGACGCGTCGACCCTGCGGCCCGCGCCGTGGACCGACGCCTTCAGGGCCGTGGGTCGGGAACTGCTGCGGCAGGCCGGCTGACCTCGGTCCGGCCGCCGCGCTCGGCCGTGCGCAGCACGCCCGCGAACACCGCGAGCCCGCAGGCCAGCGCCGTCACCACACAGAACGACACCACCAGACTGGTCGCCTGGGCCACCCCGCCGATCAGGCTGGGGGCGATCAGCCCCGAGGTGTACGTGATCGTCGCCACGCCCGCTATGGCCTGACTGGGGTTCGGTCCGGCGTGCCCGGCCGCAGCGAAGCACAGCGGTACGACGACCGCGATGCCGAGGCCCATCAGCGCGAACCCGGTCATCGCCACCACCGGATATCCCGCGAGGACGATCAGCAGACCGCCCAACGCGGCCAGCACACCCCCGGCGCGCACGGTGCGCACCGCGCCGAATCGGTTCACCACCGCGTCTCCGCTGATCCGGGCGATGGCCATGGTCAGCATGAACCCGGTGGTCGTGGCCGCCGCGACAGCAGCCGACGTGTCCATCCGGTTCCGCAGGAACACCGCGGACCAGTCCAGGCTCGCCCCCTCCGCGAACACCGCGCAGAAGCCCACCGCGCCGATCAGCAGCGCCGGCCGGGGCGGCAGCGCGAACCGCGGCGGCGGCTCCTCGTCGTCGGCCGGCTGCACGTCCAGGACCCAGCCGGCGGCCAGCACGCCGAAGGCGGTGAGGGTGGCCGCCGCCAGCGTGAAGTGCAGACGTGCGTCCGCGCCGAGGTGTGCGGCAAGGGTGCCCGCCGCCGAGCCGGTCAGGGCGCCCGCGCTCCACATGCCGTGCAGCCCCGACATGATCGACTTTCCGAGCAGCCGCTCGACCTCCACGCCGAGCGCGTTCATGGCGACGTCGGCCATGCCCGAACTCGCGCCGTACGCGAAGATCGCCAGGCACAGTGTGTACAGATTCGGCGCGAGGGACGGCAGGGTCAGCGACAGTGTCCACAGCGCGATCAGGCCGCGCAGCGCCGTACGGCTGCCGAAGCGATGGCTGATCCGGCCCGCCAGCGGCATCGCGCACGAGGCGCCGAACGCCCCGAAGGCGAGCGCGAAGCCGAGCTGCCCCGCGCCCAGCGAGGCATGGTCCTGGATCCACGGCACCCGGGTCGCGAACGAGCCGGTGACGGCGCCGTGCACGGTGAACACCGCCGCCACGGCGTACCGGGCGCGTTTCACCTCGCGGTGCTCGTACCCCACGTCCTTCATCGTCTGCCCTCCCCGGGTGGCCGCCGCCCCGCTGACGCGGCGCAAACTATCAGGGACCCTGCCTGATAGATAGGGAGTTTTGTGGCCGTCCCGTGCCGCGTGGATCTGGGAGGATTCCCCGTCATGCCCGCATCGCCCAGCACCGCCCGGGCCATCAACGACCGGCTCGCCCTGAGCCTGCTCCAGCAGGAAGGCCCGCTCACGGCAGGCCAGTTGAAGCAGCTGACGGGGCTGTCCCGGCCGACGGTCGCCGACCTCGTGGAACGGCTCGGCGCCGCCGGGCTGATCACGGTGGTCGGCGAGTCCGGCGAACAGCGCCGGGGCCCCAACGCCCGGCTGTACGGCATCGTCGCCGACCAGGCTCATCTGGCCGCGCTCGACGTCCGTACCGGAGGTGTCGACGTCCTGGTATCCGACCTGGTCGGGCGGGTGCTCGCCGAGACGTCCGTGCCGATCGGCGGGGACACCGGGACCGGACCGGCCGTGGAGCAGGCGGTGGCCGCGGTGGAGCGGACCGCGAAGGAGGCCGGGGCCATGGGGGCGCCTGCCCGCGAGGGTGTGCGTGCGCGGGGGAGGCTGCACACCGTCGGTATCGGCGCGCCGGGCCTCGTCGACCCGGCCACCGGCGATCTGCGCGACTTCGGCGGCCTGCCCGCCTGGCACCGCAGCCTGGCAGTCGCCTTGCAGGAACGGCTGCCCGGGGCCCGTGTCACCGTGGAGAACGAGACCAACCTCGCCGCCCTGGCCGAACAGCGCGAGGGCGCGGCCCGGGACCGCGACACCTTCGTGCTGCTCTGGCTGGGGCACGGCGTCGGCGCGGCGGTCGTCCTGGACGGCACGCTCCGCCGCGGCGCCTCGGGCGGCACCGGCGAGATCGGCTTCCTGCCGGTCCCGGGCACCGGCTCCCTTCCATCGGCTCGGGACTGCGACGGAGGCTTCCACTCGCTGGCCGGAGCGGCGGCCATCGGCTCGCTGGCGGCGGAGTACGGCCTGCCGGTCCCGGCCACGATGGACGGACCGGGCGCCGCGGAGGTGATCCGCGAGGCCGTGGCGGAAACGGCGGGCGAGGACGACCCCGCGGACGCGGCGCGCTCCGATGCCGAACGGCCCGCCGACCGCTTCCTGCGCACCCTCGCCGACCGGATCGCCGTCGGGGCCGCGTCCGTGGTGGCCGTACTCGACCCGGGCTGCGTGGTGCTGGGCGGAGAAGCCGGTCAGGCCGGCGGCCCGACGCTCGCCCGGCTCGTCGAGAAGCGCCTCCGCCACATGTCACCCCTGCGCACGGAGGTGCGGGCCGGCACCCTGGGCGGCACGGCGGTCCTGCGCGGTGCCCTGCTGACGGCCCGCGACCACGCCCAGGACGAACTCTTCGCACCCTCGGACCGGAACTGACCGACCGGGCTCGGCCCAGCCCTGCCGCCCGGCCCCGCTCCCTCTGCCCCTCGCCGTCAGGCCTCGAACCGCCGCCCCAGATAGTCCTCGAACGTCGTCTTGCCCACGGCCTGTTCGGGTGCCAGCAGTCCGCCCGCGCGGGCGGCGCGGTAGGTCCGGCCGAACAGTGGTACCTGTGCCACGGCCTGGCGTCGGCCGGTCGCGTGGAGGTAGGCACGGGCCAGCGAGTCGAGGGTCCGGACTTCGGGGCCGCCCATGTCCGCCACCCGGCCGGCCGGAGCGGCGAGCGCCAACTCGGCCAGGTGGTCCGCGACTTCGCGCACCTCCACCGGCTGGTCCGGGACCCCGGCCGGGACCAGCATGACGGGCGGCTTGGCCAGCCCGCCGAGGATCGTGACCAGCAGGTCGTGGAACTGGGTCGTACGCAGGACGGTCCAGTCGAGTCCCGATGCCTCGATCCGGCGCTCCACGGCCAGTTTGGTCCTGTAGTAGCCGAGGGGCACCCGGTCGATGCCGACGATGGAGATGTAGACCAGATGGCCCACTCCGGCTCGCCCGGCCGCCGCGATCAGCCGCTCCGCGGCCTCCTCGTCCCCGCCGCGCGGTGAACTCGCGCAGTGCACCACGGTCTGCACACCGGCGAGCGCGGCGTCCAGCCCGCTCCCGCCCACGCGCAGATCGACGGCGTACGGCTGTGTGTTGCGGCTGAGCACCCGCACCTCGTGCCCGTCCGCCCGCAGCCGCTCCGTCACCCGCCGCCCGAGCGTGCCGGTCCCGCCGGTCACCAGGATCGTGGTCATGCTGTTCGCCCCTTCGGACTCCGTGTGCCCCCGATCGGAGCACCCTCGTCCACTGAGACCGCTCAGCCCCCGGGAAATGTGACATCGGCCGAATGCCGCACATGGCAGGTCGGCACCGGACTCGGCGGGCGGGGGCTGGCGGTCCGGCGGCGGGCAAGGGCCGTCGTCACCGCCACCGGACCCGTCCGCACCCTAAAAGGACTAGACCATTGCGGTCAATGGGTCCGGACCACGGTCAATCCTCCCTGGCAGTAAGGAAGTTGTACGCCGCGAATGCGCCGCGCAAGGCCCATGACACGCACTGTGAGGGAGCCCACACCCCTCGCATGTCTGCATGGGCACCCGGCGTGGCACACTGGCTCTGTACCAGAAGCAGCGCACTCCGGGGTCGGTGAAAGTCCGAACCGGCGGTTACAGTCCGCGACCCGGTCGCTTCCAGCGGCCGGTTGACCAGGTGAAATTCCTGGACCGACGGTTAAAGTCCGGATGGGAGGCAGTGCGCGGCGGGCGGGCATGCACACATGCGCGCCGCCGACTCTGGACTCGTCCGTACGGGACGGGTCCCTCTTTCGGCGTCGCCCCGGTGTGCTCAGTGCTCACCCGTACATTCTGTCGTCATCGACAGGCCCCGGAGTCCGTGCCCGAAGAGGCAGGAGGACCCGGGAAGTGTTCACCGGAATCGTCGAAGAGCTGGGTGAGGTCACCGCCGTCGAGAACCTCGGCGACGCCTCCCGCTTCAAGCTCCGTGGCCCCGTCGTGACCGAGGGC
Organism: Streptomyces sp. IMTB 2501; assembly: GCF_001953885.1. GTDB lineage: Bacteria > Actinomycetota > Actinomycetes > Streptomycetales > Streptomycetaceae > Streptomyces. The sequence goes on along the minus strand of NZ_MQUS01000019.1, from coordinate 82,797 downwards.
GCGCAGCACGGCGACTCCATCGCCGTGAACGGGGTCTGTCTCACCGTCGTGACGCACGAGGGCGACGAGTTCACCGCCGATGTCATGGCCGAGACCCTGAACCGCTCCAGCCTCGGCGCGCTCACCGTCGGCTCCCGCGTCAACCTGGAGCGCCCCATGGCCGTGGGCGCGCGCCTCGGCGGGCACATCGTGCAGGGCCATGTCGACGGCACCGGTGCGGTGCTGGAGCGCAAGCCCTCCGAGAACTGGGAGATCGTGAAGATCTCGCTCCCCGCGGACCTCGCCCGCTATGTGGTCGAGAAGGGCTCCATCACCGTCGACGGCATCAGCCTCACCGTCGTGGAAGCCGGCCCGGACCACTTCTCCGTCAGCCTCATTCCGACCACCCTCGACCTGACCACACTCGGCGTGAAGCAGCCCGGCGACCCGGTCAACCTTGAGGTCGACGTCGTTGCCAAGTACGTCGAGCGCCTCCTCGGCGACCGCGCCCAGGGAGCGGGCAAGTGAACTGGCTGAACTCCGAGGCCTTCACCCTCTTCGGCCAGCGCATCATCTGGTCGGACATGGTGGGCAACATCCTCGGCCTGATCACCCTCGCCCTCGGCTGGCGCCGCTCCCTGTGGACCTGGCCCGTGCAGTTCCTCTCCGGGCTGGTCCTCTTCGCCGCCTTCTACGGCCATCTGACCGGCAGCGCCGGCAAGCAGACCGTCGTCATGGCCGTAGCGCTGTACGGCTGGTGGCAGTGGCAGCGCAGCAAGGGCGGTTCCGCCGACGGCCACATCGCCCCCCGCTTCGCCACCTGGCGCGAGCGCGCGGCGATGCTCGGCACGGCCGCCGCCGGCACGGTCGCGGTGGCCCTGCTCTTCACGGCCTACCCGTCCCTGTCCTGGGACCCCTGGCCCGACGCCTACATCTTCGTCGGCACCGTCGTCGCCATGTACGCCCAGGCCAAGGGCATGGTCGAGTTCTGGATCGCCTGGCTGCTCGTCGACCTCGTCGGCGTCCCCCTCAACTTCGCCAACGGCTACGCCTTCTCCGGCTTTGTCTACGTCATCTACGGCGCACTCGTCCTGTGGGGCATGCGCGACTGGTGGCTGCGCTCCCGCCGGAGCCCGCAGCCCGTCCTGGAAGGAGCCCCGGCATGACCTCGGCACCGCCCCTGTACGCCACGGACACCATCGAGAACTTCGGGCTCGACCCCGTCGAGCAGGCCATCGCCGACATCGCGGCCGGCCGCCCGGTCGTCGTCGTGGACGACGAGGACCGGGAGAACGAGGGCGACCTCGTCGTCGCCGCCGAGAAGGCGACCCCCGAGATCGTCGCCTTCATGATGAGCGAGTGCCGGGGACTCATCTGCGCCCCCATGGAGGGCCCGGAACTGGACCGGCTGCGGCTGCCGCAGATGGTCGAGGACAACACCGAGTCGATGAAGACCGCGTTCACGGTGTCGGTCGACGCCTCCGCCGCGCACGGCGTGAGCACCGGCATCTCGGCCGCCGACCGCGCCACCACGCTCCAGCTGCTCGCGAGCGGCACGGCCGAGCCGACGGACTTCGTCCGCCCCGGCCATGTCTTCCCGCTGCGGGCCAGGTCCGGCGGTGTCCTCGTCCGCAACGGCCACACCGAGGCCGCCGTGGACCTCGCCCGGCTCGCGGGGCTCCGCCCGGCCGGTGCCATCGTGGAGATCGCCGGCGAGGACGGCCGGATGCTCCGGCTGCCCGAGCTGATCCCGTTCGCCCGCAAGCACGGCCTGACGATCATCTCCATCGAGGACCTGATCGCCTACCGCCGCAGCAGCGAGCCCACCGTCCGCCGCGAGGCCGAGACCCGACTGCCCACCCGGCACGGCACGTTCACCGCCTACGGCTACCGCTCCACCGTCGACGGCGTCGAGCATGTCGCCCTGGTCCACGGCGAGATCGCCGACGGCGAGGACGTCCTGGTCCGGGTCCACTCCGAATGCCTCACCGGCGACGTCTTCGGCTCCCTGCGCTGCGACTGCGGCCCCCAGCTGGACACCGCCCTGGCACGCATCCAGGACGAGGGCCGCGGCGTGGTGGTCTATCTGCGCGGCCACGAGGGCCGGGGCGTCGGCCTGCTGTCCAAGCTCCGGGCGTACGAGCTCCAGGAACAGGGCCGCGACACCCTCGACGCCAACCTCGAACTCGGCCTGCCCGCCGACGCCCGCGACTACGGCGCCGGCGCGCAGATCCTCGCCGACCTCGGCGTGCGCAGCGTCCGGCTGATGACCAACAACCCCGACAAGACCGACGCGCTGCTTCGCCACGGCCTCAAGGTCACCGGCCGCGAGCCCATGCCGATCCAGGCCGGCGAGCACAATCTCCGGTATCTGCGCACCAAGCGCGACCGGATGGGGCACGACCTGCCCTGGCTGGACACGCCTGCCGTGACCGCCTCCGCGGCCGCGGTCGCGGCCACCTGCGGCAACAAGTAGGCAGTAAGCAGTAAGCAAGAAAGCACAAAGGCACGAAGGAGACACGTGAGCGGCAAGGGTGCACCGGAGCTGTCCGTACGCAACGCGAGCGACCTCAGGGTCGCCGTCATCGCGGCGCAGTGGCACGTGCAGGTGATGGACGGTCTGGTGAACGGCGCCCTGCGCGCCCTGCACGACCTGGGGATCGACGAGCCGACCCTGATCCGGGTCCCCGGCAGCTTCGAACTGCCGGTCGCCGCCAAGGCGCTGGCCGGGCGCGGCTACGACGCCGTGGTCGCCCTCGGCGTGGTCATCCGCGGCGGCACCCCCCACTTCGACTACGTGTGCCAGGGCGTCACCCATGGCCTCACCCAGGTCAGTGTCGAGACCGGCGTCCCCGTCGGCTTCGGCGTGCTCACCTGCGACACCGAGGAGCAGGCCCTGGACCGGGCCGGCCTGGAGGGCTCGAACGAGGACAAGGGCCACGAGGCGGTGACCGCCGCTGTCGCGACCGCCGCCACGCTCCGCTCAGTATCTGAACCCTGGCACTGAGGTACGGACCGGAGCGCGTAGGGTAAGGACCACCATGTCCAAGAAGACGTTCGAGGAGCTCTTCACCGAGCTCCAGCAGAAGGCCGCCCACGGCGATCCCGCCACCTCCCGCACCGCAGAGCTGGTCGGCAAGGGTGTCCATGCCATCGGCAAGAAGGTCGTCGAAGAGGCCGCAGAGGTCTGGATGGCCGCCGAGTACGAGGGCAAGGAGGCGGCGGCCGAGGAGATCTCCCAGCTGCTGTACCACGTCCAGGTGATGATGGTCGCCCGCGGGATCTCCCTGGACGACGTCTACGCCCATCTGTGAACCGCCCGCTGTGCAAGCCGTACGAGCCGTAGAAACCCCTTCACGCAAAGGAAGCCGACCTCATGCTGCGCATCGCCGTCCCCAACAAGGGTTCACTGTCCGGCCCTGCGGCGGACATGCTGCATGAGGCCGGCTACCAGCAGCGCCGCGAGTCCAAGGAACTGCGGATCGTCGACCCGGAGAACCAGGTCGAGTTCTTCTACCTCCGCCCCCGCGACATCGCGATCTACGTCGCCTCCGGCCGCCTCGACATGGGCATCACCGGCCGCGACCTGCTGATCGACTCCGGCGCCGACGCCGAGGAGATCCTGCCGCTCGGGTTCGCCCGCTCCACCTTCCGCTTCGCCGCCAAGCCGAACACCGCGAACGGCATCCAGGACCTCAAGGGCAAGACGGTCGCCACCTCCTACGAGGGCATCGTCGCCGGGCACCTCGCCGACAGCGGCATCGACGCCTCCGTCGTCCACCTGGACGGCGCCGTGGAGACCGCGATCGAGCTGGGCGTCGCCGAGGTCATCGCCGACGTCGTGGAGACCGGCACCAGCCTGCGCAACGCCGGCCTGGAGGTCTTCGGCGAGCCGATCATGAAGTCCGAGGCGGTCGTCATCCGCCGCAGCGGCGCCGACACCGAGGAACCGAAGGTCCAGCAGTTCCTGCGCCGCCTCCAGGGCGTCCTGGTCGCCCGGACGTACGTGATGATGGACTACGACTGCCGCGTCGAGCAGCTGGAGAAGGCCGTCGCGCTCACCCCCGGCCTGGAGTCCCCGACCGTCTCCCCGCTGCACAACGAGGGCTGGGTCGCGGTCCGCGCCATGGTCCCCGCCAAGGAGGCGCAGCGGATCATGGACGACCTGTACGCCATCGGTGCCCGCGCCATCCTCACCACGGCCATCCACGCCTGCCGCCTGTAAGGGACACGCACAAGATGTCCGAGACTCCCACCCTTCCCGTCACCTTCCGGCCGGGCCACACCCGGGCGATCCTGCTCACCGCCGGCGTCGTGATCTTCCTGACCGTCTCCTCGATCGGTCTGCTGCTGGAGCAGCTCGGCCCGGGGGAGCGGGCGAGCTTCGCCGTCACCGGAGCGCTGATCTTCTGGGTCCTGGCCCTGCTGGCCCGGGTGAAGGTCGTCGCCGACGAGTCCGGCGTCACCGTGGTGAACATCGCCAGCAAGCGGCACCTGGACTGGGCGGAGATCCTCCAGGTGAACCTCCGTCCGGGCGATCCCTGGGTGTTCCTCAACCTCAGCGACGGCACCAGCCTGCCCGCGCTCGGCATCCAGCCGGGCCTCGCCAAGCAGCGCGCCATCGCCGACGCGCAGGCCCTGCGGGCCCTCGCCGACGCCCGCTCCACGGCCCGTCCGACGGAAGATCAGGGCTGACTGGGGGGTGCCTACCCTGCCCGAGCGGCCCGTGTCTTGATTAATCTGGTGGCGGAGGCCCTTTCGCTGCGCCTCCGCCCCTTGACGCCACCCGGTGCACAGGGGTTCCTGCTACCCGAGGAGTGACTCCCTCCAGCGATGGACGGATCGTCCTGTAGTACCTGCGCCGCCCCGACCCGACATACCGGGAAGGCGGTGGCAGCGTGACCATCTCCCTGCTGCTCCTCGGAGCAGCTTTCCTGTTGATCCTCGCCAACGGCTTCTTCGTGGCGGCCGAGTTCGGCCTGGTGACGGTCGAGTCGACGGACGCCGAGCAGGCCGCCGCCGACGGCGACCGACGGGCCCGCCGGGTCGCCGAGTCGCTCAAGGAGCTGTCCTTCCAGCTCTCCGGCACCCAGCTCGGTATCACCATCACCTCCCTCGTCGTCGGTATGCTCGCCGAACCGGCGCTGGCCCGGCTGCTGCGCGGCCCGTTCGCCGCCCTCGGCATCCCCGACGGAGCCGTCTCCGGCATCGCCGTGGTCGTCGGCATGCTGCTGGCCTCCGCCGTCCAGATGGTGGTCGGCGAGCTCGTGCCGAAGAACTGGGCGGTGTCCAAGCCACTGCAGGTCGCCCGGTTCGTGGCCGGCCCGCAGCACCACTTCTCCCGGCTGTTCCGCCCGGTGATCGCCGCGCTCAACACGGTCGCCAACCGGCTGGTGCGCGCGCTCGGAGTCGAGCCGGCCGTGGAACTGGCCTCCGCCCGTACCCCCGGCGAACTGGTGTCCCTCGCCCGGCACTCCGCCCAGGCCGGTGCCCTGGAGCAGGACACGGCCGACCTGTTCGTACGCACCCTGTCCCTGGGCGAGCTGACCGCGCAGCACGTCATGACCCCGCGGGTGAAGGTCAGTGCCCTGCAGGACTCGGCCACCGCCGAGGACGTCGTGAACCTCACCCGGGCCACCGGACTGTCCCGCTTCCCCGTCTACCGGGAGAAGATCGACGAGATCGTCGGCATGGCCCACCTCAAGGACGCCCTCGCCGTCCCGGTGCACGACCGGCTGCGCACCCCGGTGACCCGTATCGCCCGCAAGGCACTGCTGGTCCCCGAGACCCTGCCGGTCCAGCCCCTGCTCGCCCGGCTCCGCTCCGAGCAGCCCATCGCCGTCGTCGTCGACGAGTACGGCGGCACGGCGGGCGTGGTCACCCTGGAGGACATCGTCGAGGAACTCGTCGGCGAGGTCCGCGACGAGCACGACGCCACGGACGTCCCCGAGCTGGCCGCCGCCCCGCCCGAGGACGGCAGGCCCGCCTGGGACGTCGACGGCAGCTGTCGCGTCGACATCCTCCAGCGCATAGGCCTCGACGTACCCGAGGGACCTTACGAGACGGTCGCCGGACTCGTCGCCGACGTACTGGGCCGCATCCCGGCCCCCGGCGACCGGGCCGAACTGCCCGGCTGGCGGCTCTCGGTCCGCCAGGTCGGCCACTACCGCGCCGAACGGGTCCGCCTGGTCAGGACGGCCCCGGCGGCGAACGTGATGGAGGCCGCCCGATGAGCGTCCTCCAACTGGTCTTCGCCGCACTGCTCGTGCTCGCCAACGGCTTCTTCGTCGGCGCCGAGTTCGCGCTCGTCTCCGTCCGCCGCAGCCAGATCGAACCGCTGGGCACGGCGCGGGCCCGCCAGGTCCTCTACGGCCTGCAGCGCCTGCCCCAGATGATGGCCGCGGCCCAGTTCGGCATCACCGTGTGCTCCCTGACGCTCGGCGCGGTCGCCGAGCCGACGGTGGCCCATCTGCTGGAGCCGGCATTCGAGGCGGTCCACCTCCCGGACGGCATGGTCCACCCGCTCGGGTATGTGATCGCGCTGGCAGCGGTGGTCTTCTTCCACCTGGTCATCGGCGAGATGGTGCCGAAGAACCTGGCGATGGCGGCACCCGAGAAGGCCGCGCTCTGGCTGAGCCCCGGCCTGGTGGCGTTCGCCCGCCTGTGCAAGCCGATCACGGTGGCCCTCGGCGCCTGCGCCCAGGCCATCCTGCGCCTCTTCCGGGTCGAGCCCAAGGACGAGGTCGAGGCCGTCGTCACCAGCGAGCAGCTCAACCGTCTGCTGGAGGACTCCGGCCAGGCGGGTCTGCTCGACCCCGAGGAGCGGGAGCGCCTGGAGGACGCCCTGGAGCTGGGCTCCCGCCCGGTGACGGACGTTCTGCTGCGCCGCGAGTCCCTGGTCACCGTGACCCCTTCGGTCACCCCGGGCGAGATCGTCGCGCTGACGGCCCGCACGGGGTACTCCCGCTTCCCGGTCGCCGCGACGGACAAGGGCCCCTTCATGGGGTACGTCCACGTCAAGGACGTCCTGGACCTGGAGGAGTCGGACCGCGCCGTCCCGCAGCACGTCTGGCGCCCCATGGCGACCCTCCGGGCCGAGCTTCCGCTCGACGACGCCCTGACCGTCATGCGCCGAGCGGCCACGCACCTGGCCCAGGTCGCCGGCAGCTCCGGCAAGGTCCTGGGCCTGGTCGCCCTGGAGGACGTCCTGGAGCTGCTGGTCGGAGAGGTCCGAGACCCGGCCCACCGGGCGACGGCGGACGTGACGGTGGCGGAGCCGAGGGTGAGCGGCGAGCCGGAGGAGGCGCTGGCCACGTAGACCGTTGTCGCCTGCGGGTGCGTGGGGGGCTGGTCGAGCCCGTGCGGCGGAGCCGCATATCGATACAGCCCCGCGCCCCCCGGGGGGTGCTGCCCGCCCCCTACATCGCCGACGGATCCTGGGGCCCCCGCCCCGACAGCACTTCCCCGTACGCCTGCATCAGGTCCGGCAACCGAAGCGTGGCCAAGTCCTCCCTGGACAGGGAACCCGCATAAGTGGACAGCCGAAGATCCCGATACGCACAGCTCTTCTCGTACAGCGTCCGCAGAAACCGCCCGTTGCCCAACTCGTCGATCCACCCCTGCTCGACCACATGCCCGGCGATCGAGCGCAGCTCGTCCTGTGCCTCCTCGTCCCAGACGTCCCCGTTCTCCGCCGCCAGCACCTTCCCGATCTCGGTGAGTTCCTGCGGCCGGTAGGAAGGGAAGTCGACGCGGGTGGTGAAACGCGAGGACAGCCCGGGGTTGGCGGCGAGCAGCCGGTCCATGCCCTCCGGATAGCCGGCCAGGATCACCACCAGATGGTCCCGGTTGTCCTCGGCCCGCTTCAGCAGCACCTGCAAGGCCTCGTCGCCGTACGCGTCGCCCTTGCCGTACCCGGAGTTGGACAGCGAGTACGCCTCGTCCACGAACAGCACCCCGCCGATCGCGGAGTCGATCAGCTCATTGGCCTTCACGGCCGTCTGCCCGAGATACTCGCCGACCAGATCGGCCCGCTGGGCCTCCACCAGGTGGTCCCCGCCGAGCAGGCCCAGCGCGTAGAAGACCCGGCCGAGGATCCGGGCCACCGTGGTCTTCCCCGTCCCCGACGGCCCCGAGAAGACGAAGTGCCGTTTCGGCGGCTGTACCGGCAGCCCCTGCCCGGCCCGCAACCGGGCCATGTTCAACTGCGCGGACAACGCCTTGACCTGGCGTTTCACCGGCTCCAGCCCCACCATGCGCTCCAGCTCGGCGAGCGCCTCCTCCAGCAGGGCGGGATCGGTCGGTCCGGCCGGGATCGGCGACGAGGAGGTCCCGGTCTTCAGCCGTACCGTCGGGTCCGCCACCGACGGCAGCGGTCCGGTCGGCAGATCCGGCTCCGGCAGCCGCAGATCACGGCCCTCGGTGCCGAAGAGCGGATCGAAGCCGTCCGGCCCGTCCACGCTGTCCTGCCCGGCACCGGTCAGGGTGATCGCGGCGAGGTCGGCGGTGTCGTCGTACCCGTCGCCCTCGGCGATCGCCGCCAGCCGCGCCGAGGTGTCCATGAAGGCGGGGTCGACGCGGTGCACGGCCCGGTACAGGGGGAGCGCGGCCGCCGAGCGCCCCGTGCCCTCGTGCGCCCGGGCCAGCCAGTAGCGCAGTTCCTTGCGCTGCGGCTGCTCGCTGCGGCAGCGCATCAGTGCCGCCGAGAGCAGCGGCTCGGCCTGGCCGTACATCTCCAGCCGGACTCGGGCCATGCCACCGAACAGACCCGCCTCGATGCCGAGCATGGCGTCGTCCAGCAGCGGGTCGGTGTGCCGTACCAGCTGCTCCCAGTCCTTGACCAGATAGGCGCGGCAGGCGTGCAGGAAGCGCACCTGGGGGTCGGTGTCCACCGGCGGGAGTCCGGCCAGGGCGCGGTCCAGCTCCGGTACGTGCCGGCCGTCCAGCCAGTGCGAGGCGTGCGCGAGTAACAGATCACGTGGGCTCTCCAGCACCGGCTGCACCCACCAGCCCAGCCAGTACCAGGAGTTGAGCGTCCTGCGGTGCCGGGCGCGCTGTTCGCCGAAGCGATCTCGGTGCCGGAACATCCTGAGCAGCGAGGTCGTCGTGTCGACCCGCAGCGCGTGCAGCCCGAGCCAGCCGTCCGCCATCCCCGGATCCATCCGCACCGCGGCGCGGAACTCCTCCTCCGCCTGCGGATAGGCGCCCATCGTGTAGGCGTCCACCCCCCGCAGCCAGGCCAGGTCGGCCGGGGCCTCGGGGCCCTGCGTGCCGAAGTCCATCCCGTCCCCCCACAGACCGTGCCCCCGTGGTTCACCACCGGGCGATCGCCCGGCTGCCGCCGCGGCCGAACCACCGTGCCGCGGACCGGAGTTACCGGTGCAAGGCATTCTCGAAGGTCGCACCGAGGGCATCGTACCCGCGCGACGACCACGTGCCGAAGGGGGCCGCACAGGCCGTTTGACGAGGTGGGAGCAGACGGGGCGCGCGCCGCTTCGTGACCCAGGGTGAGCGGATCGGTGCGGGGGGCGCCTGGAAAAGTGCGGACAAGCAGAACGAAGCCCCCGATCACGGGGGAACAACCGGGGGCTTCGCGTCTTTGGGCGGCTCCGAATCACCGCACATTGAGAACGTAAGACCTGTACGGCCCCCGGGTCAAGCCGAGTTGGAGCACTCGGAGAAGTTCCCCCACAAGGGTCTTCACAACTTCACCACAACGGGGAGGGTCCGTCACTCTGGGTCACGCTTTGGTTCGAACCAGGGGTTGACCCGGGCCCCGGAAGCACCTCGTACCCCGTCGATGTCTGCAGCACCAGGAGATCGGCATGGGGGCGCGAGGGGTCCGAGGAGAAGTGTGCGCGCTCCGCCGCGACCCATCCGTCCCAGAACTCCCGCTGCTCCGCCCCGTCCCGCGACTGCCCCCGCGTCCAGGACTCCTCCCGGGGCAGCTCCATCCACAGCAGCAGGGCCAGATACGGCCGCAGTGCCCGGCGGCCGGCGCCGACGCCCTCGACGAGGACCACGGGTGCGGCCGGCAGCGGGCGCGGGGCGGTGAACCTGCGGGCACGCCAGTCGTAGGGCGTGTAGTGCGCGCTCACGCCGCGGGCGAGCGGCCGGATCGCCTGGGCCGTGAGCCGGTCGGTCCACGTGAAGAGCTGCTCGTGGCTGGCGATGTCGTCGAGATGCAGCACCGGAGCCCCGCCGAGGGCCGCGGCCAGGTGCCCGGCGAAGGTGGACTTTCCCGAGCCGGCGTGCCCGTCGACGCCGATCAGCCGGACCGGCCCGAGGGAGGGGGGAAGCCCGCGCAGCCGGGCGGCGAGGTCGCGAATGGTGGTTCCCCAGGGGTGGGTCGATGCGGGCGGTTTTCCGGAAACAGTGTAGTGGTGGCCCATAGCGGCAGGGCCGTGCGGGCCGGCGGGCCGGAAAGGTCGTGGTTTGAATCATCGGCTGGCAGCCAGTCAATCGCACGGATAAACATTCGCGAATCCCCTGACCGATATGTCGAATTCGGCGTTCCGGGGCTGCCCGCCGCTGAGTATGGTGCCTCCAGCGCAACTGCTGTGCGTCGTACGGGGACTGGCAGGGGGACATGGTCGCGGAGTTATTCGAAGGGCACTATGTGTGGCATCCGGCGGCCGACGACCGTGTCCTGGCGAGCGTATGCGTCGATGTGCGCGCCGGACGTTATCGATACGCGCACGAGGCGCTCGCCGAGACGCGTTCCGACTTCGCCCTGCGCGCGCATCGCTCGCTGGTCCTCGCCTCCGAGGCGGCCGGCACCGATCTCGTCGAGCGCTGGCTCACCGAGGAGCCGACGCCCGAGGCCGCGCTGATGTGGGCCCGGGTCGCGGTGCAGCGCGCGCTGCGGGCCGCCGACGCGCGCGACGAGCGGGCCGAGGCGCTGGAGCGGATCGCGCTGACCGCCTGTGACCGGGCCGCCGCCATGGCCCCCGAGGACCCCACGCCCTGGGTCGCCAAGCTCGCCATGGCCCGGTTGCACCGGCTGCGCGACCCGGCTCCGCAGGGCCTGCTCACCGCCCCGCCCGGCCCCTGGCGGCTGTTCTCGCACATCCTGTCGCTGGACCCGTGGCACCGTGAGGGCCACCACCGCTTCCTGTCGTGCTTCTTCACGCGGTACGGCGGCTCGGTCAACGCGGCCTGGGACGTGGCCGCCTTCCTCAGCCAGCGGGCGCCCGCCGACTGCCCCCTCCGGCTGCTGCCCCTGGTGGCCCTGGTGGAGAGCTACAACCCCACCCAGCTGCTCGCCGACCGCATCTGGGAACAGCCGCAGTGGCGCTCGACCGCGCTGGCGATCTACCAGAACTGGCTGCCCGCGGTGGCCGATTATCGCTTCACTCCGGTGCTCGACCTGGCCTACCTGGCGCATGCGCTGGTCATGGCCCAGCGCGAGTTCGAGGCCCGGGCGGTGTTCATGGCGATGGGTCCGTACGCCTCGCGCATGCCCTGGAGCGCCTTCGGTGATCCGGCCGAGCAGCTCTCCCGGGCCCGGCGCGCCTGTGGCCTGCCCGTCCCGCGCCCGGACTGACCCCTGTTCGTCCCTTTTTCCACCCCCCTCGAGAGAAAGGCCGATCTGTGTCGGAACGGATGTCGACCCCACGGGCGAAGGCCCGCGCGGGAGAAGGCGCGGTCGTGCTGGACGACGACGCGACCCTGCACGCGATGGGCTATCCGCGGAAACTCACCCGGCGCTTCCAGGCGTTCGACAATTTCGCGATCTCCTTCACCATCATCAATATCCTCTCGGGTATTTTCTCGTCCTTCGGATTCGGTATGAATGCGGGTGGACCCCGCATTCTCGTATTCGGCTGGATCGGTGTCTGCGTCATGGTGCTGCTCATCGGTGCGGCCATGGCGGAAGTCGCCTCGGCCTTTCCGACGAGCGGCGCCCTGTATTTCTCCGCCGGTAAACTTGCAAAGCGGCACAAGGGTGCCTGGTCCTGGTTCACGGGCTGGCTGAACTTCGTCGGCCAGATCGGCGGCACCGCGGCCACCGGGTATGCGGCCGCCACCTTCATCCAGGCCTTCATGCATCTGCAGTGGCCCTCCTACCAGCCGACCGCGCACCAGACGGTGCTGATCACGGCCCTGATCATCGTCGTGCAGGGCCTTGCCAACACCTACACCGTCCAGCTCGTCGCCGTACTGAACCGCATTTCCGTGTGGTGGCTGCTGATCGGACTCGTCGTGATCGTGGGCGCACTCATAGTGATGCCCGATCACCATCAGCCTGCGTCGTTCGTGACCCATTTCGAGAACAACACCGGCTTCACGAGCGGGCTTTACGGCGGCATGCTCGGCCTGCTGGTCACGAGCTGGACGTTCACCGGGTTCGACGGCAGCTTCCACATGTCCGAGGAAACGGTCCACGCGACGGTCAACGCGCCCAAGGGGATCACGCGGGCCATCGGCTATTCGGCGATCACCGGCCTGATCCTGATGCTGGCATTGGTCTACAGCATTGGCGACTACGCCAAGGTGGCCGGTTCGGACGCGCCGCCGGTCCAGATTCTCATCGACGGCCTCGGACTCGGCACGGCGAAGGTGATGCTGCTCATCGTCATCGGCGCGATGCTCTTCTGCGGTCTCGCCAATCTCACCAGCAACACCCGGCAGATCTTCGCGTTCTCCCGCGACGGTGCCATGCCCGGCTCCCGCTGGTGGCACTCGGTCTCGCCGCGTACCCGTACACCCGTGAAGGCGGTGTGGCTCGCCGTGGTGTGCTCGCTGGCCCTGGTCGTGCCGGGCTGGTGGTCCCACACCGCCTTCACCGCGATCGTCAGCGTCAACGTGGTCGGCCTCTTCCTCGCCTACGCCGTGCCGATCTTCCTGCGGCTGCGGCTCGGTGACGAGTTCCAGCCCGGGCCGTGGCACCTGGGCCGCTGGGGCCGGCCGGTCGGCTGGCTCGCGGTGATCTGGATCGTGCTCAGCAGCGTCCTGTTCATGCTGCCACAGGCCTCGCCGATCACCGTCGACTCCTTCAACTACGCGCCGATCGCGCTGGCCGCGGTCCTGGTCGTGGCCACGGTGTGGTGGTTCGCCACGGCCCGCCGCCGCTTCCAGGGGCCGATCAGCTATGGCCGCCCCGACGAGGTCGCGGCGATGGATCTCATCTGACAGCGCCGCTGCCGCCGCGGGCGGTCGTGCCTCCCCCAGTGCCTCAAGGGCCTGGGGTACCCCCTCTGGGGGAGGCACCCTGCCCGCGCCGGCCAGCGATCCGACCCCGGTCGGTATCCGGACGGGGCTCCTTCCAGTGGCCCAGACCAATATTCATCGCGCCGCATGTGCCGAAGTGCTGGCAGGGCCATGCTGCCTGCTCCATAGTTGGCGCAAAACCGTGCAGCAGCTCAGCCCCGACCCGGACACCTGGGGGTATTCGCGCCCATGAGCAGAGCCCAACAGCCGTCCCGCAGAACCGTCCTCGCCGTCGCCGTCGCCGCGGCGGTGGCCGGCGGAACGGCCCCCGCTGCCGCCACCGCGCAGCGCCCCGCCACCGACGCCGACGACCCCGCCCCGGCGCAGGCCCGCCCGATCGACTACCACGCCTGGACCACGTACCGCGAGTGGCGCCTCGGCACCGCCCAGGGCACCCGCGCCGTCTCCGGCGCACGCCCCGGCGTGGTCATCGGCGCCCCCGCCGGCCGCAGCGACTACACCGACCCGCACACCGGTACCACCGCCACCTGGGAGTACGCCGTCTGGACCTCCCCGGTGCACCGCCTCACCGTCCCCGCCACCGAGGTCGTCGCCTCCTGGAACGCGCACACTCCCGACGGCTCCTGGCTCCAGGTCGAGCTGCGGGGCACGTACTCCGACGGCACCGAGACCCCCTGGTACGTGATGGGCCGCTGGGCGGCCGGTGACCAGGACATCAAGCGGACCTCGGTGGACGGCCAGAGCGACGGCAAGAGCGCCATCTCGACCGACACCTTCGCCATCGACGACGCGAGCACCGGCCTGCGCCTGGCGTCGTACCGGCTGCGCCTCACCCTCTATCGCAAGCCCGGCACCCGTCTGACCCCCACCGTGTGGCGGCTCGGCGCGATGGGTTCCGACGTCCCCGACCGCTTCACCGTGCCCGCCTCCGTCCCCGGCCTCGCCCAGGAACTGTCCGTCCCGCGCTACTCGCAGGAGATCCACAAGGGCCAGTACCCGCAGTACGACAACGGCGGCGAGGCCTGGTGCAGCCCCACTTCCTCGCAGATGATCGTCGAGTACTGGGGCGGCCGGCTCACCCCCGGGCAACTCGCCTGGGTGGACCCCTCCTACGCCGACCCGCAGGTCGACAACGCCGCTCGCTTCACCTACGACTACCAGTACGAGGGCTGCGGCAACTGGCCGTTCAACGCGGCCTACGCGGCCACGTTCCAGGGACTCCAGGGCGTGGTCACCCGGCTCGCCTCGCTCACCGACCTGGAGACGCTGATCGCGGCCGGCATCCCCGCCATAACGTCCCAGTCGTTCCTGAAGACGGAGCTGACCGGTGCCGGCTACGGCACCGCGGGCCATCTGATGACCGTGATCGGCTTCACCGCCGACGGCGACGTGATCGCCAACGACCCGGCCTCGCCGAACGACGACGCGGTACGGCGGGTCTATCTGCGGCGGGAGTTCGAAAACATCTGGCTGCGCACCAAGCGGTACAACGCCTCCGGCAAGGTCGTCTCCGGCACCGGGGGAGTCTGCTACCTCTACTTCCCGGCCCACCCGAGCCCGCGCCAGCGCAAGGCGCTCGCGGCGGTGGGTGTGCGCTGACCGTGTGAGCAAGCTCATCGCCGCAAAAGGCGCCGAGGGTGGCAAGGTGGACAAACGGGTGGGGCCCGCTCCGTACATCCGACGGATGGGGGTCCGCTCCGTGCATCCGATCCGTACACGCGTTCCGTACGTCCGACCTCTGCGAGTGACACCATGACCGCACACCCGGCCACCGCCACCCGCGCCCGCACCGGCGGCCCTCAGGAAGACGGCCCGAAGATCATCGAGCACGTCATGGGCTGGGTCCTCGTGGCGGTCCTCGCGATGCTCGTGACCCGGCTCGGCCTGCTCTGACTCCGCTGCTCGCGCGACCGCTCACGTGTGCGGCATGTTCTGACATACTGCGGATGTCCCGCCGACCGCCTGGAACAGGGTCGAAATTGAACATGCCGCATCAGCGTGCCGCCGTCCGTCCCCGGATGCGCGGCACCGAGCGCTCGATGGCACGTCGCGCCGAACTCATCGCCATCGGGCGGAAGTTGTTCGCCGACACGTCCTACGACGCGCTGTCCATGGACGACATCGCCCGCCAGGCGCATGTCGCCAAGGGGCTGATCTACTACTACTTCCAGTCCAAGCGCGGCTATTACCTGGCGATCGTCCAGGACTCCGTCGCCGATCTGGTCACCTCCGCCGCGAGCGGACTGGAGCTGCCCGCCGTGGACCGTGTCCACCGCACCATCGACGGCTATCTGCGCTACGCCGAGCACCACCAGGCCGCCTACCGCACCATCGTCAGCGGTGGTGTCGGCTTCGACGCCGAGGTGCACTCGATCCGGGACGGCGTGCGCGAGGCGATCATCGCCACGATCGCCGAAGGTGCCTACGGCCGCAGTGACATCGCTCCGTTGCCCCGGATGGGCCTGCTCTCCTGGGTGTGCGGCGTCGAGGGCGCGACCCTGGACTGGATCGACCGCCCCGAGCTGTCCCGCGACGCCATGCGCGACCTGCTGGTGAAGACACTCGGCGGAGCCCTGCGCGCCGTCGAGGAACTGGACCCGGCCTACCCGGCGCCACAGCCGGCCCGCCGCGACGGCTGACACACCTGGGAGCGGGGGCTCGTGGTTCCCCGCTCCCAGGTCCTCCACCGCCTCAAGGGCGTGGGGCCCCCGGCGCCACCGCTCACCTGCGCTGATGAGGCGTCACCGATGCCCTGCGACCTGATCCGCCGGACAGGCCCTAGCCGATGGCCTTGATCAGCTCACCGTTCGCGGTGTCGCCGCTCAGCTCCCAGAAGAAGGTGCCGCCGAGGCCCTGCTGGTTCTTGTACGTCATCTTCGTGGCGATGGTCGCCGGAGTGTCGTAACTCCACCAGTCGCTGCCGCACTTGGCGTAGGCCGTGCCGCCCACGGTGCCGGTCGCCGGGCACTTGGTCCTGAGCACCTTGTAGTCGTCGATGCCCTGCTCGTACGTCCCCGCCGCCGGGCCGGTGGCGGTGCCGCCGGGTGCCGCCTGGGTGACCCCGGTCCAGCCGCGGCCGTAGAAGCCGATGCCGAGCAGCAGCTTGGACGCCGGGACGCCGAGGCCCTTGAGCTTGGCGATGGTCGACGAGGTGTTGAAGTCGGCTTTCGGGATGCCCGAGTAGGAGGTCAGCGGGGAGTGCGGCGCGGTCGGGCCGCTCGCGTCCCAGGCGCCGAAGTAGTCGTACGTCATCGGGTTGTACCAGTCGACGTACTGGGCGGCGCCCGCGTAGTCCGCCGCGTCGATCTTGCCGCCGCTGGAGGCGTCCGCCGTGATCGCGGCCGTGACCAGCTTGCCGGAGCCGAACTTCTGCCGCAGTGCGGCCATGACGTTCTTGAACGCGTCCCGGCCGCTGGTGTCACAGCTGTTGCCGCAGGCGTTCGGGTACTCCCAGTCGATGTCGATGCCGTCGAACAGCCCAGCCCACTTGGAGTTGCTCACCAGGTCGTAGCAGGACTGGGCGAATGCGGCCGGGTTCTTTGCGGCCTCACCGAAGCCGCTGGACCAGGTCCAGCCGCCGAAGGACCACAGGATCTTCAGGCCCGGGTGCTTCTTCCTCAGCTTCAGCAACTGGTTGAAGTTGCCGCGCAGCGGCTGGTCCCAGGTGTCGGCGGTGCCGTCGACGGACTCGTCGGCGGTGTAGGCGCGGTCGGTGGCCGCGTAGGAGTCGCCCATGGCGCACTTGCCGCCGGTGACGTTGCCGAAGGCGTAGTTGATGTGGGTCAGCCTGGCCGCCGAGCCCGAGGTCTCGATGTTCTTGGCGTAGTACTTGCGGTCGTAGGTGCCCCATTCGGTGAAGTAGCCGACGACCTTCGAGCCGGCCTTGACCTGCGGTGCGGCCGGTGCGGCCGCGGTGGCCGTGCCCGCGCCGGCCAGCAGCCCGGCGCCGAGGGCGGTGGTACACGCGGCGGCCAGGAGCGCCCGGAGCCGGGAGCGGTGGGGAGAGTGCATCGGGTGTCTCCTCGTGGGGGGAGGGGAACGCGCGCCGATTGGCATGAACGCGGTAAAGCGTTGGTCATGCACAGTAGGAGGACTAGACCACTCCGTCAATGGTTCGGACCAATTTCGGTGGCGACTCCGGCGGTGATTCCGGTAGCTCGGAAGGTTCCGGCTGGATTCTTGAAGTAAGCGGTCGTTAACTGGTGACTGGAGGTCGCTGATCGGGCATACTCACAGCGCACAGCCGCTGGTCAGCCGCTTCCGAGACCCGGGAGCGGGCGCCTTCGGCCATCCGGAAAGACCAGGCGGAGCCGCCCCCACCCGATGGGCCAGACCGCCGGTGCCCGACCAGGGAGGAGACCCGACGCCATGTCCGACCGCGACCCGCAGCCGGTGGAGCGTCAGCTGCCGACGGAGGAGGCGCGGGATCTGCTCGCCCTCGTCCGCGACATCGCCCAGCGCGAGATAGCGCCGAAGGCCGCCGAGGAGGAGGACGCGGGCCGCTTTCCGCGCGAGGTCTTCACCCTGCTCTCCGAGTCCGGCCTGCTCGGCCTGCCGTACGACTCCGAGTACGGCGGCGGCGACCAGCCCTATGAGGTCTACCTCCAGGTCCTGGAGGAGCTGGCCGCGGCACGGCTCACCGTGGGCCTCGGCGTCAGCGTGCACACGCTCGCCTCCTACGCCCTCGCCACCTACGGCACCAAGCAGCAGCAGGTCGAGCATCTGCCCGCCATGCTCGGCGGCGGCCTCCTCGGCGCGTACTGCCTCTCCGAGCCGTCCTCCGGCTCCGACGCGGCCTCCCTGCGGACGAAGGCCGTCCGGGACGATGGGGGCCCCTCCCGCGCGAGCGAAGCCGAGCGTGGGGGTGGGTGGGTGATCAACGGCACCAAGGCCTGGATCACGCACGGCGGCATCGCCGACTTCTACACCGTCATGGCCCGCACCGGTGAGGACGGCCCGCGCGGGATCACCGCCTTCCTGGTCCCCGGTGACGCGCCGGGGCTGAGCGGGGCGGCGCCCGAGAAGAAGATGGGCATGAAGGGCTCACCCACCGCCCAGGTCCACTTCGACGGCGTCCGCGTCGGCGACGAACGGCGGATCGGCGAGGAGGGCCAGGGCTTCTTCATCGCCCTGTCCGCCCTGGACTCCGGGCGGCTCGGCATCGCCGCCTGCGCGATCGGCCTCGCCCAGGCCGCGCTGGACGAGGCGGTCGGCTACGCCACCCAGCGCCGGCAGTTCGGCCGTCCCATCGCCGACTTCCAGGGGCTGCGCTTCATGATCGCCGACATGGCCACCCAGATCGAGGCCGGCCGGGCCCTCTATCTCGCCGCGGCCCGGCTGCGCGACGCCGGCAAGCCGTTCGCCAAGCAGGCCGCCATGGCCAAGCTGCACTGCACCGACGCGGCCATGAAGGTCACGACGGACGCCGTGCAGATACTCGGCGGATACGGCTACACCGCCGACTTCCCGGCCGAGCGCTATATGCGCGAGGCCAAGGTCCTGCAGATCGTCGAGGGCACCAACCAGATCCAGCGGATGGTCATCGCCCGTCACGTGGCGGGACCCGAAACTCGCTGAACTGCCCCGTGCGGACCGTCGGGGCCGCCAGCCTGATCCACTCCGGGTCGTGGCGGCCCGGCAGGGTCCGGCCGCGGTCGGCCCAGGTCCGCATGAGATCGAGGTAGATGGGCGGGTCCTGCGGCACGGGCGGCGGAAGCGATTCTGCGGGGCGGGGGACGAAGACGCGGCTCTGACGCCCGGTGGCCCAGTACGTGGGGGTCATACCTGGGCAACGCGGAACCGGTCGGACAGGTCACCGTCTGCCGGAATCGGGCGTCAGTTCAGGCGCATCCCGTCCGTGCTCTGGCCCCCTGAGGTCAACTGACGTACCGTCAGCCGACCATCGCTCAGGGGGTGCCCGTGGCCGACGACCGTCCCGTACCGCTCGACGAGTACCCGGTGCACCAGGTGCCGCTGTCCATGAAGCACGTGGCGACCGGCGACCGCAACGCCTACGACCGCTGCATCTTCCACGTCTTCGACCACACCGGCCGCGCCCTGCTCATCCTCGGCCTCGGCGTCTACCCCAACCTGGGTGTGATCGACGCCTACGCCACCCTGCGCACCGGGGACACCCTGCACGCCGTCCGCGCCTCGGACGCCCTGGGCGAGGACCGGCTGCGGCTCGCCGTCGGCCCGCTGCGCATCGAGGTGCCGCGGCCGCTCGAGAAGCTGCGCCTGATCTGCGAGGACGAGCAGCTGTCGTACGACCTCACCTGGACGGCCGCCTTCCCCGCCCTCTGGGAGCCGCACCATCTGCAGCGCCGGGGCGACCGGCTCACCCTGGAGGGCCGCCGCTTCGTCCAGGCCGGCACCGCCGAGGGCGTGATCCGGGCCGGGGGAGCGGAGTTGCGGGTCACCGCGGACGACTGGACCGGCACCCGGGACCGCAGCTGGGGTGTGCGGCCGGTGCCGGGTGAGGACGGCGGGCGGCTCGCCGCCGACCATCCCGCCGAGGGCTTCCACTGGATCTGGTGTCCGGTCCGCTTCACGGACCGCTTCCTGATGGTCATCACCCAGGAGGACGCCGACGGCTACCGCTCCCTGAACGACGCCACCCTGGTCCGTCCCGGCCACCGCGACCGCCAACTGGGCTGGCCCCAGTCCGAGATCGACTACCGCTCCGGCACCCGCCACCCGGAACGGGCGGTCATCCATCTGGGGGACCCCCTGGGGCCGCGGAAACTGGACGTCGAGATCCTGGCCTCCTCGCCGCTCGCGCTCGGCGCGGGCTATCCGCCGGCGGACGACTGGCAGCACGGGACCTGGCGGGGCCCCGGCTGGACCGACCGCCGCACCTACGACCTGACCCTGCCCCACCCCCTGGCCGGCTACGGCGTCACCGACCACTCCGCCCGCTTCCGGCTCGACGGGCAGACCGGTCACGGCATCTTCGAGCACGGCTCGTTCGGCCGGCACGACCCGAGCGGCTTCACCGGATTCGACTCGGTCGCGCCCTGAGGGAGGAGCCCGCCATGGCCACGGCACCCCGTCCCCGCACCACGACCCGGGATCCCGGGGAACTGTCCCGCCGGCTCACCGCCTGGCTCGGCACCCGACTGCCCGGCGCCAGGGCCACCGGCGTCACCGTCCCGGCCTCCAACGGCATGTCCAGCGAGACCCTGCTGTTCGACATCGAGCACCCCGAAGCGCCATGGCGGGCCTGCGCGTTGCGGCTGGCGGCGGACCCGGCGGCGTACACCGTCTTCCCCGCGTACGACATGGCCCGCCAGTACCGCACCCTGCGGCTGGTCGCCGAGCACACGGACGTGCCCGTGCCCCGCGTCCTGTGGCTGGAGGAGGATCCGGGCCCGCTCGGGGCGCCGTTCTTCGTCATGGAGCGGGTCGCCGGGCGTGTGCCGCCGGACGTCATGCCGTACACCTACGAGGGCAGCTGGCTGCACGCGGCGAGCGACGCCGAGCGCGCACACCTGGAGGCCGCGACCGTCGCGCTGCTGGCCCGTCTGCACGACCAAGTGCCGCCCGCGCAGGCCGAGTTCCTCGCACCACCCGGTGCCGGGGACACCCTGCGCCGGCACGTCACGGCCCAACGCGCCTACTACGCCTGGGTGATCGACGGGCTGCCCCGCTCACCCCTCATCGAGGCCGCCTTCGACCGGCTGGAACAGCTGTGGCCGAGCGATCCCGGCGCACCCGTCCTCAGCTGGGGTGACGCACGCATCGGCAACATCGTCTACGACGGGTTCGACCCCGTAGCCGTCCTGGACTGGGAGATGGCGGCACTGGCCCCGCGCGAGGTCGACCTCGGCTGGGCCGTCTATCTGCACCGCTTCTTCCACGACCTCACGGTCGCCTCCGGACAGCGCGGACTGCCGGACTTCCTGCGCCGCGACCGGGTCGAGGCCCGCTACGCCCGCCTGACCGGCCACACCCCGCGCGACATGGACTTCCACACCCTCTACGCCGCCCTGCGGCACGCGATCGTCATGCTGCGCATCGCCTACCGCCAGGCGTACTTCGGGGAGGTCGCCGTCCCGGCGGACCCGGACACACTGATCCTGCACCATGACAGCCTGCGCGCCATGGTGCGGGGCACGTACTGGGATTGAGCCGGGCCCTGTCGGGCGGGGCTCAGGCGGCGGCCTGGCCGCGCATCGCCGGTACGCGCATCGGGCGCGAGCCCGGGCCGCCGACGTGCGAGAACGGCTGCGTGCGCCAGTTCAGACCCTGGGGGAGCGTCAGCAGCAGGGCCATGTCCTGCTCCTGCGGTTCGGCGGACTCGTCCGCGGGGCGGGCCGCGGTGGCCGAACGGCCCGTGCCGGCACAGACCGTGAGTCCGAACGGGTTCCACGGCGAGGCGCACAGCGCGTGCTCCGGCAGGACCTCCTCGTCCGCCAGCAGCGCGATCGGCTGCGCGCAGTCCGGGCAGATCACCCGGTACCCCTCGAAGGTGTCGTAGGCGTCCAGTTCGTCGTCGAGGGCGTCGGGTTCGACACCCTCCGGTTCGGGCTCGACGGCCTGCTGCTGGCGCTTGGACGTGGATCGACCAGGGTGATGGACAGTCTGCATGGGATTCTCCCCCTAAGGCTGGGCCGTGAAGGCACTGCGGCCTCGACCACAGCAAGCACTTCCCGTCCGCTCTCGGCGGTAATCACGAGAACATCACGGAGGCCGTTCGGGGTGTGTGTCGTTCGTCACATGCCGTATGCAGGTGCGCGGTGCGGGCCTTATGCGGCGCTTTTTGTATCGAACCGGCTATGACCTGCGCTCTCGGCTATCCCAGGGGATCAAGCGCACTGTAGGTTTTGGCGCCATGGAGGAGCTGGACCGACAGATCGTGCAGCTGCTCGTCAAGGACGGGCGGATGAGCTACACAGACCTGGGCAAGGCCACGGGCCTGTCCACGTCGGCCGTGCACCAGCGGGTGCGCCGGCTGGAACAGCGTGGCGTCATCCGCGGCTACGCCGCGGTGGTCGACCCGGAGGCCGTCGGGCTGCCGCTCACCGCGTTCATCTCGGTGAAACCGTTCGACCCCAGCGCCCCCGACGACATCGCGGACCGCCTCGCCGACGTCCCGGAGATCGAGGCCTGCCACAGCGTCGCCGGCGACGAGAACTACATCCTCAAGGTCCGCGTGGCGACCCCGCACGAGCTGGAGGAACTCCTGGCCCGGCTGCGATCCCTGGCGGGCGTCTCGACCCGGACCACGGTCGTGCTGTCGACACCGTACGAGGCCCGCCCGCCGCGGATCTGACCACCGCTGTGGGCAGCCTCGGGTGCCTCTTCGAAACGCCCCAGGTGCAGCCGGCTCCCGGCGGCGAGGGAAACTGTCCGCCATGAGCGACCGCACCGCCGACCCCGAGCCCCCCAAGACCGTCCTCCTGCGCCGAGGAGAGGTGCACAGCCCCGCCGACCCGTTCGCCACGGCGATGGTGGTGGAGCGCGGCCAAGTCGCCTGGGTCGGCTCGGAGGGCGCCGCCGACGCCTTCGCCGACGGCGTGGACGACGTGATCGACCTCGACGGCGCCCTGGTCACCCCGGCCTTCACCGACGCCCATGTGCACACCACCGCCACCGGTCTCGCCCTGACCGGCCTGGACCTGTCGACTGCCCCCTCGCTGGACGCGGCCCTCGCCCTGGTCCGCGACTTCGCCGCCGCCCGCCCGGACGACCGCGTTCTGCTGGGCCACGGCTGGGACGCCGCCCGCTGGCCCGGCGGCCGCCCGCCGACGCGCGCCGAACTCGACGAGGCGACCGGCGGCCGTCCGCTGTACCTCTCCCGTATCGACGTGCACTCGGCGGTCGTCACCACCGCCCTGCTGGACCTGGTCGCCGGCGATGTCCCGCGCACGGACGCCCCGCTCACCAAGGACGACCACCACGCCGTACGCCAGGCCGCGCTCGCCGCGATCACCCCGGCCCAGCGCGCCGAGGCCCAGCGCACCGCCCTCGCCCACGCGGCCTCCCTCGGCATCGGCTCGGTGCACGAGTGCGGCGGCCCGCGGATCTCCTCCGAGGACGACTTCACCGGTCTGCTCAGGCTCGCCGCCGAGGCGCCCGGCCCCCGAGTGGTCGGCTACTGGGCCGAGCAGAACGTCGACAAGGCACGGGAACTGGGCGCCGTGGGCGCCGCGGGCGACCTGTTCGCCGACGGCGCCCTCGGCTCGCACACCGCCTGCCTGCATGAGCCGTACGCCGACGCCGACCACTCCGGCACCGCCTACCTGGACGCCGAGGCCGTCGCGGCCCATGTCGTCGCCTGCACGGAGGCGGGCCTGCAGGCCGGCTTCCACGCCATCGGCGACGCCGCCGTGAGCGCCGTCGTGGAGGGCGTGCGCGCCGCCGCCGAGAAGCTCGGTCTCGCCCGGATCCGTGCCGCCCGCCATCGCGTCGAGCACGCCGAGATGCTGACCCCCGAGACGGTCGCCGGCTTCGCCGAGCTGGGCCTGATCGCCTCCGTGCAGCCCGCCTTCGACGCGCTGTGGGGCGGCGAGGACGGCATGTACGCCCGGCGGCTGGGCGCAGAGCGGGCCCATACCCTCAACCCCTTCGCGGCCCTGCTGCGCGCGGGCGTGCCCCTCGCCTTCGGCTCCGACAGTCCGGTCACCCCGCTCGACCCGTGGGGCACGGTCCGCGCCGCCGCCTTCCATCACACGCCCGAGCACCGGGTCTCCGTCCGGGCCGCCTTCACGGCGCACACACGCGGCGGCTGGCGGGCCGTGGGACGGGACGACGCGGGCATCCTGGTGCCGGGCGCACCCGCCGACTACGCCGTCTGGCGCACCGACGAACTGGTGGTCCAGGCCCCCGACGACCGGGTGGCCCGCTGGTCGACCGACCCGCGCTCCGGCACGCCCGGCCTGCCCGACCTCACCCCGGGCCACGACCTGCCGGTCTGCCTGCGCACCGTGGTGGGCGGACGGACGGTGTTCGTAGGGCCGGGCGAGTGATCTACGGGCGGGGCGCGGTGGCGATCGGCCGCCGGTGCCCCGCCGCCCGACCTGCGCATCCTCGCCGACGAACCCGGTTTCTGGGCCGTCGTAGCAGCTCAGAGGGCTGTTGACAGTCGACGGCCGAGGGCCGGTAGGTTCGGCCGGGTCCACCACCGGACGCCCGACCGGGGAGCGTTCGTGCAACTCGTCGCAGCGCCGCTGGGTCAGGGACGGTGTGCCGCACCGGGGCACCGTCGCTGGGAGCCAGGCTCAGCGCCCGCGCCGCCGAGGGAACGTTCCGGCCCGGCAAGGTGTGACCCGGGTGGGGCCCGTGCGCTCAGTAGACAACGGCTTTCGGTCGATCCGCAGCCAGCGGGTCCCAGGTCGGCCCGAAGGGCGCCGGGCCCCCATCCGCCGTGGCGGCGCAACCACAACGGCACGCTGCGGAGGAGCCGAAACACGCATTCTTACCCCTCTCTTGCGTAATCGACACCGCTATACGACCGAGTCGGTACGTCATGCCAGGCCGCGACCACTATGGTGGACCCCTGCGTACGACCAGAAGGGGCAGCAGTGAACGACGGCGACGGGACCCTGGCGGCCAACGATCAGGGGAGGCAGTTCGGTCCGCTCGGCACGGCCTTGGTGATCATTCCGACCTACAACGAGGCGGAGAACATCAAGACCATCGTCGGCCGGGTGCGCAAGGCCGTCCCTGAGGCGCACGTACTCATCGCGGACGACAACAGTCCCGACGGCACCGGCAAGCTCGCCGACGAACTGGCCGCCGAGGACGAGAACGTCCAGGTCATGCACCGCAAGGGCAAGGAGGGCCTCGGCGCCGCCTACCTCGCGGGCTTCCGCTGGGGCCTTGAGAACGGCTACGGCGTGCTGGTCGAGATGGACGCCGACGGCTCCCACCAGCCCGAGGAACTGCCCCGGCTGCTCACCGCCCTCAAGAGCGCCGACCTGGTGCTCGGCTCCCGCTGGGTGCCCGGCGGCCGCGTGGTGAACTGGCCCAAGTCCCGCGAGTTCATCTCCCGCGGTGGCAGCCTCTACTCCCGGCTCGCCCTTGACCTGCCTCTGCGCGACATCACCGGCGGATACCGCGCGTTCCGCCGTGAGACCCTGCAGGGCCTGGGCCTGGACGAGGTCGCTTCCCAGGGCTACTGCTTCCAGGTCGACCTGGCCCGCCGTGCGGTCAAGGCCGGCTTCCATGTGGTCGAGGTCCCGATCACCTTCGTCGAGCGCGAACTCGGCGACTCCAAGATGAGCAAGAACATCCTCGTCGAGGCGCTGTGGCGGGTCACCGCCTGGGGCGCCGCGGAGCGTGTCGCCAAGCTCAAGAGTCTGGGCGGCGGCCGGGCCGCCAAGCAGGCCTAGGGTCTGTCCGGCGGATCCTGTCGCAGACGCGGGGGTCGGCACGCCCGTCCGGTGGTGTTGCCGACGCTCCCCGTCGGCGCCCTCCTCCGCCTTGCGGCTGAACGCTCCTCACGCCCGGATACGCTCGCGCGGGGACACCTCCAGGACCCGCGCTCACCCGCGCCCATGAGGCGTCGCCCCTTATCCCGCGCTGAGCCGCTGCCAGGCACACTGGGAGCATGACGACTGGCGCTCCGACCTCTCCGCACCCCACCACCCGGCCCCGGCGCTCCCGGCTGCGCAGGTATCTGCCGCTGGGGGTCGCAGGCTGGCTGGTGCTGGAGATCTGGCTGCTGACCCTGGTCGCGGGCGCGGCCGGCGGGTTCGCCGTGTTCCTGTTGCTCGTCGCGGGCTTCGTGGCCGGCTCCGTGGTCATCAAGCGGGCCGGCCGCCGGGCCTTCCAGAGCCTGAACGAGGCGCTGCAGCGGGGCGGTTCGCCGGAGCGCGGCGGTGGCAACGGCCTGATGATGCTCGGCGGCCTGCTGCTGATGATCCCCGGTCTGGTCTCCGACGTGGCGGGCCTGCTTCTGCTCGTCCCGCCGGTCCAGAAGGCCGTGAGCCGGTACGCCGAGAACGCCCTGGACAAGAGGCTGCGCACGGCGGCTCCGGGCAGCTTCGGCGACGCCTTCCAGCAGGCCCGTATCCACCGCCCCGACGGCAAGGTCGTCCAGGGCGAGGTCATCAGGGAGGACGACCGGCCGGAGCCGGGGGAGCAGTACCCGCCGCTGACGCGCTGAGCGTGTTTCGGACACACAAACCGCGGGCGCCGTACGTGGATCACGTACGGCGCCCGCGGTTGTTCAATGTGCGCTGTATCCCGGCCCAGCCCCGCAGGGACTAGGCCGACTTGCGGCTGTCCCGGGGGTGAACCGCGATGTTCATCGCCCCCGAGCGCAGAACCGCCAGGCGCTCCTCAAGGACCTCTTCGAGTTCCTCACGGGTGCGCCGCTCCATCAGCATGTCCCAGTGGGTACGCGCGGGCTTGGCCTTCTTCTCCTCAGGGCCGTCACCGTCGACGAGGAGTGCCTGGGCCCCGCAGACCTTGCACTCCCACTCCGGCGGGATCTCCGCCTCGACGGAGAAGGGCATCTCGAAACGGTGCCCCTTCTCACATGCGTACTCCACGGCCTGGCGCGGGGCCAGGTCGATACCGCGGTCCGTCTCGTAGCTGGTCACCACGAGGCGCGTACCGCGAAGAGCTCGCTCACTCATGAATCGTGCCTCCCGGGCTTGTCGCCCACAGGACAGGTGTCGCTGTCGTCGTCATCCGGTCAACGTCCGGTCGGCGGTAAAGATTCCCGTTCCGTGTCCCGTTCCGGGTCATGCGTCGCCGTCGTAGCCGCAGCCTTGCTGACAAATGTCGTACCCACCGGCGCCCGGTTTGTCACATCTGCTAGCAGATGTCACCCAGCGTTTCGGCATCTTTGACGCGCAGTAACGGTACGCCTGGCAGGCCAAAGGCGTACACTACCGCCCTTTCGGGTTGAGCGCTAAATCGATGCTAAATCTTCTCGGGTACCGGGTTGCCCGCCTCGGCGATCGCCCGGCGCACCGGGACCCGCGCGAGCAGGGCGAATCCGATGACGAAGAAGGCCACCAGCGAGATGATCGCGGACCGGTAGCTCCCGGTCAGCTGGTAGGTCACGCCGAACAGCAGCGGTCCGAGCCAGCTCATCCCGCGGTCGCTCATCTCGTACGCCGAGAAGTATTCGGCCTCCTTGCCGGGCGGCACGAGGTGCGAGAACAGCGAGCGGGACAGGGCCTGGCTGCCGCCGAGAACCAGGCCGATCCCGGCGGCCAGCACGAAGAAGAACACCGGCGCCTTCGCGGGGAGGAAGTATCCGGCCGCCAGGGTGACCGTCCAGGCGACCAGCGAGCCCAGGATCGTGCGCTGGGCGCCGTACGTCCGGGCCAGCCGGCCCATCGCCAGTGCACCGGCCACAGCCAGCACCTGCACCAGCAGCACGGCCACGATGAGCGTCGACTGCCCGAGGCCCAGTTCCTGTGAGCCGTAGACGGAGGCCTGGGAGATCACCGTCTGGATGCCGTCGTTGTAGATGAGGTACGCCAGCAGGAAGCCGAGCGTCAGCGGGTACCGGCGCAGGTCCCGGACCGTCGCCGCGAGCTGCCGGAGCCCGGGTGCCGTGGTGCGCTCCACGCGCGCGTGCCGGTCGCGCAGCCTGCGCAGCGGTATGAGCGTGAAGGCTCCCCACCACAGGCCCGCCGAGGCCAGGCAGATACGGACCGCGGCCGCCTCGGTCAGGCCGAAGGAGCCGTGCGCCGAGTACAGGACCAGGTTGGCGACGAGGACCGTGGAGCCCGCCGCGTAGCCGAAGGCCCAGCCCCGCGACGAGACCGCGTCGCGCTGCTCGGGCGGGGCGATCTGCGGCAGATAGGAGTTGTAGAGCATCATCCCGACCGACTGCGCGGCGTTGGCCACCACCAGCAGTACCCCGCCGAGCAGATACCGGTCGCCGTCCAGGAAGAACATGCCCGTGGTCGCGGCGGCCCCGGTGTACGCCGCCGCCGCGAGCAGCGGCTTCTTGCGGCCCGTGCGGTCGGCCGCGCTGCCCACGAGCGGCATCACCACGACGGCGAGGATCACCGACAGGGACACCGAGTAGGCGAAGAAGGAGCCCGCCCGGACCGGGACGCCCAGCGGATGCACATAGCCGTCGGCGTCCGCGGCCCGCTCGGCGACGGCCGTGAGGTAAGGCCCCAAGAAGACCGTCAACACGCTCGTCGAATAGACCGAGCAGGCCCAGTCGTAGAAGTACCAGCCGCGCTGCTCGCGGCGCAGGCCGGCGGTCTCGTCCGCCGTCTGTGTCCGCACGGTGTCGGTTCCCACCCGTGCCCTCGCTTCCCCGTTCAACTGCGAAGGCTCGGGCCCGGCCGCCGGGTCGTCAGACCCAGGCGCCGCGGTCTTCCATGACCTTGCGCAACGTGTCGATGTGATCGGTCATGATGCCATCGACTCCCAGGTCCAGAAGCCGGTGCATCCGTTCCGGCTCGTTGATCGTCCACACGTGCACCTGCAGCCCGAGCGCGTGGGCGGCGCGGACGAAGCGCTGGTCGACCACCGGGACTCCCGACTGGGCCTCGGGCACCTGCGCCGCGACGGCGGACCGGCGCACGGCGGCCGGCAGTCCCCACGAGCGCAGGCGCAGACTCAGTACGCCGCGCGTGCCGAACGAGGTGGCCAGCCGCGGCCCGGCCAGCCGCTGGGCGCGCAGCACCCGGGCCTCGGAGAACGAGCCCACACAGACCCGGTCCCAGGCGTTGGTGCGCTCGATCAGGTCGAGCGTGGGGCGCAGAGCGGGCTCGGCCTTGATGTCGACGTTCCAGCGGACCTCGGGGAAGGTCTCCAGCAACTCCTCGAACAGCGGCACCGGTTCACGGCCGCCCACGCGCGCCTGCCGAACGTCCTCCCACGGCAGATCCGCGATCCGGCCCGCCCCGTCGGTGACCCGGTCCAGCGACGAGTCGTGGAAGGCGACGAGCCGGCCGTCGGCCGTGGCGTGCACATCGGTCTCGATGTACCGGTAGCCCATGTCCACCGCGCGCCGGAACTGCGTCACGGTGTTCTCGATCCCGTCGGCGGCCCCTCCCCGGTGGGCGAAGGCTATGGGGCCCGGGTGGTCGAGGTACGGGTGGCGCTTGGGCGGTGTCGTGAGGCTCACGAACGCAGTATCGCCCGTTCCGGTGTCGCTTCGGCAACGACCGTGCTTCGGCTCGATGCCGCCGGGACGGCGAACACCCGCAGGAACAGCTGCGCCAGCGGCCCGATGGACACGGCGTACAGCACGGTGCCGACACCGATCGTGCCCCCCAGCAGGAAGCCGGTGACCACCACCGCCACCTCGATCCCGGTCCGTATCAGCCGGATCGAGCGGCCGGAGCGCCGGTGCAGGCCCGTCATGAGCCCGTCGCGCGGACCCGGGCCGAAACGCGCCGAGATGTACAGGCCGGTCGCCACGCCGTTCAGCACGATGCCCGCGAGCAGCAACGGCACGCGTACGGCCAGGGAGTGCGCGTCCGGGACGAGCGCGAGCGTGCCGTCCATCGCGAGGCCGACGACGAAGACGTTCGAGACCGTGCCGAGCCCCGGGCGCTGGCGCAGTGGGATCCACAGAAGCAGCACCGCCGCTCCCACGATGATCGACACGACCCCGATGGTCAGCCCGGTCAGCTCCGCGAGCCCCTGGTGCAGTACGCCCCAGGGCTCCATGCCCAGGCCCGCCCGCAGGAGCAGCGCGGCACTCGCACCGTAGAGCGCGAGCCCGGCGTACAGCTGGATCAGCCGTCGTACGAGATGACTGCGAGCGGACATGAGATACCCCCCTGGGTGGTGGCGGTGGCCTGACGCATGTCACTCTGTGGCTTGGGATGGAACGTCATCCATGGCCAATTCGGGGAAGGTGGACTGATCGTCATGGCGCAGTGGACCTCTGCGATGGGGGCCGCTCAGCTGGCCCGGCTCCTCAACTCCCAGCAGGAGCGTCCGGCGGGCCCCGGCACCCGCCGTCCGCCTGCCTATCGCGCCCTCGCCGACGGCATCCGGCTGCTGGTGCTCGAAGGGCGCGTCCCGGTGGCCGCCCGGCTGCCCGCCGAACGCGAACTCGCCCTCGCCCTCTCCGTGAGCCGCACCACCGTCGCGGCCGCGTACGAGGCGCTGCGCACCGAGGGCTTTTTGGAGTCCCGGCGCGGAGCCGGCAGCTGGACCGCCGTACCGGCGGGCAACCCGCTGCCCGCCCGGGGCCTCGAACCCCTGCCCCCCGAGGCCCTGGGCTCGGTGATCGACCTGGGCTGCGCCTCGCTGCCGGCCCCCGAACCGTGGCTCACCCGCGCCGTGCAGGGCGCCCTGGAGGAGCTGCCGCCGTACGCCCATACGCACGGCGACTACCCGGCGGGCCTGCCCGCGCTGCGCTCGATGATCGCCGAGCGCTACACCGCCGCCGGGATCCCCACGATGCCCGAGCAGATCATGGTGACGACCGGCGCGATGGGCGCCATCGACGCGATCTGTCACCTCTTCGCGGGCCGCGGTGAACGCATCGCCGTCGAATCGCCGTCCTACGCCAACATCCTGCAGCTGATGCGCGAGGCGGGCGCGCGTCTGGTCCCCGTCGCGATGGCCGAGGGCCTGTCCGGCTGGGACATGGACCGCTGGCGCCAGGTCCTGCGCGAGGCCGCGCCCCGGCTCGCCTATGTGGTCGCCGACTTCCACAACCCCACCGGTGCGCTCGCCGACGAGGACCAGCGGCGCCGGCTGGTGGACGCGGCACGCTCGGCCGGCACGGTGCTCGTCGCCGACGAGACGATGACCGAGCTGTGGGTGGACGAGGAGTGCGCGGGCGCCATGCCTCGCCGGGTCTGCGCCTTCGACCCGGCCGGCTCGACCGTCATCACGGTCGGCTCGGCCAGCAAGGCGTTCTGGGCGGGCATGCGCATCGGCTGGGTGCGGGCGGCACCGGACGTCATCCGCAGTCTGGTCGCCGCGCGGGCATACGCCGACCTGGGTACGCCGGTGCTGGAGCAGCTCGCCGTCAACTGGCTCTTCAGCACGGGCGGTTGGGATCAGGCGGTCGAGTTGCGCCGGATTCAGGCCCGCGAGAACCGGGACGCGCTGGTGGCGGCGATCCGGCGCGAACTGCCCACCTGGGAGTTCGAGATCCCGAAGGGCGGGCTGACCCTGTGGGTCCGGGCCGGCGGCCTGTCCGGCTCCCGGCTCGCCGAAGCGGGCGAGCGAACCGGCGTCCGCGTCCCTTCCGGCCCTCGCTTCGGCGTCGACGGCGCCTTCGAGGGCTATGTCCGGCTTCCGTTCACGGTGGGGGGCGCGGTGGCGGAGGAGGCGGCGGTCCGGCTGGCCGCGGCGGCTCGGCTGGTGGAGACCGGCGGCGGTACGGGGGGCACGGAGGCGCCGCGTACGTTTGTGGCGTAGGCGGGGCGCGTGACGGCTCGGCGCGCTGCGGTGCGGCGAGGGCGGGTGCGTGCTGGGTTGCCCGCGCCGGCGCGGGGCGTCCTACGAAGGCTCGGCAACCACCGCTTCCGCAGACATCGTCCGCTTCGTCAGATCCGTCGGCGCGGACGCGTTCGGCTCCACCGGAGCCGTCCGGGCCGGCAGCAACTCCAGCACCGCCTGCCGGTCCGCGTCACTCGTCGCGTCGTCGTACGGATCCGGTGTACGCGGCACCTGAAGCCGGTGCACCGGCCCGGCCCCCAGCCGCGCATACCCCCGCCCCGGCGGCACCTGCCCCGGCGGCGTGGTGTGCGGCGGAGCCCCGAGCACCGCCTCCACCTGCCGAGCCGTCGCGGGCCCGAGCACGACACGCGCGCGTGTGTGCTGCCGTACCGCGTCGCCGAGCGCTTCCGCGCCGTCGAACTGCTCGGCCACCACGACCGTCACGTTCGCCGCGCGCCCGTGCCGCAGCGGCACCTGGAGCAGCTCCTGTGGGTCCTTGCGGCCGTCCGCCGCGGCGAGGTGGGTGAAGACGGACGGGCGGTCCACCAGGATCCACAGCGCGCGCCGGGCGTCGGCCGGTGGCGGATCGCCCGCCTGCCGGGCCAGGTTGATGGCGATGAGGCGCCGCTCGGTCTCCTGCGCGGCCCATTCCAGGCTCGCCAGCGCCCCGGGCAGCGCGCACTCCACGGTCAGCACCCCGTTCCGGCCGGTCAGGCAGGCGTACTCGCCGGTGCCGCCGCCGTCGACGAACAGCACGTCGCCGTACTGGAGGGCCTGCAGGGCGATGGAGCGCAGCAGGGTCGAGGTGCCGGTGCCGGGGTGGCCCATGGCCAGCAGGTGCGGTTCGGTGGAGCGGATGCCGGTGCGCCAGACGACCGGCGGTACGTCGATCTGTTCCTCTCCGTAGGAGAGGGGGAGCGTGCGCTGGATCTCGCTCGGGTCGGTGAAGCCGAGGACGGTCTCGCCGGGCGCGGTGACGAAGTGCTGGGCCGGGATGTCGGCGGGCAGCGGGGGAAGCGCGGTGACGGTGAGCTGGTTGCCCTCCTCGTCCCATGCGAAGTGGTACTCGCGGCCCCGCCCGGCCTTCGCGGTGAGCAGCTGCTCGATCCGCGCGCGGGCCTCGTGCTCGGCGTCCGTGAAGTAGGCGGGGTAGCGGATGACGAGATGAGCGACGCGGCCGTCGTCGTCGAACTCGTGGTCGGGGACGGCTTTCTCCCACTCCCCGCCGTGCGTGTAGAGCGGTGCCGGGTCCTCGGGGGCGGAGAAGTACGGCACCAGGGCCTCATAGAGGGTCTGGAGCCGTTCGGTCTGGGACTCGTCGGGCCCTTCGGGGGCCGGCGGGGTGCGGTCGCGGCCCTGCCAGGCCGCCGTCGCCATCACGGTGATGACGGCAAGCAGCGGCCCGTACGGCAGCAGTGCCACGGCCAGGATCAGGGAGGCCACCAGGAACAGCAGCGGCCCGCGCTTGTCCTTGGGGGTGTCCGCCCATCTGCGCTGCCCGGACGCGGCCAGCAGGCGCAGTCCGCGCGTGACGGTGATCAGCGGGTGGAGGACGTCGGTGGCGCTGTCGGCCGCCGTCCGGGCCAGTTCCCTGCTCCGGGCGATCTGCATCCGGGCGATCTGGGCGCTGTCCTTGCTCAGGATGCGGGGGAGGGGACGCCGGGCCACTGCGGTCTCCTGATGGTGCGTGCGGGCGGGGTCAGAACTTGATGCCGCCGAGGAGGCTCGCCAGACTCTCGCCGCCGGCCTTGATGCTGGGGGCGATGCCCGTGCTGGCCAGGTAGAAGCCGAACAGGGCCGACGTGCATGCGTGCGAGCCCTTGAGGCCGTCCTTGCGGAAGAAGAGGAAGACGACGACGCCGAGCAGCATGACGCCTGAGACGGAGAGGATCATTTCGGGCCTCCTGGTGTCGAAGGTGGGGGACAGTCACCATGAGTTCTTCCAGGATCACAGGATGTATCCATACTATTAAAGGTGCAACTGGGTGAATTTCGGCCTATTTCGCTCACTTCGCGTAGTGGTTTCGGCCCGGTCGCGACGGGGTCTTGCCTCCGGTGGCGGCTGATGCTGATCTTTACCTCGGGCACATCGGGTCATGTGCCGCGTGAGCCAGTACGCTGGCGATTCACTCGTACGGCCGTGTTCCGCTCGGTGCCGTACGCTCCCCGAAGTCCCCGAAGTTTCCAGGAGAGGCGGTCCGGCCGATGAGTGAAGCCCCCGACCCCGAGGTCGTGGAGCTGGCGACCAAGATCTTCGATCTGGCCCGGCAGGGGCAGACCGAGGCGCTGGTGGCATACGTCGACGCCGGCGTTCCGGCCAACCTCACCAACGACCGCGGTGACTCCCTGGTGATGCTCGCCGCCTACCACGGCCACGCCGAGGCGGTGCGCGCCCTGCTCGCCCGGGGCGCCGCGGCGGACCAGATCAACGACCGAGGCCAGACCCCGCTCGCGGGTGCGGTCTTCAAGGGCGAGACGGAAGTGATCAAGGCACTCCTGGAGGGTGGCGCCGACCCTGCGGCGGGGACGCCGTCGGCCGTCGACACCGCCCGGATGTTCGGCAAGACGGAACTCCTGGAGCTGTTCGGCGCGCACTGACGCGCATGTCCTGAGCAGGTACGACACGGAAAACGGGGGAGGCGGTAAAGGGCCGCCGGAAATACGGTCGCGGCAGCACACACCGCGGGTCATCATGACGACGTGATTCACGGACGCGATGGCTGGGCAGGTGTTGCCGCACCGCGCGGGCCGTGATGCGGTCCGCATGGGCCACAGACGAGAGGCAGAGAGAGATGGTCTACAGCAAGCAAGAGACGGCGGGCGCTCCGACGTTGTGTCACGCGGCCAGGTAGTGCGTGTTCTCCGGTTGCGTCGACGCTTGATGTGAGGCTGTTTCCCATGTTCGATCCGGTCATAGCGCCCAGCGGTACGCTGCTCGGCCTGCTCCAGCGGGGCCGCGGCGACGGCACGCTGCACGCGCTCACCGCCCCGCGCGCCGAGGCGCTCGCGGCCCTGAACCACTGTGTGCTGCGCGATCCCCGCCACGACTGGCAGGTGGAGAACCGCTCCCTCTACTACGCCCGGCTCTACCTCGACCTGAACGGCGAGCTGGACGCCATCGAGGCGCACCTCTTCGACCCCGAGGACGTCCTCGACACCGACGAGTCCCGCACCGGCCTCGCACTGGCCGTGCTCGGGCACCTCGCCTCCTACGGCAGGCAGGACGCGCTCGACCTGCTGCGCAGGTACGCCGCCCGCGGCTCCAACTGGGCCTGGGCCCTGGACGAGCTGGCCCTCAGGGACGACGACGCGGGCCTGCGCGCTCTCGCCGTGCCCGTTCTGGCCCGCTTCGCCACCGACCCCGAGGGCGAGGCCGAGCTGGCCGCCGCCGTACGCGACGCCTTCGAGCCGAGGCCCTGGCGCCTGTGGGCCGAGGATCCGCGCGCAGCGATCGCCACACGCGTGCGTGCCGCACAGGAGACCGGCTGTTTCGACCGCTGGCAGCGCCAGATGCGGCCGACCGGCCCACGGCCCGGCTGGAGCGTGCGCGCCGTCTTCGAATGGGCCCAGCAGGGCATCGAGCGCGGCGCCGCCCTCCATGTGCCGGCCGCCCGCTGCCTGGTCGCCGTGGCCGGCCCCGAGGACCGGCCGGAGATCGTCCAGGCCGCCCGGACCGGCATCGACGGCGCCCGTTGCACCGCGCTGCGCTACCTCGCCGACAGCAACGACCCGGACGCGCTCGACCTGATCGAGGCCGCCGTCATCGACGGCACGACCGTCGTCGTGGAGGCGGCCGTCGACGCCTTCGAACGGATGCGCAGTATCGCCGCCGTCGACCGCGCGCGCCGCTGGGCCCAGCGCCCCGACGCGCTCGGGGCCGCCGCCGGACGCATGCTCGCCTGCCGCGGCGGCGCCCAGGACCGTGACCTCGTCCTCGGCGCCCTCCGCGAGGCCGTACGCGGCGAAGGACCCGACGCGCCCACGCTGTGGACCCTCGTCGACGGCACCGGCCGCCTCGGCATCGCCTGCGCCGCCCCCGTCCTGCGCCACATCTACCGCGAGACGGCCTCCTCCCATCTCCGCGGCCGCGCCGCCCGCGCCCTGGCCGCCACCGACCCCTCCTTCGCCACCGGCTTCGCCGTCGAATGCCTGTGGGACTGCGAGGAGACCACCCGCGAACTCGCCGCCCGGCACGCCGAGACCGGCGACACCCGGGTCGTGGAGCGGCTGCGCCGCCTGGCCGCCGATCCGGCCGAGGAGGCGGAGGTGCAGACGGCGGTCCGCAGCCGCTTCGGACCCGACGCCGCCCTCGGCTGACCTCGCGCACGCACCCGGCGGGCGGACGACCGCCCGCCCGGTGAACACCGG
This sequence comes from Streptomyces sp. IMTB 2501, assembly GCF_001953885.1. Classification (GTDB taxonomy): domain Bacteria; phylum Actinomycetota; class Actinomycetes; order Streptomycetales; family Streptomycetaceae; genus Streptomyces. Next base: position 46,941 of record NZ_MQUS01000019.1, on the reverse strand, counting down.
GTGTCCCGCAGGTCAGGCGGTCATGACGGTCGTCTGACCTGCTCGGGTGTGCAGCCCAACGCTCATGGGACGTTCCCCGGGCGGAAAGATCGAAGTCGACGCGGCCACGTCCTGCGCGGCGACAACACCCGTATGCGTGTCGTCATCGTGACCGAATCCTTTCCCCCCGATGTGAACGGCGTGGCCCACTGCGCGCTCCAGACCGCCCGGCACCTCGTAGATCGCGGTCACCATCCGCTCGTCGTCGCCCCCGCCCCCGCTCCGGGCAGCGGACCGGACACGGACGCCCCGTGCCCGGTCGTCCGGATCCCCTCCCTCCCGCTCCCCGGCTACCCCCAGGTCCGCGTCGCCCTCCCCAGCCGGCGCCTCGCCGCGGCGCTCGTCGAGCACCGCGCCGACCTGGTCCATCTCGCCAGCCCCTTCGTCCTCGGCGTCCGCGGCATGGCCGCCGCCGCCAAGCTCGGCATCCCCGCCGTCGCCGTCTACCAGACCGACCTGGCCGGATACGCCCGCACCTACATGGGCGCCGGCGAGGCGGCCGCCTGGCGGCGGATCCGCTCCGTGCACGCCGCCGCCGACCGCACCCTCGCCCCCTCCAGCGCCGCCCTCGGCGACCTGGAGGCGCACGGCGTGCCCCGGGTCCGGCTGTGGCCGCGGGGCGTGGACACCGTACGTTTCCGGCCAGACCTCCGTGACGAAGCCCTGCGCCGCGAACTCGCCCCCAACGGCGAGGCCATCGTCGGTTACGTCGGCCGGCTCGCCCCCGAGAAGCACGTCGAACTCCTCGCCGGAGCGTGCGGCCTGCCGGGCGTCAAGGTCGTGATCGTCGGCGACGGGCCCAGCCACGCCCACCTCACCGAGGCCCTGCCCGGTGCCGTCTTCCTCGGCCGCCGCACCGGCGGCGACCTCGCGCGGATCTTCGCCTCGCTGGACCTGTTCGCGCACACCGGCCCCTTCGAGACGTTCTGCCAGACCGTCCAGGAGGCCATGGCCAGCGGGGTCCCGGTCGTCGCACCCGCCGCCGGCGGCCCGCTCGACCTGGTAGCCCACGGCCGCACCGGACTGCTCGTCCCACCGGGCGACGTCACCGCCGTGACGGAGGCCGTCCGCGAACTGGCCGCCGACCCGGCGCGGCGGACCGCCTACGGCACCGCCGCGCGCACCATGGTCGAGGGCCGCACCTGGGCCGCCGTCGGCGACCAGCTGATCGCCCACTACGGCGACGTCCTCGCGGCCCGCAGGACGGCGGTGGCGGCATGACCGGCAAGTCCCTGCGTATCGTCCGGCTCGCCAACTTCGTCGCCCCGGCCTCCGGTGGCCTGCGCACCGCCCTGCGCGAGCTGGGCAAGGGCTTCCAGGCAGCCGGCCATGAACCGGTGCTCATCGTGCCCGGCGAACGGCACACCGACCGCGACACCGAGCAGGGCCGGGTCATCACCCTGCCCGGCCCGCTGCTGCCCGGCACCGGCGGCTACCGCGTCCTCACCGACAAGCGGCGGGTGGCCGCCCTCCTGGAGGAGCTGGCCCCGGACCGCCTGGAGGTCTCCGACCGTACGACCCTGCGCTGGACCGGCCGCTGGGCCCGCCGCGCGCGCGTGCCCGCCGTGATGGTCTCCCACGAGACCGCCGACGGCGTGCTGCGCACCTGGGGTCTGTCCGAGAACCTCTCCCGCCGGGCCGCCGATGCCCTCAACACCCGTACCGCGCACGTCTACTCGCGGGTGGTGTGCACGACCGAGTTCGCCGAGCGCGAGTTCGTGCGCATCGGCGCGCGCAATGTCGTACGCGCCCCCCTCGGCGTCGACCTGATGGAACGGCACCCCGCGCTGCACGACCCGGGCCTGCGCACCCTCCACGCGCGCGGTGGCGAGGCGCTGCTCGTCATGTGCTCGCGGCTGTCGGTGGAGAAGCGGCCCGGGACGGCCCTGGACGCCCTGGAGGCGCTGCTGCGCCGTGGGCGGCGGGCGGTGCTCGTGGTGGCCGGAGACGGGCCGCTCAAGCCCCGCCTGGAACAGCGCGCGCGGGAGCTGGGGCTGCCGGTGACGTTCCTCGGGCACGTCGCCGACCGGGCCGCGCTCGGCGCGCTCCAGGCCACCGCGGACGTCGCCCTCGCGCCCGGGCCTGCCGAGACCTTCGGGCTCGCCGCCCTGGAGGCCATGGCGTGCGGTACGCCCGTCGTGGCGAGCGCCTCCTCCGCGCTGCCCGAGGTCATCGGCTCCGCCGGGGCCACGGCCGCGGACCGCGGCGAGGCGTTCGCCGACGCCGTTGAAATGCTCCTCGACCGCGGTGAACCGGAGCGGCGCGAGGCGGCACGCGCGCGTGCAGAGTGCTTCGGCTGGGGAACGGCCGTCGAATCGTTTCTGGCGGCCCATGACGCCGAGGTGCTCCGCCCCACCGGCGTCCGGCGCTCCGTCGCGGAGGGCGTGGCATGACGCACGGTGCCGGAGGGCGTGGCATGAGACCCGTCCGCTTCGTCGCCCTCGGGGACTCGCTGACCCAGGGTGTGGGCGACCCCGCCGGGGACGGCTGGCGGGGCTGGGCCGCGCTGCTCGCGCCCTCCCTCGCCGAGACCGCCGACGGCGTGCGGTTCACCAACCTCGCGGTCAGCGGCGCACAGACCCGTGACGTCATGGAGCGGCAGGCGCCGGCCGCCCTCGAACTCCGTCCCGACGTGGTCGCGGTGGTGATCGGCGTCAACGACACTCTGCGCCGCACCTTCGACATCCAGGCGGTCGCCGCGCACCTCGACGAGGTCTACGCGACCTTCACGCGCGCGGGCACCACCGTGCTCACCGCCTGCCTGCCCGACCCCGGTGCGATGCTGGGCCTGCCGGGCGCGCTGGCCCGCCCGCTGGCCCGCCGGCAACGGGCTGTCAACACGATCGTCCACGCGCTCTCCGAACGCTACGGCGCCATCCACCTGCACGCCGCGGACGGAACCTGGATCACCGACCGGGCCCTGTGGAGCGCGGACCGGCTGCACCCGGGCGAGCGCGGGCACCGGCAGCTCGCCGTCCGCTTCCACGCCCTGCTCGCCGAGGCGGGCCGCGCGACGGGGCAGCCGCCGTCGCCCGAGCCGGAGTTCCCCGCGCCGACCAAGGCGGCGAGCCTGCTGTGGCTGGCCACGGCCGGCACCGGCTGGGTGGTCCGGCGCTGCAACGATCTGCTGCCGCAGCTGATCCGCCTGGCGGCCGACGAACTGCGCCACCGGGCCCGGGGCACCAGTGCCCGCCTCGACCTGAGTGCCTCGGCGGCGGTGTCCGCGGCCCTGGCCGCCCTGACGGAGGGCACCAGAGAGGGCGCCGAAGCTCAGCGGCGCCCTGCCGGTACGAACCCGACGGTGATCCCGGCTCCCGCGCGAGCGGTCACGACGGGAGGCTCCGTCCGCGCTGCCGCGAGGGCGGACACGGCCCGCGAGGCCACCGTGCCGGACACGGCCTGCGCGGGGGTCGGGACGCCGGCGGCACCGACCTCCGCGATCACCGGGTAGCGTCCGGCGGCCGGGGGGTCCGACCGCGAGACCGCCGGACGCCCTTCCGGCGGGCCTGGACCGCGCCTGGGACCAGGCTCCGCCGAGGAGTTCACCGGGCCGGGCCCGCGCCGGAGCGGGCCCCCCGGTGGTCGACGGCCGCCCGAGGATCGTGGTGGACGGCAGCGGATCCAAGGATCGTTCAACGATCCTTCAATACGCATGTTGTCTCGTCCCGATGCGTGCGATTGAATTCCGGGCATGGCAGAGCAGTTGACGGCACTGGCCGGCGATCGTGCGCTCCTAGGGCGCACGAGCACGGCGGAGCGGGTGTCGGACATCCTCCGGACCCGCATCGCCGACGGGTACTTCCCGCCCGGCACCCGGCTGTCGGAGGACGGCATCGGCGGGGCCCTCGGGGTGTCCCGCAACACCCTGCGCGAGGCGTTCCGGCTGCTCACGCACGAACGCCTGCTGGTCCATGAACTCAACCGCGGTGTGTTCGTACGGGTCCTGACCGTCGAGGACGTCGAGGACATCTACCGCACGCGCTCCCTGGTCGAGTGCGCCGTCGTCCGTGGGCTCGGCGAGCCTCCGTACCGGCTGGAGGGAGTGGCCGCGGCGGTGGCCGAGGGAGACTCGGCGGCCGCCGAGAACGACTGGAACGTGCTGGGCACCGCCAACATCCACTTCCATCGGGAACTGGTCGCCCTCGCCGGCAGCGAACGCACCGACGAACTGATGCGCAGCGTCTTCGCCGAGCTGCGGCTCGCCTTCCACGTCGTCGACGACCCGCGCCGGCTGCACGAGCCCTACCTCGCCCGCAACCGCGAGATCCTGCGCGCGCTGCGGGCCGGCGACAGGCGCGAGGCCGAGCGGCTGCTGGAGACGTACCTCAGGGACTCGCTGGAGCGGATGGTGGAGGTGTACCGGCGGCGGGTCGCCCCGTAAGCGGCGCGGTGCCGTATCGGCGGTGCGCTGTATCGGCGCGGTGCCGTATCGATGACAACGCCCGGCGGCTCCGCCGGCCAAACGCGGCGGAGCCGCTCGTTTGGGTCGATGTCAGACCGAGGACCTAGTCTGTGCACCGTGACTTCGCCTGCATCGACGGACAGTGTTCCGCCCCAGCTCAGCGCGGGGCCGCGCCCGGCACCGGGCCCGGCCGCCGACGAGGGGCTGGCGCGGCGGCTGCGCGCGCTCGCCTGCACCGCGCCGCTGCACGACCTCGACGCGCGCAAGGCCAACCTGGCCGGTGAGTACTCGGTGTACGGCATGGCCGAGGTGGCTCTCGCCGCCATCGACCTGGTCACCCTCAACATGGACTTCGACACCGGCGCCGACCACGAGCAGATCGTGGCCCGGCTCGTCCCGCGCATCGCCGCCCAGGCCCCGCACCGGCCCACCGCCGAGCACGAGCGCGTGGCCCGCTGGGTCCTGGAGAACCTGATCAACGTCGGCAGCGTCGACCGCGGCTTCCGCGCCGTCTACGGCACCTTCGCCCCGGACGGCACATACATCCGCAGGGACTACGACTTCAAACTGATCGAAGAGGTCCCGGGGCCCGGCGGCACGGTCTATCTGCGCACGACGGACGAGGCGGTCAACGTCCTGGTCGGCGCCCTCGACACCGACGTCACCAGCGCCCAGATCGCCGCCGAGGTCAAGCTGGAGGTGCTGATCAGCCGCGGCCGGCTGGCCGACGCCCAGCTCGCCGCCGAGCAGGCCCGCTACCGCACGGTGCAGTACTCGGAGACCCTGCGCCGCGCCCTGGAGGCCACCCGGCGCAACGTCCGCGCGGTCGACTGGCTGGGCGCCGTGCCCGACATGATCGCCGAGGCCCTGGACCACGTGGCCGACCGCTACCGCCACGAGAACGCGATCCTCACCAACATCCGCAAGGCCCGCGACGAGACCGAGGAGCCCGAGCACAAGCGGCGCGCCGCCGAGCTGGTCGACATCGTCAAGGACTGCATCCGGCGGCACACCCAGCTCCAGTCGCGGTTGCTGGAGGCGGGGCCGCTGTTCCGCGCCGAACAGGACCGGCAGGCCTTCGCCACACCGGCGACGACCTCCGGGACGGACCTGTACGGCCATCTCCTCGCCCCCGTCCTGCCGTTGCCGCTGGAGCAGGCGACCCGGGTCACGGACGCGTTCTTCGCGAACGGCACGGGATTGCGTACCCCGGTGTCGGTGCGGGTCGGCGACCTCGTCGAGATCCTGCTGACGCCGCCGGTGGAGCGGGAGCATCTGGGCGCGGAGATGCCGGAGCCCGATCTGATCGCCACGCCGGACGACAGCCGGTTCAGCGAGGAGCAACTGGCCGCCGCAATGGAGCTGTTGGACCTTCCGGCCGATGCGCCGCGCAGGCTGTCGGGCCTGCTGGCCGAGGCGCGGCGGACGGGGGATCCCGATCTGGCCTATCTGGTGGCCCTGTTGGCGGTCCACGCGGCCAGTCCCGCGGTCGGCACGGCCTATCGGCAGGGCGAGGAGAAGCTGTTGTTCGCCGTGGACGACGGGACCGAGCTGGACGATCCCGAGTTCGGCGGGGCCGATCTGATCGTGGGGACCGCGTTGCTGGATGCGGCGGGGATGGCTGCGGACCGGACGGAAGCAGCATGAGCAAGCGACAACGCGACAAGGAGCCGAAGCCGTGACCGAGCACGTCGACTGGAGTGAGCCCGAGCCCGCCGCCGCGCCGGCCGGTTCCGCCGTCACCCCCGCCGACGCCGCCGACGCGGCTCGGCTCGTCGCCTTCGGGCTGCAGCCCAAGCTGCAGCCCGCGCGGGACCAGGAGTACACGGAACTGCTGCGCCGCTACCGGGACGACCCGGCGTTCGCCCGGCTCGCCGACGCCGTCGCCGCCGGTCTGGGGCTCGTCGTGCTGGAGGTGTCCCCGCGCGCGGGGATGGCCGTCACGGCCGCCGAGGACTCGGTGTTCGCCGTCCGCATGGGTGACTACGCGCGTCGCACCGCCGCCGACTCGGGCGACCGCTTCCTGCACGGCCTCGCCCATCTGGCCGCCGCCGCACTGGCGTTCCCGCGCCCGGAGGACCTGGCCGACGACACCTACATCGGCCGCGTCACCGTCAACGGCGTCGACGCGTTCGTACGGCAGGCCTGCCGGCGCCTGGAGGAGCGGGCCGAGGAACTGGGCGAGAACACCGACCCGGCGACCGACGCACCCGGCCTTGAGGCCGCCTGGCGGATCTGGGCCAGACGCAGCGCCACCGGAGCCACCAAGGACGCCCGCCGGCCGGCCGCCTCCACCACCGGCATCGTCGCCAAGGCCCTGGCCTTCCTCACCGACTCGGGCTTTCTGCAGCGCACCGGCGACGACAGCGGCGGCACGTACCGCACCACGGCCCGCTACCAGCTCCAGGTCCGGGACATGGCGGGCAGCGCGGCCCTGGCCGAACTGCTTGAGCTGGGCGTCGTACCGGTGACCGACGGGACGGCCAGTCTGCTGCCCGCCGACGACACCGAGGACCTGGAGCTGGCGGCCGACGCCGGGCTGCCGTTCCACTCCTGAGGCGCACCAGCGCCACCAGCCCCTGAACCACCGCACTTTTCACCAGACTTACGAGAGTCCGCCATGTACGAGCTGTCCCGGGTCCGCCTCTACTCCATCGGTCCCGCCGGTGCGCGCTATGCCGACACCGTGCTTGACCTGCGGGGTGTCGGCGAGCCCGTGCCCGACCCGGCGCCCACGCAGGCGGAGTTCTTCGAGGAGGAGCCGTCCGGCCCGCCGCGCCGGCCCGCGCCCGCCGGCGTGCTCTTCCTGGAGAACGGCGGTGGCAAGTCCGTGCTGCTGAAGCTGATCTTCTCGGTCATGCTGCCGGGCCACCGCAACACCCTCGGCGGTGCCAGCTCCGGTGTGCTGCGCAAGTTCCTGTTGGCCGACGACTGCGGGCACGTGGCGCTGGAGTGGCAGCATGTGCAGACCGGCGAGTGCGTCGTCGTCGGCAAGGTGAGCGAGTGGCGCGGGCGGCAGGTGTCCAACGACCCACGGAAGTTCGCCGAGGCCTGGTACTCGTTCCGGCCCGGCCCCGGCCTGAGCCTGGACAATCTGCCGGTCGCCGAGGCCACCGCCGTGCGGCCGACCGTCGAGGGCACCTCGGGCGCCCAGGGCCGGCGCCGCACCATGAAGGGCTTTCGCGACGCCCTCACGGAGGCGGGCAAGGCCTACCCGCATCTGGAGGTGCACTGGGAGGAGATCCACGACCGCTGGATCGAGCACCTCGGCGACCTCGGCCTGGACCCCGAACTCTTCCGCTACCAGCGGGAGATGAACGCCGACGAGGGCGAGGCGGCCGGTCTCTTCGCGGTGAAGAAGGACTCCGACTTCACCGACCTGCTGCTGCGCGCCGTCACCGACACCCGGGACACCGACGGTCTCGCCGACCTCGTCAGCGGCTTCGGCAACAAGCTGGGCCGGCGCGCCGAGCTGATCGCCGAACGGGACTTCACCGCAGGCTCGGTCGACCTGCTCGGGCGGATCGTCGAGGCCGCCGAAGCCCGTTCACGCGCGCGTGATGTCCACGCCGGCGCCGAGCGCCGTACCCGCACCCTCGTCCGGCGGCTGTCCGCGCGGGCGGTACGGGAGCGGGTGCGGGCCGCGGACCTCGCCCAGCGGGTCACGGCCGCCGCCTACGCCGTCACCCACTCCGAGGGCGCCCGCGAACGCAGCGCCCTGATCGCCGCCGAACTCGCCTACCGGCACGCCTCGTTGGCGCTCGCCGCCGCCGAGAAGTCCGCCGCCGCGCAGAAGCGCGAACTGGCCGACGCGCGCACCCTGCACTCGGCCTGGCAGGCCGCCGAGGCCGTGCTGCGGCACCGCGCCGCCGCCGACCGCGTCGCGCGTGTCTCCGCCGCCATCCAGGAGGCGGAGCGGGACGCCGCGCCCGCGCTCGCAGCGCGCGCCAAGGCCGCCGTGGACCTCGTACGGGCCCTGCACACGGCCGCCGAGAGCGCCGAGGCGCTCGCCAACGAGGAGGAGGAGCGCTCCGCCGCGCTGCAGGAGGTCAGCGACTCCGCCTACGGGGACTCCACCGCCGCCGCGACCGAGGCGCAGCGCGCCCGCAGCGAGACCGGGCATCTGCGCCAGCGCCTCGCCGAGGTCGAGCAGGAGACCGCCGAGGCGGTCCGCGCGGGCTGGCTCGACGACAGCGCACCGGACGCCGACCCCGCGCGTGCCGCGCTCGCCGCCAGCGATGCCGAGAAGACCGCCGTCGCCGCCTGGGACGCGGCCCGTGAGGCCGCCCGCAAGGTCAGCGAGCACGCGCGCGAGGCGGCTTCCGCGGAGTCCCGGGCGGAACTGACCGCGGCCCGCGCGGCGGACGCCGCGGCGGCGGCCGAGCGCGCCCACGAGGCCGAGCGGCGCCTCGCCGAGTCCCTGGCCGCCGAGGAGCGGCTCGCGGAACTGCTCAGCCTGCCGGGTGCGCCGGGCTGGGCGCGGGTGCCCGCCCCGAGGGCGGACATGGACGACGACACACGCGCGGGATCCGCGGCGGACCCGGCTGTCCCCGCCGACGGTCCGCTCGCCTTCGAGGAACTCGACCGCTTCGCCGACGAGTTGCGCGAGCTGCTGGACGACGCCGTGTCGACCGCCGAACGGCACCTGTTCGAGCTGCGCACCGCCGCCGCCGACGACTCCCGTATCCTCGGCGCCCTCGGTGACGGCGGACTGCTGCCGCCCGGCCCCGACGTCCTGGCCACCGTGGAGTTCCTCGGCGAGCACGGCATCCCGGCGCTGCCCGGCTGGCGCTATCTCGCCCAGGCCGTCGACCCCGCCGACCACGCGCGTGTGCTCGCCGCCCGCCCGGAACTCGTCGACGGTGTGATCATCACCGACCCGGACACGCACGCGCGTGCCCGCGAGGCGCTCGGCGACGCCGCCCTGCTGCCCCGCTCCGCCGTCGCCGTGGGCACGGCCGCCGCCCTCCTCGCCCCGCCGCCCGCCGACAGCGCCGCCCCCGGTGACGTCTTCCTCGTGCCGCCGAACCCGGCCATGCACGACGAGCACGCCGCCGACGAGGAACGGCAGGCGCTGCGCGCGCGGGCGACCGAGCGCGACGAGGAGATCCGCACCCTCGCCGCCCGGCTCGGCAAGGACCGCGAGCTGGCCGCCCGGCTCGCCTCCTGGCGCACCGGCTGCCCGGCCGGCCGTCTCACCGAGCTGGCCCAGACCGCGGAGGAGACCCGCGCGTTCGCCGAGGAGGCCGAGGCCGAGCTGGCCGAGGCACGCGCCCTGCGCACGGAGGCCGACGAGGCCGCCGCCGAGGCCGCACAGGTCCGCGACGAACGGCAGGAGGCCGCCCAGAAGGCCCGCCGCGCCGCCGACGCCCTCGCCGGACTCGCCTACCGGCTGCGCGAACGCGCCGGCTGGCAGGCCCGGCTGCGTGAACTCGCCGACGAGGCGACGGAGTCCGAGGCGCGCGCGCAGGCCTGCCTGGAACGCGCCCGCGCCGCCGACGAGGACCGCCGCGCCGCCCAGCGCGCCGCCGACGACGCCCGCCGCACCGCCCGTGCCCTGCGCGCCGAGCGCTCCGAGATCGCCGGCGCCCCGGACGACGTACCGGTCGAGGACGCGGTCGCCCCCAAGGCGTCCCTGCCCGCCCTCCGCGAGGCCTACCGGGCCGCCTCCCAGGTGTACGAGAAGGTCGGCGTCGGCGCCGACCTGCGCGCCGAGCAGGCCCGCGCGGAGAGCGACGAGAGCGCCGCCCGTGCCGAGCTGGACCGGCTCAGCAACAAGGTCCGCACCCGCGCGGAGCAGCTGCTCCAGTCGCCCGACGGCTCCGACGGCCCCTCCCGGCAGGCGGCCGCCGCCCGCGCGGAGGAACTGGTGCAGCTTCTGGAGACCCGCATGTCGACGGCGAGCGAGCAGCTCGGCCGGCTGCGCGGCGAGGCCGAACGGCACGCCCCCGAGGACGGCGAGGCGCACACGGAACTGCCCGGGGAACTGCTCCCGCGCGATGCCGAGCACGCCCAGGCGCTGCTGCGCACCGCGACCGGCGAACTCGCCTCCCGTACCGAGGCGCTGGCCGAGGCCCGAGAGGCCCACGCCGAGCTGCTGGATGCCCACCGGGCCGCCGAGGACGCGGCCGGCGGCTTCGACGAGATCGCCGCGATGCTCCGGGACCTGCTGCGCGAGCACGCCCCCGAGGAGGAGCAGGAGGAGCCGGAGCCGTACCCCGGCAGCCTGGAGGAGGCCCGGCACTCCGCGGCCGAGGCCCGCCGCTCGCTGCGCGGCTGCGCCGCCGACCTGTCCGCCGCCGAGGCGGCCGTGCGCGAGGCGAGCGACGTCCTGGTCCGGCACGCCAACTCCACGCGCTACGAGCAGGTCCGCACCCCGGCTCGGCAGCAGATCCGCGAACTGCCCGCGTCGGCGCTGCCGGAGCACGCGCAGAAGTGGGCGGACGCCTTCGCACCCCGGCTGCGCGTCCTGACGGACGAGTTGGCCCAGCTGGAGCGCAACCGCGACTCGATCGTGGACCGCCTGCGCGGTCTGGTCGAGTCCGCCCTCGCCACCCTGCGCTCCGCCCAGCGGCTCTCCCGCCTCCCCGAAGGCCTCGGCGAATGGTCCGGGCAGGAGTTCCTGCGCATCCGCTTCGAGGAGCCCGACCAGGCCACGCTCACCGAGCGGCTCGGCGAGGTCATCGACGAGGCCACGCGCGCGGCCGTGAAGAAGAACTCCGACCTGCGCCGCGACGGCATGTCCCTGCTGCTGCGGGGCGTCGCGGCCGCCCTTCAGCCGAAGGGTGTCGCGGTCGAGATCCTCAAGCCGGACGCCGTACTGCGCGCGGAACGCGTCCCGGTCGGTCAGATGGGCGACGTGTTCTCCGGCGGCCAGCTGCTCACCGCAGCCATCGCGCTGTACTGCACGATGGCCGCCCTGCGTTCGAACGACCGAGGGCGGGACAAGCAGCGGCACGCCGGCACGCTCTTCCTGGACAACCCCATCGGCCGCGCCAACGCCACGTACCTGCTGGAGCTGCAGCGAGCCGTGTCGGACGCGCTCGGCGTGCAGCTCCTGTACACCACCGGCCTGTTCGACACGACCGCGCTCGCGGAGTTCCCGCTGGTCATCCGGCTGCGCAACGACGCCGACCTCAGGGCGGGCCTGAAGTACATCAGCGTGGAGGAGCACCTCCGGCCCGGTCTGCCGCAGCAGGCCCAGGCCGGAGAGGCGGTGCACAGCGAGATCACGGCGACGAGGATGTTCAAGAAGCCCGCGTGACGCTCACGCGTCCTCTTTCACGAGGTCCGCGCACTTCTCGCCGATCATCATCGTCGTGATGCACGGATTGACGGCGATCAGGTCCGGCATCACCGAACCGTCGGCCACCCGCAGCCCCTCGACCCCCTTGACCCGCAGCCGCGGGTCGAGGGGGGCCGCGCGGTCGTCGTCGGCGCCCATCTTCACCGTGCAGGACGGGTGATAGACGGTGTTGTGCGTCTTGTGGATGTACTCCAGCAACTCGTCGTCCGTCCGGACGTCCGGACCCGGAGCCAGTTCCGCGCCCGTCCAGCCGCTGAGCGCGGGCTGTGCGGCGATGCGGCGCGCCAGCTTCAGCCCGTACGTCATCACCCGCACATCGTGCTCGTGCGTGAAGTACCGCGGGTCCACTTTCGGTTTGTCCCGGAAGTCGCGGGTCCGCAGCCGTACCGTGCCGCGCGACCTCGCCTTCGTCACATTGGGCGTCAGACAGAACGCGTTCTCGGAGGTGGGGTAGCCCCAGCGGGCGGTGTTCATGTCGAACGGCACGGACCCGTAGTGGAACATCAGGTCGGGCCGGTCCAGGCCGGGCTCGGTGTCGTAGAAGATGCCCGCCTCCCACCACTGGCTCGACAGGGTGGGCATGGGCTGCTTCGCCTCCCACATGATCACGCCCTCGGGGTGGTCCTGGAGGTTCTCGCCGACGCCGGGGGAGTCGACGACGACGTCCACTCCGACGTCGCGCAGTTGCCCGGCCGGGCCGATGCCGGACAGCATCAGCAGCTTGGGGGAGTCGATCGAGCCGCACGAGACGATGACCTCGCGCCGGGCCCGTACCGTGCGGGTGTGCACCAGGTCGGGGTCCAGGTACTCGGCGCCCGCACACCGGCGGCCCTCCAGCACCAGCCGTTTCGCGCGCACCCCGGTTCGGACGTCTAGATTTGGACGTTTGCCCATCACGGGGTGCAGATAGGCGACGGACGACGACTGGCGGATGTTGTTCTCGTCGGAGTTGATCTGGAACCAGTTGGCCCCGCGCACCACCGTCGTCCCGGTGTTGAACGGGACCGTGGGTATCCCGGCCTGCGCACACGCCTCCAGCAGGGAGGCACCGCACGGATCGGCGCCCTTCAGCGTGCGCAGCCTCACCGGGCCGGTGCGGCCGTGGTGGTCGCCGGGCGCGTCGTTGTTCTCCAGCCGCCGGTACAGCGGGAACAATTCGGCCGCGCTCCAGCCCGTACAGCCCCGGGCGGCCCAGTCGTCCAGATCCTCCGCCGGCGCCCAGAAGGCGATGGCGGAATTGTGCGAGGAACAGCCGCCCAGCACTTTGGCGCGCGCGTGCCGCATAAAACTGTTGCCGGTGGCCTGTGGTTCGACCGGGTAGTCCCAGTCGTAGCCGGACTCCAGCAGACCCATCCAGCGCTCCAGCCGGAGAACGTCGTCGTCGCCGACGTCGCTCGGCCCCGCCTCCAGCACACACACCGTCACGGACGGGTCCTCGGAGAGCCGGGCCGCCACCACGTTGCCCGCCGTGCCGCCGCCGACCACCACGTAGTCGAACTCATCGATGCTCATGTGACCTCCTTGCCTGACAGAACAGGTGGATTCGGGCGGTGTCAGTCGGCCGCCGGAGCGCTGAGGGGAGCCGACGAGGCGGCGGACGCCGTCTCCAGCCGGTGTTCGGCGAGCACGCCGGTGCGGTGGCGCTGCACGAACCAGTAGTAGGCGAAGCCGCCGCCCGCGATGACCGCGACGAACAGCACCGCGCCCCAGCGCAGATACCAGTGGTACGGCGCGCTCGCGTTGTAGACCGCGGCGCGCGGCCAGATGAGGTTGACCGTCATTGCCGCGCCCCACACGACCGCGACGATGTTGACGAGCAGCCCCCAGCGGCCCAGTGAGAACCTGCCCCCGCCGGCCGGCTGCCACTTCCCGCGCAGCCGGGCCACCAGCATGGGCGCGGTGACGCCCAGGTAGGCGAGGTAGATCATGATGATGCCGATGCTGGTGACGACCGTGAAGATCTGCGGCTGGCGGATGTTGACCACGAGGATCGCCAGCGCCAGCACGCCGATGATCACGGCCGGCAGGACGGGGGTCTGAAAGCGCGGGCTGACCCTGGCCAGCAGCGAGGACGCGGGCAGGTTGTTGTCCCGGGCCATCGCGAACGCCAGCCGGATCGCCGCCGTGTGCACGGCCAGCGCGCACACCGTGACCGCGATCAGCACGCACCACAGCATCGCCTTGCCGGCAGTCGGACCGAGGACGTCGAGCACCACGTACTGCAGGCCGTCCGTGGACAGCTTGTCGCTCTTGAGGCTGGAGACGCTCATCAGCGCCAGCAGGAGCACCAGGCCGCCGAGGATGAAGGAGGCGACGATCGCGCGGATGATGGCGCGCGGGGCGTTCCGGGACGGGTCCAGGGACTCCTCGCCGAGCGAGGCGGCGGTGTCGAAGCCGTACATGACGTACGCCGAGGCCAGCGACGCCACCAGGAACGCGCCGAGATAGCCGGTCGAGTAGCCCGCGCCCGTGTGGTTCGTCTGCATGACGACCTGAGGGCCGCGGGTGATGTGGACGGCGAACAGGATGATCAATACAACGGTCGCGATCAACTCGATGAAGACACCGGCTGTGTTGATCGTGGCCATCAACTTCACGCCGAACGCATTGATCAACGTGGTGAACAGAATCAACACGCCTGCCAGGACCACCGCGTTCGTCGCCACGTCGTACTTCCCGGTGCCGTCCCCGACGAACTGGAACGTGGACGAGATCTGCGGCAGCGTCAACTGGTAGGCCAGCGCGACCGCCGAGATGGACACGATGGACGCGATCAACATCATCCACCCGGCCAGCCAGCCGAGGTGCGGATTGCCGATCTTCTTCGACCAGTTGTAGACCGAGCCGGCCACCGGGTAGCGGGCGGCGAGTTCGGCGAAGCACAGGGCGACCATGAACTGGCCGACGAACACCATCGGCCACGACCACCAGTAGGCCGGACCGCCGCTGCCGTAGCCGAAGTAGAACAGCTGGAAGGTGCCGGTCAGGATCGAGATGTAGCTGATCCCGGCGGCGAAGGTGTGGAAGTTGCCGAGCGTACGCTTGAGTTCGGGTTTGTAGCCGAACTCGGCGAGTTCGGCGTCGTCGTGGTGGTGTGGGCCTGGCGATTGCTCCGTGGCTGTCATGAACGGACTCCTCTGGCTGTCAGTCGAACCAGCCCTGTGGTTCCGGCGCGGTGGTGCGCCAGATGTGTTTCGTCTCGCGGTACTCGGCGAGCCCCGCAGGTCCGAGTTCACGCCCGCACCCGGACTGCTTGTAACCACCCCATTCGGCCTGCGGCACATACGGGTGGTAGTCGTTGATCCATACCGTGCCGAGACGCAGGTCCGCCGCGACCCGGGCGGCCCTGGCCTCGTCGCCGGTCCACACGGCGCCTGCGAGGCCGTAGATCGTGTCGTTGGCGAGCTGCACGGCCTCGTCCTCGGAGGTGAAACGCTCGACGGTCAGCACCGGCCCGAAGGACTCCTCCCGGACCACCGACATGCCGCTGGTGCACGCGTCCAGGACGGTCGGGAGGTAGTAGAAGCCCTCGTCGTAGCCGGGGCCGGCGGGCCGGGCGCCGCCGCAGCGCAGCACCGCGCCCTCCTCGATGCCCCGGGCCACATAGGCCTCGACCTTCCCCCGGTGGGCCGCCGAGATCAGCGGCCCGGTCTGCGCGCGTTCGTCGAACGGGCCGCCCAGCCGGATCAGTTGTGCCCGGCGTACGACCTCGTCCACGAACCGGTCGTGCAGCGCGTCCTCGACCAGCAGCCGGGCCCCGGCCGAGCAGACCTGCCCGGAGTGCAGGAAGACCGCCGTGAGCGCCATGTCGACGGCCGCCTCGAAGCCGGCGTCCGCGAAGACGATGTTGGGGTTCTTCCCGCCGAGTTCGAGCGCGACCTTCTTCACCGTGCCGGCCGCCGCGGCCATCAGCCTGCGGCCGGTCAGCAGACCGCCGGTGAAGGAGACCAGGTCGACGTCCGGATGATCGCCGAGCGGGGCGCCCGCCTCCGGACCCGCGCCCAGCACCAGGTTGGCCACGCCGGGCGGCAGCCCCGCCTCCGCCAGCAGCCGCATCAGGTGGATCGCGGTGTGCGGGGTCAGTTCGCTCGGTTTCAGCACGAAGGTGTTGCCCGCCGCGAGGGCCGGGGCGACCTTCCATGCGGTCTGCAGCAGCGGATAGTTCCACGGCGTGATCAGGGCGCAGACACCGACCGGTTCGTACACCACCCGGCTGTCGACGCCCTCCCGGCCGGTGTCGACCACCCGCCCGGTCTCGCTCGCCACCAGCCGCCCGAAGTACCGGAAACAGTTGACGACATCGTCAATGTCGTACACGCTCTCCGCCAGTCTCTTGCCGGTGTCAAGAGACTCGGTGCGGGCCAGGACGTCCCGGTCGCGGACGAGGAGGTCCGCGACCCGCAGCAGCAGGTCCCCGCGCTCCTGTGCCGGTGTGCGCGGCCAGGGTCCGGTGTCGAAGGCCCGCCGGGCCGCCGCGATCGCCTCCACGGTGTCCTTGCCGCCGGCCTCGTCGACGACGCCGACCAGGGAGCCGTCGGCGGGACAGCGGATCTCCCGGGTGCGCTCGTCCAGGGCGCCCCGCCACGCGCCGCCGATGTAGAGGTCAGGCATCGGCGTCTCCCAGCCGGCCGAGCAGCCACTCGTGGAAGATCCCGATGTGGTGCTCGTTGGGGACCAGGACCCCGCCGCTGCGGTACGCGCGCGAGGACATCGCCGGCTGGGTGCGCTCGCACGCCTCGAAGTCCTGCAGATTGACCCGGTGGAACAGCTCCACGGAGTGCGACACGTCCGCGCCCGACGCCACCACCTCCGGCGCGTACAGCCAGTCGCACTCCACGACGGTGCGGTCCTCGGCCAGCGGGAACATCCGGTGCAGGATGACGTGGTCGGGGACGAGGTTGACGAACACGGTCGGCCTGACCGTGATGGCGTAGTAGCGGCGGTCCTGGTCCGCGCCGACCTCGGGGAGCTTGGCGAAGCCCGCGCTGCCGTCGACCGTGAACCCCTTGATCCCGGCGCCGAACTCCGCTCCGTGCCCGACGTAGTACTGGGCGGCGTATCCGTCGGCGAACTCCGGCAGCACCTCGACGAGTTCGGGGTGGATCGTCGCGCAGTGGTAGCACTCCATGAAGTTCTCGACGATCAGTTTCCAGTTGGCCCGCACGTCGTAGGTGATGCGTCTGCCGAGGGCCAGTTGCTCGGTGCCGTAGTGCTCGATGGCGGCCGCGTCGCCGAGCCGCTCCACGGCCGCGTACATCACGCTGTCCTCGAAGGAGGGCGGTTCGTCGGCGAGGCACACCCACGCGTAGCCGAGCCATTCGCGCAGGGCCACCTTGATCAACCCGTACGCGACTCGATCAATGTCCGGCATCTTGATCAAGTTGGGTGCTGCGATCAACTTGCCGTCAAGGTCGTACGTCCATGCGTGGTACGGGCACTGCAGAGTGCGGCGCACCTCGCCGGACTCCTCGGTGCACAGCCGTGCGCCCCGGTGCCGGCACACGTTCAGGAAGGCGCGCAGCTCACCCGTACGTGCGCGGGTGATGATGACGTTCTCGCGGCCCACCTGGACCGTGCGGAACGCGCCCGGCCGGTCCAGGTCGGCGCTGCGGACCGCGCAGAACCACAGGGACTCGAAGATGGTCTCCTGCTCCTTGCGGAAGACGTCCGGGTCGGTGTAGTAGCGGCCCGGAAGCGTCGCGATGAGGCTCGGGGAGATCGGTGTCGTCGTCACGGGTTGCTCCTCAGACTAACGGCGGATCCGGGTCATCTTGGGGTCGAACAGCGGTTCCTCGGCGACGGTGGCCGGCACCTTCTCGCCGAAGTACTCGATGTGCACGCCGACGCCGGTGGTGAGGCCCGCCGGGAGCCAGGCGTAGGCGATGCAACGGCCCAGCGTGTAGCCGTACGACGCGCTGGTCACGTAGCCGGCCGGGGCGCCGTCGACAAAGACCGGCTCCTTGCCGAGGACCACCGCGGCGGGGTCGTCGAGGAGGAGCGGGGTGAGCCGGCGGGACGGCTCTCCGGCCCGCTCCAGTGCCGCCTTGCCGACGAAGTCCTCCTTGTCCATGCGCACCGCGAAGCCGAGGCCCGCCTCGAAGGGGGTGTGCTCGTCGGTCATGTCGGTGCCCCAGGCGCGGTAACCCTTCTCCAGGCGCAGGGAGTTGAAGGCGGAGCGCCCGGCGGCGACCACGCCGAGGCCCTGCCCCGCCTGCCACAGCGTGTCCCAGAGCCGGAGGCCCAGGTCGGCGGTGGTGTACAGCTCCCAGCCCAGTTCGCCGACGTACGACAGCCGCATGGCGGTGACCGGCACGTGCCCGATGTACGTCTCCTTCGCACGGAAATAGCCGAAGCCCTCGTGGGAGAAGTCGTCGCGGGTCAGCGGCTGGACGAGATCGCGGGCGAGAGGGCCCCAGACGCCGATGCAGCAGGTGCCGGCGGTGATGTCCCGGATATGGACGTCGGCCGGGGCGTGGCGCAGCAGCCGGTCGAGGTCGGCGGGGGAGTTGGCGCCGGCCTGGAAGCGGTCGGGGGCGAGCCGGGCGACGGTGAGGTCGGAGCGGATGCCGCCCGTCTCGTCCAGAAGGAGGGTGTACGTGACCGCGCCCGGCTTCTTGCGGAGGTTGTTGCTGGTCATGCGGTCCAGGAAGGCGAGCGCGCCGGGGCCGGTCACCTCCAGGCGGCGCAGCGGGGTCATGTCGTACAGCGCGACTCTCTCGCGGGTCGTCCTCGCCTCGGCGGCGGCGATGGGGGACCAGTAGCGGGCCGACCAGGCATCGCGCTCGGGCAGGTCGCCGAGCGTGTCGACGAGCGGGGCATTCGCCTCGTACCAGTGCGGACGCTCCCAGCCGGTGCCCTCCAGGAAGAAGGCGCCGAGCTGCTGCTGGCGGGCGTGGAAGGGGCTGACCCGCAGGGGGCGCGGCTGTTCCATCGGCTGCAGGGGGTGCAGGACGTCGTACACCTCGACGAACTGCTGTGAACCGCGTTCACGGATGTACGCCGGTGAGCGCTGCGCCTCCTCGAACCGCGTGAGGTCGCACTCGTGCAGGTCGAGAGAGGGCCGCCCGTCGACCATCCACTCGGCCACCGCCCGCGCCACCCCGGCGGAGTGCGTCACCCAGACCGCCTCGGCCAGCCAGAAGCCCCGCAGCTGCCGGGTTTCACCGAGGACCGGCATGCCGTCCGGGGTGAAGGAGAACACGCCGTTGAACCCGGTCTCGATCTCCGTCTCGCCCAGCGCGGGCAGCAGCCGGCGGCAGTCCTCCCAGCTCGGCGCCCAGTCCTCGACGGTGAACGGGTACGAGGACGGCATCTCCATGTCCCGGGCGCGCGCATCGTCGTACGCCAGGATCGCGAACGGGTCCACCGGCAGCGGCCGGTGTGCGTAGGAGCCGATGCCGATGCGGTCGGTGTGCTCACGGAAGTACAGATCCCGGTCCTGGAAGCGGAGGATCGGCTTCGAGGCCTCGGCCGTGGCACCGCTCAGCTCGGGAAGCGGCCTGGTCTTCGCGTACTGGTGCGCGAGCGGTTGCAGCGGTATGTCGATCCCGGCCATGCGGCCGATGACCGGCCCCCAGAATCCGGCCGCGGAGACCACCCGGTCGGCGGGGAAGGTGCCGCGGTCGGTGACCACGGCGGTGACCCGGCCGTCCTCCTGCTCGATGCCGGTGACCGTGTGACGGTCCAGGAAGCGGGCGCCGCGCGAGGTCGCTCGTTCCATCTGGGCGCGGGCCGCGAGCAGGGCGCGGGCCAGGCCGTCGTCGGGGGTGTGGAAGCCGCCGAGGACGACCGACTCGTCCAGCAGTGGCCAGAGTTCCTTGCAGCGGGCCGTGCTCACGACCTCACCGCGGATGCCCCAGGAGGCGGCCCAACCGGCTCTGCGGTGCAGGTCGGCCAGGCGCTCGGGGGTGGTCGCGAGCTCCAGGCCGCCGACCTGGTCGAAGCAGGAGACGCCGTCGGCATCGAGGGAGCGGAACTTCTCGACCGTGTACTTGGCGAACTCGGTGAGGGTCTTGGACGGGCTGGTCTGGAAGACGAGCCCGGGGGCGTGCGAGGTGGAGCCGCCGGGGGCGGGCAGGGGGCCCTGTTCGAGGACGGTGACGTCGGTCCAGCCGCGGGCGGTCAGCTCGTCGGCGAGGGAGCAGCCGACGATGCCGGCGCCGATGACGACGACGCGCGGGCCCTGGGCCTGGTGGGTGGGCGTGCTGGTCATGCCCCTCCTTGTGGTGGCGGGGATGGCAGGTGCGGGAGAGCCGCTCAGGCGGTGGGGACGTTCGGCCGCTCGGCGGCGATCGTCGTGTCCGGGCCGTGCCCGGTGTGGACCACGGTGTCGCCCGGCAGGGTCAGCAGCCGGGCGCGGACGGACGCCTCGATGGCCGGGCGGTCGGAGTACGAGCGCCCGGTGGCGCCCGGACCGCCGTGGAAGAGGGTGTCGCCGGTGAACACGGCGTCGAGGAACGGGACATACAGGCAGCAGCTGCCCCAGGTGTGGCCGGGGGTGTGGATGACCTGGAGTTCGATGCCGGCGACCGTGAGGATGCGGCCGTCTGCCAGCTCGCCGTCCGGCTTGCGGGCGGGGTGGGTGTGGGACCACAGCTCGTGGTCGTCCGGGTGGAGCAGGACGGGCGCTCCGGTGCGGGTGGCGAGCGCGTCCGCCGCGTCGATGTGGTCGTCGTGGGCATGGGTGCAGACGACGGCGGTGACCCGGCGGCCCGCCGTGGCGCGGTGGATCGCCTCGGCGTCGTGCGCCGCGTCCACGACCAGCACCTCCTCGTCGTCACCGACCAGCCAGATGTTGTTGTCGACGTCGAAGGTGTCGCCGTCGAGGCTGAACGTGCCGTGGGTGACGACGCGTTCGATCCGTACGGCGCCCTTCACAGCACCACCACCGAGCGCAGCACCTCGCCCCGGTGCATCTTGCCGAACGCCTCCTCCACCTGGTCCAGGGCGATCGTCTCGGACACGAACGCGTTGAGGTCGAGCAGGCCGTACAAATACTGGTCGATCAGGAAGGGGAAGTCCCGGCTCGGCAGACAGTCGCCGTACCAGGAGGACTTGATCGCGCCACCGCGTGAGAAGACGTCGATCAGCGGGAGTTCGACCGTCATCCCGGGCGATGGCACACCGACCTGGACCAGCAGACCGGCGTGGTCGCGCATGTAGAAGGCCTGCTTGAAGGTCTCGGGCCGGCCGACCGCGTCGATGGCGATGTCCACGCCGTAACCGTCGGTGAGTTCCCGTACCGCCTCGATCGGGTCGGTTCCACGGGAGTTGACGGTGTGGGTGGCGCCGAACCTCTCCGCCTGGTCCAGCTTCTTGTCGTCGATGTCCACGGCGATGACCTTCATGGCGCCGTTCAGACAGGCGCCCGCGATGGCCGCGTTGCCGACGCCGCCGCAGCCGATGACGGCGACCGAGTCACCGCGGCCGACATTGCCGGTGTTGACGGCGGCGCCGTAACCGGCCATCACCCCGCAGCCGATGAGACCGGCCGCCTCGGGCCGCGCAGCGGGGTCGATCTTCACCGCCTGACCGGCCGCGACCAGCGTCTTCTCGGCGAAGGCGCCGATGCCGAGGGCGTTGCTGAGCGGGGTGCCGTCCTGCAGGGTCATCGGCTGTGCGGCATTGCGGGAGTCGAAGCAGTACCAGGGCCGGCCACGCCGACAGGAACGGCAGCTGCCGCAGGGTGCCCGCCAGGCCAGCACCACGTAGTCGCCGGGCTTGAGGTCGGTGACACCCGGGCCGACCGCCTCGATCGTGCCGGCCGCCTCATGGCCCAGCAGGAACGGGAAGTCGTCGTTGATCGCACCCTCCCGGTAGTGGAGATCCGTGTGGCACACCCCGCAGGCCTGCACCTCCACCAGGACCTCACCGGGACCCGGATCGGGGACGACGATCGTCCGCACCTCCACGGGTGCGCCCTTCTTCACTGCGACTACGGCACGGACCTCGTGTGGCACGAGAAGCTCCTCTGCTGTTGCGCATTGCACGATGGGTTGCGCGATGGGGAACATATTGAGAACGGCGTCACGGAGCCGTCAAGAGGTGCGCGTTAACCCTTGGCAAAAGGCGTCTGTGGGGCGAAACCTGTCGGACACATGGCTCGGACACGGCTCGGTCGCGGCTTGGACACACGACGGCGCGGGACCGGGAACTTC